>NZ_CP019448.1:1234931-2469862 GCF_002951835.1 Simonsiella muelleri ATCC 29453 | reverse complement strand
ATTTTATTTTGAATACCGTCCGTTCTACCATTGATGTTGTTTGCTTTTTCAACCGAACCTATATGACTGAACTGTATTACAACCCAGTCGCCAAACTTCACGCCTTACAAGGGCGTTAATCATCAAAAGGAAAACCCATGTCTGAACCCAAACGCCCCATACTCCCCCTGATTATTTTCTTGGTAGTCCTTGAACCGCTTGCGTTGGCAGGCGGTTTTTATTTGGGTGCGACCGTTTTTGTGGATTGGCTCTCGCTCAAAAAAACCGAACCCAGCCCATTTTTATTGCTGAAATATTGGCAGATGAACAGGCTGCCCGAAACCATGTTCATGCCTTTGGTGGTTTCTACGGTGCTGTCGGCTCTGTTGGGCTTTTTGCCTGTGATTGTGGTTTTATTGGCTGTAATTTTGGGCAAACCCAAACGCGAATTGCACGGCTCGGCACGGTTTGCCAACGACATGGAAATCCGCCAAGCAGGTTTATTGCAAAGCCCACAAGAACAAACCAAACAAAAATTTCCCGATATTTTGATTGGCAAACACAAAGGACAATATTTGCGCTGGTTTGGCAATGAATTTTTTGAATTGGACGCGCCTACACGCTCGGGTAAAGGCGTGGGCATTGTGATTCCCAACTGCCTGCATTATCGGGACAGTATGGTGGTTTACGACCCCAAATATGAAAACTTTTTGATTACAGCAGGTTTCCGCCAAGCACACGGGCAAGAAGTTTATTTGTTTAATCCAGCAGGGATTTTACCCAAAAGCGAAGACAACCCCGACCCCAAATTAAAAGAAATGTCACCCCTGATGTCGCATTGTTGGAACCCCTACACCTACATACGCCGCGATGCACGTTTCACATATAAAGACTTGATGAATATGGCACAAATTCTGTTGGCTTCGGGGCATAACGATAGTGGCAGTTCCCAATTTTTCACGGAATCTGCGCGTAAATTATTTGTCGGATTGAGTTTGTTTTTGATTGAAACCGAACACGAGCGCGATTTAAGCGATTATCGCCAACGCACTACATTAGCCAATCTATTCCGCTTGACTTCGCCGACCGATGGGCAACCGCTCAATGAATGGCTGAAAGATGAAATTGAAAGCCGCCCTTATTTGAGTTCACAATGCCAAACTTTGCTGTTGGGATTTGTGAACGGCTCGCCCAAAACTGGGGCTGATATTTTGTCATCTCTGACCGCGCCGTTGGGTATGTTTCTTGACCCTGTTGTGGAAAAAGCCACGTCTTCAGATGATTTCAGGCTGGACGAACTCCGCAAAAAGCGCATGACAATTTACATTGGTATTGTGCCTACGGAAATGGGAACATTTCGCAATTTGATGAATTTGTTTTTTAATCAGCTGATTGATGTGAATGTTCAACAAGGGCTGCCTGAAAATAATCCTGCGCTGAAACACCAATGTTTGCTGTTAATGGATGAGTTCCCAGCATTGGGCAAAATGTCGGTTATTGTGAACGCGGTGGCGTTTATCGCTGGCTACAATTTGCGTTTGCTGATTATCAACCAGTCGCCGTCCCAACTGGAAGACATCTACGGCAAAGAAGCGGCACGGACGCTCACAACCAACTTTGCCTGTCGGGTGTTGTACACACCACGTGACCAAAAGGACGCGCAAGAATACAGCGAAATCATCGGTTATGAGACGTTTAAAAGCCGTTCCAGTTCGCGTTCTTCGGGGCGTGGCACGAGCCGTAGCCAAAGTATTTCCGACCAAAAACGCGCTGTGATGAATCCAGACGAGATGAAAACCATGCCAGCGAGCGACTGCATTGTTACGTTAAACAAAGTCCGTCCGATTTACGCGCAAAAAATCATTTATTGGCAAGACCCTGTTTTTACAGCGCGTTTGGATAAGACGAAATACCCTGTTCCGAAAATTCCTGAACTGGATTTGCCGATACCACAAGCTCATTCATCACAAAATCAATCTGTTAATCATATTCAGCCAGCCAACGAGCCCGAAATCAGGCAGCCTGAAAATCCCCAACCCAAAACCGAACCATTGAGCGTAGAAGAAATGGCAAGTTTTGAATGGGAAAAATGTGTGAACAAAGAAGCCGTACGTGAAAGCGTATTGGCTTTGATGATACGCAAGGGAACGAATGATACGCCTGAAAATATGCAGGCAGTCAAAGACTTACCCGATTTATGGCTGCTGGACAAAATGCCTGAAACCGCCGCTTTATTAGCGGAAAATCCAATAGAAACAACGGATAATGAAACATGAGCGATTACGACAACATTCAAAACGCCCTGAACCACATTGACCCACAAGACCGTGAAACATGGTTTCGCATGGGGGCAGCTATTAAAGACGAATTGGGCGAAAACGGCTTTGAAATGTGGGATAACTGGTCGCGTCAGTCCGATAATTATAAACAACAAGACGCACAATCGGTGTGGAAGTCCATCAAGGTGGGGCATATTCACATCGCTTCTTTGTTTAAAACAGCTCGAGAAAATGGTTATCGTCCTGAAAAACCGTATACACCACCAAGTGCAGAGGAATTAGCCAAACGCTCCCAAATCGCCCAAGAAAAGCAACAAGCCGAAGCCAAGCGCATTGCCCAAGCCCACGCCAAAGCGGAAAAAACCGCCTACGGCATTTGGCACAATGCCAGCCCTGCCAACCCCAAACACGCCTACGCCCAAAGTAAAGGCTTGGACGCGGACACGCTCAAAGGCATTCGCCAAAACGAATATCAGGGCAAAAAGCAGTTGATTATCCCATTGTATTCAGAGAAAAAATTAGTCAATGTGCAAACCATTGATGAAGACGGCAACAAAAAATTCCTGAACGGCGGACAAAAACAAGGCGCGTACACGATTATTGGTGATTTTAAGCAAAATCAACAAGGCATTATTTTGGCGGAGGGTTTTGCGACCGCCGCCAGCGTTCATGAAGCGACTGGCAAGCCTGTTGTGGTGGCGTTTGACGCTGGTAATTTGAAAGCGGTTTCGGAAAAGCTGTTAAACGTGCTGCCTGAAAACGTACCTGTTTATTTCGCCGCCGACCAAGACCCCAGTCAAACAGGTTTACACAAAGCCCAAGCCGCCGCCGAAGTATGGGGCGAACGCGCCCAAATTTTGCTGCCTGAATTTAGCCCAACCCAAATTCAGCAATATCAGCAAGAAAAAGGTACGGATAAAGTCCCTACTGATTTCAATGACTTGCATAAATTAGCAGGAATTGATGCGGTACGTGAACGCTTTGGTTTGGCAATGGTGCAAGAAACTGAAATTGAAACAGAAGTAGATTTCAGGCAGCCTGAAATGGAACACATTAAACCCGAATTATCGCGTGAAGAATTGTTGAAAAACGATTATTGGCGCGTGGCAAATGGCTACGCCCCTTTGCCCGAAACGCCAAAGCCTGAACCGCAACAGAATTTCAGGCAGCCTGAAAATCCCAACGAACAGCACAATCCCGAGCCGAAAGCCAATCCACAAACCGAGTTACCCAATAAGCCCACCCAAACAGCCATATCAGAAAAAGATGTGGCTATTTCTTTTTCTGAAAAGGTAAATTCTATGGAAAATCAAAAAAATGAAAATGATTTCACACTGACTAACGAACACTTTAATGAATTCAAAGAAATGGCGGAAAAATATGGCTACACTGTCAAAACCTTTAACCGTGAATTTGAAGGCGATTTAACACGATTAGAAGCTACCAAAAACTTTGAATTTGTTGATGAAAATGGAGAAACCCGTTTACAAATGGCTTATGTGTGGACAAGCGATGAATTCAAACATTTTAAATTTACTGGCGTGGGTGGAGACTTTATTGCTGATAAGACCAAACGTGAGCAAATGCACCGTGAATTAAAAGAAAATGGTTTACATGAATCTAAAAATTTTAATGATGCCAAACAAGCATTTGACCATGCAGACCGCGCATTACAAGTTGCTGCCAATGTGTTAGGTGGACAATTATCACAGCAAAAAACCATGATGGAAAACCCAAATCAAACCGATTTCAGGCAGCCTGAAAACGAGCGCGCCCCTGATTTCTACGATTACAATTTTGAAGATTTGCCTAAAGAGCATCCGCAAGTCGCACAAAACCAAGACCCAAACCCTGAATTGGCAGATGATGAAAAAGTCAGCCCTGTTCCCCCAGTCAATCATCAAGAAAATCAGGCTGATGAGCCTGAACCCGAGTTACCCAATACCATTGAATACGAAGCGTTCCAGCGCGAAATTGACCCTGCCGAACTCAAAAAAACTGAGTTCAGGCAGCCTGAAAATCCCAGCGTAACGCAAACACCGACCAACACCGAGCTTGAAACAGCAGAACCCAATCAGGAAAAAAACGAGTCTAAACACCCTGCCCCCGAGCAGGAAAAATCCCAAGCCAATACAGGTTTGGATTACACAATCCCAGCCCATTTGCAAAGTCGCATGGTGGCTGTGGACGTACAACGCTTTCGCGTGATGAACTACGAAATGGGCGCACATTTGTTGCGTTACACTGCACCCGACAATCCCAAAACGGTGTTGTTTGAAGACAAAGGCAAAACCCTACACACCGCCCGAGACGACAAACAAACCATTCAAGATATGTTGGACGTAGCAAAAGCCAAAGGTTGGGACAGTATCAAAATTTCAGGCAGCCAAGAATTTAAGCAGCAAATGTGGTTGGAAGCAGAAAGTCGCGGCATTGCCACCAAAGGCTACAAACCCAGCCCCGAAGATTTAACCATTTTGGAACGCCGCCGCGAAGAACGAGCCACCAACAGTATTGCCGAAGCCGAAAAGCTAAAACAGCAATCCGCCATGCCTGAACGTCCCGAAAGCACCATGAAAACCATTCCAACTGAAGCAGTCAAAGCGGCGGACACGGTTAAAGCCCATGCCACACAAGCGCAGCAGACCAACGCGCCCAAGCCCAGCGACACCGCCAAAGCGCAATACGAAAGCAAATTGGCAACGCTGCCGACCGAGCAGCAACACAAAGCACGGTTTTACGAGCGGCAAGCATTGGCAGCCATGCGCCATATGCCAGCCGAGTTCCACGAAAAAACGCGCCAAGCCATTTACGAGAACCAAAGCGATTTAATCCGTGATGGCAAATATCACGCGCCTGACCCTGCGAAAACGCAAGACAGGCAGCCTGAAAAAGTCCATGAACCCAAACACGAGCGCGCGCCCAGCCGTGATAATGATTGGGAAATGGAACGCTGATTTTATTTTTTATTTTTGAGATAAGACCCTGTTTAGCCAAATGGTTAATCAGGGTTTTGTTTTTGGGAGAACACCATGACCGTAATTAAACTCAAAGAAAGCAACCCGATTGAAGCACACATCGCTCAGTTGAAAATTTGGCAACGTGATTGCAAAAAATTTCAGCAAACCGCGCTCTATGATTTATTGAGTGAAACCATTGTTTTAATGAAAAAACTGCACAAAGAGAAACCCGACACACCCACCGAAAACTTTACCCATACCGCCGCTGATTTAGCCTTTTCAGACTACATCAGAGCAAGGGCAAACTATTGTTGCGAACGCTGTGGCAAACAATACCCAAAAAAATCAACAGCTCTGCAATGTTCCCACCATTTTTCACGGCGTTTTTACAGCATTCGTTACCACCCCGACAATGCGGCTGCACTCTGCCACCATTGTCATAATTATTGGTTTAGTAAGGATATTTTGGAAAGTGCCGCATGGTTGCATGAACGATTAAGCCAAAGCCAAATTGATGAGCTTATTCGCCTGAAAAAACTGCCCAATGCAACCCAAAAACTGTCCGCCAGCCAACAAGATGAGATTGCCGAATATTACCGTAATCTATTGAAAGATTTGGAAAATGAAAGTCAAGCAGTTTAGTGGCGACTTGACTTTACCACGTCAATTTTATTGCCAAAATTGCGGTGTTGGCGTGGTGGTTACCGAAGCCAGCGACCGCCGCTTTCGCTATTACTGCCAACGCTGTGAAAAACAGTATTGGCGGCGCACTTTAAAACACGATACCGCAATCAATTATGAATAGTCGGAGAAAAAAGTGAAAAATTTATCAAAGAAAATAGATGTTTATGGCTTAACTACTGATGAAATTCAGCAATTGCGGCAAATCGCCAAAGAACGCTACGGTAAAGCCAGCGTTTCTCTACTCGCCAAAAAATTGTTACAAGCGCAAATCAGGCAGACTGAAATAGAGAATACACATGAAGAACAATTATTTGAGCGTTTAACCTTGCGATTACCACCCAAGCAACAGGTTTATTTGACCCAAAAAGCCAAAGAACAACATAGCACCTTAAACGAAGTAGCCCGAGACATCATCGCCGAATACATTACAAAAAAACCTGTTTTAGGCAATGACGCGGTTCAAGCTCTGTTTCAATACAATTACCAGCTTTTACGAATTGGGCGAAATATCAATCAAATAGCACGAAAATTTAATGAAATGTCGCCGCATTCATTTACCACCAAACAGCTTAATGAATTTGTGGAATATTTGGACTATCACACGGATATTGTTTACAAAGTACTGGAAAAGCAAGAAAAACCGCTTAAATTCAGCGAAAGTTGGAGATTGATGTATGCAGCAACTAAACAAACAAATTGATGACTGGTTCATCGGCTACAAAACCCATGCGGTAAAACCCAAACGCAGTTCTTTGGGCGGTGGCAGTAACCCAAACCGCAACACCAAACCGTTTGCAAAAACAGGTTTAAAATCAGGCACAGGTCTCAAAAATTTACAGGCAGCCGCCGCCAAAAAGCCTGAAGTGATGGTTAAAATTGCCAAACGTGTTAGTAAAAATTCCAAAGGAATTAACGGTGTACAAAACCACATGAAATACATTTCGCGTAATGGCGAATTACCACTTGAAACCCGAGACGGCGACAAAGTTCAAGGTAATCAAGCCATTCAATCCTTGATGAACCATTGGCAAAAATCGGGCATACGCGAAAATTCCGACAAACGCGAAGCGATTAACATTGTGCTGTCCATGCCCGCAGGTACGCCACCGCAAGCCGTACTGAATGCGGCTCGCCAATTTGCGGCTGAACAGTTTGAAAAACATGAATATGCCTTTGTGTTGCACCATGAAAGCGAGCGAGACGGCGAGCCACCACACCCACACGTCCATTTGTGTGTCATGGTTAGGGATTATGATGGTATCCGCTTAAATCCACGCAAAAATGATTTGTTTGAGTGGCGCGTCCGTTTTGCTGAAAAAATGCGTGAACAAGGTGTAGAATGCACCGCCACGCGGCGACAACATCGTGGGCAGAGCATTAAAGGGCAGAAAGCCGACATTCGCCAAATCATTCTCCGAACCATACAGGAAGAAAAACAGGGCAAGCAGCCTGAAAACATCAAGCGCAGCCACATTGCCCAAACCAATGTTGAAGCGATTTTAGAAGCTCTGCAAGCGCAACAGCGACCGCAACATCCTTTTCAGGGAAAAGCTCAGCAAGCCAAAGACCACATTACAGAGCAGTACAGCTTGATTTCGAGGGAATTGTACAAATTGGGTTACAAAACCGAAGCCAAAATCATGAAAGATTTTGCCAAAGAAGTTTCAGGAAAAAGTTTGGATACTCAAGCCCAACAAATCTACGACCGCCACGCGCATTCTCACCAACAATCTCAAACCCAAATCAGCGAGCCGAAAGCCGAGCCGAAAAATCCCAGTCGTGATGATTGGGAAATGGAACGCTGACGCGCAGCCCTACTTTTTTTCTGACACCAAAGGCATTCCGAAGTCCGCTATGGGCTTCGGAGTGCCTTTTCTTTTTGCCTGATGAACCAGCCCCACAAGGGGCGTTTCCGCGAACGCGGAATGTAAAACATCGCATTTAGCGGTGTTTTTGGCACGTTGTGCCTATCCTGCGTTCTAAATTTTTAAGGTTTTTAAACAAAAAATATATAACCCACACCATAGACCATATTTAGACTTCAATTAAACCAAAATTAGCCATAAATTAGATTTAAGTAAACCATAATGCAACTTTAAAATAGACTTTAAACGGCTTAATTTGGACTTTAAATAGTCCAATATTTAGACTATAATTGACCTTATTTAGCCTTAATTTAGCCGATAAAACAACTATGATTAGCCAATCTGTACAAGAATTTATCAACAAAAATCCCAAAAAAGGGCGTGTTTCCAAATTAGAGCCGTTCAAAGATGACATTTTTTTCCTGAAAAATGAAGGCTACTCACAAGCCCAAATTTTGGCATTTTTGCAAGAAAATGGCTTACAAGTGGGCTTAACCACGCTCAAATCATTTATCAAGAATAGAAGCCAAACAGCCACCGTGCCAACCCAAAAAACACGCCCTAATCAGGCTCAACCGTCCAAACCTGCCCAACTTGAGCCTGTGGTAAAAAATGATGTGCCACCACCAGCGAAAACCACCACTCCACCACCAACCGAAAATGACCGCCACCCGATTAACACAGGTTTCAAAAAATTCAATTCGCGTGAACAGCGTGATATTGATGATTTGATTTAGCAATATGGAAAAAAACGATGAAACAATAAGTATTTAATTTTGATTTCAAACGCGTGAAATCACGAGTTGAAGATGATTTCGTGGCTGTTCCTAAATTTGAAAATAGAGATGATTTAATCAAGTGGTTGGAGCAGAAAATGAACGTAGAATTAGGCAAACGCTATTCAACAATAGTTAAAAAAATCGCCTATTTCCGCTATTGTAGAAATAGGCGATTTTTGCTGTTTCAGGCTGCCTGAATAAGCACAAGTAAGGCTTGCCATTGGCTTACAGGCATATCCCTATGGGCTGGTTTGTCCACGTCTGCTACCCACGCTTGAACGCCCCTTAAACTGACGTTTAAACGCTCTGCAAGCTCTTTTTGTGTCCACCTCATTTGTTCCAATACATAACGCAAATTCGCTGGCGTGTAGCCAATTTCAGGGAAATTCATCATAACCACGACCAAAACCAAAGCGTCAATAACAACATTAAAATAATCCATACGACCGCCTTTTTATTGGCAAGTTCATGTTTCTTTTTGATTTCAGCCAATTCAAAATCTAGTTGTTCAGCTACTGTTTTATTTTCTTTAATCATTTCAAATCTCCATATTGTTCAATGATTTAAGTTTTAGTGGATATGAGATAATTGCTATCCCATATCGCCTTAATTTTAACCGCCAAATACGGCTTTCAGTTTCTCATAAATTGTAATGATTGTAACCACAATAAACGAAACCACCGCCAAAATTGAAGCACCTACCTTACTTGCTAATAAAATGTGGTTGGCTTCCTGTTCCAGTTTAGCGAGTTCCGCCAATTGTTTACGTCTTTCAATCTCCTGTAATTGTTCGTGTTGTGCCAAGTCTAATTCGGCTTTTTTGATTTGGATTTCGTTCAGTTGTTCGGTCAAATCGTTTTCTAAACGCTTTTTGCGGACATCTTCCCACGCTTGTTTAACTTGGGCTTTTTGCAGTTGGGTGTCTAAATGGTTCATAATTGAAGTTCCTGTTTAACATTTAATAAAGCCATTATACACACGAATCGTGTGTAAATCAAGTTATTTTTTAAAAAAATAAAACTTTTTTCCATTTAAATTCAATTAAATAATCATCAGAAAACAGGTTTATCCACTACTGCCAAAACTCCACCGAAAGGCATTTTTTCTTCTGACGATTTTTTTCCTGATAAATCAAATTTTTTTTTATTAAAAAAATCAGGACCCCAACAATTTTTGGCATTCCACCAAATTTTTTTCTTTGATAAATGGATGTAACAGCCTCGTAACACCTTTGTAACACCCTAATAATAAAATATTTATTAATAAAAACATATGGTTAAAAGATATAACACCCGTAATACCCTAAATATGATTGTTTCTTAAATAAAGTTATTTTCTAAATTCAAATAATGGTAAAGTTGGGAGTTACAGGTGTTACACCTGTTACATTATTGAATTTAAATAAATTATTTAGAATAATACTGGGCGATACGGGCGATACAAGGTGTTACAAAAAGCCATCAATCAAAATCAATGATTGATGGCTTTGAGTAAAAAATAGATTATTTTTCAGGAATTTCAATTCCTTTAATAACATAAAAACGCCCTTTATCACGTTTCAAATGCTTCCAGTTTTTATCATTAGGGCGGATTAACCACCCCAAATCACACAGAACCTGACACACTTTTTGAATATCAATACCCTGAAAAATTTCCTGTTCAAACACCGCCGGTACCATCCAATAGTGGGTACTTTTACCATAATCCACTTTCCTGAAATACCCTGCATGGTTGGACGATGTGATTTTAGCGTCCCATTGAGCAAAACGCCCATTGTCAGCGTTTAGTTGCATAAAGTCCGCCATTTTCTTGATGATTTTCAAATCTTCTTGTTTACCAGCACCTGTACGGTTGAGCCAATCATCAAAACACTTTTGCACCATTAACATACCCATGCCCTGCATAATGCATGTAATAGAACGCGACATTTCCAACGCTGTTGCCACCAATGCAAAACGTTTGGCAACACGCCCAACTTGTCCTTGATGTAATTCATCGGGCAGCTGAGCCAAAAATTCAGCTTGAATTTCGCGTATTCTCGGTACAAGTGTACGGTTCATTCTTCAAACACCTGAATATCCGCTATCATAGCTTCTACGCTATCATGTCGTTTCAAATGTCGGCTCTGACGGTCATCTCTCAATTCTTGCATGGCTTGGCGAGTTAATTCATTGGGCACTCGTTCATCTGAATATGCTTTTTCTTTGATGTTCAATAAATTAACCGCTTCTTCATAACTCATCAAAACCACAGCAGGTTTGCCGTATTGTGTAATGGCAATCGGTTCACGGTATTTGGCAAATTCAATGTTTTCACGGAAATTGGGCAAATTTTATCAAGAAAAACTATCCCTGCCACACGCATTTTCTTTCTGATAAACAAAAAATCAAAATACCACCGAGCGCGACCGCGCTCATTTTCTTTGGCGTAATCTTTGAAAGTATTCTTTGTATAGAGTGCGTCCATTTTGAGCAAAGTACAATGTACATTTTGTTCAAAGTACATTGTTCAAAATGTACAAAGACATGATTTTAAAACATTTTCTACTTGATGAATGAATGCGGTTTTTTACTTAAAAAATAGGCAGAAATACGTTTCAGGCTGCCTGAAACGCCATTCAACGAAAGCATAAATAAAAAACACCCATTTTGGGTGTTATACGGGTGCATTTTGGGAAAAATTAAATAAAAATCTAAATAAAATATACAGTTACCCACCAAATCAGGCACACCAAAACAGGCAAAATTACAACGATTTCACCACTTTTTAGCCTTTTTCAGGTGTTTCATTATCTCCGCCATAATTTGCTTTTGTTCCTGCTTGGCGGCTTCACTACGCGGTGGAGCTTGGCTCTCACGTTGTCTCTGTTGCTCTTGGATTTCTTTTTGAATGGCTTGAATGTGTTTTTGTTCTTGATAGCTATTCACTTGGCTGGGCTGATATTCAGGCGAATAAAAGCCAATCCAACCAGCAACAATACTGCGTTCCATAACCACATTCAAATCAAATTTGCCACGCAAACGTGCCAACTGCTTAATCAAGGCACTTTTTTGTTTATTGCTGGGAAATTTGCCTTTTTTATCTTTGTAAACATCAAGATAATCATTCCATTTGTCCAATGGAATAAATTTGGGAATGGTGTAATTGTCGCGGTCAATTTGGGTTTGCAAAATATTTTTTGGTGCAACCATACCTTTAATTTCATAAACCATTTCCAGCAAACGCCCAAAATTCACGCAAAAGTGCATTTTACCGTGAACGCCACCGCGTCTGTATTGCAGTAAACCCTGTGAAATCAGAAAGTTTCGTGCTTTTTCATAGCCACGACGAGTTAAGCCCAATTCATCGTAAAGATGTTGGGCGGTTTTGTAGAACCAGCCACATTTTTGCGGCTCGGTGCGATGAACGACATCAGACCAATACACGAATTTGGACAACATCGTGGCAGCCTGAACATTTGTGCCACAAATTGCGCTAAATTCGCGGTAAACAATGGCGCATTCTTCGTTGAGATGTGATTTAAGGGTTTGCAATAAAAGCATTTTATGGTAAACTTTCTGCTTGTAATAAAAGCATTTGAAAGCCCATTTGGTTGCAGCCAATGGGCTTTATTTTTGCTCTTTTGAAATTTGGGTAATTAGAAATAATTCAGGATAAGCTAATTTAACAGAAGCTGGAATACCCCGATTTTTCCAGTTATGGACACGTTGTGGACTGGCTTTTATCAATTTTGCCACCTGACTTGTGCCACCTAATTGTTCAATAATCTTTTTGTCTGATGGCTCGTTGGCATTCATAACAAAACTCCATGTTTAAAAATGCTTAAATTAAACACTATGTTTAATAAAAAGTCAAACAATGCGTTTAACAACATTTTGTTTAAATCAGGGATAATTTAGCAGTTATGGACTGTAAAGAATTGAAACAGATACATTATGGACATCACAATGCAAAGGCTATACGCTGCGACACAGGAGCTTTTTCAAGTAAATACACAAACAGGAATTGCCCATTTACTCAACACTTCCCCACAAGTTGTTAAAAATTGGGAAAAACGTGGTATTTCAAATCAAGGAATTTTAGATATTCAAGAAAAATTAAATGTTTCATCTAACTGGGTTAAAACAGGTAAGGGAGAAATGCTGATTGAGAAAAGTAATGCAGTTACCAACATCAACAATACAGGGAATATCAATCATTTTGTTAATGAAAATTATGGTACTGTAATTGCAAATAGTCAAAAAAATTTTAAATTATTGGATTTAAATCAAGTTATTACAGCACCACCCAAAATACCATTTTGGGTCAAAATACCAAATGATGAACTACAAAGTATAGGCATTTTTAAAGATGATATTTTACTTATCAATCCACATTTAAAAGCACAACATAACCATGTTGTACTCGTATCATCAAATGAACGTGGGATTGTTGCTAAATTATCTATTGATTTAAAAAACCAGTATTTTTTAAAATATAACAATCAGATGCCAGAAATTATGCCAACTGATACACAAATTATTGGCATTGCTGTTGAATTAAAAAGAATTTTCCTTAATTATGAAAAGTGAGAAAATCATGAGTAAATTTTTTAACTTATGTATCGTATCAGTATTAACTACATCTTGTGTACATACAACAAAAAATTACTATACAATATCACCGCCAACACATGAAACACCAATTATAAATCCTACTAAAATTTCTACTTCTAATGAAAAGCCTGCGGTTAAAACACAAAAACCAGCTCCTCCACCTGAATGGGATGTGTTTGCATATAGTGAATATCAAGAAAAATATGGGGAAGTGCCTGAATGGGACGTATTTAATAAAAAATATCCTAAATCTAATCAGCTTGATGGTTTTTAGTTAAAACAGAACCTCCGCTAAAATAGCCTTATGGTTCACTTCCAAGCCTATTTCCCCTGACAATAACTTTCCGTTTCGTGCTTACTCCATGACGTGGTTAATCATCAGACGAGAGCCATACATTAATCCCCGTTGCCACGGGGATTTTTGCTATCTATATCTTGCTCAAAATCATCAAAAATTAAACTTACTGTAAATCTCTTAAAAAATATTTCATTTACTATCAAAAGTTTATTTTGAAATTTAAACAAAGTGTTGATTTTTTCTTAAACGTAGTGTTTAATTTGAGCTGTGCAGGTATCACAGTTCTTTAACAATTTGGAAACGCAAGTAACCCAACTTCCCTGATTGATTTCAGAAAGTAAGTCGTGTAATTGGGTTTCAGGCTGCATTCAATCAGCCCCAAGCAGTTGAAATGTCCGTGCATACGGGTAGCGCATTGTGCGTCCGTGAACAGGCGACAATTTGAACGTATCTTGATGAATTGGGACGTATTCCCAATGCTGGAATCTATCTACGGAATGGTTCTAACGCTGCGGCAGTAGGCAGCGAATACAGGGTTTCAGGCAGCGTTGAGCAATGCTCCGCTATGAAATCGTGTGATTTTAAATATTGTTTTTAAAATTATTCCTTATGAAGTTGCACCGCTCGCTTAGCTTTGGCTGGGTGAGTGGTTGCAATGTTTTAATTGATTTAGGTGTTGTTATGAAAAACAAAACCTTGGCTCAAATCTTAAAACCGATTGCCGAGCCTAAATTTGCTCAACAGCGCAACCATATTTACAGCCAATTTAAAAAGATGTTGGCGCATGGCATGAGCCGTGAAACCGCGCTGACACACGCAAAATTCAGTGTGGACAGTTTGATTGGTAACTACGACAAAATTACCTATGATGATTTGAACCGTGAAACAGTTATGCTGGTACGCGAACGCAACGGTTTGGTTGAAGTAATTGCCGTATACCGTCCGCCGAAAAATGGGCGCGGTCAAGTCATGCTAGAAATGGTCAGAAGCAGGAAAAAGCGTAAGTTTCCCAATGTCCAAGCCACGTATGAGCGTTTGAGAAAAAGCATTTACCGCCGTTACCCAAACACTTATTTTTCTGATGAAAAAGTATTTCAGGCAGCCTGAAATGGTTGCAAACCCAAGCCAGTTTGAACAAGCTGGTTTTGTTTTGCAAAATTTTTGCAAATGACTGTTTTAACCTATCTATTTTAGGAGTGTTTTATCATGAAAATGAAAAAATTGCTGGTGGTAACGGCTGTTTCTGCCACTTTTTTTGTGCCGCTTTCGGCTCATGCAGACGATTTGCTCACAGGCGATACCCGCTTGGCGTGTGAAGCAATTTTGTGCTTGTCCAGCGCAGAACGTCCGAACGAATGCGCGGAATCTTTGCACCGCTATTTTTCCATCAAACTGAAAAAGCCATATAAAACCATTCAGGCGCGTAAGGATTTCTTGAATTTGTGTCCGTCCAGCAGAGAACCGAATATGCCCCAACTGGTTAATGCGTTGGCAAAGGGTGCTGGACGTTGCGATGCCGCCGAGTTGAATAAAATCGGGCATTATGTGGGTTTGGGTCAAAATCGCCGTTTTGTTGTGAGTAAAACTAAACCCAGCTATTGCGCTGCCTACGAAAACCACGAATGGACTACGGTCAAAACCGAATTACAAACGGTGTACTGTACGCGCATGGTGCGCAGTATTGGCGGATTTGGTGGCTCATTGTCTCATTCACAGCCACACACGGAAAAATACGCTTGCGGTCATAAATGGGTAGATGTGAAATAATTTCAGGCAGCCTGAATAATCCAATATTCTTTTTTTGATAAACCTAACGCCCCTTATCGTACAGAATAAGGGGCTATTTTTAAAGGAATTTTTATGCAAGAAGTTCACATGGTAGCACAAGGCAAGGGCGGTGTGGGGAAAACATTTATTGCGTCTTTGGTGGTGCAATATTTGCAAGGCAAAACCACACATTTACATTGTTACGATACTGACCCACAAAATCATTCATTTGCCAACTATCCAGCATTTAATGCAGAAGTCATCAATATCTTAAATGATGATGATTCCATCAATACACGCCCATTTGATGATTTGGTAGAAGCCTTGATTTATCAAGACGGTTTCGCGGTAGTGGACAATGGCTCGGCGACTTTTTCGCCTTTGATGAATTATATGGCAGAAAACGACACGGCTAACGCATTGGCAGAAGAAGGTGTCCGCTTGGTGTTCCATGTACCATTGGACGGTGGGCAAGCTCTGACCGAATGTGTGAAAGGTTTGGACAAGATTTTGGAAAAACACAATGCCGATGTGATTGTTTGGTTGAACGAGCATAACGGCAAAATTGAATTGAAAGGCAAAACATTCAAAGAATTTTCTGTTTATAAAGCCAACCAAGAACGCATTTTGGGCATTGTAAAAATTGAATCTTTGGCAGCCGATACCTACGGCAAAGACATTACGACCATGACGGAAATGAATTTGACGTTTGAAGAAGTGAAAGTATCACCTGAATTTCGGTTCGCTGAAAAACGCCGTCTGAATATGGTTAAAGAAAGCATTTTCAGCCAGCTTGATGCCATTCCCTTAACTGATGCGGAAATCAGCCATGAACCCGAAACAGCATGACGAAGTGCAAAAGTTGCTTGTTGAACTCTATGACTTGACAGGCTATAAAATGACGGCAGATGACCCAATTATTGCCATGATGTTAATTCAACGCCGCGAAATGGCGGAACTGGTGGCGCAACATCAAGCGCAACAGCAATTTTTCCTTGATGAATTGACGAAAAAAGCCAACGCGATTGTCGGGTCGGCGGACGCATTCAGCCAACAAAAAAATTTGGTTATTCAGGAAATTTTGCATACCAACACACAAATGCTGGCTGAAAACGAAAACAAATTGTTTGCCCAAGTTAGCAAGCGCATTCAAGACCAATTTAGTGAAATGTCGGTGGACTTATTTCAGAGCTTAGAAACTCGGACTTTTCGCTTAATGATGATTTTGTTGGTTGTGCAAGTGGGCGTGTTGATTGCGTCATTGATTTTGTAATGGTTTGGGCAGTTTGAATTTTTTCAGGCTGCCTGAAATTTTTCAAAAGGAAAAACGATGAATAAACGTGAAGATAGCTTGCCCAAACAGGAAAAACCATGAAAACCTACACCGTAACTGAAGCTGCCAAGCTCGCCCATTGTCACCCCGAAACCCTACGCGAATACATCAGAGCAGGAAAACTGGTTGCGGCGAAAATCGGGCGAGCCTATTGCATTCGTCAGGCGAAACTTGACGAGTTTCTTCAATCACTTGAAAATGATGTCGTACAGACATCACTTCAACAACGGAGTGAACAACAATGTCCAAAAAGCAAAGTAAAAACAAAGGTATCTACCAGAGAGACGGCGTTTGGTATCTTGACATCAGAGCAGGCAATCAGCGAATTAGACGCTCTACTGGCACCAGCGACAAGGCGAAGGCTCAAGCGTACAGAGTGCAGTTAGAACATGAAATTTGGCAGCAACAGCATTTAGGTGTGCTGCCAAAACATTTATGGGACGAAGCTGCCGCCAAATGGATTAAGGAGAAACAAGACAAAAAGAGTATTGAAGACGATATTTGTCGTATTCGGCAATTAACCGCCTTGCGTGGTCGGTATTTGCAAGATTTAGACCGCAAAACGATTATGAAAGTGGTTAGTGAATTGCCTTGTTCAAACAGTACGAAAAACCGCTATTTGGCGTTAATTCGTTCCATTTTGAACAAATGCGTGAATGAATGGGACTGGTTGAGTAAAGCCCCCAAACTCACATTGTACAAAGAGCCGAAAAAACGCATTCGCTGGCTCAAACCGCAGGAAGCCCAAAAATTGGTTCATGCCTTTGAAAACTTGCCCTATATGCAGCATATGATTATTTTTTCACTAGTAACAGGTTTGCGACAAAATAATGTGTTGAATTTAAAATGGGAACAGATTGATTTAAAACGGCGTATCGCATGGATTTATCCTGATGAGACTAAAAACAGTCAGGCTTTGGGCGTACCGCTTAATCAGGTGGCATTACAGGTTTTGGCAGTCCGACAGAAAACCACGCCTTTTGTGTTTAATAACAGCAAAGGGCAGCCTGTTAAAGCGGTCAGTCATCGCATTTGGAGAAAAGGCTTAAAAGAAGCTGGGATTAGTAATTTCAAATGGCATGACTTACGCCACACATGGGCAAGTTGGTTGGTGCAAAGTGGCGTACCGCTTTTGGCTCTCAAAGAAATGGGTGGTTGGGAAAGTTTGGAAATGGTGCAGAAATACGCACATCTTTCATCACAACACTTGCAAGACCACGCGGATAATTTACTGTTAAATTGGGACACAATTTGGACACAATCCAAAAAATCCGATAATTCGGGGACAAAAGAAAAAAGCCTAAACAACTGTTTAGGCTTGTAAAATTTGGTGGGTCGTGAGCGATTCGAACGCTCGACCAACGGATTAAAAGTCCGCTGCTCTACCGACTGAGCTAACGACCCATCTGATAAGAAGTCCGCATTCTAAAACGGTATTTTTATATTGTCAATTCAAATATCGCTTTATTTCATTATTTCATTGATTTTAAATTTTAAAATAATTCATTAATTTCTTCAGACTGCTTTTGACGAATCGGAGCAAGTGGACGTTCAGCTTGTGGCGCAGCACGTTGCGCTGAATGGTTCTCTGAATTGCTGTTATTGGAACGGCGTGGTGTCAATGGGCGCTCACCACGATTAATCGGTTGCAATGGAATTTCGTCTTGTGTGTCATACGAATGATTATTGCGGTTACGTGTAGTCGGTATTGGCATGGTGTCGTTATTACCATTATTTTCACGGCGACGACGCGGTTTTTTCGCTTGTGTTGCGCCATTGGTTAAAGAACGACTGTTTTCCAGTGGCATCGTGTTACTTACCACACCATCACCGTTGTCTCGCAAGTTTTTCACAGCATCATCGGCATCTTTACTACGTGCCACAGCTGCACTACTGGTAGCTGGTACACTGGCACCATTGGCGGTGTTGGCGTACATCGGCGATTGAATCACACGTTTGCCATCGGGCGACATTTTTTCCACAGGTTGTACGGGTGCGGTCATGGTGGCTGGATTGGTGTTGATGGGTTTGGTGTCAATGCTGGTTAATTTAAAATAAACCAATACAATTAAACCAATAACAACCACAGTTCCCAGTAATAATAAACTCAATAAAATTGTGCCAAGACTCATTTTGCGTCTTGGTTCATCATCATTTTCATAATCTTCGTATTCGTACGACATAGTGTGTTCCGTTTCAGGCAGCCTGAAAACCGCCAGAGATCAAATAACAAATATTGTAAAATCACCATCATTTTTCAGGCAGCCTGAAAGTTGAGACTGCCTGAAATATGTCAAAACCTTAGAACCTGTATTCACAGCCAACGTGAAATGGATTTTTGTCCCAGTTGGTGCGAATGTCAGGCGAATTTCATCTAATAGTGTTCCTATTGGCGTGAAATTCAACGCAGCAGGCGTGCTAAATGGTACAAAAACGCATCGCGCTTGGCTGTGAATGAAAGTTCTTAGAATTAGTTGGTAACAGGTTCAACATAATTTTCGTATAAAGTAACCACACGTTGTACGCCTGATGTGGTGCTAATACGTTGATTAACCAATTCTTGTTGTGTGGGAGTGAGTAAACCCATCACATAAGTGATGCCGTTGAACGTAACCACTTTCACATGACCAGGGTACACGCCGTCCAAATTCAACAAACTGGTGCGGACACGCGAGGTAATCAGTGTGTCATTGCTGATATTGGTTAAAGTGCGTCCTGAATCCACCACTGTGATGTGATTATAAACAGCTTGTGCGCTGCGTTCGGCGCGTGCAATTTGCTCTGCCATTTGGCGGTCGGCTTCGCTTGCTACCACACCTAAGAGTAACACATGACGGTTGTAGCTAACCACTGACAATGAAGGTTTGAAATTAGAGGTATTATTTTTGCGCAACGTGGAGCTAGCTTTGGCTTTGATTTGTAATTCCATAATTTGGTCATCGGCTTGTGAACCTGCGCTTCGACGGTCGGCTACCGACGCTAGGGCGGTTGCACCACCTATCACACCCACGGCACAACCGCCCAAACTACCCATTAATACTGTTGCTATTACCATTTGGCGAAAATGTGTCTTAAACATAATGAATTCCTTAGTGAATTGGCTTTTAATATTTTGGCAAATTAAAGATGGCACAATTTTAACGTTTTTTAATCAATTATGCACTTTTTCTGCATTTGACTATATTTTAGAACCTGTATTCACAGTCATTCGCACCAACTGGGACAAAAATCATTTCACGTTGGTTATGAATACAGGTTCTTATTTTGGGCTTTTGTCTTTCAGGTTGCCTGAAATCATGATGCCTTTTAAAAATTTGAAATATATCGTCGCTTTAAATTTCATTTTAAACGACCATAAAAGAACTTGTCTAATAAACATTAAAGTTGAGCAATGTAACCGAATAATTTGAATTTTTCCATACATAAGATGACGTTTGCGGTAAAATGATGCGCTTTAGGCGGCTGACCGCAGTATTTTTTGGATTTTTTGTATATGAATGATATTTTTGTATTTTTGAAACAATTTACCGATTTCCGTTTTGATATTATTTGGGAATACCGTGATATGTTTTTCAAAGGAGCATTGTTGACTTTGGAAATCACGGCGGTGGCGGTATTGGGCGGCACGATTTTGGGTTTGATGGGTGCATTGGCACGAATCATTAAAATAGAAAAAGGCGGTGCGTTTGTCAAAATCATCATGTTTATTTTACGTACATTATCGGGTGTGTATGTTACCTTGTTTCGTGGTACACCTTTGTTTGTACAAATTTTTATTTGGCATTTTGTGTGGTCGGTTGCGCTGATTAATCCAAATGATGGATTGTTAATCAGTGGCGATTTGGCGGCTGAATTGCGCCGCAATCATGGAGCGTTGATTGCAGGCGTATTTGCCTTAACGGTCAATGCAGGTGCATACATCACGGAAATTTTCCGCGCAGGCATTCAGTCTATTGACAAGGGGCAAATGGAAGCGGCGCGTTCATTGGGGTTGACGTATGCACAAGCGATGCGTTTTATTATTTTACCGCAAGCCTTGCGCCGTATGTTGCCGCCAATTGCCAATGAATTCATTACATTATTGAAAGATAGCTCGCTGGCGTCGGCGATTGCGGTGGCAGAATTGGCGTATGTGCAAAAAACCATTTCAGGGCGTTATTCTATTTACGAAGAACCACTTTATACCATTGCATTAATTTATTTAATCATGACCATGTGTTTGAGTTGGATTTTCACGCGTTTAGAGAAAAAATACAACGCCAATCAGCAGCACTAATTTATAGAGCTTTAGAACCTGTATTCATAAGATTTTTTACTTGATTTTATTGATTTTTTTGTGAATGGGGGTTCTAATTTCAGGCAGCCTGAAACCTTTGCTCCATCTTGGGCGCATTTTTTCACGATGCGCTTTTCTAATGCCTGAAAACGCGAATGAGTTACCCGCGTTCTGTTATTTTACTGTTTTACAAAGGTTTCATACAATCATACTGCCTAAGAAATAACTGATTCATATTCATCAATAAATATCATTTGCCAAATACGATTAAGCGGATATATGATAACTACTTCCGATTACAAAAATATTTGGAGTGATTCCATGTCTTCACAAACAACTCAATCTCAAAACAATACGCTCGCATTGGGTGTATTGACTTCGCTGTTTTTTATGATGGGTTTCATTACCTGCATGAATGATATTTTGATTCCGCATTTGAAAAAAATCTTTGATTTGAGCTACACGCAAGCCATGTTGGTGCAGTTTTGTTTTTTTACTGCTTACGCGTTGATGTCCATTCCAGCAGGCAAATTGGTAGAGAAAATTGGTTATAAAGGTGGTGTGATTGGTGGTTTTTTGATTGCTGCATTGGGTTGTGTATTGTTTTATCCCGCTGCAGGCAGCGCGTCTTATCCCATTTTCTTGGGCGCGTTGTTTATTTTGGCAACAGGCATTGTGTTGCTGCAAGTGGCGGGTAATCCTTATGTAACCTTGTTGGCAAAACCTGGAAAAGAATCCACTACTTTAACTTTAATTCAAGCATTTAATTCATTGGCAACCACCGTTGCACCACCATTGGGAGCGGCTTTGATTTTCGTAGATGCCACCGCCAGCAAAGCTCAACAAGTTTCTTCAGTACAGATTCCGTATTTGGGTTTAGCGGGCTTTATGGTGCTGTTGGCGGTTGTGGTGGCAATGATTAAATTGCCTGATGCGCGTCAAATTGCCAATCAGGAAACCGAGCATAATCACGATGGAAAAACCAGTGTTTGGCAATATAAACATATGATTTTAGGTGCAGTTGGTATTTTCTGCTATGTGGGTGGAGAAGTGGCAATTGGTTCTATGATGATTAATGTCTTGGAAAAAGTGGCGGGATTAAGCCATGAAACAGGTGCAAATTATTTGGCAATCTATTGGGGCGGCGCCATGGTAGGACGTTTTGTGGGAACGGCGGTGCTGAATAAATTTGAGCCTAATAAATGTTTGGCGTTTAACGCATCTGTTGTAGTGGTGTTGATTTTATTGGCGATTTTATTGGGTGGAAAAGTTGCCATGTGGTGTTTGTTGTGTATTGGCTTATTTAATTCCATTATGTTCCCGACTATTTTCTCTTTAGGAACAAAAGGTTTAGGTAAGTTCACAGGACAAGCATCGGGTATTATCTGTACAGCGATTGTAGGTGGTGCCATTATTCCTGTGGCGCAAGGTGCGTTTGCGGATACCATTGGTTTGTTGCCAGCGTATTTTGTATCGGCTGTATGTTACTGTTATATTGTGTATTTTGCATTAAAAGGCTATAAAGCGGATGAGAAAGTAGCTTAATTCTCGTGTGATGCACGATATCTTTGCTTGGGCTAACATGGGGGCAGATTCCTTATCTGCCCTTTTGTGATTTTATAATTATTTAAAATTAGAACCTGTGTTCGTAATGAACATAGGTTCTAATTTCTTATTTTGCCTCTTTAAACCCACGTTTTAAATGTACCATTAACAATGCTACCGCCGCAGGGGTAACGCCTGAAATACGGCTCGCTTGCCCAACGGTTTCAGGTTTGTATTTATTGAGTTTTTGCTGCACTTCTGCCGATAAACCTTTGACTTTGGCATAATCAATGTTTTCAGGCAGCCTTAAAGTCTCAATGTCGCGGCGACTATCAATTTCATCGTTTTGGCGGTCAATATAGCCTTGATATTTTACTTGAATTTCAACTTGTTCCACCACATCATCAGCCAAAGGACTTTCAGGTAATGCGTTTGGCAGCGTCATCAGTTTGGTATAATCCAAATTTGGTCGGCGCAACAAATCGTGTAAATTCGCTTCACGCGCCAATTTTTGTCCGAATACGCGTTCTTGCTCCGCCACATCTAATTTTAATGGCGTGTACCACGTTGATTTTAAACGTTGGATTTCACGTTCAATGTTTTCTCGTTTGGTACCAAAATCGCGCCACTGTTGCTCCGACACCAAGCCAATTCGGTACCCCAATTCGGTCAAACGCATATCAGCATTGTCTTCGCGCAACTGCAAACGGTATTCAGCGCGGCTGGTAAACATACGATACGGTTCATTTACACCTTTGGTAATCAAATCATCTACCAACACGCCCAAATACGCTTGTTCGCGGCGCAACAGCAAGGGGTCTTGTTCGCGAACAAATTGCACCGCGTTTGCGCCCGCCAACAAGCCTTGTGCAGCGGCTTCTTCGTAACCTGTCGTGCCGTTGATTTGCCCTGCGAAAAATAGCCCAGCAATGGTTTTGGTTTCCATGCTGGCTTTCAGGTTGCGTGGGTCAAAATAATCGTATTCAATTGCGTAACCTGGTCGCAAAATATGCGCATTTTCAAGACCTTTCATGCTGCGAACGAGTGCCAATTGAATGTCAAATGGCAAACTGGTGGAAATGCCATTGGGATAATATTCGTGGGTGGTTAAGCCTTCGGGTTCTAGGAAAATTTGATGGCTGTCTTTGTCGGCGAAACGGTTGATTTTGTCTTCAATAGACGGGCAATAGCGCGGCCCAACACCTTCAATTTTGCCTGTAAACATGGGACTGCGGTCAAAGCCACTTCGGATAATTTCGTGTGTTTTCAAATTAGTATGTGTAATCCAACACGAAATTTGACGTGGGTGCATCGCTTGATTACCGCGTACGGAAAATATGGGGGTAGGCGTGTCGCCAGCTTGTTCGGTTAATTGGCTAAAATCAATTGTGCGCCCATCAATACGCGGCGGTGTGCCTGTTTTCAGCCTACCTTGTGGTAAATTCATTTCGCGCAAGCGTGTACCTAAGGTTTTAGCGGCTGGGTCGCCAGCGCGTCCACCTTCGTAGTTTTCTAAACCGATGTGAATTTTGCCTGATAAGAATGTGCCAGCCGTCAAAACTACTGAACGCGCTTTAAATTCCAAACCCATCGCCGTATTGACACCCGAAACGCGGTCGCCATCTAAAGTAATATCCGTTACGGCTTGTTGAAATAATTCTAAATTTTCTTGATTTTCAAGCATTTCACGAATAGCCACTTTATACAAAATACGGTCGGCTTGAGCGCGTGTGGCGCGGACGGCTGCGCCTTTTGATGCATTCAAACGGCGAAATTGTATGCCTGATTTGTCGGTGGCAAGTGCCATTGCGCCGCCAAGTGCATCAACTTCACGTACCAAATGTCCTTTGCCAATGCCACCAATGGCTGGATTGCACGACATTTGTCCAAGCGTTTCAATGTTGTGGGAGAGCAATAACGTTTGTGCGCCCATGCGTGCAGCGGCGAGTGCGGCTTCTGTGCCTGCGTGTCCGCCACCTACCACGATGACATCATAGGTTTTTGGGTAAATCATGTGTGTTTTGCTTTCATTAATTGTTCAGGCAGCCTGAAAAGGGTTTCAGGCTGCCTTGTTGTTTTCAAAAAAATAATTGTGTCGATTGTACGCTTTTTCAGGCAGCCTGAAAATGATTGCGCTGATTGTTTTACGAGATGCGTGGTTCTTTCAGGCAGCCTGAAAATTATTCGTCTGCCAAATCGCGACACAAACTCACGGCATCTTGCAAATTGTCCACGCCATAAATTTGCAAATTGGGAAAATCTTTTGGGGCATTTTTGGGTAAATTGGCTTTTGGCACAATCGCACGTTTGAAACCCAATTTCTCTGCTTCTTTCAAACGCTCTTGACCACGCGGCACAGGACGAATTTCACCACTTAAACCAATTTCACCAAACGCTACCATTTTCTCGGGCAGAGGTTTATTTCGGAAACTGGATAACATCGCCAAAATAACCGCCAAATCCGCCGCAGGTTCGCTAATTTTCACCCCCCCGACTGCATTCAAAAACACATCTTGGTCAAAACAGGCAATCCCCGCATGACGATTTAATACCGCCAACAACATGGCAAGGCGGTTTTGTTCCAAGCCAACGGTTAAACGCTTGGGCGTAAATCCGTGTGCATCGTCCACTAATGCTTGAATTTCTACTAAAAGCGGACGGCTTCCTTCTTGCGTAACCAACACGCATGAACCCGCCACATCGTCGCGATAACTCGCCAAAAAAATTGCTGATGGATTGGAAACGCCTTTTAAACCCGTTTCTGTCATCGCAAATACGCCCAACTCATTCGCTGCACCAAAACGGTTTTTAATCGCGCGAATCATGCGGTAATTGGAATGCTGGTCGCCTTCAAAATACAACACGGTATCCACCATGTGTTCCAATACACGCGGGCCGGCGATTGCGCCATCTTTGGTAACGTGTCCAACAAAAATCATTGCAATGCCCATTTGTTTGGCCATTCGTGTAAGTTGTGCTGCACATTCGCGCACTTGCGACACCGAGCCAGGAGCGGACGTGATTTGGTCAGAATACATGGTTTGAATGGAGTCAATCACCACCACAGATGGCTTGTGTTGTTTTAAGGCTGCCTGAATCGCTTCCAAACGAATTTCTGCCAATAAATGCACACCGTCCGCATTTAATCCCAAACGCTGCGAACGCAATGCCACTTGTTGCGCGGATTCTTCGCCCGAAACATATAAAACGTTGCGCTTTTTCGCCATTAAAGCGATGGTTTGCAACAATAGCGTAGATTTGCCAATACCGGGGTCGCCACCGAGCAAAATCACCGCACCATCTACCAATCCACCACCCAACACACGATCCAGTTCGCCCATGCCTGTGGCTTCGCGTGGGACTTCTTGAGCGGTAACTTTGGAAAGTTCTTGTACTTGTGTGGTTTCAGCCGCCCAAGATTGGAAACGCGCGTTTTTAGATTCGGGTGCGGCTAAGTTTTCGGTAAGCGTGTTCCATTCGCCACAATGGGGGCATTTGCCAACCCATTTGGGGGAAGTTCCACCGCATTCGGTGCATTGGTAAACGATTTTGGGGGCTTTTGCCATGTTGATTTGTTTAATTTGTTTAATTTATTTTGCAAAATTTTCAGGCTGCCTGAAAACAATCGCATTTACATATTATGGCGCATTTCTTCGCGTTCACGTTTTTTCATTTTGGTTTTGATGCGATTTTGTTTGAGTGGCGACAAATATTCCACAAACACTTTGCCTTGCAGATGATCCAATTCGTGTTGGATACAAATCGCTAATAAACCGTCTGCATCCAATTTTTGTGCATGACCGTCTGCGTCCAAAAATTCTACGGTTACACGTTCGGCACGAGTTACCGTGTCATACACACCTGGAACAGATAAGCAACCTTCTTCGTAAGTGGTTTCACCGTCTTTGTGGGTAATAATTGGATTAATCAGGGTAATCAGTTGGTTGCGTTCTTCAGATAAATCAATAACCACCACACGCTCATGAACATCAACTTGTGTGGCAGCCAAGCCTATGCCGCGTGATTCATACATGGTTTCCGCCATATCTGCCACCAATTTTTTGATGCGGTCATTTACTTCACTCACAGGTTTAGCAACTGTATGTAATTTCGGATCTGGATATTTTAAGATGGGGAGAAGTGCCATTTTATTGTCTCAAAAGTAATTATTCAAAATGTGTGTGGCAAACTTGCCATTTGTAACAAGAAAATAACATAAAAACTGGCATTTTTCTATTGAAATGCACTATCATTCGGTTTATGTTTCCCTGTTTTTTAATTAACTAAAGAGAGTTGCAATGAATAAATCCATTATGACAATGTTGTGCGTGGCTGGAATAGCCATTTCTGCACCTGTTTTTGCCAAAGGTTTGCAAGTCAAACCCAATGCACCTAAACGCTATGTTGTGAAGCAAGGTGACACCTTATGGGGCATTTCAGGCAAATATTTGTATCGCCCATACCAATGGCCCAGCTTGTGGAATGTAAACCGTGCAAAAATTCGCAACCCACATTGGATTTATCCTGGTCAAGTGTTGTATTTGACTTATGTGAATGGTCGTCCTGTGTTGCGTGTTGGCAAAGGCGCATCGGGTCGTAAAAGTGGTTTCATCAAATTGCATCCACAAGTGCGTGATTTAGGTTCTGGCTACGGTATCCAAACTTTAGACGTGGATTTTTACCGCTTATTTATGAAACACCCGCAATTTGTTAGCGCAAATGAATTGACACACGCTCCACGCGTGGTTGCTGGCGCAGATGGACGCAATATTTACACCAATGGCGATCGCATTTATGCTGACGGCATCATTGAACCAGGCGAATATTTGAGTTTCCGCGTAGTACAAGATTTGAAAGATCCAATTACAGGCAAATCATTGGGTAAATTGGTTGAATTTAGTGGCGAATTAACCACATTGAGCAACGATAACACCGCGTTAGCAGAACGCAACAATAGCACCGCATTAAATGGATACAGTGCCAAACAACGTGCCAAAATGGAAGCTAAATTGGCTGGCGATGAATATTATGTGAAATTAGACAGCGAGAAAAAACCAACTGCCGTTCGCACAGCAGTGCCATTGCAAGTAAAAACCGCCGCATCTGAAATCATGCGTGGCGATTACATTATTCGCAAACCAGACGTGATAACACAATTTAATGCGATGCCACACACACCAGATTCTCCTGTGGAAGCGCGTATTGTTTCCGTGATGGACGGCGTATCGGAAACTGGTGTGGGTCAAAGCGTGATTCTGAATAAAGGCTTGGCCGATGGCGTGGACGAAGGTACGGTGTTGTCTGTCTATAAAGGCAATCGCTTAGTACAAACCGAATGGAACAACCCAGACAAAAAAGCCACTAAAATTTTGAGTTTACCAACTGAAGAAGTTGGCTTAGTGATGGTGTATCGTACCAGTGAACACGCATCATCTGCAATTGTGTTAGAGAGCAAATCCAATGTGAGTACTGAAGATGTGTTGCGTGAACCTGGTCAAGATTTGGAAACATTTGACGATGCAAACTTCCAAAAAGACGGTATGATTGATACATTGAAAAAATCTAAATAATTAGAAATTTATTTATTTTCAGGCAGCTTGGATATTTTTCAGGCTGCCTGAAAAAATTTTAAGGAGTAAAAAAATGTGGCATATCGTATTAATTGGATATGTATTTACCACAATGATGTTTTCATTAGCGCAACCGAGTGTGGCGCGAGCGTTAATTTACTTAGTATTTTGGACAATTTTGCCAACAGTATTTGCAGTATGGGTGGCGATGGTACGGCGACGTAACCGCATCGCTAAATGGCAAGAACAACAAAATTCAGCTAATGAAAAAGAATAACCAGAATTGAGTCAATAAATCAATTAAGTGTAGGTTAAACCACGGTTCAACTTATGTCAGAGATATATAGTCATTTAAAAATAAAGTAATACAATTCTAATTTTTATTCTTCGGCGTAAACTGGCACCCTATTGCCTCAAATTGAATTCAATAAGAAAACATTGGCAAAATTTCACTATATTTGTGAATTTGCATTTCTTAGATGACTATTTTTTTGTACAATTCATTTTTTTATCTAAGAATTATATTTTCAAACAGCCTGAAACAAAATACACTAACCATTGACCAACAATAAAAATTTAAACAATTAAAGTAAACAAAATATTTTTATGAATAAAGAAATTATTATCGCACTCTGCGCTGGCGAAGCCTCTGGCGATTTACTCGGCGCACATTTAATTGATGCACTTAAACAACAGTATCCCAATACACGTTTTGTCGGAATTGGTGGTCCTCGCATGAAAGCGGCTGGTTTAATTAGCTTATATGAACAAGATGCCCTAGCAGTACGCGGTTATACTGAAATTTTGGGTAACCTATTTGAAATTTTGCGTATTCGCCGTGGTTTAGTGGAAGATTTACGCAAAATCAGCCCACATGTTTTTGTTGGCATTGACTCGCCCGATTTTAATTTAACAGTCGCTGCCAAATTAAAAGCCGCAGGCATTCCTACTTTACATTATGTTAGCCCTTCGGTGTGGGCATGGAAACCCGAGCGAGTACATAAAATCGTGCGTCAAGTAAATCAGGTTTTGTGTTTGTTCCCAATGGAACCCAAATTGTATCGTGATGCTGGTGGCAAAGCAGAATACGTTGGACACCCTTTGGCACAAATGCTGCCACTGGAAAATAGTCGCGAAGCCGTGCGCGAACGTTTGAAATTAAATTTGACTGCACCCGTGTTCACATTGCTCCCCGGTAGCCGTGTGAGTGAAGTGGAATATATGGCACCGGTTTTCTTACGTGCTGCCGCTTTAATTGTCAAAGCCTTACCTGAAGCTGTCTTCTTGATGCCCTACCCTTCAGCTGGTGTACGCGAGTGTTTGCAAGAATATTTACAACAAGAAGAATTTCGTTATTTACCCATTCGTCTTCAGGCTGCCAAAACCGAATTGGCGTGTATAGCAGCTGATGTTGTATTGGTAACCAGTGGGACTGCTTCATTGGAAGTGGCTTTGTGCAAACGTCCGATGGTGATTAGTTACCGTATTTCGTCTTTGACTTATGCATTAGTCAAGCGCAAAATTAAAATTCAATATGTGGGTTTACCCAATATTTTATTGGGTAGAGAAGTTGTACCTGAATTGCTGCAAAAAGATGCCACACCAGAAAAATTGGCAAATGCCGTACTGGATTGGTATTACCATCCTGCGCGTGCAGCAGAATTGGAAATGCATTTTTTGCAATTACACCAATACCTACGCCGAAACACAGACGAATTAGCCGCTTATGCCGTGCTGACCGAAGCAGGTTTGCATTTACCCAAACCCGAAGTAATCGGCGAAGAATTTGATGATGTTGCATCGCAACCCAGTATCACTGAATCCGAGTTACCCAAATCCAGCGAACAAACACCACAAACCGACACAACCCAAACCAATGAATCGGTTGCCACACCCGAAAATTTGACAAATAATCCAATTATCGCACCACCAAGCGCATTGGTTGGCATGAAAACAGATGCGAAATTGGTTAAATCAACCGATACCCCTGTTTCGCTTGTGTCGCCCGAAAGCAAACCCATTGCCTCCGAACCAACACCACCACAAACCATAACCGAATCCAGCACCGAATCTTTCAGGCAGCCTGAAAAAAATGCTGAACAAATTATTGAAACCAATCAACCTTTGCCAAATGAGTCTGATAACATGAATACAAATGCACCCAATTCATCTGCACCACGAAAGTCTAAAGGTGGACTTTTTGGCTGGCTTTGTTCGCTGTTTGGCAAAAAGCAGCGACCTGAATTTGAAGCAATGCAAAATGATGCACTAGCCAATGCGTCTGACAGCACAATCGTTGCCGTATCACGCGCCGAAGCTCCAGATGATGCAGAACCCCAACAACCTACCCAAACCGCAGCCCCCACCACATCATCTGAAAATACGCAGCCTGCAAATGCAGCTGTGTGCCATGTCATTGAAGAGGAAGAATTACACGTCGCGCCCGTGCAAATGGTATTACCCAAATCCACCATTTTAACGAATAACCAAAAACCAAATATTTTCGCCAAATACATACCCGATGAGACCCAATCGGCAGCCGCAACACCCGTTGTGGAAAAGACTACGCCCACAATCCAATCCACTGAAAATAAAAATATTTCAGTAAGCATAAACAAAAGACCTGTTGCACCAGCGATTGCGCCCGAGCCACCCAAAGCACCTTCTGCACCACAAACCAGTTCATTGGCAAAATATCTAACACAGGCAAGCATGGCAGGTTTGCCAGCCGACAAATTGACCAAACCTGCACAACCTGTTGCAGAAACAAAACCAGAAATTTCTGTAGAAATAGAGTCTGTTCAGATTGCTAACCAACCTGTTGCAGAAACAAAACCAGAAATCTCTGTAGAAATAGAATCGGTTCAGATTACCAACCAGCCTATTGTAGAAACAAAACCAGAAATCTCTGTAGAAATAGAATCGGTTCAGATTACCAACCAGCCTATTGTAGAAACAAAGCCAGAAATCTCTATAGAAGTAGAATCTGTTCAGATTACCAACCAACCTATTGCAGAAACAAAACCACAAATTTCTATAGAATCCGTTCAGATTGCCAACCAACCTGTTGCAGAAACAAAACCAGAAATTTCTGTAGAATCCGTTCAGATTGCCAACCAACCTGTTGCAGAAACAAAACCACAAATTTCTGTAGTACCAGTGGTTCACACGATAGAACCCAAAAAACCTACAATTACGGTACAAGCCGTGCCACAAAAAGCCACTATTGAAGTGGTCGTAGCACCCAAAAACACACCAAATGTAAATGCTCAATCAGGACAAAATTCAGGCAGCACGAACGTACCAACAGGGGAAATTACGCCTAGAGTGGAAATTGAGTCCTCTCCAGTTAAACCGAAAATTCAGACAACTCAAGTAGCGGAAAACACTCCACCAACTCAAACAATTGAAAAAACGAATACCGTATCATCGGTTAGCAGCGAAGTGGTAAAACCTGTTGAAACGCCTACACCCAAAAAATCACCATTTGCGCCCAAAACAATTGGTGAAAATTCATTTGCGTCCGTGTTCCGTAAACATACATTACAAACGGAACAAGCTGAAAATATTGATGCCATCAACGACAGAATTGAGCCAGCTGAAAAAGATGAACCAGAACAAATTGTTGTTAATAGTTCTGCTACATTATCTTCGCCACCGACTCACGCTGATGCAGCAACAGACGAAGGTTTGCCTGTGCCTGAAATTTCCAATTACAGCATAAATCCTAAACGTTACAATAATGGCATTTTCTTCTAAATCAATAAAGTGATTTTTAGGCTGAAACCTTTGCCAAACCTATCTAAATTGGGCGGTGGATTTTATATCCGCCCCCTATTTTTTATTTATCATTTTACAATTGAAATTCATTCAAATAGGATGAATTGAAATCACAATTTTTTTATCTCCAATCCATAAAATAGAAAAACACCCCAAAATTCTTGAGGTGTTTTTCTTGTATAAAAAACGAATTAACGTTTTGAGAATTGTTTTGCGCGACGAGCTTTGCGCAAACCAGCTTTTTTACGTTCCACTTCGCGAGCGTCACGAGTAACAAAACCAGCTTGAGATAAAGCAGGTTTCAGGGCTACATCATAATCAATCAATGCACGAGTGATACCATGGCGTACTGCACCAGATTGACCTGTTTCGCCACCACCAACAACATTCACTTTGATATCAAATGATTCTAAGTTTTCAGTCAAAGCCAGAGGTTGGCGAACCACCATGCGGCTGGTTTCACGAGAGAAAAATTCATCAACAGGGCGACCGTTCACGATGATTTGACCTGTGCCTTTTTGCAAGAACACGCGAGCTACTGAGCTTTTGCGGCGACCTGTGCCGTAGTAGTATTTACCGTTCATAATTTCGTGTCCTTATTATTTTAATTCCAAAACTTTAGGTTGTTGTGCAGCGTGTTGATGTTCTGCACCAGCATACACTTTCAGTTTTTTAATCATAGCGTAACCCAATGGACCTTTTGGCAACATACCTTTTACGGCTGTTTCCAATGCACGACCTGGAAAGCTCTCTTGCATTTCACGGAAAGAACGTTCATAAATACCGCCTGGGAAACCTGAGTGGCGATAGTAAGTTTTGCCTTCAAATTTGTTACCTGTAACGCGCAATTTGTCGGCGTTAATCACAATAATATAGTCACCAGTGTCTACGTGTGGCGTATATTCAGGTTTGTGTTTACCACGCAAGCGACTGGCAACTTCGGCTGCAACGCGACCCAAAACTTTGTCTTCTGCGTCAATTACAAACCATTCGCGTTGCACTTCGTGCGGTTTCGCTGAAAAGGTTTTCATAGTTAGTCCAAAAAAAATTAATAATAGAAACCGCAAATTCTAGCATTTACGCTATTTTGTGTCAATGAATTTACCCGTGAAATCGGCTGAAACCTATGTATTTATTAGATTGCGCAAACGAAAAATGATGTAGATGTGAATTATTAATTTGATAAATCATTTTAATTCAATTAATTAAATTAAAAAATTTCAGGCTGCCTGAAAAATTAAGGCAGCCTGAAAGTAAAATTAATTAAGCATTAATAAACACGCCATTTTTCAGGCTGCCTAAAATTAATCTTCCCCTGTAAATGCCAACAACAAACGCAGCAAACTAGTGAATAAATTATAAATATCAATAAAAATACTCAATGCTGCACTGATGTAGCTATCTTCGCCGCCTTCAACAATCACGCGCGTTTTCCACATAATCATCAACGAACTCAAAAAGACAAATACGCCCGAAATCGTTAACGACAACATCGGCAAATTCAAAAATAAATTGGCAATGACCGCAATCATCACCACCACCACACCAGCCATTAAAAAGCTACCTAATTTATTGGTGTTAATCGCAAATTTTGGGTTACGTGCCAAAGCAGATACCGTGAAAAAAATACCAGCCGTCATCGCAGCCGCCACCGCTACCAATTGTGCGCCGTTGCTGTACATTCCCGCTACGCGTAGCAAGCCACTGAGTAAAATGCCCATGCCAAACGTAAAAATCATCAACAAAATCACACCTGTATTGCTGTAGCGATTTTTTTCAATGACAAAAATCATACCATAGAAAAACGCAAATACGGCAACAATACCAATCCAGCCGCCGCCTAATACCGCCATCGGATTAAACACCATGCCAGCCACCGCCCCTAAGATGCAAGGCAAAAATGACCACGCCAATAAGCGATAAGTTTTTTGCAAAACAAGATTGGTACTGGGCAAACTGTGTCCGTATTGGTTGGTTACTTGATTATCCATCGGTGTTGTCCTTATGGTTAAAATGGTTAAAAATGAACTGGGATTCTAACCTAAATATTTTATTTTGTGGTAATTTATTTTCAGGCAGCCTGAAATTTATTTTGTCAATTCATAAAAAACGTTGCATATCGCCGCCACCCCCACGCCCATTTATCCCTAAAATAACAGCAATTTTTCTATTTTACTGAATACGTTATTTTTTCAGGCTGCCTGAAAACCACAGCCACACACAAATCCCCATTAATATGATAGGAAAATTGCCCCCATTCAGATATAATTCAAGGCTATCATTTTTTTAATCAATCTTGCTCCTGTATTTTAAGCTGAAGGATTCACAATGAACCGTTATTATCCACATACCATTATTGCCCAAGAAGGCTGGCTGTTTATTATTGGCGGACTGGTGTTGAGTGTTTTGTTTACTTGTTTATGTGGTTGGTGGTCGCTACCGTTTTGGGCGTTTACCTTGTTTTGCGTGAATTTTTTCCGCGACCCAGCACGAAATATTCCCGAAGCACCCGATGCAATTTTATCACCCGCAGACGGACGAGTTGTGGTGGTAGAACGCGCGATTGACCCATATCGTCAAACCAGTGCATTGAAAATCAGTATTTTCATGAATATATTCAATGTACATTCACAACGCTCACCTATTTCAGGCAGTGTAACAGAAGTACAGTACACCGCAGGCAAATTCGTAAACGCGTCTTTAGACAAATCCAGCAACGAAAACGAACGCAACGCGGTATTAATGACCACACGCACAGGGCGTGAATTAACTGTGGTACAAGTAGCAGGGTTGGTTGCGCGTCGCATTTTGTGTTACACCAATAAAGGCGACAGTATTTTGCGTGGCGAACGCTATGGTTTCATTCGTTTTGGTTCACGCATTGATGTATATTTACCATTAGACGCAACAGCAAACGTGGCAATTGGCGATAAAATTCGCGCCAGTGAAACCATTTTGGCGTATTTGCCATTAGAAAAATCCGATGTGCCCGATGATGAAAACAATGGTATTTCTACCAATAAATCGTTAGCTGAATCACGCTTAAAAGCCGATGTCCAAGCGCAACATGCTGAATCTACACCTACCGCAGCCAGCACAACAACACAATTTGAGTTGACGCAAGTATCTGAAGAAGAAGCACGATTGAAAGCCGAAACCGAAAAATTAAAAGCTGAAAATGAGCAAGCACGTCAAGCAGTAGCACAAGCCAAAGCACAAGCCGATGCAGAGATTGCACAATTAAAAGCCCAAGCCGAACAAGCACGTTTGGAAGTGGAACGTGCCAAAGCTGCAGCCGAAGCCGAAATGGCAAAATTAAAAGCGGAACAAGATGCTGCCGCCGCTAAAGCAAAAGCTGAACAAGAAGCCAAAGCTCAAGCAGAAAAATTAAAAGCTGAACAAGAAGCCGCCGCCGCTAAAGCTAAAGCCGAACAGGAAGCTAAAGCTCAAGCAGAAAAATTAAAAGCTGAACAAGAAGCCGCTGCCGCTAAAGCTAAAGCCGAACAGGAAGCTAAAGCTCAAGCAGAAAAATTAAAAGCTGAACAAGAAGCCGCTGCCGCTAAAGCTAAAGCTGAACAGGAGGCTAAAGTTCTGGCAGAAGCAAAAGCAAAAGAAGAAGCCATCGCCAAAGCGCGTGCCGATGCGGAAGCCAAATTAAAAGCAGATGCTGCTGCTAAAGCAAAAGCAGCTACAGAAGCAAAAGCAAAAGTAAAAGCCGAACAAGAAGCCAAAGCAAAAGCCGAAGCTGAAGCGTTAGCTGAAATTGCAGCACGCCCACCCATTGTGCGCCGTGAAGTGTTTGCAGCCGTGCCCGAACCTTGGCAGACCATTGAACCGCGTGAAGTGATTATTCGGACGGAAATCAAAGATAAAAAATAATTATTAAATGAAGGCAGCCTGAAAACGCATTGATAAAATGTTTTCAGGCTGCCTTTTGATTTAACAATTTAATTCTTAATTAATTTTCTAATTCAAGGATACGGCGATTAGAATAAGACAACCATGACCGCTGTGTACATAATGACCATATGGTGCCAGTACAATTTGACTTCACTGTATCTCTATTCTGTATCATTGGGGCGAGTAAATTTCTCAATCAACTTCTGACCGTTTTCAAATTGCCCCAAACTCTCCAGCATAGAACCCAAATTTGCCCCACCTTGCGATGACAACAATTTGCTTAATTTATCCATACCGCCCACCACAGAACCACCATCATTCACAATCAATTTCAAATCCGCCGCCGACAACGCTTTAGCCTGTTCAATACCAATTTTTTCATTGGCTTCCACTTGGCGAATTTCAATCAAATAGCGTTGATAACCTTCATTTTCACCAATTTCTTGCGCTAACTGAATTTGCCCCGATACCAAAGAAATTTCCAATAATTTTCGCGCTTCGGCTTCAGCAGAACCGATTTTTGCGATACCTTGCGCTTCTTTATCTTTAGTTTCCAAATTTGCGGCGGCCGCCAAAAACGCTTGTTCTTTCTGACCTTCTGCCACCAAAATTTGGCGATTACGTTCAGCTTCGGCATTCACTTCCATCACATTTTTATCCGCCATTGCTTTGATTTCGCGCTCACGCTGGTCTTTTTCTGCATTCACAATCGCCACATCTTTAGCAATTTCTGCCTCACGCGTGCTGGTTACGCGTTTTACCGCCATTTCTTGCTCGGCAGTGATTTTCTTTTCGCTTTCAATTTGCTGTTGTGCTTTTTGTTCTTGCAACGCCACTTCACGATGATTTTCTACCGTTTTCATACCGACCGCTTGTTCGGCTTCTTGGCGTTTAATGTCGGCTTCTTTTTGGGCTTCAATTTCTGCCAATTGAGCTTCTTTTTGATTTTTGGCAACTTCAGTACGGCTTTGGCGTTCAATATCCGATTGCTTAATTGCCATAATATTGTGAATCACTTTACTGTCGCCACTGTCGCGAATATCCATTAATTCAATGGCTTTCACTGGCTCAACGCCCCAATTTCGCAACTGTTCGCGTACTGCATCAGTAAAATCTTGTCCCAATTCGCTACGCATTTGCAAAATGTCATTCAAATTTTTGCTGGATAAAATAGAACGCACCGAACCTTGAATAATCGCTTCCAATTGTGCTTGCAAATCCTCAAAATTAGACACGCGCTGCGCAGCAAGATTAGATTCTGAAATACGGAAAAATGCTGTCAAATCCACTTTAAAAGGCAAACGTTCCAAATCATAGGCTTCATAATCATTGATTCGCACATCAAAAACTGACATCGGCAGCACAATCGTGGATACACCCAATTTCGGAATCCACGATGGAAATGCGTAATACACATTGCCATTATTGGTGTCTTTACCAAATGATTTGGTATCACGATTGGTTTGCACGATATGTACTTCGTTGGTTTTTACCACGCGACGATACAACAAAGCCAACACCAAGCCAATCATCAGCAAAGCAATCAAAACAATCATGCCAATCACAACAAAACCAGTCATAGTTGAACCCTTTATTTTTGAGATGGAAGAATCTTTCAGGCAGCCTGAAAGTGATTTAACAAATTGAATCTTAATGATTATATCACAAATATTATAATAATGAGTTTTATTTCAATTTCCCTATAGAATAAAGGCAACCTGAAAACCAAATTTTTCAGGCTGCCTAAAAGATTTTTGTTTTATACCACAAAGCTGTCTAAAATATATCATTGAAAAATTTTAATTTTCCAATTAAATAGATAATTTAGGCAACCTGAAAGATTATTCATCTAATAAACTAGATTTGCTTACATCATCTGGAATAACTGTTAAATATTTCAATGCGATAAATTGTTGCTCTGGGTCAATTTCATTAATGGCTAATTTCACAGTGGATTTAGGCGCGATTTCCAGCGGAATACCTGTTGCGCGTGCCGTCAAAGGTAAACCTTCTAAACGTACCAATTCTTCTTTCAATACTACCGCATTGATTTCACGAATATTTTCTTGTTTCAACCATACCATCGCCCAATAACTTTCCATCATATCCTGAAACGCACGGTACGCAGAATATGCCGCCTCAAAATTCCCCAATGCCACAAATAAATCGCTTTCAGTATTATCAAAACGCGGTGCAACATCATTTTGCAGCACGCTTTGCAATTGTTTTTGGTTGATGTAATCACTAGCACGGCGCAAGGGAGATGTGAACCAGCCATAATGCGCCACGTTCATACCAATATGTGGCTCAGAATGCGTAGACATTCGCACGCGCCCACTGGGTTGCACGCGAAATAATCCAGCCAAATTATTATCATGCAACATTTTTGCCCAAGATGTATTTGCCAAAATCATCATTTCACTAACCAGCGTATCAATCGGTGAACCACGCTCACGGCGTGTGATGATGACTTTACCATCGGCATCAAAATCAATGCCATAATCATATTTTTTCGGCAATGTAGGGTCTTCTAAACGGTCTCGTTTTTTTTGCAATTCGTATGATAACTCAAGCAGATACAAGCAATCCGCATGATGTTTGAATTGCAGATTGTCTGCACTGCCTACACCTGTTTCACTGTTAAAAAACGGTTCGATATGCTGAATACGCAAATTGGTTTCAATGGGTACCAGTTCAATTTTACTAATTGGTTCAGAGAGTTGCCAATCCGAACTCACATCAAAATAAATACTAAACGCTGGCACAATTTTACCTTCGTCCAAGCTAAATGCACTAATCCAATTTTTAGGCAACATCGTGATTTTATTGGCAGGAAAATACACCGTACTCAATCGCTGAAGAATAATTTTCTCAATCTCGCTGTTTGGTTCAATCGCCAAAGACGGTGCGGCGATGTGAATCCCCACACGTTTCACGCCACCGCCCAAATCTTGTACCGACAACGCGTCATCTACTTCGGTCGTGGACACATCATCAATGGAAAACGCTTGTACATTTGCCACTGACAAATTTTCAGGCTGCATGGACATCACCACATCAGGTAACACTGTGCCACGCGGAAAATATTTAACTTCAAAACGTTGTAACAAATATTGTGGCATAGACGTGATACCACCCGTGTGTTTTGCCAATTCATATGCGGACATTTTCAGCGTATCCATAGCCTGATAAAAAGCTTTATAAGCCAAGGATTGTTTGTCAGGTGCGTGCAAAATTTTGGGCAACTCAGTAGCGATTTCATCAGGCAAGCTGCCTGAAACCAATTGTTCAGCCCATTTTTGGACTTGTGCTTCTTGTCGAGCTTTGCGTTCAATGGCGTCAAGTGCTTGTTTTAATACATTTTCAGGTGCAGCTTTGAATACACCTTTATTTTTTTTATGAAAATACATTGGCGCAGCATACAACGCCATCAAAGTTGCTGCTAATTGGCTTTTGCTGGGCTGACTGCCAAAATATTCTTTAGCGGCTGCCTGAAAATCAAATTCATCAGTCCCCACACATTCCCATAATAATTCGGTGTCTATATCATTGGCTTGGACTTGAACGGATTGCAAAAAATCATCCATGCTGCCATCAAATTCAATAAATACGTTGTTGATTTTGATTTTGACGCGTTTACCATGTTGAGTATTGGCTTGATAAGTGGAATCGTTTTTTTGAATAATGCTGGCGACTTTGAATTGTCCGCCGTCTTCATAGAAAATATTTGGCATAAAATCAGAAAGGTTTTGTATTGAGATAATACGATTATAACGGAAAAGGCTGCCTGAATCATTCAAACAGCCTTTTGTTTGTTTCAATTTAACGTTTTTGCCAAATGTACAATTGTTTGACTGCAAAATGTGTTTGGCGAATCGGTTTTTTATTAAAAAATATTGAATTTTCTGAAATATCTAATTTTTTAGGTATAATTGCCAATATTTTTCCTTCCATATCGCCATCACGTGTTTTCCACGCATCTAAAAATTGAGATTTACTCATGGAAACATGACCTAATGATGGGTCTGCCAATAAAATTGTATGCTCATTAATACCACGCAAAACGGAAAAATGGTCATTTTTTCGGTATTTCAAATACACAATCACAGGGATTTTCAGTTGCATCAATTGTTCAAATGGCAAAGCATAGCCTTTAGCTTGGAAACCCAATTCAGGCATAATGCGTTGCATATCTTCAAATGATGCTCGCATTTGGGTTTTGTCCATTTTATTCAATATGGTTTCTTCGGTCAGACTTTGTCCATAAAAATTATTCAGCAAAGTAGCAACCGAAGCCGCACCACAGGAAAAATCCAAATCTTGTTTCACAATACCGAAGTCTCGTTTTTCTTTCCAGCTTTTTACGCGAATGGTTTGATGCACAATTGGATTTTCTATATAAAGTGGTTGAGCATGAATGAATGCAGATAAAAATATAATAAAAATAAATAGATATTGTTTCATAATTTTATTCACGTAATCAATCATTTCTTCTACTCCAAGAGCCAGTACACAAAAACTATTTCAGGCTGCCTGAATGTTGGAATTTGGATAAAACTATAGAAAGTGTAGACTTCCTGCGAAACAATAATCCCCATTTTTTAAAACAAGCTTAATTACAGGATTTAGCAAAATTCTAAAATCTAGAAAAATTGCGGTTTCGCCGGAAGTCTATTTTTAAAATTTCAAAATGTACTTCAAAAGTAAAAAATTAATTAATGATAATGTAAAAGTTTGAATAAATATCATTAACCCATTTTTAGGAAAGTATTTTTTAATAATTAAATAAATAACAAAATCTATTGGGATAATAATAAGCCCCAAAAATATTTCCACTGCCTTTATATTTTGATTAGCAAATACTTGGCTATCCAAACTATTTAAATTCTGTTGTGCCATCACAGGTGCAGACAACATAGCTATAGTGATTACCGTTGCGATTTTAGTTTTCATAAGTGAAAATTTTATAGTCAGAAAATACTGCTGTTACTACTGGGGACTACTTAAAAATTGTAAATTAAACCAAACAAATACTGGTATTTTTGTTGCAACCAAACACAGAACGAGTGGGCAATAACTGCCCACCCGACACTTACTAATAGCTAATAGTAAAACTTAATTTTCATCATGATCATAATATGAGTAAATAGAATAAAAACATGAGCAAAGAAAGAAAACAAACATGTAAAACTCCACTATCCCTAAGAAAACAAAAATGATAAGAAATAAAGGAAATAAATACATATATTTCCTATCTAGTTGTTTCCATTTTACAATTAAATAACTCAATGTTGCGCAAACAAAACTCAACGCAGGAATAATGAAATAGACAATTAATTCACTCATATATATTACCATGAAAATAAATTATTTACGAGGATTGCTTGCTGTATTTGCCAAACTTGCGCCAAAAAAGCCACCCAAAGCTGCTGCAACTAATAGCAACTTCCCCCTGAGTCTCTTTCATCTCAGTTTGAGATAATTCCATTGCCTTAACATTTTAACATGATTTATCTTTATAACTTTTATTAAGATATTTCGCTAAAAAATAAAAGAATAAAATCAAAATAAATAGATAAGAAAAATAATATAATAATTGCTTTATTGAATCATTGAACGATAACATATTGGTTATATGAGTAATTTCAATACTACATAATGTTAATATGGAAGTAGAAATAAGAAATAAGATATTACTTAACCATTTTTTTCGTCCAATATTTTCAATCATTCTCAAGCAACCTAGAAAGCACCCAACCGTTGCCATTATATATAATAACACCATGATAAACTCTAAGAAAGCTACTAAACTTATTTAATTAATTAGTTTAGTAGCAAATTTTATTTACAAATAGTTAATAAATTAACGGCGGAAAGTATGATTTTTACCAGTATTACCAGCATATCCGTTAATACCACCAATAACTCCTGCTAATGCAGCTCCCCTCATACCATGTACCAAAGTACTTGCTCCCGTAACAGGACTAAGAACCCCAACAGCTGCACCAGTACCAATGGCTGCCATATGTCCATTAAAGTTGTATGAGCCAGCCAAAGCAGCACCTGCCATATAACCAAAATGACCACCAACACCACCCATTACACCACCAATCGCATTTGCAACCCACTCCCCCTGAGTCTCTTTCATCTCAGTTTGAGATAATTCCACTGCCTTGATATTTTGATTGGCGAATACTTGGCTATCCAAACTATTTAAATTCTGTTGTGCCATCACAGGTGCAGACAACATAGCCATAGCAATTACCGTTGCGATTTTAGTTTTCATAAGTGAAAAATCCTTATATTGAAAGTTAAAAAAGAAAGTACTACTGTTACTACTGGGGTGCTGCTTAAAAATTGTAGGTCAAACCAAGTTTTAATTCGGAAGTGCTTTGCCCTGATGCTTTCCAACGCACAGAAGCATTCAAAGCAGTATCTTTTGTGATGCCATAACCAATACCAGCATGAGCGTAGGTTGATGTGTTACGAGCAGACAGTTTTTTGCCATTTTGTGTATCAGCTTGTGCATTGAGCCATTGCACACCACCCGTTAAGCTAATTTTATCGTTTGCTGCAAAACTGATAGATGGGTTCAGCATAAAATAATTCCCTGATTTATATGAATTCCCATCTATATTTTTCTTCAAATTATGGCGATACGTCGCAGTCAATGACAAAACAACTGGGTCAATCGCTTTGTAAGTCGTCGCACCAACTACCCACGATTTTCCAAATGATTTTTTATCCTGTGATTTTTCATAAACCAATGTTTCTAAAAAGCCAATTAATGCAGGATTTTTACCATCTTGCATAAACGTGTGGCTCACGCCCAGCGAAAAATCAGATAAATTGTTATTGCGTTTTTTCAGGCTGCCTGAATCGTTAAATTGTCGGTCGCTGCGCCATAAATAGTTGGTGTTACCGTAAATATCGGTTTTGTCTGTCAAACCGTAGCGTAAACCAACCGTGCCAACCACAATATCGCTATTGCTATCGGTTTCATTGATGGCTGTGGGAACAGCGACAAAATTGGTTGCACTGGTTTGTACATAAATGGGGTTGGCAAATTGCATTTGGCTGCGTTCTGTATTCACGTAGCTGATGCTACTTTCTAGTTTAAGTTTGCCTTTGTCGGTCAGCAGCTCTTCTAAACTCAATGGCAAGTCGGCATGAGCCAATGACGTACAGGTAACCCAACTAACTGAGTTTACAAATTTATTTTTCATAATTAATTCAATTATTTCATTAATGAGAATAATACGCATAAAAAACTTAAAAGTAAATAGTATTGATTTTAAATTAAAATTATTTTTATAAATTTCATTATTCCGATTAAATAAGGCAGCCTGAAGAACTGCACGTTCAGCAATTCAAATACACAAAAATATTTTCAAGCTGCCTAAATTCAGTATTCTGTTAGAATATGGCTACTTTTTCAGGCAGCCTGAAAACCCATTATCAATAAGAAAGAGAATAACAATGAGCCAATTTTCACAACTCGGACTCGGACAAGAAATCACGTCCGCACTCGCCGAACAAGGCTACGAAACACCCACCCCCATTCAAGCTACCGCCATCCCCAAAGCATTAGCAGGACATGATTTACTCGCCGCCGCTCAAACAGGCACAGGCAAAACCGCTGCATTTATGTTGCCCAGTTTGGAACGCCTAAAACGCTACGCCAATGCCAGCACATCGCCTGCCATGCACCCCGTACGAATGCTCGTGCTGACACCCACGCGCGAATTAGCCGACCAAATTGACCAAAATACCCAAAATTACATCAAAAATCTGCCATTGCGCCACACTGTTTTATTTGGGGGCGTAAACATGGACAAACAAACCACCGATTTACGCACAGGTTGCGAGATTGTCGTGGCAACCGTTGGGCGATTGCTTGACCACATTAAACAAAAAAACATCAATTTAAACAAAGTGGAAATTGTTGTGCTGGACGAAGCTGACCGAATGCTGGACATGGGTTTTATTGATGATATTCGCCAAATCATGCAAATGTTGCCGCGCCCACGCCAGACGTTGCTGTTTTCAGCGACTTTTGCACCCGCTATTCGCAAATTGGCGCAAGATTTTATGAACTCACCTGAAACCGTGGAAGTTGCTGCGCAAAACGCCACCAATGCCAATGTAGAACAACATGTTATCGCAGTTGATGCCTATCGCAAACGCGAATTATTGGAACGTCTGATTGTAGACTTGCAAATGCCGCAAGTGATTGTATTTTGTAAAACCAAACAATCTGCCGACCAAGTGGCACGAGATTTGGTAAGACGTGGTCTATCCGCGAATGCGATTCACGGCGACAAATCGCAACAAACGCGTTTGGACGTACTTAGCCAATTCAAATCCGGCGAATTACGCGTACTTGTGGCGACCGATGTCGCAGCGCGTGGTCTGGACATTGCAGAATTGCCGTTTGTGATTAATTACGAATTGCCGACTCAAGCAGAAGATTACGTCCACCGTATCGGGCGCACAGGACGCGCAGGCGCAGATGGCGTGGCAATTTCCATGATGGACGACAACGAACAAAAAATGTATTTTTCAATCAATGAACTGATTGGGCAAGAATTACCGATTTCTAAAATTGAAGGATTTGAACCGCGTTGGGAAATGGGCGATGAACCGACTTCAGGCAGCCTGAAAAGTGAAAAAACCATCTCTAAAACCCCAAACCGTGTGGAACGCAAATTCGCCAAAACAAAAGCCGAAGCCATCACTTACCCAAAAATTGAAGGGCGCAGCACGCGCAGGCGTGGACTTGAAAGACGGACATGTGCTTTGTTACAACGCAATTTTGGCGCAATTTAAGCCAAATTTTAGATTCGCTTATCGCCACCATACCCCCGCTGAAACCTGTACAACGCCCGATGTTTTCTAAATATTTTTATAAAATATTTGAATTTATAGTGCAAAAATGATTTTTATTGATTGAATTTTAAACTAATGATGAACCTAAAAACTCATTGGCTTAATTCCACCTTTCCAAAACGGCTTAATTCTGAATGTGCGTTTGTGCTTCGGGTGAGCCGTTTTATTTTTAAAATTTGAGAAAACCATGGATGTACCTAAAAATCAAAATCTCTTTTATTAAAAATTATTTTTTAAAAGGTATTGACAAATGAAAAGTATCCAACAATAAAATTTCTTAAAAATTAGGAATGATAGAGATTTGCATTATGTATTTAAATTTGAATATTACTGCAGAACACTTTCGACAGGAATTTTTGTATAAGCAGCCTAAATTGTTTAAAGGTGCGGCTAAAGACGTACCAATAGATTGGCAATATATCAATGAATTGTATCAACGTGCCAATCCAGTTGATGAATTGTTCCGTCTGCGTAAAGGCGAAATTGTACCAGTATCGGCATATGTGGAAAGTTTTAACGATATAGGCAGAACTCGTTACCGTTTCAATAAAGCTGCGGTTTATGAACATCTACGCAAGGGTGCAACGATTGTTTATAATCGGATTAACAATGAGCCTTTGGTCGATGCTATTGCCAAACACATTGCTCAATTTGTGCAAGCTCAAACTGTAGTGAGCGGTTATTTGGCATTTGGTAGTGATGCTTCATTTAAAAATCATTGGGATACGCGAGATGTCTTTGCGGTTCAGTTAATGGGCAAAAAGCATTGGTCGCTGTATGCGCCCAATTTTGAAATGCCTCTTTATATGCAACAAAGCAAAGATGTGAATGTTCCCGAACCACAGCACCCAGATATGGAAGTGGTTTTAGAAGCTGGCGATATTTTATACATTCCGCGTGGTTGGTGGCATAGTCCTGTCCCCATGAATTGTGAAACGTTCCATTTGGCAATCGGCACGTTTGCGCCAACAGGCTATCAGTATATGGAATGGCTGATGAAAAAAGTTCCGTCCATTGTGGAATTGCGCCACAATTTAAACAATTGGCAAAGCGACCAAAATCGCATTCAGGTTGCCGCGCAAAACATAGCCAAATTATTAGTAAACCGTGAAAACTACGAAACCTTTAAACAGGAGTTTTTAGGTGATCACCGTGCCGATACCGCATTCAATATGCAGATTTTTGGCAATCCACACAACGACAGACTTCCCGAAAATGGCACAATCAAACTCAATTCACTGGACAATCGCACCATTACACAAGGTTATGTGATTGCCAATGGTATCAAAACTAATTTGGATAACGACAGTCAAACCATTTTGCAATGGATAGCTGACCAGCATTATGTTGAATTGAGTCAACTGAATGAGTTTTGCCAAAACCAAAATATCAATTCGGAGAAAATGAATAAATTGATATTTGAGTTGGCAATAGTTGGTGTGTTGGAGTTTATATTGCCATAATATGGAGTAAATTTTAATGCTTAAAATTTTGATTTTTTGTAAATATTTTTATGCTCTTTTATTGCTTGTAACACCATTATTATTTATTTTTGAGTATTTTAGTGATTCATCAACAATTAATATGCAAATTTATTGTAGAGCATTATTTACTTTTATGATTTTATTTATTTTAACAAATTACACCATATCAACTTATTTTTTAAAACACTAAACTAAACATTTTATTAGGAGATAAAAATTATGATTGAATTATCAATAAATGATTTAAATCTTGTAAGTGGGGCTGGTTGTATCGCAACTACTCTTTCTGGTATGGCAAATGGTGGGCAATCAGGTGCGATATTAAGTGGTGCAGTAGGTTTAGGGGTTTCTGCGTTTACTGCTGGATTGTCTGCACCTGCTACTGTAACTTTTGGTGGAATAGTTGGTGGCACTACAGGTGTTGTTGGTGGTGGTATTGCTACTGGTTACGAATGTTATCAAGAAAGTAAACAAAAAGACCAATCCGGTAATGACTACGGTAATACTACCAATAAAGACGGCAATGCTTACGGTGGTTAATTTAGGTTGTGCGGAATATGAGTAAACAACCCTTTTTCCGCCCTAAATTTAGGCGCAATTCAGAGCGATGGCATTGCATATGGGTGTTTTGCAAAGGTTTCAGCTTAAAAGCACCAAGCACCTTTAATCCATCAAAATTTTTGATGAATTAAACGCACTTATTTTATTTATCTTTTTTTTGGTTTCCATGTCAAATCAGGCAAATTCCAACCGCGATACACCGCCAACATTCTGATGACAAAAATCAACAGCAAAGTGGTTACACTCCGCACCCATTCACTCACATCAGTATGCAGTAATAACAAATAATACACGCTGCCAAGCAATGACGCTGTAATGTAAATTTCTTTTTGCAGCACCAACGGAATTTGGCGACACACTATATCACGCAATACGCCGCCAATAATCGCCGTAACCGCACCCATCAACATCACAATCGGCGCACTCATGCCACGCGACAAAGCTGCCTGCACCCCAATCACCGTAAATGCTGCTAACCCCAACGCATCAAACCAACGCAAGCTCTTATCCAGCTTATCCAAAAAATGATAAAAAATCTGAATAATTGTAGATAAAACCATGATAAAATACAGATAATTCAAATCGTGTAGCCAAAAAATAGGGTGGCGGTTCAACAGCAAATCGCGTAACGTCCCACCGCCCACACTCCCCAAAAATGACACAAAAAACGCGCCAAAAATATCAAATTGTAATCGTTTTGCTAACATGGTCGCTGCCGCCGTACAAGCTGCAACACCAACCATATCCAAAGCGTAAATAATGCTGCTTGTCGGTAAAGTTTGAGAAATATCCATCATTTCAGGCTGCCTGAAAATAAACATCTATAAAATTAGAAATATTATAAAAATCAAATTATTGGTAAATTACAATATGCCACGTTGAATTTGTATTAGTAGTTCATTACAGCATTGCTGAATAATTTCGCGCGTTTCCACAAAATTACCCGTGTACCAAGGGTCAGGAACGTGGTCATATGGACTATTTTCAGGCAGCAAATCTGTAATTTTAAATAATTTTCTGCTTTTTCCGAATTGTTTTTCCATATCAACTAAATTTTGATTGTCCATCACAATCAAATAATCATAGTATTGCCAATCGTCTCGCGTTACTTTACTGCTGATAAAATCGCGTGAATCAATATTCAAACCATCTAAAATATCCGCCGTACCACAGTGCATATATTCGCCATCATGCCAACCCGAAGTCCCTGCGCTGGCAACTTCCAACACAATACCACGTTTAGCCGCCATATCGCGCAATACATATTCTGCCATCGGCGAACGACAAATATTCCCTAAACAAATAAACATTATTTTTTTCATCAGGTTACCTATTCATCAAATTTATTGATTGAAAAATTTTCCTTGCGCTAACAAAGCCTTAACAGGTGAAAAATCTGCTCGGTGTTCAGGCAGCACACCATATTGTCGCAATGCTGCCAAATGTGCTGCCGTGCCATAACCTTTATGTTTTTCAAAACCATATTGCGGATACAATGTTGCCAATGCATACATTTCCGCATCACGCGCCGTTTTCGCCAAAATGGACGCTGCTGAAATTTGGGCAATTTTGCTGTCGCCTTTAACCACAGCTTGGGCATCAATCCCCAATTCAGGTGGCACACGATTACCATCAATCCATACTTTTTCAGGCTTCTGATTCAACCCCAACACCGCTCGTTTCATGGCTAACATGGTGGCATACAAAATATTGTATTGCACAATTTCTGCTGGAGATGCAGACGCAATACTCCAAGCAATAGCTTGATTTTTAATTAATTCAGCTAATTTATCACGCTTTTTTTCGGATAATTTTTTGGAATCGGTCAAATCAGGCAAATCGTAATGGGCAGGCAAAATCACAGCCGCTGCAAACACACTGCCCACCAAAGGTCCTCGTCCTGCTTCGTCTACTCCTGCATGAGTAGCTAATACATTGTATTCATTCATATATCTAATTTTTAAACTGAAAAATCAGGCTGCCTGAAAACATTAATCTGTTCAGGCAGCCTGAAAAAAATAACCATTATTTCTGATAATCCATTTTACAAACAAAATGATACGCATGAATTTCAAAACCATGCTGGAAATAAATCCGATGCGCAGTTGTTCGCTCACCGCCTACGCTGCTATCAATATGAATTTCTTCAATATTTTGCTCGCTGGCAATGCGTTGAATTTCTGTTAATAATCTTGTGCCATAGCCATGTTTGCGATATTGTGGCAGCGTAACCAAATCATCAATATGTAAATGATTTCCACTTACTAAATTGGTTTCAACACGAAAACCACACACCGCCACGGGATTGCTCGTTCCACGTTCAAATACACCCAACAGACGATAGCCTTGCATACGTTGCACCTTATTAATTTGTTCAACAAAGCTGTTGATGTCTTTCAATTTGGGACGCAACACGCTCAACGCCGCAAACGCAATTGCTGTTTCATGCGGTGCAATTTCGCGCAATATGCTTTCGGGTTCTTCAAGTGTTTCAGGAGGCTGCTCGGGCATGGGTTCGGGGCATGACACGGTTTCTGGCGCAGCAATGACAGTATTTACCTCAACAGATTCTGCATTTGCGCCCTGCTCTGCCAACAATTCCCGATAAGTCAAAACGCATAAATCATTATCCGCCGCAAAATCCATCAAAAAACGGAACATACTGGGATTAATTTCCTGTAATTTTGGCACAATCGCCACACAACGAATTTTATCCATGACCACAGGCTGCACCCATTCATGATAGGATAGTCGGTTGTCTTTATTGAATGACGACAAAATGCCACATAAACGCTCCGCCCAATCGCTCGGACGAAACACTTTGCCTTTACTTGTTGTGCCGTGAATGATGATTTCATCAGGTTCGCAAATTGTCATAATCGGTTCATTATGGAAATTGAAAGATATAACTATTATAACCGATGAGAAAATAATTTTGTTGAAAATGAAACAAAAAACCACTTTGTTAAAATAACAAAGTGGTTGAATTTGGTTGCGGGAGCAGGATTTGAACCTACGACCTTCGGGTTATGAGCCCGACGAGCTACCATGCTGCTCCATCCCGCGTCTGAAGAATTGAACTATACTGCAAAATAAAATTGATGTCAAATTTTATTTTAGGCTGCGTATCAATTTAATTCACGTTCAATTTCATAATCCATTGTATTATCTGAATTTAAATCTATAGACGCATTCAAACGATACCGATTATTTTCAAAAGACAAATCTGCTTTATTGGTACGAATATCTTTACCAATCAAATGATAACCATGAGTTCTGGCTTTTGATTCAATATATTGCGATAACCGATACACATTGCTGCCACGCACCACCGATTTGACATACCATTCGCCATCACCACGGTCTTTGATTTTCACGATTGCACCGCGTGAAGATTGATACATTTCGGCAGGCAAATGTGGTTGCGCCATCGCGGTGTGAGCAGTTAAAAGCCATGCGGATAAAAATAACATTTTGTATTTCATTATAAAAAATCTCCAAATACTTTTTCAGGCTGCCTGAAAAATTAAGAAAACACCATTATATCGGTTTTTACTCCCAAATATTTTTCATTACGCACTATAAGCCTGCCTGAAAAATTATTAAAATACGATTTCATTAAAAAAAATCATACCAAAATCATGAATATTATTTTCGGAACACACCCATTTGTACCACAAGGCAGCGCAGTAACGATTGGCAATTTTGACGGCGTACACACAGGTCATCTCCATATTTTACAAACTCTTAAGCAACAAGCCGAACAACGCCAACTCGCCACCACCGCCATCATCTTTGAACCGCAACCCACAGAATTTTTCGCCCAACAATCTCCGCCCTATCGGCTCACGCCTTTACGCGACAAAATTCAATTGCTACAGCAATCAGGCTGCCTGAAAACTGTTTGGGTACAAAGATTTACTCCAAATTTTGCCAATAAAACTGCTCACGATTTTATTCAACACATTTTGTTGGGTCATTTAAATACGCGTTATTTATTGGTCGGTGATGATTTTCGTTTTGGCAAGGCACGCGGTGGCGATTTTGAATTGTTGCAATCGTATTCACAATTTGAAACACAGAATACGCCCAGCGTTTTGGTTTCAGGCTGCCGTGCCAGCAGCACCGCCGTACGCCAAGCTCTTGCGGCAGGCGATTTGCGCACCGCCACGCAAATTTTAGGACACGCCTACACCTTAAGTGGTCATGTGAAACACGGTGCCAAATTGGGGCGAACCATCGGTTGTCCCACCGCCAACGTGCATTTACCGAAACATTCCTACGCGTTACGTGGCGTGTTTGTGGTGCGCGTATTGACTGCGTTTGGCAAATACCATGGCGTGGCGAGTTTTGGTGTGAATCCAACTGTGTCCAATACATTGACTCCTAAACTAGAAGTTCATTTATTTGATTATTCTGGAAATTTATACGGCGAACGAATTGACGTGCAATTCCTACATAAATTGCGTGATGAAGAAAAATTCGCAGATTTAACCACTCTGCAACAACAAATTCAACAAGACATGCTCGATGCACAAACATGGTTGGCAAATATAGTCTTTTAAAATTAATAACCTGTGTTCTAGAAGTCAAGCGATTAAGATTATGAACACAAGTTCTAAAAATACTATTATCCGCTCCCTCATGTACGAATAGAATTTGATTGTTCAGGCTGCCTTAAAAGACTCATTTAGTAACAATATTACAGAAAATCTGTAAAACTGCATTAATTTTGCGATTTAAAAGCTAAAATCATTGTATAATGTTGTAAAATTACATATGCACCGATTAGCTTATTTTGTTTTATTTATTAGGGGCTAATGACATTTTAGCTATAATTTCAACCAAATCAAAGCACAAGCTAATGATACAGTACTTTCATAATTACGTTTTAATTTATCGTACCGTGTTGCCAGCGCACGAAAATGCTTTAATCGCGCAAAAGCGTTTTCTACCAAGTGCCTGATTTTATATAAATACCAATCTGTGCCCACATTAAGATGTTCTCTATTTTTCTTATATGGAATATTGGCTTTACTTTGTTTAGACTGAATTAACCGACGAAAAGTATCACTGTCAAAACCCCTATCAGCACACACGGTTTCATTATCACTTAAATCCAATTGTGCCAATAAATCAGGCGCAACAACAATATCATTTACATTACCAGCTGTAATGATAAATTCAATTGGATTACCACAAGCATCAACCGCTAAATGAATTTTAGACGTATGACCACCGATACTCTTACCAACAGCTTGATGCGTAATGGATTGTTTACCCATACCGTGTTGATGAACGCGGATATGGCTACCGTCCATAAAGACCCATTCCATATCGGGTGTATCTACCAAATGTTTGAATAATCGGGTAAAAATACCGCGTTTAGACCAGCGATTGAAACTTTGGTAAAGGCTGTTTGCTTTACCAAAATAACTAGGTATATCAGCCCATTGGCAGCCTGTACGTAAGCGAAATAGGATACCTTCTACTGTTTTGCGTAAATTTTTCTTGCGATAAATGCCAAGCTGTTTCAAAATAGGCAACAGTCTTGACCATGTTTCATTTGTAAGCGTGTTTCGGGACATGGCAAAGGTTTGGGATGGTTGCGTGGAAACAATATCTTAAATCCTTTGCCTCTTTTTTTGAATTGTCATTAGCCCCTAGGAAGCGACATGAAACCACTACACCCAAAATTAAAAGAAATCACCGACCGCATTATTGAACGTTCGCGCCCCACGCGTGAAGTGTATCTCAACCGAATCCGCGCCTTAAAACAACAAGGCAAAGTGGAACGCGACCAACTCGGCTGTTCTAATTTGGCGCACGGCTATGCGTCTATGCCCAAAACCATCAAAATTGAAATGCAAAAATCAGATGTGCCAAATATTGGCATGATTAGCGCATACAATGACATGGTGTCTGCGCATCAACCTTTCAAAGATTTCCCCGATTGGATTAAAGACGAAGCGCAAAAATTCGGTGCAACCGCCCAAGTGGCAGGTGGCACACCAGCCATGTGCGATGGCATCACACAAGGCTATGAAGGCATGGAATTGTCGTTGTTTTCGCGTGATGTGATTGCGATGAGTACAGCAGTGGGTTTGTCGCATCAAATGTTTGATGGCGCGTTGTTTTTTGGCGTGTGCGATAAAATTGTTCCTGGTTTGATGATTGGTGCGTTGTCGTGTGGTCATATTCCTGCACTGTTTGTGCCAGCTGGTCCAATGCAAAGTGGCATTGGCAACAAAGAAAAAGCACGTACCCGCCAATTATTTGCCGAAGGTAAAGTTGGTCGCGAAGCCCTGTTAGCAAGCGAAATGGGGTCATATCACAGCCCTGGTACTTGCACATTTTATGGCACAGCAAACTCCAACCAAATGATGATGGAATTTATGGGCGTGCATTTGCCAGCTGCTGCGTTTTTCAATCCTTACACACCCATGCGCGAAGCCTTAACACGCCATGCAGCCGCACACATGGCACAAAATCTGCGTTCAGGCAGCCTGAAACCGATTGGCGAAATGTTATCGGAAAAATCATTCATCAATGCGATTATTGGTTTAATGGCGACAGGTGGTTCAACCAACCACACCATGCACTTAGTCGCCATGGCGCGCGCGGCTGGCGTGATTTTAAATTGGGACGATTTTGATGAAATTTCTTCCATTATTCCACTGCTGATTCGCGTGTATCCAAATGGACAAGCCGATGTAAACCATTTTGCAGCGGCTGGTGGTTTGCCGTTTGTGATTCGTGAATTGCGTGAAAACGGTTTATTGCATGATGATGTAGACACCGTAGTTGGACACGGCATGGCGGCTTATACGCAAGAACCATTCTTGGACAACGGCAAATTAGTTTGGAAAGATGCCACTAAAAAAAGTTTAAACGAAGATATTTTACGCACTTACGATAACCCATTCTCTCCAGACGGTGGCTTAAAATTAATGAAAGGCAACATCGGACGCGGCGTGATTAAAGTATCTGCCATGAAACCCAATACCTTTGTCATTGAAGCCCCGGCCATTGTGTTTGATGACCAACGCGATGTATTGGCTGCATTTGAACGTGGCGAATTGGACGGCAAAGATTTCGTGTGTGTGGTTCGTTACCAAGGTGCGCGCGCCAATGGTATGCCTGAATTACACAAGCTCACACCGCCTTTGGCAATTTTGCAAGACCGCGGACAAAAAGTGGCATTGGTTACCGATGGACGGATGTCGGGCGCATCTGGCAAAGTACCTGCTGCGATTCATATGTCGCCTGAAGCATTGATGGGTGGTGGTATTGGCAAAATCAAAACAGGTGATTTAATTCAATTTAACGCGCATACAGGCGAATTAAATGTATTGGTTGATGCGAAAGAATTTGATGCGCGTGTTGCGCCGATGCCTGATTTGTCCAAAAACACACACGGTATCGGACGTGAATTATTTGCAGGATTCCGCAGCCAAACCAGCAGCGCGGAAACGGGCGCGATGAGTTTTGGTGGTGATTTCGCATAATTCAACAATTGCAAGGCAGCCTGAAAACCGAACAATGGTTTTCAGGCTGCCTTTTTGCGTGAATTCAATTTATTAGCGACATTCAGACGGTGCGTATTTAGCAGGTAATGTACCTGGTTGAGCGGCTCTCAACAAACGAGCGTTTGCTGTACCCGTACCTGTGCTGCTACAAGCCCAATCGATCGCGCCATGCACTTTTTCAGATAAGGCGTTACCCAACACGTGTGGAGTCAAAACAAGGGTTGCATTTTGTGCTTCTTTAGGCAAACTTTTATCATTCTTGATGTAAACAGAAATTGCACCTGTTATTTCATCAATTTGAATGTCTTCAACATATTTACTAATTTTTTCGGATTTGGGTTTAGACTTATTATACGCGGCGGCAGCACTGGTTACACCTGTGTACCCATCGGTTTCAAAGGCTTCTGCAATAAAAGTTTTGACAGATGATACCGCCAACAACGCTTCAGATATCTTCGCGCGAACAGTATAATCTTGATATGCTGGCAATGCAATTGCCGCCAAAATCCCAATAATAGCAATCACAATCATCAATTCAATGAGAGTGAAGCCCTTTTGCATATTGTTTTTCATCTAGATTTCCTTTAGAACCTGTGTTCGTAAGATTGATAACTTGATTTTATTAACAATTTTTGCGAATACTAGGCAACTTTTCAAGCCAATGCAGTAGGCGCATGAAGTGGCGATAAAAGCAAGCTATTAAGATGATGAAAACAGGTTCTTATTTATTATTTTGTATGACGAAAAGCAGAATCCTTAGAATTCTGCTTCTCATTGAGCAATCATGCCCAAATTTTCTATTTATTCAGCAATAAAACTTATCACTTAAAAATTAACGACACTCAGAAGGAGCGTATTTAGATGGCAAAGTACCAGCAGTTGGTGATGTTAAACCACGAGCAGTTGCAGTACCGTTTGCATTAGAAGCACAAGCCCAGTCAATCGCACCTTGCGCACCTTCAGCCAACTTAGCTTTTTTCACATATGGAGTGAAGACAATAGTTTTACCTTTAACTTCAGCTGGGAAACCTACGTTGCTAGCTTTAGACAACGTTACAGTGATTGCACCATCAGCTGCATTAACCACGATATCATCAACATATTTAGAAGATTTTTCAGACTTAGGTTTGGCATTATAAGCAGTAGCAGCAGTTGCTACACCAGACAAACTATCAGATTGGAATGCTTCAGATACCATGCCTTTAGCAGAAGAAGAAGCAATCAAAGCCTCAGAAATTTTTGAGCGAACAGTGTAGTCTTGGTAAGCAGGCAATGCGATAGCAGCCAAAATACCGATAATAGCGATTACAATCATCAACTCGATTAATGTGAAACCTTTTTGCATAGTTTTCATGTTTTATCTCCAAGATAGGGAAAGTTTGTTTAAAAAGAAATTTGTGTTACCAATTAAGCAACGTTTGCTGCTTACTTGCTGGTTATGTAGCAGAGTTTGTGCCTATTTCGCAACCAAGTACACGATGAGATTTTATTAAATTGATTTTATTAAAATTATTTTTAACTCAATTTACCAAAATTTTTCAGGCTGCCTGAAAATGGGGGAAAATTCGCCGTATTTTGTCATATTCAGACTAATTGGGTTGATTCCGTATTTTTTTTACAACAGTTTAACTGACAATTTTGGCATACGATTTGACTTTTTTAGGAAGAATGACATTTTGGGGCAAATTCATCGGTTTTCAGGCTGCCTGAAGGACTGCGCGTCCAGCGAATGCAATTCATAAAATCATCATTTCAGGCTGCCTGAATATTGTTGTCACGCATTACTGTCGCTGACAACAATATTTTTGCCGATGCCATCAAACCATTTTCCAAATAAAAATAAGTCAATGACAAAGTTTCTTGCAACATAAATTTCAAACGTGCTTTACGTTGTCCATAATATAAGCTGCTGGGCGTGGCCGACACATTCGCTGTGATGCCCAACGCTCGCGCCATCGCCGCTGCACGCGCCAAATGGTCTGGGTCACTCACAATAATCACGCTGTCTAGATGATGGTTGTGCATTAAAGTGCGGGTGTTGGTTAGGTTTTCGTAGGTGCTGCTCGATTCGGTATCTAATATAATGTCGCGTTGCGGCACGTTGAATTTTTGCATGGCGTAACGTTGCGCCACTTCCGCTTCAGTGGGGTAGCCAAACTTAGGCGTACCACCTGTGAAAATCATTTTTTGTACGGTATGTTGTTGATACAATTTAATGCCATAATTAATCCGTTCACGCAAAACAGGGGACGGATTGTTGCCCCAAGCCGCAGCTCCTAACACCACCACTGCATCGGCTTTTTGAGGTAACGGCTTTTCATGTTGTGCATAATCATAAACTTGCCACGCACAAAACACCACCAACAAACCACCACTCAACAGCATCAATCCAAATAATTTCAACACACGTTTTATTAATTTTTGCATAAAAAAATGGTTACTCACTTAATCATGTTTTTATTGTAATGATTATGGCTTTGATAGAAAAGATTTTTTTAAATTAACTAATTATTATGTTGGGTTTTTGACTATTTTTTTGCTAAATTTAAATGCTTTGAGCAATAAAAATGCTGCCTGAAAACAATTTTTTAAGGTTATCTAAATGAATACTTGGTTACACGGTCGCTGGCAACATGCCACGCAAAAATATTCCCCCAATTATGAATCCCGCCTAAATAAAAATGATATTTCTTTGATTGTATTGCATAATATTTCACTTGCACCATTTGAATACGGTTCGGACGCAGTGGAGTGTTTGTTTACCAATACCATTGATGCAAATGCCAATCCGTTTTTCACACAATTGGTGGATTTTCGGGTGTCATCGCATTTTTTTATTCGGCGCACGGGCGAAATTCAACAATATGTTTCGTGTGATGATATGGCTTACCATGCTGGCGTATCGCAATTTCATGGGCGCGAAAAATGTAATCATTATGCCATTGGTATTGAATTAGAAGGCTGTGATTTTGAACCGTTTGAATCAGCACAATATGATGCGCTGTTGGTGTTACTGGACGAATTATGTCAACATTATCCAATTAATGCGATTACAGGACACCAGCACATCGCGCCACATCGCAAAACCGACCCCGGACATTTTTTTGATTGGCAAAAATTGCAAGAACATCATTTACCAATAGATTGGAATGTTAACGCAATTCAATTGGCATGATTCAAGTAATCACGAATGTTTTCATAAAATGGAATAACTGTTTCGCAGGCAATCTGATATGCGATAAAATTCTAAGAACCTGTATTCATAGCCAACGTGAAATGGATTTTTGTCCCAGTTGGGGCGAATGCTAGGCGAATTTCGCGCCAATAGCGTTCTTCCTATTGGCATGAAATTCAACACAGCAGACGTGCTAAATGGGGCAAAAAGACATCACGTTTGGCTGTGAACACAGGTTCTAATTCTACTACCATAAAATCTCTACACTGTTAACCCAAAGGACACAACCATGACCATCATCAAACAAGAAGACTTTATCCAAAGTATTGCCGATGCGTTCCAATTCATCAGCTATTATCATCCGAAAGATTACATTCATGCTCTGACTAAGGCATTGGAAAAAGAACAAAATCCAGCCGCCAAAGATGCGATGACACAAATTTTAGTCAATAGCCGTATGTGTGCCGAAGGACACCGCCCAATTTGCCAAGATACAGGTATCGCCACCGTGTTCCTGAAAATTGGTATGAATGTGCAATGGGACGCGCAAATGTCGGTACAAGACATGGTCAATGAAGGTGTACGCCGCGCTTACACTCACCCCGATAATGTGTTACGCGCATCAGTTTTAGCTGACCCAGCAGGCAAGCGCACCAATACCAAAGATAACACGCCAGCCATCGTTCACATGGAAGTGGTGGCAGGCGACAAATTGGAAGTAACTTGCGCAGCAAAAGGTGGTGGTTCAGAAAACAAATCCAAAATGGCAATGTTAAATCCATCTGATAGCATCGTAGATTGGGTGCTGAAAACCGTACCAACCATGGGTGCAGGCTGGTGTCCACCAGGCATTTTGGGCATTGGTATTGGTGGTACACCCGAAAAAGCAGCATTGATGGCAAAAGAAAGTTTAATGAGCCATATTGATATTCAAAAATTGCAAGAAAAAGCCGCATCGGGCGCGGAATTGAATACGGTAGAAAAATTGCGCTTGGAATTGTATGAAAAAGTCAACGCTTTGGGGATTGGTGCACAAGGTTTGGGTGGTCTGACGACTGTATTAGACGTGAAAATTTTGGATTACCCAACCCACGCTGCATCAAAACCCATTGCCATGATTCCAAATTGCGCTGCCACTCGCCATGTTGAATTTGTATTAGATGGGACAGGCGCGGTCAAATTAGATCCACCCAGTTTGGAAGATTGGCCCGACATTACTTATAGTCCCGACAATGGTATTCGCGTAGATTTGGACAATCTGACCAAAGAAGATGTCAAACAATGGAAAATGGGTGATGTGTTGTTGCTTAACGGTAAAATCTTGACAGGTCGCGATGCAGCACACAAACGCATGGTGGATATGCTCAACAACGGTGAAAAATTACCTGTTGATTTTACAAATAAAATGATTTATTACGTTGGTCCTGTGGATCCTGTTCGCGATGAAATTGTTGGGCCAGCTGGTCCAACTACGGCAACACGAATGGACAAATTCACGCGCCAAATGTTGGAACAAACAGGGTTGCTTGGCATGATTGGCAAATCCGAACGTGGCGCGGCTGCCTGCGAAGCCATTGCTGACAATGGTGCGGTGTATTTGATGGCAACAGGCGGCGCGGCGTATCTCGTTGCCAAAGCGATTAAAGAAGCCAAAGTGTTGGCGTTCCCCGAATTGGGAATGGAAGCGATTTATGAGTTCGAAGTTAAAGATATGCCCGTAACCGTTGCAGTAGATTCTAAAGGTCAATCGGTTCATGCGGTTGCACCCAAACAGTGGCAAGCGAAAATTGGCATTATTCCTGTAGAATAATTGATTATTTTACAATATAAGGCAGCCTGAAAATATTTCATTTATTTTCAGGCTGCCTTTTTAGAACCTGAAACCTTTGCAAAATCCAAAAACTAACCCAAATCTCGTCATTCTCGCTAATGCGGGAATCTAATAGTAAAATTTAGATAATTGATTTATTTGACTTATTGAAAATTCATTTAAGATTGAAAATGGATTACCACTTACGCGATAATGACGACGGATAGTTTTGCAGAGGTTTCAACCTGTATTCATAGCCAACATAAAATAGATTTTTGTCCCAGTTGGTACGAATGTCAGGCGAATTTTATGCTAATAGCATTCCTACAGGCGTACCAAATGGTGCAAAAAGACATCACGCTTGGCGGTGAATACAACAGGTTCTATTCTTTCCCTACCAAACCCGCCAAAATACAGCAATTTGGTTGCTCATCGCCAGTGCATTGGTCATGCCATATTTGCAACGTATGTCGCATAGCTTGCAGCGATGCAATTTTCTTATCTAATTCAGCGATATGCAGCGCAGTCAAATCTTTCACATCACGGCTTTGCCGCGTCGGATTATCTTGCAACGCCAATAATTGCCCAATTTGCATCAACGAAAAACCCATATCTCGCGCATGGCGAATAAAATGCAAACGTTGTAAGTCGGTTGGCGCATAATCACGATAACCGCTCGGTGTGCGTTTAGCATGTGGCAACAAACCTTGTTTTTCATAATCACGAATTTGTTTGGTGGATAAACCTGTTTGTTGTGCGGCTTGACTGATGTTCATGACATTTTTTCAATAAATTTTTTTGATGAATAAAAGGAAATAAGGGCAGACAATCATATTATCCGCCCTCCATTTTTAAATCTAACGTATTTATAAAAAAAAGATATTTTTTCAATCTACTGTTACATAACAAAACCCAATCGTTTGATTACTCAAAAGGCAGCCTGATAATCAATCATCAAAATTTTTGATGATTAGAATGTGTAACGTAACCCCACTGATGCTTCATGTGTTTGCACACTTGAATCCAAATGGTTGTAGCGATAGCCTGCATCTACTGTGAAATGATTATCCAATTTATAATTCATACCAGCCAATACGCCTGGACTTACTTTAGTTGAACTATTACTATTGGAAATCAATGCATTATTACCGAATGCAATGCTTTCTTGTTTCACTTTGTTTACCGAGACACGCGCACCCACATAAGGTTGCACAGGTACTGGCAAAGCCGTATTGAAATCATAAATCGCCGAAACGCCCGCACCACGTACTTTGGTGGTGAATTTGTTGGTGGCGGTGCTGTCTTCAATGTTGGCATAATGCGTATAATCGCCAGCCACGCGCCAATCACCAAAATCGTAACCCACGCTCACACGTGGCATGATTTTGGATTCATTGTATGACGTTTTGATGGCATTGCGAACGGAATCATAATGCGTACCATCGGCTTTCATATAGGTTAAACCAATGTCGCCTTGAATATAAGCCCCTGTGATGGCATCAGCCAAAGCCGTATGAGATGCGGTTACGCCCAACAATACCAACAATGTTTTTTTCAGAAAAGTTTTTTTCATTCAATCCTATCCTTGTAAAAAATCATACGCCAAAATAGCGTATATACTTTCGCATTTTAACCGTTTTCAGGCAGCCTGAAAATCTAGTTTTTCCATTTTTCTGCAAAAAAATCAATAAAGCTACGTGTACGCGCATTCATAAATGCACGATTGGCATACACCACATAAAGTGGCACACCTTCAATTTGATAATCAGGCAAAATGTGAATCAATCGCCCAGCTTGCAAATCCACATCCGCCAACCACGCAGGCATATAGCCCAATCCCACACCAGAACGAATCAGAGCTGCAATCATTTGTGTGTTGTTGCTGCGCAATGTACCTTTCATAGGTAAAGGCACGGTTTGTTGTTGGTATTGCGCCACTAATTGTGATAAATCTGTGTAAGATGGCAAAATGGCTTCATGTTTGAGTAAATCTTCGTGATGTTCAGGCAGCCCGTATCGTGCTACATAATCGGGCGAAGCAACCAAATAAAATGGGATACGCGTCAAAAATTTTGCAATCACATTATCAGGCAATTGATGCGACAAGCGTAATGCCAAATCTTCGCCATCGGTATTCAAATCGACACGACGATTAGTTAAACTAAGAATCAGTTCAACATCAGGATATTGCTGACGATATTCAGCAATTAAATTGGCGAAAATGTCACACGAAAACCACAACGGCAAACTCACGCGCAAAATACCACTGGGTTTAACTGTGCCAGCCGACACCACATTTTCCGCTTGTCGCAAAATATCTAACGCCATCACACACTCACGGTAATAAATTTCACCTTGTTCAGTTAATTTGAGATGACGATTATTACGATAAAGCAGTTGAGATTGAATGGTCTTTTCTAAATGCGCAACATGTTTGCTTGCCATGGGAATGGAAATACCCAATAATTCGGCAGCGCGTGTGAAACTACCACTTTGAACCACTTGACAAAACACTTTCATACTTAAATATGTATCCATAAATAAACCTTTTTTCTATTTTTGGATCGCCTTAATCGCCTTAGGGGCGATTGACAATTTAGGCGTGCTGCAACTTTTTAGTCAAAAGCGATTATATCAAAGTACAAATAGACGATTTTTGACCATGTGAATAATCAGGCTGCCTGAAAATTATTTTTACCTTGAAAATAATCTTTCCCAAAAATCAAAACAAATATATATACATCTTTACCAAAATAAAATTAAACCCTATAATATAACCAGTTTCTGGGCAGTAAAATGAGTCAGCCAAATAATTTAAGCTGGCGAGTGGTAACCTGGTAACCGTTGGGTTGTACGCTCAAGATTGCATACCCCTGCAATTTCTAGGCAGCAAAACAAGTTGGCAAATCCTGCCAATAAGTGGGAACCTGGTAATCCGCATGGCAAGCGTATTGCATTCGGTGCTTTAAACTACCCGTTTATCGCGATTTTTTATTATTTTTTTTTGGAGTTTTTCATGAACTACGATAAAACCGTATCTGAAATGTTAAATGTTGATGGTGCTTTGGCTGCTGCTATTGTGGATTTCTCTAGCGGTATGTTGTTGGCTGGTGGTGGTTCTGCTGCCATTGATTTGGAAATCGCTGCTGCTGGTAACACAGAAGTGATGCGTGCCAAAATGAAAACCATGCAAATGTTGGGTTTGAAAGACAGCATTGAAGACATCTTGATTACTTTGGGTAAACAATACCACTTGTTGCGTCCATTGACTCGCCATGATGGTTTGTTCTTGTACTCTGTATTGGATCGTTCTAAATCTAACTTGGCTTTGGCTCGTCGTTCTTTGGTTGATGCTGAAAACAACATGAAATAATTTCTAAAATTACTTCTGTACACACACAAAAAGGAGTGGTTAACTTTTTAACCACTCCTTATTTATTTCTGATAGTTATTCTTCCCAAGGACGCAAATCCACTAAATCCAAAATGCGTTTTTCTTTGGAATTAATCAACACTGTCATACTGGTACCCAACGATTTAAGCGGATAAAATTTATCAGCAGTCGGATATTTAGCTATTACCGCATCTACTTTTTCAGGCGGATTGAATTTTTTCAAATCACTTAATTTTGCTCCTTCTGAAACAATCACATTCCATTGATTTTCAATAGAATCATATAAATCAGGCTGCATACCTGGGGAAATACCTGTGGATAATTCTCCAAATAAACGATTATTTTTGTCTTCTGCTGTGGTTGCAGGTTTTACCGCCACCCATTTGGGCCCAAACCACGATAAATGATTATAAGGACTTTGAGCACGTTTCAATGCTTCGGGACGCACATCACTGGCACGGACAATTTCAAAACGCCAAATATCAAAAGCTAAATACACAGGACGATTCGCCGCAATACTGTGCAAACCATAAATCAATGCCGCCACTTGTACAAAAATAATCACTGATAAATCAAATTTTAATGATTTTTTGCCTTGTTTTGCCACCGCAAAAGTCAGCAATGGCCCCAAAATCACATCAACCGCCAACATCATCAAAAAAATATGCCCCACACCCACCGCTTTTGCCAATAATCCAGGATGCCATATCCAAAAAACCACCGCAGAACTCAATGTTGCCATAATGAGCGAACACAATAAATGCCATAAAAACGCGTGTACGCGAAATTTAGAAGGTTTACGAATCATATAGTTATCCTTAAATTTTTTAACATTCAGATACATCTTACCAAAATTTTTTATTATAGCGAAATCTGAACTTTTTGAATATTTATTCATCAAAGCTAAAATCATGTGCTCTATTTTTCAGGCAGCCTGAAACTGGTTTTCATGGCTTTTTTTCTTTATAATGCAACGCGTTTTTATCAGGATAAAGCTTTGTTCATTTTCAGGCTGCCTAAAACTATTTTTTATCTATTTTATTCATAAGGAATTTTGATGAATCCATTATTAGCCGATTTGCAAGCGCGCGGATTAATCTCTCAAACAACTGATATTCAAGAATTATCTAATTTATTAGATTCAGAAAAAATTGCTTTGTATTGCGGTTTTGACCCCACAGCAGACAGTTTACACATCGGGCATTTATTACCGATACTGGTGTTACGTCGTTTCCAAGATGCAGGACATACCCCAGTGGCATTGGTAGGCGGTGCAACAGGTATGATCGGCGACCCCAGTTTTAAAGCTGTAGAACGCAGCCTAAACACACCTGAAACCGTTGCAGGTTGGGTAGAAAGTATTCGTAACCAATTGAAACCATTTTTGAAATTTGATGGCGAAAACCCAGCCATTATGGAAAACAACGCCAATTGGTTCGGTACGATGAATTGTTTGGATTTTTTGCGTGATATTGGCAAACATTTTTCTGTCAATGCCATGTTGGCAAAAGAAGCCGTCAAACAACGCATTGAACGCGAAGACCAAGGAATTTCATTCACTGAATTTGCTTACGCTTTACTTCAAGGTTATGATTTTGCTGAATTAAATAAACGGCACAATGTTAAATTAGAAATTGGCGGTAGCGACCAATGGGGTAACATTACTTGGGGGACAGAAACCACGCGCCGTTTAAATCAACAATCAGTACATGGTATGACACTGCCTTTAGTCACCAAAGCCGACGGCACCAAATTTGGCAAAACCGAAGGTGGCGCAGTATGGCTTGATGCAGCGAAAACATCACCATATCAATTTTACCAATTTTGGCTGAAAGTAGCTGATGCTGACGTATATAAATTTTTGAAATACTTTACCTTTTTATCCATCAAAAAAATTGATGAAATTGAAACTGCTGATAAGGCCAGTGGAAAAAAACCCAAAGCACAACGCATTTTAGCCGAAGAAATGACACGTTTAATTCATGGCGATGTTGCGTTGCAAGCTGCCCAACGCATTACCGACAGTCTATTTTCAGGCGATGAAAGCAATTTGACGGAACAGGATTATGCGCAGTTGGCATTAGATGGTTTACCCACAATTATGGTTTCAGGCAGCCTGAATGTTGTGGAAGCCTTGGTACAAGCAGGTTTAGCACAATCCAATAAAGAAGCCCGTGGTTTTGTACAAAATGGTGCAGTGTTAATTAATGGTGCGGTAGCTGTGGAAAATAATCCTCATTTCACCCCCGAAAAACCCGATGATAAATACCAAATTACTCATGAAAACAAACGTTTTGGTAAATATACTATTGTGAGACGTGGTAAACGCAATCACGCTTTACTCATCTGGTCATAAATTTTTATTTCAGGCAGTCTGACAACACCTTTCAGGCTGCCTGATTTTTTTGCAACAAAAAATCAATGACCACCTGCACGCGTTTTGCCTTGTAACGATTTGGCATAAAATATAAAAATGTTTCAGGAAAACACAACCAGTTCTCTTCCAACACAGGAATCAGCCCATTTAACGCCACATCAGGTGCATTATCAAAAATTCGCCCAATCCCCACGCCTGCATGTATGGCACTGATGATTTTATCTGTATCATTTAAAATCAATACATTATGTACAAAAACTTCCTGAACCACTCCATCAATATTTAATAAAAACGGTTCAATTTTTTTCGCGGTCATAAAATAAAAACCAATCATGCGATGCGCCGCCAAGTCATTCGGTGATTGTGGTATGCCATATTTTTCCACATAACTATTTGAAACATAAATACCTTGCCGAATAGATGGATAAATTTTCCGTGCTACCACGCCATCTGCCAGCGTGTTACCAAAACGGATGCCCAAATCAAACCCCTGCTCTGCCAGATTCACGGTTGCATTATTAATAGAAAAATCCAACGTGATGTGTGGATATTGGGCATAAAAATCCAGCAAAATATCTTTAAAAATCAAATCAAAATGCACTTGGGATAAGGTAATTTTGACGGTGCCACGCGGCGTTTGATGTTGTTCACTGACTTCTTCAAATGCTTGATTCAGTGCAATTAAATGCGCAGACGTATTTTGCCACAGCTGCAAACCTGAATCGGTTAATTGAATGGTGCGTGTGGTACGTGTGAATAAAGGCACCCCCATTTTATGTTCTAGTAATTTCAATGACTTGCTAACTGATGGCACAGCCAAATTGAGTTTTTTAGCAGCAGCAGTGATGCTTTTTTCTTCGGCTATGGCTTGAAAAACCAATAATTGTCCAAAATCCGATGCGTTCATATTTTTACTTTTAGCTAATAATAAATTAGCTTATTATGCACTAATTTTCAATCAAAAAATAGATTACAATCCGTTTTATCTTAAATTGATTCACATTAAATATTTTGATGATTTGTTTAACATAAAATAAGGAATTGAAAATGAAACAAAAAATTGCAGTTATTGGCGCAACTGGTTTGGTAGGCAACGCAACGGTTTTAGAATTAGCAGCGCGTGGGCATCACGTAACCGCATTTGCACGAAATGTGGACAAAGTTGTTCAAAATGACAACGTAACCGCAATCGCTACAGACGTAAACTCACCGAATTTTGCTGAAAAATTAAAAGGTTTTGATGCTGTTGTTAGCGCGTTTAATGCAGGTTGGAGCAATCCTAATTTAGCACAAGACATCAAAATCGCTTATGGTAATATCTTGCCAGCCGTGAAAAATGCAGATGTGCCGTATTTTTTGGTAATTGGCGGAGCAGGCAGCCTGAACGTTGCACCTAATTTGCAACTGGTTGATACCCCTGATTTTCCTGCTGATGTGTATCCTGCAGCCGATGCGGTACGTGTATTATTAAATGAATTGCGCCCACGTCGCGACATCAATTGGGCATTTTTGTCACCAGCCGCGATGTTTGCGGTTGCTCCTGTTACGTTTGAGCGTTCGGGTAAATACCAAATTGGGCAAGATGATGTGATTTTAGACAAAAATGGCGCACCTGCAGATATTTCGGTGGCAGATTTGGCTTGTGCGATTGCCGATGATGTAGAGAAAAAAGCACATTTGTTCCAACGCTTTACAGTTGCGGCGGTGTAAATTCTGATACATCAATTTTTTTGATGTAACTTTCTATTCTAATTTCAGGAAGCCTGAAAGAAAACGTGTTATCTAATTAATGAGATAACACGTTTTTAAGTTTAAGCTAAACGCCGTTCATTTTCATGTTGCGGGGGCTGTAAACGATAAATTTGTGAAACCGCCGCCGTCAAAGTTTCGTCATTTCCCTTATTTAACAGACGAGTTGGTGCGTGTAGTAGTTTGTTGGTTAATTGCACTGACAAGCGTTCTAAAGCTTCTTGTGGACTTAAACCTTTCTCTAATTGCTTGATTACATTATTTAAAACTTGTTGCCGCGCCCGCTCACCTTCATCACGTAACGCGCAAATTAATGGCACACGCTGACGCTGTTTTTGCCATGCCACAAATTCTGCTACTTTGCTCGCCACCATTTGCTCGGCCGCTGCCGCTGCCACACGCCGTGCCTCTTTACCAGTTGCCACCACACTGTCAATATCATCTACAGTTTTCAAATAAATACCATTAATTTCATTAACCTGTGATTCAATATCACGCGGTACAGCCAAATCCAACATAAAAATCGGTTTACCAGCACGTTGCACCATTGCTTGTTCCATTAAGCGTTTGCCAATAATCGGCATGGGTGCGGCAGTACAAGACACAATCACATCATATTGATGAATAATTTTCGGTAAATCATTTATTGAACAAGCAGTTGCGGACACAATCAGGCTATCGCATAAGGCTTGAGCACGTGGCAAACTGCGGTTAGCGATGGTCATTGCAAGCGGTTTTTTGGCAGCAAAATAAGTCGCCACCAATTCATTCATCTCGCCAGCACCCACCAATAAAACACGTGTTTGATGCAAATCAGGAAACACAGTTTCTGCCATTTTCACGCTGGCAGATGCCATAGACACGGTGTTGTCCCCTACGCAAGTATGACTGCGAATCTCTTTGGCAACAGCAAATGTGCGTTGAAACAAGGCATTGAGCCAAGTTCCCAAAGCACGTTGTTCGGTGGCAATGCGTACCGCTTCTTTCATTTGCCCCAAAATTTGTGGCTCGCCCAGCACCATGCTGTCCAAACCACACGCCACGCGATACGCGTGATGAATGGTTTCGCTGCAACCGTGTGTATATAAATAAGGACGAATTTCATCTACATTCATTTGATGATAATTTGCCCACCAGTCAATCACGTCTTCTGCATCGGCAACGCAATAAATTTCCGTGCGATTACAAGTGGATAAAATAACCGCTTCGGCTGCGACCGTCTGCAACAAATCGCGTACAGCATCGGATAATGTCGCAGCAGCAAACGCCAAACGTTCACGAATCGCAACGGGCGCGGTATGATGGTTTAAACCAATCGTGGCTAGTCTCATCATGGCAATCAGTATGTATTGTTGTTATGGTTAGACGAATTATAACAAAATTTTGCTGACTGTATTTGATGAGTAATTGATTTTATTTGATAATTAATCTCAATAACCATCAAAGGATCGTTAAAAATGACAACGCACTCAGCGAAACAACCAACCAAAATAATTTTCAGGCAGCCTGAAAAAATAATTTTGTGAATTTGATTCGCTGAACGCGTTGCTCTTTCAGGCTGCCTTTACGTCAAATAGTTATTGATATGTTTGCAATAATTTATCCGCAGCAACAATCGCATCGTATACCATATCAGGAGTTACTTTAAATGGCTCATTGTGAATGGTTTCGCCTTCCGCGCAAGACAATTCAGCCACTTGTCGCCATTCTGTTTCTTTGAATTCTTTCAGTCCCAAATCTTTCAAAGTCAAAGGCAAACCAACTGCTTTCATGATGCCAATCACTTCGTCTAATTCTTCGGTTGATGCGCCTTCCATGACCAGTTGCGCTACCAAACCAAACGCCACTTTTTCACCGTGCATCGCACCGTGTAAATCATGAACAGCAGTCATACCATTATGAATCGCGTGTGCGGCTGCCAAACCACCTGATTCCGCACCCACACCACTCATATAAATCGTGGCTTCAATCGTTTTCTCCAGAGCGGGCGTAACTGATTTGGTTGCGACAGCGTGCATGGCTTGGGGTGCAAAATCGCGAATGGTTTCGTAACACATTTTGGCAATCCCCAACCCCGCCAAACTTGGTTGCATCAACACCAAATTAATGCCATTGGTTGCGTAACACGTTCTTGCTTCAAAATAAGTTGCCAAACCATCGCCCACACCTGCCGCAAAAAATCGTGCGGGTTCAGCCGCCAACAATTTGGTATCTGCCAACACTGCATTCGGATTATTCGGTAAAAATAAATAGCGGTTAAATGAACCATCGGCATTATAGACCACAGTCAAAGCCGTGCAAGGCGCATCGGTTGATGCCAAAGTTGGGAAAATTACCACAGGCACATTTTGATAATAGGCGACTGCCTTGGCAGTATCCAATGTCTTACCACCACCAATGCCCACCACATATTCACAAGATTTCTCTTGGCAGATGGCTTTATTTTTGTCAATTTCATCATCAGAGCATTCGCCACCAAACACGCTAAATGTGGCCTGAATACCGTGTTCTGCGAAACTGGTTTGGGTATCTTGTTGAGCTTTTTCTTGAATGAATGGGTCTGTGATGATTAAGGCATTTTTGCCGTATTGTTGAATGTATTTGCCCAAATCAGCTAATAAATTCGCTTGAATCAAAAATTTCATGGGCGAAGTAATGGATTTAACAGACATCTTGATTTCCTTCAAAACAGTTAAACAATTCGACCATCGTACTCTTGAATATCTGGGTATGATTTGCGTTACATCAAAAATAATCAACAAAAACATTTTCAGGCTGCCTGAAAAAAATAATTTTGTGAATTTAGAACCGATATTCATAGCCAACGTAAAATGGATTTTTGTTCCAGTTGGTAGGAACGTCAGGCGAATTTTATGCTAATAGCATTCCTATTGGCGTGAAATTCAACGCAGCGGGCGTGCTAAATGAGGCAGAAAGACATCGCGCTTAGCTGTGAACACAGGTTCTTAATTCGTTAAACACACAGCCCATGCCCATACCTGAAAAATAGTTTAAAATTTGCGACTGTTTTTCAGGCTGCCTGAAAATCCTCCCCCATTTTAACCACCATGACAAACAAGGAATTTGAATGAAGAAAAATTCTATTTTTATCAGATTGATGCGACTATTTCATTTATTGTATTGGCTGATTGGCATCGGCTTTCGCTTGCATTCGCTGAACCGACTCGCGCCAAACGAACGGCGTAACGTCTTGCAACAAATGGGACAATCCGCATTAAATGTCTTACACGTTGAATTAGAAAAACCCGCCACACCCAACAATCCATACGGCACATTAATCGTTGCTAACCACATTTCATGGCTGGATATTTTCGTGTTGGCAGCCATCTACCCCGCCAGCTTTATCGCCGCCAAAGAGCTACGCAATTGGTTTGTCATCGGTAAAATGATTGAAAATGCAGGCACCGTTTTCATTGACCGAACCAACCGAAAAGACATCGAACCCATTAATGCCGCCATTGTGGAACGTTTGCAAGCAGGCAATGATGTGTGCTTTTTCCCCGAGGCACGCACTTCATTGGGCAATGCGGTTTTGCCTTTAAAAGCAGCTTTATTTCAGGCTGCCATCAATGCACCCACGAACATTCAATGCGTGGTTTTGCGCTATTATGATGCAGAAAATAAACGGACTGAACAAATTTCATTCTCTGGAACAAACTTTTTTATCACATTATGGCGAATTTTATCACAGCCCAAAATCAAGGTTCGCGTCGACTTTCCGCCACTGATTGAGCCCACTCAACAGCCTAACACCGACCGTTTCACACTCAAAGACCAAGCCGAAGCATTATTTAATCAAATCGTGCTATCCGATAGCCCCAATCCAAAACGCGTGTTATTACCCGAAGAAGAACGTTCACGTTAAATTTTTCAGGCTGCCTGAAAAATATTCACACTATCCTGCGAAAATCCCTGTGCATCACTTGTGGATAAGCAGGATAATTTATTCAATTTTATTCATAATTTTTATTTGATTAAAAAATAGGCAGCCTGAAAAAATATGCACACCATTTAATGTAAATCCCTGTGTATCACTTGTGGATAAGCCAGATAATCCATTCAATTTTATTTATAAATTTTAATTGCTTAAAAAATAAGCAGCCTAAACAATAAAGGAAACATCATGACCGACAGCGATCGCTATGCTTGGATACAACTCGCACTCACACCCTATATCGGCGCAGATAGTTTTTTACTTTTAATTCAACATTTTGGTGATGCACAAGCCGCATTACGCGCCCCCAGCGATGTGATTCAACAAATAGTCATTAAAGGCAAACAAGCCGCCCAAACATGGTACGACACCACACCAGCACGCGCCGCAACCGATGCCGCATTGCAATGGGAACAGCAGGACGGTTGCCGTTTACTGCTGCTAGGCGATGCCGATTACCCCACAATGCTCACCGAAGGCATCACACCACCGCCGCTTTTATTTGTGCGTGGCGATGTATCGTTATTGCAGCATCAGGCGGTTGCTATGGTCGGCAGCCGCCATGCCACGCCACAAGCCATGCGTATCGCCCACAATTTCGCCCATGCACTCAGTGAACAAGGCATTACCGTGATTTCTGGCATGGCATCAGGCATTGATACCGCGGCTCACACAGGCGCACTCGCGTTTTCAGGCAGCACGATTGCCATTTGGGGAACAGGTATTGACCGAATTTATCCAAATGAAAACAAAAAATTAGCGTATCAAATCGCTGAAAAAGGATTAATTGTGTCTGAATTTCCATTGGGTACACGTCCGATGGCTGGCAATTTTCCGCGCCGTAACCGCTTAATTGCGGCTCAAGCACGTGTTACTTTGGTGGTAGAAGCGGCATTAAAAAGTGGTTCATTGATTACGGCACGATTGGCTGCTGACATGGGACGTGAAGTCATGGCAATTCCCAGCAGCATTGACAACCCACACGCCAAAGGTTGCCACAAACTGATTAAAGATGGAGCAAAACTGGTGGAGTGCGTAGAAGACATTATAAATGAATGCCCTATATTGTTATCCACAGGCATTTTCAGGCAGCCTGAACGCTTATCCACAGCCTTATCAACAGATTTATCAACTGAATTATCCACAAAACAATCCACTGATTTTGTCCCCATAGAATTACCCAAAATCAAGCGAAATAAACCTGTGAATAAACCGACTCCCATCACACCAACTCTATTGCCTGTGGATGAAATTGTGGATAATTTTGTGGATAATTCTGTGAATGAATCCACAAAATCCGTATTGAATGCGATGGGTAATGAAATCGTTCACCCTGATTTTATTGCAGAAAAGACAAATATCCCCACTGATGAAATTTACGCAATTTTATTAGAATGTGAATTAGCTGGTTGGGTCATGGCAACCGCTGGCGGACGCTATCAACGCACCACATAAGTCAAATTATCCACCCATTATACAGAATATATCCACAGATTTATCCACAAATCAGTAAAGTATGATTTTGTCAAATGTAATTAAATAACTTTTCAACCGCATGGCTCAATAACATTTTATTACATGTGAATTTTAGCTGTGGATAAATTGAAAATATTATTCAAAATAAATAAGTTGTCTAAAATAATCTTATTATTTTTTTAGGCAACTTATTTTGTTGCAACTTGACGAATCAACTTAATTTACCTATTCTCATTTCATTTTACTTACGGAGTCATTTATGGCTTGTTCACAACTTACTACCCTACTCATCGCCACCGTAATGGGGACAGGTTGCCACAACATAGAATCCACATTCAAAGATAAACCCCAATTACTCAAATTCGCCACCCAACACCCCATCGCCGCCGCCGCTATCGGCAAAGAAGATGGCAGCCTGAACATTACCAGCAGCGCGATTCGTTTCTCCACACGGGTCGGCTTGGATAACAGTAAAAATGGCGATGGGCGAGGCACTGAAGTAAATGCCCTACGCCATTCCTTATGGCAAGCCACCATCGCAGCACGGTTCAATGCAGACATCGCCACCGCCGCAGGTAACGCCTACGAAAAAAACATCAATAACCGCAAAAGCACTCAATACACCGACCGCTATGCCGCAGATGAAGCCGTAGATTTACGCAACAACGCCATCGGACGAAAAATTGGCATCGCCCATCGCAGCGACAACATGAAACAACTTACCGTCCACCTACTTACCGAATACCGCGACCACGGTTTGTGGACAGCAAGCTCCAGCAAAATCAATCAACGAACCGTATGGACAATCAGTCAAACCAAATTACCCATATCCAAATATAACCAAGCCATCAAACAATTAAACAATTTAGACGAATACGGCATGACACCACAAGAACGCACCAAATTGCAAAAATAAAGGCAGCCTGAAAACCCATTTCCCAGTTTTCAGGCTGCCTTTATTTCCATTCCTCAACTATTTGAATAATTCACAAGTCCCATCTTCCGCACAATTAGTCTGACGATACAAGCGAATTAAATGGCTGGTTGATGCGTCATGCTTTTGTGGGTCAATTTTGCCAGTTAATTCCGCTAAAATGGTTTTGCTAAGCTGTTTACCCAATTCCACGCCCCATTGGTCAAAACTGTTAATGCCCCAAATCACGCCCTGTACAAATACTTTATGTTCATACATCGCAATCAGGCTGCCCATGTTACACGGATTCACTTTATTCATCAAAATCAAATTAGTAGGACGATTACCACTAAAGGTTTTATGTGGCACAAGGGCTTCAATTTGATTTTCAGGCAGCCCTTGTTTTTTCAACTCTTCGCGTGCTTCTTCGGGGGTTTTGCCACGCATGAATGCTTCGGCTTGCGCGAACACATTAGACAACAAAATCTCATGATGCCCTGGTAAATTGCTGCGCTTTTCCAAGCTGGCAATCAAATCAACTGGGGTAATGTGTGTACCTTGATGCAGTAACTGGAAAAATGCGTGTTGTCCATTAATACCTGTCTCCCCCCAAATAATCGGGCCAGTTTCGGTGCTAACGGGTTCACCGTTCATTTGCACTTGTTTGCCATTGGATTCCATGTCCAACTGCTGAATAAATTTAGGCAAACGATGCAAATGTTGGTCATATGGAGCAATCACATGGCTGCCACCACCATAAAAATTAATGTACCAAACACCCAATAAACCCAATAACACAGGCAAATTTTGGTGCAATGGCGTATTAATAAAATGCTGGTCAATTAAATGGGCACCGTTGAGCATTTCAATGAAATTTTCTTCGCCCAAATACAGCATAATTGGCAAACCAATTGCTGACCACAAGCTGTAACGTCCGCCAACCCAATCCCAAAATTCAAACATATGGTCAGTGTCAATCCCGAACTCGGCTACAGCTTCTTTATTACTAGAAACCGCCACGAAGTGTTTGGCGATGTCTTGTTCGCTGCCTCCTTGTAAGAACCATTTACGCGCTGTATGAGCGTTGGTTAAAGTTTCTTGAGTGGTGAATGTTTTTGATGCAATGATGAATAATGTGGTTTCAGGATGAACTTTGTTCAATACATCACGTAATTGCGAGCCGTCCACATTGGAAACAAAGTGCATATTTAGACGCGGATGTCCGAATGATTTGAGTGCGGTACACATCATCAATGGCCCCAAATCCGAACCACCAATGCCAATATTTACCACATCAGTAATCACTTGATTGGTATAACCCAACCATTGACCGCTACGCACAGCACCACTGAAATCCCCCATTTTGCGTAATACGGCATTGACTTTGGGCATCACATCTTCACCATCAACCAAAATTGGGTTATTGGTACGATTGCGTAAGGCGATGTGTAACACAGAACGATTTTCGGTTTGGTTAATTTTGTCGCCGCGGAACATTTGTTTCATGCGTTCAGGCAGCCCTGCTTGTTCAGCGAGTTTGACCAAATCGGCTAAAATTTCGTCATTAACACGATTTTTGGAAAAATCCACTTTCAAGCCAGCAACTTCCAACCAATAGCGTTGAGCGCGTTCGGGATCTTGGATAAACATTTCACGCATATGGGTGCCTTTGGTGTTGATGAAATGTTGTTCTAATTTTTTCCAAGCGGGTAAATCAATTGGCGTTGTCATCGTTGATTCCTTCGTTGTGAACAAAAATACAGTTATCATAATGAATTAAAATAAAAATGATACAAGACATGGACAACACAGTCGCATTATCATTTAATTCATTATTCAAATTTCAGGCTGCATTATAAAACGGATTAACATTGAAAGTGATTGTAATTGATATCAATTTATGATTAAGCCAATAAGATTGTCGTGAAAATCAAATCAAATTTTTGAATTTGACAAGTTTTACTTTGAAATTTGATGTTTTTTTGTTAAATTAAAGCATATTCAATTTATTACATTGAGATTATGAAAACCCTTTACCTGATTCGCCACGCCGAAAAAGACATCGCCGACAACCAACAACTCAGTGAACAAGGCAGAAAACAAGCTATTGAAACGACAGAAAAATTAGTTCGTCCAGCCAAGTTGTACGCTGCCGAACAAGCATCCGCACTACAAATGGCGCAAATCATTTGCGACAAATGGCACGTGCGCCCCGAGCCTTTGGCTTGCTTGAATCAGCTTGCATACGAACCAACCCCCGAGGAGCCATTGCTTGCGCCACCGATGATGATGGGTATGCCTGCTGCGTTCCAAATCCCCCCTGAACCCAAAGAGAAACCATTGTTCACATTTGAAAATTTAAATTCTGGCGTGGATACGTTTTTAAAAATAGCCCCCAAATTTCCACATCGCACCACTTGCGTGGTACACGAAAAATGGTTGCATTTACTTTTGTGGCGCGTGTTGGGCTTTCGCGCCGACACACCGCAAGAAGAAGTCGCATTCCACAAATGGCAAGCCATCACACCCAGCCCCGAAGCGTGGTATTTACACATTGGCGACAGTTGGGAAACTTGGTTACAAGTAATTGATTTTAATAATCAGAAATAATTTTCAGGCTGCCTGAAAGATTGATAAATTATTTTGATGGAAGTGTATCTTGCGCAAATTTGCACATCATCATACACAGTAACATCATGAATCCATAGCGTAAAGCAAAGCGTTTAACAAATTAAGCTGCCTGAAAAAATGGATTTTGCGTTACAATAAGCCGTTTAATATTTCACACATACAAAGAGAACACCATGCCCAAAATGACTATTTTACCCCATCAAGAACTTTGCCCCGAAGGCATCGTGATTGACAATGTACCTGTTGGCGAGACTATTTGCGATATTTTATTGAATCATGATATTGAAATTGACCACGCGTGTGAAAAATCGTGTGCGTGTACCACGTGTCATGTGATTGTGCGTCAAGGTTTTGACAGTTTGACAGAACCAACTGAATTGGAAGAAGATTTGCTGGATCAAGCATGGGGCTTAGAAGCTGAATCGCGTTTGAGTTGTCAAGCGCGTGTTGCCGATGCGGATTTAGTGGTGGAAATCCCCAAATACACCATCAATCATGCACGTGAACATTAAAAAGTTATTAAAAAAGTAGGCATCATCATATATATCAAGACGATGCCTACTTTTTTCATGATTTAATTATTTAATTCTGCTCCAAGTCTGACTGCCTTTCACTGGCACTTTAATGCTCAAGTGAGAACCATTAACATTAATAGTAGCAGGCAAACCAAAACCCCAACGTGGGTCTTTTGCTTTGCCTTCATATGCGTTATTCCCTACTGATTTAAAGCCAACCAACACCGTTTTGCCTTCATATTTTTTGGCTTTCTCGGTGTTACCATGCACCAACACACCTGTAAAAGTGTTGCCAGATTGGCTAATACGCACTTGTGCTTTTGCTTGACCATCTTCGTAAGTTTGCCAAGTACCGATAATTGGTTCAGCAGCCATCACAGACATACTTAATGTGGTTAAACCCGCCAATACAATAGCTTTGGTTTTCATAGACAATTTCATGATTATTTCCTTAAATTTAGAACCTGCATTCACAGCCAAGCGCGATGTCTTTTTATCTCATTTGGCACACCTGCCGCGTTGAATTTCACGCCAATAAGAACGCTATTAGCATGAAATTTGCCTTACATTCGCACAAAATGAGACAAAAATCGTTTTACGTTAGCTATGAATACAGGTTCTTACATAAAAAATAGTGTATATACACAAAACGATTATAGCCGAATTTGGATTCATTTGTGCATCTTTATTGTCATTAATAGCTAAATATTGACAAAATAAATGAAAACAACTCATTTATTTAATTGTGTTTTTTATATTAAAATTGCAAAGAATGACAACTAAAAACTAATGTATTGATTCTAAAACCACTGCAAAACTGATTTTCTGAAACCGTTACCAATCACACAAAGACCAATTTCAGCGTTTGAAAAAATTTCAGGCAGCCTGAATTTTTTAACAAAACACGTTACAATCTGTTTTTTCAATGATCAAATTAGGGAATCCGAATGAATTACAAAATCCGTCGCCCCAATGATGACGAATCATCACCAAATTATCCCAACAATACTCAAGAATCTTGGGAACGCAATACTCTGCGTGATGTGCTACTGGAAGCCTATCACGAACAAAAACGCGCCCGATTGTGGCGCAATATTTGGCGTGGCGTGGGTGTGCTGATGTTTGTCAGCATCATGGCCAGTGCGATGAAAGGCAGTCCCGAAAATCGCCAACACCAAATCGCTACCCACAAAGAACACACCGCCGTCATTAATTTAACAGGCGTAATTGGCGGTAACGAAGACGTAAACCATGTAGAAATTCTGCGCGATGGCTTGGAAGAAGCCTTTAAAAACAAACATGCCAAAGCCATCATCATTCATGCCAATAGCCCTGGTGGTTCTCCTGTGGTGTCTAATGTGGCATTTCAGGAAGTGATGCGATTGAAAAATATGGAAAAAACTAAACCTGTATATGTCGTTATTGGTGATATGTGTGCGTCTGGTTGCTATTATATTGCTTCAGCAGCAGATAAAATTTACGCCGATCCGTCCAGTTTGGTTGGCAGCATTGGCGTGATTGGCAGCAGCTTTGATGCTACTGGTTTGATGGATAAATTAGGTGTGAAACGTCGCCAACGCATCGCAGGCAACAACAAAGGTATGGGCGATCCATTTTCTCCCGAGACCCCCGAACAAGTCGCCATTTGGCAACAAATGTTGAATCAAATTCACGCAGAATTTATTAAAGCTGTTAAATTAGGACGTGGCAACAAATTGAAAGAACAACAAAATCCTGATTTATTCAGTGGTCGCGTTTATACGGGATTAGAAAGCAAAAATGTGGGTTTGATTGATGAATTTGGCAATGTGTACAGCGTAGCGCGTGATGTTGTGAAAGCACCCAAATTAGTAGATTACACACCCGAACAAAATGACTTAGCAAGTTTAATCAGTCGTGGTTTAGGTGCAAAAATGAACACAAAATTAGAAAGTTGGCTGAATTCGGTTTGGTAAAATGTCTAACCATTCATAGAGGGTAAAAAAGCTTCAGGCTGCCTGAAAATAATTCATCAATTATTTTGATGAATTGAAAGGCAGCCTGAAAGATAAAGCATATTGGCTAATAAAATCACTCTTCTTCAACGCGATGACGGCTGATGCTACGTTTGCCTTTTTCCAATTGAAAACTCACCGTTTCACCCAATCGCAATGCCAAACCAATCGCTAAAATATCCACTACCGCTAATTGCAACAACCGCGACACCATCGGTGTATAACGGCTACTGTCTTCTTGTACAGCCACCGTTAAAACACAATCCCCCAATTGCGCCAACGGACTGTCGTGGCGCGTAATTACAATGACTTGTGCGCCATTTTCTTTGGCAATGCTTACCGCGTCCAAAATTTCAATAGACGACCCCGAATTGGAAATCACCACCAATACATCTTGCGGACTCAACACCGCCGCCGCCATCAATTGAATGTGTGTATCCGAATACGCCACAGTGGAAATCCCAAAACGGAAAAATTTGTGTTGCGCATCCTGCGCCACAATTCCCGAGTTACCCACGCCATAAAATTCAATGCGCCGTGCGTGTGCCAACAAAGAAATTGCACGCTCCAAATCACTGGGATTCAACGTGCGACGTGCGCCTAACAACGCGGCGGCGGTGTTGCCCAACACCTTTTCCATCACATCGCCTACCCCATCATCAATGTTCAATTCTTCATGCACAAAAGGCAAACCCGAATGGCTGATGCTGGCTGAAAGTGCCAATTTAAATTCAGGTAGCCCTTTAAAATCCAAACTACGACAAAAACGAATCACGGTAGGTTGAGACACTTGCGCCCGTTCGGCAATTTCTGCCACCGCCGCATGAACAAACCATTTGGGCTCAGCCAATGCCACTTCAGCCACTTTGCGTTCTGCGCTGGATAATTTTTCTAATTGCTCACTAATTTTACTTAACATAATCAATATCCTATTATAATTAATCAAAAATTCTGATGAATAGCTTTTCAGACTGCCTGAAAACGTTGCAATAACATTAATGCAGATAAAACCCTTGCATCGCCAAAATTAGAATCATTAATTAAATCATCAAGTTGATTAATTGGAACGCGCACTTGCAATAAAGGTTCAGGTTCATCACCCATTAATTTTGATGAATACAAATCCCGTGCAACAAACACATACATCGGACTAAACATATGACTAGGCGAACTGTATAAAACACGCAATGGCACAACATCACGCGCGCCCATGCCAATTTCTTCTTGTAATTCGCGATTGGCTGCATGAAGTGGCGACTCGCCTACATCAATTAAGCCTTTCACACAACCCAATTCATAACGCTCTGAACCAACTGCATATTCTTGTATCATAATCAGTTCATCGTTTTCAATTGGCAACACCATCACGGCTGGTTTTCGCGCAGGTGTTAAGCGTTCAAATGTACGTTCTTGCCCATTACTGAAACGCAAATCCACTTGTTGCACTTCAAAAATCGCGGTTTTTGCGGCCGTACGTACCGCCAAAATTTCGGGGGGTTGTTGTTTTGTATGCAAAAATTTCATTATGTTATGCCATGTAGTCAGATGTTCAGATTGTACGCTGTTTTGTGAATGTTTTGCACGGTCAGAGAAACTTTATTTCATATTAATTTGCATCATATCAAATCAAAAAAGCAGCCTGAAAAACCATTTGATGATTTTCAGGCTGCCTTTTTCTCATTCCATAAATTATTTTACTGTATCCAAATGATTATCTAACGCCACCGCCGCGCCCGTGATACCTGGATATTGACTCAACACCACATACACGGGAATCGCCGCTAAATAAGCATCAAAACGCCCTTTGTTTTCAAAGCGATTGCGAAATGGCGAATATTTAAAATAGTCAATAAATCGCGGAATAATCCCACCACACAAATACACGCCACCGCGCGCACCCAGCGTCAAAGCTAAATTTGATGCCACCGTCCCTAGCATCGCGCAAAAAATATCCAAAGTCAGGCGACACAATGGCGATGTACCACTCAATGCACGTTCACTGATTTCTGCTGGCGTCATTTTTTGGCGTTTCACGCCCTCGCGTTCTGCCAACGCATCATAAATCAACACCAAACCTGCACCACTCAAAAAACGTTCAGCGGAAACATGTCCATGTTTTTTCTTCGCATATTGCCAAATCATCACTTCAGTATCGTCAAACGGCGGAAAACTAGTATGCCCACCTTCCCCTGCCAGAGGCACATAACCGCAAGCAGATGGCACCAAACCACTCACACCCAAACCAGTTCCCGGTCCAATCACGGCTTTAGGTGCATTTTCAATAGGTTGAAAACCGCCAACCTGTACCAAATCTTCAGGCTGCGTTTTGGTAATCGCCAATGCTTGTGCGGTAAAGTCATTGATAAATAATAAAGTTTCCAATCCCAATGCTTGACGCGTGGTTTCAATAGAAAATGCCCAATGATGATTCGTCATCTGCAACCAATCCCCTACCACAGGATTAGCAATCGCCACCGATGCGTGTTTTACTTCAAGATTACCAGCGCGTTTCAGAAACTCTTTGGCAGCATCCACAATGGTATCGTAATCATTACAAGGTAGTACCTCAATATATTCAAATTTTTGATGAGACATTTCCAGCGCAAAACGAGCGTTTGTGCCACCAATATCCGCCACCATACGTGGATAGTTCAGGCTGCCTGAAACATCGGATTTTTTAGATTTAGTCGTTGTAGAAGACATTTGTATGCACCTTATTTAAAACATAACTAATTGGAAAATTAGGATTTTCACCTTGTTCCGCTTGTTGATAAATCGCTAATTTATCTGCCCCAGCAATCGCCAAGTAAACATATGGTGTGTGAACAATTGCTGTTAAAGTCATGGAAATGCGTTCGTATGGCGCAGTTACGGGCGTGGTATGCAGCAAAGGTTGTGGATAATTTACGCAAATCGCATCGGTAAATTGCGGGGCTTTTGGGAAAATACTGGCAGTATGTCCATCGCCCCCCATCCCCAACACCAAAACATCGGGTTGTGTATAATTTTGTAATGCAAATTCAACTGCTTGTGAAATATTTTTCAGTTCATCTTCATCAGCATCATCGCTGATTAAAGGTAGCCATTTTGCTTGACTCAATTGGTTTTTAATCAAATATTGGCGAACCAAACTTGTGTTGCTGTCGGCGTGTTGAGTAGGTACAACGCGTTCATCAACCAATGTAATATTCACACGCGACCAATCCAAATCGATTTGATTCAACGCTTGAAAAAATGCAATCGGCGATTTGCCACCTGACACTGCTAAGGTAGCGCGTTCTTGTTGGGTTAAAATATCACATAAATTCTCGGCAACGGCTTGAGCGAGTGCTTGGGCATTGTCGGCTGAACTGGGAAATTTTTTGAATGAAATCATATTATTTTCCTTATTGATAAATAAATTTGATGAATGATTATTCAGGCAGCCAGAAAGTTAAATCATCAACACCACAAAATTGGTTAAGCATGATAATATCATCAATACCGTGAATCGCCCATAATACTGATGTGGCAAGCTATCTGAAAACACAGTCGTTTAAAAGAAAAATAGAATAAAGCAAACAGAACCGCCATATACATCTAGGGGAGCAGACAACGCAGTAGTATTTTCAATTTTAAACGACTATATAAAACACTGGCGGCAGTAATGGCCAAAATAATAAACAAAAACAATGGTATTATTTTATGTATCAATTTTTGATACAATACTTAATAAGAGAATAACCCTTTTCCGTATTTATATTCTGTGATCATATTACTATCCTGAATAATTTCAGGAAGTCGTTCATTTTCTTTATGTTTATATACATGAAATGGTTGTTTATCAAAAAATTCAGCCGCTTTTTTGGCTTGCTCTGCACTAAAAACAACTTGCTGATTTTCAGGAAACTGCAAATTCATCAATCGTTGCGCAATTTCATCAACATTCGGTTTATCAATAGGTTGGAAGCTAGAAACTACCATACCATTATAATCATAAACTTGTGGATAAACGCTTTTAGCAGTAAAAAAAGCATCTTCTGAACCTGTAGGATTATATAAAACCATGCTATTGGTATGAAGGTGTTGTTTTAAAATATTCAGAAATTCTTGGCTTAATAAATTCGTTCCATATGCTCGCCAATAATAGGTTGTATTCATCATAATCACATCATATTGCCCTACATTTTTACGTACCCATTTTCTGCCATCATCAATAATAATATTGACACGTTCATCTTGTAAAAGTGGTGCAATTTCAGGGTGTTTTGCAATTTCTTTAACATAATCAGGATTAATCTCTACTATCGTCATTTTTTCCAATTTAGGCATCATGCTTAATACGCGCGTCCAAGAACCTGTACTCAATCCAATAACCAAAATATTTTTGGCATCAGGTTTCATAATAGGCACAAAATAAGCACGGTCTATTCGATTATTTTGATTAAAAAAATCAATATTAAATTTTCCATCATACACATTTGCACCATATACAACTTTAGTTCCATCTGTGTAGTATACTTGAATAATCCCATGCTTATTCTCAATTAAAGTAATAGGATAAATATTCTTACCCACAACATCTTTGGCCAAAGCCTGAAATAATTTTTCAGGCAACCACAATAATCCCAATGTACAAATTAATAAACCAATTTGTGAATAAAACAATAATTTCCTACTTGATGGCGTACACCATGCAGCAATTAAAAAAGAACACACACAAATCGCAAAATAGATTTGTTGAGTATTGAAAATATCTAACAAAACAAAACCAATTAAAATCGGTGATAAAGAACTCCCCACTACATTACTAAAATACACATTGGAAATTTGCCTGCCTGATTTAGTTTTTTCCGTACCCAAATGATGCACCAAGGGGAAAACCACGCCACGCACTGAAGTAGCGATTAAAATACCAATAGCAGCTACTGCCAAAATAGATTGATTAGATATAAATAATGACATATAAGTTACGAGTAAAACCACTAAATCTACGCAACCAGCATATCCAAAATATTGACCAATTAACTCATGATTAACAAAGATTCTTCTTTCACGGCAAATTTTTCGTCCTTGCCAAGCACCAATCGCAATGCCTGTTAAAAATAAAGCCAATGTATAAGAAAATGCTTGTGGTACAGAATGTCCTGCAAATGAGACAATTCTCATCCATACAACTTCCAATGCTAAACTTAAAAAACCACTTGCAAATGCCAATAAATAGATAGACAAATATTTATTTTTCATGACTTTCTCACATACAAAATAAACACAGAACAAGAAATCAATAAATTGACACTTGCAGCCAACCATAATGTTTGTGGAATCGTTAAATAATTAAATAAAATAAATCCGCACAATACAGAACCAAATGCTGCCCCCATTGTATTGATAAAATATAACAAACCAATAGATTCTCCAATATTTTCAATATATTGATTAAAAAAACATGTTAAAAGAGGCAAAGTTGAACCCATTAAAAATGTCGGCAACAACAGTAAAGTCAAATTACCCAATGCGACACCCCATAAATCTGCATGAAGTAATACTTGTCCTAACCATGTAATTAACCAATAACTCATTGCACCAAACAACCCAATAAGCAATTCAAATAAACAAAATATCCATAAAATTCGCTTGGAATAGAAATCAGCAATACGTCCGCCATAATACGCCCCCACTCCTAATCCAATCATAAAAATGGAAATGATAACCGTAATAGATGTGATATCTACACCAAAACCTGTGAATAATAAACGCTGCCACGTTACTTGATAAATTAATGCAGCCATACCTGATAAAAAAAATATAATTGCCAATATACCCAACATGTTAGTTTGATTGATTCGGTTTGATTGATTCATCATTATTATTTATCTTTCCAAATTAATAAAAAAGCAGCCTGAAACCTTTGCAAAACCTTCAAAAATAAAAATGTCAAAATCTTATCAAATTGATATGTATTTAAATTTTAGTTTTTATTTTTTGCTAAAAATAAGCAAAGGTTTCGGACTAAAATAATATTACTACCTGAATGGATTACACCTGATCTTCTAGCCACGCATTACCATCACGCGCTAATAAATCTTGTGCTTCTTTTGGCCCCCAACTAGATGCAATATAACCATATGGTTTAACAGAAGAGTTCGCCCAATTATCCAAAATAGGCATCACCCATTCCCACGCTTTTTCCAACTCATCACGCCGATTAAACAAATTTAAACGTCCATCAATCACTTCTCGCAACAGCAATTCATACGCTTCAGCACGGCGTTCATCGGATACTTTGCCCATATCCAACACCATTTCTGCAGGCTGCACGTCCAAGCCACTCCCCACTTGTTTCACAAATAATTTTGCGACAATCGTTTCATCAGGCTGCAAACTGATGACCAAACGATTGGCATTGGCACCGAACAAGCCGTTGTCTTGTGCTTTGAAATTCAATACAATTTCTGCTGTGCGCGATGCCAAACGTTTGCCGGTCCGCAGATAAAACGGCACACCAACCCAACGTGGCGTATCTAATTCAGCACGAATCGCCACATAAGTTTCGGTTTTACTATCTGTTGGGACGTTGTGTTCTTGTAAATAACCTTTTTGTTCTGCGGTTTGTGTGTATTGTGCGCGAATCACATTTTTATCCACATCAGCAGATGTCATCGGTTTTAAGGCTGCCACTACTTTTAATTTTTCATCACGAACATCATCTGCATTCAAAGACTTAGGTTGTTCCATCGCCACAAAACACAGCATTTGCATGATGTGATTTTGCACCATATCACGCAACGCGCCCGTAATATCATAAAATTCACCGCGCTCTTCCACACCCAATTGTTCTGCGATCGTAATTTGTACCGATTGAATAAAATCTTTATTCCAAACTTGCTCAAAGAACACATTACCAAAACGCAACGGCAACAGATTTTGCAAACTCTCTTTACCCAAATAATGGTCAATACGATAGACTTGATTTTCTTTAAAATATTTTGCCACATCGGTATTAATTTGTTGTGATGAATACAAATCCGTGCCAAGCGGTTTTTCCAATACAATGCGAACATTGTCAGCATTCAAACCCACTTTTGCCAAATTTTCACACGCTGGCGCGAAAAATTTTGGCGCAGTGGACAGATAAATAATCACATTATCCGTTTCAGTACGCGCTTTTACGGCTTGACTCAAATCCTCAAAATGTGCAGGTTGTGTAACATCAACCGTCAAATATTCAATGCGTTGAATGAAATTTTGCCACAATGCATCAGTAAAATTTTTTTTCACATGAATTTTAGAATCGCTTTGTACTTTAGCGAGAAATTGCGCAGTATCCATTTGACTACGCGACACACATAAAATGCGACCTTTAGGATGCAACAAACCTGCCGCGTGTGCCTGATACAAACAAGGCAATAATTTTCGCATCGCCAAATCGCCCGTTGCACCAAAAATAACCATGTCAAAATTATTCAGTTTTTGAGACATTTTTGTTCCTTTCGGAGTTTGAGAATAAAAAATATAAAAATCATGCAGAACGTATTTCAGGCTACCTGAATGAAAGTTAATTATCCTAATTTTCAAGCTGCCTGAACAGTATTTTTTTAGCATTCATTCTATTCAAATCAAATTAATCTCACATTCTTTATTCTGACTTTATTTTAATTTAATTAATAAATTATATTCTTAATCATTTTCGGTTTAATATTATACAAGGCAATATTCACTGTATACGCGTGGTACATATTTGTTTTTTGCTGAAAATAGTTTTTTTTGCAAAGGTTTCAAGCGATTTTACCCAATCTTGAATTAATTCTAAAAAGCAAAATCCCTTAGCACACAACATAGATTGGCTAAGGGATTTTTGAATAAAGAGTTTGGCGATGACCTACTTTCGCATAGGAACTATACTATCATCGGCGCTGGTTTGTTTCACTGTCCTGTTCGAGATGGGAAGGAGTGGGACCAAACCGCTATGGTCGCCAAACATAAACTGTCAAATTGGTAAGCCGTTGGTAAGATAATTTTAATTTTTCTTACCCTATTTATTCTTTAATCAACTGATTTTTTGAGTGATGAAGTGTATTCATCAGTAAGCTTTATCTTTGTGCTTTGGTATTTCTATTTCTTCCAAAGTCCTTCAAATGATAGAGTCAAGCCTCACGAGCAATTAGTATGGGTTAGCTTCACGCGTTACCGCGCTTCCACACCCCACCTATCAACGTCCTGGTCTCGAACGACTCTTTAGTGTGGTTAAACCACAAGGGAAGTCTCATCTTCAGGCGAGTTTCGCGCTTAGATGCTTTCAGCGCTTATCTCTTCCGAACTTAGCTACCCGGCTATGCTTCTGGCGAAACAACCGGTACACCAGAGGTTCGTCCACTCCGGTCCTCTCGTACTAGGAGCAGCCCCCGTCAAACTTCCAACGCCCACTGCAGATAGGGACCAAACTGTCTCACGACGTTTTAAACCCAGCTCACGTACCACTTTAAATGGCGAACAGCCATACCCTTGGGACCGACTACAGCCCCAGGATGTGATGAGCCGACATCGAGGTGCCAAACTCCGCCGTCGATATGGACTCTTGGGCGGAATCAGCCTGTTATCCCCGGAGTACCTTTTATCCGTTGAGCGATGGCCCTTCCATTCAGAACCACCGGATCACTATGTCCTGCTTTCGCACCTGCTCGACTTGTCGGTCTCGCAGTTAAGCTACCTTTTGCCATTGCACTATCAGTCCGATTTCCGACCGGACCTAGGTAACCTTCGAACTCCTCCGTTACTCTTTGGGAGGAGACCGCCCCAGTCAAACTGCCTACCATGCACTGTCCCCGACCCGGATGACGGGTCTGGGTTAGAACCTCAAAGACACCAGGGTGGTATTTCAAGGACGGCTCCACAGAGACTGGCGTCTCTGCTTCTAAGCCTCCCACCTATCCTACACAAGTGACTTCAAAGTCCAATGCAAAGCTACAGTAAAGGTTCACGGGGTCTTTCCGTCTAGCAGCGGGGAGATTGCATCTTCACAACCATTTCAACTTCGCTGAGTCTCGGGAGGAGACAGTGTGGCCATCGTTACGCCATTCGTGCGGGTCGGAACTTACCCGACAAGGAATTTCGCTACCTTAGGACCGTTATAGTTACGGCCGCCGTTTACTGGGGCTTCGATCCGATGCTTGCACATCTTCAATTAACCTTCCAGCACCGGGCAGGCGTCACACCCTATACGTCCACTTTCGTGTTAGCAGAGTGCTGTGTTTTTAATAAACAGTCGCAGCCACCTATTCTCTGCGACCCTCAGATGCTTACGGAGCAAGTCCTTAACATTAGAGGGCATACCTTCTCCCGAAGTTACGGTATCAATTTGCCGAGTTCCTTCTCCCGAGTTCTCTCAAGCGCCTTAGAATTCTCATCCTGCCCACCTGTGTCGGTTTGCGGTACGGTTCTGATTCAACTGAAGCTTAGTGGCTTTTCCTGGAAGCGTGGTATTGGTCACTTCATGTCCGTAGACACTCGTCATCACGTCTCGGTGTTAAGAAAGAGCGGATTTGCCTACTCTTTCCACCTACTGGCTTAAACAAACTATTCCAACAGTTTGCTAACCTAACCTTCTCCGTCCCCACATCGCATTGAATCAAAGTACGGGAATATTAACCCGTTTCCCATCGACTACGCATTTCTGCCTCGCCTTAGGAGCCGACTCACCCTACGCCGATGAACGTTGCGTAGGAAACCTTGGGCTTTCGGCGAACGGGCTTTTCACCCGTTTTATCGCTACTCATGTCAACATTCGCACTTCTGATACCTCCAACAATCCTTACGAATCACCTTCTCAGGCTTACAGAACGCTCCCCTACCATATACTAAAAGTATATCCGCAGCTTCGGTTATAGATTTGAGCCCCGTTACATCTTCCGCGCAGGAAGACTCGACCAGTGAGCTATTACGCTTTCTTTAAATGATGGCTGCTTCTAAGCCAACATCCTGGCTGTCTGTGCCTTCCCACTTCGTTTACCACTTAATCTATCATTTGGGACCTTAGCTGGCGGTCTGGGTTGTTTCCCTCTTGACACCGGACGTTAGCACCCGATGTCTGTCTCCCGAGGAGCAACTTGATGGTATTCTGAGTTTGCCATGGGTTGGTAAGTTGCAATAACCCCCTAGCCATAACAGTGCTTTACCCCCATCAGTCTCATACTCGAGGCACTACCTAAATAGTTTTCGGGGAGAACCAGCTATCTCCGAGTTTGTTTAGCCTTTCACCCCTATCCACAGCTCATCCCCGCATTTTGCAACATGCGTGGGTTCGGACCTCCAATGCGTTTTACCGCACCTTCATCCTGGCCATGGATAGATCACTCGGTTTCGGGTCTACACCCAGCAACTAGTCGCCCTATTAAGACTCGGTTTCCCTACGCCTCCCCTACTCGGTTAAGCTCGCTACTGAATGTAAGTCGTTGACCCATTATACAAAAGGTACGCAGTCACACCTTAACGGTGCTCCCACTGTTTGTATGCATCAGGTTTCAGGTTCTATTTCACTCCCCTCCCAGGGTTCTTTTCGCCTTTCCCTCACGGTACTGGTTCACTATCGGTCGATGATGAGTATTTAGCCTTGGAGGATGGTCCCCCCATATTCAGACAGGATTTCTCGTGTCCCGCCCTACTTCTCGTATACTTAGTACCATCATTGAGATTTCAAATACGGGGCTATCACCCACTATGGTAGAAGTTTCCAATTCTTTCTTCTATCTCAATAATTATCATATACAGGCTACTCCGCGTTCGCTCGCCACTACTTGCGGAATCTCGGTTGATTTCTTTTCCTCTGGGTACTTAGATGGTTCAGTTCTCCAGGTTCGCTTCTCTAATCCTATGTATTCAGATTAGGATACACATTGCTGTGTGGGTTTCCCCATTCGGACATCGCGGTATCAATGCTTTTTTGCCAGCTCCACCGCGCTTTTCGCAGGCTTACACGTCCTTCTTCGCCTATCATCGCCAAGGCATCCACCTGATGCACTTATTCACTTGACTCTATCATTTGAAGAACCTTCTGACTTCGTAGATACTGGCGTTGACTGCCAGCATTACTTAGATTCTCTAATCTGACAAAGCTTACTGCTTTGTTGTGTATTGTTCTTGCCTTTTGTCTTTCAAGAACAATTGATACAATCATCACCCAAATTCTTATGATTTGCTTATTTCTTCTTTCAGTACCAATACCTTTTCAGGCTGCCTGAAATGTGAACACTACTTGTTGCATCAAACAGCATTCTAAACAAATCAACATTGTCTTTGTTTGTTGATTTCGGCTTTCCAATTTGTTAAAGATCAATGCGTTTCTTAAATCGCAAATTAAAGTAAGTTATAAAAAGTAAGTTATAAAACTATCTAGTAAACAACTTCTTCGTAAACAACTTCCACAAACTCACTTTAATTTGAAATTTCTACTTTTAAATTCTACTGTTCAGCTCTACTTCTAAATATTTGACTTCTAAATATTTGGTTCTACCTCTAAATATTTGGTGGAGGCAAACGGGATCGAACCGATGACCCCCTGCTTGCAAAGCAGGTGCTCTACCAACTGAGCTATGCCCCCAATTAGGTCTTGGTGGGTCTGGTAGGACTTGAACCTACGACCCCACGCTTATCAAGCGTGTGCTCTAACCACCTGAGCTACAAACCCATTAAGTCGTCTCTATTCTTTTGCTCTTCGCATTCTTGCTCTTCGCATCTCAATTCAGTATACCGATAAGTGTGAGTACCTAACAATCTCTTCTTTTCTCTAGAAAGGAGGTGATCCAGCCGCAGGTTCCCCTACGGCTACCTTGTTACGACTTCACCCCAGTCATGAAGCATACCGTGGTAAGCGAACTCCTCGCGGTTATTCTACCTACTTCTGGTATCCCCCACTCCCATGGTGTGACGGGCGGTGTGTACAAGACCCGGGAACGTATTCACCGCAGTATGCTGACCTGCGATTACTAGCGATTCCGACTTCATGCACTCGAGTTGCAGAGTGCAATCCGGACTACGATCGGTTTTTTGGGATTGGCTCCACCTCGCGGCTTGGCTACCCTCTGTACCGACCATTGTATGACGTGTGAAGCCCTGGTCATAAGGGCCATGAGGACTTGACGTCATCCCCACCTTCCTCCGGTTTGTCACCGGCAGTCTCATTAGAGTGCCCAACCAAATGATGGCAACTAATGACAAGGGTTGCGCTCGTTGCGGGACTTAACCCAACATCTCACGACACGAGCTGACGACAGCCATGCAGCACCTGTGTTACGGCTCCCGAAGGCACTCTCCCGTCTCTGAGAGATTCCGTACATGTCAAGACCAGGTAAGGTTCTTCGCGTTGCATCGAATTAATCCACATCATCCACCGCTTGTGCGGGTCCCCGTCAATTCCTTTGAGTTTTAATCTTGCGACCGTACTCCCCAGGCGGTCAATTTCACGCGTTAGCTTCGCTACTAAGGCATCTAGTGCCCCAACAGCTAATTGACATCGTTTAGGGCGTGGACTACCAGGGTATCTAATCCTGTTTGCTACCCACGCTTTCGAGCATGAACGTCAGTGCTATCCCAGGGGGCTGCCTTCGCCATCGGTATTCCTCCACATCTCTACGCATTTCACTGCTACACGTGGAATTCTACCCCCCTCTGACACACTCTAGCTACCCAGTTCAAAACGCAGTTCCCAAGTTGAGCTCGGGGATTTCACATCTTGCTTAAGTAACCGTCTGCGCTCGCTTTACGCCCAGTAATTCCGATTAACGCTCGCACCCTACGTATTACCGCGGCTGCTGGCACGTAGTTAGCCGGTGCTTATTCTTTAGGTACCGTCATCAGCATCTGATATTAGCAAATGCCTTTTCTTCCCTAACAAAAGTACTTTACAACCCTAAGGCCTTCTTCATACACGCGACATGGCTGGATCAGGGTTCCCCCCATTGTCCAAAATTCCCCACTGCTGCCTCCCGTAGGAGTCTGGGCCGTGTCTCAGTCCCAGTGTGGCGGATCATCCTCTCAGACCCGCTACGGATCGTCGCCTTGGTAAGCCTTTACCCCACCAACTAGCTAATCCGATATTGGCCGCTCAAATAACGCGAGGCAGTTGCCTGTCCCCCGCTTTCTCCCTCAGGACGTATGCGGTATTAGCCATCCTTTCGGATAGTTATCCCCCATTACTCGGTACGTTCCAATATTATACTCACCCGTTCGCCACTCGCCGGCAGTAATGCAAGCACTACCCCGCTGCCGTCCGACTTGCATGTGTAAAGCATGCCGCCAGCGTTCAATCTGAGCCAGGATCAAACTCTTATGTTCAATCTCTAACTTAATAACTTCTGGTCTGCTTCAAAGAAACCAACAAAGAGTAATCGGCTCAGCACCTATTACAATCTTGTCTGTTTTTTCTTGCAGTGTGAGACCATCAGGCACTCACACTTATCGGTATTCTGTAATTTTAAAGAGCTTCAAATAATCCTTGTACTCAGCCAAATAAACCAGTAAACTAATTCGTTTTGACTAACTCAACCGCCGTAGCAGCGAAGAACCGAACTATACGCCTATACCCAAAAACCGTCAACAAAAAATAAACAAATATTCCCCTCAAAATTAATAAATACATTGTTTCTTAACAGTATTTAATCTTAAAATATTAAAAAATAAAATACAAACATCGAAGAAATTTAGATAGCCACACTCGGAAACACAGCCTAAAAAAGCGCAAATCAAAAATTTTCGTTGGCATACCGGCTCCACACATAGACAAGCTAGCGCATAAAGGGAGAGGGATCGCATTTGGCAACCGAACATCTGCAAAGCCACGCGGATATTTTGGACAAATTGAACGGTTTTGGACACAAAATGAACATAATCCCAAACAAGCCACAAAAAGAAAACCGCCTAAACGGTTGTTTAGACGGTTTAAATTTGGCTCCCCGAGCTGGGCTCGAACCAGCGACCTGCGGATTAACAGTCCGTCGCTCTACCGACTGAGCTATCAGGGAATGATAGACTTGATTATACAGTATTTTGATTTTTTGTCAAACAATATGTACGAATTTTATTTTAATAACATTGTTTTTATTTGAAATTAATTAAACCCAACGTATTGGCAAACACCAATAATATCGCAATCGGCGCAATATAACGCAATGCAATATACCAAATTTGCACAACTTTTTCAGGTAGCCTGCTGCCTTCACGCATATGCGCCCATACTTGTTGGCGATTTTGCACATAACCAATAAATACCGTAGTTGCCAACGCACAAATTGGCATAATCAATGACGTAATTAAAAAATCCCATAAATCAAAAATGGTTTTACCAACAATTTTCGTCTCACTCATTACCCCAAACGACAACGCAGATGGAATGCCTACAACAAAAATAACCAAACCAATCAACCATGTATATTTACGTCTACGGTCTTGTTGTTCATGAATGGTCGCTGCAATCACCGTCTCCAACATAGAAAATGCAGACGTAAGCGTGGCAAATGTTACCAATACCATAAATAAAGCAAATAACCATGTCCCCATCGGCATCTGCTGAAACACAGCTGGCAACACAATGAAAATTAAGCCAGGCCCCGCATCGGGCTTCAACCCAAATGCAAACACCGCAGGAAAAATCACCAAACCCGCTAACAACGATACCGCCATATTCATCCACATAATGCTGTTAGCTGAACGAAACAAATCCGTTTGGCGGTCAAGATATGCAGCGTAAGTCGCCATCGTGGATACACCCAAACTCAACGCAAAAAATGCTTGCCCCAATGCCGTGAGCAACGTATTGGCCGTTACAGCACTGAAATCAGGTTTCAACAAAAAAGTTATCCCCGCCATCGCATTAGGTAAAGTCATTGACCGAATCGCCAAAATAATAAACATCACAAATAACGCTGGCATCAAATAACGATTGGCTTTTTCTATGCCTTCGGACACGCCTTTTTGTACCACCCAAATGGTAATCAACATAAAAATAGCCTGATACACAATGGCTTGATAAGGATTACTGATGGTTTGCTCAAATAATTTGGGAAAATCCGTGTGGGCATTCAGGCTACCTGAAAGCGCGTGAACAAAATACGCCAGCACCCAACCACCCACCACACTATAAAACGACAACAACACAAAACACCCCACCACGCCCGTCCGACCAATCCACACCCATGCGCCATTGTGGCGTGATAATTCTTTGAGTGCGTCAATCGCGTTTTTACCTGTTTTACGTCCGATGTAAAATTCCGCCAACAAAACAGGCAATCCCACCAAAACGGTAAAAATTAAAAAAATCAAAAAGAAAACCGCGCCACCGTTGGTGCCTGCCGTGTAGGGAAACTTCCAAATCGCACCCAATCCAATCGCTGAGCCTGCTGCCGCTAGGATAAAACCAATACGCGATGTCCAATTTACTCTTGCCATATTATATCTAATCTCCTGATTTAATTTAAAAGATACTTGTTAGATTTATAGCCCCACAGCAGAGACCACAATGCATAAGGCTACCTGAAAGATGGTTTTCAGGCTGCCTGTCAAGATAGATGTTTTGATATTTAAAGCTTATATCATATTTTCAGGCAGCCTGCATACGATTCCAAATCCAACAAAAATTGTTTGCGCGACAAGCCGCCTGCATAGCCTGTGAGCGTGCCGTTGCTGCCAATCACGCGGTGGCACGGCACGATAATGGAAATTTTGTTACACCCATTTGCCGCTGCCACCGCGCGAACGGCTTTGGGATTGCCCAATTTTGTGGCTTGTTCAGCGTAAGAGATGGTTTTGCCATAGGGAATCGTTTGCAGAATGTGCCACACGCGCTGTTGAAAATCCGTACCAACAAAGTCTATTGGCACGGAAAAGTTTTTCAGGCTGCCTGAAAAATAAGATTGCACTTGCTGGGCAACTTCTTTTAATAAATCATGGGGTTGAAAAACGATTGCCGCACGTTTGGCTTGGGCGATTTGGTGGATTTCGCGTTCCAAGCGCGGCTGCCCGACAAATTCCAGCAAACACAAACCTGTGGCAGAACAAATTGCCAGCATTTCGCCCAAAGAGGTGGGGACGATTTGGGCGTGGAGTGTATTTGCGGTTTCAGGCTGCCTGAAATTGAGTTTGTTGAAATATTGGGCGATTTCGGTTTCGGTATTCATGATTGATTTTTGATTTGCTGTTTTAACAATTCAAACATTTCTTTAATCATGTTTAATTCTTGTGTTTTTTGCTCCAATAATTCATCTTTATGTTGAATAATCAAGTTCAACTTCTCAATTTCCGATATACCATGATTATTACTAAACAAATTTACATCACCAATATTGCTATTTTCACTATCTTTAATAATTTGAATAGTAATTCCATTTATATCTTTTTGTATTAAATCTGATATATCAATATTCAAAATTTGGGCGATTTGTTCCAGCCGTTCAATATTTAAACGAACTTCGCCACGTTCAATACGCGCATAACCACTTGGCGACATTTCCAATTTTTCCGCCATTTCTTCTTGCGACCATTGATTTAATTCACGCGCCAAACGGATTTTTTCGTAGGTTTCCATACTTTCTGCTCTTTTTTGAAAATTTCTGCACTTTTACGCGCTGGAAAAATTGCAACTCGTTATGCAAAATACTAATTTTAAAAATAAATCTTTGGAGATTGTATCATGTTCAAATATCTTTTGGTTGCCATTTTAGGTTTCACTTCTGTTAATGCATTTGCTCGCTGCTACGGAAGCGACACTTACTACAATTGCTATGACCTGAATAGTGGCAATGATTACACCATCAGAAAATATGGCAATACCACCTATATGGACGGTTATAACTCAAATACAGGTAGCACTTGGTCTCAAGAATCACGTACTTATGGTAATACTACTTATACAACAGGACAAGCTGCAAATGGCAATTCTTGGGATATGACAACACGAACTTATGGCAATACTCGCTATATTGACGGTACAGATTCTCGTGGTAATTCTTTCTCAAAAATCTGTAATCAATTTGGTTGCTACTAAATTTTAAAATTCAGTTGCGTAGGGTGCGTCGTGCGCACCAATTTATCCACAAAATCAAATTATTGTGATGAAATCGGTGCGCACGGCGCACCCTACAAAAATTCAGGCTGCCTGAAACGTGTTTCCCCACATTTTCAGGCAGCCTGAATTTCACTTACCCATCAAACCCCAAATCACCCACGCTGATAATTCGGTGCTTCTTTGGTAATCTGCACATCATGAACATGCGATTCGCTCATACCCGCCGATGTGATTTCCACAAATTCCGCTTTTTCGTGCATTTCCGCGATATTGGCGCAACCCAAATAGCCCATGCTGGAACGCAAACCGCCCACCAACTGATGAATGATGTTCACAATCGGCCCCTTGTGCGGTACGCGACCTTCAATACCTTCGGGGACGTATTTGTCGGTGCTTTCCTGTTTGTCTTGGAAATAGCGGTCGTTTGAACCTTGACTCATCGCGCCCAACGAACCCATGCCGCGATACGATTTATACGCACGCCCTTGATACAATTCAATTTCTCCGGGTGCTTCGTCTGTGCCAGCGAACATACCGCCCAACATCACGCAATCCGCGCCCGCCGCCAACGCTTTGGCAATATCGCCCGAAAAACGAATACCACCGTCTGCAATCACCGAAACGCCTGTGCCTTTCAAGGCTTCCGATACATTATGAATGGCGGTTAATTGCGGTACGCCCACGCCTGCCACAATGCGCGTTGTACAAATTGAGCCGGGACCAATACCAACTTTTACCGCATCTGCACCAGCCGCCGCCAAATCACGCGCTGCCGCAGCAGTCGCAATATTGCCACCAATCACCTGAACTTCTGGAAAATTTTGTTTAACCCATTTTACGCGATCAATCACACCTTGACTGTGTCCGTGTGCCGTGTCTACCACCAAAATATCCACGCCAGCGTCCACCAAAGCACGTACACGCTTTTCTGTATCTGCACCTGTACCAACCGCAGCCCCCACACGCAAACGACCTTCTTCATCTTTATTGGCGTTGGGAAATTCGGTATTTTTGATAATGTCTTTAACGGTGATTAGACCTTTTAATTCATCTTGTTCATTCAAAACCAAAACGCGTTCAATTTTGTGTTGATGCATCACTTCACGCGCTTCCTCAATGCTCGTACCAACAGATACAGAAACCAATTTATCACGCGGTGTCATAATTGCTGAAACAGGTAAATCCAAACGCGTTTCAAAACGCAAATCACGATTGGTAACAATACCAATCACTTTACCATTTTCCACGACAGGCAAACCCGACATTTTGCGTTTGCGTTGAGCGCGTTCAGAGAGCAAATCACCGATTAATTTATCAGGCGAAACGGTAACAGGATCTTTGACAATACCGCTTTCGTGGCGTTTGACTTTGCGAACAGCTAATGCTTGTTGTTCAGGCGTCATATTTTTATGAATAACACCGATGCCGCCTTCTTGCGCCATAGAAATAGCAAGACGCGCTTCGGTAACGGTATCCATTGCCGCCGACAACAAAGGCAAATTCAAAGTAATTTTTTTGGTTAATGGGGTTTTGAGCGAGACATCGCGTGGCAAAACTTGAGAATGAGCAGGAACGAGTAACACATCGTCAAATGTGTAGGCTTTTTCTACAATACGCATTTTGTGAGACCTTTTTTATATATTAGGTTTGCTTAAAATGCACGCCATTGTATCATCATTTACGATTTTCAGGCAGCCTGAAAGCCAATTTTCATGACAAACTACCTAGAAAACAGTACAATCGCTAACTATCTTTCAAACCATTTTTCAAGGAAAACAAAATGATGAATTTCAAAACCATCGCAATCGCCTTAATAAGTGCAAGCCTGACCACTGGTGCATTAGCAGCAGAAACCGTGTATAGCTGGCGACAAGGTAGCCATAATGCATATTCGGATATCCCTTTGAATTTACGTATGGATTATGCTAATAAAATGAATGTTCGCACGCATACCGTAAGCGCGTCTACAGATACCAAACTCAAAACACCCGATTCATTGGCACAACGTCAGTTAGAATTGAGCCAACAAATTGCGGCTGAAAACAAAAAAGTAGAAGATGAAAATGCCAAACGTACAGCAGAAGCTGCCAAAATTAAAGAAGAAAATTGTCAGCAAGCACGTTCTAATTTGAATTTGGCACAAAACGCGCGCAACAAAGACCAATTGATCCCAAAATACACCAACGATATTTCACGTTTTTGTAATTAATTGATGAATGACCTTTTTCAGGCAGCCTGAAAACATTCGGAATACTTGCCAAGCTATCTGAAAAACAGGATAATACCCCACTTCATTTTTTAACAAGAGGTGTTGGCACAACCCCGGCACCCGCATTTTAAGGATATTTTCCATGAAACAAGATGTTCATCCAGATTACCACGAAGTAAACGTAACCTGTTCTTGTGGTAACAAATTTACCACTCAATCTGTTATGGCAAAAACTGATTTTAACATTGAAGTTTGTTCAGAATGCCACCCATTTTACACAGGCAAACAAAAAATTGTGGACACGGCTGGTCGCGTAGATAAATTCAACCAAAAATATGGCAATATGTTCAAACGCTAATTTTTGCGCGATTTAGAAACTGCTTGAAAAATAAATTTTTCAAGCAGTTTTCTGTTTTTAGGCAGCCTGAAATCTTAAAACTTCATTCTTTTCAGTCTTAACGCATTACTCAATACAGAAATCGAACTCATCGCCATCATTGCACCCGCAAGTATAGGTGTGAGCAAACCAATTGCAGCAAAGGGAATACCCAATATATTGTAAATAAAAGCAAAAAATAGGTTTTGCTTGATGACGCGCAAAGTAGCACGGGCAATCAATAAGCCCTCTGTAAGTTGATTGACAGATTGTTTCACCAACACTGCGTCTGCGCTTTGTTCAGCGATGTCAGTGCTGCCACGTACAGCAAAACCTACGTCCGCTAACGCCAGTGCTGGCGCATCATTGATACCGTCGCCTACCATGGCAACTTTTGTGCCTTGTTGTTGCAATTGTTGAATAAATTGGGCTTTATCACGTGGCGATTGGTTGCCGTGTGCCTGACCATCTGGCAACCCTAATTGTTGAGCGATGTGTGCCACAGTAGCTGGATTGTCGCCACTCATGATATGCACATCAATGTGATTTTCACGCAAGCGGTTAATCGCAGTGATGCTGTCGGGTTTGAGTGGGTCAGCTAGGGCAAACGCACCAACTGCTTGATTGTTAATAGACACAGCAGCAATTGTAGCAATTTGCCATATGCCGCTTAAATGTTCGGGCAATTTAAAACCACAAAAATCTAATTTCCCAACTTTCACTTCACCCACGCCATCAATATTCGCACTGATGCCTTCACCCGCAATGGTGTTGACATTATCCGCGCGTAAAGGCTGAATATCACGCGATAAGGCAGCCTGAACAATTGCGTTTGCTAATGGGTGAGCAGCGTGTTGTTCTACCGCTGAAGCGATGGCCAATAATTGTTTTTCAGTTGTATTTTTGGTTAACCAAATATCAACAATGTCGGGTTTACCTTGCGTGAGTGTGCCTGTTTTGTCTAACACAACGGTGTTAATTGAGCCTGCCATTTCCAATGCTGCCGCGTTTTTAAACCACACACCATGCCGAACGGCTTGTCCCATACCAGCCATAATGGCGGCGGGTGTTGCCAAACCCACAGCGCACGGACACGCTACAACCAACACCGCTACAGCACGCACAATTGCGGTAGTAAAATCACTTGCAATCAACCAGTTGATAATTAAAGTTAAAACCGAAATCGACAATACAGTCGGTACAAACACCGCCGCCACTTTGTCCGCCAAACGTGCAATTGGGGCTTTACTGCCTTGCGCGTCTGCCAGTGCAGCAGTCATGTCGCCCAAAAGCGTGTCTTTGCCCAGTTGCTCGGCGCGATAATCAAGGCTGCCTGAAAGAATTGAACCTGCTAACACTTTATCGCCTACCGTTTTGTAAACAGATTGGCTTTCGCCTGTTAAATGGCCCTCGTCCGCCCAACCTTCACCCGACACTACTTCACCGTCTGCGGCAATACGTCCGCCTTGTACGCAACGCAAAATGTCGCCCAATTGGATTTTGTCTAGCGACAGCGTTTTCCAAGCATTGTTTTTGAATACGGTTACTTCGCGTGGTGTCAGTTGCAACAAAGAGCCAAGCGCGTTCAGGCTGCCACGTTTGGTTTTGGCTTCTAAATATTTACCCAATGAAACAAAGGCTAAAACCATAACACTTGCTTCAAAATACACATGATGTGTGTCATATCTCATCAACACCATGCCCAACGAATAAAGATAAATCGCCAAAGTACCAACCGATACCAACACGTCCATATTCGCTAAACCACCACGAATACTGGCGATTGCACCTTTATAAAAGGGCAATGCAAAATAGGTTTGCACCACAGTTGCAATCAGTATTTGCAACAAAATCGGCAACATCAAAATATGCGAACCGAACATCATGCCCAACATCCCTATCCAAAACGGTAATGACAACCCCAACAACGCCCACACGCGCCAATGTGTTTCGCTATTTGATTCAGGCTGCCACGAAGTTTGCACTGTTGCTTGATATCCTGTTTTTTCAATGATTTTAATCAGTTCATCAATATTGGTTTGTGTATCGTCAAACTCAATTTGCGCGGTTTCGCCTGCAAAATTCACAGTACAATTTTCCACAAAATCTTTTTTGTTTAATACTTTTTCAATGCGATTGGCACAGGCTTGGCAAGTCATGCCTTGTATATTGAAATTGATGCGTTCAGTCGCCATAGTGTGTTCTCCGAATTAAGTTTTTGTGATGAGAATTTACTTTGTAGATGCAATCAAATATAAGTGGGCTGAAAACCCATTTTCGTTTTCAGGCTGCCCTAAATTGTATAGTCGTTTAAAATAAAAATAGGATAACGTGGTAGTATTTTTAATTTTAAACGACTATAGCTCACAATAAATTAAGCCACACTGACATCGTAGCCGCCATCTTCTACGGCATCAACCAATTGATTAATTTTCACTTTACTTTCATCAAAATTGACCACCGCGCTTTTATGTTCCAAGTTCACTTCAGCGTGAGAGACACCGTCCAATTCACTCAAAATACGCGTTACGCTTTTGACGCAGCCGCCACAAGTCATGCCATCAATATTCAAAGTTACTGTAGTCATTTTTCGTTTCCTTAGGTTAGGGTTAAACAAGGTACATAGGATAAACCTTAACACTGGGTTAAAGTCAAACCGATTTTCAGGCTGCCTGAAAATTTTTTACAACAGCCAAATAAGTTTCCATTAAAAAATATGATTTTATTACGGAACTAATTTATAATTAATAGAAATTTTATTTTTTAACTTTAAAGGAATTCACATGACTGCAATTACTTTACGCGTGATACAAAATGGCACAGCGCAAAAATTTTCATTGCAAAAGAATCAAACCATTAAATTACCCACACAACTCAATGCACAATACCAACTTTTAAACGAGCAAGGTGTGTTGATAACTCAACCGCATATGAGAACAGTTGGGCGAGATTTGTGGATTTTTGCCGATGACAATGAACAAAAACCACTGATTGTATTGGAAAATTATGCCAATGCACAAGCTATTAGCAACCCCCTTGTTCTCATGAGCATGAACACTACATTGGCAACGAGTAATGCTGCCATGCCTGTTGTGCCTGCTGTTTCGGCAGCAGACGTAGCATCGGTTGTGCCGACAATGGCATCACCTGTCGCCACAGCCACACACACGACAGCTGGATTACCCACCGCGACAAAAGCCAGTTTGGTTGCACTGGGATTAATGGGTGTAGGTGCGGTCGCACTTGGCACAAGTGGTGGTAGCAATGGTGATTCGTCTGTATCTAATTCGAATACAAGTAATCCGAACACCAATGATTCGAATACAAGTAATCCGAACACCAATAATTCGAATACAAGCAATCCGAACACCAATGATTCGAATGCAAGTAATCCGAACACCAATGATTCGAATACAAGTAATCCGAATACCAATAATTCGAATACAAGTAATCCGAATACCAATGATTCGAATACAATCCGAATACCAATGATTCGAATGCAAGTAATCCGAATACCAATGATTCGAATACAAGTAATCCGAACACCAATGATTCGAATGCAAGTAATCCGAACACCAATGATTCGAATGCAAGTAATCCGAACACCAATGATTCGAATGCAAGTAATCCGAATACCAATGATTCGAATACAAGTAATCCGAACACCAATGATTCGAATGCAAGTAATCCGAATACCAATGATTCGAATACAAGTAATCCGAACACCAATGATTCGAATGCAAGTAATCCGAATACCAATGATTCGAATACAAGTAATCCGAACACCAATGATTCGAATGCAAGTAATCCGAACACCAATGATTCGAATGCAAGTAATCCGAACACCAATAATTCGAATACAAGCAATCCGAACACCAATGATTCGAATGCAAGTAATCCGAATACCAATGATTCGAATACAAGTAATCCGAACACCGATGATTCGAATACAAGCAATCCGAACACCAATGATTCGAATACAAGTAATCCGAACACCAATGATTCGAATACAAGTAATCCGAACACCAATGATTCGAATGCAAGTAATCCGAATACCAATGATTCAAATACAAGCAATCCGAACACCAATGATTCGAATACAAGTAATCCGAACACCAATGATTCGAATGCAAGTAATCCGAATACCAATGATTCAAATACCAATAATGCAACCAATAACAATACCACTTCAGACAGCAACACGGCTCCAAATGCCACACCGAAATTACGTTTTATTAGTGTGAGTGATGACAATGTGGTTGGTTTAGATGATACGCGTGAATTAACGCGGCTTTCAGGCAGCTTGGATATCAGCAAACAAACCGATTCATTGTGGCAACACGAGGATATGTTACAAGGCATCACGCTGAAAATCGGTAATAAATCGTATCACGCCGCATTTAGCAACAAGGGTTATCAATTTTACGTAGATGTGCCAACCAGCGAATTAGCTGCATTGCAAGGACAAAAAATCACCTACGAACTGAATTATGTAGATAGCGTCATCGGTTACCAAATTGAAAGTGATGAACAAAAAGTCTATTTATTGCGTGAATTCAAAGGGAAAGCACCCAACACCGATATCCAAGCGTTAACCTTAACCAGCAATACAGGTGCTATTTCAGGCAGCGTGGGTAACTACACTGTAGCCAACCACATCGCCGCCCAACACACCGAAGAAACTTTAATCGGTCAAGCAGATGGCGCCAAAGCGGGCGATGTGGTTCGCATTGAATTGAATCAACATATTTATAACGCCACTGTTCAAAATGATGGTTCATTCAGCACCAAAGTGGCGCGCGCAGATTTGTTGGCAGATTCGGACAAAAACATGGTTTTGAGTTTGGGTAACACAACCGAAAACGCTCATTACACCGTAGTAGCCAATCAAGCATCGGCTGGTGTATTTGCAGCGGGTAATCAACATCAAACCATTTCAGCTGATAAATTACCTTATTTTATTAATGCGTTAGATGATTTTGCTCTCCACAATCAACGTGGTTATAATTTGGGTTTTTTGGAGGGTCATCAAATTGGTAGGGGCATTGAAATTACCTATCATATGCCTACGAAAGCTGAATTAGATGGCATCACGAATACGTCATTGACTTTGGAAGAGCGCATGAATCGTTATTATTTGGCAAATCCATATGAAGTAGAAGATTTAGAAAACTCTTCGCCTGAAGTGATGAGCGCAGATAATCAGGCAGTTATTCGCCAAGCCCTAGATTTAATTAGCAAATATACCAACATCACATTCCGCGAAGTGGACAGCGTACAAGAATCGGATTTGGATTTTTATTTGAATGATTTTGCTGCACTTGGTATGGATGGTTCATTGGGTTATGCGTATTTTGGTGGTAACGCGCATTTTAATTCCAATGATTTTGGCGGCAATTATTCTTTCAAGCAGCCTGCAAATGACAACAATAAAGGTTTATTTACGGTCATTCATGAAATTTTGCACACAGTTGGTTTGAAACACCCACATTTGGAAGAAAAAGAACCCAACACCACGCCACATTTAAGCGATGAAAAAAACAGCACGGGAGTTACCGTGATGAGTTACAAAGCCGATGATTTTGAACGTGTTTCCGAACCACATATTTATGATTTGGCCATTTTGCATTATCTCTACGGTGTGAATCCCAAAGCTCGTGCCGAAGACAATACCTATACATTCCATATGTTCAATCCATCAAGCAATGATGGCGATATTTACATTTGGGACGGTGCTGGTGTAGACACATTTGACGCATCACAAGAAGCCAAAGGCGTAAACGTGGATTTGACTCCTGGTTCATGGATTTATGCCGATGCCAGCAATACCAATACCCGCGATTTTGGTTTAATTAATACGCATGGAATTGATTATGATTCCTATTTTTCGGGTGGCAATAAAGAAGCTGGTACGAGTGCCGGTTCATCGGGCGTGTTTGCATATAACTACACCGATGGAGTGTCATTTATTGGTTACAACACGCAAATTGAAAATTTACTTGGTTCAGCTCACAACGATATTCTTAAAGGCAACGCCGCTGATAACATTATTCAAGGCAATGATGGTAATGACCAAATTTACGGTAACGCAGGCAATGATACGCTAATCGGTGGCATCGGTAACGACACGCTTGATGGTGGCGATGGCGATGATGTGTTGATGGGTGGTTTGGGTTTGGACACGCTGACGGGTGGTGCAGGTGCGGATACATTTGTGTTCAATAATGTACCTGATTATGCGGATAAAATTACCGATTTCACGGTTGGCACGGATAAAATTGCACTGTTGAAAGGTATTTTTGCCAGCGACACGCTTACCGATTTTGCTCACCACATTCAATACAACGCCCAAACTGGTGCATTGAGTTATGATGCTGATGGCGCAGGCAGTGGCGCAGCTGTTCAAATCGCGACTTTGTCTACCAATTTGGCAATTGACCAAAATAGTTTTGTATTGATTTAGAATTGACATGACAATAAAGGCAGCCTGAAAGAAATAATCTTGTTAGGCTGCCTTTTTTATTTATTTAAATTGAAAAATGGTTGAAATTATTTTTTCATGAAACGCGCGTGAAGCACCAACAACAAAACAGCCGCTAATGTGGACGCAACCCAACCCGCAGGCTCATTGGGCTGATACAAACCAACCGCTTGACCAATCAACGCCGCCACAAAAGAACCAGCAATACCTAAAATAGTTGTTACAATAAAACCCATGTTTTCTTTACCGGGGTGCAAAAACTTCGCCAACACACCAATAATAAAACCAATAATAATCGTACCGATAAATCCCATGATATGACCTTTCTATATAGAGTGGGTAGGAACTTGCTACTATAACAAGAAAAAATCATGACGTTGACAACATTTCCTTGAACTTGCAAGTCTTTACAATTATTTACATGCTAATTATTAATTACGTTCATCAAAAATTTCAGGCTGCCTTGATAAACGAAAGCAGCCTGAAACCTTTTTATTGTGATATTTCCTAATGATAAAACTAGCCTAATTTGCCATGACATTGCTTGTATTTCAAACCACTGCCACACGGACAAGGGTCATTGCGATGCACCACTTTACCCATTGCATCCATCGCAGTCAGGCTGTAATCAGGTTGATTGGCATCGTTTTCATTGGCAACAGGTTGCAACGCTTCACGCGCCAAATCATCACGCGACTCTCCCAAAACCGTTTGCATATCAGGTGCATCAGCGTGATGCGTGTACATTTGAGGCATGGATTGCTCGATTGTTTCCACATCTTCGTAAGGCTGCACCTCCACCGATACCAATAACGCTGTGGCATTATAACGAACCGTTCGCCATAAATTTTGGAACATTTCAAAAGCTTCACGTTTGTATTCTTGTTTGGGATTTTTTTGTGCATAGCCTCGCAAATGAATGCCTTGACGCAAATAATCCATCGCCGCCAAATGCTCACGCCAATTCATGTCAATGGTTTGTAATACAACATTACGTTCAAATCCACTAAATTGGTCTTGTCCAACCAAAGCCACTTTGTTAGCATATTCTGTTTCTACTAATTTCAACAAAAGCTCTTTAACATCTTCATTTTCTAGAGAATTATCTGATTTTAACCATTCTTGAATGTGGGCGCGTAAACGGAATTCACTTTCCAAAATAGCCTCTAATGCAGGAATATCCCATTGTTCCTCCATGCTGTCGGCTGGCATATGTACGTCCACCAAATTACCCAGCACTTCTTCACGCATTTCGCGAACAATATCAGAAATATCGGTACTGGTTAAAATCTCATTGCGTTGATGATAAATCACCTTGCGTTGGTCATTGGCAACGTCATCGTATTCCAACACCTGTTTACGCATATCAAAGTTACGCCCTTCCACTTTGCGTTGCGCGTTTTCAATTTGACGCGTGAGAATACCAGCTTCAATTGGGACACCACGTTCAGGAGCAAGCCTATCCAAAATCGCGGCAGCACGGTCAAGCGCAAACAAACGCAACAACGGATCTTCAAACGACAAATAAAAACGGCTAGAACCAAGGTCGCCCTGACGACCAGCACGTCCGCGCAACTGATTGTCAATGCGACGACTTTCGTGACGTTCTGTACCGATGATGTGCAAACCGCCTGCTTCCATCACACGTTTGTGGTCGGCTTCCCAATTGTCTTCCAATAATTTGATTTGACGTTCTTTTTCGCTTTCAGACAGCGTTTCATCGGCACGAATGGCATCGGCTTGATGTTTCACATTGCCACCCAACACAATATCTGTGCCTCGTCCTGCCATATTGGTGGCAACGGTAATCATGGCAGGCTTACCTGCTTGTGCGACAATCAAAGCTTCGCGATGATGTTCTTTTGCATTCAAAACGTTATGCGCCAAACCAGCTTGATTCAACAAACGCGATACCAATTCCGAATTTTCAATAGTCGTTGTGCCAACCAATACAGGCTGCCCTTTTTGATGACATTCTTTGATGTCTTTGATAACGGCTTCATATTTTTCTTCGGCAGTGCGGAAAATTTGGTCATTATAATCTTTACGTTGAATCGGTTTATTGGTGGGGATAATCACCGTTTCTAAATTATAAATACTTTGAAATTCATATGCTTCCGTATCCGCCGTACCCGTCATACCTGATAATTTGGTATATAAACGGAAATAATTTTGAAATGTGATGCTGGCTAACGTTTGATTTTCACGTTTAATTTCCACACCTTCTTTTGCTTCCACTGCTTGATGTAAACCTTCCGACCAACGGCGACCATCCATCAAACGCCCTGTGTGTTCGTCCACAATCACGATTTCAGGCTGCCCTTCATCATTGGGTTTAATAACATAATGCTGATCCAAATGAAATAAACTATGTGCGCGTAATGCCGCCATCAAGTGGTGCATTAACATAATATTGCCAGTAGAATACAGCGAATCACCATCTTGCAGTAAACCCAATCGCGCTAAAATATCTTCTGCGTGTTCATGACCTTTTTCAGACAGCGTTACTTGATGATTTTTTTCGTCCACCCAGTAATCACCGTCGCCATCTTCTTTATCTTGGCGATGCAACATAGGAGGGACTTGGTTCATGATTTTGTATAATTCAATGTTATCATCAGCTTGACCCGAAATAATCAATGGCGTACGCGCTTCGTCAATCAAAATAGAGTCCACTTCGTCCACTACAGCAAAATTTAATTCTCGTTGTACTTTGTCATATTGGTCGGTAACCATGTTATCGCGCAAATAATCAAAACCAAATTCGTTATTTGTGCCATAGGTAATGTCGGAATTGTAGGCAGATTGGCGATAGAACGGTTCTTGATTACTCAAAATCACGCCCACACTCAAGCCCAAGAAATTGTAAAGCGGTGCCATAATGCCCGCATCGCGTTCCGCCAAATAATCATTCACGGTAACAACGTGGACGCCTTTACCAGACAATGCATTCAAATACACTGCCAAAGTCCCCACCAACGTTTTACCTTCACCAGTACGCATTTCGGCGATTTTGCCATTATGCAACACCATGCCGCCTATTAATTGCACATCAAAATGGCGCATACCCAAAGTACGCACCGATGCTTCACGACACACCGCAAAAGCTTCGGGCAAAATGTCATCTAAAGTTTCACCATTACTTAGGCGTTGTTTGAATTCTGCGGTTTTGGCTTGCAAGGCTTCATCTGAAAGAGCTTTGATTTGTTGTTCAAGCGCATTAATTTTATTAACAATTTTTTGATATTGTTTGAGTAATCGGTCATTGCGACTGCCGAAAATTTTTTTAGCGATATTCGCGAACATTAGTAGGTATCCTTAGTTATACAGGCAAATTGTCTGAATTTTATCACAAGCCTTGTTTAGATTGCGAAGTGGCTACATAAATGGGGTTGATTGTGTGGTTTTTAAAGTGGGAGAATGTTTTCAGGCAGCATGAAAATAAAAAAACGAAGTTTACATCAATTTGTAAACTTCGTTTCTTTAAATTAATACAACAAAATTAGATAGTGCGTGCTTTTTCTACTAACTCTTTTACCACCCAAGCTTTGGTTTTAGACAATGGGCGTGATTCTTGAATCACGACTACATCGCCAACACCATACTGGTTTTGCTCATCATGAGCGTGGATTTTAGTAGAGCGGCTGACAATTTTGCCATACAAAGGGTGCTTGACTTTGCGTTCAACCAATACGGTTACGGTTTTGTCCATTTTGTCGCTTACCACTTTGCCTTGCAGAGTGCGAACGGTTTTCTGAGTGTTCATTACTTAGTACCTTTTTCAGCGATGACAGTTTTCACACGAGCAATATCGCGGCGCACTTGCTTGATCTCGCTGGTTTTACCCAACTGACCAGTAGCGTGCTGCATACGCAGACCGAATTGTTGTTTCAGCAAATCAACTAAAACTTCGTTCAGTTGTTCAACTGATTTTTCTTTCAATTCATTGGCTTTCATTATTTACCCACCTGTCTAGTTACAAACGTGGTTGCGATTGGCAATTTAGCTGCTGCCAATGCAAAGGCTTCGCGTGCTAATGATTCATTAACGCCGTCCATTTCGTACAGTACTTTGCCTGGTTGAATTTCAGCAACATAGTACTCTACGTTACCTTTACCGCCACCCATACGTACTTGGATTGGTTTTTCGGTAATTGGTTTATCTGGGAATACGCGAATCCAAATGCGACCACCACGTTTAATATGGCGCGTCATGGCACGACGCGCTGCTTCAATTTGACGTGCTGTCAAACGACCGCGTGCCACTGCTTTTAAGCCGAAATCGCCGAAGCTTACGGTGTTGCCACGAGTAGCTACGCCTGTATTGCGACCTTTATGTTGTTTGCGGTATTTCAGTCTAGTTGGCTGCAGCATTGCGACCTCCTTTTCTGTTATTACGGCGATTTTCGCGTTGTTCAGGTTGCGCCTGAACTTGACCCATTTCGCCTTTATATACCCACACTTTCAAGCCGATGATACCATAAGTAGTCAAGGCTTCACTGGTAGCATAATCTACATCAGCACGCAAAGTATGCAATGGTACACGACCCTCACGATACCATTCACTACGCGCAATATCCGCACCATTCAAACGACCAGAAGTCATGATTTTGATGCCTTTTGCGCCAGCACGCATTGCGTTTTGCATAGCACGTTTCATAGCACGGCGAAATTGTACGCGTTTTTCCAATTGTTGCGCGATGCCATCTGCAATCAATTGTGCGTCTAATTCTGGTTTACGGATTTCTTCAATATTCACGTGTACAGCCACGCCCAACAATTTCTCTAAATCGCGTTTCAAGACTTCAATGTCTGCGCCTTTTTGACCGATGACCACACCTGGACGAGCTGTGTGAATGGTGATGCGAGCAGATTTGGCAGGACGCTCAATCACAACGCGACCAACTGATGCGTTAGCCAAACGTTTACTTAAATATTCGCGTACATCAATATCTTGTTTCAAAACGGCGGCAAACTCGGTACTTTTCGCAAACCATTTTGAAGACCAGTCTTTATTGACAGCCAGTCGGAAACCAACTGGATGGATTTTTTGTCCCATGGTTATTCCTTAGTTGCCTACCACCACGTTAATGTGGCAAGTTTGTTTTTCAATGCGGTTACCGCGACCTTTTGCACGAGCTTGGAAACGTTTCAGGCTAGGACCTTTATCCACAAAAATCGTTACGACTTTCAACTCATCAATGTCAGCACCATTGTTGTGCTCAGCATTGGCAATAGCAGACTCCAAAACTTTCTTAATCAATTCCGCGCCTTTTTTAGGGCTGAATGCCAAGATATTCAGAGCTTGGGCAACGTCTTTACCACGAATCATATCTGCTACTAAACGAGCTTTTTGAGCAGAGATACGGGCATTATTATGTTGTGCAGATACTCTCATATTTCACCTTATTTTTTCTTAGCTTTTTTATCAGCTAAATGACCTTTAAAGGTACGAGTCAATGAGAATTCACCCAATTTGTGACCAACCATGTTATCACTGATGAACACAGGCACATGCGTACGACCATTATGTACAGCGATGGTTAAGCCGATAAAATCAGGCAAAATAGTAGAACGGCGAGACCAAGTTTTAATTGGACGTTTGTCGTTTGTAGCACGAGCCGCATCTACTTTCTTCAACAAGTGCAGGTCAACGTATGGACCTTTTTTCAATGAACGAGCCATATTAATTAACCTTTGTTAGAGTAACGACGACGAACAATCATATTATCCGTGCGTTTGTTGTTACGAGTACGGTAACCTTTCGCAGGTGTACCCCATGGGCTAACAGGTTCGCGAGCTTCACCTGTGCGACCTTCACCACCACCATGTGGGTGATCTACTGGGTTCATTACCACACCGCGTACGGTTGGGCGAATGCCACGCCAGCGATTAGCACCAGCTTTACCAATTTTTTTAAGGCTTTGTTCTTCGTTACCTACTTCACCAATGGTTGCGCGGCAATCAACGTGAATGCGGCGAACTTCACCAGAACGTAAACGAACTTGTGCGTAAGTACCCTCTTTTGCCAATAACACTGCAGAAGCACCTGCAGAACGAGCAATTTGCGCACCTTTACCTGGTTTCATTTCAATACAATGAATGGTCGTACCCACTGGGATATTACGGATTGGCAAAGTGTTACCCACCTTAATCGCAGCTTCCGAACCAGACACCAATACAGCACCTGCTTGAATACCACGTGGAGCAATAATGTAGCGACGTTCACCATCTACGTAGCACAATAAAGCAATGTGTGCAGTACGGTTAGGGTCATACTCAATACGTTCTACTTTTGCTGGGATACCATCTTTGTTACGTTTAAAATCCACAACGCGGTAGTGATGTTTATGACCACCACCTTTATGACGAGTCGTGATATGACCGTTATTGTTGCGACCAGCAGTAGAATTTTTCTTTTCCAACAAAGGAGCATAAGCTGCGCCTTTGTACAGACCTTCTGTTACGACGCGAACCATGCCACGACGACCAGCAGAGGTCGGTTTCATTTTTACGATAGCCATGCTTATTCCTTATCTGCAGCGGCAGCGGCTGCTTCCAAATCCAGCTCTTGACCAGCAGCCAAGCTCACATAGGCTTTTTTTACATCGCTGCGACGACCGATGGTACGACCAAAACGTTTGGTTTTACCTTTTGTGGTGGTAGTCGTTACAGAAGCAACTTGCACATTAAACAACTGTTCAACAGCAGCTTTAATTTCAATTTTAGTTGCATCTTTCAGCACTTTGAAAACCATTTGGTTGCGTTTTTCAGCCAGCATATTGCTTTTTTCTGAAACAACAGGGGCTAAAATCACTTTTAACAAACGCTCTTGATTCATACCCATTGCTCCTCTAATTGTGCAACCGCTTCTTTAGTCAACACGACTTTTTTGTAGCGTAACAAGCTGTAAGGGTCAGCCTGAGTTGCTTCCAAAACCAATACATTTGGCAAATTGCGTGAAGACAAATATACGTTTTCATCTAACTGTTTCGTGATGAACAACACTTGCTCTAAACCCAAATTTTTCACTTGGTCAGCAAATTCTTTAGTTTTAGGCGTTGCTGCGGACAAGTTTTCAATCACAAATAAACGCTCATCGCGTACCAACTGAGACAAAATTGTTGCCATACCAGCGCGGTACATTTTGCGGTTCACTTTTTGGGTAAAATTTTCGTCAGGTTTATTCGGGAATGCGCGACCACCTTTACGCCACAATGGAGACGAAGTCATACCTGAACGCGCACGACCTGTGCCTTTTTGACGCCAAGGTTTTTTTGTAGAGTGCTTCACTTCAGCACGAGTTTTTTGAGCACGATTACCCGAACGAGCATTTGCCAAATAAGCCGTTACTAATTGATGAACCAACGCTTCATTGTATTCACGTGCAAACAAGGCATCAGAACCAGCAACGCTGCCTGAAACTTGACCTTGTGCATTAATCAGTTTCAATTCCATTACGCACCTGCTTTCTTAACGCTATGGCAAACAACCACGTCGCTGTTTACAGAGCCAGGAACAGCACCTTTAACCAACAACAAGTTACGCTCCACATCAACGCGAACGATTTCCAAATGCTGAACAGTAGATTTAGTATTACCATACTGACCAGCCATGCGTTTACCTGGAAACACACGACCTGGGTCTTGTGCCATACCGATAGAACCTGGAACACGGTGCGAACGAGAGTTACCATGAGATGTACGTTGTGCGCCAAAGTTGTGACGTTTAATCGTACCAGAGAAGCCTTTACCTTTTGATGTACCAGTAACATCAACCAATTGCCCTGCTTGGAACAGTTCAACAGTCAAAACGTTACCAGCTTTCAATTCAGCGGCTTTTTCTTCAGAGACAACAAATTCATGCAAACCACGACCAGCTTCCACACCTGCTTTCGCAAAATGACCAGCTTCGGGTTTCGTAACACGATTCGCTTTTTTCTCACCAAAGGTTACCTGAACGGCAGTATAACCGTCAGTTTCTTTGGATTTTACTTGGGTAACGCGATTAGTAGACATCTCCAACACCGTTACAGGGATAGACTCACCCTGCTCAGTAAAGATACGAGTCATACCAACTTTGCGTCCAACCAGACCTAAAGTCATGATTATTTCCTTGTAATTTAAGGGATTACTTACGATTGAGTAATCTTGTGGACATAAAAAGAGACTTGGCACGTATGCCAAGTCCACTACTATAACACATTTTCAAAAAAAAATTCAAGAAAAACTTTTTATTTCAAATGCCAATGTGGATTTTTTGGTTTCAGGCTGCTTTGAAGATTATTTTCACAGTTTCTCTTTTAATAAAGCAATAATTTCTTTCAATGCAACAATTTCATTGTCTTTTTGTTTCAATAACTCATCTTTTGCTTCAAGTAGCATTTGAAATTTATCCGCTTGATTCACATTATGGCTATTTGTATGGTCGCCAATGGAAAAGAAAAATGTTTTATCTTGGTTCGCCAATAAATCAACCATATCAATATTAAAAATTTGTGCAATTTGTTTTAATTTATCAATACTCAAACTACTTTGCCCACGTTCAATTTTTGCATAGCCATTAGCAGACATAGCCAATTTTTCAGCCATTTCTTCTTGCGACCATTGATTGATTTCGCGCATAACACGAATTTTGTCATGAACTTCCATTTTATTACTCCGTAATTTTCAGGCTGCCTGAAAGTGCGATTTTAGACAGTTAAAGTGTTGGTTTAGATACTATTAGTTTCTGTTAAAAAAGATTTAATTAGCATATCATAATTCAAGAATTGCAACCAAATAGGAAATAGTTATGAAACAAAAAATTCCAGTTTTAGTAGGTAGTTACCTAAACACAAACAAAATTTTTCTAAACATTAAAATCTAATAAGGAATTTTTATGAAAAAATTATTACTTATCTCACTTCTTTTCTTTTCAACATATATATATGCAAATAAACCAACCTACCCTTATGGCGAACATTTAGTTTTCTTAGAGCCAGGAGTAGTTGCATGGGGAGTTATCACTTCTAATAATTCTGCATGGATTACTTTCTTACATGCAAAACCCAAAAAACTTAACAGAAGTTCTAAATACTACAATGTACATCGTATATATTTTTCTGCTTCATGCGGTAGCCAATTAATACAAGGCAAAGACCAAATTTTTTACTATGCAAAACATACAGACTTATCAGGAACACAATATCCTATAAGTAGCACCCATATCCATAGTATAACACCACCTAGTTACGCAGTTGAAAGCATGAATGTTATACCCAATACTGTATCAGAAAATATTTATAATCTGATTTGCTATGGCTCTCCAATCCCCAATTTCAATCATTTTAGATAATCTAAAACCTTTGCAAAACTCCTATTTTCAGCAAAAACCAAAAATTAAAATATATATAACTAAAACCGTTGCAAAGATTTCAGATAGCAAACAAAAGCCGAATGATAAGACTATCATTCGGCTTTTATAAAAACACTGGTTATTCAGCGTCTTTTTTCTCCACCAACTCAACCAATGCCAAAGGAGCATTGTCGCCTTTGCGGAAACCGCACTTTAGAATGCGAATATAGCCACCATTACGGCTAGCAAAACGCACACCTAAATCGTCAAACAATTTTACCACTACATCGCGGTCGCGAGTACGGTTAAATGCCAAACGGCGGTTAGCTAAAGAAGGTTTTTTACCCAAAGTAATCAAGGGTTCAACCACACGACGTAACTCTTTTGCTTTAGGCAAGGTTGTTACAATGGTTTCATGGCTTAATAAAGAGTTAGCCATATTACGCAACATAGCAGAACGATGACTGCTGGTGCGATTTAATTTACGGTTACCATTACGATGACGCATATGTCATTATCCTTTAATCTTAAAGCTTACGGCTTTTCCAAACCGGCGGGTGGCCATGCTTCCAATTTTGAGCCTAAAGTCAGCCCTTTAGAAGCAAGCACTTCTTTGATTTCATTCAAAGATTTGCGACCCAGATTTGGCGTTTTTAACAACTCGGTTTCAGTACGCTGAATCAAATCGCCAATGTAGTAAATATCTTCAGCCTTCAAACAATTCGCTGAGCGAACCGTCAATTCTAAATCATCTACAGGGCGCAGCAATACTGGATCAATTGGCGGTGCTTTTTCTTCTTCAACTTCAACAGGCGTACCTTGCAAATCAGCAAAGATTGACATTTGATCAATCAAAATACGCGCTGCGGCACGCACCGCTTCTTCTGGGTCGATTGCACCATTGGTTTCAATGTCTAAAATCAGACTGTCCAAATCGGTACGTTGTTCCACACGAGCTGCCTCAACATCAAAACTAACACGGCTAATGGGCGAAAAGCTCGCATCCAGTTGGATTGCACCAATCTTGTTTTGTTCTTTACCTTGACGGCGACCTGAAACAGATTGATAACCACGACCTTGCTCTACTTTAATTTCCATCTCAATGTTGCCATTTTCAGCCAAATGACATAATACATGGTCTGGATTGATGATTTCCACATCATGAGACAATTCAATATCACCTGCTCGAACCACACCTGCGCCTGATTTTTTTAAGCTAACAGTCACTTCGGTACGGTTATGCAGTTTGAATACAATACCCTTAATATTCAGGAGAATATCTACCACATCCTCCTGAACACCATCTAAAGTTGAATATTCGTGCAATACGTTTGCAATGCTCACTTCAGTAGGCGCAAAGCCATTCATGGATGACAGTAAGATACGACGCAAAGCATTTCCCAATGTATGCCCGAACCCACGCTCAAAAGGTTGCATAGAAACTTTAGCGCGAGTAGCGGACAGAGTATCCACATCAATTTGACGAGGTTTCAAAAATTCGGTTGTGCTATTTTGCATTTAACTGTCCCTCACTGTGCTAGGCATTATTTAGAGTAGAACTCTACCACCAGCTGTTCATTAATATCACTGTACAATTCAGCGCGGTCAGGTACGTTTTTAAACGTACCTTCCATTTTGTTTGCATCAACAGAAACCCAACTTGGCATACCAATTTGTGCAGCCAAACCCAAAGCTTCTTGGATACGTACTTGTTTTTTTGCTTTTTCGCGTACTGCAACTACATCGCCTGCCTTCACTTGGAAAGAAGGAATGTTCACTACTTGACCATTTACAGTCAAAGCTTTATGTGAAACCAATTGGCGAGCTTCTGCACGAGTGGAAGCAAAACCCATACGATAAACCACATTATCCAAACGTGATTCTAATAATTGCAATAACAATTCACCAGTAGAACCTTTACGGCGGTCTGCTTCAGCAAAATAGCGGCGGAATTGACGTTCCAACACACCATAGATACGGCGAATTTTTTGTTTTTCACGCAACTGCAAACCATAATCAGATAAGCGAGATTTCTTCGCACCATGCTGACCAGGAGCAGATTCCATTTTACATTTAGATTCTAAAGAGCGACGTGCGCTTTTCAGATATAAATCCGTGCCTTCGCGGCGAGCCAATTTACATTTTGGGCCAAGATAACGTGCCATGCTTTACTCCTTAGATACGACGCTTTTTAGGCGGACGGCAACCGTTGTGTGGCAACGGAGTAACATCGGTAATGCTGGTAATTTTAAAACCCAGAGCATTAAGCGCACGAACAGAAGATTCGCGACCTGGACCCGGACCTTTGATGCGAACTTCTAAATTTTTTACGCCATACTCTTGGGCAACTTTACCAGCGGCTTCTGCTGCAACTTGTGCAGCGAAAGGTGTACTTTTACGCGAACCTTTAAAACCAGCACCGCCAGAGGTAGCCCAAGACAACGCATTGCCTTGACGGTCAGTGATTGTAATGATGGTATTGTTGAAAGATGCATGAACATGCACAATACCCTCACTCACGGTTTTACGTACTTTTTTGCGTACACGTGAGGCTGTGTTTGCTTTAGCCATCTAATACATTCCTTAAAAATTATTTTTTACCAGCAATCGCTTTGCGTGGACCTTTACGAGTACGCGCATTAGTGCGTGTACGCTGACCGCGACAAGGCAAACCACGACGATGACGGAAACCGCGATAGCAGCCCATATCAATCAAGCGTTTGATGTTCATAGTAACTTCACGACGCAAGTCGCCTTCTACTTCATATTTAGCAACTTGTTCACGCAAAGCATCTAATTGAGACTCGTTCAAATCTTTGACTTTAGTGGTTGGCGCAATACCAGCCGCTTCGCAAATACTTTTAGCACGAGTCGCGCCAATACCATAAATAGCTTGCAAACCAATTACGATATGGGCATTATTGGGGATATTCACCCCTGCAATACGAGCCATATTTTTTCCTTAAAGGGCAAAAGTTTGTGACTATACCACAAAACTTCAGGTCAAGTCATGATATACAAACGGTTTATCTTTTTCAGGCAGCCTGAAAATTTGAATTTAAAAGAAATTTTCTTTTAATCGACAAACCGTTAGTTATCATCTTAACCTTGACGTTGTTTGTGGCGAGGGTCAGTACAAATGACGCGAACAACGCGGTTACGACGAATAACTTTGCAGTTGCGACAAATGGGTTTTACTGAAGGTTGTACACGCATAATTACTTCCTTGTAACAACAGGTTTATCGGGCTCGAAAAACGATACGAGCACGAGTCAAATCATAAGGCGTCATTTCAACGGTTACCTTATCACCTGGTGAAATGCGAATATAATGCATACGCATCTTACCAGAAATATGACCCAACACTTCGTGTCCATTTTCAAGTTTTATTTTAAAAGTTGCATTAGGCAAAGTTTCCAAAATCTCGCCTTGCATCTGAATGGTATCTTCTTTAGCCATAATTATTTTTGTGTTGATGATTTTGCATCAGAACGCCTTACCATATAAGAATCATATTGTTGACTCACACGATAAGAGGCAATTTGAGTATTAAAATCAATTGTTACAACTACCAAAATTAACAACGATGTGCCACCCAATGCAAAAGGAATATTGAATGCCGTTGTTAAGATTTCCGGAATCAAACAAACAGTTGTGATATACAAAGCCCCAAAAAAGGTTAAGCGCAACACAACTTTTTCCAAATAGCGAGAAGTTTGCACACCAGGACGAATACTTGGCACAAACGCACCGCTTTTTTTCAAATTCTCCGCCATCTCTTTTGGACTAAATGCCAAAGCTGTATAGAAATAACAAAAGAAAATGATGGTTACTGCAAAAAGTGCCATGTACGTATAACTACCATGCTGCAATTGTACAGCAATCTTGCTTAGCCAACCTGAAGAATCCTTACTCCCCAACCAACTGGCAAACATACTTGGAAACATAATTACACTTGATGCAAAAATAGGTGGAATTACGCCAGCCATATTTAATTTAAAGGGTAAATGCGTATTTTGAGCCTGCATCACTTGACGTTTCGCATAATGAATAGGTACTTTACGCAAAGCACTTTCAAAGCAAACCACGGCATACACCAACACCAATGCACCAACAGCCAAGGCAATGGCTTGCAAAGGACTGGTACTCATCAATGACCACAACTGACCCACTGCTCTAGGAATACCAGCAATAATTCCTGCTGTAATAATCAATGAAATACCATTACCGATACCACGTTCAGTTATTTGTTCACCAAGCCACATTAAAAACATTGTACCGCCCACAATACAAGCCACTGCAGACGTAATGAACTCAAAATGACCAACAACCACAATACCTTGATTATAAACAAGAGTTGCAGCAAAAAAACTTTGTATCGTTGCCAAAAACACCGTACCGACACGTGTATATTTGGTAATAATTTTACGTCCTGTATCACCTTCTTTTTTCAAAGCCTTCAGCGATGGGACGATTTCACCTGCCAATTGCATCACAATAGATGCAGAAATGTAGGGCATAATACCGATAGCAAAAATACTAAAACGTTCAAGGGAGCCACCTGAAAACATGTTCAACATGCCCAAGATGCCACTCCCTGCAACGTTTTGATACAATTTAGCTAGAGCGGCTGCATCTACACCTGGTACAGGAACATGTGCACCAATCCGAAAAATGATTAATGCACCTAATAAGAAAACAATACGTTTTCGCAAATCTGGATTACTCCATAAATTTGCTTTTCCTGATGAAGAGAGTTGATTAGCCACTATAAATCGCCTTATTCTTCTACTTTACCACCAGCGGCTTCAATTGCAGTTTTTGCACCTTTAGTAGCTTTAATGCCTTTTAAGGTAACTGCTTTTTTCAGGCTGCCTGAAGCGATTACTTTAACCACTTCTGCATTAGCAGCAATTAAGCCAGCTTGTTTTAAAGTGAATACATCAATTTCATCTACTGCAACTTGGTTCAATTCACTCAAAGTTACTTGCGCATTGAATTTAGCAGTCAATGATTTAAAGCCACGTTTTGGCAAACGGCGTTGTAAAGGCATTTGACCGCCTTCAAAGCCTACTTTGTGAAAGCCACCAGCACGGCTTTTTTGACCTTTATGACCGCGACCACCTGTTTTACCAATACCGCTACCGATACCACGACCAACACGACGTTGAGCGTGTGTTGCACCTTCTGCGGGTTGAATAGTATTCAAAAACATCTTAACCCTCCACTTTCAACAAGTAGCTGATTTTGTTAATCATACCGCGATTTGCAGGGGTATCCAATACTTCAACAGTATGTTCACGACGACGCAAACCCAAACCACGCGCACAAGCACGATGAGATTCAATCGTACCGATTAAACTTTTAACCAAAGTTACTTTAATCTTCTTTTGCTCAGTCATGGTTGATTACTCCTTTGAACCCAAAATATCTTCCACTGTTAAACCACGTTTAGCAGCGATTTCAGCAGGAGTGTACAATTTTGACAAGCCATCCAAAGTTGCACGAACAATGTTGTAAGGATTGGTAGAGCCATGTACTTTCGCAGAGATGTTATGCACACCCAGCGCATCAAATACCAAACGCATTGGACCACCCGCTTTCACACCGCTACCTTCTTTTGCAGGCTGCATGAATACGCGTGTTGCGCCATGTTTACCAATTACTTCATGATGAATTGTACCGTTTTTCAAAGGTACTTTAATCATATTGCGACGTGCTTGATCCATTGCTTTTTGTACGGCAACAGGTACTTCACGAGATTTACCTTTACCCATACCAATGCGACCATCGCCATCACCTACTACAGTTAAAGCCGAGAACGCCATAATGCGACCGCCTTTAACCACTTTGGTTACGCGGTTTACGGCAACCATTTTTTCAATTAAGCCGTCTCCGCGTTCTTCTGTTTCATGTTTTGCCATTTTGGTCTCCAAAATCTTTCTTAGAAGCTCAAGCCGTTTTCACGAGCAGCTTCAGCTAAAGCTTTCACGCGACCGTGATATTGAAAACCTGAACGGTCAAAAGCTACTTTTTCAATGCTCATAGCCTTAGCTTTTTCAGCAATGCGTTTACCTACAACAGCAGCAGCTTCGGTGTTACCACCAGATTTCAGGCTGCCTCGTACTTCTGCTTCAACAGTAGAAGCAGATGTCAACACTTTGTCGCCTTCTGCACTGATAATTTGAGCATAGATATGGCTGTTAGTACGGAATACGCACAAACGCACCATTTTCAAATCTGCGATACGTGCACGAGTTTTGCGTGCACGGCGCAATCTTGCGATTTTTTTATTCATGGTTACAGCCTCAATTATTTTTTCTTAGCTTCTTTCATGATTACTTGTTCGCCAACATAGCGAACACCTTTACCTTTATAAGGCTCAGGCGGACGGTAACCACGAATTTCAGCAGCAGCTTGACCAACGGCTTGTTTATCTGCGCCAGTCAATACAATTTCAGTTTGAGAAGGTGTTGCCACGCTTACGCCTTCAGGCATTTCGTACACAACGGGGTGAGAAAAGCCCAAAGACAAATTCAATGTTTTACCTTGAGCTTGGGCACGATAACCCACACCAATCAATTGTAATTTTTTCTCAAAACCTTCTGATACGCCTTTAACCATGTTTGCAACCAATGCACGAACAGTACCAGACATCGCATTTGCATGTTTGCTATTATCAGCAGCAACAAAAGTCAATTGACCATCGTTCAATTCAACTTTCACTGCGCCAGTTAAAGGCAGAGACAACGCACCATTTTTACCTTTTACGGTCAATGCGTCTGTTCCGAAACTTACTTCTACGCCAGCAGGAACAGTTACTGGATTTTTCGCTACGCGAGACATCTTAAAACTCTCCCTAATTAGGCTACGATGCACAACAACTCGCCACCAATACCAGCAGCACGAGCTTTGCGATCAGTCATCACACCTTTAGAAGTGCTGACAATGGCAACACCCAAACCATTCATCACGGCAGGGATTTCGTTAGAACCTTTGTAAACACGCAAACCTGGGCGTGAAACACGTTTAATCTGTTCGATTACAGGACGACCTGAATAGTATTTCAAAGTAATAGACAACTCAGGTTTTGCATCAGTAGATACAGAAAAATCTTCGATATAACCCTCTTCTTTCAAAACTTTTGCAATCGCGCATTTTAATTTTGAAGAAGGCATCGCAACAGCCACTTTATTAGAACGTTGCGCATTACGGATACGGGTCAACATATCGGAAATAGGATCATGCATACTCATTTTTTCTACTCCTATTACCAAGAGGCTTTAATAACACCCGGAATATCACCACGCATAGCGATTTCACGGATTTTGATACGACCCAAACCGAATTTGCGGAACACACCACGTGGGCGACCAGTGATGGCACAACGACGACGTTGGCGAACTGGAGCAGCATTACGGGGAATCGATTGTAATTTCAGACGCGCTTCGAAACGCTCTTCATCTGTCGCGCTCGCATCGTTGATAACGGCAAAAATAGCTGCGCGTTTTGCAGCGTATTTTTTAGCCAAAGCAACACGCTTTGCTTCACGATTAATAAGTGCTTTCTTAGCCATGATTAACCTTTAAATGGGAATTTGAATAATGACAACAAAGCTTTTGCTTCTTCGTCAGTTTTCGCAGTAGTAGTGATAGTGATGTTCAAACCACGCAACGCATCAATTTTATCGTATTCAATTTCAGGGAAAATGATTTGTTCACGAACACCCATATTGTAGTTACCGCTACCATCAAATGATTTACCACTCACACCACGAAAATCGCGTACACGAGGCAATGCAATGGTAACCAAACGATCTAAAAATTCAAACATGCGTTCGCGGCGCAAAGTAACTTTACAACCTACTGGATAGTTATCACGGATTTTGAAGCCTGCGATAGACTTACGAGCAACAGTAACTACCGGCTTTTGACCTGCGATTTTTTGCAAATCACCAACAGCGTGTTCCATTACCTTTTTATCTGCAACTGCTTCGCCTACACCCATATTCAAAGTGATTTTTTCAATGCGAGGCACTTCCATGATAGATTTGTAACCAAATTGTTTCATCAATTCAGGTACAACGGTGTTTTTGTAGTAATCTTGTAAACGTGCCATGATTAAGCTCCACGATTAACTGCAGGCACTTGCGCACCGTTTGATTTAAATACGCGAACACGTTTTACCTTGCCTTCGCCTTCAACCAATTTAATGCCAACGCGGTCAGCTTTTTTGGTCTCAGGATTGAAAATAGCAACGTTAGAAATCGCCAAAGGCATTTCTTTTACAACGATACCGCCCTCTACACCACGCATTTGGTTCGGTTTTTGATGACGTTTCACTAAATTCACGCCTTCAACAACCACTTTATCACCTAATACGCGAACAACTTGACCTTGCTTACCTTTATCTTTACCAGTGATAACGATGACTTGGTCGCCTTTAATAATTTTGTTCATTGTCTAACCTTTCAACTTATAGCACTTCAGGTGCCAATGAAACAATTTTCATAAAACGTTCAGTACGCAATTCGCGAGTAACTGGACCAAAAATACGAGTACCCATAGGTTCAAGTTTGTTATTCAACAATACCGCAGCATTATTATCAAACTTAATTAACGCGCCATCAGGACGACGAATGCCTTTTGCAGTACGAACCACAACAGCATTATAAACATCACCTTTTTTCACGCGACCACGAGGGGCAGCATCTTTTACTGCAACTTTAATGATGTCGCCAACATTAGCGTAGCGACGCTTAGAGCCACCAATTACTTTAATGCACATCACACGACGCGCACCAGAGTTATCAGCCACATCTAAGATGGTCTGCATTTGAATCATGTTATTAACCTTAAAAAAATCCAACTTAACTTACCACTTTCAGCCCACCGATACATCTAATTTGACATTCGGACTAGGCTGAAACCTTACGGTTCTAGTAAACCAGTCTTGGCCCCGAAGGGAAGATGCTCTTGGATAGAGCTGAAAGAAGTCTGTTATTGTAGCACATTTTTTTAAATGCACAAGAAACAATTCATAATTTACTTATACTATTTTGATTTTAAAATAAAATCCCAATTATGTAAATTTTGAAAAATAGAAATGCTTAATTGTAATCAACAACAAAAACAAAAACCACATTATTGTTAGCCGCATTTCAGGCTGCCTGAAATTGACAATCGTCCTAAATTTGACTAAAATGCCCAATTTGGTCAAATTCAGGACGGCTTATGACGCATCACGTTGATTCATCTTCCCCTAGCGAGTATCTCGCAGACAACCCCCAATTCCCCACTAAACTAATTGTATTTACATTATTTATTGGCGCATTTTTTGGTTATTTGAACGACACACTACTTAATGTTGCCTTGCCAACTCTGATGAACGAATTCCAAGTCAGCAAAACCACAGTACAATGGTTAGTAACAGGTTTCCTGTTGCTAATGGGCGCATTGACACCAATTACCGCCAGTTTAATTCAATGGTTTCCAACTCGCCGTTTGATATTGATAACACAAGGTTTGTTTGTTGTTGGCTCGTTGATTTGCGCTCTTGCACCCAATTTTGCATTTTTGCTGCTTGGGCGCATGGTACAAGCAGTGTCCGCAGCATTATTTGTGCCATTGTTAATGAATGGCATTTTGACCATTTATCCACCACACAAACGTGGCACGGCAATGGGTTTGGTTACGATGATGTTTACCGTTGCGCCTGCACTGGGTCCTACGTTATCGGGCATGATTATTGATGAACTAAATTGGCGATATTTATTTGGATTAACGATTCCATTCATGCTGGTGGCGATGATTTTAACCACCAAATTTTTAAATGTGAATTTAAGCGAAATCACGCGCCCCAAAATTGATTTATTATCATCCATTTTATCGGTATTGGGATTTGGTGGATTGGTATATGGCAGCAGCCAATTTTCCGCGCTTTTAGGCAGCCTATTTACATTAATTATGCTGATTTCATTGATTTTTGTGATTTGGTTTGCCAAACGCCAATTTCAATTAGAAAAGCCATTGTTGAATTTACATGTTTTTGCGGTGCGCCAATTTCGTTTGTCGGTGTTGATTTTATTGTGCGCGTACTTTTTATTTATGGGCATGGAAGTGATGATGCCAATGTACACACAACAAGTTTTGTTGATTTCCGCCACCACAACTGGCTTAATTTTGATGCCAGCGAGTATTGCACAAGCAATCGCTGCACCCGTATTGGGCGTATTATTGGACAAAAAAGGCGGACGTTGGGTCTTGCTGCCTGCAACATTTGTTTTATTGATTTCATTGATTTTAATGTGGTTATTATTTGATATACAAACATCCACATTGGCATTAAGCGCATTGTTTGCATTGATGGCAATGGCGGTATCGGCGGCAATTACGGGCGAGACGCATGGATTAAATGCACTGGACAAACCCCTACACCCACATGGAACCGCCGTCATCACCACACTCAATCCAATCGCTGCCGCATTAGGCGCGAGTATTTTTGTCGGTGTGATGAATATTGGCGAACACATTGGTACATTTGCCACGCCGCAGGCTGCCACATTAAACGGCGTACATTGGAGCATGACAGGTGCAGTTGCGGTGGCAACATTAGCGTGTTATTTCGGTTTGTTTATTCGGAGAAATGTGCATGAATTACATGGATAAGTTAATGAAAGCCATCATCAAAATTGAGCATTTGTATGTGCAATGGGCAAAACAGCAACAAATTAATAATATCAACATATTATATATTTATTTATTGCTAACCGAACACGACAACTGTAGCCAACAAGAAATATGTGAAACTTTCGGATTAGCTAAACAAACTTTGTCGCCGTTGTGCCAAAATTTGCAGCAACAAAATATCATTGAAATTGCACCCAATAGCAGTGATAAACGCGAAAAACGTTGGCAATTAACCGCAAACGGTCGTCAAATTGCTGAAAGCGTATTGCAAAAAATGCGCGACTGGGAGCGAAACGCATTCGCACAATTGGGCGCAGACGATGGCATAAAATTGGTTGAATTAACCACACGTTTGGTCAACGCATTACGCGAAAACATGAGTGAATCAGTTGCCCCTAAATAACCAAAAAAGCATAAAATATCTCGCTTTCAGGCTGCCTGAAAGATTTTTTCACATAAACAGATAATATTTAAAGGACACAAAATGCCAGATTATCGTTCCAAAACTTCCACACACGGTCGCAATATGGCTGGTGCGCGTGCTTTATGGCGTGCCACAGGCATGACTGATGGCGATTTCGGAAAACCGATTATTGCAATTGCCAATTCATTTACCCAATTCGTACCAGGACACGTTCATTTACACAATATGGGTCAATTAGTGGCGCGTGAAATTGAAAAAGCAGGCGCAATTGCCAAAGAATTTAACACAATCGCTGTTGATGATGGTATTGCGATGGGACACTCTGGAATGTTGTACTCACTACCCAGTCGTGATTTGATTGCCGATTCGGTCGAATACATGGTAAACGCGCATTGTGCCGATGCGTTGGTGTGTATTTCAAATTGCGACAAAATCACGCCTGGAATGCTGATGGCAGCAATGCGTTTAAATATTCCCACCATTTTCGTATCAGGCGGCCCGATGGAAGCAGGTAAAGTCATCGGTTCAATCAATATTGCCGATGAACGCCGTTTGGATTTGGTTGACGCAATGGTAGAGGCCGCAGACGACAACATTTCAGACAGCCAAATTACTGAAGTAGAACAAAATGCTTGTCCAACTTGCGGCTCTTGCTCGGGTATGTTTACCGCTAATTCCATGAACTGTTTAACCGAAGCTTTGGGTTTATCTTTACCTGGAAATGGCTCATTGGTCGCAACACATGCAGGGCGTAAGGAATTATTTTTAGAAGCAGGTCGCCTAATTGTGGCAATCACGCGCCGTTATTATGAACAAAATGATGAAACCGTGTTACCGCGTAATATTGCTACCAAAAAAGCATTTGAAAATGCCATGACAATGGATATTGCCATGGGTGGCTCTACTAACACGATTTTACACTTGTTGGCTGTGGCAAATGAAGCAGGCGTGGATTTCAAAATGAAAGACATTGACCGTTTGAGTCGCACCGTGCCTTGTTTGTGCAAAACCGCACCCAACAACCACGACTATTATATGGAAGACGTACATCGCGCAGGTGGCATTATCGGCATTTTGAAAGAATTGGATAAAATCGGCAAATTACATACCGATGTCCATACCATTCATTCAGGCAGCCTGAAAGACGCGATTGCCAAATGGGACATTACCAATCCAGCCAATACCAAAGCAATTGAACGTTTTAAAGCAGCCCCTGGTGGTGTGCGCACCACCGAAGCCTTTTCACAAAATCGCCAATGGAAAACGTTAGATACCGACCGCACCAATGGCTGTATCCGCGATGCTGAACACGCTTATTCACAAGATGGCGGTTTGGCGGTGTTATTTGGCAATATCGCGGAACGCGGTTGCGTTGTCAAAACAGCTGGCGTGGATGAAAATATTTTGAAATTTACAGGGCGAGCGCGTGTATTTGAAAGCCAAGAAGATGCGGTTGAAGGCATTTTAGACAATCAGATTGTGGCGGGCGATATCGTGATTATTCGCTACGAAGGCCCGAAAGGTGGGCCAGGTATGCAAGAAATGCTGTACCCAACTTCTTACTTAAAATCAAAAGGTTTAGGAAAGGTTTGCGCTTTGCTAACAGATGGACGTTTTTCAGGTGGCACATCGGGCTTATCAATCGGACACGTATCACCCGAAGCAGCCGAAGGCGGTGCGATTGGTTTGGTAAACGAAGGCGACACGATTGAAATTGACATTCCAAATCGCAGCATCAATCTGAACATTTCCGCCGATGAATTGGCAAAACGCCGCGCCGAAATGGAAGTACGTGGCAACCAAGCATGGAAACCTGTGAACCGCGAACGCCACGTTTCAGCAGCGTTACGCGCTTATGCGGCAATGGCAACATCAGCCGATAAAGGCGCAATTCGTGATGTCAGCCAAGTAGAAAACTGATTGCTTAAATTGAGAACCGTGCTACGCCCATATCAACTCCTATTTCGCTGCCTTTTAGGGAAATAATTACGTTTTTCAGGCTGCCTGAAACATAGTATTTGACAAACCGCGTTTTCATCATTATAATGCGCGTTTCTTTGGCAATGTAGCTCAGCTGGTTAGAGCGCACGACTCATAATCGTGAGGTCGGGAGTTCAAGTCTCCCCATCGCCACCAAACACAAAAACCAAGTCCTTGCGACTTGGTTTTTCGTTTTTTCAGACTACCTACCCCCCTTACAATAAGGGAATTTTAGTTCACTATTTGCTCATATCCCAATCCCGACTACCACACTTGGGGCAAGAATATTTTTCTGTAAGCAATTTAACAATTTCATCTTTAAAAGCCAATAACGACACTCCACCAACCACCATTGCTGCACAAATTGCAAATGCAAAATCCGTTCCTGCAAAAAATAAGTAATCCATGCCCAAAATCCACCAATGGGCATTGCACCACCGATAACTTTAACAAAAAATTCGGCTGTTGGTTCTTCTGAATGTGAACATTCTTTACAGTGTATCCGCATTTTCCACTTCCTTAATTAAGTTCTTAAAATACGGATTATAATCCGTGTACATTTGGCTGTCAAAAACAGATATTTTGGCATTTGGATTTTCCATGTCATGAATACACTCCGCCAAATAATCGGTAATAACATTCGTAATAAACGCAAGATTTTGAATATTAAGCAAGATGAATTGGCTTTACTGGCTGAAATTGACCGTAGCTACATGGGCAGAATTGAACGTGGCGAAGTCAATTTAACCGTGGATAAGCTATTTCAAATTTCATTGATTTTGAAGTGTGAAGCTGCGGAATTACTGCCTAATCACGAGCAATTAACGTAATACTTTTTCAGGTAGCCTGAAAAACCAAAATCTCCCAAACCGTTTCCAGTTTGGGAGATTTTGTTATCTTTTCAGATTATTGCACTTTGATTTCAACGTCCACGCCAGCAGGCAAGTCCAATTTCATCAAAGCATCAGTGGTTTTGTCAGTCCAATCCACGATGTCCATCAAACGCAAGTGCGTACGGATTTCCAATTGTTCACGAGACGTTTTGTTCACGTGTGGAGAACGCAAAATGTTGAAACGTTCAATTTTAGTTGGCAAAGGAATCGGACCTTTTACCACTGCGCCAGTACGTTTAGCGGTTTCCACAATTTCTTGTGCAGAACGGTCAATCAAGCTGTAATCATAAGCTTTCAAACGGATACGGATTTTTTGGTTAGCCATTTATCTAGTATCCTTGTATTAAGCAATCACGTTAGCCACAACGCCCGCACCTACGGTACGACCACCTTCACGAATCGCAAAACGCAAACCGTTTTCCATCGCGATTGGTGCAATCAATTCAACAGTGATTTTCACGTTTTCGCCTGGCATCACCATTTCCACGCCTTCTGACAAGGTTACTGCACCCGTTACGTCAGTGGTACGGAAATAGAATTGTGGACGGTAGTTCGCGAAGAATGGCGTATGACGACCACCTTCTTCTTTGCTCAATACATACACTTCTGCTTCAAATTTAGTGTGTGGCGTAATGGTGCCTGGTTTAGCCAATACTTGACCACGTTCCACTTCTTCACGTTTGGTACCGCGCAACAACACACCTACGTTGTCGCCTGCTTGACCTTCGTCCAACAATTTGCGGAACATTTCCACACCAGTACAAGTGGTTTTTTGAGTGGGTTTCAAACCTACGATTTCAATCTCTTCACCTACTTTGATGACACCGCGCTCTACACGACCTGTTACCACTGTACCACGACCAGAGATAGAGAATACGTCTTCAATTGGCAACAAGAATGGTTTGTCAATCGCACGTTCTGGAGTAGGAATGTAACTATCCAATGCAGCCGCCAATTCAAAGATTTTTTCTTTGTATGCAGCATCACCCTCCAATGCACGCAAAGCAGAACCTTGTACGATTGGGCAGTCATCGCCTGGGAAGTCGTAGCTTGACAACAAGTCACGGATTTCCATTTCAACCAATTCCAACAACTCAGCATCATCAACCATGTCGCATTTGTTCATGAATACGATAATGTAAGGTACACCTACTTGACGAGCCAACAAGATGTGTTCGCGAGTTTGTGGCATAGGACCGTCAGCTGCAGATACAACCAAAATTGCACCGTCCATTTGCGCCGCACCAGTAATCATGTTTTTCACATAGTCCGCGTGACCTGGGCAGTCAACGTGCGCATAGTGGCGTGTTTCAGTTTCGTATTCAACGTGTGCGGTGTTGATGGTAATACCGCGTGCTTTTTCTTCTGGTGCTGCGTCAATTTGGTCGTAAGCTTTTGCTGTACCGCCGAATTTTTCAGCCAAAATCGTAGTCAAAGCAGCAGTCAAAGTGGTTTTACCATGGTCAACGTGACCGATTGTACCTACGTTTACGTGCGGTTTGCTACGTTCAAATTTTTCCTTAGCCATGAGCTAAATCCTTATATAAAGAGCGATTAAAAGAACGAGTAAAGCGGAACTGCTTTACACAAAAATCGGGCAACGTGTTTACGCCACCCAAAAATGAAAGGCGAGATTATGGGGGATTTTGATAAAAAAATCAAGTGGATTTTCTTTCAGGCTGCCTGAAAGAGTTGCGTACTTGGTCAATCATTTTAGCTCCGCTGAATTTCATTTCAGGCAGCCTGCACATTGCCCAAAACAAAAAGTCGGATTAACCAAGAAACAATTTGAATCATCTAACTTCCCATTTTCAGGCTGCCTGAAATTATTGCGAACCACCCGTCGCTTTCAATTTGGTTACTTTAATACCGCCAAACAACGAGCGTTTCACTTGCAAATCGTAGTGCATTTTGGTGCTGACTGTGCCAATTTTCGCCGTGCTCACGGTGGAAATTTCATCATACGACACTTTTGCGCTTTGCCACGGAAAGCTGCTTTTCACTTTCACATTTTCATAATGCCAATTCATATTGCCTTGCAACAACACCATTGCCGCACGACCTTGTTCCATAAAGCCGCACAATTCATCTTTGCCGCCTTCCACTTCCCAAGTGCCAGTGGGCGTTTCTTGGCGAATGCTGACATCAATTTTATCGTCCACCATTTCACAGGCTTCAGGTGGATTTTGCGCGGATTTCAAGCTGAGTTCTTGCAAATATTTTTCTATGCTGGCAGGTTTCATGCTCAAATTGCTGCGAATTAAAAATCCTGCCAGCAATACCGCAATAACAATAGCTGCTTTTTTCATGATGATTTCTCCGTGTAGGTTTTAGAAAATATTTCAGGCAGCCTGAAATGTAAAATCATCATAGTACATTTACTTACAAAAAAAAAAATAGTTTAACTTTAATTTACAATATGCATTGATTAAGATAACATTGCGCAATCACTCAGCTTTCAGGCAGCCTGCGCATAAGGATAGAACAAATGAATCCAGAAAACCAAAAACTACTTTATGCGATTGCCTTTTTCTTGGGCTGTTTAGGCGCATTGCAATTTGGCGAACCAGACGGCACTTGGCAATTTATTTGGTTCATCGTTTGGATTTTTATCGCTTTGCCTGTATTGCTGTTGCGCCTATTTGAAGCAGCGAGCGTATGGCGACAATCTCATGGTATTATCGGGCGTTTATTTGGGTGGATTTTTGGCGCATTTCATTTTTTGTTCGCGCTAACCATGCTCGGCATCGGGGTAAGCATTATTTTATGGATTTTGTACAACCTATTGATTGAAAGGCAGCCTGAATTTAAATGGCATTGGTTCAATTTAATCCCTGTTTTGATAATGATTGGCTTGGGCTGGCAATGGTTACGCAGCATTTTTGCCAAACCATTAGCCGAATTATCCGACTGGTTTTGGATTGAATTTGACGACAACACCGTATTTGTTCGCGCCAATCCGCCACATAATGAATCGTGGGCATATAAATTTGCATGGGCAGATGTGTGCCGTGTGTGTTTTGAAGACGGTGGTTTGTCGCAATCAGATTGTTTGTATGTGTGGATTGTGGGGCAAGAAGAGTCGTTTATGTTGCCAACAGACGCAAGTGGTGGTTCGGAATTTTTTATAGAACTGAATCGGCGCGGTTTGTTTCCTGATGATTTGATGAAACAGGCGATTGGCGCAACGGACGGCGGATTGTATTGTTATCCAAGTTTGGAACAAGAAAAATAGGGACAGGCAGCCTGAAAATGCAGGCTGCCTGAAATCATCATCTACACCATACTACGCCTCTGATTTTGTTCCTGAGTCATTTGGTGTTCTTGAGTTCTCTGCGCTATTTGTTGTTCTAATTGTTGAATTTTTTCCATACTTTCATGAACAGGAATATGAACTGCTTCATGCACATTTACAGATACAATTTTGGTATGGGGCGAATAACTACCAATATAAAAATTCGAACCATCAATGGTCGCTTTTTCTACTTTATCCATGCCTTGCTCTATAATACCTTTAGTGGCTATGGCTGCTGCAATATTTTTGAAATCTTGTGGGCTATCGGCAGTAATACCTCTTTTTTCATTACAAATAGCCACTAATTTATCTTCACATTGCTGAACAAATTGCTGATGCTTGGAAGAAATAGAAGGCATTACTCTATTTTCGCGTCCAATCGGCGTTAAAGTTTGACCTTCATCTTACGATTGAATAGGCTTACCATCTAAAGTAGTGATGCTTTGACTAACTTTAGGTTGGGTAGTCCGTTACTGTTGTTGTGATTATTCCTTGTTTATGGTCATAAATGACAATATTTTTTGAAATAGGTTTAAAACCATCATCATACTCAACAGTTTCCTTTTTTAAGGGAGTTTTTTTAGGTAAATCATTATCATAATTAGTTATTTTTTGAGTATAAATAGAGCCATTGCTGTCTTTGGCATGTCCTTTAAACTCTGATTCATGGTATTGCCCATTTTGATAATATTGTCGGCTGGAATCAAGCGTAGAAGTAGTAGTTGTATCCTTCAAAACATCCGAATAACGTAATCGTATCGGCTCACCTAACTGCTGTGCAATTTTTCTCTCGGTTTCAACAGCAAATTTTTCACGATTAGTATACATCGCTCTTAAATTTGGGTCATTTGTTACCTGACAAGTTTTTTCATTAGAAGGACAAGTCTCTGTAGAAAAAATATATTTAATTCGCGCTTGCTTATCTACTGAGTGTGCAACTTCATGTAAAAGCACCACTGCAGGCGACATATATCCTCTATCTGAACCATTTTGAACTTCAATCGTAAATTTAGAATTCCATTCTATAGAATTGGAGTCAGGTCGATAGAAGCCATTTTGTGTATTGCTAAATTGTATAGTTACTCCATTTTTAACAGCCTGTTCCAATAATTTAGCCGCATCTGTATTTCTGCTTAAATAGCGGATAGCCAATTCTAAATCTTGCTCTTGATGTTTTGTTATTGGTGTACCATCTTTATTCGTTGGTTTAAATGCCGCTGCAGTTACCATAAACATTTCCCTTTATTTCACAATTAGTTAGAAAATAGTTGTTTCAACACATTATATTGCTCATCAGAAACAACTATTGCTGGCAATTTTTCAATTTGACCATCAATGTTCCTTTCTACATAAAATGCTAATGTATAACCATCATTAACAAGACTAATAGTTTCATTTTTATATTTGTGTTTAAAATCCAATAAAATTCTTACATCTATAGGATATTCTAATCCATAGGTAAAAAGAATATTCTTAAAAAGATTAATAGCATAAATAACTTTATTATCATTTAGATAACGGTGTATTTCACTATATTCTTTACTTCGTAAATCATGTATTGTTGGCGGTCTAACAAAATCAATCTCCAAAGGAATTGAATAGACATACAACTCCCAATCTTCTGGATGACCAAACATTTCCCATAAAGTTTTATTTGCATATTGTACGGTATTATTCATTTGATGTTGCTCCTGTTTTGTTGTTGAAAAATTTGGTGTTGATGTACAAGCCATCAAAAATAAGATAGGTAGGTATGATAGTTAAAAACATTGAAAGTACTTTTAGTTTCATTCTATTTACCCTTAAAATTAATTGTCTTTATATTTATTGCTGATAAGATAATTGTGCATCAATTGTTTCTAAAAAATTACGTTCATTAAACGTTAATTTAATCATCACACCTGCTCGCGGAACCATTGGAATAAATTCGGCTAAATATCCAGCATGAATAATATTATTTTCTTCTTTAAAATTTTGGTTCATATTAGCTAAAATTTGTTTTACTTGCTCTCGCGATGTACCAATTGGAATATACTTACTCACAATACCGCTCACATCCCTAGTTTGACCTGGCATAAATTGACCAATAGCCGTTTCTTTTGCTGCAATCTTTGTTGTTAAAATTTCATTTAACATGGGGCTTTTCGTAGGCATATCTGTTTTTCCTGTTTGAATTGATGAAAAAGAATTGCTATTACTTTTCTGAATTGAAGAATGATTAGAATAACAGGCAGTTAACACTGCGCACAATATAATAGATGAAATAAATTTCATGCTTTCTCCCTATCTATGGATTTCAAGAATATTATCATACAATAAAAAGACATATAAATAATTCAGGCTGCCTAAAATGCTTTTGCAAACATTTCAGGCAGCCTGACAGGATTTTTGTCGTGTATTGAATCTACTTTAGAATTTGTATTCCAAAGAAACCGCGTAATTGCGACCTGGTGCAGTATAACGCTCCAAACCTTGCAAATTGCCACGAGAATACTCATAAAGGCTGATACTGTTAATGGTTGAACGCATATTAATGCCACGCAAACTGTCCCATGTGTGGTATTTGGTGTTAAATAAATTATATACACCAGCACGCAAAGTCAGGTTTTGAGTCGGGCGATAGTAACCAAATACATCAAATACCCACGCACGTTTATTCAAAAAGCGATAATCTATAATCTTGGTGTAGGCTTCTTCTGTGCCGATACATCTACCTGAATATGATGAAATCGTCCCCAAACATCTGGTTGCGTATTCACCAGTTTGAGCGTCTTTGGCTTTTTTCGCACCTGTGTAAGTTAAACGGCTAAATACACCATATTTTTTTGCAGGCTGCTCATAATCTAAACCTAGCACAAATTTCAATGGCTGAATGGAGAGCATGCTTAATTTACCCTCTTTAATATTCATTGAACCTTTGCTGTAACCCAAACTACTGGACAATTTCCAACCTTGCGGAAGTGGGCTAATTTTATCCAAATTCAGGCTGCCTGAAATTTCCACACCATTAACGCGTGCTTTGTCCAAATTCACCATTTGCTGGAAATAATCGGTGCGTTTACCAGTACAGCCCGTATAGTAAGCAGCAAACTCATCACATGTTGGGTCTTCGCGCGTTAAATTGGTTTCTTGTTCATACAGGAAATCGCGGTAACGGCTTTGATATACACTTAAATCCAAAGAGCCTTTTTCGCCACGACCTTGTAAAAATAAGGTGTGATTTTGGCTGCGTTCAGAAGTTAATTTTGGGTTGGCTAACCAGCTACCGTACACACTTTCAAAAGTGAAATACATTTCAGACGCGGTGGGTACGCGGAAACCTGTCGCAAAATTGTAGCCTGCCTGCCAATTGGGATTGAATTTCCAGTTCAAGCCAGTTGTGAAACTCCAATCTTTAAAGCTGGCAGGAACAGGGGTGCCAGAACACAAGCGACCAAAACCACCATCTTTACCACAAGGTATGCCATCGGGTTCAGAAGGTTTGATTTTATAATAATCATACGCCACGCCTATATGACCTGATAACCGGTCGGTTAAACGGAATTTATCCGATAAGGCAATGCGGTATTGGTTGGTTTTCACAGGATATTGAATGGTGTAAATATCTGTTTTGGTTACTTTACCTTGACGGTCTAAATTTTCATCGGTATTCACATTTTTAAATTGGCGTTGTCCTGCCAATAATTTCATAGACAATTCATGAGTGGTTTTGCCCCATTGCAAAGGCTGGCTGTCCATGCGTAAACCAAAACGATTCAGTTTGGTTTCATTGTTACGAAAATCGCGGTTGCTCGTCCAGCTTTTATCATAACGATAATAATCTGTTCGCCAATTACCCGTATTTACTTTGGTGGAATCGTAATCGCCCTTATAGTTGATGGAACCATTGTCGGTTTTTTGATGGTCAATATCGGCACGAAGCAAAGCCAGCCATTGGCTTTCAGGCGTGTATTCATAAAACAGATTACCATTAATGCGTTTTTGCACATCATCGGCTTCGCGCCAAGATGTGTTCATAGCATAGGAATATTCATGAATGTAATTATTGCTTTTTTGACCATTTACCGACACACCAACGCGATGATTTGGGTTGATTTGCCAACCCAATTTTGCCAACCAACTGTTATTTTTGTGTTGAGATGGGTCGGGTTTAATGCGTGATGAGCCAACTTCTGCAAATCGCTGAATATCATATTCGGTTGCATAGCTATTGGGTTTGTATAACTCAACATCGCCGCCATTACTTTTTAATTCATGTCCATGACGATGAGAGTAAAGCAAAGCCACATCTACCGTACCATTATTAAATCCTACCCCCAGTGTATTAACCCATTCACGATTTTTACTGGCATAACCACTTTTGAACATACCACCCAAAGTACGGTTATCGCGCAATAAATCCGAACCATTCAATGTACGATAATTCACATTACCGCCTAATGCACCACTGCCTGAATTAATGGAATCTGCGCCTTTGTTCACTTCAATACTGCGTACCAATTCAGGGTCAATACTTAAGCGGGAATTATTGAAATTACCATAACGCGCATACAGCGAATTTTCTTCTGATTCTGGTAACGAAACACCGTCAATACTAATGCCAACACGGTTTTCTTCTACGCCACGCATGGCAAAACCTTTGGTACGGCGACCATCATCACTAATGCCTACATCTGCCGAATAGCGCACCAAATCTCGTGTGTCATTAATCATTTCGCGGCGAATGGCTTCCTGATTTTTACGCTCAAGTGATGGATTAACACGTTTACCTTTTACCTTTACTGTTTCCAATGTTTGGGTAGCAGTTGTCTCATTGGCAATTGCCTGACTTGCTCCAAAAACCATCAGCAACAAAAAAGATAACGTTTTAATTTTTGTAATTCTCATACTTTTACTCTTGTTATTTTGGTCAAAATGTTTGATAATTAAATACTGAAACCGATACCAATTTTCAATCTCAAATAGATTATAGATTATACTAATCACGCAAAAAAACGTAAAGATTTTATCAAGCACAAATGAATAATTAATTTATTTCAAAGAAAAATTTTTATAAAATTTTTTGTAATATATTGTTTTTACTGATTTATTTTAAATTACTTGAAAATAAAATCATAAAAATGATAGGATAATTAGGTTTACTAAAATTTACGGATTGTGTTTTGACAAAAAATACAAAATACATTTCTGTTCATTTTTTTGTTCAAAGCCAATTTATATTTCAATTATTTCAATGTGTTTTGGTTTTGGTGTTTTATCCTCATCTCTTAAGTTATAAGGAAATAAATAATGTCTCATCATTCTGATTATAATGAACAAAATGAAGATTCTGGCGATTTGACTTTTGCCAAGTTCTTGAAACACAATTGTCAAACGACTCATGATAGCGTGGATAATTTGGTGATGTCGGTGAAACCTTTTGATTCAACTGATAATTACATCAAATTTTTGCAGTTACAGGCTGTCTTTCATAAAGTGGTTGACAATATTTACAAAAATCCTAAATTAAATCAGCAGATTGAGGGATTGGCAAAGTTGGCGCGTTATGATGAAGTACTGCGCGATTTGCAAGATTTGAATGCCAGTGAAAAAAACATTTCTGTGCCATTGCCACAATTATCGGGAGCAGAAACTTTGGGCTGGTTATATTGTGCGGAAGGCTCTAATGTGGGTGCTGCATTTTTGTTTAAAGATGCACAAAATAAATTGGGCTTAAGCGCAGAACACGGCGCACGCCATTTAGCACCGCACATTGATGGTCGTGGCAAGCATTGGCGTGATTTCGTAGAAAAATTAAATACTTTACCTGTTAATGAAGAAGAACGCGCTACAGCATTGCAAGGTGCATTGGACGCATTTGCATTTTATAAAGTAGTAGTACGCGAGATTTTTGACGTGGCATAAATCCCGATACTCAGACGGTTTAACACTTTCTCTCTCAAATAAAGAATGGCTTATCCAAAAACAATTGGGATAAGCCATTTTTTTCTATTTATGGTGTTTTAAATTTAAAGATTTACCCACAGGTATTTTATCAAATTTAAAAATTCATTAAAAACATAAGATTAAATAAAGCAATCTATGCAGTAATAAAAAAAATGAAAAAAAATAATTCACAAGCCAAGTTAAATAAGTTACAATTTACCGTAATAATAAAATTTGCATTTATCCAATTACTGCATCGTATTTTTCATTATCAGAGAAGAAAAAATGTCCAAACCCATTTTACTCAAACACTTTGCCCAACTTTATACAGGCTTTACCATTCGGGAATCAATTGATTATCTGGATTATGGCGAAGTTAAAGCCATTCAAGTGAAAGACTTACCCAAAGACAGCCATCAAATTGACACTACACTTTTGACGGGTATTGAATGGAAATACGATTCTAAGCCGCAATATTTACCGCACAACGCTATTTTATTGTTGGCGCGTGGCGAACCTAAAGCCTATCTGTTTTCAGGCAGCCTGAAAGATAAAGTCGTGGCAAGTAATCCATTTATCATCATTCATTCGCTTAGTGAAATAATATTGCCAAAATATTTGGTGTGGTACTTTAATCATGCCATCACGGCAAAAAGCTATTATTCAGCGGTGTTGCGTGGCACCTCGTTTCCAATTTTTACGCTGGCTATGGCAAAGGAATTTCCCATCAAAATTCCACCGATTACCATTCAAAAGCAAATTATTGACCGACACACCCAAGCATTAACCGAACAAAAAAAACTTGAACAGCTTATCGCACTTCGCCAAGAGTACAACGCCGCATTAGCTGAACAAATTTTAAATACTTATTAAATTCAAAAGGATATTTGAAAATGACACAAATTCAAACCCAACAACACCCCCACCATAGCACACTTGTTTCTATTTTATGGAATATCGCCAACGGCTTGCGTGGTACTTATCGTCCACCACAATATCGTAAAGTAATGTTGCCGCTGATTGTCTTGGCGCGTTTTGATGCGATTTTGGCAAATCACACCGACCAGATGAAAACTGTTTTTGATGAAAATAAAAATTTGCCTGCCGTTATTTTGGATAAAAAATTAACCGAAATTATCGGACAAAATCGTAAACAAACGCTTTACAACGTTAGCGGTTTTAATCTTGCTCGTCTTTTGGAAGACCCTGACCATATTCGTGCTAATTGTTCTAAATACATCAACGGATTTTCTGCCAAAGCCAAAGATATTTTTGACAAATTTGAGTTTGAAACAGAGTTGGATAAACTGGACGAAGCCAACCGCTTATTTAAAATCTTGCAAGATTTTATCGGCGATTTAAATAAACATGGCTTAACGCTTTCGCCTGATGTCATTTCTAACATTCAAATGGGCTATTTGTTTGAAGACTTAATCCGAAAATTCAACGAACAAGCCAACGAAGAGGCAGGCGACCACTTTACACCGCGAGAAGTGATTCGCTTAATGGTCAATATCGCCTTTGCTGAAGACCACGAGGAACTCCAAAAAGCAGGTGTACATCGCACCATTTACGACCCCACTTGCGGAACAGGCGGAATGTTGTCCGAATCGGAAAAAGAACTCAAAGGTTTTAACCAAGCCATTAGTCTGGGTTTGTACGGACAAGAATACAACGCCGAGTCTTACGCCATTTGTTGTGCTGATTTACTGATTAAAGACGAGCCCGCCGAACACATCATTTTTGGCGACACGCTGGGCGTACAAAACGCCAAAGACAAAGGCAACGGCTTTACCCCAAATGACGGACACCAAGGCAAACGCTTTGACTATATGTTTGCCAATCCGCCTTTTGGTGTGGAATGGAAAATCCAAGAAGATTTTGTCAAAAAAGAACACCAAGACCAAGGTTTTAACGGACGATTTGGGGCGGGCTTGCCACGCATTAACGATGGCTCATTGCTGTTTTTGCAGCACATGATAAGCAAAATGAAACAGCCAAAAACCGATGAACAAGGCTCACGTATTGCCGTGGTGTTTAACGGCTCACCATTATTCACAGGCGATGCAGGCAGTGGTGAGAGCAATATCCGCCGTTATGTGATTGAAAACGACTTGTTAGAAGCCGTTATTGCCTTGCCCGACCAAATGTTTTATAACACAGGCATTTATACCTACATTTGGATTTTATCCAACAAAAAAAGCGAAAAACGTCAAGGCAAAATTCAACTGATTAACGCCACAGGCTATTTCCAAAAAATGCAAAAATCATTGGGCAATAAACGCAATGAATTGTCAGAACAACACATCACCGACATTACCCAGCTTTACACCGATTTTATTGAAACCAAAGACAGCAAAATTTTCAATAATCAAGATTTTGCCTATTTGAAAATCACGGTAGAACGCCCGTTACGCTTGAATTTCCAAGCCAGCCCAGAACGCATTGAAAAATTATGGGCGCAAACCGCCTTTGTGAATTTGGCAAAATCCAAAAAAATCAAGGACGAAACCCAAATCAAAGCCGAAGAAGAAACAGGCAAAGCCCAACAACAAGCCATTATTAACACCTTAAACGGTTTGGATAACACGCTTTACACCAGCCGAGCGCAATTTTTAAAAGTGTTAAATCCAGCGTTAAAAGGCTTATCGTTTAAAGTTTCAGGCAGCCTGCAAAAAGCGATTTTGGAAGCATTAAGCGAGCGAGACCAAACCGCCGACATTTGCACCGACAGCAAAGGCAACCCCGAGCCTGACCCACAGTTACGCGATAGTGAACTTGTGCCGATGCCCTCTGAAATGGCGTTCCCATTGAGTTTAGGTTATGACAACGAAACCAATTTAAGCGACTTATTAACCGCTCTTCGCCCGACTGTTCAGGCTTATATGACGGCTGAAGTGTTACCGCACGTTCAAGACGCGTGGGTTGATGAGAGCAAAACCAAACTTGGCTTTGAGATTCCGATTAACCGCCATTTCTACGAATACCAACCGCCGCGCGATTTAGCCGAAATCAAAAGCGAGATTGTGGCGTTGGAGCAAGAAATTATGGCGATGCTAGGGAAATTAAACTAATTCACGCAAACCCTTTTCAGGCAGCCTGTACCTTAAAAAACGGCTTTTCAGGCTGCCTGAAAAGCAAACGAGTAAACAAAATGAACAGATACGAAAAATACAAAGACAGTGGCATAGCGTGGCTAGGCGAAGTGCCAGAGCATTGGAGCATATGTCGTCTGAAAGATGAAGTAACATTTAATGATGAAGTATTGGGCGATAAAACCGATACAGACTATGAAATTCTTTATGTTGATATTTCAAGTGTATCATTGATTGAAGGCATTATTCAAAAAGAGCTAATGACTTTTGAAAATAGCCCCTCAAGGGCAAGACGTATTGTTAAAAATGGAGATGTGATTGTTTCAACGGTAAGAACCTATTTAAAAGCCATTACCCAAATTCAAGATGCAGAAGACAATTTAATTGTTTCTACAGGTTTTGCAGTATTACGACCTAAAGAAAATTTATTTCCTAGATTTCTAGGTTATTGGGTTCAATCTGAAAATATGATTGGCGCAATCGTTTCAAACTCTGTTGGTGTAAGCTATCCCGCAATCAATGCCACAGATTTAGTACGCCTACCAATAGTGAAGCTTCCACTAAAAGAACAAACCGCCATCGCCCACTACCTAGACACCAAACTCGGTGAAATCGATGCACTGATTGATAAGCAACAAACGCTGCTTGAAAAGCTCGCGGAACGGCGTACCGCCGTGATTACCCATGCCGTAACCAAAGGCTTAAACCCTGCAGCCCCAATGAAAAATAGTGGCGTGGAATGGTTGGGGGATGTGCCGGCGCATTGGGATGTTTCTCCCTTTAAATTAGTAATGAACTCAATTATTGATTATCGTGGAAAAACTCCCGAAAAAACAAATAGTGGGGTATTTCTAATAACAGCAAGAAATATTAAAAATGGAATAATTGACTATACACTTTCACAAGAATTTATTGATGAAGATAACTATGAAGAAGTTATGAGACGAGGTTTGCCTAAATTGGGACAAGTCTTAATGACTACAGAAGCACCGTTAGGTGAGGTTGCTCAAATTGACCGAACTGATGTTGCATTGGCTCAACGAGTATTAAAATTTGATGGTAAAAAAGATAAACTTGATAATAGATTTTTAAAATATTTTATTTTGTCAAAAGCGTTTCAAGCTAGCCTTTATAAATTTGCAACTGGTTCTACCGCACTTGGAATAAAATCGGAAAGATTAAGCTATCTAAAATCGTTACTTCCCCCCGTAACCGAACAAACCGCTATTGCCAATTACCTAGACCAAGAAACTGCCAAAATCGACCGCTTGTGTGAAACGGTCAATCAAACCATAGGTCGTCTGAAAGAATACCGCACCGCGCTGATTACACAGGCGGTTACAGGGAAAATTAAAGTCACCGATGAATAAAGGGCATAGGTGGATTCAAGCCCACCTTGCAATCAACAAATGGGAGCAAACAGATGCACACCGAACAACACTTTGAAAATGAAATTGAACACAGCCTATTAACCGAGGGCAATTACACTCAAGGCAACCCCAAATCTTACGATAAATCAACTGCCCTTTTTCCCGATGATGTGGCTGAATTTATCCAAAAAACGCAACCCAAATTATGGGAACGCTTGCAAATGCTCTTTAAGGATAATGCCAGAGTTGAACTGTTAAGAGCCTTAAATCAAGAATTAAATATTAAAGGCAGCCTGAAAGTCTTTCGTGAAGGTTTTCGCATTGCCAATCGTACCGCAAAAATGGCGTTTTTTGCCCCTAATTCAGGTTTGAACGACACCACTCGCCAACAGTATGAACAAAATATTGTTAAAGTTACACGCCAAGTGATTACAGAAGATAATGAGCGGATTGATTTAGTGATTTCGGTTAATGGCATTCCGTTTGCAACGATAGAGCTGAAAAATCAAATGTCAGCAACGGGCTGGACGGTGCAAGATGCCATTGCCCAATATCGCAACGAACGCAATCCAAAAGGCAAATTATTTGAATTTAAAAAACGGACGTTGGTGCATTTTGCGGTAGATACAGACGAAGTATATATGACTACCGAACTCAAAGGCGAAGACACAAAATTTTTACCGTTTAATCGTGGCTTTAATGATGGCAGAGGCAATCCGCCTGTCAATGATGATGTGAGAACGGCGTATTTATGGCGTGAGATTTTGCCAAAAGATAGCTTGATGGAATTGATTGGGCGTTTTTTACATTTAAGCCGTGAAGAGCGCAAAATTCGGACAAATTCTGGCTTTCGTTACATCACAACTGAATCCATGATTTTTCCGCGTTTTCATCAGTTGGACGCAGTGAGAAAATTGGTTAGCCACGCCAAAATCAATGGGGCTGGCAAAAATTATTTAATTCAGCATTCGGCAGGTTCAGGCAAATCCAATACGATTGCTTGGTTAGCACATCATTTATCGTCTTTGCACAATGCGAACAATGAAAAAATTTTTCATTCTGTGATTATCGTAACCGACCGCGTGGTTTTGGATAGGCAGTTGCAAGAAACGGTGGCACAGTTTGAACAAACCGATGGTGTGGTTAAAAAAATTGACAAAGACACGCACCAACTCACGGCAGCGATTGCGTCAAATATACCAATCATCATTACGACTATCCAGAAATTTCCCTATGTCATGCACAGCATTCAAACCAAAGCCAAACAAGGCGAACAAGTGGTTTTAGATACAACTGGCAAGCGTTTTGCAGTGATTGTGGATGAAGCCCACAGCTCACAAAGTGGCGAAACGGCAAGCGAATTGCGCCAAGTATTGAATAAAGACGGCATTGAATCAGCAATTGCGGCAGAATTTATGGATTTGGACGAAGAAAATTTATCGCCCGAAGAAATGGAAATACAAAAAAATGTGTTGCGTGAACAATTCAAACGCAAACGCCAAGATAATTTGAGTTTTTTCGCATTCACCGCCACTCCAAAATGGAAAACGCTCGCATTATTTGATGAACCCAATGAAATAGGTCAAACACCATTTCACAGCTATACAATGAAGCAAGCAATTGAAGAAGGCTTTATTTTGGATGTGTTGGCAAATTACACGACTTATAAATACTATTTTCGTTTATTGAATATGGCGGATCAAAAAGATTTGGAACTACCCAAAAATAAAGCCAAAAAAGCGTTAATGCGTTTTGTGAATTTGCACCCGAGTGTCATCAGCCAAAAAGTAGAAATCATTATTGAACATTTTCAGACAGCCACACGTCACAAAATTGGCGGTTATGCCAAAGCAATGGTGGTAACAGGTTCGCGAGAACACGCGGTGCGTTATAAAATGGCGTTTGATGAATATATTGCTGAAAAAGGCTATCAAGACATTAAATCGCTGGTGGCATTTTCAGGCAAAGTGATTTTGCCCGAACAAAGCGAAAAAGAATACACAGAACCTGCAATGAATGGCGGAATTAAAGAAACCGAGCTGCCTGAACAATTTGATAGCGATAATTATCAAGTTTTATTGGTGGCGGACAAATATCAAACAGGTTTTGACCAACCGCTGTTGCATACCATGTTTGTTGATAAAACGTTGTCAGGTGTGCAGGCCGTTCAAACGCTTTCTCGTTTAAATCGCACCGCAACAGGCAAAGAAGATACATTCGTCTTAGATTTTGTTAACAAACCTGAAGATATTTACGAAGCTTTTAAGCCATATTACGAACGTACTGATTTGGGCAATATTCCTGATGAAGAAAAACTGGGAAGTTTAGGTAACACATTAGATGAATGGCAAATTTATTCACAAAGTGATATTGATAAATTTGCTGATGTTTGGTTTAGCAACCGCACCACACCTACCAACGGCGAACACAAAAAATTAAATGCCATTATTGATAAAGCAGTCGACAGATATTTAGATCTTTCAGGCAGCATTGAACACAAAGAAGAACAACAAAAATTGTTTAAAAGCCAATTACAAAGTTATTTAAATTTGTATTTGTTTGTATCACAGATTTTACCGTATGCCGATTCCATTCACGAAAAGCGTTACGTTTATTTAAAATCATTGATGATGAAATTGCCAAAAGGCTCACAAGCGGAAAAATTAGATTTATCCAAAATGACGATTTTGCAATACTACCGCTTGCAACAAATCAGCCAAGGCTCAATTCATCTAGGAAATGGTGAAGCCAGTCCACTCAAAGGCTCAACCGATGTTGGCACTGGACAAGTCAGCCTAACTGATGAATTAGATAAATTGATTCAAGAATTGAACGATTCATTTACCACAGAATTTACTTTGGCAGATTTATTATTTTTTGAATCTATTGAAAAATTTGCCCAAGAAAATCCCGATATAGTGAATGCTGCCAACAATAATCCCTTGTCCTCATTTATGGATTATTTCAATACGAAACTTGACGATTTGCTTATCAATCTGTTTGAGAAATTTGGTGAAAGCGTCAGCAAAATTCTCAACAATCCTCAAGTTAAAGCTCGGGTAAGTAGACGACTGGCGAAAGTGATTTATCAGAGTATACGGAAAGATTAATCACGTCCTTATCACGAAGATTGCTCGAGTCATCCCCTTGCCGATGTTATTGAAAGTGATGTGTTTGAATTTGCTTAAAGCGGCAAACAAGCTTAGGCTTGTTGCGCTATTACTGCCTGAAAGAGCAGAAATGGCCACGAAAATGGCTAAACACCCCACTTACCTAAAATAATCACCAAATAATTATAAAAATCTCAAAAAGCTGAAATGTAATGTGTTTCAGCCTGAAAAAAAGGCGTATTGTTATCAATACGCCTTTTGTTTCCTGCCTCAATTTCTCACTTATTTATCATGAATTAGATAACTTGGATACCTTGTTCAATAAATACAGTTTCGTGATTCATTGAGCTGTGTGTGTAAGTATTGTAGCTTACGCCATCAACTTCAGTTACGCCTGTATTTACCCAAGCACCAGCCGAACCGCTTACGCTGTTGTCATGCAAGTTATAACCATTGTTACCCAAATCTACTTTCACATTACCGCCATTTGTTGCGCCTTTGATGTACAAATCGTGAGCAGCATCAGAGAACAAATCTTTCGCGGTAATATTCAATTCGTAGTTTTTCGCGCCAGATACATCAATGGTCTCAATGTTGCGAATTTGGCTCAAGCTGTGGTTAGTATTGCTTGCCGTGATGTTCAATGTATCATGACCTTGACCACCATCAATGTAGCTGCGAGAGCCGTGAATCACGCCACCTAATGTTAATACGTCATCGCCAGCACCCAAATCAATCATTGCTGAGTATGCACCCACACCCAATTGACCGATTTTAACTACGTCATTGCCATTACCCATATCTACATGAGTGCTGCCCAATGCACCACCACGTAAACCTGCATCAGCTTGCAAGAAGTCATTACCATTACCGAAATCCAAAGTTACTTTATTGGTAATGTAGCCACCAACAACCACGCTGTCATCACCTGCACCCATAGTAATGGTTTCTGTACCATTGATGTTTGTGCCTACTTTAATGGTGTCATTGCCATTACCAAAGCTGATGGTGTTTTTACCAGTTAAGTAGTTGCCAACATCTAAAGTATTGTTACCATTTCCAAATGCAAAGTTTTGTACGCCATCAATATTGCTGCCAATTTTCAAAGTATCATCGCCATTACCGAAAGTGGTGCTGTTGTTGATACCAGTGAAGTAGCCACCAACAGTCAAGCTGTTTGTACCATCGCCAAAATTGATGCTTTGACCGCCATTGATGTTAGACGCAACAGTCATAACGTCATCGCCATTACCAAATGTTAACTCATTATGACCTGTGTAGTAACCACCAACTATCAATTTATTATTACCGTTACCAAAATTGAAAGTGTGTTTACCGTCAATGTTTGTACCAATTTTCATAACATCATTACCACTACCAAAAGTCGTGGTACTGTGACCTGTGAAATAACCACCTACTGTCAAAGAGTTTTGACCATTACCAAAAGTGATGCGATTTGTACCATCAATATTGGTACCAACGGTCATGATATCGTTGCCATTGCCAAATGTAACCACATTGTTGCCACTAAAATAATTCCCAACATGGAATTCATTATTGGCAGCTGCAACGGTTACTGTTTGTTGAATATTAGATAAATTACCTTCATCGTCAAAACCAAGTGCTGTGATAATTTTGGTAGATTCTTTATCTTCGCCAAAATGGAACACATTAGTACCTAAAACATAACCCCCTACTTTCAAAATGTCGTTACCGTCATTGAAATAGAAATTTTGTTTACCGTTGATGTTAGAACCAATGCTTACCAAATCTACACCATCACCAAATCTGAATGTGTTCGTACCAATGACATAATTGCCCACATTCATTTTGTTGTCGCCATGACCGAATGAGAATGTTTGATTGCCATCAATATTGCTTCCAACAGTGAAAACATCGTTACCATCGCCAAACGATGTCTGATGACCCAAACCAGTCATGTAACCCAAAACGTGTAATTTGTTGTTACCACCGCCAAAGTTAAATACTTGATTACGACCATGGATATTTGAACCTACAGTCATCACGTCATTACCTGAACCAAAGCTTACTGTATTGGTACCAACCATGTAATTACCAACGGTTAAGCTGTTATTGCCTTTGCCAAAGTTCAATGAGTTCACGCCATCAATATTGGTACGTACCGTCATGGTGTCATCGCCTGCACCAAAGTTGATTGCAGATTTGCTATTTGCGCCAATGTAACCATCATTTTTATAGGTTTTGCTTGCGCCAATTGCCAATGTATTGTTACCTTCGCCCATATTGATGACATTTTGACCATCCAAGTTGATACCAATGTTGAATGTATCGTTACCTGAACCAAACTTAAATGAATGTGAACCGTTGATGTAAACAGATTTACCTACAGTAACCGTGTTGTTACCATCACCCATGTCTACACCTGCAGAACCGCGTACCACATTGTTAATAAGTAAGGTATCGTCATTTTTGCCAAATTTTGGCAAGTGTGAAGTTAAGTTGTTTACTGTTTGGAAATTCGTATTAGCTGTGTTTTTTGCCATCAATTCAATGATATTCATAATTTGTCCTTAAAGATAATTGAGTAAATAAAGATAAGTTTAAGTATTAAACTTAAATTAGTTTTCAGGCTGCCTGAAAACAACAAAGTTAAAAACTTATAGCTCAATGTTCGCAGCAAAAACTGTGCCTATCGTAAATAGATAGATTATTCAATATTCTCTTTGATTTCGTTTAATTGTTGGATATTATTTGGTAATTTTATTTTTCATTTTGTGATGAAATTAGAACATTTTCCGTTAAAATACCTGACAAAAAGTGTCATTTCATGACAAAAGTTGCTGAAGGATATTTAAATACTCTAAGTAAAATAAAAAACTTAATAATGATTCAGGCAACATATCGTAGAAACCCCTATTTTCAACTAACACCTGAAAACAAAATAGGCAAATACATTATTTGTATTTGCCTATTATTCTCTATTGATGTATTAACTCAATGATTAAGCTTCACGCTCATCGCTACCAGACGATGCAACCATAGCACGTTGTGCGGCTGCCCAGCTTGCGCGACGACTGCGATGGTAACTCAAACCTGTGCCTGCTGGAATCAAACGACCCACAATCACATTTTCTTTCAAACCACGTAAATCATCACGTTTACCCATAATCGCCGCTTCAGTCAAAACACGAGTGGTTTCTTGGAATGATGCCGCCGAAATGAAACTGTCCGTACTCAAAGATGCTTTTGTGATACCCAACAACACATTATCAAATCGTGCAGGTTCTTTGCCTTCTGCAATTGCTTGTTCATTGGCAATCATCACATCAGCGCGTTCCACTTGTTCACCTGTAATGAAATGGGTGTCGCCCGCATCAGTAATATGCACACGGCGCAACATTTGGCGAATAATCACTTCAATGTGTTTATCAGAAATTTTCACCCCTTGCAGGCGGTAAACTTCCTGTACTTCTTGCACAATATAACGTGTTAATTCTTCAATACCTTTTAAGCGTAAAATGTCGTGCGGATTAACTGGTCCATCAACAATGGTCTCACCACGATTTACTACTTGAGCATCATGAACCAAAACCTGTTTTTCTTTAGAAATCAAGGTTTCATGCGCAACGCCGTCCATATCCGTGATAATAACACGTTGTTTGCCTTTGGTTTCACGACCAAATGACACCACGCCTGTTACTTCAGCCAAAATACCTGCATCTTTCGGAACACGCGCTTCAAACAATTCAGCTACACGCGGTAAACCACCTGTAATATCACGTGTTTTGGTGGATGCTTGCGGGGTACGCGCCAGTACTTCACCTTTGCCAATTTCTTGACCTTCGCGAATTTGGATAATAGAACCCACTGAAAAAGCAATTGCCACAGGTGTATTTGTCCCAGGAATATTCACGTATTCGCCATTGCTATCCAATAATTTTACAGTTGGGCGCAGCAATTTGCTGGTTGAGCGACGTTTACCATCAATCACAACATATTGTGATAAACCTGTAACATCATCGGTTTGTTTAGTAACGGTTACGCCTTCTTCAAAGTTTTCCAGTTCAACTTTACCGCCATATTCGCTGATAACAGGGTTGGTATGTGGATCCCAAGTTGCCAAAACCGTACCAGCTTTCAATTCTTCGCCATCTTGTACTTTCAACGTTGCACCATAAGGAACTTTGTGGCGTTCACGTTCACGTCCCACTTGGTCAAGAATAATGATTTCAGATGAACGACCAATAATAACTAATTCATTTTTAGAATTCGCAATATAGCGCATTTGGCTACCAAAACGCACCGTACCATTAGATTTGGCCTCTACTTGGCTGGCTGCAGCCGCACGAGATGCTGCACCACCAATGTGGAAGGTACGCATTGTCAATTGTGTACCTGGCTCACCAATAGACTGAGCAGCAATCACACCAACCGCTTCACCTGCATTAACCAATTTACCGCGTGCCAAATCACGACCATAACATTTCGCACACAAGCCATAACGTGTTTGACAAGTAATGGGCGTACGAACTTTTACTTCATCCACACCCGAATTATCAATTAAATCAACCAGTTTCTCATCAAACATCGTACCTGCTTCTACGATGGTTACGCCCGTACTGTGATCGACCACGTCTTCAGCCGCCACACGCCCCAAAATACGGTCGCGTAATGGTTCGGTAATGTCGCCACCTTGTACCACAGCTTTCATGCTGAAACCTTCGGTTGTGCCACAGTCGTCTTCCACCACCACCAAATCTTGCGTTACGTCCACCAAACGGCGAGTCAAGTAACCAGAGTTTGCCGTTTTCAACGCGGTATCCGCCAAACCTTTACGCGCACCGTGCGTTGCAATAAAGTATTGCAATACCGTCAAACCTTCACGGAAGTTTGCCGTAATAGGTGTTTCAATAATTGAGCCGTCAGGTTTCGCCATCAAACCACGCATACCCGACAATTGTTTAATCTGTGCCGCCGAACCACGCGCACCCGAGTCAGCCATCATGTAAATTGAGTTAAACGACTCTTCCATCAATGGCGTACCATTTTCATCTTGATAAACTTCTTTGGTTTCTGGATTAAGAACAGGCTGCGTGGACAAATTATCCATCATCGCTTTGGCAATTTTATCGCCTGCTGTACCCCAAATATCCACTACTTTATTGTAGCGTTCGCCTGAAGTTACCAAACCTTGATGGTACTGGTCCTCAATTTCCTTGACTTCTGCTTGGGCTTCAGCCAGCAATTGAGCTTTTTCTTTTGGAATTTCCATGTCATCAACGGCAATAGAAATACCACCTTTCGCTGCTAATGCGAAACCTGTATACATCAGGTGGTCGGCAAAAATCACGGTATCGCGCAAACCACACAAACGGAATGACGCATTAATTAATTTAGAAATTGCTTTTTTCTTTAATGCAGTATCAATGTAGCTAAATGGTAAACCTTTAGGCAAAATTTCAGACAGCAACGCACGTCCGACCGTAGTGTTGTAGCGTTTCATCACAGGTTCAAATTCGCCTGCGTCATTTTTGACCCATTCACGCAAACGAACGGTAATTTTTGTACCCAATTTCACTTGTTTGGTGTGGTAGGCGCGATGAACTTCTTTGACATCAGCAAACAATGTGCCTTCACCAATTTCTTTTTCTTTGGCGCGAGTCATGTAATACAAACCCAAGACAATATCTTGCGATGGCACAATAATCGGCTCACCGTTAGCTGGCGCGAGTACGTTGTTTGATGCCAACATCAAGGTACGCGCTTCCATTTGCGCTTCCAAACTCAATGGAACGTGAACTGCCATTTGGTCGCCGTCAAAGTCCGCGTTAAACGCCGCGCACACCAATGGATGTAACTGAATCGCTTTACCTTCAATCAAAATCGGCTCAAATGCTTGAATACCCAAACGGTGCAAAGTAGGCGCACGGTTTAACAAAATTGGGTGCTCACGAATCACTTCTTCCAAGATGTCCCAAACTTCTGGTACTTCTTGCTCTACCAATTTTTTGGCTGCCTTAACAGTAGTCGCCAATTCACGTTTTTCCAATTTATGGAAAATAAATGGTTTGAACAATTCCAACGCCATTTTTTTCGGCAAACCGCATTGGTGCAAACGCAAGTATGGACCTACGGTAATCACAGAACGACCAGAGTAGTCCACGCGTTTACCCAGCAAGTTTTGACGGAAACGACCACTCTTACCTTTAATCATGTCAGACAAAGATTTCAATGGACGTTTGCTTGCACCAGTCATGGCTTTGCCACGGCGACCATTGTCTAACAAACTATCTACTGCTTCTTGCAACATACGTTTTTCGTTGCGAACGATGATGTCTGGCGCGCGCAATTCCAACAAGCGTTTCAAACGGTTGTTACGGTTAATCACACGGCGATACAAGTCGTTCAAATCGGAAGTCGCAAAACGACCACCGTCCAATGGCACGAGTGGGCGCAAATCAGGTGGCAAGACAGGCAATACATCCATAATCATCCACTCTAATTTCATGCCAGAACGTTGGAATGCTTCCAATACTTTCAAACGCTTAGCAATTTTTTTGATTTTGGTGTCGCTGCTGGTTGATTGCAATTCTTGGCGCAAGTTTTCAATTTCTTGTTCCACATTCAGGCTGCGTAACAATTCGCGCACGCCTTCGGCACCCATGTGTGCATCAAATTCTTCGCCATATTCTTCTAATTTGGCGTAGTAATCTTCTTCGGTCAATAATTGACGGCGTTGCAGGCTGGTTAAACCTGGGTCTGTTACCACAAATGCTTCAAAATACAACACACGCTCAATATCGCGCAAAGTCATATCCAACACCATGCCCAAGCGAGAGGGTAAGGATTTCAAAAACCAAATGTGTGCCACAGGCGCAGCCAATTCAATATGACCCATGCGTTCGCGGCGAACCTTGGTTAGGGTAACTTCTACGCCACATTTTTCGCAAGTTACGCCTTTATATTTCAAGCGTTTGTATTTGCCACACAAACACTCATAGTCTTTGACTGGCCCGAAAATTTTGGCACAGAACAAACCATCGCGTTCAGGTTTGAACGTACGATAGTTAATGGTTTCGGGTTTTTTGACTTCACCGTAAGACCATGAACGAATGGTTTCAGGCGAGGCAATGCCAATTTTAATGGCATCAAATTCTTCTGAACCTGCTTGTTGCAGGGGTGCGAATAAATCGGTTAAGTTCATTTTTGCTCCTAGTTAGGGCGATTTTGAAACTGTTTTACTTTCAGGCAGCCTGAAAATAAATCTTACTTTAATACTGTTCAATAGATTGCCAATATTGTTCAATATGATTATTTTGTAAATAATGCTGTTTTTGCATATCTACATTCCAATCAACGTGTTCAGTAGGTTTAAATTTTTTCATGATATTCAATAACCTGTTTACATAACTGGAAAACAAATGACGCCCATCGGTTTGGAAATGTTCAATCGCATTGATGGTAAAGTGAGTTGATTTTGCACTTGTAAAATAATTTTCAATGGTAACAGAACCTCCATTATCCAATACATCAATGTGCAAATTTTTCCCATCACGGCTGAACCACAAACGGTCTAAACTCACATCTTTAAGGCGCAAAGTATCGTTGCCACCACTATCATACAAGCGGTCATGACCATCTCCTGCTTTAAACACATAGGTATCTGCGCCTAAACCACCTTCTAAACGGTCATTTCCTAATCCACCATTCAAAGCATCATTACCCAACAAACCTTTAATTATATCATTACCTGAGCCACCAAACAGTTGATTGGCAAAAATATTACCAGTAATGGTTCGATACACGGTTGGCATTAAAGGTAATAACAACAGGTTAAGGCACAAAATAGCTCGTGCAGTAAGGCGTTCTTACTGTTTTTCTAAACAGAAGTTTTTCCATTTTAAAGCGTTTGATATGTTATTTCACTATGTTAATTTTGGTTATGTTTAGTGCTTAATTTTGAGGCATCATACTTTTTGGAACACTACCAATTTTTATTTAAAATTATAGAAATAGGGAAAATATCCCCACAATTATTTAAAATAAAAATTTCGTATACACTTGAATCATATATATTTCTTATACGAAATACAGGGGTATTTTGAATATCAATATGTGTACGAATAGAATTAACTAAAAATAATGCATGATTTAAACCTAAATTCTTGACTATTTTTTGCTGCATCAATTTAGATAGTTTATCTGTTAATAAAATAAACTGCTTACCATCTTTTGATTGAGTAAAATCAATAAATTGCTCTACTTTCTGAATTTTACAACAATCAACAGGAAAAAATTCTTGAGCATTATGATATCTAGCAATGTAGGTTTGATTTAAATTTTCCATATATTCTTGTTCTACAGAAAACTGTCTCGCTGTCTCAATAATTTTATCTACATTATCATCTTTTTCTAAAAATTCCACCAATTCATTTTTCTTCAAGGTCAATTTAGACTGATATAATTGGCAATTTAAAGGATTTTTTTGGCATATTACATCTGTATCAATATAATTTTTTTCGGAAGCGTCTAAAACTCTCCCATATTGATAATCATCAATTTTTTTCTCTATATACATCAGAAATTGTAATTTTGCTTTTTGTAAAAGTTCATCTTTTGAATAAACTTTATTATCTCGCCAACACATACCTTCTTGATTTCCTAAAAAATATTCTTCTTCCGAAATATGTTTAGGCTTGGGGTCTTGGTTAATCATGTATTCCCAATATACCAATTCAGGATTTGATGACTGCTTATGATAGAAAAAGAAACCACCCAAAATCATCACAATCAACAACACAAAAAATAAATATTTTTTAAAAAGTTTCATGATAATTTTCCCAAATTGCTTTTCAGGCTGCCTGAAAAGCAGGGGCCCAACTTTCGTCTTACCGCCAGCCTAAGGATTAAGGGCAATCGTACCTGAATCATTCATACGATTGATAATATTGTTGTACATTGCTTTAATGCGATTTACTTCTGCTTGAGTGAACGTTGCCATATATGTTCTCCTGTCATTTTAAAAAATATTTTTCTACATAATTAATGATATAGAAAAAATCCTGTGGATTTGAAAAGTGAATACTGATTTTTACATTGTAAGGATAAGTTGGATAATCCAAAATTCTACAATTTAAATTACAGTACACATAAATACTTTGATTGATATTTTTAATCTTGTTTTTTGAGTTATTGGGTAAATAGTAGTAGATTAATTGTTTTGTATCAAGGCAATATAATCCATCCACTTGCTTTTCCAATGAACATTCCTGATATTTAAAATTAATTTGTTGTTGCTGTAGGTGTGCTAAAATATCTTCTTTATTTTGATATTTACCTAGCATACCTACATACCTACTATTTGGGTCAAGTCTATAAATATTTAATTTAAATAATATACTTTGATTAGGATGTTCAATATCTAAAACTTGTTTTATCTTCTGATAATCAAACGACTTTTCAAAACCATCATTGGGATTAATACTACCTTTATCTTTTTTTTCAACTTCTCTCATAAACCTTGAATAAAAATCCTGATATTTTTCATTACGGAAGTCATAAACTTCTTCTTGTACTTGTGGCACAGCTTTGTCTTTATTATTACAAGCAAGTAATGACATACTGATAATAAAAATAATGATAGAATTTAAAAGATATTTCATTTTTTATTAATCTCTAATTCTTATTGAGTGAAGTAAGTATAGAGGAGCTTGGTAAATCAACAATATCGATTGCGCGGTCTTTCCAAATTGCCATTCATGCGAAACTTAATATCCACATAAGCTGTAGAGATAATCTCTAATTCTCTTTAGGTGAAGTTTGCCATAAGTGTTCTCCGGTCATTTGGTAAAGATATTTTTCTACATACGGCATAATATAAAAAAATTCTTGTGGTTTGCCAAAGTAAATAGTTACTCTAATGTTGTGGGTTTTGCTGGGAACAACAGACAACTCACAAATCTTCTGATTATTGATTACATCGCATAAAAATGATAAGAATTGAGAAATATGTTCGTCTTTTAACTGACCATTTGCAAAATAAAAATACTCAAACCCTCTATAACGCAAATCTTTCAGACAATCCAATCCAATCTCTTCATCAACACTTAAACACAATTGGTACGAAAACTCTCTATTCCCTTGTTTTTTTCAAATAATTATAACGATGTTTAATTTCATCAAGTTTATGAAAAATTTCTCTTCCACCTGCTTGTAAGATATGTTTTTCATCTACTCGTTCAACAATCAATTTAAATACAATTTCTTTTGGAGCATCTTTAGCTCCCAAGTGAGATTCAATAAATTTCTTATCAAAAGTTCTTTGGAATGTATTATTAACAATACTTTCACTATCTACCCTCTCAACCTTTCTCATAAACCTAGAATAAAAATCCTGATATTTTTCATTACGGAAGTCATAAACTTCCTCTTGTACTGGTGGTACAGCTTTGTCTTTATTATCACAAGCAAGCAATGACATACTGATAATAAAAATAATGATAGAATTTAAAAGATATTTCATTTTTTATTAATTTCTAATTCTTATTGAGTGAAGTAAGTATAGAGGGGCTTGATAAATCAACAATACCCATTGCGCGGTCATTTCCAATGAGCGACTACTTCATAATTTTGGGTTACGAGTTTGGCAAAATGATAGGGCTGTTCCCTATTGTCAACACTCGTAAGATTCTTAAAATCATCATTAGATTTAGCTAATGCTACAATTTGATATGGTTACTAAATAAAATCAAAACAAACAGATACTGTACATTTCCAATCATTAAAATTATGGAAATTATAATAATAGGTATACAATGCATCTTTAAGCAACCCAAGAAATTGCTCATTCACACTAATAGTAGATAATGAATTAACTTGGATAACTTTGTATTCTATTGCATAGCTTTTATTAATTAAATCTTTTTTACCAGAAACAAAATCCACAACCAAATAAATTCTTTGTCCCTTATAATAAAAAAACACATAATTATGTGGACGTACCCCAAATATGACACTGGCACAATTACCATAACGCAAATAACAATTTTGTTGTTCATCAATCACAATTGGATCTATTTGACCCAAATTTTCTAATCGTCTATACGCCATTATACTTTTGCCAAAAGGTTCTTCTTGACCATAAGTCAAAAAATCTTGTCGTTTATGATTGGCAATTTTTAAATAATCTTGCGCCATATCATATTTTTCTATCATCTCTGGGATAATCGTTGTTTCAATAAAAGCCATGAAATTTCCTTATTTATTTGATAAAAATGGTTTTCAGGCTGCCTGAAACAAATTTAGTTCTGTTCCAAATCAATATCCAAGCCCAGCGAACGGATTTCTTTGACAATCACAGTGAATGATTCAGGCATACAAGCATCAATTTCAAATAATGCATCACACCCACCGTTACGCGGCGGTCAAATGGTTCACCTGAACGCCCATCATACAAAGTAATTTGGGTTAAAGTGTATTTTTGTTTATCATTGCCGCATAAGCATTCACAGATGAAACAATACTAGAAGAATAAGATAAAAAATCTGTTAAATTATGAGTACCATTTCTTTGATTATTGGCAATAGTTTCCACACCTGTGGCGGCACTATATGTTGCTGGTGTTGTAGATACCACTCCTTACGCCATTCTCAACACCCAATTAACCCAGCAAATTGAGTAATTGGGTGTTGAATTTGTTGATTCAGTAAACAGCAAAAATTATGCGATAAAATTTTCCGAATAAAACGGTTAGATTGGTGAAACAGATTTTTTGTACGAACTATTTCCATGTTAAATCTCTCTGTTAATTGACCAATAACTGTTTCAATCATACGGCGACTATTTTTTAGCCATTTGAGAAATTGAGGACTTCTGTCATCTTTCATATTGCTACGATAAGGTGTTTGTAAATTAATATGGCTTTGTTTCATTTCATCTTTTAATTCAGAACTTAAATACCCTTTGTCCGCACCAACAAACCCTGTTTTGCCTTCTAAAAGTTCAGGTAATACCTGCCGTTCATCAACATTGGCAGCTGTAAAAGTAAAGGCTTTAATCATACCTGAGCGAGTAATCAAAAGATGACCTTTAAAACCATAATAGGTCTCTTTTTTGGAAGCGCAATAACCGAACGTCGCATATGCACGAAAATTTTGATGGCGTTTAGCTCGGGCAAATTTACAGACTGCAATAGGAAAGGCATCTGCATAATACTCTGTTTGCTCACACCAATTTGCAGTGATTTTTTGATGCATTTGTTGTTTAACCCAATACAAATTGGCACATTGTTTGGCAAAATTAGGGTAAGAGCCTAAATTGGGAAACCAATTTTGCCAATGTTGTTTGAAATATTGCCAAATTTTTTTATCGGTATCCATACCGAGAAATTCGCCAACAATTTCCATACAAATCAGTTCACAATCTGAAAGTTTGGGTGCAAAGCCACCTTGTCTTAATGGTTTTTGAACGAGCTGATTGTATAAAGCATCTACCATTAGATACGTTTTAATGATAAATTCGTCTTGGGGCATAACTGTCTCTCTTTCGGATTATCTTGACGGGTATCTTTAAGAGTGGGGTTATGCCCCTTTTTATTCAATTGCCATATCTTAATTTAGATAGAGTTGAGAATGGCGTACTCCTTGTAACAATTCAAAAGCATCGTCTAAACTAAAACCTGCCATGATTACTCCCTCAAATTCAAAATTACATTTCCTTTTTCAAGAAAAATGGTAATAAAAAATATGAGTTGCCACAATTACTATCCTTTATTAGTAAAATAATGAAAATTTTTTGTTTTGAAATATAGCAATGTAGTTATAATTGTACTTAGTATGCTCCATATCATCATTAACTCATTAAAAGGTTTTTTAAAATCAATAAGTAAAAATAAAATCAAAAAAGATGTACATACTGCAGAAATTATAGTTATAAATAAAAATTTCCATTTAGCAATATTTTTATTCACAAGAATTGAAGCAACTAAACCAGTTATACATGCTGTACAACCACCAAAAGCATATGCTCCAACTATCCAAATACAAATCCAATACAGCCCCGACATCAATTCAACAACAAAATGATGTTCACATGTAAAAAAAGAAAATCCTGTAAATAAACCCATTACAACACCTGAAATCAATGGCATTAACAAGCCATAATAAATGAGCGGATATAATTGTTTTCGCGAATTAAATACTCGTAACATCACAGTTTCCTTATTTATGGAGTCAGCATAGGGTAGAGCAAACGTAGTGTGGGTACTTGCACCCACCCTACAATTAAATAACCGTATTTCCCATTTTTCAGGCTGCCTGAAAATCAATTTAACTCAAATATCAATTCTGTTCCAAATCAATATCCAAGCCCAGCGAACGGATTTCTTTGACAATCACATTAAACGACTCGGGCATACCTGCATCAATTTTGTGTTCGCCTTTGACGATGTTTTCGTACATTTTGGTGCGGCCTGTTACGTCATCGGATTTAACCGTTAACATTTCTTGCAAGGTGTACGCCGCGCCGTATGCTTCCAACGCCCACACCTCCATCTCACCGAAACGCTGACCACCGAATTGCGCTTTACCACCCAACGGCTGTTGCGTTACCAAAGAGTACGGGCCAGTAGAACGTGCGTGCATTTTCTCATCAACCAAGTGGTGCAGTTTCAAATAATGCATCACGCCCACGGTAACACGGCGGTCAAACGCTTCGCCCGAACGTCCATCATACAAAGTGATTTGCGTTTTGGTGTCATTGAAACCCAGTTTTTGAATATCGGGGTCTTCGCTTGGGTACGCCAAATTCAACATTTCGTAAATTTCTTGCTCTTTCGCACCGTCAAATACTGGCGATGCAAATGTTGCGCCACGGCGTAAATTTTCAGCCAGCGTGATGATTTCGTCATCGCTCAAACTGTCCAAATCTTCTTTTTTACCGCTACCGTTGTACAACTTGTTCAAGAAATCGCGCAATTCGCTGACTTTGCGTTGTTCAGCCAGCATTTTATCAATGCGCTGACCAATACCTTTTGCCGCCCAACCCAAGTGTACTTCCAAAATCTGACCAATGTTCATACGTGAAGGTACGCCCAATGGGTTCAACACAATATCCACCGTGCGACCGTCCGCCATATATGGCATGTCTTCGACAGGCAAGATGCGCGATACCACACCTTTGTTACCGTGGCGACCCGCCATTTTATCGCCTGCCTGCAAGCGGCGTTTGATGGCGATAAACACTTTCACCATTTTTTGTACACCTGGCGGCAATTCATCACCTTGTGTCATTTTGCGTTTTTTCACTTCATACAACTCTTCCGCTTCTTGGCGTTTTTGTTGCAATGAAAGTTTAATCAATTCCATTTGTTTGGCGATGTCTTCATCGGCAACGCGTACGTCAAACCAATCATGACGGCTAGGCAATTCACGCAAATATTCAGATGTGATTTCTTTGCCTTTAGCTAATTTGTTCGGACCGCCGTTGGCTTTTTGTCCCACAATCATGCGCTCAATACGGTCAAATGCGTCATTGTCAAAAATACGAATTTGGTCGTTCAAATCTTGGCGATAGCGTTTCAATTCCACTTCAATAATGGATTGAGCGCGTTTGTCGCGTTGAATGCCTTCGCGTGTGAACACCTGCACATCAATCACCGTACCACTCATGCCCGTTGGCATACGCAAAGACGTGTCTTTTACGTCAGACGCTTTTTCACCGAAAATGGCGCGTAACAATTTTTCTTCTGGTGTGAGTTGTGTTTCGCCTTTTGGTGTTACTTTACCAACCAATACGTCGCCTGCTTCCACTTCCGCGCCAATGTACACGATGCCCGATTCATCCAAACGATTTTGCATTTTTTCTGACAAGTTTGGAATATCACGGGTAATGTCTTCCGCGCCCAACTTGGTATCGCGTGCCACTACGTTTAATTCTTCAATGTGAATTGACGTGTAACGGTCATCAGCCGCCACGCGTTCGCTAATCAAAATGGAGTCTTCGTAGTTGTAGCCGTTCCATGGCATGAAGGCAATTGTCATGTTTTGACCAAGTGCCAACTCACCCAAGTCGGTTGATGCACCATCGGCAATCAAATCGCCTTTTTGCAATACATCGCCAGCGTTTACGGCTGGGCGTTGGTTGATGTTTGTGGATTGGTTAGAGCGCGTGAATTTAACCAAATTGTAAATATCCACACCGCCATGTTCTGCTGTTGCTTCCTCATCGTGTACACGCACAACTACACGGTTAGCGTCCACATATTCCACCACGCCGCCACGACGCGCTACGATTGCAGTCGCGCTGTCCACAGCCACAGAACGCTCAATGCCTGTACCCACCATCGGTTTTTCAGCACGCAAACAAGGGACGGCTTGACGTTGCATGTTCGCACCCATCAAGGCACGGTTCGCGTCATCGTGTTCCAAGAATGGAATCAACGATGCAGCCACCGATACCACTTGACCTGTTGCCACGTCCATATATTGCACGCGGTCGGCGGTTGCCAAAATGGTTTCGCCTTTTTCACGACAAGTAATTAATTGGTCGGTTTTCAGGCAGCCTGAAGAATCCAATTCAGAGTTTGCCTGCGCAATCACATAGCGACCTTCTTCAATTGCAGACAAATAGTCAATTTCATTGGTTACTTTGCCATCAATCACGCGGCGGTAAGGCGTTTCCAAGAAACCGTATTCATTGGTACGTGCATATACCGACAATGAGTTAATCAAACCAATGTTCGGACCTTCCGGCGTTTCAATTGGACAAACACGACCGTAATGCGTTGGATGTACGTCGCGCACCTCAAAGCCTGCACGTTCACGCGTCAAACCGCCTGGACCTAAAGCAGATACACGGCGTTTGTGTGTAATTTCAGACAATGGGTTGGTTTGGTCCATAAATTGCGACAATTGGCTAGAACCGAAAAACTCTTTAATCGCAGCAGAGACGGGTTTGGCGTTAATCAAATCGGTGGGCATCAAACCTTCGCTTTCGGCTTGATTCAAACGCTCTTTTACAGCACGTTCTACACGCGCCAAACCGCTACGGAATTGATTTTCCACCAATTCGCCGACAGAACGCACGCGGCGGTTACCTAAGTGGTCAATATCGTCTACTTCACCGTGGCTGTTGCGCAATTCCACCAAAGTCGCGATGGTCATAACGATGTCTTCATTGCTTAAAATGAAGCTGATTTTATCGGTTTTTTCCGACATATCATTCAACAAACGTTCGTACCAATTGCCGATTTGTTCAGGCAGCAATTTTTGTTCATAAGTACGCGTATTGAATTTCATGCGCCCCACACGCGACAAATCATAAGTTTCTTCTTGGAAAAACATACGCTTAAACAAGGCTTCTACCGCATCTTCTGTAGGTGGTTCACCAGGGCGCATCATGCGATAAATGGCGACGCGCGCTGCGGTTTGGTCGGCGGTTTCATCGGTACGCAAAGTAGCAGAAATATAATTGCCTGCGCTGGTTTCATTCACAAAAAGCGTTTGAATTTCTTTGATATTATTAATATCCAATTGTGCCAATAATTCTTCTGTGATTTCGCTATTGGCTTTTGCCATCACTTCGCCAGTTTCCGCCACAATCACATCGCGAGCCAACGTTTTGCCAATCAGTGCATCGGGTTCCACAGTCAAGCGTTTTAAACCAGCAGCCTGAATATCGCGTACATTTTTGGCATTAACCAAAACTTTGCCATTGTCATCTACAATATCAAATTTAGCGATTTCACCGCGCAAACGTTCGGCAATCAAATCGGTTTGTACGCCATTTTTGCCTAAATAATAGGTTTCTTTGTCATAGAACATATCCAACATCTGTTCATCGCTATAACCCAAAGCGCGTAACAAAATGGTTACGGGCATTTTACGGCGGCGGTCAATGCGGAAATATAACAAATCTTTTGGGTCAAATTCAAAATCTAACCACGAGCCACGATAGGGAATAATACGTGCTGAAAACAATAACTTACCAGAAGCATGGGTTTTACCGCGGTCATGTTCAAAAAACACGCCAGGTGAGCGATGCAATTGCGAAACAATCACACGTTCTGTACCATTAATGACAAATGAGCCACTCGGTGTCATCAAAGGGATTTCGCCCATGTAGACTTCATTTTCGCGCACTTCTTTGATGGTTTTGCTTTCTACGGGTGTTTCTTTATCGTAAATTTTCAAGCGGATACGCGCACGCAAAGGTGCAGCATAAGTGATACCACGCAATTGACATTCAGGAATATCAAATAATGGCTCGCCCAAAACATAATGCACGAAATCCAATTCTGCGTAGCCATTATTACTTAAAATCGGGAAAATAGACGTGAAAGCAGCCTGAAGACCTTCGTCATTAAGACGTTGGTCATAGGCGCGACCTTGTTGCAAGAATTTTTCATATGATTCAAGCTGAGTAGTCAAAAGGTAAGGCACGTCCAAAACGGTTTCGCGTTTGGCAAAACTTTTGCGAATACGCTTTTTTTCGGTAAAGGTGTAACTCATTGTCAGATACTCCAAAATTTGGCGATAACGATGATAAAACAATCAACAAGCTGCCTGAAAAATGATGCGTTCAGACATATAAGGAAATATCTATTTTGTAATCAAAACAGAATCAATGTGGGAATTAAAATACAGAAAATATTTGAGAACATAGGATTTTAGTTTTCAGGCAGCCTAAAAGCCACAAAAAAATAAAATTTAATACAAATTTACAAAAATTTTCTCAAAAATAACCAGTAAATAGTAAATTTTTGTAAATTTAAACTTTTTTCAATCTAAAAAGCGCAAACAAGGCTGGCAGTAAAAACCGCCAGCCAAGTTTACTGGATTGTTAAGCAACAGCCAATGGATTATTTGATTTCCACTTTCGCGCCAGCTTCTTCCAATTGTTTTTTGATGTCGTCAGCTTCAGCTTGAGAAACACCTTCTTTAAGTGTTTTAGGCGCACCGTCAACCAAATCTTTAGCTTCTTTCAAGCCTAAGCCAGTGATGCTGCGAACTACTTTAATCACGCCCACTTTTTGATCACCAGCAGATGCCAAGATAACGTCAAATTCAGTTTTTGCTTCAGCAGCAGCACCAACAGTAGCTGGACCTGCAACGGCAACAGCAGCAGCAGAAACGCCAAATTTTTCTTCAAAAGCTTTAACCAGCTCGTTCAACTCCATAACAGTTAATTGTTCAACTGCATTCAAAATGTCTTCTTTAGTAATAGTCATGACTATTAAACTCCAAAATATTGATTTAAATTTAAAATATTAAACGAATAAAATCGCAGAAAAATTAAGCGTTTTCGCTTTCTTTTTTCTCTGCCAAAGCAGCCAAAGCGCGTGCAAATCCTGAAACAGGTGATTGCATAACGAACAGCAATTTGGACAACAATTCTTCGCGACTTGGAATAGATGCCAGCTCAGTTACCTGAGCAACGTCTAATACATCGCCATTATAAGAACCTGCTTTGATTACGATTTTGTCATCTTTTTTCGCGAATTGGTGCAGCACTTTTGCGGCGGCTACGGCATCTTCAGATGCAGCATAAACCAATGGACCGACCATTTGATCAGCCAAACCAGCAAAAGAAGTTCCTTCAACTGCGCGACGAGCCAATGTGTTTTTCAAAACGCGTAAGTACACGCCTTCTTTACGAGCATTAGCGCGAAGTTCAGTCATGCTGGCAACACTGATACCGCGATACTCAGCAATTACCATAGTTTGAGCATTCGCAATCGCTGCGTTAATCTCTTCTACGGCTGCTTTCTTGGTTTCAATATTGAGACTCAAGGTCTACCTCCCACTGTTTATCAAAAGAATATGGCAACATTACCATATTCCACCAGCGCGGCAACCTGATTAGACATTTTGCAATATTCTTTCAGGACTACCGTCTGCGTAGGGTAATTTTTTAAAACTGGCGTTCCCTACGGTCTTGGACATCTACTTAATTTTATTTGTATGATTAAGTAGCCCAGTTTCAGGCTGCCTGAAAAACAAAACACGTTCTTTCTAGGCTGCCTGAAAAATTTTTTAGCTGTTTACGCTTGAAGTATCAACTCGCACACCCAAGCCCATTGTGCTGGATACGGCGATTTTTTTCAAGTATTGCCCTTTAGCAGCAGCAGGTTTTGCTTTTACCAAAGCGTCCAACAACGCGTCAAAGTTTTCTTTCAAATCTGCTTCTGCAAATGACGCACGACCGATTGTTGCGTGAATAATACCCGCTTTATCAGTACGGTATTGAACCTGACCTGCTTTTGCATTTTTAACTGCTTCTGCAACATTAGGGGTAACTGTACCCACTTTAGGATTTGGCATCAAACCACGTGGACCCAAGATAGTACCCAATTGACCAACGATACGCATTGCATCGGGAGATGCAATCACCACGTCAAAGTCCATGTTACCTTTTTTGATTTCTTCTGCCAAATCTTCAAAGCCAACGATATCTGCTCCCGCTGCTTTTGCAGCCTCTGCATTTGCACCTTGTGTGAAAACAGCCACACGAGTCGTTTTGCCTGTACCTTTTGGCAAGACCACAGAACCACGAATCACTTGATCGGATTTACGCGGATCCACGCCCAAATTAAAAGACACATCAACAGACTCATCAAATTTAGCTGTTGCTGCTTTTTTTACCAAAGCAATTGCTTCATCAATTGCATACAATTTATTCGCTTCAACTGAAGAGCGCAATGCTTTCAAGCGTTTAGAAACTTTAGCCATTACACCACTCCCTCAGTATTCAAGCCCATAGAACGTGCAGAACCAGCAATTGTACGAACCGCAGCATCCAAATCAGCAGCAGTCAAATCAGGTTGTTTGGTTTTAGCAATTTCTTCCAATTGAGCACGAGTAACGGTACCCACTTTGTTCGTCAATGGGTTAGAGCTACCACTCTTAATACCTGCTGCTTTTTTCAACAATACAGAGGCAGGAGGCGTTTTCAATACAAACGTAAAAGATTTATCCGCATAAGCTGTGATAACCACAGGCGTTGGCAAACCTGGTTCCAAACCTTGAGTTGCTGCGTTAAATGCTTTACAAAACTCCATAATATTCAAACCACGCTGACCCAAAGCTGGACCAACCGGTGGTGATGGATTGGCTTTACCTGCAGGAATTTGCAGTTTGATATAGCCTACGACTTTTTTTGCCATATTAATTAAACTCCAAAAAATGGGTATAACGCAGAAAATCTGCTCCCCAGAAATAATAAGCGCAAGATTGTAGCTTAAATGGTTTCATTTTACAAGAGAAATCAAATCTTTTCAGGCAGCCTGAAATCATTAGACTACTTTTTCTACTTGCCCAAACTCCAATTCTACTGGTGTTTCGCGTCCAAAAATCTGCACGGTTACACGCAATTTATTTTTTTCATAATCAACGTGTTCCACCAATCCAGTAAAATCAGCAAAAGGCCCCTCATTCACTCGTACCTGCTGCCCCACTTCAAATTCCACACGAGGCTTGGGCTTTTTCATACCAACTTCAAAACTGCCACCTACTTGCGCCATCATGGCATCAACTTCACGCTGTGTAATTGGCAATGGGCGATGAGCCGTCCCACCAATAAAGCCATTTACACGTGGCGTACTTTTTACCAAATGCCATGAACTATCAGTCATCTCCATTTCAATCAGTACATAGCCTGGAAAAAATTTGCGCTCTGACACCATACGGCGACCATTTTTAATATCTACAACCTCTTCTACAGGCACTAAAATTTGACCGAAATACTCATCCATCTCTTCACGCGCAATGCGTTCTTTCAAAGTTTTTTGGACATTTTTTTCAAAACCTGAATAGGCCTGTAATACATACCAACGCTTAGCCATTACCCTCACCCTTATTTCACTAAAATAAAATTAAACAATAATGAAATCAAACTATCTACACCATAAATAAATGTACCAAATACTGCCACAAACACCATCACAAACATAGTCATACGGACAGCCTCGGGACGTTTAGGCCAAACAACTTTTTTAAATTCAATAATAGATTCACGGATATAACATCCTAATCTAAACCCATTTTGCTTTTCCTGCTCAATTTCTTGATTCATTTTGCGTTCCTCTTTAACAGCAATTTTTTCAGGCTGCCTGAAACATATAAGAAAAAAACTAACCAAGTTTTTCTCTTGGTTAGTTTTTTATATGGCAGGCCAAGTAGGTCTCGAACCTACAACCCTCGGTTTTGGAGACCGATACTCTACCAATTGAGCTATTGACCTTTAAACTTTATTCAACGATTAAGCAATCACGTTAGCCACAACGCCCGCACCTACGGTACGACCACCTTCACGAATCGCAAAACGCAAACCGTTTTCCATCGCGATTGGTGCAATCAATTCAACAGTGATTTTCACGTTTTCGCCTGGCATCACCATTTCCACGCCTTCTGACAAGGTTACTGCACCCGTTACGTCAGTGGTACGGAAATAGAATTGTGGACGGTAGTTCGCGAAGAATGGCGTATGACGACCACCTTCTTCTTTGCTCAATACATACACTTCTGCTTCAAATTTAGTGTGTGGCGTAATGGTGCCTGGTTTAGCCAATACTTGACCACGTTCCACTTCTTCACGTTTGGTACCGCGCAACAACACACCTACGTTGTCGCCTGCTTGACCTTCGTCCAACAATTTGCGGAACATTTCCACACCAGTACAAGTGGTTTTTTGAGTGGGTTTCAAACCTACGATTTCAATCTCTTCACCTACTTTGATGACACCGCGCTCTACACGACCTGTTACCACTGTACCACGACCAGAGATAGAGAATACGTCTTCAATTGGCAACAAGAATGGTTTGTCAATCGCACGTTCTGGAGTAGGAATGTAACTATCCAATGCAGCCGCCAATTCAAAGATTTTTTCTTTGTATGCAGCATCACCCTCCAATGCACGCAAAGCAGAACCTTGTACGATTGGGCAGTCATCGCCTGGGAAGTCGTAGCTTGACAACAAGTCACGGATTTCCATTTCAACCAATTCCAACAACTCAGCATCATCAACCATGTCGCATTTGTTCATGAATACGATAATGTAAGGTACACCTACTTGACGAGCCAACAAGATGTGTTCGCGAGTTTGTGGCATAGGACCGTCAGCTGCAGATACAACCAAAATTGCACCGTCCATTTGCGCCGCACCAGTAATCATGTTTTTCACATAGTCCGCGTGACCTGGGCAGTCAACGTGCGCATAGTGGCGTGTTTCAGTTTCGTATTCAACGTGGGAGGTATTGATGGTAATGCCGCGTGCTTTTTCCTCTGGCGCATTGTCAATTTGGTCGTAACCTTTTGCCAAACCGCCGAATTTTTCAGCCAAAATAGTCGTCAACGCAGCAGTCAAAGTGGTTTTACCATGGTCAACGTGACCGATTGTACCAACGTTTACGTGTGGTTTGCTGCGTTCAAATTTTTCCTTTGCCATGGCAAACTCCTAAATAGTATCAAATCATCAAAAATTCTATATGGTGCCCATGGGCGGAATTGAACCGCCGACCTCTCCCTTACCAAGGGAGTGCTCTACCCCTGAGCTACATGGGCCTATTCACTATCATTACTTATAGCTACAATCTTTATCAAATTGTAGCTATATCAAAAAAATATTTGGAGCGGGTGAAGGGAATCGAACCCTCACCGTAAGCTTGGAAGGCTTCTGCTCTACCATTGAGCTACACCCGCTAATCCTGCTCCAAATTAAATTTTGGTGGTGGGAGAAGGATTCGAACCTTCGAAACTTTCGTGGCAGATTTACAGTCTGCTCCCTTTGACCGCTCGGGAATCCCACCGTGTTCAGAAAGACCAAACTATACTTTCATTCTAAAATTCGGTCAAGTAATTTTGTAAAATTTTTTAACACCAGTTTGTTTTATTAATATTTTTATTTTATTTTTCAGCAATAATTTTGTGGTATTTTGCCATCAACTGTTCTTGCGTTTCAGGATGTGTTTCATCAATTAAGATACAATCAACTGGGCAAACTTGCTGGCATTGTGGCTCATCATAATGCCCTACACACTGAGTACACAAATTGGGATTAATTTCATAAATTTCTTCGCCTTGTGAAATTGCATCATTTGGGCATTCGGGTTCACACACATCGCAGTTGATACACTCATCAGTAATAAATAAAGACATTGTTGTTTACACTCGCCTAAAAAACTCATAATCGCCGAATTATAGCATAGTTGTTTTTTTTCAGGCTGCCTGAAAACATTTTTTAACGCTTTGAGAATGTTTATTATTTCACTGTTTTTGAAGCAATAATTGTAAACTTTGCCCCGCCTTCCCATCTCGCACAATCATCCAATCATCAGGAATTTCAGGCACTCTACTTACTTCAACATAAACATAAGCATTTGGATTTAAATTATTTTTTAATAATTCAAATAATTCCACCCAATTTTGCCACGCAAAAGGTGGGTCAAGAAACACCACATCAAACCTCAACGAAGTTTGTGCCAAATATTTTAAACCATCTTGTTGATAAATTTGAATTTTATCTTTTATTTGAAACAACTGGCTATGCCGCCGCAAATTTTGCACCACCCCAAAACTCGTATCACATAATATTACTTGTCTTGCACAACGCGACACGCTCTCAAATCCCAATGCACCACTACCAGCAAACAAATCCAACACCACTCGCCCCGTCAAATCCTGTCCCAGCCAATTAAATAACCGTTCACGTACACTATCAGGCGTAGGACGCAACCCCTCCATATTTGGAAACTGAATTTTTCGCCCACGCAACTGCCCTCCGATTATGCGAATTTGATTGATATGTTTACCATGTTTGATTTTAGGTTGATTCTTAAATTTACTCATCTGATTAATAATTTCTAAAAATATAATAACTTATTATATTACTTTAAATAAAATAATTGATTTTATTGACAAATAATTGACAAATTCCCTTCGGGATCGGGCATATTTTGACAATTTTGCTTAGCATCTGTTGTACCAGATGGAGTGGGTTCCACTGTTGCATTTTCAGGCTGCTGAACGTTGGATTCAGGCATAACAAACGACTCAGGCTGCGCAATAGGTTGCTCAGAAATGGGCGCAACTGCCTCTGTTTCCATAGGTTCTTCTGGCATGGTTTTGTAGCCATTTTGTGAATCTGATTGCGGTGCTTCTACTGGCACATAATCATTTTGTGGCACGTTTTCTGTCACAGGTTGCAAATTGGTTTTGGGAACAGGCTTTGGGGTTTCCACGTGAATTTCAGACACAGTTTTTTGAGTTACTTCTTTTTTATCGCCACAAGCCACTAAAGTAAACAAAGTTATCATTAACAATCCAACATATTTTTTCATTTTCAATCTTTCGGTTCTTTATTAAAAATAACATTTTAACCTATTCTCAGTCTGCCTGAAATTTATTTTTCAAACAAATTTCTAATAAATCAAACACTTCATTAACACTAGGCATCTGCCCCACACCGCCCACGCTTTTCGCCCAATCTGATGATTGCACACCCGTTTTCATGGGATCGCTGTCAGTATAAATGCCGACAAGCGGACAATTTACCGCATTCGCCAAATGCAATAAACCCGTATCCACCCCAACCACTGCACGAGATTTCGCCAATAAATCAGCTAATTGTAATAAAGTTAACGGCGCACACACTCGCACAAATGGCAACGCATCAGCCATTTGTTCCGCGCGTTGCTTCTCTGCCAAGTTGCCCCACGGTAACATAATTGGCAAACCATCTGATTCATATAGTTTATTTAAAAATTTTAACCAATGACCAAATGCCCACAATTTGCTATCACGGCTGGTCGCGTGTAACGCAACATAATATTGCTCGGGCAAATGTTTCAGGCTGCCTGAAGCATTTTCTGGCATAACCGCACCAAAATCAGGCGCACCATCTGCTTGATAATCAAACATTTGTGCAAATAATTGCCGATTTCGCCAAACTGCATCTTCGCCTTTTTTCACCGCAAATTTATTCGCATAAAAACAAGATGCCAACGGCTCTCGTGCCGAATGCCAATCCAAACCACCAATTGGCGCACACGCCCATTTTGCAAACACCGCCGATTTAATCAAACCTTGGCTGTCTACAACCTGTTGATAATGCGCTTGACGCAAATCGGTTTTCAGACTACCTAATGCACGCCAAGTGTCCGACTGAAATAGTTTTGTCCGCCACTTTCTCCATTCAAGCATATGAATATGTTTAATAAATGGGTGCAATCGCGCAATATCCGCAAAACTTTTTTCGCATAACCAATGTAATTCTATATCAGGACGATAGCGCGATAAATCGGTAATCGCAGGCAGCGTATGAATCAAATCGCCCATGCTGGACAGGCGAACCAGTAAAACTTTCATTGTGGATAACTTCATGTTTCATCAGAAAATGAGATTGTCGCATTTTTTCTGTTTTTCAGGCAGCCTGAAAATAAAAAAACTTGCCAATCGAGTTGATTTTCGCCCATAATTGAATCTCTATATTTTCAATTCTTGCGTTATGAAAGGATATTATCATGCAAAAACTTCTGCCTATCCAACATTCTGCACGCAGCCTGAACACATTACGCGCATTCTAAATTTTCTCCGCCTAATCTTTACAATTATCCACAAATTTATTTTCACGGTGCCAGTGATTATTTTCAGGCAGCCTGAGGCGCGTCTGTTGGATACAGAACAGAAAAACCAATAAACAAATAATATTAAAATTCAAATAGTTGGATTGAAAATGCTATTTTATCATTGACCACCACTGCCACACCTTGAACACGTGGCAGTTATGCCCGATGGACGCACAGGACGCAACTATTCTGCGCTGATTGGCAATTACATCGGCTGTTACACGACATTTTCGCCAATCAATTCCCTGTGTATAAAATTAAATTAAATATATTAATCAAATAATTAATTGAAATAATTTGAATTAACAACATTTTTTAAATTAAAAATAGGATAGAGATAACCATGGTTGCAATCGAACAATTAAAACCTTTGTTTACCACTTTTTTGTGGGATATTTTATATACACTTGATGGACAAAAAAATTTTGTATTATCCGAAGGATTTGACAATACACTTATCGCTAAATTCATCAACGCCGATGAGTGGTTCAACGAAGAAAATCCTTACACCCCAATTGCGGCACGTGAACGCATTAAACAAGAATATAATCAATGGTTTGTCAATCATGATTTTGAAGCCATCTGGCAACAATCCATTCCCGACACGCTGCGCGATAATGTGGCAGAATGGGTGGCGTTGTTTCATTTGAATGATGTGGAAGCGCGGTTGATTACGTTTTTTGTGTTGCTGCACAGTCAAAATTCATTGGCGCGGTTCACGGGATTATTGGGTGATTTAGACGATTCTAGCGCGTGTCATGCGTTGGCGGTGTTGTTAAGGCTGCCTGAAGATAAAATTGTAGCTGCATTTGATTACAAATCAACATTGAAAACCATCGGCATTTTGAGTTTAGACAGCAGCAACGAATATTATTTACGCAGTAAAGTAGATGTGTTGTCTAATAAATTTGCAGAATTGATGATAAAAGAGCGTTTATCGCCTGTGGATATGTTGAAAATGCATATTCAGGCAGCACCAACTACTCAATTAAATTTATCTCATTTCAATCATTTGGGAGTATTATCCACAGCTGTACAACAGCATTTACAGCACGTTTTTGCACATCAGCAAAAAGGTTGCAACATTTTATTGCACGGTTTGGCAGGCACAGGCAAAACCGAATTTACTCGCGCCTTAAGTCAAGCGATTGGAGTAGAACTATTTGAAATTTCATGGGAAAATCACGACGGCGATCCAGCCGACCGCGACAACCGACTCAACGCATTACGCATGGCACAAAGTATTTTAGCCAGACAAAATGTGTTGTTGATGTTTGACGAAGTGGAAGACATTTTTGACCGCAATCAGCGTGGTTATTCATTAAATAAAGCGTGGTTAAATCGCCATTTGGAAAATAACGCCGTACCAACTGTTTGGATTTGCAATCAAGTTCACATGATTGACCCATCTGCGATTCGCCGTTTTGATATGGTAATTGAAATGAAATCGCCACCAATTAGCACGCGAGCCAACATGATTCGTGAATACACCAGCCATTTTTACAACGAAACACAAATTCAAGGTTTAGCGGAACATGATGCCATCGTCCCTGCCATTTTGAAACAAGCCCACAAAATCACCGAATCGCTCACAAATTGGCAGCCTGAAAAAATGGGCGAATTGTTCCACACACTCATCAAAAACACTTTGCAAGCGCAAGGCAATTATCAAACTTTGCAAACCCACAGCAAATTGCCCGAAATTTACAATGTGGAATGGGTCAACAGCAAACAAGATTTAGCCGCCATCGCGCAAGGTATTGCTCAATCAGGACGAGGGACATTGTGTTTATACGGCGCGGCAGGGACAGGCAAATCTGCTTACGCTGCATGGCTTGCCAAACAAGCCGACAAACGTTTAATTTACAAACGTGCATCGGATTTGCTGAATAAATACGTTGGCGAGACCGAGCAACGCATTGCCGCCGCATTCGAAGAAGCACAAGCGGAAAATGCAGTATTGGTGTTTGACGAAGTGGACAGCTTTTTGCAAGATAGACGCATGGCGCGACAAAGCTGGGAAGTAACCCAAGTCAATGAGATGCTCACGCAAATGGAAAGCTACAATGGGATTTTTGTGGCGAGTACCAATTTGATGAATAATTTGGATCAAGCAGCGTTGCGCCGATTTGATTTTAAGATTGAATTTGGCTATTTGCGTGGTGAACAGGTGTGGCAATTATTTAATGCGTATGCGGAAAAATTTAATTTAACGGTTTCAGGCAGCCTGAAAGCGGATTTGATTCGTCTGAAGAATGTGGCGGCTGGCGATTTTGCGGTATTACACAAGCAAGCACGGATTACACCATTTGAAACAGCTGAAGCCATGTTCAAAGCGTTGCAAACCGAATGCGCGTTAAAAGAAGGAGCGAAAAACGCCATGGGTTTTGCAGTATAAAACCTTTGTGAAACGCCCCAAAATCCTTTAAATTCTCACCCAACAAGAATTAAGAGGATTTTGGGGTGTTTTGCAAAGATTTTAAAGTGCTTATGGTTTACAAGATACCAGCGTTTTCAGACTGCTGCCAATACGAAGAAGCCTGAATTTGTTGCATAAATTGGTGCATTTGTTGTGATACGCTTCCATTAGTTACGTTGGTTGCTTGCGGTTGGAATGCGGACATGGCTTGTACCAATTTCTGCACTGCTGAAATATCCAATTCATAACCATCTGAAGTTTGAATTGTTTCAATATTGCGCGGAATAATGTTATGCCAGCCTTTAATGACAATGCTCAGTATAATTATCAATAATATAGAGCTAATCCTATTCCAACTGCACCTAATCCTGCACCTACTTTATCCCATTGAACTCCACCAGAAACTAAAGTCATATCTTTAATATTTAATTCTTTCATAATTATTTATCCTTTCAATTGTATTAAATATCGTAAATATGCAAAGCCACGCTTAAAGAAAAGCCACCATATACACTTAAAAAAGCAAGCCCACCCGCATCCATCTTAGGTGCACATGAATAACCAAATTCCTTACAAGATACAAAAATACCAAACATTAAAAATGAATAAAAACAGCCCATTACAATTACTGTAATTGCTTTAATAAATATATTTTTATTTAGAAAATTAAACATAATAATTTATCCTTTTAACTTTCAATTAAACATTCCAATACATTAATCATTGTCAATTCAAACACTAATTTTTCCACTTTTTCCAAATTAATGTTTTGATTTTGGCACAATTCATACAGTTGAGTTAATTTAACACTATAGTTTGTCAGCAATCCATTGCAAAATAGTTTGGCTATCATTGTCCAAGTTGGTTTTGATGCCATTCGCTATGATACATCCTTATTTAATTGTACAGTTATACAACCGAATGGCAAAGGTTTAAGATGGTTGTGTGGAAACAATATCTTAAATCCTTTGCCTCTTTTTTTGAATTGTCAATAGCCCCTATGCATTCACTTGACGAAACACGCTGCCCTTACACATCATAAGTGCTGGATGCAGTATCGCCCCCCATACCCGTCCAATTGGTGTGGAAAAATTGACCGCGTGGTGCATCAATGCGCTCGTAAGTGTGCGCGCCAAAGTAATCACGTTGTGCTTGCAATAAATTGGCTGGCAAATGTGCAGATGTGTAGCTGTCCAAGAATGTAATTGCCGCCGCCATACATGGCATCGGAATACCCAATTCAATGGATTTTGCCACTACTTTACGCCATTGCGGTAAAGCGTTGTGCAAAATATCACGGAAATAATCGTCCTGCCCCAACCACACCAGCTCTGGATTTTTCTCATAAGCATCACGAATATTGCCCAAAAACACGCTGCGAATAATGCAGCCTTCGCGCCACAACAAAGCTGTATTGCCATAATTTAAATGCCAATTGAAATTTTGACTTGCTTGCATCATCAACATAAAACCTTGCGCATACGAAATGATTTTGCTGGCAAGCAGCGATAAACGTAATGCTTCCAACCATTGTTCACGACTGCCTGAAACTTTCTCTACTTGATGTGGATACCATTGCGCCGCCGCCACGCGCTGCGCTTTGAATGACGACACACAACGAGCAAACACCGCTTCTGAAATCAAAGTAAGTGGCACACCCATATCCAGCGCATTGATGCCTGTCCATTTGCCTGTACCTTTTTGTCCTGCGGTATCCAAAATTTTCTCAACCAATGGTTTACCATCTTCATCTTTGAATGCCAAAATATCGGTTGTAATGTCAATTAGGTATGAATTTAATTCTGTGTTTTTCCATGATTTAAACGCTTCGTGCATTTCATCGTAATTCATGCCTAAGCCATCTTTCATGAATTGATAGGCTTCGCAAATCAGTTGCATATCACCGTATTCAATCCCATTGTGTACCATTTTAACAAAATGCCCTGCGCCGTTGTCGCCGACCCAATCGCAACAAGGTTCGCCATCTGGTGTTTTGGCTGCAATGGCTTGAAAAATCGGTTTCATATATTCCCAAGCCGATGCGTGTCCACCAGGCATAATTGATGGGCCATGACGCGCCCCTTCTTCGCCACCTGACACCCCTGCACCAATAAAGCGCAAACCTCTTGCCGCCAATTCTTCACAACGGCGATTGGTATCGGGATAGTTGGCATTGCCACCGTCAATCAAAATATCGCCTTCGTCCAAATAGGGAATTAATTGGGCAATTAAATCATCAACAGCTTGACCTGCGCGAACCATCATCATAATTTTACGTGGTTTTTTTAAATTATCCACAAGCTCTTGTAAACTGTATGCGCCGATGATTCGGGTATTTTTAGCTGCATTGTTTAAAAATTCATCTACTTTTTCCACTGTGCGGTTATACGCCACAACCGTGAAACCTTTGTCATTCATATTCAAAATCAAGTTTTGCCCCATCACGGCCAAACCAATTACGCCAATATCGCCTTTCATATTTTATTCCTTGTGAAGTGAGTTAAATGATTTTTCAGGCAGCCTGAAAATTAATAAACACGAAACTTTAAACCCTACAAACAGATTACACAATAAAAAAACCAAACAATTAAATTAAATAAATAACTATATTTTTAAAATATAAAAAGATTATGATATTTTATGAATGGCACGTTTCCTTGTGGATAATTCCAATTCAAAAGATAAATCAAAATTTTAATGATAAAATTAAGCTGTGGATAATTCACAGGTAAGCATTGGCATGGCTTGTGGATAAGTGTGGTTAATTTTGGGAAAATACATTTGACTTGTGGATAATGTGGACAAATTCCACACTTTCAGGCTGCCTGAAAAAAGAGTAAACTCAATAAAATCATTTTAGGAGAATATTATGGCTAAAAAATTTCCCATTGCCCCCAAACACCCCGAACGTATCTGCTGGGGCTGTGATAAATATTGCGTCGCAGACGATTTACAATGCGGTAACGGTTGCGAACGCATTCAACACCCCATAGAATTAGACGGCGCAGAATGGTACAAAAAGGGCGATTGGTCGAATTTACTTTCGCCCGAACAAATGCAAGAGCTGAATTTAGTCCCCATTGTCCCCGAATCCACACCCAAACCACACATTAAATTACCCGTCAAAAAAAATTAATCCAATGAATAATGAGGCAGCCTGAAAACTTATCCACAACACGTTTTCAGGCTGCCTTTTATTTCAAATTTACGTTATTTTAAAACGGTCTTATTCCAACGACTTAACCATGTTTTGTAATTTGCAAAAACGCGTTTGTCATGGGGGGCGTAATGCGCAGTCGGTACGCTAGAATGCACCATGACTGCCGCCAAAGGCACATTTTTGACCGCAGGATATACCCACATACTCGTTGGCACGGCACGTTGTACTTTGTCGCTTTGCAAATATTGTGCTAATTTTGCTGCTAATTCAGGTTGCTGTGCGCCGTTGAGTACCGCTACACCTTCCATTTGACGATACACGCCACCTACTAAAAATAAATTGCCCATATTGGGTGTGGATAACTTCCCTTTGCTGTAGAACACTTCCGCCGCTGGGCTGCTGGAATAGCCCACCATCATCGGACGTGAACCGCCATTCAATGAAAATTCTTTGTAATATGCCTCAGACCAACCTTTGGTTACTTTCACGCCGTTGTTGCGCATTTGTTTCCACCAATCAAAGGCTTGCTCTTCGCCTAAACCACCGATATTTGCCAACAAAAACGCCATTGCTGGTGTGGAAGTGGCTGGATTAGGTGTTACCAGTAAATTTTTGTATTCGGGTTTTGCCAAATCAGCCAGTGTTTTGGGTAATGCCAATCCTTTCTCTTTAAACCATTTTTTATCGTAATTGATTGCCACAAAACCGAAATCCACCGCCAACGCATGGGGCATCGATACAACGGTTGGTGCGCTTTCAGGCTGCTTGTCTGCTAATAAATTTTCAGCATTTGCTTTTAAAATATTGCCGTTGTCTAAACCGTAGACAACATCAGCGATGGGTTTGCGTTTGCTGATGATTAATTTATTGAGCAATTCATTGCCATCACCAGCTTTGATGATGCTGATTTTGGCATCATTTTTTTGTTCAAATTCGGCAATTAATTCTTTGGGTAAATCAAAGCTATCGTGTGTGGCGAGCCGAATTTCTGTGGCAGCAAGAGCTTGATTAGCCAATAACAGCGTGATGATTGTAGACAAAATGCGATTTGATTTCATGGAATAAATCCTTATTGTGGTGTGAAAAACAAAAAAAAGATTATGCCAAATTTTTAAGGTAACAGAAAACAAATTGATACATTAAATAAAATAAAAATTAAATTTAAAAAAGATTATGATAATTTATGAGTGGCGCATGATGCTGTGGATAAGGTTTATTTTTGATAATAATCAATGGATTAATTTGTAAACTAGGCTGTGTATAAATTCACATAAGCCATTGGCATAATGCGTGGATAATTGTGGATAAATCTGATGATAAATTAATCAACTGTGGATAAAATAAAATTATTCACCCATTGTGCCGTTAAATTGGTAAGTTATTCACAGGATTGTGCGAACGACTATACAGAACGCACAATCCTCAACTTTTTATTCGCTGGATGTACCGTTTTCTTTTTTGGTTTCGGTTTTTTTCGCGACTGATTCGGACGGCAATTGCAATGGCAAAAATAAACTCAACGGTCGCTCTTTGATGATTTGACGCAAATCACGCACAATCCCCCACCAACTATCAATGGTCGTTTCACGTGAACGCAATGCCACCCATAATGTAATCGAAAAACTCACCCATAAATTCACCGCACCAATCATCAACACAAAACACAACGCCTGCAAAAATTGCCCAAACGATAAGCCACCACTCACCACCGCATATCCCACATTCGCAGACGAAAACGCCACGTGACGGATATCTAACGGCAAACCTGTGGCGTGTCCCACAAAGCCCGTCATGCCCAATAACATACCAAAACACAAATTTCCCATCAGCGAACCATAATTATGGTGCATATAATCCGCCAATTTCGCCCGCGCTTTTTCAGGCAGCATGATTTTCAAAATTGGATGATGACGTAAACGCATTCGCAAATTTAAATAATCACATCGGTTGTCAAAAAAGCCCGAAATAATTCCCGAACAAAATAACCAAACCCCCGCAATCGCCGCATACCACAACGATGATTTCAACGGATTAATTGCTTTTAATTGATACGCGACTTGTTCCGCGTCCAACATCGGTTGATGACGAATCAGCGCAAGGCAGCCTGCAATCACACTGGCTAAAGTAATCGCCACAAACACATTGCCAAACACCGCCACACTTTGCGAACGCAACACATCTACCAATAAATTTGCTAATTTTTTGTCAATTGCTTTACCTTTGTCGTTGCGTTCCACCGCAGCCGCAAAACGTGATGCCGTCATAGCAGGTTGCTTGGTTGCCACCGTCAAGCCCAACATATAAATTATCATGAAACCAATTCCATAATTTAAACCGCTTGCTACGGCCAACCAAAAATGATTGTGAATTTGTGTGCCTAAATAAATTTTAAACCACGACATCAACGCGATTAATACTCCACCGCCAGCCGCTGAATAAAACATCGCCATGTATTCTTTTTTGTTACGCGAAATGTAGTGTTCACCATGATGACTGGTGTTTTGTGTGATGCTGCGCGAGAGCATTTTCACGCTGCTTTTCCATAAGCGCGTTAAACTATGTTGGGCGGCGGCGGCGTGTGCCAATGTGCCAGCCAAGTGCAAAACGCGTTGCGGTGTGATTTTGTTTCGCGAAAACACATTCAATAATAATGTGATGCGGTTTAATGTTTGTTCCAGTCGCTCCAATAAATGTGCCACACTCATGGACGAACCTGCGCCTGTGCCAGTACCTTTTTTGCGTAATTTTTCTACTTGCTTGTGACACTGATTGAGCATCACATACAAATGACGGTCATCGAATTCGGTTTGAGTAACGTGTGCTTCAATCCATGGGGTGATTTCGCGTTTGAGTGCAACAAATGGGCTGTCCAAATCCAATAGTTTTTTGTCTAAGCGCAATAAATCAGGTTCTAATGCTTCTGCTGCAACCCAAATGGACAACATTTCTAAAGCGTGCAAACCTTCTTTATAAATATAGCGTTGAATGGTATCGCGGTCATGTTCGGACGTGTGTTGGCGCAAAATATTCAACAACGCCAACCAATCCCGATTCGGCACTGCGTCCAACCAATGACAATCGTCTGCAGACGAAAAAAGCAAAGTGAACACATCGCGCAAATCACTCACGTCTTTGTATGATGGGTTAATTTTTTCGTACCAACGCGCCAGCAATTCACTGCGAAAACCATCACGCGAAAAAATCCCCGCACTAATAAACAGCGGATACAAACGCAAACCACACAACCAATCTACCAATAATTTGGCAATTTTGGTACACAATTCATGGTTTTGATTCAAAAGAATGTGTAATTCATGAATGGTTTGGGCGGCGTATTTGCCTTTACGGCGGCGCATTCGTTGGGCTAAATCTTGGAGCAATGCAAACGCGTTATTATCCGCCAAATGTGTTGTGATGCTTTGTTTCAAACTGGGTGATTCAATCAACCATTTCATAAAACCATAACCCTTTGTATACAAAAAAGTGGGGCAAATTATAGCATGATGAAATTTTTAGGCTGCCTTTTGTGGTGTGGCAGCCACGTTTTTATTTTCAGGCAGCCTGAAAACTTTTAAGGCTGCCTGAAAACCGCGTAAATCGCGTATAATGCGCCATTATTGATTTTTACTTCTTTTATTTTCATTATGATTAATTTTGAATCAGTCTCCAAAGTGTATCCAGGCGGATTTCAAGCATTGAAAAATGTCAGCTTTACCATTGAAAAAGGCGAAATGATTTTCGTGGCGGGGCATTCGGGTGCAGGCAAATCCACTATTTTAAAACTCATCGCAGGCATCACCAAACCAACCAAAGGTAGAGTGATGATTAACAACAATGATTTGAGTGTGTTGTCCGATAATGAATTGGGTTATTTGCGCCAACACATTGGCATTGTGTTCCAAGACCACAAAATTTTGTTTGACCGAAATGTGTTGCAAAATGTGTTATTGCCGTTGCGAATCATCGGCTATGACAGCAAAACCGCCGAAAAACGCGCCCGTCTGGCTATTGAGAAAGTAGGCTTGGGCGGACGCGAAAACGCCGACCCAATCAGCTTGTCGGGTGGTGAACAGCAGCGTTTATGTATTGCGCGTGCGGTGGTGCATCAACCCAGTTTGTTGATTGCCGATGAACCGTCCGCTAACCTAGACCGCGCTTATGCGTTGGATATTATGGAGTTGTTCAAAACCTTTCATGAAGTTGGCACCACTGTGATTGTGTCTGCTCACGATGAAACTTTGATGCAAGATTATGGACACCGCATTTTGCGTTTACAGGAAGGACGGTTTGCTGCATGAATTATTATTTATCTCTCCATGTGGAAAGTGCCAAACGCGCTGCTGGGTATTTTTTCAGGCAGCCTGTCGGTACGTTGTTGATTTTGGCGATGTTGGCGATGGCAATGACTTTGCCACTGACGTTGTATTTAGGCGTACAAAGCAGCCAAAACGTATTAAATAAATTAAGCGAAACGCCTAAAATTACCGTGTATTTAGAACCCGCCGCCACCGAAACCGATGTAGATGCGCTGAAAAAAATGTTTACCGAAGACAAACGCATCAAACAAGCCACTTTTATTTCTAAAGAAGATGGTTTGGAAGAAATGAAAAATGCGTTGGATTCACAAGACATCGTGTCCATGTTAGACGACAATCCCTTGCCTGATTCATTTGTGATAACACCCGTGAGTAATGCACCCGATGTGGTTACCACGCTCAAAACCGAAGTGGAACAATTCCCCATGGTGGAAAGCAGCCAAATGGATTCGGAATGGATGAAAACCTTGTATCAAGTGAATGACTTTGTGCAAAAAGTGTTTTGGTTTTTGGCAATTACGTTGAGTTTGGCGTTTGTGTTGGTGGCACATAACACGATTCGTCTGCAAATTTTGACCCACAAAGAAGAAATTGAAATTACCAAATTGTTGGGTGCGCCATCGTCATTTGTGCGCCGTCCCTTTTTGTACCAAGCGGCGTGGCAGAGTGTGTTGTCAGCGGCGATTAGTTTGGGTTTGAGTACTTGGATTATGCGAACAACGCAACCGCTCGTGAAACAAATTTTTGAACCTTATGGCATCAATTTGGCGTGGCGTGGATTTACACCACAGGAAATGTTGATTGTATTGGTGGGGGTATGTGCGTTGGGTATTTTGGGGGCGTGGTTGGCATCATCGCAGCATTTGTTTAGTTTCAAAGCCAAACGCAATTAATTGAATGATTAAAAGGCAGCCTGAAAACCGAGAAACTGGTTTTCAGGCTGCCTGTGTTTTATCCACAAGCAATGTGGTTTTGCGTAATCACAACTTTTCTGTATATTATCATTGCGATAAAATTCAGATGTTTTTAATCAACCTAGAATGTGTTTCAGGCTGCCTGAAATCATCAAAAAATCATGAAAAATAAATTAAATCAAATTTTTACCTACTTCGAATCACGAATTAATCCCTATCCCGATAATCAACCTGTTACGCCACACAAAGGTTTGTTTCCATTTATTTGGAGTTGTTTAGACGGTATGCGTGGTTGGGTGTTGATGCTGGCGATTTTTTCGGCTGGTAACGGCATTTTGGAAGCATTGCTGTTTCAGTTTATGGGCAAACTGGTGGATTGGCTGGGCAAGTTTTCGCCACAAAATTTATTGAGCGAACATGGCTGGGCGATGTTGGGTATGGCGTTGGTGTTGGTGTTTTCGGTATTGTGGCGGTTTATCAATTCTACGGTGCGTTTACAGACGCTACAAGGTGTATTTCCGATGCGTTTGCGTTGGAATTTCCATCGTTTGATGTTGGCGCAATCGCTAGGTTTTTATCAAGATGAATTTGCGGGGCGTGTGTCAGCAAAAGTGATGCAAACCGCATTATCTGTACGCGAAGTCGTGATGACGATTGTGGGCATGATGGTTTATGTGCTGGTGTATTTTTTGAGTACTGGTGTGATTTTGGTGTCATTGGATGGTTGGTTGCTTGTGCCGTTTATTATGTGGATAACTTTGTTTGGGTTGACCATGAAGCTGCTGATTCCCAAATTGGCCAAAACCGCACAACGCCAAGCCGATGCACGTAGCCTGATGACGGGGCGCATCACCGATGCGTATTCCAACATCACCACCGTGAAACTCTTCTCGCATGGCGCACGTGAAGCGCGTTACGCCAAAGAAAGCATGGAAGAATTTATGTTAACTGTCCATGCGCAAATGCGTTTGGCGACTTTGCTGGACACTTGTACTTTTGCGGTGAATGCATTTTTAACTTTATCCACAGCTGTGGTGGGTGTGTGGCTTTGGCATTCAGGCAGCGTGTCGGCAGGGGCGGTTGCGGTAGCGATTACGATGGCTTTTCGCATTAATGGTTTATCGCAATACATTATGTGGGAAAGCGCGATGTTGTTTGAAAACATTGGAACGGTAACCGATGGCATGACCACACTGTCCAAACCACACACGATTTTAGACAAACCAGCTGCTTTGCCACTCAAAGTAGAACACGGCGCAATCAGTTTTGAACACGTTGATTTTTCGTATGAGAGCGGTAAACCTTTGTTAAACGGCTTTAATTTGAATATTAAAGCAGGCGAAAAAGTTGGTTTAATCGGGCGCAGTGGCGCAGGCAAATCCACCATTGTCAATTTGTTGTTGCGATTCTACGAACCGCAAAGCGGCACGATTAAAATTGATGGGCAAAACGTCAATGACGTTACCCAAGAAAGCTTACGCGCCCAAATCGGCTTGGTTACGCAAGACACCAGCTTGCTGCATCGTTCGGTGCGTGAAAACATCATTTATGGTCGCCCCAATGCGACTGATGAGGAAATGTTTCAGGCTGCCTTAAAAGCCGAAGCGGCGGATTTTATCCCCCAATTATCTGATGCCAAAGGACGTACGGGCTACGATGCCCATGTGGGTGAACGCGGCGTGAAATTGTCGGGCGGACAACGCCAACGAATCGCGATTGCGCGAGTCATGCTCAAAGATGCGCCAATCTTGCTACTGGATGAAGCCACCAGTGCGCTAGACAGCGAAGTAGAAGCCGCGATTCAACAAAGCTTAGACAAAATGATGGACGGCAAAACCGTGATTGCCATCGCACACCGTTTGTCCACTATTGCGGCGATGGACAGATTGATTGTGCTGGACAAAGGGCGCATTGTGGAAGAAGGCACGCACACACAATTGCTGGAAAAAGGTGGCTTATACGCGAAATTGTGGGCGCACCAATCAGGTGGCTTTTTACCTGAGCATGTGGAACATTGATAATTTGATGGTGTGAATATACAGGCAGCCTGAAAACTTATCCACAGTTTTCAGGCTGTTTGACAATATTATCCATATTAACTTACTGGTTGACTGGTTCAATTGCCTAAAAAATAATCAATTTTGAATAATCAAATTAATTCAATTGGATAATTTGGTTATCCACAAGTGATTCACATATTTATGCGCGAGTTTAGCGGATTATCCACACGCAAAAAGAAATGATTTATTGATCAGCTCTCATCATTAACAATTCACACGAGGTTTATGGTGTGGTTTAAAATGCCACCAATCTTTGCTGTTGAAATTGTAGGCGGTAATGCACCGATTTTCCATTTCCACCACCACCAAACCACCTTTGTCCAAAATTTTTTTCAACAACCGAATTTCGTCTTTGGTTAATGGCTGGCGTTCTGGTTTGCGCTGGTGTGCGTTCAATAGGGATTGCACGTCCCGCGTATTCAGAATATAGCGGTCTTGTTGTACACGCCCATAATACAGTACCATCATTACCATGCCTTTGGTGATGCCACGTTGATTCATTCGGTAATTAAAATGAAATGTGTCGTTATTTGAATAATCCATGATAATATACTCCAGAATATTATGAGAAAAGTTAGCCACATTATAGCCATTGAATTCAGCTACATAAAGTGTTTTTATTCCCAATAAACAATATAGTCACTTCGCACATAAAAACGACTATATTTTTAAGCTATTAAATTTTGTACACAGCTTTATCCCTAGTAAAATTATTATAATTCAATTAATTACTTAATTATCAACAGAGTTATCCACACTTCATCAAAATTTTTTATCAATCAAACTGTTCACGCAACAAAGGCAGCTTGAATACTCTTTCAGGCTGCCTGAATACAAAAATGGTAGAATAACCATTTTATTTATTTTCAAACAAAAATGAGTAGAATTTGGAGAATAATCATGTTTTCACTAAAATCCAAATGGACAGCACTCAATCAAAAAAATTACGCCCTACCGCCACTAACACGCCACGTCGTGTGGCGAACATTGGTCAATATGTTGTTTCCCAATGTGTGTTTTCTGATATTGGCTTGGTTTACACACACGGCTCGTCCGCTGATTAATATTGATTATTTTTGGGCTGCATTATTGTTTGCATTTCCTTACAAACCGATTCGTTGGTTGGGTTTTTTGGCGGCTTTTTGGGCAGTTATATTTGATGTTTTGTTATTTGTGATGCAGCTTTTTCCATTTTTTAATTTGGCTGGCGCGCGTTATTTGGCATCATTTTTTCCCAGTGCACCTTTGTTTTATCAAGTGGCAACGGTTGGCGTGGTACTTTATGTATTCATTTGCTTAATTCTCATGAAAAAGGTGGCAAATGGTGCATCATTTATTTACACAGCAATATTGAGTGTGATTTTAGTATTGGTGGGACATGGCACAGAACATATTCAATACTATAAAGGTTATGCCAATGGTTTGTTTGGCGCATCTAATTATTATTACATTGAAAGCCAATCTAGATTGTATGCACAAGAAGGCTTGGCTGACTTTATGGAAGCCATGCAAGTTACCCCTCGTTTTTTGCCGCTCAAATATGAACAAGCCATCGCGCATATGAAGCTTTTTGAATCTAAAAAAGTCTTATTTATTTTGAATGAATCATGGGGGGAAACCCAAAATCCTGCTGTTCAAGACGATATTTTGGCAAAACTAATCGCACAAAAAGACAAATTCAGTTTGTGGCAACGCGGTGCGATTCAATTTGTAGGTGCAACGGTGGAGGGAGAAATGCGTGAATTGTGTAAAATGGGTATAGAAGGTTTTGCCTTTCAACGAACACCTGCAGAACAATTTGTGAATTGTTTACCCAATCAATACCGCAAACATGGTTACAATACCATTGCTTTACATGGCGCAAGTAGCCAAATTTACGACCGTTTTAGTTTGTATCCTAAGATGGGTTTTCAACAATTCATCACTTCAGAAAGCCTAATGGGTAAAAAACATTGTGAAGCATTCAACGGTATTTGTGATACTGAACTGTTGGACACAGTTAAAAAACAATTTGCTCAACAGGATAAATTGTTCTTTTATTGGCTAACACTAACCACTCATTCCACTTATCCCGATGGAGATTTACACAATCGGCGATTTAATTGTCAAGCATATGGATTGATGGAAACCGCGCCCACTTTGTGCCGTAATTTTCGTTTACAAGCACAATTTTTTGATGGTTTAGCAGAACTAATACAATCGCCAGAAATGAAAGGTGTGGAAGTGTTTGTGGTTGGTGACCACGCTCCGCCCGTACTGGATATGAAAGAACATCGCCAACTCAATCGTAAAGCACTGGTAGCGTGGTTACATTTTAAAATCAAACCTTAAATTTTCAGGCAGCCTGAAAAATATTTTTTATTAAACAAGGAAATATGATGTCATTAAATATTATTATTTTAGCGGCTGGTAAAGGCACGCGTATGTATTCCAATATGCCCAAAGTGTTGCACCAAATTGCGGGTAAATCCATGCTGGAACACGTTATCAATGTTGCCGAAACACTCAAACCCAGTAACATCAACGTGGTAATCGGACATGGCAAAGAACAAGTTTTGGCACAACTTGCCCACAAAACCAACATCACTTGGGTGGAACAAACCGAACAATTAGGCACAGGACACGCCGTGAAAATGGTTTTGCCACATATTCCGCCGTATGGTCGTACATTGGTGTTATATGGTGATGTGCCTTTGATTGACACGGCTACTTTGTCGCAGTTGTTGGATACTGCAGGCGAACAAGTTGGACTTTTAACCGACGTATTGGACAATCCCACAGGCTACGGACGCATTCTCCGTAATCGTGATGGCAAAGTGGAAGGCATTGTGGAAGAAAAAGATGCACGTATCGAACAAAAAGCCATTCGCGAAATTAACACAGGGATTTTTGTGTTGCCGAATCGCTATTTGGATAACTGGTTGGGCGCACTCAGTGCAGAAAATGCACAAGGCGAATATTATTTGACAGATGTGATTGCGTTAGCGGTACGTGATGGCATTCATGTGAATCCGATGATGGTACGCGCATCGTATTTGGCATCGGGTGTGAATAATAAAATACAATTGGCTGAATTAGAACGCATTTATCAACGTGAACAAAGCAGTGCATTACTCCGACAAGGCGTAACCTTGCGTGATCCAGCGCGTTTGGACATTCGAGGCAGCCTGAAAGTGGGTTTAGATGTGGTGATTGATGTGAATTGTGTGTTTGAAGGCGACAACGAATTGGGCGACAACGTACAAATTGGCGCAAATTGCATCATTAAAAATGCCAAAATTGGTGCTGGTACAGTGGTTCAGCCGTTTAGTCATTTTGAGAATTGCGAAATTGGCGCGAATGCTCAAATTGGTCCGTTTGCGCGATTGCGTCCACAAGCGGTGCTGGCGGACGATGTGCATATTGGTAATTTTGTGGAAGTGAAAAACAGCACCATTGGAAAAGGAAGTAAGGCCAATCATTTGACTTATTTGGGTGATGCGACCATTGGCACAAACACCAACATTGGTGCAGGAACGATTACTTGCAATTATGATGGTGTGAATAAGCACAAAACCGTGATTGGTAATGATGTGCGGATTGGTTCGGATACGATGTTGGTTGCGCCTGTAACCATTGAAGACAAAGTAACCACAGGTGCAGGCAGCGTGATTACTAAAAATTGCGAATTGGGAAAATTGGTGGTAGCGCGTGCGCAACAAGTGGTGATTGAAAATTGGCAACGTCCCGAAAAAACGCCTGTTACACCAGCACAAACAGAGTCAACCGAAAAGCCAACCAAATCCAAAACCCCACGCAAACGCAGCACCAAACGTTGATTTCGTTTTAGGCTAACATTTTATAAATATAGTGTTTTAAATTTAAATTAGGATTGCGCGTGGTATATTTGAATTTAAAGCACTATAAAAAAACCTGTTAATGCGAACATCAACAGGTTTTTATTTTAATTTGACTTAAAACATTAGTTTTCTTCTGCGCCTTCGTATGGACGAACACTTACGGTTTTGCGGTTTAACGCGCCTTTAGTAGAGAACTCTACATAACCATCAACTTTAGCGAATAAAGTGTGATCTTTGCCCATGCCTACGTTATTACCTGCGTGGAATTTTGTACCACGTTGGCGAACGATGATTGAACCTGCAGGAATCAATTCGTTACCAAATGCTTTAACGCCCAAGCGTTTAGCTTCTGAATCGCGACCGTTGCGGGTGCTACCGCCAGCTTTTTTACTTGCCATGTTATATGCTCCTGATTAGTGGATTAGCCAATAGACACGATTTCAATACGTGTGTAGTTTTGGCGATGACCTTGACGTTTTTGGTAGTGTTTGCGGCGACGCATTTTGAAAATGCGAACTTTTTCGCCACGACCATGTTCTACCACTTTAGCCACTACTTTTGCACCTGCAATAGTAGGTGTGCCTACTGTTAATTTGTCGCCGTCAGCAATCATCAGAACTTCAGTCAGTTCGATTTGGCTGTCGAGTTCGGCAGGTATCTGTTCTACGTTTAATTTTTCGCCAACGGCAACTTTGTATTGTTTACCGCCAGTTTTTACGACCGCGTACATACTCAACTCCATGAGAAATCGGTTAATTTAAAAAATTCCGCAATTAGCGCGGAATAGGAAAACACAAAATTATGGCAATATTGGTTTGTTTTGTCAAATTATTTTATTTAAAATAATCAAATTTGATGCTTTTCAGGCTGCCTGAAAATGAAAGGAATAATTTATGATTAGCAGATTACGCGGTACACTCATTGACAAAACACCACCGCAAATTGTGATTGATGTAAATGGCGTGGGCTACGAAGTTGATGTGTCCATGCAGACTTTCTACGCGCTGCCTGCTTTGGGTGAAACTGTGCAGCTTTACACGCAATTGGCGGTACGCGAAGACGCACATTTACTGTTTGGTTTTGCGGATTTGGCTGAACGTGCCACGTTTCGCCAATTGGTTAAAGTGAGTGGTATTGGTGCAAAAACGGCTTTGGGGATTTTGTCGGCGTTGTCGCCTGACGATTTAGCGGCGGCAATCGCATCGGAAGATGTGAAAAAGTTATCGTCTGCGCCCAGTGTTGGCAAAAAAACCGCCGAACGCATGATTTTGGAATTGCGTGGTAAATTAACAGTTTCAGGTAGCCTGAAAGATGATTTGCTGCACGCCACAGCATCTGTGGATAACTCGGAAGATGTCGTCAGCACGCTGTTGGCTTTAGGCTACAATGAAAAAGAATCGCGATTGGCTGTGAAAGGTTTAGCGGCTGATGTTGATGTGAGCGAAGGGGTTAAATTGGCGTTGAAGAATTTGATGCGTTGATGAAAATTACTGATAAAATACTTCTTTTTGGGAGTAAAACACATGAATTCTAAAGAAGCACAAAATGACTGGGAGCGCATGATTGCCAAAAGTTTGGAATCGCGATTATGCGGATTTGGCGCAACCGAAGAAGAGGCACAAAGTGCATTGCATTTGTTGGATTTTGATGATATTCGTTTGTTGTTGTCGTGTTCGGATGATGAATTACGTTCTAAATTTGCTTATTTATATTAAGAACACAGGTTCTAAAAATACAGGCGGCGTTCTAAAAAGGCAGCCTGGAAGAAACTATGCTTTCAGGCTGCCTTTTATTAATCAATTACCATTAATTTCATTATTCAACTGTAACCGATTTTGCCAAATTGCGCGGTTTATCCACATCTGTGCCACGTGCCAAAGCCGCATGATACGACAATAACTGTACGGGAATGGTATGCACAATCGGCGACAATGTGCCTGCATGGCGCGGTGTACGAATCACGTGAATATTGTTGGCACTGCTTTCGTATTCGCTATCCAAATCCGTGAACACAAATAATTCGCCACCACGTGCTGAAACTTCTTGCATATTCGCTTTGACTTTGTCTAACAAACCGTCTTTGGGTGCAATCACCACAATGGGCATATTTTCATCAACCAACGCCAGTGGCCCATGTTTCAATTCACCAGCAGGATAGGCTTCGGCGTGAATGTAGGTAATTTCTTTTAATTTTAATGCGCCCTCCAACGCAATTGGGTAATGAATACCACGCCCCAAAAATAATGTGCTCGATTTTTTAGCGAATTTTTGCGCCCATGTTGCAATTTGCGGTTCAAGATTCAGTGCGTGTTGCAGGCTGCCTGAAAGTTCGCGCAATTCTTGTGTATAACTTGCTAATTTTTCATCAGAGATTTGATGGCGTAAACGTCCCAAAGTTACCGATAATCCAAATAACACAACCAGTTGAGTTGTAAATGCTTTGGTTGATGCCACACCGATTTCAGCGCCTGCACGTGTGTATAACACCAATTCGCTGTTGCGTGGCAATGCCGATTCCATCACATTACAAATAGACAAACTGTGTTGGTGTCCCAATGATTTTGCAAATTTCAAGGCTTCCATTGTGTCCAGCGTTTCGCCTGATTGCGAAATGGTGATGATGAGTTGTTTTGGATTGGCAATGACATCTCGGTAACGGTATTCACTGGCAATTTCCACATCTGTTGGTATTTTGGCGATGCTTTCTAACCAATATTTACCCGTTAATGCGGCATAATAAGACGTTCCACACGCCAAAATCTTAATGCTATCAATATCTTCAAAAATCTGTTTTGCGTTATTACCAAAGTTTTCGGCAATAAATCCGCCATCTAAAAACACTTCGGCGGTGTCGGCAACAGCGCGTGGTTGTTCGTAAATTTCTTTTTGCATGAAATGGTTATACGCACCCAATTCCAACGATGCCAATGACAATTCCGAATTTTTAATCACGCGTTCTACTTGCTTACCTGACTTATCCACAAGTTGAACAAAGCCATGTGCATTTAATAATGCGATGTCGCCATCTTCCAAGTAACTGATTTTTCGTGTAAATGAAATCACGGCCGATACATCTGATGCAATGAACGTCTCATTTTCGCCCAACGCCACCAACAGCGGACAACCCATACGTGCCACAACCATATTTTGCGCATTGTCCTGTGCGATAACCGCAATCGCATAGGCACCGTGAAAACGTTTGCAGGCAGCCTGAACCGCCGCAAACAAATCGCCACCATTTTGGTCGTATTCGTGGCGCACACTGTGTGAAATCACTTCGGTGTCGGTTTGTGATTCAAATGTGTAGCCCAACGCCTGCAATCGGGCACGTTCGGTTTCAAAATTTTCAATAATGCCATTGTGGACAACTGCGATTTTGCCACCTGAAATATGTGGGTGAGCATTCGGCTCGGTAACGCCGCCATGTGTTGCCCAGCGTGTGTGTCCGATGCCAAGTTGCCCAAATACGCCTTTTTCTTTGGCGGCATCTTCCATATTTGCCACACGCCCCACGCGGCGCACGCGCTTGATTTTGTCGTTCATCAATACCGCAATACCCGATGAGTCGTAACCACGATATTCTAAACGTTTCAAGCCATCTGTTAAAAAATCCACTACATTGTTGTTTTCGCTACGAATTGCGCCAACGATACCGCACATATATTGTTCCTTAGTATCAAGTTTAAAAAATTCAAACTGCCCGACTTTCAGGCAGCCTGAACACGAAAGCACTGAATTATACGCGTAAGAATGTTAAAAAATGTTTCACATCAAAAATGTGTAAAAATGGACTTGATTGACGTGTATAAAATATAAGTTATCCACAAAGTTATATGACAAAAAATATTTATCCACACCTATGCTAAATTAAATCATTGTATTGTCCACATGATTATTATAAGTGAAATTTTATTTAAAAATAAAAGATTAGATTATTTATCCACAACAATTGTATTAACTCATAAAATATCATCCTATTAATTTTAAAAAAAAGATTTTTAAGGAATAAGTAATATTTTTCAGGCTGCCTGAAAAGATTTAATTCACATCAAAAAAAGCTCATGAATAGAATTGTGATAAATAAACAAAAGTGGGAAAATGAGGGCTTTCCTACCACTCTTAAAATTTGGAGAACACGATGAGCGTAAAAGTCGCTATTAATGGTTTTGGTCGCATTGGTCGTTTGGCATTGCGCCGTATTTTGAAAGTAGAAGGCGTTGAAGTTGTGGCAGTAAATGACTTGACTCCTGCTGATATGTTGGTTCACTTGTTCAAATACGACACCACGCAAGGTCGTTTTGACGGTACTGTGGAATTAAAAGAAGATGCGATGTTGGTTAATGGCAAAGAAATCAAAGTTTTCGCCAAACCCAATCCAGAAGAATTGCCTTGGAAAGATTTGGGTATTGATGTGGTATTGGAATGCACAGGTTTCTTTACCAGCAATGAAAAATGCCAAGCTCACATTCGTGCAGGTGCGCGTAAAGTAGTGATTTCTGCTCCTGGTGGTAATGATGTGAAAACCGTTGTGTTTAATGTGAACCACGATATTTTAGATGGCAGTGAAACCGTGATTTCTGCGGCATCTTGCACCACTAACTGTTTGGCTCCAATGGCAAAAGTATTGCAAGATAAATTTGGCGTGGTACAAGGTTTGATGACCACCATTCATGGTTACACTGGCGACCAAAATACTTTAGATGCACCTCATCGCAAAGGCGATTTCCGCCGTGCGCGTGCCGCTGCTGCTAATATCGTGCCAAACAGCACAGGTGCAGCCAAAGCGATTGGTTTGGTGATTCCAGAATTGAATGGCAAATTAGATGGTTCAGCGCAACGCGTTCCTGTGCCAACAGGTTCATTGACCGAATTGGTTTGTGTGCTTGAGAAAAAAGTAACCAAAGAAGAAATCAATGCAGCCATGAAAGCGGCTGCTAATGAATCTTTTGGTTACACTGAAGATGAAATTGTGTCATCAGACATCATTGGCATCAACTTTGGTTCATTATTTGACGCGACTCAAACGCGAGTACAAACTGTTGGTGAAAGTCAATTGGTAAAAACCGTGGCTTGGTACGACAACGAAATGTCTTATGCAAGCCAACTGGTGCGCGTGTTGAAATATTTTGCAGAAAAAATTTAATTAATTTAAGTCTGTTGTAAAAAAGGCTGCCTGAACGAATATTTTTGTTTTCAGGCAGCCTTTTTGTATTTTTGCTAAATTATCCAGTTGAATTAAATTAAGAAAAATCCTATAATTCAACTTGATTTTCAATCATCAAAAAAATTGATGCATCATTGATAAATCTTGAAAAGATTGGATTTTAAGCATATTTCAAAAATTTGGCTGATTTTATGCAAATTTTGGCATTTTTTGATTGAGCCATTGTTGAATTTCGTTACTGCTGTTTTGTCCAATCATTTTGACGTGGCTATGATAACTTAAGTAAGCATCTTCGGTTTGATGGAAATTCGGTAGATTGGGTTTTTGGGGTTCAGGCTGCGTTTCGTGATTCAAATGTGCGAGTAAGCGGCGGAGGAATTGTTCGAACTGTTTGCGTTCGCTGGCGGAAAAGGGTAAAAGCATTTGTTTACGCGCTGCAGCACAAACGGGTGCGGCTGTTTGAATGCACTGTACGCCTGCTGGTGTGAGTTGCAACACTATTTGACGGCGGTCTTGGCGATTCTCGTGGCGACGCAATAAACCTTTACTGACCAAATCATCAGATAATCGCGTTAATGAAGTGCGTGTTAGATCCAGTAAACTGCTTAGTGTAGAAGGCAAAATTTGATAATCAGGCGCAGCGTATGCCATCAATAATGCTGTCCATTCGTGATGTTGAATGTGATAGGGTGCAAGTACTTGATTCAGCTCATTGATGATGCGTGGGTGTATATGATGGAACAACCGCAATAACAAAAATTGATTATCGGCACATTGTGGTGTTTGCTGATTGGCTTGTTTAAGCTTTTGTTCAAATTGAGAAAATGTTGTTTCAGTCATGATTTATTGCAGGTTTGAAACTAAATACTAAATTATAATTACTTATGTGATAATTATCAATGATAAATTACCCATAAGGCTGATTTTTCCATATAATTTGTTGCATAAGCAACAGAATAAAATTTGTGATAACTGTGCGATTAAAGCGCAAAAATGCTATAATTTCGCCCTTTAAACTTCCGCCTAGAGATAGATTATGCTAAGCACCATTCCCTATTTTCAACAAAATTTGGAACACGATTTAAGCCGCGTTAATCTGGTGGTCAATCAAGCCGTGCAATCTGATGTTGCGCTGATTTCCCAAATTGGCACTTATATTATTGGGGCAGGTGGCAAGCGTTTGCGCCCTATTTTGACTATTTTGTCTGGAAAATGCTTGGGTTACGATGACGATAAATTGTATTCGCTCGCGGCAATGGTGGAATTTATCCACACATCAACCCTGTTACACGATGATGTCGTGGACGAAAGCGAATTAAGACGCGGGCGCAAAACCGCCAATAATTTATTCGGTAATGCGGCGGCGGTGTTGGTGGGCGACTTTTTGTACACACGCGCTTTTCAATTGATGGTGGGTTCAGGCAGCCTGAAAATTTTGGAAGTGATGGCAGATGCCACAAACATCATTGCCGAAGGCGAAGTGATGCAATTGATGAATATCGGTAATATTGACATCACTGAAGCGCAATATTTACAAGTGATTCAATACAAAACCGCCAAACTGTTTGAAGCTGCCGCGCAAGTGGGCGCGATTTTGGCAGGCGCAACCCATGAACAAGAAACCGCATTGAAAAATTTTGGTATGTACATGGGAACAGCGTTTCAAATTATTGATGACGTGTTGGATTATTCAGGCAGCGTGGAACAAATTGGCAAAAACGTGGGCGATGATTTAGCTGAAGGCAAACCAACTTTGCCATTGATTTATTTGATGCAACAGGGCAACGATGTCGCCGCTCAAGACGTTCGCACCGCGTTACAAAATGCTGATCGCGAATATTTTGACCAAATTCATGCTCATGTAACTGAATCCGATGCGCTTAATTATTGCATGGAACAAGCCAAAAAAGCCGTTGCTCAAGCGATAGGCTGCCTGAAAATGCTGCCTGAAAACGAAGTAACTGTGGCGATGCGTCAAATGGCGGAATTGTCGGTGGAGCGAGTATCGTGATGAATGCGAATCCAGTTGCGTTGTTTTTGGTGGGCTTGATTTTTTTGGGCGTACTGGGAAATAATGGCACAATGACCATTTCCGCAGCCGTATTGTTGTTGCTGCAACAAACTTTTTTGGTAAAATATTTACCGCTTGTGGATAAATATGCGTTGCAATGGGGTATTATTTTGCTGACGATTGGCGTGTTGAGTCCACTGGTTTTGGGTAAAACACAATTACCGAATGCGACGACTTTTTTCAGTGTCAAGATGATGTGTGCGGTGCTAATTGGGGTGTTGGTGGCGTGGATTGCGGGGCGAGGTGTACCGCTTATGAATACGCAGCCCACATTGGTAACGGGGTTGCTGGTGGGGACAATTTTGGGTGTAGCGTTTTTGGGAGGTATACCAGTTGGTCCTTTGATTGCGGCTGGATTATTGTCATTTGTGGTTGGAAAATTTTAGTTTACCCCATCGTAGTTCAACGGATAGAACGCATGCCTCCTAAGCGTGAAATACAGGTTCGATTCCTGTCGGTGGGATTGTTGTGAATAAAAAAGCAGCCTGAAAACTTATCCACAGTTTTCAGGCTGCTTTTTATTGTGCTGAACGCATTTTTATTAGCGAGACAATTCGCGAGAAATTGCTTGTACGTTTAATTGGCGGTCGCGAATTACGTCAAGTAATTTTGTTGCTTGCGCGGTATTACCGCGTTTTTGGGCGATTTTGAGTTGGGTTTGGGCGGATTTGAGTGCGGCTTTTTCGCGTTCAATTTCGTGTTCCAACACTTGTTTGCGCGTTAAAACGGGTTTGGGTTGTGCGGTTGGCAAGGTTACCACTGGTGCAGGTGTTTTATTTTTATCGGTTTTGTCATTTTTCACTTCTTTGGATTGAATGATGATTTTGCTATTTTTTTCTTTGCTGTTGCGTAACAAGGTTTCAATGCGTTCTTGTTCGGATTTGATGCTGGCGGCTGGGGTTTTGGTGTTTTGATTTTTGTGGGTGTTTTTGGTTTCGTGGGTTTTTTCAATGGGTTTGATGGGCAATACGGTAATATCGTTTTTTTGTTTTTCCATTTGGTTGATTTCGTCCCATAATAAGCGAATATCTTGATTTAATTGTTCTTCTTCATTGGCAATATTGGTTGGTGTTGTTGATTGAGAAACGGACGCACTTGGAATGGGTGGATTAACTTTTTGATTTAATGGTGCATTATGCCTTATTTGAGGTGTTATTTTTTCCAAAGGTTGCGGTTCATCGGGGTCGGGCGCGACTTCTTCGGGCGTATTGGCGTAGGTGGGCGCGGTATTCCAACGGATTTTGCTTTGTGCGTAGCTGGGCAAATTGATTGCCAAGGCAATCACGAAAGCCAGCAAGGTTTTCAAATAATCGGTCAGTTTCATAATATTTCATTCAATTTAATTTAATTTTTTTCAGGCTACCTTGAATTTATCGGCTGCCTGAAAATCGGAAAACAGATAAAATTCAACTTTCAGGCTGCTAAATTGATTCAGGCAGCCTGAAAATACGAAAGCCAGCATTGTAAACCACACCACCCATTTTTCAAAAAAAACAAATGCAAACCCTTGTAAAAATCCCATCTGATTATGCGATTCACCAATATTTTGCCGAACAAACCGACAGCCGTTTGGCTGTGTTGCGCCATGCCCCTAGCCACATCACGCTTATCGGTGCAGACGGCGACATCAGCAGGCATTTATTAGCCACGCGTTATCCTGAAGCCGTATTTGTGGAATATGACCACCGTGCTGATTGGCTTCAGGCTGCCGCCTCTGCACGCAAAATCAGCCTGTTTGCCAAATTAATAGGCAAAAAAATGATACAACATCATCAATTAATTACTCAAAAATTACCTGAAGCCAGCACCACAATGCTGTGGGCAAATTTGGCTTTGATTCACGCTCATGAAATTGTTCCTGTGTTGGAAAATTGGGCGCAGGCGTTGAAAACCGATGGTTTGCTGTTTTTCAGCCATTTTGGGGCGGATACGCTGCCTGAAATTCGTGAATTGTTGGCACAACATGGCATCACTTGTGCGGCACCCACATTGGTGGATATGCACGATTTAGGCGATATGCTCTACCATCACGGTTTTTATGACCCGATAACCGATACCGCTAAACTGGTGCTAACGTATCAAAAAGCCACAACTTTTTGGCAAGATATGCACGCGTTGGGTTTGTGGGACGCATTGCAACCGAGCGACCCAGTCGCCGCCCATATGATTGTGGATAACGCGTGGCAGTCGGGTGCATTGCATCAAATCACGCTGGAAACGGTGTTTGCGCACGCCATCAAAAAATTGATGCTGCCTGAAAATGAACAATTGGTACAATTTTATTCACGCAAATGATTTTTTGTTTTTCAGGTTGCCTGAAATACGGCGAGTCCAGCGCGCACATATTAAAGATTGACGTATAATTTCTGTTTTTTCATCACACAAATTGATTCTCATGACTTTTGAACAAGCACTCGCCCGACTGGAAATCATCGCTCAATCCATGCAATCTCAACAACCTTTAGATGAAGCACTTGCTGCCTATACTGAAGGTTGCGAATTGGTTAAATTTTGTCAAACCAAATTAGCTGAAATGGAACAAAAATTACAGGTTTTGGATAACCAAAAATTGAAGGAGCTAAATCTTGATAACGAATAATCTCAAACAGTGGCAACAACGCGCCCAAGCCCAAACCGAAATTTTATTAGAACGCGCTTTGCCTTCCATCAATCAAGCCCCCGAAACCCTACATGAAGCCATGCGCTATGTAACGTTGGGAGGGGGCAAACGTTTGCGCCCATTATTGGTGTGGGCGGCGGCGGAGTTGGGCGACAGTGTTCAGGCTGCCTGTGAAGCGGCGGCGGTGGCGGTGGAGTGCATACACGTTTATTCACTGGTGCATGACGATATGCCCGCCATGGACAATGACAGTTTACGGCGCGGTAAACCCACTTGTCATGTGCAATACGATGAACCTACGGCATTGTTGGTCGGCGATGCCTTGCAAACACTGGCGTTTGACGTGTTATCCACAGCCACTGCGTTATCGCCAGCGCGACAAATTCGCATGATAAACGTATTGGCGAAAGCATCAGGCAGCATGGGTATGGCAGGTGGTCAGGCGATTGATTTAGCGAATGTTGGCGTGGATTTGTCGCAAATTCAGTTGGAACAAATGCACGGTTGGAAAACAGGCGCGTTGATTCGGGCGGCGGTGGCGTTGGGTGCGTTGAGTTGTCCTGATTTAGATGATAATGCGTTGGCAGCGTTGGATAATTATGCGACTAAATTGGGTTTGGCGTTCCAAGTAATTGATGATGTGTTGGACTGCGAAGCCGACACCGCTACACTGGGCAAAACCGCAGGTAAAGATGCAGAAGCCAATAAACCGACTTATGTCAAACTCATGGGTTTGACCGCTGCTCGCGAATACGCCAACACGCTGATTCAACAAGCCATTGATGCGTTACAATTGTTTGATGAACGCGCCGACCGTTTACGCCAATTAGCGGAATTTGTGGTGATTCGCAAAAATTAGAACCTGTGCTCTTAATCTTCAGGCTGCCTGAAACAGCCAGATATCAAATAGAAAGATAAATCATGAAACAACGCACCTTAGCCAAAACCGTTACCGCCACAGGCGTGGGTTTGCATTCGGGTGAGCGCGTGTCGCTGACCCTACATCCTGCGCCTGTCCACTATGGTATCGCATTTCGCCGCAACGATTTGTCGGGTGAACAAGGCGAAATTGTGAAGCTGCACCCTAATTTGATTAACGATACGCGTTTATCGTCCACAGTTGTTACCGAAAGTGGCATTCGCATTGGCACAATCGAGCATATCATGTCCGCGCTGGCGGCATATGGTGTGGACAACATATTGATTGAGTTGAATGCGCCCGAGATTCCAATTATGGACGGCAGCAGTTTGCCTTTTATTTTTTTGTTGCAAGATGCAGGCGTGGTAGAACAAAACGCACCAAAAAAATTCTTGAAAATTTTAAAACCGATGGAAATTCAGCAAGCGGATAAATGGGTAAAATTTGAACCGCATGACGGTTTTAAAGTTGCACTCACAATTGAATTTGACCACCCTGTTTTTAATCAATCATCACCGCGTTTTGAGATTGATTTTGCTGGACAAAATTACATTGAAGAAATTGCGCGTGCGCGGACATTTGGTTTTATGCAGGAAGTGGAGATGATGCGCCAACATGGTTTGGGTTTGGGGGGGAATTTAACCAACGCGATTGTGATTGATGATGTGGATATTTTGAATCCAGACGGTTTGCGTTATCCTGATGAATTTGTGCGTCATAAAATTTTAGATGCGATTGGTGATTTGTATATTGTGGGGCATCCGATTATTGGTGCGTTTGAAGGTTACAAATCGGGACACGCGATTAATAATGCGTTGTTGCGGGCGGTATTGGCAGATGAAACCAGCCATGAATGGGTGGAATTTGCAGACGATGAAGACACACCTAACGCATTTTTTGGCGTGAACACATTAGCGGTAGCCTGAAACCTTTGCAAAACCCAAAAATTAACCTAAATCTCGTCATTCCCACGAATGCGGGAATCCAATAGCAAAATTTAGATAATTGATTTTATTTGATGGATTAAAAATCTATTTGAGATTGAAAATGGATTACCGCCTACGTGGTAATGACGACGGGTAGTTTTGCAAAGGTTTCAGGCTGCTTTTTTATTTCATTTTATTCCATTTTATGTCAATGAATTCAGGTTTCTTGAAAATAATAATTATCTAAATCCTTTTTTCTTAAGGAAAATATTTGATTTCTCTGCAAAATGACGATAACCTTTGGCGTTACCATGCACTTGGTCTGATTTCATGTCTTTGTTGCTCAACACATCTACCCACGCGTCTTTGAATAGTGGTAATTGGTATTGTTTGGCGAGTTCATCGTACAATGGGTGTTCGCTGACTTTGCCGATGAGTGCGCCTGCTGTGAAATATGGAATCGCGACCAACACAACATCTATATTAGACTTCCTGCGAAACTAAAACCCAAGCTACCTGTTGAATAATTCCAGCAATAAGGTTCAAGCGTAATCCCAATCGTTTGCTATGATTACGATAATGGTAAGATAATGCTTTGAATATATTATTTATTTACGTTCCTGCTCCACCACCAGCGTCTCCCGCTCCTTATGCAGATAGCTGCCTTGGGTGGTGATATAGAGCGTGTTTTGCAGTTTGCGCATGGGGAACTCCTTGGGTTTTGATCGCACTTTTTGGGGTGTTTAACAGGGGTGATCTACCTTAAAATTGTAAGTTCGGTTAAGTCTAGGAGTAGCACAACCTATGATTGCTACTTTAACTTGTCCTTATCATTTTGTTTTTGTAACTGGGTAATTGCTGCCTTTCTCAAATTTTGTACCCCCTCATTGGAAATATAGTCAATTTTCTTATCTGGATAATTTTCTTTAGCTTCACGAAATACATCTTCAGCTCCTTTTGTTAAGCCATTATCTCCTAATAAAAGATGCCCTTTACAATCTGGATGTTTCTTAATATCAGCAATAAATTTTTGCGCTACAGGCTTTGTTATTTTATTATTTTCATTTTTTACATCAATTCTTGTTTGCATCTTTTTACTATCATCTTCTTTCGGGTCGGAAAATTCAGATAAATTGCCAGTTGAAATTGCAATCATTTCATCAAAATTTTTTTCCGTATGATACAATCCAACGTCATGTCCACTATCTGGTGTATTAGTTGTGGTATGCCTAACAAAATCTACATGCGAATTATTCAACTGTCCCATTTGAGATATTAACTCGGTAACTTGCATTTCACCTTTTTTGCCTTGATTGCACATATATCAACCCACCATAACTAATACACTAGAGTCATTATTATAATTATTACGTTTCAAATTTAATAAATCTAAAATATTAGATATATTACCTGAAGATAACATTACTTGTTCTATGTTCGCAGCAATAATTTCTGTATCTGCTTTTTCTTCTGTATCTGCTTTTTCAATTTCTCTAATCCAAGCAGGTTCAATTTCTCTAATCCAAGTGGGAATTAATATATTTTCCACAATATTAGAAATATCATCACATTCAATATAATTTATTAAAGTTTTATTGGTTGAGTTTTTAGATTCTAGGATTTCTCTCGTCTTTATATAATCTTTTAATTTTTCATATACTTCTTCATTCAAATAAACTTCATCTATAGTTTCTGAAGTATCATCAAAATAATTTTGATCTTGATATTGCACTAAAAAGATATTCTTTGACATAATTTATCTCCATGGTTAAATTCACAAAACTTATAATTACTTATTTTCACTCCCCAAATAACTCCGCCACATACCCCACACTCCTATCCCGTTTCCCCAGCAACGCCGGCTGGTAAATCTCCACCAGCGAGCAGGCTTTGCAGCGTTTGCCGTAGTCGGGTGGCGGAGTTTGTCCACTGTTTAGAAGTTCGCGCACAGCGGCGATGGTGGCGAGTTTGTATTACACGGGTTTCAGACGGCCTGTTTTCGTGTCCACTTCCACCCAATCCAACACGCCGCTGATGCCCAATTTCTCCGCCCCACGCCTGCTTGTTGTGAATCAAGGCACATTAGCACAGGCAAAAGGCACGGTGTTACAGAGTGGAAAGGGTAGTCGTTTCAAATTTAATCTCTGTGAGACTTTTACTATTTTCGTAGTTTATGCAGGTATTCTAACAAAAAGAAAGTTTCGCAGGAAGTCTAACAATTCGGGTAGTCTTGCCAATGCTTGTGCGCTGGTGTCGCCTGATACGCCGCCATTGATGATTTGCCAACCTGTGATTTGTGCGAGTTGGCTAGGATAATCATTGCCTTGTGTTGCGCCGTAACTTGCTGTTAGTGAATCACCCAATACCAAAACCGTGCTACCTGAAGGTAATTTCTTGTGTTTTTTACTTTTTGAACAAGAGTTTAAAATCAAAGCAGTGGCACAAATGAGAAATTGTCGGCGATTAATTGAACCAATTGACATGATGAAATGACTTTCTGTCTCATAAAATAAAGGATTGTACGGTAAAATATTCGTTTATTGACTTTGAATTTTTCAGGCAGCCTGAATATGAAAACTTTGTTACTTGTGGACGGTTCGTCCTATCTTTACCGTGCTTTTTACGCGCTCACGCATTTGAGTGCGCCTGATGGCACACCAACCAATGCGGTGTATGGCGTGTTAAAAATGCTCAAAAGCCTACGTGCGGAACAACCTGCGGATTATTGCGCAGTGGTGTTTGATGCCAAAGGCAAAAATTTTCGCCATGCGCTTTTTCCTGATTATAAAGCCACGCGTCCGCCTATGCCTGATGATTTGCGTCCACAAGCCGAAATGCTGCCTGAATTGGTGGAATTAATGGGGTGGAAAGTTTTGAAAATTAATGATGTGGAAGCCGATGACGTGATTGGCACGTTGGCGGTTCAGGCTGCTGCACAAAACATGAACGTCATCATTTCCACAGGCGATAAAGACATGGCGCAACTGGTGAATACGCAAATCACATTAGTAAATACCATGAAAAATGAAACACTTGATTCAGCTGGTGTGATGCAAAAATTTGGCGTAAAACCCGAACAAATCCGCGATTTTTTGGCGTTAATGGGCGACAAAGTAGATAACGTTCCAGGCGTAGAAAAATGCGGTGAGAAAACGGCGGCGAAATGGTTGGCGGAATTTGGTTCGTTGGACGAAATCATGCGCCGCGCCGATGAATTTAAAGGCAAAATTGGTGAAAACTTACGCGCTGCCCTACCCCAATTACCGCTTTCTTATGAGTTGGTTACGATTAAAACCGATGTAGATTTGCATGAATCGTTGCCCAATGGGCTTGATGATTTGGCACGACAAAATCCGAATTGGCAGCAACTTGTGCCACGTTTTCGTGAATTGGGTTTTAAAACATGGCTCAAAGAAGCTGAAAACCAGTTGGCTATTGGCGAAACAGGCGATTTATTTGCCACACCTGCTGCGCCTGTTTTCAGGCAGCCTGAAAACATCAAAATTTTTGATGAATTACCAAAAGAACTAAATTATCAGGTAGTTACAACATCTGAGCAGTTGGCGAATTTGGTGGTACGGTTGCAATCATGTCGCCAAATTGGCTTGGATACCGAAACCAATTCGTTAGACCCCATGACAGCAAAATTGGTGGGCATTAGCATGGCGTTTGCGGCTGGTGATGCGGTGTACATTCCTGTGGCGCACACATTGGCGGAACAATTGGATTGGCAGGAAATTTCAGGCAGCCTGAAGCCTTTTTTGGAAGACAAAAATTTGGCAAAAATCGGTCAAAATTTGAAATATGACCAACATATCTTTAAAAATCATGGTATTGACTTACAAGGCATTGCGGGTGATGCCATGCTGGCATCGTATATTGTGGAAAGTCATTTGTCGCATAATTTGGACGATTTGGCGATGCGTTGGCTGGGTTTGGAGACGATTAGTTATGAAAGTCTGTGTGGCAAGGGCGCGAAACAAATTTCATTTGCTGATGTGAACGTGGCACAAGCCACCGAATATGCTTGCCAAGATGCGGATTTTGCGTTGCGAATTGAACAGCATTTACGCACTCAAATGGATGCCCAACAGATTGAAATATATGAAAATATGGAACTACCTGTTGCGCAAGTGTTGTTTCAAATGGAACGCGCAGGCGTCCACCTTGATTGTGCAGAATTGGCACAACAAAGCACGGAATTGGGTACAGAATTACTGCAATTAGAACAGCAAGCCTATGATTTAGCTGGGCAACCTTTTAATTTGAATTCGCCCAAACAATTACAAGAAATTTTGTTCAATCAATTGGGTATTCCCACTAAAGGTGTGAAAAAAACAGCCAAAGGTGGTTATTCTACTGATGAAAGCGTATTGGAAAAATTAGCTGACGATTATCCATTACCAAAATTAATTTTACAAAACAGAAGTTTGGCTAAATTAAAATCCACTTATACCGATAAATTACCAGAAATGATAAATCCGCAAACAGGACGTGTGCATACGAATTACGCGCAAGCTGTAGCGATTACGGGGCGTTTGGCGAGTAATAATCCGAATTTACAAAATATTCCAATTCGTACCAAACAAGGTCGCCGTGTGCGCCGCGCATTCAATGCGCCTGATGGTTATCTGATTGTTTCGGCAGACTATTCACAAATTGAATTGCGAATTATGGCGCATTTATCGGGTGATGCGACTTTGCAGGCAGCCTTTCAAAATAATGAAGATGTCCATAGACGTACGGCAGCGGAAGTGTTTGGGGTTGCGCCTGAAAAAATCACATTAGAACAACGACGTTATGCGAAAACCATCAATTTTGGTTTGATTTATGGCATGGGGGAATATGGTTTGGCGAAGTCGTTGGGCATTGACAATGTATCGGCGGCGATGTTCATCAAGCGGTATTTTGCGCGGTATACGGGCGTAGCGGAATATATGCAACGTACCAAAGAACACGCACAACAATTTGGTTTTGTGGAAACTTTATTCGGGCGTAAATTGTATTTGCCTGATATTCACTCCAATCATGCCATGAAACGTGCAGGCGCAGAACGTGCCGCGATTAATGCACCCATGCAAGGAACGGCTAGTGATTTGATTAAAAAAGCAATGATTGACGTATCAAAATTTTTAATGAATCAAAAAAGCCGTTTGGTGATGCAGGTTCACGATGAATTAGTGTTAGAAGTACATGAATCGGAATTGGATTGGATTCAAATCAAACTGCCTGAAATCATGTCGCAAGTGGGGGCGGAGGTATTGAATGTGCCACTTTTGGCGGAAGTGGGTGTCGGAAAAAATTGGGACGATGCACATTAATTGCATCATTTAGAACCTGTATTCACAGCCAAGCGCGGTGTCTTGTTTGCCCCATTTAGCACGCCTGCTGCGTTGAATTTTATGCCAATTAGAAACGCTATTGGCATAAAACTCGCCTGACATTCGGATTAACTGGGACAAAAATCCATTTCACGTTGACGATGAATACAGGTTCTAAATCCAATAGACAAACTTAAAACCTTTGTATAGTTGTTTAAAATTAAAAGACTACTGTGTTGTCCGCTCACTTATGTATTGGATGTAGACGGCGGTTGCCTTGCCCTATTTTTAATCTGAATGATATTTAACTAATTAAAAAATATAGTTAAAATTAGTTATAATAAATAAAGTAACTAAATTTTAATTTTATACAAAATAATTAACTGAATGATTAAGTAAGTATGTTGTTTGGTCATAATCAACTACCCAAATGTTGCTTATTCCTTTAAAATGACTGGCGGTTTGTTTTTCAGGCTGCCTGAAAGATAAATTTTTGATTTAACGTATAATTGGAGCAGATATGAAAGCCTTAGTTGCGGTAAAACGTGTGGTGGATTTCAATGTGAAAGTACGCGTGAAAGCCGATGGTTCTGATGTGGATATTGGCAATGTGAAAATGTCCATGAATCCGTTTGATGAGATTGCAGTGGAAGAAGCGGTGCGCTTGAAAGAGTCAGGTAAAATCAACGAAGTGGTGGCGGTATCGTTGGGCGAAAAAAAATGTGAAGACGTGTTGCGTACTGCGTTGGCGATGGGTGCAGACCGTGCCATTCATGTTGAAACAGATGAAAAATTAGAACCTTTATTGGTTGCCAAAATGTTGCAAAAGTTGGCAGTTAAAGAACAGCCACAAATTTTTCTGTTGGGAAAACAAGCAATTGATGATGATTCTAACCAAACTGCACAAATGCTTGCTGCCCTACTCCATGCCCCACAAGCAACTTGTGCAGCGCAAGTGGATTTAAATGATGATGAAGTGGTTGTGGTACGCGAAATTGATGGTGGCACGGAAACGGTGGCGTTGAAATTGCCTGCGGTAATTAGTGCGGATTTGCGTTTGAATGAACCACGTTTTGTGAAATTGCCTAATTTGATGGCGGCGAAGAAAAAGTCATTGGAAAAAATGATGCCTGCTGATTTGGGCATGGACGTGAAAACCCGTTTGGAAACCGTGAAAGTGTCCGAACCCAAAGCGCGCCAAGCGGGCGAAAAAGTGGATACTGTTGAAGAATTGGTGGCAAAACTTAAAGCTGCCAAAGTGATTTAAGGAGTAACTAAAATGACTGTATTAGTGATTGCTGAACACAATAATCAAACCTTGAATCCCGTCACGTTGCATGCGATTGGTGCTGCAGCAAAATTAGGCGATGTACATTTGTTGGTGGCAGGTTTTCAGGCTGCCTCGGTGGTGGAGCAAGCAAAAAAGATTGCTGTTGTGAACCAAGTTTTGTACAGTGATGTCGCGCATTATGAACATGGGCTGCCTGAAGAAATCGCCCCTTTGGTGGTATCGGTGGCGAATGATTATTCGCATTTTGTGGTGGCGGCGAATGCGTTTGGCAAAAATTTGGCACCGCGTGTGGCGGCTTTGTTGGATTGTAGCCAAATTTCTGATTTAACGGAAATTATTGATAATAAAACTTTTGTGCGTCCGATTTATGCAGGTAATGCATTGATTACGGTTCAAAGTGATGAGCCAAAATTGGTGCTGACGGTTCGTGCAACAGCATTTGATGCGGTTGCAGATGCTGGCGGAAATGCGAATGTGCAAAATTTGGTGGCTACGAATGCAGTAAATTTGAGTCGTTTTGTTTCACGTGAATTGACGCAATCCGACCGTCCAGAATTGACGCAAGCAAGAGTGGTTGTGTCGGGAGGGCGTGCTTTGGGCAGTGCGGAGCAATTTAATGCAGTGTTGATGCCATTGGCGGACGAGCTGGGTGCAGCGATTGGTGCGAGCCGTGCGGCGGTAGACGCAGAGTATGCGCCAAATGATAGTCAAGTTGGGCAAACGGGTAAAATTGTTGCGCCAGAATTGTACGTGGCGGTGGGCATTTCTGGTGCAATTCAGCACGTTGCAGGTATGCAGGATAGTAAAATTATTGTGGCGATTAATAAAGATCCTGATGCGCCGATTTTTAATATTGCAGATTTTGGTATGGTGGGTGATTTATTTGAAATTGTCCCAAATCTAACTAAACAGTTGAAAAGTAAGTAAATATTTAACAATGTTTCACGTGAAACAAATTTTACAAATTTTTGTTTCACGTGAAACACAGCAATTTACCAATAATCTAGATGTTTCACATGAAACATGATTATCCAAATGTTTCACGACAGGCTGCTTTTTTAGGCAGCCTGATTTCTTTCAATGGAAAAATATGATGCACATTTTCTACAATCCATAATTTGCACTTTTTTGTATTGGGCAATTATTCAGGTGGTCTGTGGTGTACCTATCTTGTGCGTATGGTCATTGCTGAATTCATCTCTACGGCTTTTTGTCTTGTTCGTTTATCATTTTCACCGTTGTAATATTTGCCAAATTGCGCCACTTATTTGTCCGATTTTGTTTAATTTGTGTTCAAAATCGCTATTGATAATTTAATTGGTTACTTTTTTGTTTGTTGATATGCACCGCTTCCGCATCAACTGAGTAAAAACCTTGCTTAATTGAGTGGCATGATACACAGTGAAAACTATAGTTTGTTTAAAATTAAAAATGCTATTGTGTTATGTGCTAGATTTACAAGGTGGCTGCCTTTTTCTATTTTTATTTTAAACGAATATAATGTGAACTTAGCTAAGCTAAACGAAATAATAACCTGTATTCACAGTCAAGCGCGATGTCTTTTTGCACCATTTGGCATACTTGCTGTGTTGAATTTCATGCTTATGCCAATAGGAATGCTATGGGCATAAAATCCATTTCATGTTGACTATGAATGCAGGTTCTAGGTTAATTTTGTATTTAGATTGTATTTTTAAGTTGCCTGAAAATGACAGATTTGTTCGTCAACTTTGGGAAAATAAGAGTGGGTATAACAACGATACATTATGTTACCGACTCACATAAATCCGTCCATTTAAAAAGGAAAATGATGTTCTGGAAAATAATCTCGTGGGTATTGGCTGTCGGTGTGTGTATGTATGTGTGGCAAAATGGGCAATCAGGGCAGCCTGAAAATCAGCCTAACCATGCCACGACCTCATCGCACAGTTCGCTACAATCCGCTCCATCTGATAACCAATCTGTTGAGTCAAATACGCTTGTTTTGGCAGTGCGCAGTCAAATTGGTAAAACCGTGCAATACGATTCGGCGTATACCACGTTGGCGTATCCGATGGGTGATGTGCCTTTGGAAAAAGGAGTGTGTACCGATGTGGTGATTCGTGCGTTACGTGAGCAAGGTTTGGATTTGCAAAAACTGGTTCACGAAGACATGAAACGTGATTTTTCTGCTTATCCAAAACGCTGGGGATTGAAACGACCTGATACGAATATTGACCATCGCCGTGTTCCTAATTTGATTGTGTATTTTACACGTCAAGGTTGGGTGGTGCAGGATAAGACATTTCAAGCTGGCGATTTAGTAACGTGGGAATTGAATGGTGGTCGCTTGCCGCATATTGGTATTGTGTCGGAGCGAAAGTTAGGTAATACACCGTTCATTATTCACAATATTGGTGCAGGTACACAGGAAGAAGATTTGTTGTTCAAACACAAAATCACAGGACATTTCAGGCTGCCTGAACAATTTCGCCACTCAATTTAATTTGCAATTTAATAGCCATTTTTTGTTAAAATAATCCCTTTCAGAGAGCTTTTTTATGGCGTCAATCATGACCGAAATGACCACCTACAAAACCATATCTCAACCCATTGTTGCCGAATTTAAGGACAAAGGTAGCCGTTTTATCGCATTTGCGTATCCGATTTTAACGATTGATGATGTGAAAAAACACGTTGAAAATTTGCGCCAAGAACACCACAAAGCTCGGCATTGGTGTTACGCCTACCGTTTGGGCGTGGATGGCAATCAATTTCGCGCTAATGATGATGGTGAGCCATCGGGTAGTGCAGGACGTCCGATTTTGGGGCAGATTGATTCGTTTGAATTGACTGATGTGTTGGTGGTAGTGGTGCGATATTTTGGGGGAACGTTGTTGGGTGTACCAGGATTGATTCATGCTTACAAAACCAGCACGCAAATGGCTTTCCAGGCTGCCCAAATTGTAGAAAAAAATATTGAGAAAATGGTGCAGATTCGTTGCGATTATCCACATTTGAATGACGCGATCCGCATCGCCAAGAACCATCATGCGCAAATCATCACACAAGACTTACAATTGAATTGTTGTTTATTGGTGCGGATTCCGCTGGCTAATTTTGCAAGATGTGTTGCGACTTGGAAAGAAACACGATTTATTCAAATAATTGATGAATGAAATATATTGATTGAGTGATTGATGAAATAATTTTATTAAAATAGGGCGCAAATTTTAGGATAAGCCAGCCTAGTGATTGGGTTTTAGCTTAAATAATGATGTATTGATGGTAAAATATTGATGTGAAAAAGCATCATTTTTGTCAAAATATTTTGATTCATTGTATGAAAGGTTATGAAATGAAATTACTCGTTATTGGTAATGGTGGTCGTGAACACGCGTTGGCGTGGAAATTGGCACAATCGCCAAAAGTGGAAACCGTGTTTGTGGCAACTGGTAACGCTGGTACAGCCGCTGAACCTAATATCAAAAATATTGATGTAACCAAACACATGGATTTGATTCAATTTTGTCGCGATAATGGTGTGGCTTTCACATTGGTTGGACCTGAAGCACCGTTGGCTGAGGGAATTGTGGATGATTTTCGTGCAGCTGGTTTGCCGATTTTCGGTTGTACCAAAGCAGCAGCGCAATTGGAATCATCAAAAGATTTTGCCAAAGCTTTTATGCATAAACATGGTATTCCTACCGCACAATACCAGACTTTTGATAATGCTGATTTGGCGCATGATTATGTTAATCAAAAAGGCGCGCCGATTGTGATTAAGGCGGATGGCTTGGCTGCAGGCAAAGGCGTGATTGTGGCGATGACGTTGGATGAAGCGCATACCGCGATTGATGATATGTTGTTGGGTAACAAAATGGGCAATGCAGGCAGCCGTGTGGTGATTGAAGATTATTTGCTAGGTGAAGAAGCCAGCTTTATCGTGATGGTAGACGGCGATAATGTGTTGCCAATGGCAACTAGCCAAGACCATAAGCGCTTGCTGAATGATGATAAGGGTAAAAATACAGGTGGTATGGGGGCGTACAGCCCTGCACCTGTGGTTACGCCTGCCGTGCACGAACGCGTGATGAATGAAATTATTTTGCCAACCGTGCGCGGTATGAAAGCTGATGGCAACGAATTTACAGGTTTTTTGTATGCAGGTTTGATGATTGATGAGACAGGTTCGCCACGCACAATTGAATTTAACTGTCGTTTTGGTGATCCTGAAACGCAGCCAATTATGAGTCGTTTGGACAGTGACTTGGTGGATTTGATTCAGGCAGCTTTAGACAAAAAATTGGATCAAATCACGGTTAAATGGAAAAATGATGTGGCGGTGGGTGTGGTGTTAGCCGCACAAAATTATCCCGATACGCCACGTAAAGGCGATCTGATTTCGGGTATTGGTGCAGCGAACCAAATTGGTAAAGTGTTCCATGCAGGTACAATCATTAATAAAAATGATGAATTGGTTACCAATGGTGGGCGTGTATTATGTGTAGTGGGTTTGGGTGAAGATGTCGCAAAAGCAAAAGCAAAAGCATATGATGCGGTTGCTAAAATTCGTTTTGAGGGCATGCAATTTCGTACCGATATTGCCGACAAAGCCATTAACCGATAAAAAAATCTGATGTTTTGAGAATAAAAAATAAGGCAGCCTGAAAAATTTTTGATGATTCTTTCAGGCTGTCTTTATTGTCAAAATTATTTGATGATTGAAAACGCTTGTTTGGCTAATTCAATAGTCTCATCAATTAATTCAAAAGTATGTGCCGCAGATACAAATCCTGCCTCAAAACCAGATGGTGCAAACGCTACGCCTTTATCCAGCATCGCATGAAAAAATGCTTTGAAACGAGTGGCATCAGAAGCTGACATATCCGCATAAGTTTTTGGCAAGGTATTCATGAAATACAAGCCAAACATACCGCCCACACTGTCCGCGCAAAATGCTAAGCCGGCTTGTTGCGCTGCTTGGCTCAAGCCTTGCACCAATTGAGAAGTACGCGCCGACAAGTTCTCATAAAAATTCGGACGTTGGATAATTTCCAGCGTTTTCAAACCAGCCGCTACTGCCACAGGATTGCCCGACAATGTGCCTGCCTGATACACGCCGCCCAATGGTGAAATGCAATCCATAATTTCTTTTTTGCCACCTACTGCCGCTACAGGCATACCGCCACCGATGACTTTTCCCATGGTTGTCATGTCGGGTATGATTCCGTGCAATGATTGTGCGCCACCCAATGCAACACGAAAGCCCGTCATCACTTCGTCGTAAATCAGCACTGTGCCGTGTTGTTCGGTAATTTGGCGCAAAGTTTGCACAAATTCGTTGCTGGCGCGAACCAAATTCATATTGCCTGCAATCGGTTCTAAAATCACGCCTGCAATTTGTTCTGGGTATTCATCAAAAGCTTGTTCTAATGCGTTAATGTCGTTGTAGGGCAATACAATAGTATGTTGGGTGATATCGCTTGGCACGCCTGCTGAACTGGGGTTGCCGAATGTGAGTAATCCTGAACCAGCTTTTACGAGCAAGCTGTCTGAATGCCCATGATAGCAGCCTTCAAATTTAATGATTTTGTTGCGTTGTGTGTAGCCTCGTGCTAGGCGAATAGCGGTCATGGTTGCCTCTGTACCAGAACTCACCAAGCGCAAACGTTTCACACTGGGGACGATTTTGGCGATTTCTTCAGCGATGATGATTTCCGCTTCGGTAGGTGCACCAAACGATAAACCGTTTAATGCGGCTTCGCGTACTGCTTCCACTACTTCGGGGTGAGCATGTCCGACAATGCCCGTTCCCCATGAGCCAACGTAATCAATATAGCGTGTGTTGTTTTCGTCCCAAACAAATGCACCATTGGCTTTTTTAATAAAACGTGGCGTGCCACCTACGCTGCCAAAAGCACGGACTGGGGAATTGACACCAGCAGGGATAATTTGTTTGGCGCGTTCAAATAGGATTTCATTGTGATTCATGATGTTTTTATCCTGATAAAAACGCTAATTTTAACAGAAAAGGCAGCCTGAAGGATTGAGTGTCTGGCGAGAACGATGCTTTAAGTGAATCAATCAAAAAAATTAATCTTTCAATCCGAAAATTTAAACATCAAAATAGTTTGCGGTATGATGCGATTTTTACATTTTGAATGGAATAATTGATATGCAACGAATCAACGCCTACACATTACGCGCCCATCTTAAACGCGGCGGCGTGATTGCTTATCCGACTGAATTTTGTTATGGATTGGGGTGTCTACCGAATCATATTGTGGGCATTAGGCGTATTTTGCACATCAAAAAACGCCCACAACACAAAGGATTGATTACTATTGGGCAAAATTTTAGGCAACTTGCGCCGCTATTAAAAAGGCTGCCTGAAAACGACATTCAGCAATATCAACAAATTTGGCAAACCGATCCACCGACCACGTTGATTTTACCTGCGCGTGCCAGTGTGTTACCGCTTTTACGTGGGCGTAGACGTGGCAGTTTAGCGGTTCGTGTGCCGAGACATGATGTAGCGCGACAAGTTTGTTGGTTGGCAAAAAATGCGTTGGTGTCCACGTCATGCAATCGTGCCAAAAAACGACCGTGTCGCACAGAACGAGAAACGCGCCGACAATTTGGGCGCGATGTGTTGATTATTGGCGGGAAAACAGGTGGATACAAGCAGCCTAGTCAGATTATGAATCCATTTTCCGCCGAAAGATTACGTTGATGGAAGAGGGTGCGTTACGTCCAGCGAATGAATATATAGTGAATTAGAACCTACCTATATTCACTGTATTTTGGGCAACACGCCACCATATAATTCACAGAAACATTTTCATTCAAATGATAATTTTGCAAAATGGGATTGTAGCCCATGCCACAAATATCCACTACGTCTAACCCTGCCATGCGGCACATTCGCGCTAATTCTGATGGTGTGATGAATTTTTGCCAATCGTGCGTACCTTTGGGGACGAGATTGAGCAGATATTCTGCGCCAAAAATCGCGTGTAAATACGATTTCGGGTTGCGGTTGATGGTTGAGAAAAACACCATGCCATCGGGTTTGACTAATTTGGCGCAAGCACGAATCACAGACGCTGGATCGGGGACGTGTTCAAGCATTTCCATACACGTAACCACATCAAAACCATGTGGTTGTTCTGCTGCTAAATCTTCCACACTCACGCAACGATAGGTCACATTTGCCAAGTCTTGCGCTTGAGCATGTGCAGTGGCGGCGGCTAATGAGCGTTCTGCCATGTCCACACCCAACACGCTTTGTGCGCCTGATGTGGCAATGCTTTCGGTTAAAATACCACCACCGCAGCCAACGTCCACGATGATTTTATTGGCGATGTGAGCGTGGTGATTAATGTAGTTAAGTCTCAAGGGATTGATATCGTGGAGTGGTTTGAATTCGCCAGTTTTGTCCCACCATTTGTCGGCAAGTTTGCTGAATTTTTCAATTTCAGCGGCATCTACATTGGGATTGGTTTGGGTCATGTCGATTCCTAACATGTTAAAAGAGGAGATAAATGATTTTTTCAGGCTGCCTGAAAGATTATTGCGCGTTCAAATTATAGATAAAATAAAAAAGGGCGAATACATCATTATCCGCCCTTTTTTTAATTGATTTAATTATCAAACATTTCTTTTAATTTATCCAAAAAGCCTTTTTGTTTCGGGGTTTGGCTGCGGTCGGTTGAAGTGAGGTTTTCAAATTCTTGCAACAATTCTTTTTGGCGTTCGGTCAAATTCACGGGTGTTTCCACCACCACATGACAATATAAATCACCTACCAAGCTGCTGCGAACCGATTTCATGCCTTTGCCTTTGATGCGCAAACGTTTACCATTTTGTGTGCCAGCGGGAACGCTTAATTTGACTTTGCCGTCCAATGTGGGGACTTCCACCTCGCCGCCGAGTGCTGCGGTTGGGAAGCTAATGGGTAATTCGCAATGTAAATCGGTCGGTGCTTCAGGGTCGCGATGGAATACTTTGTGTGGTTTAACGCTTACATGAATGTACAAATCACCAGCAGGTGCGCCACGCATACCAGGTTCGCCTTCACCACTCAAACGAATACGTTGTCCATTATCAATGCCAGCAGGGATATTGACTTCAACGGTTTTTGTTGTTGCCACGCGTCCTTCACCATGACATTTGGTGCAAGGGTCTTTGATTTCTTTGCCTGTGCCATGGCAGGTAGGGCAAGTTTGTTGAATTTGGAAGATGGCTTGGCGAACGTGAACCGTGCCTGTACCATGGCAAGTGGAGCAAGTTGTGGCGGAGCTACCAGGTTTTGCGCCTGAACCATGGCATACATCGCATTCATCGTAAGTGGGGACGGTAATTTGTTTGCGAATACCTGTGGCGGCTTCTTCTAATGAAATTTCTACGGAGTATTGTAAATCTGCGCCTTGGAAGTTTTGTTGGCGTGCGCTGCCACCACCACCACCGAACATTTGGCTAAAAATATCGCCGAAATCAAAACTTTGTGAGCCGCCGAACCCACCAAAACCGCCAAATCCACCGCCAGCACCAGCACCATTATTTTCAAAAGCGGCATTACCAAATTGGTCATAAGTGGCGCGTTTTTGGGCATCAGACAAAATTGCGTAAGCATTTTGTACTTCTTTGAATTTTTCTTCAGCTTCTTTGTTGTCAGGATTTCGGTCTGGGTGATATTTCATTGCCAATTTGCGATAGGCTTTTTTAATGTCATCATCGCTGGCAGATTTGGGAACACCCAATATTTGATATAAGTCTTTACTCATAATTTTTTCTTTTTAATTGTGAATTAGGTTGTTGCCAATATGGGGCAAAACAATCAAAAATCAAGTTTTAGAACCTGTATTCATAGCCAACGTAAAATGGATTTTTGTTCCAGTTGGTACGAATGTCAGGCGAATTTCATGCTGATAGCGTTCCTATTAGCGTGAAATTCAACGCAGCAGGCGTGCTAAATGGGGCAAAAAGACATCGCGCTTGGCTGTGAATACAGGTTCTTAGACTGCTTTCAAATGAAGTATTATTTTTGATAAGCAAACGATCAGTTTACTAGAAAAACCACATTCCGCGCAATCTATAGTGAATTTGTTGTCAATTGCCCTTATCGTGTTGCTTGTCCAATAGCAAAAACACCAGAATCGCCAAACTCATTAATAAAACAGTTAAAATCAAGGCTTGTTGATAATTTTCTGCGCCGACTTTGCCTAATTTTTGGTAAATCAACGTGGTGAGTGTTGTCCATTCTGGGCGCGACAAAAATAAAGTCGCCGCAAATTCGCCCACACAAGTTGCCGCCGCAAACGTCAAACCGCGCCGCATTGCAGGCAATAACAATGGCAGCGTTACCCAAAAGGCAGCCTGAAAACGATTCGCACCCAAAACGCGCACCGCTTGAAAATAATGTTCAGGCAGCGTGTCCCATTTTGCCAAAATATCTTTAGTAACAAAAGGATATGCTAAAAGCGCGTACAAACTAATCAGCAAAGTCAAATCATCTGACCAATCAGGATATTTCAGTAACACGCCAAACGCCAAACACACAGGCGAAATCATAAATGGCAAAAATGTGATGCTGCGAATCCACTGCACACGCCGTGCTAATGCTGCGTGTGTCAACCCTAAAATCAATGCCAATAACAAAGTTAAACTGGTGAATTTAAGTGTGTTTTTGATGGCAATGAGTGTGTCATCATCGGTCAAAATTGTCCACCCATCAACCGATAAGGCAGCCCGAAACACCACCGCACCCAATGGCAACACGCAAAAAAATCCCCACATCAACCACAAAAATCCCAACACACATTTTTGTTTGATGCCACGTGGTTTTTCAGGCTGCCTTGTTTGGATTTTGCCAATCGGGCGGCGACTTAGCCATGCAAATGCGCCGCCTGCCAATGCAGTAACGCCCAACACCAGCCACACCAAAACTGTCGCCCGACTCATGTCTAATTCATATGCAATTAATTGATAAATTTCTACTTCTATGGTGGCATATTTTTGTCCGCCTAATAATAACGCCAACCCAAATCCCGAAAAACAATACAAAAAAATCAAACACATCGCACCAATTAGCCAGTTGCGCAAAACGGGGAGTTCAGCGTGATAAAATCGTTGCCACGCATTTGCCCCCAACGTTTGTATTGCTGCTAAACGGCTAGCAGGGACAGCCTGAAAACCTTGTTGCGCTGCCAAAACCGCTACGGGTAAATTAAAGAAAATATTCCCATAAATCAATAAATAAGGTGTATCTTGCCAACCTTGCCACACAATACCGTGTTCACCAAACAACGCCAATACACCCATGCCAGCGACCAATGTTGGCATAATAAATGGCAACATCATTAATTTAATCAACCAATTGCGTCCGATAAATTGCAGTCTTGCCAATGCCCAACCCATCGGTAATGCCAATACAATCGCCAAAATACTGGTACAGGCAGCCTGAAAAATTGTCCAAATCAATCGGTTACGGTAATAATCGTCCGATAAAATTTCACGCCAAAGCGGTGCGCTGTCGTCATATTGCAGCATCGCCCACAACGGCACAACGACCGTTATCAGTAAAAAACCAATTGGAATCAAAGAAATAATAAATGTAATTAAATGGCGATACATGATGTTTATTTGAATGTGAAAAATAATATTGTAGCCAAATTCAATTGATTGCGATATAAACTCTGTTTTTGGGCAGTGATTGTGTGTCCAGCAAATCAATTCACAAAATCATTGACAGGCTGCCTGAAAAAATATTTTGTTAATTAATTCAATGTAAGGATTGATAAATGATTGTTTCTATTGATGTTGATGCGCAGAAAACATTCACACCACTTTGCCCGAATGAATTACCTGTGGTGGGAGGCGATGAAATTGTTAATGAATTGAATGCACAAGCTAAACTTGCCAATTTTCGCGTGATGACCAAAGATGCGCATTCGCCACACGCTCAATGGTTGTGCGATTTGCCTGCTGAAATTTTGCAGACAACGGGGTTGCCTGATGCACCTGAAAAATGGGTGTCTCACGCGATGGTAGGAACTTATGGATTTGAATTATTAGATAATTTACCTGAAGAGACCGAATACGATTTTTGTGTTTGGAAAGGGGTCTCGCCCCAATTGCACCCATATGGTGCGTGTTTTCATGATGTACGTGAGCGATTGAGTACGGGCTTAATTGAATGGCTGACAGTACGTGGCGCAACCGTGATTATTGTGGGCGGATTGGCAACGGATTATTGTGTTAAATCAACGGTTTTGCAGTTGTTGCGTGGAGGTGATTGGCGAGTGATTGTGAATCAGGCAGCGTGTCGTGGGATTGCGGCGGACACTGTGGCGGCAGCATGGGACGAAATGGCAGCGGCTGGCGCAATCATTTTGGATAACGCGGTGGCGGTGGCGCAATATCTTCAGGCTGCCTGAAAGTACTGCGCGTCCAGTTGTTATGATTTTTGAATGGGGTCAGCAGCTTCAATTTTTTCGGTAGCTTGAGCATGGTCTTTTTGTGTGGCTTCTGGTGTTTCGTGAATCAAATCAGCGGCTGGCGCGTATTGAAATTTACCATAAACAGGAAAATGGTCAGAACCCATATGCGGCAACACCTTCAATTCGCATACCAAAAAATCTGTACTGTGGAAAATATGGTCCAGTGGATAGCGGAACAAGGGATAATTGGCATGAAATGTATTATACAAACCACGTCCCACGCGAGGGTCAAGCAAACCACTGATGCGCTGAAATAAACGCGATGTATCCGACCACGCCACATCATTCAAATCACCAAACACCATGCAAGCTCTATGGGTTTTGGCAATTTCTTTACCTACTAATAATAATTCGCCATCGCGTTCGGTAGACATTTCGGCTTCAGTGGGGCTGGGAGGCATGGGGTGCAAGCAATAAATTTGAATCCATTCGCTGCTTTCCAATTGCACCAGCGCACGAATAGAGGGAATATCTTCGCGAACGCGATACAAAATTTCTGCATCTTTTAATGGTAAACGGCTGTATAAATGCATACCATACAGATTATCCAAAGGAATTTTAACTGTGTGTGGATAATCTGTTTCCAAAACTGACAATTGTTCTTCCCACCATTTATCGCTTTCTAATGTGAGAAAAATATGGGGTTGATATTGTTGAATCAGTGCAATTAATTTGTTGGCTTGACGATTGGGTGTGAGTACATTGCTGGTTAAAATACTGATGGTACGCCCATTTTCTGTGCCAGTATACGCTTGCACTTGTTTGGGGCGTAAAGGCGTGTACGCGCTGATTTGCCAAATTTGCCATACTGCGCACGCAAAATTAACGTATTCCATGCAGGTAAATAGTAAACTGTCGCTTTGTTGGAATAATTCATTCAGCAACATACACAACAAACTGATTGCCGCAATTTGTAAACGTGGGAAATCAAAAATGCGCCAAACCCAATGGTCATGCCTAACCAGCGACAACAGAGTTGCTACCACTGGCAGCAGCAATAAACCAAATAAAAACCAATCGCCCATTGGCAGAGAAAAAGAAAGTAATAACATAGTTGTGATTCACATGATGTTTCAGGCAGCCGTGCAACAGCCGTATGATATATGATAAATTATCTTAGAACCTGTATTCATAGCCAACGTGAAATGGATTTTTGTCCCAGTTGGTGCGAATGTCAGGCGAATTTTGTGTCAATAGCGTTCCTATTGGCATGAAATTCAACGCAGCAGGCGTGCTAAATGGGGCAAAAAGACATCGCGCTTGGCTGTGAATACAGGTTCTTATTGAGGCTGAAAACCAAAATCAAATTTTAATGAATGGATTTGCCTTTGACATCAATTATCCACACTTCTGATTGTGATGCCAAGCGAAATGGCACGCCCCAAAAGCCAAATCCAGACGTTACCACAAAATGCCCTTGATTGATTTTTTCATAACCATACGATACTCGATTAATGGCGTACACCAAAAAATTAAGTGGGAAAATTTGCCCATTATGCACATGTCCAGATACTTGTAAATCAATGGGCAATTGCGAGTGTTCATTGATTTTATCGGGGCGATGGTCTAGCAAAAATACGGGTTCACGGGGGTTTGTGTGTTTCAATAAATCGGCGGTTTGGGCGCGATGGGTGTCTAGGTTATCGGGGCGTCCCACCAACCAAAAGCGGTTGTCAATGTGTAGCACATCATCCCACAAAACTTGAATACCAGCTTGTTCAATGGCTTGTACGATTTCATTTTGGTGTCCAAACAAATCATGATTACCCAAAGTTGCATATACCCCTAATGGCGCACGCAATTTGGTTAAATGCGGTTGCATTTGGTCGGCTTCATACACCACTGTGTCATCGTCCATAATGTCTCCTGGCAATAGAATAATATCTACCTGATTTTGTTGCATAATATTGGCTAGTTTGTCTAATTGCCGCGCCCCAACCAGCCTACCTAAATGCAAATCTGCCGTCATGCCAATGCGCACAGGTTTTGCCAGTGGTTTGTCAATTTCAATGGAAATATGTTTCACAACAGGTGTGTACGCATTGTAAAACGCCCAGCCAAATAAACCCACCCACAATAATGGCGCAACCACACGCAAATCTCGGTTTAATAAATTTGCATCATTTTGATAATGCTTGAATTTTCGCAAAATTTTTGCCAGCGTAACCACCACCACCGTTACCATAAACGTAAACCACAAAACCACCAACCAATTTGCCACAAACCGAAACGCTTGCACCAAGTGCAACGCGTGAATCAATAATAAACCATCAGTAAAAACAAAAAGTAAGGCGATTATCCATTTGCGTGCGCGTTGATGGCGAATATTGAATTGCCACATCAGCACACGCGCCAAATTGTAGGTTAGAAATTGTAATAAAATTAATACTGTGATGAATATTAAAGGAAATTTCATTTTCAGGCTGCCTTTTGAATGGAAACTTCACATTTTAGCAGTTCAAAGTCTGTATAATTCAAATCTTTTCGGAGCTGTACCATGAATACTCAATTAGTTATCCAGCACATCACAGCTTGGTTGAAAGATTACGCCATTCAAGCGCGTGTGAATGGTTTTGTCGTGGGGGTGTCGGGAGGTGTGGATTCTGCTGTGGTCTCAACACTTTGTGCAAAAACGGGTTTAGATGTGTTGTGTTTGAATATGCCGATTCGTCAAAAAGCCGACCAGTTTGACAGAGCCGCCACGCACATCGCCGATTTGCAAGCCAAATTCAGCAATGTTCGCAGCCAAACCGTTGATTTAACCCCTACATTTGAGCAATTTGAACAAACCGTGTCAGGCAGCCTGAAAACCAAAAATAGGGATTTGGCAATGGCAAATACACGTTCTCGTTTACGCATGACAACTTTATATTTTTACGGACAAATTAACGGCTTATTGGTTGCGGGTACAGGCAATAAAGTAGAAGATTTTGGTGTCGGCTTTTTCACCAAATACGGCGATGGCGGCGTGGACATTAGCCCAATTGCCGATTTATTAAAAACCCAAGTTTATGAATTAGCAAAAGAATTAGACGTTTCGCAAGCCATTCAAATCGCTGCGCCTACTGATGGTTTGTGGGACGGCGAGCGTACCGATGAGCAGCAAATGGGCGCGACTTATCCCGAGTTGGAACACGCCATGATGCAAGTGGCAGCAGGCGTATCGCGTGAGAGTTTGTCAGGGAGAGAATTAGAAGTATTTGATATTTTTGTGAAATTGAATCGCGCCACCCAACACAAAATTCAGCCGATTCCTGTTTGTAAAATTCCCGTTGAATATTTGAATGAAAAAGTGATTGATGAACACAGGCTCTAAGATTTTCAGGCAGCCTGAAAACCATTTTGGTGTACAATTTCGCGATTTAAATAAACGGGTTTTCTGAATGAAATATTTATCTTTATACATCACAGCGGTGGTGGCGATGATTCTTGACCAAATCAGCAAATGGGCGATTTTGGCGAAATTTGAAGATTTTGAACGTGTGAATATTATCCCCCATTTTTTTGATTTAACATTGGTTTACAATACGGGTGCGGCGTTTAGTTTTTTGGCAAATCACAGTGGTTGGCAGAAATATTTTTTCATTGTGCTGGCGTTTGTGATTAGTGGTTGGTTGGCAAATGGCGTGCGTAAAGGCGAATTTGGCAAACTCGGTAATTTTGCGGCAGCGATGATTATTGGTGGCGCGTTTGGCAATGTGATTGACCGATTTATTCACGGTAAGGTCGTGGATTTTCTGTTGTTTTATTGGCAAAATCATTATTATCCTGCGTTTAATGTGGCGGATAGTTTTATTTGTGTGGGCGTGGCGTTGCTGATTATTGATGGTTTGAAGCAAGGTAAGAAAAATAGGGCTGCCTGAAAATGAAAAATGACGTTGGCAGCCATTTTATTTTCAGGCAGCTTGGAAAATCATCAATTAAGAGAGAAAAATATGTCAAATAAAACGATTACTTTAGCTAATCCACGCGGTTTTTGTGCTGGTGTGGACAGAGCGATTACGATTGTAGAGCGTGCGTTGGAAGAATTTGGTGCGCCGATTTATGTGCGCCATGAAGTCGTTCACAATAAATTCGTCGTGGACGGTTTACGTGAAAAGGGCGCAATTTTCATTGACGATTTAGCGGACGTGCCACAAGGCGCAACGCTGATTTATTCCGCGCATGGTGTGAGTAAAGCCGTACAAGCCGAAGCGGCGGAGCGCGGTTTTCGTGTGTTTGATGCAACTTGTCCACTGGTTACGAAAGTGCATAAAGAAGTAGCGCGTTTGGACGAACAAGGTTATGAAATCATTATGATTGGACACGCGGGTCATGTTGAAGTAGAAGGTACGATGGGGCAATTGCCCAGCGGTAAAATGAAATTGGTGGAGGTGGTGGAAGATGTGGCGGATTTGGTGGTAGAAAATCCCAATAAATTAGCGTATGTTAGTCAAACCACGCTATCGGTAGACGAAACCAGTGGCATTATTGCTGCCTTAAATGCGCGTTTTCCTGGCATCAAAAATCCGCATAAAGAAGACATTTGCTACGCGACAACCAATCGCCAAAAAGCGGTCAAAGATTTGGCGAATGAATGCGATATTGTGATTGTGGTTGGGTCGCCTACATCGTCTAATAGCAACCGTTTGCGTGAAGTGGCGGCTGGTTTGGGTGTAGATGCTTATATGGTGGACAACGCGTCTCATTTGCAGCGTGAATGGTTTGAGGGCAAAACCAAAGTGGGTGTAACCGCAGGGGCGAGTGCGCCTGAAATTTTGGTGGAAGGTGTAATCAATCAGATTCGTGATTGGGGAATTGACGATGTGCAGCAAGGTGATGGCGAACCCGAAACCATTATTTTTGTGTTGCCAAAAGAATTGCGTAAATAATTTTGTGATGTATAGTCGTTTAAAATAAAAATAGGGCAATGCAACACCATAAAACAACCGCTTGAAATCAACAATCAAGCGGTTGTTTGTTTTTCAGGCAGCCTGAAAAGACTATGTCAATTATCGCATTTTGCACACGGTTTCGGTTACGTTGCCATATGGGTCTGAAAATTCAAATACTGCTTCACCGCCTTTTTCGTGCCATTCGGTGTTTTTGCCATTCAAACCTTGTTTATTAGTGTACAACGCGCCCGATGCAGCTTGAGTGCGGTGCAAAGTCGCGCTGCTGTTGTTGGTGTCTACAGAAATACTTAAGCTATTGACATTATTTTGTGTCAAAGAGACGGTCATGCCGTTGCGACATTCAAATGTTTCATTACGCGAAACTGCTTCATTTTTCGCTACAGAACTGGTTGTATGTGAAGCAGAGCTGGTGGTACTACTGTTGGTTGTGCTGGTTTTGGTGCTGTTGCTGGTACAAGCTGCGGCGGTCAAACCCAAAACAGAAATGGCAATTAATGTACGAATATTCATTATTATTCTCCAAAAAATCAAAAGATTGATTAAGTACAAATCTCTGTACTGCTGACAATGATACTGAATTTGATTCAAAATGTAAGCAGATTTACAGAATTTTATAGTCATTTTACTTTAAAAACTTGATTCAAAAAAATAAAGGTTTTTCAGGCAGCCTTTATTTTTTGTCTTTACTAACAGGCGGTTCAAGCTGTTCTTTCCAACCACATTCTTTTTGTGGGCAAACCCGTTCCACGCCCCAACGTTTCGTAACTTTACGCAGCGTAATTTTCCAACCGCATTGTGGACACGGTTCATTTAACGGCTCAGAATTGACGGCGTATTTACATTCAGGATATTGGTCGCAGCTATAAAACGTTGTCCCAAAACGTGATTTTCGCTCTACTAAGTGTCCTTTGCCACATTGCGGACAGGTTACGCCCGTGTCTTTGGGTTTTTCCAATGGTTCAACGTATTTGCATTTTGGATAATTTGCGCAACCAATGAATTTGCTGCCTGAACGACTGGTTTTAAAAACCAATTGCCCACCGCATTTTGGACATTGACGACCTTCCAATTGTGCTTGTTCGGCAGCTTCACGTGCCACACGTTCGGCGGCTTGTTCGGCGGTTTCGTTTACGTTGCGCGTGTAGCCACATTCGGGATAGCCTGCGCAAGCAATAAAACGTCCTGCGCGTCCAAATTTAATTTGCAATTTGTGGTTGCCGCATTCGGGACAAATTTCGTCTAATTCTTGCGTGGTGAATTTAGCGCGTTCAATGCCTTCTTTTTCAACAACTTGCTTGTGAAATCCTTTCCAGAATTTTTCCATCACAGGAATCCACTCGCGTTTGCCATTGGCGATTTCGTCTAATTGATTTTCCAATTTAGCGGTGAAATCGTAGTCTACATATTGTTCAAAATGTTCAGTCAAAAACTTATTGACGATTTCGCCCGTGTCGGTGGGTTGAAAACGGCGTTGTTCTACAATGACATATTCACGGTCTTTTAATGTTTTGATAATGCTGGCATAAGTAGATGGACGACCGATGCCAAATTCTTCCAATGCCTTAACCAAAGTCGCTTCATTGAAACGTGGTGGCGGTTGCGTGAAATGTTGTTCGCCGTACAATTTATCCACAGGCAATTCATCGCCGACCGACATTTCAGGCAGCTTTTTGTTATCCTCTTCGCTGTTATCGTCTTCGTCCGCGCCCTCTTGATACACGCTCAAAAAGCCAGCAAACGTCAAAACTTGCCCCGTTGCACGAAACACGCCTTCTCCCACGTTAATATCTACTGTGGTCGCATCAAATTTCGCGTCTACCATTTGACACGCCACCGTGCGTTGCCAAATCATTTGATAGAGCTTGAATTGGTCGGGCGACAAAAATGGCTTCACGCTTTCAGGCGAACGATACACCGAAGTTGGGCGGATGGCTTCGTGTGCTTCTTGCGCGTTTTTGGACTTGGTTTTGTAGATTTTCGCTGAAGATGGCAGAAAATCTGCGCCAATTTTATTTTCAATATAATGACGGATTTCGGTTAGCGCGTCTTGCGATAAAGTAACGCTGTCGGTACGCATATAGGTAATCAAACCGACTGCACCTTGCCCAACGTCAATCCCTTCAAACAATTGCTGCGCGGTACGCATGGTGCGGTCAGTTGTGAAACCGAGTTTGCGGACGGCATCTTGTTGCATGGTTGAAGTGGTGTAGGGCGCGGCGGGTTTGCGCGTGGCTTTTTTCTTGGTAACGTCAGCCACTTGCGCGGTTTTGCCTTGCAGTTGTGCTAAAATATTGGCTTGGCTGGCTTCATCAGGTAATGAAAATTGCTCTAATTTTTTGTTTTGCCAATGGGTTAGTTTGGCGGAAAATTTGGTGCGTCCTTTGTGTGAATCCAAATGGATAGACCAATATTCTTGCGTTTCAAAAGCGCGAATTTCGTTTTCACGTTCACAAATCAAGCGTAACGCAGGACTTTGCACGCGCCCGGCCGACAAGCCGTAACGAATTTTTTTCCACAAAAGCGGCGACAAATTAAAACCCACTAAATAATCCAAAGCACGACGAGCTTGTTGTGCGTCCACCAAATCCATGTCCAAACCGCGTGGATGTTGAATGGCTGCCTGAACACCTTTGGGCGTGACTTCATGGAAAACAACGCGCTGTAATTTTTCGCCTATGTTTTTCATGCCACGTTTGGATTTTAGGATTTCAGCAATGTGCCATGAAATGGCTTCGCCTTCGCGGTCTGGGTCGGTTGCCAAATAAATAGTATCGGCTTCTTTGGCGGCGGCAACAATTGCATCAACGTGTTTGCTGTTTTTGCTGATGATTTGATATTTCATTGCAAAATGATTTTCTGTATCCACCGAGCCATCTTTATTGACCAAGTCGCGTACGTGCCCAAATGATGCCAAAACTTCAAAATCACCACCCAAATATTTTTTTATGGATTTGATTTTGTTGGGGGATTCTACAATTAATAAATTTTTTGCCATAATGTTTGTGCTTTAATTTAAATAAACTTTTTAATAAAATTGTTTTCAGGCTGCCTTGCAGTACACGCAATTTTTTGGTGTGTACCGTAAGGCTACCTGAAAATGATTTTTGTGAATTTGATTTGTGGGACGCGCAGTCTCTGAAAATCATTATTGTGCTGTGTTGGTGGCATCTTCGGCGGGCAAATTCATCACCGCAATGCTTTTGATTTTTGCACCGTCTTGATAATCGGTGGTGATTTTGGGCAATGATTTATCGGTTAAATCAAACGCACCGCTGTCGTCAATTTGGAAAGACAATTCGGGTGGTTGTTCATCAAATTCGGCGGTTTGGGCGGCATCGGCTTCGCTCATGATGATTTGTTGTACCGCGCCATACACCTGTTCTGCATCGGCAAGCAGCATATCAGGGTGAACGCCATCTGCTGTTTTGCATACGCGCGAAGCAGTACTTAAATAAGTGATGGGATTGGTTTCACTGTTATTGGCATTGGCGGTGTTGGTGTTTTCGGTGTAGGCGAAAATTTCTATTTCTGGCGTGATTTTGATGGACGTGAACGCCACGTCTTCATTGTCTTTGAGTGGTGTCAGCACGGCTTGTGGGTGTCCGAGTCTTACTTGAGCGATGGTATTGCCTAACGCGATATCTCCGATGCTGTTGCTGGTAATGGTGCATTTTGTGGGTTTGGGCGTGGCAGCTGAGATTTGTGAAACGGCAGCGACAGAATTGTCCGCATTGTCGCCACACGCCCCCAATACACTTAATGACATCAATAAAAAAATGGAACGCATATTTTGTCTCAAAAAAATAAACTCTTTTTTTATTGTATGTTAAGAAAGAATTTTGACAAGGGGTTGATGAAAAAAAAGTCGGACAATTTTGGTGTCCGACTTTTTCAGGCAGCCTGAAAAACTGTAAAATCAATTTATTGCATTAAATTTGGTCGTGGTAATAAAACGTTTAATTCATCTTGAATGAATACTGGTACTTCTATATTGTGCGCCCACAACACCAGCAAAGCCAACGTTTTGGCCACGTCCAAAGTGATGTCATCCTCAGGCAAATACATCAACGCATAAATAATGAATTCGCGTTGTCCTGTTTGAATCAGGTGTTCTTTTTGCAGAAATTGGAGAAAATCCAGCACATCATCGGATAAATACTTCAATTCATCGGGGTGATAAATTCGCATGGAATGAGGCTGTGGATTGATGGCTTGGGTGATGGCATATTCGTGTTCTTCAAGCAATTGTAAGAATAATAAAGTCTTACCGATTTCGTTTTCATCAAAACCTACTTGCTCCAACATTTCGCCTAATTCCATACCCATCGGACAGGCTTGTACATTGGGAAAACGAGCCATTAAAAAAGCCGCGATTTGAATCATTGAGTGAGCCTTTGCTGACGCAAAACAAAATTTGCGCATTATAACTGATTTTTCAGGCAGCCTGAAACTTTTGCAAAACCCTATTGAATTGGTGCATTTCTTCGTGATGCGTTTCTCCAACTCTTGAAAACATTTTAATAATATTATCTGAATGTTATGTAATTTTATTGATTTGAATTGCACTTAAATTTAAGGTTTTGCACAGGTTTCAGGCTGCCTTTAATGCAAAAATACGTTAAAATGTGCGTCTTATTGTGTTCTTTGGAACAAGCATCATGTTTTCTTTTTTGAGCAAATTCACGGCGTGGGTAATAGACCACAGCCTATCGGCATTCGTTTCATTTATCACGGGCGTGCGTCCAAAATTTGAAGGCGATTTGAATTTTACTCCCGAAAAAAAAGTTTATTTTGCCAACCATGCCAGTCATGGTGATTTTGTGCTGGTGTGGATTTCATTGCCCAAAAAATGGCGCGACGTGGTGCGGCCTGTGGCAGGGGCGGATTATTGGTTGAGTGGTAAGATTCGCCAATTTGTGATTAATAATGTATTCAATGGGTTATTAATTGCGCGACATGGCAATGACCCCAAAGCCGTTACCGCCCAAATGACCGCTGCATTACAAGAACATTCTTCGTTGATTATTTTCCCTGAAGGTACGCGAAATACCGATGATAATACCATTTTATTGCCATTTAAATCAGGTATTTACTATCTAGCGCGTGAGAATCCAGACGTGAAATTTATTCCTATTTGGATTGATAATATTAACCGTGTGTTGCCCAAAGGTAAACTGGTGCCTGTACCGATTATTTGTGATGTGTTCATTGGTGATGAAATGCAATTATTACCCAATGAAAACAAAGATGAGTTTCTACAACGCGCCCAAGATGCCATGCTTGCACTTGCCCCCAAAACCAAACGCCTCCATCAACCCAAAGCCACAAAGGAATAAACCATGCAGCCATTTTATAAACCGCTTCCGATTGATGCGGGATACATTTTTTTGGGAATTTTGCTGGTGTTGATATTGGCAAATTTGGTTGGCGGTTGGCTGAAAAAACGCCATCCACACAGTTATTCGGTGAATAATTTGAATGCGCGGATTCGTTCGTGGTGGGTGATGGTGGTTTTGTTGTTATTGGCGTTTTGGTTTGACCGAGTTGGTGCGATTATTTTGTTTTTGGGCGTATCGTTTGCAGCGTTACGCGAATTCATGACGTTGATTTATCGCCGCCGTGGCGACCACAACGCGGTGGCATTGTGTTTTTATGGTTTGTTACCATTGCAATATTATTTTGTGTTGATTGATTGGTATGGCATGTTTAGCGTGTTGATTCCTGTGTATGCGTTTTTGATTTTGCCGATTATCACGGGTTTCAGTGGCGATACAGAGCAATTATTTGAACGAACAGCCAAAATCCAATGGGGTGCGATGGTAACTATTTTCTGTTTATCGCATATTCCTGCGTTGATGAATTTGAATATTGTGGGATTTGAAGACCGTAATATTTTGTTGTTAATTTTTTTGGTATTGGTGGTGCAAGCCAGTGATGTGTTTCAATTTATTTGGGGCAAAACGCTGGGCAAACGTAAAATCATGCCTGCTTTGTCGCCCAATAAAACAGTGGTGGGTACGGTGGGTGGCATCATGTCGGCGACTGTATTGGCAACGAGTTTGTATTGGTTGACACCGTTTACGCCGTTTCAGGCTGCCTTAATTGGTTTGTTGATTTGTGTGATGGGCTTTTTGGGTGGTTTGGTGATGTCGGGGATTAAGCGTAGCTACGGCGTGAAGGACTGGGGACGAATGATTGACGGACACGGTGGAATGCTTGACCGTGTGGACAGTTTATGTTTTGCTGCGCCGATTTTTTTTCATGTTGTGCGGTATTTTTGGGTAATGTGATTTCAGGTAGCCTGCAAAAATAGGCTTTCAGATTCAAGGAATATTATGCTAACGGATAAACAAAAACAACATATTCATGATTTGGCGGTGGCAGAAATTACCGAAGCAATGGCAGATATTCGCCACAAAACAGGTAACGAGCGCATTTATGCGTTTGCATTGGGTTTGGTGGAGTATCCGTGTGGCTTTTTTTGCGCAGCAAATACGGTGGAGGCTTTGGCACAATCTTTAGAGCAAGATGATGATAATGAGGAAGATTCCATTTGGTTTTGGTATCCAAGCGAATGGGTTTATGATGGACAATTTACCGACAATCGTGTCCATCAAGCCATCAAAGTCATCGGCGAACATTTGGACGATGACGACCAAATTGGCTATGCACAATTACGCCATGATTACCAAGAATGTCTCATTGCTGCATTGCAAACATGTGATACACAAGGAATTTTTGGTGCAGAACGAGCGCGTGGTGAAATGGTGTTGTTTTTGCATTATGTGGATATTTTTGATGAAGATGTCGATGACCAATCTTCCGCGATTTTGAATCCACCAGCTTTGCATCACGCATTTTTGCAGCGTTGGGACGAAGAAACTTCAGGCAGCCTGAAAGCAACTTTACTTGGCTGGGTTGATGAATTGTACGAAGATTAACTTCATTATATTAATCAATTAATTAATATACTTCAGGTAGCCTGAAGATTAACCATTTCATTTTTTATCACAAAATTTATTTCACGATTTCCCTATGACCGACCCACAATCCGATTTACCCCAAATCAATCCTTCCACAAAATCCGCTCCAATCAAACGCAAACGCGGTTGGTTGTGGCGTATTTCGTCTGCGCTTATTCTATTGTTTATACTGGTTATTTTGGTGTTAGTTGGAAGCGCAATTTGGCTTGTGGGCAGCGAAAAAGGGTTACGCTACGCACTCACGCTGCCTGAAAAATTTCAATTGGGCGTGGCAATCCAAACCGATTCACTGCAAGGTTCGTTGTGGCACGGTTTTAGCGCACAAGGTGTTACCGTGAATACCGAATCGGCTGACATCACCGCCACCAGTTTAAAATTAAAATGGCAACCCACTGAATTAATTAAATTACATCATCTGCATATTAACGAACTCATCGCGGGTGATGTTCACATTCAAGACAAACCCACGCCCCCAAAACCCAAAAGCGAACCGTTCACGCTGCCTGAAAATTTGTCGCTGCCCTTTACTGCTGCGATTGATAAATTGCAAGTCGGCAAAATCACGCAAGGCAAAAAAAATACCGTGTGGCTGCATCATGTCCACGCGAGTTATGTATATGACCACAAAAAACATTTTTTGAATATTCCGTCTGTGAAAACCGATTGGACGGACAGCAGTGGCAGCTTTTCGCTGGTCAATCAAACGCCTTACGCTTTGACGGGCAAACTTGCGTCTCAAGGTGTGTTGGACGGTATTCAAGTGGATAATCGTTTGAATCTTTCAGGCAGCCTGAAAGACGTAACTTTAAATACTAATATCAAGGGATTAGGTATTTCTTTAGATGCGGATACTGTGGTTCATCCGTTTGCGCCGAACATCCGTGAATACATCGGACACGTTAAATTGCAAGGGGAAGGCATCAACCCACGTGCTTTTTTAGCCAGTCTGCCACAAGCAAAATTAACCTTTGATGCCAATGTGTTACCCGATTTGGGTGATGTGATTGGCTTGACTGGCAACATTCATTTGCAAAATGCGCAGCCTTTAGCAGCCGATAAGTCGGGGATTCCTGTGCGTGAATTGTCGGGTGATTTTATGGTTAATGAAAGTGGCGCGGTGGAAATCAAGCAGCTTCATGCGAATTTGATGGCACGTGGCGAAATTAAATTAACTGGCGGAATCTACACGCAAAAACACACCATGAACCTTCAGGCTGCCTTAAAAAACATCACCAGTGCAGATGCCATCAGCAGCCAAATTGACGGTACACTCAATGGTCAGTTAACCGCTACAGGCACATTTGATAAACCCAAATTGGGCTTTGATTTGAATACGGGGCGTGCCGATGCCAAAGGCGTGGTTATGCTCATAACCGATGCCAATAATGGACAACGTGTGGTTATTTTGCAAAATGGCGAAATTCGTCCGCAAAATGGTGGCATAGCGAATGTGGCTGGTTCTTTAGAATTATTTAAAAATCAAAAACTTTTGCTTAGCATCAACACGCAAAGATTTAATCCAGCCAAATTGTATCCCGAATTTCCAGCAGGCAACGTCAATGGCGAAGTGAAATTGTCGGGGGAAATTGTCAAAACTGCTTATCAAGCGGAATTATTGTTTCGTCCATCGGAATTGTCGGGGGCAAAATTGTCGGGTAGTGGCTTGGTGGCGTATGACAATAACCATTTGAGTCGTGCAGATTTGTCGGTGCAATTAGGCAGCAATATTTTAAAAACACAAGGAAAATTTGGTAAAAAAGGCGATGTATTACAAGTGAATGTGAACGCGCCAAATTTGGCACAATTTGGTTTTGGTGTGAAAGGTTTGGCAGTCGTTTCAGGCAGCCTGAAAAACACCGCAGACAGTTGGACAAAAGTAGAAGCTGATTTAGTCGGACAAGCGCGGGATTTTAATTTACCCAACATAGTCAATATCAAAACACTTGATTTTAAAGTGAAAGGTGCGCCAGAAAAAAACGCACCGTTGGCAATTGCTTTGGACGGAAATGGCATTGTATCGGGTAACACCACCGTTGATAATGTGAAATTGGCGATGAATGGCAGCTTGCGCCAGCACCAATTAAACGGTTCAGGCAGCCTGAAAGTGGATGGCAAACCTTACACGTTGATTTTGGCAGCTAATGGCGGTTTAAACGATGCAAATCAATGGCTTGGTACAGTGAATCAGTTGGATTTGAATGGCGCATTGAATTTGCGTTTACAAAATCAATTGAAATTGGAAGCAGGCGAGCAACGTGTGGTATTGAGTCCTGCGCGTTGGTTAGCGTTGGGAGGCAGCCTGAATTTGGAACGCTTTGTGTGGGACAAACAATCAGGCTTGTCTACCAAAGGCAGTGCAAATAATTTACATTTGGTTCAATTACATAATTTCTATACACCGCCGATTGAGCATGATTTAATCATTGCCAGTGATTGGGATTTGGCGTATACCCAAGTACCGCGTGGTTATTTGAATTTGCGTCAACAAGGCGGCGATTTGGTGTTGCCAACCGAACGTAAGCCTAAATTATTATTAGAAAATTTTGTCTTGAAAACCCATTTGGCGGATCGTGGTATTTTAAATAATTTCAGTGGCGACACACGCTATGGCAAAGTGATTGGCCATTTCAATATTTTGCAAGCATTTGGACAAGGCGATTTGATGGCGGCTCCCGTTGATGGCAAAATTTTATTGAATGTAGCGGAATTGAATTCATTAAAAAATATTTTGCCAACAGGTCAAGTGGTCAAAGGTAAATTAATGGGTGCAGTCGCTTTAACAGGCAAGTTATCAGCAGTCAAATATGCTGGCACAATTGATGGTGAAAACCTGTATTACCGCAATCAAAGCGCAGGCATTGTTCTCAAAGATGGCAGCCTGAAATCTCGTTTAGCTGATGGTGTGTGGATTGTGGACGCACTCACGTTTCGCCGTGATGGCACAGCAACGCTGACAGGTACTGCCGATTATTCAGGCAGCAGCACCAAAGTCATTGCTGATGTGGTGTTTGACCATTACCAAGTTTTGAATCAACACAATCGCAACTTAACCATTAGTGGCAAAACCAATTTGACGTATGATGAACGTGGTTTTATTCTTAACGGCTCGCTGGTTACAGATGAAGGGCGATTCGGTTTTCAAGATAGCAGTGCACCGACTTTAGATGATGATGTGGTGGTATTGGGTGAAACACAGCCTACAAAAACCGCCGCTACACCATTTACCATGAATTTGGATTTTAATTTGAATGATAAATTCTATTTTAGTGGTGAAGGCTTAAACGTGAAATTAGGCGGTAAATTGTCTTTGTCTGCTAGACCACAACAGGATATTCAAGCGATTGGCAGCGTGAATGTGGTGCAGGGTCGCTATAAAGCTTATGGTCAAGATTTGATTATTAAAAAAGGCGTGATTTCGTTTGTTGGGCCATTGAGTACGCCTAATTTGGATATTCGTGCCGAAAGACGTGGCTCGCAAGTGGGCGCGGGTGTGGAAGTTTTGGGCAATTTGAACGCTCCACGCATTACATTGGTTGCCAACGAACCCATGAGTGAAAAGGACAAGTTGTCGTGGTTGATTTTGAACCGTGCCAGCAGTGGCAGCAGCACCGACAACGCAGCTTTGGCCACTGCAGCAGGCGCATTTTTGGCAGGTAGCCTGAATGATAAAGTGGGTTTGGTTGATGATTTTGGCTTGTCCAGCAGCCAAAGGCGTGATGTTCAAACAGGTGAAATGAATCCCGCTCAACAAGTTTTGACATTCGGTAAACAACTCACTCATGATTTGTATCTTGGCTACGAAGCAGGCTTGCAAACGCCGACTCAATCGGTCAAACTGATTTACCAATTAAGTAAATCTTTCCAAGCGATTGCCCGATTGGGGACAGAATCATCAAGCGGGGAAGTACGTTATGTGAAACGATTTGACGGCTTATTTTGGAAAAATGAAAATAATGAAAATGAAGACGTTGCCAAAAAGTAATTTTCAGCTTGAAAATGCGCCATTACATTGGCATACAAATGGCTTATATTTTTAAATAAACTGATTTAAATAGTAATAGGAAGGCACACCATGCAACAATTTGAAATTAATAATTACATTAAAAAACAAATCACTGAATATTTAGAAGCTAAACAATGCGATTTGCAAATTGCCATGAATGATGAACAAATGAACCGTGAATTGGCTGCTATTTTGCACAAAGGTTTCCCGACTATGGTACAAAAATTTTATTCATTGAAAAAATTTGAGACTTTCTTGTGGGAAAAACGTGAATTTTTGTACACCCACATTCATGCGCGTTTGGAAGCATTGAATCGCCCAAAAAAATAGTTACAGCAAAATTTTCAGGCTGCCTTGATGAATGTAAAGGCAGCCTGAAATCTTTGTAAAGCCCCATCTTGGGGGCATTTTTTATGTATGGTCGTTTAAAATTCAAAATACCACTACAAAATGTACACGGCGGTTACGGTTGTCTTATTTTTATTTTAAACGGCTATCATTATTTGATTCAAATGATTGGTTCAGAACCGTAGGCGCAAAACGCAACACCGCATCACGCAATTGAATCAATTTACCATGGAAAAAATGCGAACTTTCAGGCAGCACGATTACCGCCAAATTTTGTTCGCCAGCCCATTTGAGTGGCTTAGCTAATTCCACGACTTCATCGTCTGCGCCATGAATGATTAATGTCTTATTTATATCGGGGACGTGTGGTGCAGGTTCGGTGTAATGTCCGACTGCTGCGCCAATGAGTAACAACAAATCAGGTTCGCGCTGATGTGCTGCAAAAGTCGCCACATAGCCGCCAAACGAAAACCCAGATAACACAAATTCTGGTGCATTCAAATGGTTGCCACGCGCAAAATCAATGACGGCTACACAATCTTCGGTTTCGCCGCGACCGTAATCGTGTGTGCCTGCGCTGTTGCCTGTGCCGCGCAAATTTGGTAAATAACAATGAAAACCCATTTGCGCCAATGCTTTAGCGGCGGTTTGAATCACTTTATTGGTGAATGTGCCACCTTGCGTGGGGTTGGGGTGATTGATGACTGCCACGCCGCGTTCGTTGCCTTGTGCTGGTAAATAAATGGCTTCCAGTATGCCAACAGGTGCTTGAATATTAACAATATTTTGATTAATCATTGTGTTTTCACTTTCATGAATCAACTTGAATTATTGAATTGGTTATTGAATAATTATCGCAGATTTTTCATTCCAAATCAGGACTTTTAATGAGAATACTTAGCTATAACATTCAGGCTGCCATCGCATCAGACAGCTATTTCAGTTATTTATCACGTTTGCATTTACAAATCATGCCATCGCCAACCAAAACGACAGTTTTGCAAAATATTGCGCAATACATCAGTGATTTTGATGTAGTGTGTTTGCAAGAAGTGGATTTGGGTGGTTTTCGCAATGGCTACAAAAATCAAGTAGAACAATTTTTAGCGCATACGCCATTTGAATATTATGCGTGTCAAATCAATCGTGTGGTAGGCAAATTATCAGTACATGGTAATTTGATTTTAAGTAAAATACCCTTGCAACAAGTGGTCAATACCCCTTTGCCTTCACGTATTAAAGGACGCGGTATGTTGGCTGTGGCGGTGGAGATGCCATTTGGTCAAATGGTGGTGGCCAATGCACATTTGAGTTTGGGTATGCTGGATCAATTGAAGCAAATTCGTTTTATTCGTGAAACGCTTAAACCGTATGATAATGTGTGTTTAATGGGCGATTTTAATTGCCCCTCAAATGCTGAACAGCTTCATTTGCTTAAAGATTTTGATTATATTCATTTGAATGACAACACGGCCACTTACCCAAGTTGGCATCCAAAACAAACACTTGACCATATTTTTATTAAAGGCTGCCTGAAAGGGCGTGCCGAAGTAGCGCAATTTTGCGCATCAGACCATTTACCTGTGATTTTGGAAATTGAGTAGTACGGTCGTTTAAAATGAACAATACGACTGCGTTGTCTGCTCTGGAGATGTACATGGCGGTTGACTTGCCCTATTTTTAGAACCTGTATTCATAACTAAGTGCGATGTCTTTTTGTCTCATTTAGCACGCCTGCTGCGTTGAATTTTATGCCAATAGGAACGCTATTAGCATGAAATTCTCCTTACATTCGCATCAAATGGGGACAAAAATCCATTTTACGTTGACTGTGAATACAGGTTCTTATTTTGGGGTTTTGTAAAAAGTTCAGGCTGCCTTTAATCTCAAAATCACATCAAGCCAATTTCGCCAAACCAACCTTCACTTTTGCCATTTTCTCTTCCAATTCTGCTAATTCGGCTTTGTCTTTCTCGACCAAATGCGCGGGTGCTTTATCGGTGTAGCCAGGTTTGGACAATTTTGCGTTTAATTTATCCAAGGCTTTTTGCAATTTTTCGGCTTCTTTGTTCAGACGGGCGGTTTCGGCGGCTTTGTCCACTTCCACTTTCAACATCAAGCGTGCGCCATTCATCACAGCAACTGGCGCATCGTCGTTTTCAGGCAGCGTGGCGACTTGTGTGGCTTCGGTCAAACGCGCCATCATTGGCAAATATTTCAAATAATCCGCCAAATTGTCGGCACTTTCCACAAACAAAGGTGCTTTAACACTCGGGGCAATGCCCATTCCACCGCGCAAATTACGCACGACACCAATCAATTCTTGCAATGTGTTCATTTTGTCAAAAGCAGTTTGGTCAATCCATTCGCTATCATAAATAGGGAACGGCGCAAGCATAATGCTATCTGCGGTTTTGGCATCGCACATCGGCGCAATGGTTTGCCACAATTCTTCCGTGATAAACGGCATAATCGGGTGCAACAAGCGCAAACTCACTTCCAAGACACACAATAAGGTGTGGCGCGTGGCACGTTGACGGCTTTCGCAGCCTGTTTGCAATTGCACTTTTGCCAATTCTAAATACCAGTCGCAATAGTCATTCCAAACAAAGCTATACAACGATTCCGCCGCCAAATCAAAACGATAAGTTTCGTAGGCTTGGGTAACTTGTTCAATGGTTTGATTTAAGCGTCCCACAATCCACATATCAGGGAATGAGTAGCCACGTGGTTCGGTAGCGGTTGCGCCATAACCGCAGTCTTTATCTTCGGTGTTCATTAATACGAAATTGGTCGCATTCCAAATTTTGTTGCAGAAATTGCGATAACCTTCGGCGCGTTTGAAATCAAAGTTTACTGAACGCCCCAAGCTGGCGTAGCTTGCCATCGTGAAACGCAGCGCGTCTGTTCCCATCGCAGGAATGCCTTCAGGGAACAGTTTTTCCGTGGCTTTGCGAACTTGCGGTGCGGTTTCGGGTTTGCGTAAACCTGTTGTACGTTTAATCAATAAGTTATCCAAATCAATGCCGTCAATCAAATCCACAGGGTCAATCACGTTGCCTTCGGATTTGGACATTTTTTTGCCCTCGTGGTCGCGCACAATGCCATGAATGTACACATCACGGAACGGCACTTTGCCCACAATATGCGTGGTCATCATAATCATACGCGCCACCCAGAAGAAAATAATCTCGTAGCCCGTAACCAACACATTGGACGGAATAAACGCTTTCATTGATTCGGTTTCAGGTTCGCCGTCTTTCCAACCCAAAGTCGTAAACGGCACAAGCGCGGACGAAAACCATGTATCCAATACATCTTCATCGCGTGTTAATTTCACGCTGCCTGAAAGCTTTTGCGCTTCTTCTTCGTTGTGCGTAACATAAATTCTGCCATTTTCGTCATACCAAGCAGGAATTTGATGCCCCCACCACAATTGACGCGAAATGCACCAATCTTGGATATTGTTCATCCATTGGTTATAAGTGTTGACCCAATTTTCTGGAATGAAACGCACTTGACCGCTTTCGGTCGCGTGTTTCGCTTTTTGCGCCAAACTCATGCCTTTAAATTCGCTGTCAGGTTCGCCACCGTTTGCGGTTGCCGACATCGCCACAAACCATTGATTCGTCAGCATCGGTTCAATAACCGAGCCGGTTCGGTCTCCTTTTGGGGTCATCAATTTATGCGGTTCGGTTTTAACCAATAAACCTGCTTCGTCTAAATCCGCAACAATTTGTTTACGCGCTTCAAATCTATCCAAACCTGCGTATTTTTCAGGCAGCCTGAATGATTCCAAAACCTTGCTGTGGTAATCAAACACTTCTGCCGTTGCCAAAATTTTTGCGTCTAAACTCAATACGCTGATTAATTGCGTGTCATGGCGTTTACCGACTTCATAGTCGTTAAAATCGTGTGCTGGTGTAATTTTTACGCAACCAGAACCAAAGTCTTTTTCTACATATTCGTCCGCAATCACGGGAATAGTACGCCCAGTCAAAGGCAAAATCAGTTGTTTACCAATCAAATGCGTGTAGCGTTCGTCTTCGGGGTGAACGGCTACCGCCACATCACCCAACAAAGTTTCAGGGCGCGTGGTTGCAACAACAACGGCTTCGTCTGGATTATCTGCCAATGGATAACGAATGTGCCACATAGAGCCATCGGTTTCCACGTTTTCCACTTCTAAATCAGACACCGCCGTACCCAGCACAGGGTCCCAGTTTACCAAGCGTTTGCCACGATAAATCAAGCCTTGGTTATACAATTTCACAAATACAGCAGTAACGGCCTCTGCACGGGTTTCGTCCATCGTGAAATATTCACGCGCCCAATCCGCCGAACAACCGACACGGCGCATTTGTTGGGTAATGGTGCCACCTGAAATATTTTTCCATTCCCAGACTTTTTCCAAGAATTGTTCGCGCCCCAAATCATGACGAGAAATATTTTGTGCTGCGAGTTGGCGTTCCACGACAATTTGCGTGGCGATGCCCGCGTGGTCAGTACCTGGAATCCAGCAAGTGTTGTAGCCTTTCATGCGATAATATCGCGCCAAACCGTCCATAATGGTTTGATTGAACGCGTGTCCCATATGCAGCGTACCTGTTACATTGGGTGGGGGCAGTTGGATTGAAAAACTTTGCGATTTGGAGAAATCGGCTGCAAAATAACCGTTTTGTTCCCAGTTTTGATAATGTTTGGTTTCAATTTCGGAAGGGTTGTATTTGTTTAACATAGTTCAGGCTGCCTGAAAGGGTTTGATTAAAAACGCAGTATTATAGCGAAAAAACAAGGTTTCAGGCTGGCTGAAAAGTGTATAATAGTGCTTTCAAGCAGCCTGAACAATTTTTTCAGATACTAATTTTTGAATGGGTCTAATTATGAAAACAGTCAATTTACTATCTCTAATACAAATGAGTTCATTGGGAGAAATTTTTAATAATTTTTTAGCTTTAAGTAATATCAATCCCAAAGAACAGGAAATTGAAGGAATTAGAAATTTAATTAAAAATTTGGATAATGAAAAAATAACTGCAAATCAATATGATGATTTTTATATTGGCTATACAATTCCACAAATTGGAAAAGAATTTGATTTACTGAGATTAGGTAAAAATTTCCATTTAAATATAGAACTAAAAAGTGAACAGGACTTAAATGAAATAAAAATACAATTAATAAGAAATAAATTTTATTTAGAATTTCTTGATGTAGAAACTTGCTATATTACATTTGCATACAATAAAGAAAATAAAACTTTTCATTTTTATCAACTAAATCAAGATAATGATTTAGTTGAAATTACTCCTACTGATTTTGCTAAATTATTAAAAAGTCAGATTATTGATAGAAATGCTTTAATTGATACAAAATTTATTCCATCAAATTATTTAGTTTCCCCTTTCAATTCCACAGAAAATTTTTTACAACAAAAATATTTTTTAACGCAAAATCAAGAACAGATTAAGAAAAAAATAGAAAACTTAATTAATACAAACCCTGCTAATACCAGTTTATTTATATCATTAACAGGTATTGCTGGCACTGGGAAAACTTTACTTACATATGATATAGCGCATAGCTTTCAAAAAAATACAATGAAAATACTTATTCTACACTGCGGAATACTTAATGATGGGCATCTCTTATTAAAGGAAAAAGGCTGGAATATTAGTTCTATAAAATATTTTAGCCAATCTTTAAACAATGATTTTGATATTATTATCATCGATGAAGCGCAAAGACTATCTACAAAACAATTTAATGAAATCAAACAAGCTATTACTAATAATAACCAAAAATGTATATTTGCCTTTGATAAACAACAAACGCTCTCTAATAAAGAAAAATTAAATGATATTACTAGTTTAATTAATCAAATACCTAATATAAGAAGTTTTTCTTTAACTGACAAAGTAAGAACAAATAAAGAAATTGCTAATTTTATTAAAGGAATATTTAATAATAGAAGAAATGACTTATCTATTTGTAATGACGGAAACATCGAAATTATTTATTTCAACAATCTAGATACCATCAATAACTATATACAAAATATTGATAATTCTGAATGGGAAATGATTAAATTTACACCATCACAATACAATGCTGAATACCATCAAGAATATTCAAAGAATATCAGTAATACTTCTCACAAAGTAATTGGTCAAGAATTTGATAATGTTGCTTTAATAATTGATGATTTTTTCACATATGATACTAATGGTAATTTAACCTATCTTCAGAATACCTACTACAACCCCATACAAATGCTATTTCAAAATATTACTAGGGTAAGAAAAAAATTAAAATTATTACTTATTAATAATCCTGTAATTCTTGAAAGGTGCATTCAATTATTGAAATAAGGAAATTGTAATGGATAACAAAACCGAAACCGCCTAAAAAATCTGCCAACTCAAACACCAACAAACCGACACCGAACGCCTACACGCATGGCAACAAACGCGTACGCAAAACGGTTTAAGTGGCGAATTTGCACTATCAGCCAAACTCGGCGAATCCGCCGCCACCGAAGAGCAAATCAAATGGATTTCGGAAATGTATGGACGGTAATTTTCAGACTGCAACCTTTGCAAAACCTCATTTTTTGATAGTTATAAAAAATAAATTCCCAAAGTTTCAATTGGTTATTTTTTTGGAGTTTGTGAATTCAGAGGTTTTGCAAAGGTTTTGGTTCAGGTGCCAATTGTTCTACATAATAAAAAAGTAGGCAAAAATGCCTACTTTCTAGACTAATATCACTAATATCTCGCAACTAACCGAACACTTTTTCCAAATGTACTTGGTAGTCGGCTAAGTATTTTTCTACTTGTAGATTTTTAATCACATCGTTACATAGGAATGTCGGTAAACGGGTTAAACCAATGAACTCGTTGAGTTTGTGAAAGTGCATATACAGAACATCGATGTCCTTGCCTTCGAAGAAGTCACCTTCGCGAGTAAAGGCTTCAATCGGGGCATTCCAAGTAAGCGAAAGCATGTGTTTTTTGCCTTGCAACAAACCACCTGTGCCATAGCCTTCAGTTGGATTGACGCGGTGGCGACCATCACTTTGATATAGCTTGCCGTGTCCGCTGGTTAATACTTCGTCTATGTATTTTTTCACTGTCCAGGGTTCATGCATCCACCAACTTGGCATCTGCCAAATCACAGCATCCATCCACAAGAATTTTTCAATTTCTACTTCAATATCATAGCCAGCATCAATCACAGTTTCTTTTACATTATGTCCCAGTGAGGTCAAAATTTCTTTCGCTTTTTTGTGAAGTGTGTGATTTAACTCACCATGCGAATGTCCGAAATCTTTACCGCCATCCAATAACAAAATATTCATACCTTTACTCCTAAAATAAATAATTCTGAAAAAAAAGGGCTGCCATTATGCCTTTTTATTTTATATTTGAAAAGTGCATTGGCGTGCTACGCTATTTCCTGATCATAATCGGAAATTGCTTCTAATACGGTAGCGTCAACATTCATTATTTTTCTTTAACTATACTAGAAGCTACTGACAATTCAATTATAATCTCAATTAAAATCAAAGAATAAGTTAACGAAACCGTGTTTTCATCATTGCATTTTAATTTATCATATGTATTCGTAGCCAACGTGAAATGGATTTTTGTCCCAATTGGTGCGAAAGTAAGGCGAATTTTAAGCCAATATCGGGACTATTGGCTTAAAAAGCCGCCTAGTATTTGAAAAAATTATCAATAAAATCAAGTTTTCAATCTTACGAACATAGGTTCTAAATTCTTTGCTTCTTTTTTAAAAGGTCGCCTGAAACTTACTTTCAGACGACCTTTCTATTTTTCACGCTCATCAAACTTTCTTCAGCCTAAAAAATTCACGCATTTTCAAAATACGCCCAATCGCGTTCCGAAAATTCAGGTTTCAGATACATCGCCACACGTGCGGCACCTACTTTCAATGCAATTTCACGCAATGTGGATAATTCTGCGTCCGTGATGTCCACCAAAAAACGCGGTTGCGGACGCAAAATAATCGTGGGTGCAAATTGTGATAAACCATAATCTTTCAAAGCACTACGCAAAATCATCTCCGCTGCATGGCTGTTGGTTACGGGTGTGCGTGGGTGTGCAAAAGGCTGTAAGTTTTCACTGTAGCGATAGGCTGTGATTTCCCAATCACTGCGAATTTGCGTATTAGGTGCCAAAATCGCGCTGGCGGTAAATTGTTCGCGTGTGCGGACATTCGTCAAGGTAACTGTGGTGTCTGACAACGCAATTAAAATGGTCGGCGACAAACGAAAACGATTGGAAGGTATGGCTTGGGTTGAGCGGAAATTCATAAAAAATCTTTCAGGCTGCCTGAAAAGGGTTAAGTTAATTAATCAATGAGCAAATTAGAATGTATAACCTGTTTGTAATTCTTCATCGCCCACCAGTTCCAATAACAAAGCGTAAATTGGTGCAAGCTCTTGATAACGGCGTGTTGTGCGGCGCAAGTAATTTAAAAATCGCGGAATTTCTGGGCGATATTTGTCTTTACCATCGCGATGCCACAACCGCGCAAAAATCCCAGCTACTTTCAAATGACGTTGTACACCCGTGAATTCAAACCAGCGATAAAATACATCAAATTCTACAGGCACAGGTAAATCCGCTGCCCGTGCTTTTTCCCAGTAGCGGACAACCAAATCCAACACAAATTCTTCGTCCCACTCAATAAACGCATCACGCAACAATGACACCAAATCATAAGTAATTGCGCCATACAACGCGTCTTGGAAATCCAACACACCCACACGATCACGAGTCAACATCAAATTGCGGACAATAAAATCACGATGAACATACACTTTGGGTTGCGCTTCAATCACAGGCAACAAGGCAGCGATGCCTTCTTGCCACAATTGCCTTTGTTTGAAATTGAATTCCTTGTTTAATTCTTTGGCGACAAACCAGTCAGGGAACAAATTCACTTCGGCGAGTAATTTTTCATGGTCGTATTCAGGCAGCGTGTTAGGTTGGCTGGATTTTTGTAATTCAATTAAGGCATCAATGGCTTCCAGTAATAAGGCTTTGTGGGCGGCTAAATCATTGGGGTGCATTTGCATGGCTTTTAGGTATTGGGTATCGCCCAAATCGTTCAACACAATGAAGCCATCGTCCAAATTTTTTGCCAATACGGTGGGTACATTCAAATGTGAAAATAAATCACGGATTTTCAAATAATTTAATACACTTTCACGCATTTTTTCGGGTGGTGCGTCCATGCAAATCACGGTTCTACCATCTGCGAAAGTGGCGCGAAAATAGCGGCGGTAATCCGCATCGGCGGCGGCGAACGTCAATTCAAATGGGCGATTGGGATATTGTTCGCAGAGCCAACGTTGTAATTGGGTTTGTCGTTGCATGGTGGTTCTTTCTACGAGTGGATTCTTCAAAAGGATTGTGTGTCCAACGAATTAATTCAATAAAATGATTTTCAGGCTGTCTGAAAATGGTTTTCGTATTTTATGAATGAATTTGTTTGGGGAATATGCGTAGTCCTTTTGAAACAAATTCGGTTAAAATATGCACTATTTTAACCGTAAAACCGCAATAGGGTGTTATTTTGTCGCGTATATTTATTTGCAAACCTTTAGTTATGGCATTAATTGTGGCGTTTTCAGGCAACACTTGGGCGACTGATGCACCCGATTTGTCATGGAAACGCAGTCGTTTTCATTGTTCGCCAGCTAAAAATATTCAACGTTATGCGGTTGAACCTGCTAAAAAAAGCGGCGAAGACAAGCTGCCTGAAGACGTAACTCGCATTACCGCCGACAAATTAGCAGGCAAAAGCACCGTCAGCGCAGTGGCGACAGGCGATGTGATTGTGGAGCGCAACGACGAAACCCTAAATGCCAATTGGGTAGAATACAATCAAACAATTGACACAATCAAGGCAGGCAATGAGTTTACCCTCACACGCGGCGATGGGCAAACCATTCGCGGTCAAACCTTAGAATACGATTTGAAAAACAACAAAGGCAGCGTGCAAAATAGTGAATTTGAAGCCGAGCAAAATGGTCGCCGATTGCAAGGGGTTTCAGGCAGCATTGCTATGCATGATAAAACCCATTCGTCTATGCACGATGTCAAATTCAATACTTGCGCAGCAGGCGATCATTCTTGGTACATTCAAGCCAGTGAGTTATCTACTAATCATGACACGCAAATTGGTGTGGCAAAACACGCACGTTTGGTATTTGGTGGTGTGCCTGTGTTGTATACACCTTGGGTGGATTTCCCGACCAATGGTAATCGCAAAAGTGGTTTGTTGGTGCCAACCATGAAAGTGGGTTCTGATGGTTTGGAAACGGAATTGCCGTATTATTTCAATTTGGCGGCAAATCGTGATGCGACTTTAGCACCTGGGGTAATTAGTGATCGTGGTGCGACTTTGCGTGGTGAATTTCGTTATTTAGAGCCAAATTATTCAGGCAGCCTGAATGTGAAATATATGCCTAACGACCAACGCAGCCAATACAAAAATCGTTACGAAGCCAAATTTTCTCATTCACACATTTTTTCTGATAAATTAACGGGTGGCATGAGTTTGCATCGTATGTCAGACGATGATTATCAACGCAATTTTTATAACACCACATCCAGCGTGAATTTGGAAAATCGGGCGTGGCTAGATTATCACACGCCGTTTTTGGGCAGCACACTGAACGCCAATTTAACGGTTTTGGATTACCAAACGCTGCCTGATTCGTCTGGTAATACCGATAAACCATATGCCATTCTTCCAAAATTATCAGCCAATTGGCAAAAAAATCATGGTATCACGCAATACAATTTCAACAGCCAAATCACACGTTTTGACCACAAAAATAAACAAAGCGGTACGCGAATGGTTGTGAATCCGTCGGTGCAATGGGATTTTAGCAAGCCTTGGGGTTATGTGCGTCCGAAAGTGGGCATACACGCCAGCCGTTATTGGTTAGACGAATTTGGTGATAAATCGGCGCGTAGTGCATCGCGTGTGTTGCCGATGGTGAGTGTGGATTCGGGTTTAACCTTTGAACGCAATGCGAATTTATTTGACCAAAAATACATTCAAACATTTGAACCGCGTTTATTTTACAACTATGTTACCAGCAAATCACAAAATGATTTACCCAATTTTGACAGTTCGGAAAATGCGTTCAGCTACGGTCAATTATTCCGCGAAAATTTGTATTCGGGTAACGACCGCATCAACAGCAGCAACAGTTTGTCAGTGGGCTTGCGAACACGCTTTTTAGATGCACAAACAGGCGCAGAATATTTTCGCATGGGTATCGGGCAAAAAATGTATTTCAAAACAGACAACGTGCTACTTGATGGTAGCCTGACCACATCAGCACGCAAACGCAGCGATATTGTATTATTCGCAGGTGGACGCATTCATCCCAATTGGTTTGCTGACATGAATTGGCACTACAACCAAAGCGAACGCATTACTCAACGTTTTGATGCAGGTATCCGTTACAATCCGCAGGCAGGCAAAGTATTGGCAGCGCGTTACAAATATGGTCGCCATGAAGAAATTTATTCTGGTTACTTTGATAAATTGAAACATATTGATTTGGCTGCACAATATCCCATTACTCCAAATTGGTACGCAGTAGGGCGACTGAATTACAGCATCAATCCATCAACCTTCATTAACGGGACTATGGGGTTAGAATACCGCAATCCGTGTGGTTGCTGGAGCGTGAGTGTGGTGGGACAACGCTATGTTACGGGTTTGAATGAACACAAAAATGCCTTTTATTTTACGTTACAACTGAAAAATTTAAGCAGTTTGGGGAATAACCCCTACGAAACTTTACGACTCGGCATTCCGGGTTATCACAAAACCAATGAGGTTACGACCAAATGAAACACATCAAAATCATCACTCTTGCTAGTTTATTGGCGATTCATTTTCAGGCAGCCGCAGAAATTCGCGTTTTGAATGGCGTGGCGACTGAAGTGAATGCGTCAATCATCACTTATGGCGACATTGAACGCACCGTCCGTTTGCTTCGCAGTAATCCAGCCAGCGCGAGTATTTCCAATGAAGAATTAGCCAAAACCGCTAAACAACAATTAATGGAACGTGCCTTATTGGTTTATGCTGCCAAAGAACAAGGTTTAAAAGTTACATCCGCTGAAATTGACGCTGAACTCAACCGCCGTGCCACAGCCGCACATACAACCGTAGAGAATTTATTTAATCAAACTAAAAAATTAGGTTGGAGTCGCGATGCGTATCGTTTGGAAGTGGCGAAAGATTTATTGGTAGGACGCATGATTGACCGCATGAATGAAAGCGTGGAAGTCAGTGATAACGATATTCAAGCCTACATCAATCAAGCACAAAAAGATGGACAAGTTGTGCCATCGGGTAATCCATATACGGTGTACAATGTTCGCCGTATTGTGTTGAAGATTAATGAAAATAACAAAGCTGCAGCAGTCGGCGATCGCATGAAATTGATTGCGAAATCCGTTCAAAGTGGCAGTGATTTTGGTACGCTCGCCAAACGCTATTCGCAAGAAGCTGCTGCTGCGCAAAATGGTGTGGTAGAACTTCCGGAAAATAGTCAGCCTGAAAAAGTGGAAGCGATGTTGCAATTGTTGAAAGTTGGTGAAACCAGTGCGCCAATTCAAACCACGCAAAATTGGCAAATGTTGCAAATGCTCGGTAAACGCACCGAAATTGATCCCACCAAAACCCAACGCGAAGCCATTCGCCGTTTATTGGTGCGCAAAGAACAACAAAAACAGCAAACCCAATTTATGCAGCAATTAATGCATGATGCTGTGGTGAATAATTTTTAGAACCAGTATTCATATTGAATAAAATGAGAATATTAATTATAGAAGATGACCCACTCATAGGCGATGGGCTGTACCACGGTTTAAGCAAATTAAGCTTCACTGCCGACTGGTTTCAAAATGGTAAATTAGGTGCAGACGCATTAAATTCAGCATCTTACGATGCAGTTGTATTGGATTTAGGTTTACCTGATTGCGATGGCATGGTCATTTTACAGACTTGGCGACAAACCAATCACGATATTCCCGTATTGATTTTGACGGCACGTGATGCCCTGCCAGATCGTTTGGCTGGACTCAATAGCGGTGCGGACGATTATTTGTGTAAACCATTTGCATTGGACGAAGTGGCAGCACGACTGGTTGCGCTGATTCGCCGCAGTAAAGGAAGAGCGGCGGCGGATATCCGTTGTGGCGCACTCACGCTGGACACCGCAGCCAAAACCGCCACGTTACGTGGTCAATCTTTGCCACTCACACGACATGAATATATGTTATTAGAAATGCTGTTGTTGCAACCGAATTTTATCCACAGCCGCGCCCAAATTGAAGACAAACTCTATGGCTGGGAACAAGAAATTGAAAGTAATGCCATTGAAGTCCATGTTTACAATTTGCGTAAAAAAATCGGTAAAGATTTTATTCGCAATCATCGGAATTTAGGATATCAAATTGGGATTGCGCCAGAATAATAGTGAAACTTTAATTCATCAATTTTTTTGATGATTAATGTTAAAATACTTTTCAGGTTATCCATTTATTCAGGCAGCCTGATTGGCTCATAAATAAAATATTGTATTTGGTTTTGTCGTATGTTGCGCTTCAAATTGAGAATAAACTTTTCATCATAGTGAAATGTAATTATTTAATTTGTATATCTATTTTATTTGCGAATCTTGATATTAACATAGTGATTTTATAAGGATTTTTATATGAAACTAACCGAAAAACAAATCAATATTGTATCCATTGCTGCCACAATTATGGCAGTGAGTATGTATGTATCGTATATTCCCCAAATCCAAGCCAATTTAGCAGGTCATAAAGGCGCACCTTTACAACCTTTAATTGCAGCAATTAACTGCACATTGTGGGTAGTTTATGGGCTCATCAAAGAAAAACGTGATTGGGCCATTGTCTTAGCTAATTTACCGGGTATTGCGTTCGGCTTGGTTACGTTTGCGACAAGTTTTTAATCTATGGTGCTTTAAATTCAAACTCTGAAACCTTTGTAAAACCTTAGAACCTGTGAAGACAAGTTCTAAGGTTTTATTATGATTCAAAAAGATAGCATCACATGTATTGAATAAGCACATTGCGAAAAAATGCTTTTTGCAAAGGTTTCAAATTGTTTTTTATATTGATGTTACGCCAAAATTTTCTCTACAATTTCACGCACATCTTTGGACAGATTCGGCAACGCGACAATCTGTTCTAATTCTGCACGCATTAAGGCTTGGCGTTGCGGTTCAATGCGTTGCAACAAATTAAACGCACGCGCCAAACCTGCTGCCACTTGTGGATTAAATTCATCAATTTTTTTGATGTGTTGTGCCACAAATGCATAACCCGAGCCGTCCGCTGCATGAAAATGCGGTACATTTCGTGCAAACGTGCCAATCAGCGCACGCACTTTGTTCGGATTATCCAGCGCAAAACGTGGATGATTTAAGGCTGCCTGAACTTGCGCCAGCGTATCCGCACGGCGACTGGATGCAATCAACATAAAATATTTATCCATGACAAGGGCTTGGCTATCAAACTTCGCTGCAAATCGCGCCAATAATTCATCACGTTTCGGGTCATGATTGTGATTGATAGCCGACAATACACCCCATTCGTGAGTCATATTTTTCCTTGCCATTTCGTCATAATATTCAAATACTTGCTCAATAGTTGCTATCTCATCAAAACGATGAATCAGCCCAAAACACGCATATTGTAACGAGCGTAAACCTGCGTCTTTTGGATTATATTCATAAAACACAATTTCTTTGCCACGTTTGTCAGCGTTTTCGGCTTCGCGAGCGTTAAGTGCAGTTGCTAACAATTCACTGTGTAAACCATGTGCAATTTGCTCTAACAAGGCTTCTCGCGCCATACTGATTAACACGGGATTGAGGTTGTCGCGTTCACCCCACAATTCGGCTTCAGCTGGTACTTGCAACAACATAGCTTTAAGTGCTGGGTCAATATCTTGATTATTCAACACATTCCGTAAAGCATCCATCAATTCGGTGTGTTCAGGCAGCATTTCACCATTTTTCAATGCGTCTTCATTGGCAGCAATCGCACGGCGAAACAGTGTTTGTCCTGCTTCCCAACGCGAAAATGCGTCATCATCATGCGCCAATAACAATGCAAGTTCTTTATTTGTATAATCAAACTCCAAATACACAGGCGCAGAAAAACCACGCAACAAAGATGGCGTAACCGTGTTGGCATTCATCAAAAATTTAAATGATTGCTCGGATTGGTTAACTGTTAAAACAGTTTCGGTCTGTTCTGTATTGCTAACCGCTGGGTGTTCAGGCTGCCTGAAACTGATTTTTTTGCCATTCTCATCAAAAAATGCGATGGCTAACGGCATCATCATTGGCTTTTTTTCGCTGGCTGGCATATCGGGCGTGTTGGGCAAGATTTGTTTGACGTCCAAAATATATTCGCCATTTTGCAGGCTGCCTGAAACATTCAGCGTGGGCGTACCCGCTTGCGAATACCACAACGCAAATTGGCTAAAATCCACGCCATTGGCATCCGCCATCGCATGACGAAAATCATCACAGGTTACGGCTTGTCCATCATGGCGTTCAAAATACAGTTTCATGCCACGCTGAAAACCATCTTCGCCTAAAAAGGTGTGGTACATTCGCACGACTTCCGCCCCTTTTTCGTACACGGTCATGGTGTAAAAATTGTTCATTTCCACATAGCTGGCAGGGCGAACGGGGTGTGCCATCGGACTGGCATCTTCAGCAAATTGATGCGTTCTCAACAACTTCACATTTTCAATGCGGCGCACGGCTCGACTGGCACGATTACCTGAAAATTCTTGGTCACGAAACACAGTTAAACCTTCTTTCAAAGAAAGTTGAAACCAATCGCGGCAAGTTACGCGGTTGCCTGTCCAATTGTGAAAATACTCATGTCCAATCACGCTTTCTACGCCTTCAAAATCGCTGTCGGTGGCGGTTTGGCTATTGGCAAGAACATATTTTGTATTAAAAATATTCAAGCCTTTGTTTTCCATCGCACCCATGTTGAAATCGCCTACGGCGACAACCATGTACACGTCCAAGTCGTATTCCAAGCCGAAACGCTCTTCGTCCCATTTCATCGCATTTTTTAATGATTCTACGGCGAATGCGACTTTGTCAGCATCTTCAGGGCGCGTGTAAAATTCAATGGCAACTTGACGATTACTCTTGGTAACAAAAACATCAGATGTGGCGACTAATTGTCCTGCAACCAGCGCAAATAAATAGCTAGGCTTTTTAAATGGGTCGTGCCACACGGCAAAATGTCGTCCATCTGGCAGGCTGCCTGAACGAATTTTGTTACCATTGGACAATAAAACAGGAAATTTTTGTTTATCAGCGCGAATTTCGGTGGTAAACACACCCATCACATCGGGACGGTCGGGGTGAAATGTGATTTTGCGGAATCCTTCGGGTTCGCATTGGGTGTATAAATTGCCATCAGACGCATATAATCCATTGAATGATTTATTGATTTCAGGGAATACACGTGTCTGAATGGTCAACGTAAATGGCACGGTTGGCATATTCGGCAAAGTCAAAATTTCGCCTACTAATGAATATGCGGTTTCAGGCAGCCTTTCGCCATTCAATTGAATCATTAATAATTTTGCATCACCTTGTAAAATTAAAGTTTTTTCATTATTCTGTGGCTCAATATGCAGAGTGATAATCACATCAGTATATTCATTCTGAACATCAAACAATAAATCTACTTTCGGCACAAGATGATTGGGCGCAGCATAATCTTTGAGATATTTGACGATTTGAGTCATGTGGATTTTCCTGTGATTAAAAGTGAAATTGTAGCGCAAAAAGGCAGCCTGAAAACCAGTTTTCCAGTTTTCAGGCTGCCTTTTTATTCATCAATTATTTTGATGTATTTAACTCTTTGCGCAATTTATGAGTAACTTCCATCATTACTTCCAATTGCTCAATGGTTTCTTGCCAACCGCGTGTTTTCAAACCACAGTCAGGGTTGACCCACAAACGCTCAACAGGCACCACATCCATCGCTTTTCGCAATAAATGTTCAATTTCTGCTGCTGTTGGCACGCGTGGGCTGTGAATGTCATACACGCCTGGCCCGATGTCGTTTGGATACTTAAATTCGCCAAACGCAGTCAATAAATCCATATCCGAACGCGAAGTTTCAATCGTAATCACGTCTGCATCCATACTCGCAATCGCTGGCAAAATGTCGTTAAATTCAGAGTAACACATATGCGTGTGAATTTGCGTGCTGTCTTCCGCGCCAGTTGATGACAAGCGGAACGCTTCACATGCCCAAGCCAAATACTCGTCCCATTGCGCTTTTTTCAACGGCATGGCTTCACGAATCGCGGGCTCATCAATTTGAATTACTTTGATGCCTGCTTTTTCCAAATCCAACACTTCATCATTCAACGCCAACGCAATTTGTTTTGCCACCACACTCAGTGGGATATCATCGCGTACAAATGACCATTTGAACATGGTTACAGGACCTGTTAACATACCTTTCATAGGACGTTTCGTCAGCGATTGCGCGTAAGAAGACCAAAACACAGTCATTGGATTAGGGCGCGATACATCACCAAAAATAATCGGTGGTTTTACGCAGCGCGAGCCGTAAGATTGCACCCACCCAAATTGGCTAAAGCAGTAACCTGCTAATTGTTCACCAAAATATTCTACCATGTCATTGCGTTCAGCTTCGCCATGTACAGGCACATCTAATTGCAATTTTTCTTGTACTTCAACGCAGTATGCAATTTCTTTTTTCATTGCCGCTTCATAATCGGCAGCAGATAATTCCCCTTTTTTAAACGCAGCACGCGCTTGGCGAATTTCCGTGGTTTGTGGGAATGAACCAATGGTAGTGGTTGGCAAAATGGGCAAATTCATCCACGCTTGTTGTGCTTTAATGCGTTCCGCAAACGGCGATTTGCGTTGATCTGCACCTTTTGGTAAGTTTGCCAACCGCGCTTTCACGGCATCATTGTGGACTTTTTTGTTGGTAGCGCGGTCGGCAGCCGCTGCATCAGATGCTTCTAAGGCAGCCTGAATACTGTTTTTACCGTGTTCCAAAGCTTGTTTGATGTTGCCCAATTCCACTAATTTTTGTGCAGCAAATGCCATCCATGACTTGATTTCTGCGTCTAATTTTTCTTCTACTGCCAAATCTTGTGGACTATGCAGCAGTGAGCAGCTTGGCGCAATCCACAAATTATTTTGGAATTTGGCTTTTACAGGTTCTAAAGTATCAATAATTTTGTTCAAATTCGCACGCCATACGTTGCGACCGTCCACCAAACCTACAGATAATACTTTGCTTGTTGGGAATTGTTCCGCGAATACCGCCAATTGTTCAGGTGCACGCACACAGTCAATATGCACGCCATGCACAGGCAAGCTGCTCAATAATTTAACGTGTTCCGCCACAGATGCGAAATAAGTACCAATGATGATGCGCACGCCAGTATTGGCCAATTCTTTGTATACATCAGCAAAGGCATTTGTCCACGCATCGCCTGCATCCACCGCCAAAATCGGCTCATCAATTTGAATCCAATCCACACCTTCTGCCGCTAATTCACGCAATAATTGGGCGTATACAGGCAATAATTTTGGCAATAACGTTTTGATGCGACAACCAAATTCTTCTTTTTTCTTACCCAACCACAATAAAGTTAAAGGTCCTACCAAAGTTGGTTTAATGTCATGCCCTTGTGCTTTAGCCTCTTTGATTTGAGCAATCAGGCTGCCTGAATGAGTAGAAAATTCGGTATCCGCATACCATTCTGGTACGATGTAGTGGTAATTGGTGTCAAACCATTTTGTCATTTCCATGGCAAATTGAGTTGCATTACCACGTGCCAATTCAAAATATTGTGGCAAAGTCAAATTATCGGCATCAAAACCGAAACGTTTCGGAATCGCGCCCACCGCGCAAATCAAATCCAAAACGTGGTCGTAAAACGAAAAATCACCCACAGGTAATAAGTCTGCGCCAGCTGCTTTTTGTGTTGCCCAATTCACACGGCGAATTTCGGCGGCTACTTCACGCACTTCGGTTTCTGATTTCACGCCTTTCCAAAAGGCTTCTACGGCAAATTTCAATTCACGTTTTGCGCCCACACGTGGGTAGCCATTTAAGTGAAATGTATTCATAGTTTGTACTCCTGTTTAAACAAAATTATGCGTTGTGTCTTTATATCAATCTAAATGAAATCACTGTAATTACCTAACATCGAGCCAGTCTATCATTTAAAATATGCGCAATCATCGCTGTTTTTAGGCAATGATGCAACTAAGAAATTTGAATCTTTTTCATGAAAAAAATTAATACAGATACTGTAATCAATGTCAAACAAAAAATCGGTCGTGCTTCAAAAAGTATGATACTGAAAAAACAAGAGGCAATGAGGTAAAAAAAAGTGTATCTTGTAAGATGTGAAAATACAGATAAAATTTTCTTATCCTCTATTGCCAAGCTACAAGCATAAACAAAAATGGCATCAAAAGCTACGGTAAACAAAACCATCATTTGCCAATACCACCACAAAACAGCTCATTGGTCCAACTGGGACAAAAATCCGTTTCACGTTGGCTATGAGTACAGGTTCTACAAAGGTTGTCATTCACAAGCCAATAATCAAGTCAAAAATATGATGGTAAGATTTTGGGTGTTTTACGTAATAACTATTGTGAAATAAAACTAAAAAAACAGCATTTTCACTATGTTAATTTCGGTTATGTTTGGTGCTTAATTTTTAGGCATCATACTTTTTGAAGTGCTACCAACAATTTTTAATAATAAATCTATATGATTATGTAAATTCAGGCTGCCTGAAATATTTTTAGTGGCACAAAAGGAACATTTACTTATAAAATAGCCGAGTATTTAACATTTCTTTGCAATTTTAGATAAAGGCATCACCATGACTTCTTTAAAATCCAAAAAATCGCTGAGTTTAATTTGGCAAATCGTTATCGGTTTGGTTTTGGGCGCAATTATCGGGCAATTCGCTAACTACGCCATCCATTCTCCAAATTCTGGCATCAATCCGCAAATTGCCAAAAGTATTGTCAACGTGATTGGCATTTTGGGTGATTTGTTTGTGGGGGCGTTGAAAGCGGTTGCACCATTTTTGGTGTTTGTGTTGGTTACTTCGGCGGTAGCAAAACACAATCATGGGGTGAAAACCAATATTCGTCCGATTTTATTTTTATATTTATTGGGTACATTTGGTGCGGCGGTGGTTGCGGTGGTAGGCAGTTTCATGTTTCCGAGTAGCATCACCTTGGTGGGTGCAGACAGCGTTGGTGTGAATCCACCTGAAGGCATTGGTGCGGTATTGCATAATTTATTAATGAATTTGGTGTCTAATCCGTTTGCATCTTTGGTAAATGCCAATTACATTGGGATTTTATTTTGGGCGATTTTGTTGGGATTGGCGTTGCGCCGTGCATCGGTTGCCACGTTGGACATGATTCATGATGTGTCTCATGCGGTTTCGGCGATTGTGCAATGGATTATTAAACTTGCGCCATTTGGTATTTTGGGTTTGGTAACGGTAACGACCGCAACGACGGGTTTTGGCAAAATGATGACTGAATATGGTCAATTGATTTTGGTGTTACTCGGTTGCATGGCGTTTGTGGCATTTGTGTTGAATCCGATGATTGTGTTTTGGCAAACACGCAAAAATCCGTATCCATTGGTTTTGATGTGTTTGCGCGAGAGTGGAATTCCTGCATTTTTCACGCGCTCATCTGCGGCGAATATTCCTGTGAACATGAGTTTAGCGGAAAAATTGAATTTGCATGAAGAAACGTATTCGGTGTCTATTCCATTGGGGGCAACCATTAATATGGCTGGTGCAGCGATTACGATTACGGTGTTGTCATTAGCGGCCGCCCACACGCAAGGTATTCAAGTGGATTTTATGACGGCGTTGTTGTTAAGTTTGGTGTCTACGATTAGTGCGTGCGGTGCATCGGGCGTGGCAGGTGGTTCGTTGTTGTTGATTCCGTTGGCATGTAGTTTGTTTAATATTCCAAATGAGATTGCGATGCAAGTGGTGGCAGTTGGCTATATTATTGGTGTGATTCAAGATTCTGCTGAAACGGCATTGAATTCATCAACCGATGTGTTGTTTACAGCAGCGGCAGATATGGCAAAAAACAGAAATACCAATCAATAAATTCATGAAAATAAGGCAGCTTGAAAGATTGCGCATTATCTTTCAGGCTGCCTGAAAATTATTTTTGTTAATGGTTTCACTGAAGGCGTTGTCCTTTAGGCGGTCTTAAATGTCTCAACAATCTGAATTTAATCTAGAAATCTTCCTAAAATCTTTACCCAATTCCTCAGGCGTGTACCGCATGATTGCCGCAGACGACAGCGTTTTGTATGTGGGCAAGGCGGTGAATTTGAAACGCCGTGTATCCAGTTATTTTCAAAAATCCGACCATTCGCCACGTATTTCGTTGATGATTAAGCAGATTGCGTGGGTGGAAATCACGCTCACGCGCAGCGAAGCCGAAGCCTTAATTTTGGAAAATAATTTAATTAAATCATTGTCGCCAAAATATAATATTTTGTTTCGTGATGACAAATCTTATCCGTATTTGATGATAAGTGGACACACGTTTCCAAAGTTGGCGTATTTTCGTGGCACGCCCCAAAAGCCCAATCAATATTTCGGCCCTTATCCCAACGGTTATGCGGTGCGCGATAGCATTGAGATTTTGCAGAAAGTGTTTCAGTTGCGAACGTGTGAAGACAGCGTGTTTTCACATCGCGACAGACCGTGTTTGCTCGCGCAGATTAAGCGTTGTTCCGCGCCGTGCGTGGGTTCGGTGTCGCGTGATGATTACGCGGAACAGGTGCGAAATGCGGCGGCGTTTTTGAATGGTAAAACGGCAGATTTGTTGAAAGATTTGGAAAAACAAATGTTTCAGGCTGCTGATGATTTGGATTTTGAAACGGCGGCGAAATTGCGCGACCAAATTCAGGCGTTGGGCGTGATTCAGAGCAAGCAATTTATTGACAGTCAAAGCGTGGGCAATCAGGCGGATATTGATATTGTGGCGTTGGCGCAGGCGAATGGTGGCGTGTGTTTGCATTGGGTCAGCATTCGCGGTGGGCGGCACGTTGGCGATAAATCTTTTTTCCCCGACACGCGCCACGACCCAAATCCAAACGGTCAGGATTATGCGGAAGCCTTTGTCGCACAACATTATTTGGGCAAAATGAAGCCCGATGTGTTGATTTGTAATTTCAGGCTGCCTGAAAGTTTGCAGGCTGCTTTGAATAGCGAACACAGTCGCGCGATTCAATTCCCGAAAGCGGAAAAAGGCGAGCGCAAAGTGTGGCTGAATAGGGCAATTCAAAACGCGGAACACGCGCTATCGCAACATCAATTACAAAATGTGAATCAACAAGCGCGAGTGGCGGCGTTGGCGGAAATCGTTGGGCTGCCTGAAAGCGATTTGCAGCGTTTGGAATGTTTTGACATCAGCCACACGCAGGGCGAAGCGACGATGGCGAGTTGTGTGGTTTACGATGATTTTGCCATGCAGCCGAGCCAGTATCGCCGTTACAACATCACAACCGCTACCAATGATGATTACACAGCCATGCGCGAAGTTTTAACGCGGCGTTATGGCAAAATGAAACAGGCGCAGGCTGCTGGTGAAGTGGTTCGTTTTCCTGACGCGGTGTTGATTGACGGCGGCATGGGGCAAATTGGCGTGGCGGTGGCGGTGTGGGAAGAGTTGGGTTTGACGATTCCGTTGGTTGGCATTGCGAAAGGTGTGGAACGCAAGGCGGGTTTGGAAGAATTGATTTTGCCGTTTTCGGGCGAGCGTTTCAGGCTGCCGCCTAATTCGCCAGCCTTGCATTTGTTGCAGACGGTGCGCGATGAAAGCCACAGATTTGCGATTACGGGAATGCGTGCGAAACGCGATAAGGCGCGAGTTACGTCTTCGCTGAATGATATTGACGGCGTGGGCGCGAAACGGAAAGCGGCGTTGTTGATGCGGTTTGGCGGATTGCGTGGCGTGCAGGCTGCCAGCGTGGACGATTTGGCGCAGACGGAGGGGATTAGTCGGGCGTTGGCGGAGAAAATTTATGAATATTTGCATCACTGATTAAGAATTAAGAACACAGATTCTTAATTGTTAAATCCGTATTATTTATCTTTAAACTGTCCGATAATCTTATGTAAAACAGCGATTTCTGTTTCATTTAAATTCAGACAATTTGCTATTTTTAATGGAATTTCAGATGCTTGATGTTCCAGAGATTTACCTGATTCAGTTAATGAAATCATCACCGTGCGTTCATCGGTTTGATTGCGTTCACGCTGTACTAGGTTTTTTACTTGTAAACGTTTGAGCAGGGGGGTGAGTGTGCCGCTATCCAAATGTAATTTTGCCCCGATTTGATTGACGGTCTGCTCCCCTTGTTCCCACAACACCAGCATCACGAGATACTGTGGATAAGTCAAATCTAACGCATTCAAAAACGGCGTGTATTGACGCGTGATTTCTTTGGAAAGCGCGTAAAGTGGGAAACAAATTTGATTATCTAATTTTAATTGTTCGTACATAGGTTGAATATCAAAAGGCAGCCTGAAAGTGAATAGAGGTTCTTAATTGCGTGTTATAGTCGTTTAAAATTAAAAAATATTACTGCGTTGTCCGCCCCCATAATAGTGGTTGCAGTTGCTCATTTTAAACTTTAAACGACTATATTTTATCACAATCAATTTGAGAACCTGTGTCCGTAAGGTTGATAACTTGATTTTATTGACAATCTATTGCGAATACAAGGCGGCTTTTTAAGCCAACGCAGTAGGTGCATGAAGTGGCGATAAAAGCAAGCTATAGTGAATTAAATTTAGATTAGTACAGCGTTGCCAACTCCCTTATGTACTAGGTGTACACGGCGGTCGTTGTCGCCTTGTCCTAATCTAAATTTAATCCACTATATTAAGATGATGAACACAGGTTCTAACTTTCAAGCTGCCTGAAATCATCAAAATTACAAATCGAATGCTTCAATGACTTTAACGTGCAAGCGAACGTCCAAATTACCGCGTGTGGCGTTGGAATATGGGCAAACTTCGTGGGATTTACTAATTAATTTTTTGGCATCGTCCACGCTCAAACCCTCCACTGTAATTGTGATGTCAATGTCCAAACCAAATGCACCGTCTGCTTTTTGACCGATACCAACTGCCACCGAAGTACTGGATTTGCTTGGTTTTAAGCCCAACGATGGAGCAACGTGGTTCATTGCGCTGTCAAAACATGCTGCGTAACCCATGGCGAAAAGTTGTTCGGGATTTGTGCCGACTTTGCCGCTTTCATTTTGAAAGCCAACCAAATCAAAGCCGATTGAGCCGTCATCTACTTGAGTATGTCCGTCTCGTCCACCTGTTGCGGTTGCAGAAGTGTGATAAAAGATTTTCATGATATTGATTCCTTGTTTGTGTTTAAGATGTTGCAATAATAGCGAAAAATTAAATTGTGTGCAATTTAATTTCAAAATATATTTATTATTTATTTGTTTTTAAATGAATAATAAATTTTCAGGCTGCCTGAAAAGTGTTTTTAAGACTTTCAGGCAGCCTGAATTTTTTATGATAATAAAAAAGAAGAATATTTGTTATTTTCTAATGGGCTATAAAACTCATCAATTTTTTGCAATAAAACTGCAAAATCCAAATCATTAACCAAATTAAATTCAGAAGTGTTTAAACCTGTATTCAATACGAAGCAATAGTCATCAAAATGGTAAAAATCATCTTTTCTAACCAATAAACTATCTCTAATACTTGCGGTTTTAGCAACCAAGCAAATATATTGGAAATCAGGGTCAATATATCGTGTCTGATTATCAGGGTGCGCCATACTAAAATGCTGATTTGGTGTCAATGCAATCAAATTTTCTAAATAATCCGCAATAGTTGGAAATTCATTTTGCGGAAAAATATGATGAATTTGTGTCGCATTGACCGTTTCATTAGATTGTTGGATTTCTGAAATACCTAAATGATATTTGTCATTATATTGACGAACAGCTTTTTTTGCTTTCTTGATGGCATATAAAGCTAATTTTTCTACTTGAATTTCTTCTTGAGTCGGTGCGTATTCTGAACGTGTTTGAGATTTATCTTTCCCACTCCATTCATCTCGCCAATTCAAACGGTTATATTGTAAATCAGATAATATAATGTTATTTTTAGATAAATGCCCTTTAATTGTTCCTTTTTTCTTTAATTTAAATGCTAGTGGATTAAGAATTTTGGTAAAAATCCGTCCACATTCCAATTCGCCATTGATTTTAGTATATTGAATAGTAAATTCAGTAAACTTGGTTTTTAGTGTATTGAAATTTGTAGTTGTCTGTTGTGAAAAAAATTGTTCAAATAAATGAAATAATTTACTATCACGCAATACTTTTTCAATATATAACTGCAAAAATTTCAATGCATTGGTTTCACGCAAGGCAATATATTGTAATAATTCAATATGCTGAATTGTATAAATATATTTATTACCTTGTTTTTGTTCGTTTAAAATACCACTATATGCCAATAATTTAATTGGCTGACCAAAGAATTTATCATATTCATTGTTAGCTTTTTTATTATTTACATCAGGTTTTGCAAAAATATCAACAATATTTTCATTGGTGTAGGGGCTATTCCAAATGTCTTTAACTGTAAATGTTTGTTGTTCATCTTCGCCAATGTATTCCAAAATGCAATCTGCAATCATAGATACAACATCATGAGTACATTTCTGATCAATCCAACGTGCATTGCCTGTTTTGCGTACATCATAATCATGATTATTAAGAAAATTTTGAATTGATTCCATGGGTTAATCTCCGTTATATAAACCAAACCAATAAACGCTTGTACTATCAATATTTAATGAACGCGTTTGATAATTGCGTGCAATACGGTAAAATTGGCGGAATTCATCGCTTGAAATATAGAGCATTTGCTGTGGTGATAATTCCACTTTTTCCTTTGGAATCAGTAAGGCAACAGACCCATTGACAATATAACCTCTTTGTTTTTTCATTAAACGTGGGTTGTAAGTCATATTGGGTGTCATATAGACATCATCACGTTGCAAATATTGATAAACCGCCATTGATTGTGCATCATTCAAGCTAATGAATGCATCATATTGCTCAATATTAATCAACTCAGTTCCCAATTTATTAATATTTCTTGATTTTATAATTCTAATATCATCAGCATTTTTTCTTTCAAAAGATGAATTGCTATTAGTAATTTGCCTATCTCTGAAAACATTAAAAATACCAAATGTTAATTTTTTGGCGACATTATCAAAAAAATTATTGCGATAAATAACCCAATAAGGTAATGATTTATCAAAAATATATTCTTTTTCTTGCAATAAAATAATAGATTCTGTTAGAGACTGAACCCACACTTTATGTGCTTTATCTATTTTAGAAATTAAAATATTGATGGTTTCAACCAATACACCTTTAAATCCTTTTTCGCCAATATCTAAAATATTTAAAATAGAAAAAGGGTATAAAAATTCTCTTGTTAGGACATATTCAGGCGTATTAAGCAAATTTTTAGGCATCACGAAAGAAACATAATCTGCCATGTGAACTGCTTTTTCTAAGAAAAATTCAGCTAAATTAGTGGCTTTTTTATTGTAATTATTGTCTATATATTCAGAAATTTCCTTTTTCCCTAATTTGGTAAAAGGCGGATTACCAACAATTAAATCAATCGGTTGCGACAGTTGCACTTGCATGAAATTTTGACATATAAATGTAATAGAAATATTTTTAGGTAAATATGGTTGTGCATACATTACTTTTAAAATTTCTATCATGTTGCTATCAATATCCACAACAATTAAATTGACTTTTGGAATATCTGCATAATATTTAAACAATAAAGGTAGAAAATTACCACTACCAACGGAAGGCTCAACAATAGTTATTTCATCTTTATTGAATTTAGGTAAATGGCGAACAATTTCATCAATAATAAATGAATTAGTAAAAAATGCTGAATGATTATGGCGTTTCGCATTCGCTAATTCAATAATTGATGATAATGAAGTCCAATGAATTTCATGGCGATAATTTTCAATAAATTGAATTAAATGAACAGTGTCGCTTAAATTTAATTCATTAATGAGTTGGGTAATTTCCTTTTCAGGCAGCCCTTTTTGTTTGAAAAAAAAATCAATTTTTTCAGCAATCTGTTTGAAAATAATGGTTGGTACAGCTTCGCCAATACTTTGGCGAATATTCATTTCTTCTTTTTTGGATACTTTACGTTTTTCATCAGCATCAAGCGCATTGAGTTCCACTAATGATTGACTTAACCATTGAAAATCATCAGGGATAGACATCAGTTTCATCAATTCACGAATAGAAAAAACGCGGTCATCTGTTGGGTGGACTGTATTTTGGCTGGCTAATTGGTCATTTCGTGTATGAATACATGGTGCAACTGCTTGCCATTTTTGGCGTGTATATTTATCGCCATTTTTGGACGCATTGACTACACGTTTTCCATCTTTAATTTGATGTGGAATTTTCAATGGGTCAGTCTGCTCAAAAGCTGATTGTCCTTGTTTTAAATCATGAATCCATGCACGCATATGCTCTGGATAAATGCGAAAACTGTGATAAAAATCTTGTTCATCATATTCCCCCCATTCCAATGATTTCAGGCTGCCAATTACATTTTGCAAAACGGTTTCTTCTTGATAATCAGGATACAATTCCAATGGCGAAATGGTTTGTGCCAATTTTTTCTCTACGCCAATGACTACGGTACGTGTACGAGATGAATATGCACCATAATTTTTAAAGTTGATAACTTGATGATAAATTGTATAATTTACCCCTAGCTCCGCAGAAATCATGGCGCCAATGCTCATGATGTCTCCCTGTTGATTCACACAACCTGTTTTCCAAAATAACGGAACATTTTCAAAAATAAAAAAGCGCGGTTGAATTTGCTTAATCATTTCCACGCTTTGAACAATCAAACTGTTACGATTTAAATCATCATCATTTTTTTTATGATTGGCAACACTCATGCCCTGACAAGGTGGGGTAGCAATGACAACATCTACTTTGTCATTGCCTAGTTTATGCCATTTTTCTATTTCAGCATAAATGGCTTGTTTGGTTTCAGCTTGTTGAATATCGCCAGCAATATAACCTGTTTCATAACGGCATTTATTATTTAATTTTTGGATATTCAATCTTTTAGGTAAAAGTTCATTGGTGGCAATACATTCAAAGCCAGCTTGTTTGAAACCGTAGCAGCCTACGCCTGCTGATGAAAATAAACTAATATAGGTTAATTGATTGTTTAACATTGAGATTTCTTACTATTGATGATGGTATAGATGCCTATTTTACTTTGTTTTCAGGCAGCCTGAAATATTTTCAAGCTGCCTTTTGGTGTATTATAAGAAAACACAAGACAGAAAATAACTATTCTGAAGCCTTTGCAAAACCTCATTTTTTTAATAGTGATAGAAAATAAATTCCTCAAATTTCAAAAGGTTTCAGGCTGCCTGAAAAGTGTTTTTAAGACTTTCAGGCAGCCTGAATTTTATAATATTAATCAAGCATAAATACGGTTTTCGCCATTTCCGTCAATATTTTCCACGCAACGCGCACACAATGTAGGATGTTGCGCCACGCTGCCTACACTTGCGACATAATGCCAACAACGTTCACATTTTTGTTCTTGGCTTGAGGTAACGGTTGCGCTTAATTCATCGCCTTGAACCAATTGAATTTTGGAAACCAGCATCACAAATTTCAATTCATCGCCCAATGTTTCCAGTGCAGCAAACACATTTTCAGGTGCAGTTAAAACCACTTCGGCTTGCAGCGATGAACCAACTTCTTTGCTGACGCGTAGCGGTTCAATAGCGGCACTGACGGCGGAACGTGCTTCGCGGATGGCTGTCCATTTTTCCAGCAAAGCGGTTTCGCTCGCGGCTAGCATGGTTGGAAATTCGTGCCAAGTGTGATACAGAACGCTGTCTTCTTCGCCACCGCCAATTAATTCCCACGCTTCTTCGGCTGTGAAACACAAAATCGGCGACATCAACAACACCAAACTACGCGTGATGTGATACAACGCGGTTTGTGCTGAACGGCGTGCATGGCTATTGGCTTTGGTGGTGTACAAACGGTCTTTCAAAATATCCAAATAGAACGCACCCAAATCTTCCGAACAGAATTGCACCAATTCTTGTACCGCAAAGTGGAAAGCATAACGTGGATAATATTCACCAGCCAATTTTTCTTGTAATTGACGTGCTAAAACAAGCGCATAACGGTCAATTTCCACCATATCTGCTTGTGGAATCGCGTCTTCAATTGGATTAAAATCTTTCAAATTCGCAAATAAGAAACTTAATGTATTGCGAATACGGCGATAAATTTCAGTAACGCGCTTCAAAATTTCTTTAGAAATCGCTAATTCGCCCGAATAATCAGTATTTGCTGCCCATAAACGCAAAATATCCGCACCAAATTCGTTGTAAACTTCCTGTGGAGCAACCACGTTGCCGATGGATTTAGACATTTTGCGACCGTTTTGGTCTACCACAAAGCCGTGTGTCAGAAGTTGTTTGTATGGAGCGCGTCCCAAAGTCGCGCAACCTGTTAGCATGGACGATTGAAACCAACCGCGATGTTGGTCAGAACCTTCCAAATAAAGGTCGGCTGGGTGTGCCAATTCATCACGTTGTTTTAAAACAGAATAATGCGTGCTGCCTGAATCAAACCAAACGTCCATCGTATCGGGCAATTTGTCGTATTGTTCGCAATCTTCGGGCGACAACAATTCGGATTTATCCAATTCAAACCAAGCGTTAATGCCTTTTTGTTCAATTTTTTGGGCAACTTTTTCCAATAATTCGGCTGAATTGGGGTGTAATTCGCCCGTTTCTTTGTGGGCAAACAGAGCCATTGGTGTTCCCCAAAAACGTTGGCGTGAAACCACCCAATCAGGGCGACCTTCAATCATCGCTTGTAAACGCGCACGCCCCCAAGCTGGGAAAAATTCCGTATCGTCAACGGCTTTTAACGCGTTGTTGCGAAGTGTTGTGCCGTTTGTTCCCGCTTTGTCCATACCGATAAACCATTGGCTTGTTGCGCGGTAAATCAACGGTGTTTTGTGTCGCCAGCAATGCGCGTAGCTGTGTTCAATTTTATCGTGTTTCAATAAACGGTCGTTTTCTTTTAACCATTCAATAATCGCATCATTGCCTTGTTTGAACACGTGCATACCTGCCAAACGTGGTACTTCGCTGATAAAACAGCCTTGCGCATTGACAGGATTATACAATTTGATGCCGTATTTATTGGATACAACATAGTCTTCCAAACCGTGTGCAGGCGCGGTGTGAACCAAACCCGTACCCGCGTCCGTGGTAACGTGATCGCCATTTAAAATTGGGATTTCACGGTCTAAAAATGGGTGTGTGGCTTTCAAATTTTCTAACGCCGCGCCAGTCGTTTCCGCCAACACGCTGCCTGAAAGCTCGTAGCGTTTCAACGCGTCTTCCGCCAAATCTTTCGCCAACACTAATTTGCCTTTTGGCGTGTCAATCAATTGGTAAACAATATCTGCGCCTGCTGAAATGGCTTGGCTGGCTGGTAATGTCCAAGGTGTCGTTGTCCAAATCACGGCAAAACATTCGCCTGAAATTTCAGGCAGCCTGAAAGCCTTTGCCAAAGCCGCGTTATCATTAAATAAATATTTCACGTCAATGGCAGGCGAAACTTTGTCTTTGTATTCCACTTCTGCTTCGGCAAGCGATGAACCACAATCCAAACAGAATTGCACAGGTTTTGAACCGAGATACAAATAACCTGCTTTGTAGATTTCGCCTAAAGTGCGAACCGTGTCGGCTTCGGTTTTGAAATCCATGGTTAAATAAGGTTTTTCCCAATCACCCACCACACCCAAACGAATGAAATCTTTTTTCTGACGTGCAATTTGTTCTGTGGCGTATTCACGGCATAATTCGCGGAATTTGCTGTGTGGCATGTCTTTGCCATGCAATTTTTCTACCATCACTTCAATAGGTAAACCGTGGCAATCCCAGCCTGGAACATAAGGTGCATCAAAACCCGCCAGTGTTTTACTGCGGATAATGATGTCTTTTAAAATTTTATTGACAGCGTGTCCGATGTGAATATCGCCGTTGGCATACGGTGGGCCATCATGCAAAATGAATTTCGGACGACCTTGTGCGATTTGGCGCAATTTTTGGTAACGTTTTTGGTCTTGCCATTGTTTGACCCAAGCGGGTTCACGTTTGGCAAGATTGCCACGCATGGGAAAGGGGGATTCGTGGAGGTTCACGGTTTTGGAATAATCGGTCATGTGTTTTACTCTTTATTATTTTGAGAAAATTTGTTTCAGGCAGCCTGAAAATCAATAAAATGTATTTTATTTTACAAGCCTAAACTTGATTTGTCTTGATTTTTCTGTTTTGAATCAGTTTTTGTCAAGCCGAAAATTTACCATCAATCAATCCATAAACGATTTTTTTGCCACAATTTTATTGGCAAAATTGCGTTAATTTTACTTTTTCAGGCAGCCTGAAAGCACACAAACCACACATTTACACTGTTTTCATTTAAAATAGACACCATTTTTGAATTGAATTTTAGTTTAGGAGCATTCCATGTCCATCTCGTCTTTGGTAGAGAAACTCAAGCTGCGATTGCCCATTGTGCAAGCCCCAATGGCAGGCGGTGCGACCACGCCCGAATTGGTGTCAGCAGTCAGCGAAGCAGGGGCGTTGGGCTTTATTGGTGGCGGCTACCTGATTCCACAAGACCTGATTGCACATGCCGAAGCCGTCCGCGCCAAAACAGGGCGACCTTTTGGGATTAATTTATTTGTATTAACTCGTGAACAAAGCACGCGTTTAACCGACCCCATGCCAGCATGGCTAACTAATGTGTATCATAGACGCGGTTTACCCCTACCCAAGCAGCCACAAGCCCTTCCCATTTTTGATGACCAATTTGAAGCTTTATTAAACATTCAACCTGCTGTTGCATCGTTTAGTTTTGGTATTTTGAATGATGAACACGTCCGCGCATTAAAAGCAAAAAACATCGCCATCGTAGGTACGGCTAATCACGCTGAAGAAGCAAAATATTGGGAAGATATCGGTGCTGATGCTGTATGCGTGCAAGGTGCAGAAGCGGGTGGGCATCGTGGTGGATTTACCGAGCAGTATGTTAATCAACCTATGGGTTTGATGTCGCTGATGACGCAATGTCGCCAAAGCGTGCGCATTCCGTTGTGGGCGGCTGGTGGTTTGATGACGGGGCAAGCAGTTGCTGCTGTTCGCAATATGGGTGCAGAAGCCGCGCAAATGGGGACCGCATTTTTGAGTACACGTGAATCGGGCATTAATCGTGCCTATAAAAACGCTTTATTTGATGTGCGCCGTGCCATTACAGCGCACACCAAATTATTCACAGGTAAACCAGCGCGGATGTTAATCAATCGCTATATCCGCGAAAACATGGCAAATGAAAACAATACCGCCAGTTATCCACAACAACATGCCTACACCCAATCTTTGCGTTCGGCAGCTGCCCAACAAGGCGATGTAGAATACATGGCGTTATATGCTGGAAAAGGCGTGGGTTTGTGTCGTGATATGCGTGTAGCGGATTTAATTGACGCGTTGGAAAAGGAGTATTTGGGTGCAATCGGTGCGGAAGTGCCTGAAAGCAATCGTAAATCAAGTATCAGTTATATTGAAGATTGATGAATTGACTAAATTAAGGCTGCCTGAAAATCAAAAAAATGGTTTTCAGGCAGCCTGAATGATTTTTTTTATTCTTGAATAATCCGTACTTTTAGACCGTTACGATAAATTTGAATTTCCATAATGGGGTTTTTGTCAATCATCATGGCGATGCCTTGTGTAGAAAATGAACTGGTTTGTAAAATATGTTCAAAGTCATTGCGCTCGGTTTTGGAGCGTGTTTGGCAATCTTGGGTATCGAATTTATCGCGTTTATGAAATGTGTGGTAATTGGCGCGGTCTTAGCGCAAAATGGCGATGACGCTTTTTTTATCGTAGCCTGAAATAATGGATTTTCCAGAGCTATTGAGTTTATCTTGTGGAGAAATTTGGGCGGTGTAGCTGCAAATGAAAGTGTCTGCGGCCCATGCTGGTGTGGTTAGAAATACACTTAATAAACTGATAATATAAAATTTTTTCATATTTCAAACCCTTTAATCTAAATCTAAATGATGCTGACATTTGGCACAAACGCCAGTCAAAACAACGTGTTCTTCTTTTAATGAAAAACCTGATCGTTCTACGCCTGTGCGTAAGGCTGCCCATTCTTGATTTAAACTTTGTTCATCAACTGCGCCGCATTCGGTGCAAACCAAAATAAAGCTGCTGTTATGTTCGTGCACATCATTGCAATGATGATTGCATTCATGTTGTGCATGGTGGCATAAAATATAGCCATTGACGGCAGGAATTTTGTGTAACACGCCCAAGTCTGCCCAAAAATCCAGTGCGCGATAAGCGGTGGGAGGTGCAACGACATTTTGGCTGACACGCTGCATTTGTGCTAAAACGGTGTATGCTTTGATGACGCCGTCAAGTTGTAACACGATGTCCAATACTTGTTCTCGTAATGGGGTAACTTGTGCGCCGCGCGAGATGCAATCAGCTAAAATTTTTTCTTTTGCGATGACCATGATCTTGTCCAAATGAAATAAATACGACGCAATCATACCATCAACCGACTGAATGCTAGCGAGAATTTATGTTTGATTGTGGCATACTGATGTATTGGTAGAGATGTATTTGTTGAGTTATTTTTGAGTTATTTTTGAGTTTTATTTTCAGGAAGTGTTTAAAAACTGCGATTATGTTGAGATTAAATACTGTTAAGAAACAATGTATTTATTAATTTTGAGGGGAATATTTGTTTATTTTTTGTTGACGGTTTTTGGGTATAGGCGTATAGTTCGGTTCTTCGCTGCTACGGCGGTTGAGTTAGTCAAAACGAATTAGTTTACTGGTTTATTTGGCTGAGTACAAGGATTATTTGAAGCTCTTTAAAATTACAGAATACCGATAAGTGTGAGTGCCTGATGGTCTCACACTGCGAGAAAAACAGACAAGATTGTAATAGGTGATAAGCCGATTACTCTTTGTTGGTTTCTTTGAAGCAGACCAGAATTAAGTAAGTTAGAGATTGAACATAAGAGTTTGATCCTGGCTCAGATTGAACGCTGGCGGCATGCTTTACACATGCAAGTCGGACGGCAGCGGGGTAGTGCTTGCATTACTGCCGGCGAGTGGCGAACGGGTGAGTATAATATTGGAACGTACCGAGTAATGGGGGATAACTATCCGAAAGGATGGCTAATACCGCATACGTCCTGAGGGAGAAAGCGGGGGACAGGCAACTGCCTCGCGTTATTTGAGCGGCCAATATCGGATTAGCTAGTTGGTGGGGTAAAGGCTTACCAAGGCGACGATCCGTAGCGGGTCTGAGAGGATGATCCGCCACACTGGGACTGAGACACGGCCCAGACTCCTACGGGAGGCAGCAGTGGGGAATTTTGGACAATGGGGGGAACCCTGATCCAGCCATGTCGCGTGTATGAAGAAGGCCTTAGGGTTGTAAAGTACTTTTGTTAGGGAAGAAAAGGCATTTGCTAATATCAGATGCTGATGACGGTACCTAAAGAATAAGCACCGGCTAACTACGTGCCAGCAGCCGCGGTAATACGTAGGGTGCGAGCGTTAATCGGAATTACTGGGCGTAAAGCGAGCGCAGACGGTTACTTAAGCAAGATGTGAAATCCCCGAGCTCAACTTGGGAACTGCGTTTTGAACTGGGTAGCTAGAGTGTGTCAGAGGGGGTAGAATTCCACGTGTAGCAGTGAAATGCGTAGAGATGTGGAGGAATACCGATGGCGAAGGCAGCCCCCTGGGATAGCACTGACGTTCATGCTCGAAAGCGTGGGTAGCAAACAGGATTAGATACCCTGGTAGTCCACGCCCTAAACGATGTCAATTAGCTGTTGGGGCACTAGATGCCTTAGTAGCGAAGCTAACGCGTGAAATTGACCGCCTGGGGAGTACGGTCGCAAGATTAAAACTCAAAGGAATTGACGGGGACCCGCACAAGCGGTGGATGATGTGGATTAATTCGATGCAACGCGAAGAACCTTACCTGGTCTTGACATGTACGGAATCTCTCAGAGACGGGAGAGTGCCTTCGGGAGCCGTAACACAGGTGCTGCATGGCTGTCGTCAGCTCGTGTCGTGAGATGTTGGGTTAAGTCCCGCAACGAGCGCAACCCTTGTCATTAGTTGCCATCATTTGGTTGGGCACTCTAATGAGACTGCCGGTGACAAACCGGAGGAAGGTGGGGATGACGTCAAGTCCTCATGGCCCTTATGACCAGGGCTTCACACGTCATACAATGGTCGGTACAGAGGGTAGCCAAGCCGCGAGGTGGAGCCAATCCCAAAAAACCGATCGTAGTCCGGATTGCACTCTGCAACTCGAGTGCATGAAGTCGGAATCGCTAGTAATCGCAGGTCAGCATACTGCGGTGAATACGTTCCCGGGTCTTGTACACACCGCCCGTCACACCATGGGAGTGGGGGATACCAGAAGTAGGTAGAATAACCGCGAGGAGTTCGCTTACCACGGTATGCTTCATGACTGGGGTGAAGTCGTAACAAGGTAGCCGTAGGGGAACCTGCGGCTGGATCACCTCCTTTCTAGAGAAAAGAAGAGATTGTTAGGTACTCACACTTATCGGTATACTGAATTGAGATGCGAAGAGCAAGAATGCGAAGAGCAAAAGAATAGAGACGACTTAATGGGTTTGTAGCTCAGGTGGTTAGAGCACACGCTTGATAAGCGTGGGGTCGTAGGTTCAAGTCCTACCAGACCCACCAAGACCTAATTGGGGGCATAGCTCAGTTGGTAGAGCACCTGCTTTGCAAGCAGGGGGTCATCGGTTCGATCCCGTTTGCCTCCACCAAATATTTAGAGGTAGAACCAAATATTTAGAAGTCAAATATTTAGAAGTAGAGCTGAACAGTAGAATTTAAAAGTAGAAATTTCAAATTAAAGTGAGTTTGTGGAAGTTGTTTACGAAGAAGTTGTTTACTAGATAGTTTTATAACTTACTTTTTATAACTTACTTTAATTTGCGATTTAAGAAACGCATTGATCTTTAACAAATTGGAAAGCCGAAATCAACAAACAAAGACAATGTTGATTTGTTTAGAATGCTGTTTGATGCAACAAGTAGTGTTCACATTTCAGGCAGCCTGAAAAGGTATTGGTACTGAAAGAAGAAATAAGCAAATCATAAGAATTTGGGTGATGATTGTATCAATTGTTCTTGAAAGACAAAAGGCAAGAACAATACACAACAAAGCAGTAAGCTTTGTCAGATTAGAGAATCTAAGTAATGCTGGCAGTCAACGCCAGTATCTACGAAGTCAGAAGGTTCTTCAAATGATAGAGTCAAGTGAATAAGTGCATCAGGTGGATGCCTTGGCGATGATAGGCGAAGAAGGACGTGTAAGCCTGCGAAAAGCGCGGTGGAGCTGGCAAAAAAGCATTGATACCGCGATGTCCGAATGGGGAAACCCACACAGCAATGTGTATCCTAATCTGAATACATAGGATTAGAGAAGCGAACCTGGAGAACTGAACCATCTAAGTACCCAGAGGAAAAGAAATCAACCGAGATTCCGCAAGTAGTGGCGAGCGAACGCGGAGTAGCCTGTATATGATAATTATTGAGATAGAAGAAAGAATTGGAAACTTCTGCCATAGTGGGTGATAGCCCCGTATTTGAAATCTCAATGATGGTACTAAGTATACGAGAAGTAGGGCGGGACACGAGAAATCCTGTCTGAATATGGGGGGACCATCCTCCAAGGCTAAATACTCATCATCGACCGATAGTGAACCAGTACCGTGAGGGAAAGGCGAAAAGAACCCTGGGAGGGGAGTGAAATAGAACCTGAAACCTGATGCATACAAACAGTGGGAGCACCGTTAAGGTGTGACTGCGTACCTTTTGTATAATGGGTCAACGACTTACATTCAGTAGCGAGCTTAACCGAGTAGGGGAGGCGTAGGGAAACCGAGTCTTAATAGGGCGACTAGTTGCTGGGTGTAGACCCGAAACCGAGTGATCTATCCATGGCCAGGATGAAGGTGCGGTAAAACGCATTGGAGGTCCGAACCCACGCATGTTGCAAAATGCGGGGATGAGCTGTGGATAGGGGTGAAAGGCTAAACAAACTCGGAGATAGCTGGTTCTCCCCGAAAACTATTTAGGTAGTGCCTCGAGTATGAGACTGATGGGGGTAAAGCACTGTTATGGCTAGGGGGTTATTGCAACTTACCAACCCATGGCAAACTCAGAATACCATCAAGTTGCTCCTCGGGAGACAGACATCGGGTGCTAACGTCCGGTGTCAAGAGGGAAACAACCCAGACCGCCAGCTAAGGTCCCAAATGATAGATTAAGTGGTAAACGAAGTGGGAAGGCACAGACAGCCAGGATGTTGGCTTAGAAGCAGCCATCATTTAAAGAAAGCGTAATAGCTCACTGGTCGAGTCTTCCTGCGCGGAAGATGTAACGGGGCTCAAATCTATAACCGAAGCTGCGGATATACTTTTAGTATATGGTAGGGGAGCGTTCTGTAAGCCTGAGAAGGTGATTCGTAAGGATTGTTGGAGGTATCAGAAGTGCGAATGTTGACATGAGTAGCGATAAAACGGGTGAAAAGCCCGTTCGCCGAAAGCCCAAGGTTTCCTACGCAACGTTCATCGGCGTAGGGTGAGTCGGCTCCTAAGGCGAGGCAGAAATGCGTAGTCGATGGGAAACGGGTTAATATTCCCGTACTTTGATTCAATGCGATGTGGGGACGGAGAAGGTTAGGTTAGCAAACTGTTGGAATAGTTTGTTTAAGCCAGTAGGTGGAAAGAGTAGGCAAATCCGCTCTTTCTTAACACCGAGACGTGATGACGAGTGTCTACGGACATGAAGTGACCAATACCACGCTTCCAGGAAAAGCCACTAAGCTTCAGTTGAATCAGAACCGTACCGCAAACCGACACAGGTGGGCAGGATGAGAATTCTAAGGCGCTTGAGAGAACTCGGGAGAAGGAACTCGGCAAATTGATACCGTAACTTCGGGAGAAGGTATGCCCTCTAATGTTAAGGACTTGCTCCGTAAGCATCTGAGGGTCGCAGAGAATAGGTGGCTGCGACTGTTTATTAAAAACACAGCACTCTGCTAACACGAAAGTGGACGTATAGGGTGTGACGCCTGCCCGGTGCTGGAAGGTTAATTGAAGATGTGCAAGCATCGGATCGAAGCCCCAGTAAACGGCGGCCGTAACTATAACGGTCCTAAGGTAGCGAAATTCCTTGTCGGGTAAGTTCCGACCCGCACGAATGGCGTAACGATGGCCACACTGTCTCCTCCCGAGACTCAGCGAAGTTGAAATGGTTGTGAAGATGCAATCTCCCCGCTGCTAGACGGAAAGACCCCGTGAACCTTTACTGTAGCTTTGCATTGGACTTTGAAGTCACTTGTGTAGGATAGGTGGGAGGCTTAGAAGCAGAGACGCCAGTCTCTGTGGAGCCGTCCTTGAAATACCACCCTGGTGTCTTTGAGGTTCTAACCCAGACCCGTCATCCGGGTCGGGGACAGTGCATGGTAGGCAGTTTGACTGGGGCGGTCTCCTCCCAAAGAGTAACGGAGGAGTTCGAAGGTTACCTAGGTCCGGTCGGAAATCGGACTGATAGTGCAATGGCAAAAGGTAGCTTAACTGCGAGACCGACAAGTCGAGCAGGTGCGAAAGCAGGACATAGTGATCCGGTGGTTCTGAATGGAAGGGCCATCGCTCAACGGATAAAAGGTACTCCGGGGATAACAGGCTGATTCCGCCCAAGAGTCCATATCGACGGCGGAGTTTGGCACCTCGATGTCGGCTCATCACATCCTGGGGCTGTAGTCGGTCCCAAGGGTATGGCTGTTCGCCATTTAAAGTGGTACGTGAGCTGGGTTTAAAACGTCGTGAGACAGTTTGGTCCCTATCTGCAGTGGGCGTTGGAAGTTTGACGGGGGCTGCTCCTAGTACGAGAGGACCGGAGTGGACGAACCTCTGGTGTACCGGTTGTTTCGCCAGAAGCATAGCCGGGTAGCTAAGTTCGGAAGAGATAAGCGCTGAAAGCATCTAAGCGCGAAACTCGCCTGAAGATGAGACTTCCCTTGTGGTTTAACCACACTAAAGAGTCGTTCGAGACCAGGACGTTGATAGGTGGGGTGTGGAAGCGCGGTAACGCGTGAAGCTAACCCATACTAATTGCTCGTGAGGCTTGACTCTATCATTTGAAGGACTTTGGAAGAAATAGAAATACCAAAGCACAAAGATAAAGCTTACTGATGAATACACTTCATCACTCAAAAAATCAGTTGATTAAAGAATAAATAGGGTAAGAAAAATTAAAATTATCTTACCAACGGCTTACCAATTTGACAGTTTATGTTTGGCGACCATAGCGGTTTGGTCCCACTCCTTCCCATCTCGAACAGGACAGTGAAACAAACCAGCGCCGATGATAGTATAGTTCCTATGCGAAAGTAGGTCATCGCCAAACTCTTTATTCAAAAATCCCTTAGCCAATCTATGTTGTGTGCTAAGGGATTTTGCTTTTTAGAATTAATTCAAGATTGGGTAAATATGATTCAACCAATACATAGAAAAGCAGTATATGCTGGTAGTTTTGACCCTCCCACTAATGGTCATCTTTGGATGATTGCCGAAGCACAACTATTATTTGATGAATTAGTGGTGGCAATTGGTATTAATCCCAATAAGCACAGTACTTATTCCATTGAAGAACGTCAAGAAATGCTCCAAAGAATTACCGCTAATTTTCTTAATGTAACGGTAAGTGTGTTTGAAAACGAATTTTTGGTTAATTATGCCTCTAGTATTGATGCGTCTTTTATTGTGCGTGGTATCCGAAGTGGTGTAGATTATGAATACGAACGTGCTATTCGTTACATCAATGCTGACTTACAACCTAATATCCAAACTGTTTTTCTAATGCCACCAAGAGAAATTGCTGAAATTTCTTCTACAATGGTAAAAGGTTTGGTTGGCCCTAAAGATTGGCAACAGATTGTTCGGCGATATGTGCCACCTGCTGTGTATGACAAAATAATTTTAGATAAACAAACATAATGTCAGGTAGCCTGAAACCTTTGCAAAACCCCAAAAAATCCGCTAAATTTCTGTTACCAAGAATTTAGAGGATTTTTCCATGTCCAGCTTTTTCTATCACACCGCTCAAACCCTACTTAACCAATACACAGACCGTTTCCCATTACTTAAAATCACCCAACTTCTGGATTGGCAAGCCATTGAACAAACGCTCGTCAACCATAAAGTACACTATGTACGCAACAACGGCGGTCGTCCTGCCTATCCGTTACTACCGATGTTCCGCGCCATTTTGCTCGGACAATGGCATAGTTTGTCCGACCCAGAATTGGAACGCAGTTTGGTTACGCGTTTAGATTTCATCATTTTTTGCCAATTTCCAGATGAAATGAATCTACCCGACCACAGCACACTCAACCGCTTTCGTAATTGGTTGATTAAAGAAGGTTTGGCAGACGAACTTTACCAACAAATCAACCAACAACTGGCCCACAATCAACTCAAAGTAGAAAAAGCGCAAACGGCGATTGTGGATGCGACCATTATTCAAACTGCAGGTGGAAAACTTAAAAAATCCATTGAAATCAATGAAAATGAAGAAGTTATCCAAACACCTGCCAGTAAAGACAAAGACGCAAGATGGACAATCAAAAGCAAGCATTGGTATTTGGGCTACAAACTTCATGCACGTACCGATGAAGAGGGGTTTATTGAGCAAATTCACGTTACGCCAGCGAATGCATCTGATGTGAACAATTTAGAAACCGTGTTGGACAAGGTCGAACAGGGTGTCAAAGTGTACGCGGATAAAGGTTACGACAGTCAATCCAATCGCGAATTTTTGTAGAAAAATCAATTAGTAGACGGTATTATGCGTAAAGCACATCGCAAGAAACCTTTGATGCGTGAAGATATTGAGCGCAATAAGGAGTTGGCGAAAATCCGTTATCGTGTAGAACAGAGTTTTGCCATTTTGCATCGTATATTTAGATGTAAGCGTGCGAGTTATTTTGGGCTAGAAAAGGTCAAAGGGCAAATGGGTTTGAAAGTGATTTGTTTGAATTTGCTCAAAGCAGCAAACAAGTTAAGGCTTGTTGCGCCGATTGCTGCCTGAAAGGGCATAAGGCAGCCTGAAAATGGGCTGTTATAGTGAGATTGGTGTGATTATTTTGCTTTATTTTGTTGTGGTTGTGTTGAAATAGTGAAAACCTCAAAACAAATGAATTGTTTTGGGGTTTTGCAAAGGTTTCAGCCTGAAAATGGGCTGTTATAGTGGGATTGGTGTGATTATTTTGCTTTATTTTGTTGTGTTTGTGTTGAAATAGTGAAAACCCCAAAACAAATGAATTGTTTTGGGGTTTTGCAAAGGTTTCAGACTTCTCTACAAATCTATACCTAAAAATTTGATTTGATGGAATTTTAGATAGCCCTATTCATTTGCCACCACGACTTTACCAAATCCCTCCGCACTTTGTAAAAAACCGTTTTTCTTCAAATAATCCCGAGCCACGTTTTCTGCGCTTGTGCCTTGCACTTTTACGCGGTAGTTCATCTCGCTCATTTCTTCTTCGCTAATTTTCCCCGCCAATCGGTTAAGTGCGGTCACAATTTGAGGATTTTTTTCGGCAAATTCTGCTTTCATCAATGGCGCACCCTGATAAGCAGGAAACAGGGAAATATCATCTTTCAGTAGGCGCAACTGATATTGTTTCAACTCAGCATCGGTAGAAAAGGCTTCAACCAAGTCGATTTTGTCATTCAACAATGCGGTATAGCGTAAAGCAGGTTCCAAGCTAACAATATGTTTCAGCGAGATACCTGCAGACTGCATGCCTTTGTAACCATCCGCTCGATCGGTAAACTCCAGTGAGAAACCTGCTCGGATATCGGGCGCAACCTGCTTCAAGTCGCTTATTGTCTTCAGTTGGTGCGATGCACCGTAACTTTCTTTGACCGCCAATGCGTAAGTGTTCTGATAAGACATCGGCAGCAGAAATTCTAGCTGATATTGTTCCGCTAATAATTGTTTGCCCCGTTGATAGGTTTCAGTTGGAGACAGATGGCGGTTCTTCTGTTCAGGCTTTACTTGTACTAACGCCTCCAACACCGTCCCAGTAAATTCAGGATAAATGTTGATTTTACCGCTTTTCAGTGCGTTAAATAGGAAAGTGGTTTTGCCAAAATTAGGTTTGACTGTAACCTTGATGTTCGGATTTTCATGTTCAATCAATAACTTATACATGTTAATTAGAATATCAGGCTCGCTACCCATTTTGCCAGCAATCACTACGTTTTGCGTAGCAGGCGTAAACGAAACCTGTGAAAGACCGAGTACACCAAATCCTACTGCCAATGCAAAGATAAGCGGCAGCTTGCGTCGCGATTTTTGCAATAGCCCGATAATTCCGCTTACTCCGACAGCCAGTAACGCGGAGAGCAATGCGCCGGTAAACGTCATTGTCATGTTGTTGCGGTCAATGCCGAGCAGAATCAGGTTGCCCAAACCGCCTGCACCGATTAAAGCAGCCAGTGTTGCCGTGCCGACAATCAGCACCGCCGCCGTACGAATGCCCGAAATCATGGCAGGCAAAGCCATCGGCAGCTCAATCCGACACAATGATTGCCAGCGCGATAGTCCGAATGAGGTGTACGCATCTTGAATCGATTGGTCGATTTGGGTCAGCCCCAAATAGGTATTTTGAAAAATAGGCAACAGCGCGTATAGCGTGAGCGCAATCAAGACGGGCGGTGAACCGATACCGACAAACGGAATCAGCAAACCCAGCAGCGCCAAAGACGGAATGGTTTGCAATATATTGGTGAACTGCAATACCGCTTCCGCTGCCCGCTGTCTGCGCGCAAACAACACGGCCGCAGGCACTGCAATCGCCACTGCCGCGAGTAAAGCCAGGCCGGAAAGCCATAAATGCGTAAACAGCATTTGCCAGAGTTCTGCCGGGGTAACGTTTAGGGATGAGAACATAGTTTTAAATTTTATGTTTAGTACGTTGAATAATAGATGTTTATGTTTGCTTTACAGCAAGGTATTAGCGCTTTGAAAGAGGTTTCAGACGGCCTTCACCATCATAACACTGCCCTTCTCACAGCTTCCTGTCCCTGTTTATCCAACCGTAAGAATTGGTGGATGATGCGTTCGGCATCGGGTGCATCGGCGGTGGAAAACAGCGATTGCACATAATCATTTGCCGGCTGCTTTTTGATTTCTTCAGGTGTGTCGATTTGTACCAGTTTGCCATTATGCATTACACCGATACGGCAAGCGAGTTTGGCGGCTTCCTGCATATCATGGGTAACGAAAACGATAGTGGTGCCAAATTTTTGGTGAATCATAGCAATTTGGTCTTGCAGCACGGTGCGTACCAGCGGGTCAAGTGCTGAAAACGGTTCGTCCATCAGCAGAACTTGGGGCTTGGCTGCAATGGCTCGCAAAATACCGATGCGCTGCTGTTCACCGCCGGAAAGTTCGTGCGGATAGCGGTCGCGATAGTGCGCAGGGTCAAGTTCCACCAGCTCCAATAATTCATTCACACGCGTTTTGCGTTCGGCTTTCGGCCAGCCCAGTACGTCAGGCATGAGTTCGATATTTTCCGCGACGGTCATAGTGGGGAACAGGGCGATTTGCTGCAATACGTAACCAATTTGGTGGCGGAGCTGGCGGATGTCGTAGTCTTTAATCCGTTTGCCGTGCAGATAAACATTGCCGTCGGTCGGTTCAATCAGTGCGTTAATCATGCGTAAAGTGGTCGATTTACCGCTGCCTGAGCCACCCACCAACACGAAAAATTCACTCTGATAAATAGTCAAGTCCAAATCGCGCACGGCATATTTGCCGTCATACTGCTTGCCTACGCCGCGAAATTCGATAAACGGAACAAGATTATTTTGCATATTGTGCCTTTACTACATCTTCAAAATTAAGCGATGCCCATCCCAACAACTGTGGTAGGTCGTCTGAAATGGCAGCGAATTCGCCTTTGGCAATGGCGGTGTAGGTGGAAACCCACGCTTCAATCTGCCAATCGGGTGTGTCAGAATATTCAGCTTTGCGGCTGGCGAAGGCTTCTTCCACGGTTTCATTGTGGTAGCGGTACGGTTTGCTGGTGATTTCGGTTAAGACGGCGGCTATTTCAGCGAAGTTTAATGATTGGGAACCGGTCAGCGTGTAGGTCTGATTGTCGTGACGGTGGTTGCCGCATGCGATGTCGGCGATAACGTTTGCCGCTGCTTGGGCGACATCACGCTGTGAAACGCAGGCAACGCGCCCATCATCAGCAGGGCCAGCGATGATGCTGTCTGCGTTGGCAATCGTTGCCATCATCTCACTGTAAAAATTGTCGAGCAGAAAGGTGTAGCGCATATTTGTTTGCCGGATTGCATTTTCAGTAACCGCATGGGTACGCGCCAGCAGCGTGAAGGTGCTGTCCAACGCCACTTGAGCAAAAGAGAGATAGACAATGTGTTGCACGCCCGCTTCCGAAGCAGCCTGCACCAAAGTCAAATGCTCTTGTTCACGCGTTGGGCTTTCGGCAGCGGACACCATAAACAGCACGTCCACCTCATTTAAAGCCTGCTTGGCAAGCTCCAAATCGCCATAGGCAAAACGTCGTGCCTCGCAGTTCGACAGGTAGGGCACTTTGGTGGGGTTACGCAGTGGCAGAATAAGCGGCAGACCGCGTGTGCTGATGTGTCGGGCGACCATGCCGCCGATGTTGCCGCTGGAACCAGTTATGGCTAGATTCATATTGTTTTCCTTATGCGTTTTCTAAAGGGATAGCTTTGTCGTTTGCAGGGTTTCTGGCAAACCATGTGCAGCCTGCTTTTTGGGTTTCAAGTATGGGGTAGTGATAGTTTTGTCATGGGTGGGATTGGATTTTCGCCATGCTAAATCGCAAACAAATCAACACACAAGACCACATCACGCCCCAAAATCAAAATGCAAAATTTCGCGCAAAAATGATTAAATTCCAATCAATTTTGCGCGATTTTTGTCATTAAACTATCAGGGAATTATCAGGAATGATTACGGGCGTATTGCACAATCCCACAGGTAACGTCCGTAAATCTCAAATTCGTGGCTTTCCATTTCGCGTAAGTCCAATGTTTCTACTGGATAAAACGCTTTGTTGTCGCTGATGATGCGGTAGGTGTGGCTGTTTACGCGCTGCAAACGTTTAATTCGCAATTCATTGACTTGTCTAAATAAATAAATGCCTTCTGATGTGTAAACACTTTGCATTGCCCACATGACTGTCCCTCTGTCTATGATGGTGGGGTGCATGCTGTCGCCTTTGACGCGCGTGCAGAAACAACGTGATGGCGGTACGCCCAGCACATCAAAAAATGATGCGCGAAACCACATGGATTCGGTATTGACGTTGTCCAGCATGGCGTAGCCGTTGCCTGCGCTGCCAAACACGTTGGTGTGGTAACGCACGGGGACGATGGCGCTGATGTCTTGCGATTTTGCCCACTCATCGTATTCTGACACCATTTGGCGCATGAAATCGGGTACAGGCTGGGTTGGCTGAATGGGCTGAACCGCTTTGGGTGCAACCACGGCAGGTGCATCATTACCCATTTTCAGCAAATGGGATAAGCCTTTTTTCTCTAATTCATCAATCAGATAACTTGGTAAGTTGTAAATTTTTTTTAATCCGTTTTTTCCACCTTGTGTAGGGACTTCATCATAATCCCATTTTTCTTTGTCGGCGCGATATTGAATACCTGCTGGTGTTTTAGGCAAGCGCAATTCACTACCTTGTTCGTTTAAATCTTTTGCCAACTCAACCAATTCGGCTGCACTTTTTTTGTATTTACTGCTCATTTTTACGCTCTTGCTAACTTTAAAGCTCTTGAATTTAACTTTAAAGTAATCTTTAAAGTTATTTTGAAAGTTAATTTAAATAGAAATCAAATATTTAATTAAAAATAGTCCAATTTCCCCAATAAATAGCTTGAAAGTTTTTTCTTTAAAGCTATAATGTTTACATCTCGCAAACGTGAAATGTAAACCATTTTACCTGATTTGTTGATTTTGTTCTTTAACAACTTGGAAAGCATCAGAAATAAGGGCTGAATTTATCCCTTATGGTTAGGAATAATGATGAAAAACATTGAACAGGCAGTCTGTATGGTTATGAGACGTACGGACTGCCGATTGAGTGTTTTTTGAAGTGAAAGGAAACCTATGCACCCTGAAATGATTAAAGCAAGGCTGCGTATGGCAGGTTACACATTGGCAGACGTAGCAAGAATGACAAATGTGGACGCATCAGCAGTTCGTTTGGCTTTAAGGAAGCCAAGTTTATCGGGCGAAAAAGCGATTGCAACAGTTATGCAAAAGCCATTACATGAATTATTCCCTGAGCGTTGGACAAAAGATGGTCAGCGCATTCGCCCACGTTATCGTCATTTATATGAAGAGGCAGCCTGAAAATGGAATTGAAATCACATTATGCTTTAACAGAGCTTTTGGCAATGGGGCTACACAATGTGCCTTCAACCATACAAGGCTGGCATTACAAGGCAACCAAAGAAAACTGGCAATTTTGCGAAGTAGCGTGTCAAGGCGGCAAAGGCGGTAAACGCCGTGAATATGCCCCACCGCCTGAAATCATGCAGCAAATTCGTGAGTTGTATAAAGCGCACGTTATGGCTCATGTCCCCATTCCCCTGCCTAAATTGTCTGAAACAACACCGCACAAGGAAGCACTTTCAGGCAGCACCCAAAAACAACGGCAACAAGCTGATGCGCGTGAAGCGGTGTTGGAAGCGATTGATGATTTGGTGGCAAAACACAAAAGTCAAAATCAGCCCATTAGCCGTGAAGAAGCCATTATTACTGCAATTACTTTGGCAAAAAGCGGTGAATATGAAGTGTTGGCAAAAACCATGCTGATGGCGTGTGATAAGCGCGGCGGTGGTGGCAAATTACCTGATAAACGCACGATTTATCGCTGGTTTGCCAAACGCGAAACGGCAGAAAGTTTAATGCCCAAAGTACCACAGAAAAACATGGTTGCCCCTACTTGGTTTGATGTGTTTTACCGTTTTTACAACTTGCCCAGCCAGCCCAGTGTGGCTTTGGCGTTCAAAATGTTTGAAGCACAATGGCGTCTGCAAGGTGGTGAGATGCCCAGTATTCATCAAGCCAGACGCTTGTTAAGCAAAATGGGCGTGGTGAAACGTGAGCGTGGCAGAAAAGGCGCAAAAGAGTTGAAAAACATTCTGCCCCATAAAGTGCGTGATTTTTGGCATCTTGAACCTGCCGAAGTTTATTCGGCAGACGGTCATCAGGTGGATTGGGAAGTGTTGAATCCATTGAGTGGTTTGCCATTTCGCCCTGAAATCACAACGGTTATGGACGTGGGAACACGCAAAATTGTGGGTTGGAGCGTGGGGTTTGCGGAAAGTCGGTTTACGGTGTTGGAAGCATTGAGCCATTCCAGTTTAACTGCCATACCTGCGATTTGGTATGTGGACTGGGGCAAGGGATTTGAAAACATCATGATGACTGATGAAACGGTGGGTTTGATGAACCGATTGGGCATTACGATGAAACATTCCATTGCCTACAACGCACAAGCCAAAGGTGCTATTGAACGGTCGCACCAGTTGTTTACCCATGCGGCAAAGATGTTTGCCACTTACATTGGCAAAGACATGGACGGCGAAGCCAAACGGCAAATGTTCTTGCAAACGCGCAAGGAAATCAAGTTGCAGGGGCATATCATCAATTCGCCTGTACCGACTTGGGACGAGTTCAAAGGTTTTATTGAACAACTGATTGCTGATTATAACGCTAAACCGCACCGCAGTTTGCCCAAAGACGGCAGCCTGAAACGGCATTTGTCGCCCAATGAATTTTGGGAAATGAAATTGGCGGAAATGTCCGAGCCACCAATTAAAGTGGCAGAAGATGAAGTGGCTTATTTGTTTAGACCACAAATTGTTCGCACTGTGGAACGTGGCAAAGTGAAATTGTTTAACAATGTTTATTTTAGCCATGATTTAACTGAGTTTCACGGTTTGGAAGTGATTGTGGGCTATGATGTGCAAGACGCTGAATTTGTGTGGATATTTGATGACAATCAACGCTTTATCTGTAAAGCTGAATGGCATGGCAACAGCACCGATTATTTCCCCAAATCGGTACGCGAACAAGCCAAAGATAAACGCGATGAAACACGTCTCAAACGCATTGAAGCACAAAAAGATAAGGTTTTAGCGGAGCGGAAACCTGTGCTTTTGGAACATCAAAGCAGCGTGAATTTGGGTGGTTTGGTGGTGGATTTGGCGCAAGCCAAGCGTGAGACAGAAGCGGTTTTGTTGCCACGCGCTGAAATCAAGCCCGAGCCGAAAACGGTGGAAGTACTGGACGCGGAAGGCTGGCATTTACCGAATACGGAAGCTGGACGATGGGCAGAGTGGTCGCGCTTGGCGGCTTTGTCGGAAGCGGATTTGTTGCGCGAACCTGAACGGGCGCAACGCTGGTTGGTAAGCTATACGCGCACGCCTGAATTTAAAGTCATGAATAAACAAGTGGCTTGATGTTGCTGCTCTGTTTTCAGGTAGCCTGAAACGAAAAAAACAGTCCAAATGTAGCGTTTGGACTGTTCCCTAAAACTTTTTTAAACAACTTGTGGAGTATTCTACCATGAAATTTGCAGAAATTACAAATTTGACTTTGGTTAAAGTCGCAATGGAACGTTTGACGAATCGTTTGGACGATTTGCCCGCTTTGGGCGTGTTGTATGGACCCAGTGGCTACGGCAAAACGACTGCCACGATTGCGGTCGCAAACAGTACGCAATCCTATTATGTGCAAATTCGCAGCGCGTGGAGCAAGAAAACGCTGCTGGAAAAGATTTGTTTTGAAATGGGTTTGCCAATTGCGAAAAACGCAGCAGCGTGTTTGGACGCGATTTGTGAGCAAATGGCAGCCAGCCAACGCCCTTTGATTTTGGACGAAGCTGATTATTTGTTGAACAAAAACGGCATGGTTGAGTTAGTCCGCGATATTTATGAAGGCAGCCAAGCACCGATTATGTTGGTAGGCGAAGAGCAGTTGCCGAATAAATTGAAGAAGTTTGAACGGTTTCACGGTCGCGTGTTGTCGTGGATTCCAGCGCAGCCAGTTAGCCAAGCGGACGCGGAAATTTTGGCGAGCGTGTACGCGCCGAATTTGCGGATTGAAGCAGATTTGTTGAAACAAATTGTGGACATGGCGAACGGCTCGGTGAGGCGCGTTACCGTGAATTTGGTTAATTTGGTGCAAGCGGCTGATTTGAATGGTTATGATTATGCGAATTTAGCCAGCGTGAGCAAAATGCAAGGCTTTGAGTTTTATCAAGGCGAAGTACCAAAACGTGGAGCGAAACCATGAAAGAACAGCCGATTGAAGCCGTGATGTGGCGCACTTTGAAGATTTTGCGCCGTTGCGATTATGACACTTTGTTGGCACACATCAATATGACGCACCCTTGCACCGACAGACGGTTGAGCCGTTATTTGAACAATGTAATTGAGCTGGGTTTTGTGAAGCATTCGGGTGGGGGTGGGCAGTATGCTTTACGTAAAGGCAGCCTGCGTATGACACCATCTGCACCTGCCAGCGCACCGATTTTTAGGAAAGGCGTGCAATATGATTGAGCAAGATTATATGTCTGAACAATGGTTTGAGTTGTTAATGAAACAGATTACCACAAAAACCATGCGAGTAGTGGCAGATGAATTGAATTACAGCAAAACCACTTTGAGCTTGATAATCAATCGAAAATACAAAGGTAAAACCGACCGTGTGCGCGATAAAGTGCTTGCGATTTACGCACAAGTGCATTGTCCTCATCAAAATCAAGTAATTGTCATGAGCGAATGCGTGGCATTGGCAACATCGTCTGCCCCTACGCACAATCCTCTAAAAATGCAGCAATGGCGAGCTTGCCAGCGTTGCCCAAACAAACCCGAATGTGGAGAAAAATCATGAGCTTTTTAGATTGGTATTTGAATTTAACGTTTTTGCAGGCTGTTTTGGTGTGGTTGAAATTGCTTTTGCCTGTGTTGTTTATTTTGACGGTTTGCGCACTGGTTGGCTTTTCGCTGAAACTGTTTTCAGGCAGCCTGAAAGTGCCAAAATTGCCCAACAATATTCAGCCCAAACGCGGCAAGCAGCCTGCTGAAAAACAGACCGCATAATATTTTTTTGCCTATTGTTTTTATTAACTATTTGATTTTATGGAATTTTAAAAATGAAACAATCCCAATTTAATCATCATTTATCGGTTGAGCAGCCTTGCGTAAAGCAGCAGCTTCTGCGCCAGCATCAAACACGCTTGGCGGCAAAATATGGAGTTTTCGGTATTCGCCCAACAGAAGCTCAAAAAAATCGGCTGCTTCTTCATACGCGCCCTTTCTTGAACAACTCTCTGCATAGCCGTATTGTGAAAGCAAGCTATTTAGCAGCGCGCCGTTTTGCAAGTGCAGCCAATGTGCATAAACAAAAAGGGGATAGTGTTCGGGGTAAGCTTTTATGGCTTTTTGCCGTGATTTGCCACCGCTTTTATAGTCTTCAAATGACTGTTTATGTTCGGCAAGCCAATTTTCAAAATTGTCCCAATCGTGAAGCACAAATTCATACACAAAATGGTGTTGCTCATCACTCAAATCCCACCAATCACGCGCCAAATCGTAGTTGAGTGCCACGCTTAAATAAGATGATGTTTCATATTTTTCCATAAGTTTTACCTAAATGGGAAATTGAAAAATGTCAATTTTAAATGATTTTAGCAAAATGGGTAAAAAATGAGTGAAACCGAGCTGAAATTCGCCAAACGTGCCATTGCCCAAATCGCCCAAATGGGTGGCGAACATACGCGCTTATTGCTTGAATACATTAAGTTATTTTCCAGTAAAGATAAGCCCTTATCGCTGGAAGAAACCTTTGAGATTTTGGTGGAAACGGCGAATTTTTGGGCAGATTACCCAGCCGAATTTTGGCAAAAAGCGGTGCAAAAATTGTTGTCGGACAAAGTTTCAGGCAGCCTGAAAACACCGCTTGATTCGCATGATTTGTTGCTGGAGGCGCTGGAAATTGTCCAGTCATTTCAAAATACTGAATCCGAATCGACAGCCGAAACAGCACCGATTGTCGCGCCGTCTGCGGTGGCGCGTGAACCGCCCGAACCGTTTATCTCGCCTAGCCCCGAACAAAAGCAAGCGCGACATGAATTAAATCAAAGCATGATTAAGAAATTGAATTGTAAAATTTTTTCCTGATTTTGAAAGAAAGAACCATGAGTAAAAAAATCAAAACCCAAGCCATTATGTCCGCGCAATCTCGCGCCGAAGTGGTGGACAACATCGCCCAAATGGGCGCATTGCAACGCGAAATTTTGCGCCTGAACGCCGAATTGAACGACCAAATCACACCACTCAAACAAGCGTGTGATGAAAAAGTCGCCAAATTACAAGCGCAAATCAATGTGTTATCCGAAAGTTGCCACATTTGGTGTGAAGCCAACCGCGCCGAATTGACCGACAACCATCGCGTGAAATTCGCGGATTTGTCCACAGGTGTGGTGAAGTGGCGCATCAAAAATCCGAGCGTCAGTATTTCGCAAAAAAATGGTGCGGAAGTGATTGACCGTCTGTTGCAAAACCCAAATTACAAACGCTTTGTGCGTGAAAAACTGGAAGTTAATCGTGAATTGATTTTGCAATATCCTGAAATGTTTGAAGATAATCAGATTTTAGGCATCAAAATCAAACGCGGCGAAGAGGATTTTGTGATTGAACCGAATTTTGATGAAGTGGGAGCAAAAGCATGACAACGGTAACCATTCAATTAATTCAACTGGAATATGGCATTGGTGTGAGAGTAGAAGGTATTGACCGCGATATTGTTGACAAATTAATGCGTTGGGAAGACCCACCGTCATTGGAACACCTGAATATGGTGCAAACGCTGGGATTGCAAGCCTTGTTGAGCATTATGCAGGACATTCACAGCAATAAAGATGCCACATTGCAGACAATTCATTAAATCTTGTTTAATTGGAGTTTAAAACCATGAATAAAGCTGAATTAATCAAAACCATCGCTACTGAAAGCGGCTTAACCCAAACGCAAGCCAATGATGCGTTAAACGCATTGTGCAAAGTCGTAATTGATGAATTGTCTATTGGTGGCGAAGTGAATATTGTCGGTTTCGGTCGCTTTTATGTGGCTGAACGTGCTGAACGTATGGGGCGCAATCCGAAAACGAGCAAACCTGTCATGATTCCTGCCACTTGCGTGGCGAAATTCAAAGCAGGCAAAACGTTAAAAGACGCAGTTGCTTAATTTTTTAATCAAAATAGGCAATGTATTTTCAGGCAGCCTGAAAACACATTGCCTAAAAACAAAGGAAAAAATATCATGGCAAGAATGACTTACGAACAAAGGCGACAAGGCTTAATCGCCAAAATCCACGTTGCCAAAACACAGCTTGCGCTGGACGATGACAATTACCGTGCCATTTTGCAGCGCGTTACGGCAAAATCCAGTTGTGCAGAAATGAACTTGCAAGAATTGCAGCGCGTGATGGCGGAAATGGAGCGTTTGGGCTTTAAACCGACCAAAAAATCCATTGGGCGCAAGCCATTGCATTTTACTGATGTATCTGATTTAATGGCGAAATTGGGTAAATTATTGCAATTAACCGAAAAATCATGGGCATACGCCAATGGTATGGCAAAACAAATGTTCCAAAAAGACAACGTCAATCAATTAAATGCGGCGGAATTACGCAAATTAATTGCGGCGTTAAATTATCATTATTTGAAAGTGCAGGCGAAACAAGCAAAAAAAGCATAAAAAAATCCGCCAAACAACATGGTCGGCGGACGGTAAAAATTTAAACTAAATCAAATTATATCATAAACTTATCAGAAAGAAAGCCGACCATGAAAAACCTTTATTTTTTTGAACAAGATTTGCCTCAATTGTGCCGTACCCAAAAAGGAGTATAAAATGCAATTAAATCAAGATGATTTTGTTGATTTGAAGCACCTGCTGCCGCCAAGTTTTGCTGGCTTAGTTGAGGTGATTGGTTTGGCTATGGCGTTTGAATTGGTGGAAAAATTCGGCGGAACAACGTTCCCAATTGGCAAAAACAAAACCAATCAAGGCAAAGTGTTACATCATCTTTTGGCGGAAATCATCGGCGAAGACAATGCCGATAAAATTGAAATTGCATTAAATGGGCAGCGCGAACTTTATGTCCCCAAGTGCCAAGCTGCGCTGTTAACGTGCAGAAATCGTGAAATTCGCCGACAATTTGATGAGTTAACCACACGCCCGAATTATCCAATGACAGGCGTTTGCGCTGTTAATAATTTGGCGCGTGAATACCATTTGAGTGCGCGCCAAATATGGAATATTGTCAATAGTGGCGAAACCATGCAGCAGAGCTTATTTTCGTAGCTAATTTTCAGGCAGCCTGAAACTGGGAAACTGGTTTCAGGCTGCTTTTTTTTGTGGTGCAAAAATCAAAAAAAGATTTGATAAAGGAACAAATAGAACCTATAATTTACGCATCAACAACAAACCAACAGGAAACAATATGATTCACAAAGAATTAAGACGTGCCACTCAGCGTAAGGATTGGGATACAGTACAAAAACTAGAAAATATCCTAAACAGCAAAATAGACAGGCGAATTAAAGCAGAAACCTTGTTAAAAATCCAACAAGAACGCAAAAAAATGAACTATGATATGCGTTTATCATTCAGTCAAATTTTATTCGGTGCGGTGGGTGCAATGACGGCTTTGGTGGCAATCATCAAAAATTATCTAAATAAATAATAGGAGCAGCCTCGAAAGGGGCTGAATGAAACATGAAAAAAAGTGCATATTATCAAGAAAAAAAACAAATTGATGCAGAATGGAACAAGCTAAGTAAGCGAATGGACTGGGTGGTTAAATACCGCTTTAAAATTTGGCTGGTGCAGTTTACCTTGATTGCTTTGTTATTGTGGTGGGTATTGACATGACTTACCCCGAAATTGGGTACACGCCTGCCAATTTGCGGCATTGGATTGAGCAGCACGGCTTAACACAAGCGCAAACGGCTGAATATTTAGGTGTGCAAACGCGAACGGTACGAATGTGGCTAACAGAAACAGATAAAACCAGCCACCGCGATATGCCGTTGGAAAAATGGAGATTATTGCAACAATATCAAAAATCTGAAGTGTGATAATGGCTTGTTGTTGATGGAAAGGCAGCCTGAAACTGGGAAACTGGTTTCAGGCTGCTTTTTTTGTGTGGCTGAATTGAAGTGTTATTAGAACGGTTTGGCTGTTTTTCATGACAAAATGACTGCAAAATTAAACAACTGGATTGATAAATATGAATGAAACTCAACTCGCCCAACAGTCCATCGCGCAAACGCTGGCAAACAGCGCATTTTTCGCGCATATCCGTGAAAAATTGTTTTCAGGCAGCCTGAATCAAAGTCAGGTAGACGGCTTAAATTTACTGGTGCTTTCATCGGTGGAACAAGGCTTAAATTTGCAACAAATCGCGTATGTGTTGGCAACCGCTTACCACGAAACCGCCCGAACCATCAAGCCTTTGGAGGAATATGGCAAAGGCAAAAACTACGATTACGGCAAATGGCAAATCAACAGCAATGGCGTGAAATATTGTTTCAAAGATGGCTCGCGCAGTTCGGTTTACACGCAGGACGAGTGTCCGCATTTGTTTTATGGGCGCGGTTTTGTGCAGCTAACTTGGCGCAACAATTACGCCAAAGCAGGCGCAAAAGTGGGTGCAGATTTAGTCACGCAACCTGACCTAGCCACACAGCCCGAAACCGCCGCCAAAATCATTGCTTGTGGCATGGCAGAAGGTTGGTTCACAGGTAAACGGTTGGCAGATTACATTACTGATAGCCGTTGCGATTATGTCGCTGCTCGCCGCATCGTGAACGGTACCGACAAAGCAGATTTGATTGCTGGCTATGCACGGATTTTTGAAACCGCTTTAAACGCGGTTTAAAGCCAGTTTAAAAGCTATGGAAAATTTCAAACAAGGTGGCGCAAACCTACCACCACCTGCCCCCCAATATCGCTCGCACACGGTTTTACCGCCACAAAGTCCCCAAATCGCGCCACAAACCGTACAGTCCGAGACTGTTTCAGGCAGCCTGAAAAAATGGCTCGGCGGAATGGTCAACAATCCGACTACAGGCGCATTGTCGCATGACAAAGTGTGGGCAAACGTGGCGGCTGGCGTGATGACGTATCAGTTTGCCACAGGCACACCTGCCGAATGGCAATGGTGGGCGTATGGGGGCATGGTTGGCGGCTATGGGCTGGCACGGCGAGAGATTGCAGCAGTACAGCAAACTTCTGAAAAGAAAGAGAAATAATGCTTTTGTTTTTATTAAAAAAATACCGAACAGATTTGCTGATTATTTTGCTTGTATCTGTTTGTGTGAGTGCATTGATGGGACTGGGCTACCATTTTGGCAGCCTGAAAACAGAACATCACTATCAACAAATCCTGCTCAAACAAGCGCAAGAACATCAAGCAAAACAATCAGTTTGGCTCAAACAAGCCGAACAAATCAGCCAACAACAGCTTGAATTTCAAAAGCAAAGCGAAATTCAAGCCAATGAATTGAAAAAGGAAATTCAAAATGTTATTGCAAAAGACCGCGCTAACGGCACTCATGATTGCACTTTTGGCGAGTACAGCTTGCAGCACTACAAAAAATCACTCGGTTACGAGTAAACCTGTGCCACAAGCCTTGCTCGTGATGCCACAACGTCCCGAACCGCCACAAAACGGCTCACAAGAAGCGATTTTGACTCACGCGGTGGCATTTGGGCGTTACGTGAAAAATTTGGAAAATCAATTGCGTGGCTGGATTGACTGGGCTATGGAGCGCAAACCATGACCTACTGGCAACAAGTCAATCGCGTACTTACCAAACATCGCGCCAAAATGGAAATGGGCAAAGCGCAAGCCAAGCGACAAGAGCGGTTTGTGGAATGGGTGGAAAGTGTGTTGTACAAAAACCATGTTCGCCACGACCGCTTTGTAAACGATGATTTTGATGTGATTTTTTACTTGAATGGTTTTTCAGGCAGCCTGAAAAGTTTGTTTCCGCATTTTTGGGTGGAAGAAGACGGCGCGGAATGGGTCATGTGCAATCCGAATATACCTGAAATTCAAGTGATTATCCGACTGGAGGCAATGCCATAAACGCACAACAATTTCTCACAATTGAATGGGCGTTTGGCTTGGTTATTAGTATTGCGATTACGTCTTTGTGGCGTTATGTCAATTCGCAAGCCGAAATAGACAAAGAATTAGCGCGTGATATTAAGCACTTAACCACAAAATTGTACGAAGTGGAAAAAAGCTACCAAAGCAAAGACGATGCCCGACGCGAAAGCGAAGAAATCAAAAGATTGCTCAAAGAAATCAAAGATGATGTGAAAGAAGTCAGCAACCAAATCAATCAAAAGGCAGATAAATCATGCTCGTAAACCAAGACCCAATATTGCAAGCCTTAAAAGAAATTCAGGCAAAACAAGATGTAACCATTGCCAAACAAGACGATTTGGAAAAACACATCAAGCAAATCCACGATGATTGCAAAAAAACCGCGCGTACCAATGGCGCGGTAGCAGGTGCGGTGTCGGGTGGTTTGGTGGCAACGGGCATCACTTTAATCAAAGCGAAATTTGGCATTTAGGAGACACAATGGCGCACCCAAAAGAAAAACGCGATTTGGTTCGCCGTAAGTATGTCTTTGAAAATCAACCATTAGAATTGGCAGCGACTTTTTCAGGCGTGCCATTGGCGACCGCTCGGACATGGAAATACGCCGCCAAAGAACAAGGCGATGATTGGGATAAAGCGCGTTCTGCTCATTTGTTTGCAGGTGGCGGCATTGAAACAGTTGGGCAAACCATGCTGGCTGGTTTTTTGGTGCAATATCAATCTACTTTTGAAGATTTGGAAAAAGCAGAAAACATTGCCCCAATTGAAAAATCCAAAGCATTAGCCAGTTTGACCGATTCATACCTCAAAGTCATCAATGCAACCAAAAAAATGCTACCCGAAACGCAGGCTGCTGCTGTGGCTGTGCTGGTCGTGGAAGCATTATTGAATCACATCAGCGAAGTTTATCCCGATAAATTACAAGATTTTGCCTTGATTTTACAAACTTTTGGGACTGTCATTGAAAGGAAATTCGGTGGCTAAATTCAGCGAAAAAATCAGTTTAACCGAACTGAAAAAACGAATGGCGCAGGTGCGCGAAGAAGCCCTACAACGCATTGAATTGCATGAAATTGAGCTGTCCAACGACCCAGCCGAAATCGCCAAACGCCGTGCCATTGTCTTGAAAGGCGATGAAACGGCGTTTCGTTTTTTCTGCAAAACGTATTTGCCGCACCATTTTCCCGATGGCACGGAATCGCTGTTTCATGCGTGGGCGTACAAAACGCTGCCTGAAATGACCGCAGAGCCTGAAGCCATTTCACAATCGGTTGCTGCACCGCGTGGCGAAGCCAAAACCACGCAGGTGGTTCAGGCGAACAGTTTGTTCAATGAAGTTCGCAATGTGAAACACAATACAGTTATTGTGTCGGACACGGAAGAGCAATCCGATGAAATCATTGAAACAATTAAAACCGAATTGACCGATAATCCCATGTTGCGCTTGGATTTTCCCGAAATATGTGGACAAGGTGCGCGTTGGCGCATTGGCGAAATTTTGACCCGACAAGGCAATAAATTCAAAGCCTATGGTTCGGGTCAGAAAATTCGTGGTGCGAAAAAGAAAAATAAACGCCCCGATGCGGTTTATTTGGACGATTTGGAAAATGAAGACCATGCCGAAAATCCGCGTTTGCGCGACAAATTAGAAAAATGGATTGCGCGTGTGATTCAGCCACTTGGCGAAGCGGGCAGCAAAATTGACATCATTTATGTTGGTACAATTTTATGTAAAGACAGCGTGTTAGCGCGGATTATGAAAAATCCGTTTTGGCGCAGCGTGCTGTTTAGCGCGATTGTGAAATACCCCGAGCGCATGGATTTGTGGGAAGAATGGGAAAACATCTATCGCAACACCCCTAAAATCAATCAACAAAACGAAAAAGCCGCCCATGCTTTTTATCTGAAAAACGAAGCGGAAATGTTGCGTGGTAGCAAAGTGAGTTGGGTTAAACGCCCATTACTGACTTTAATGAAAATCCGTGCGCGAGATGGCTTGGCGGCGTTTCAATGCGAGTATCAAAACGAACCGAGCGACCCTGAAAGCGAAATCTTTTCAGGCTGCATTGACCAAAGTTACTACCGCACTTTGCCACATGATGTGGTGTTTTATGGCGCGGTAGACCCATCATTGGGCAAAAAAGGCAAAGGCAAAGACCCGAGCGCAATTTTGGTTGGTGGCTATCAAAAAAGCACGGGCATTTTGTATGTGGTTGAAGCCAAAATTAAAAAGCGTGTTCCCAGTTTGATTATTCAAGATGTGATTAAATTACAAAAAGAATACAACTGCCAGCTTTGGGCGGTGGAAACCGTGCAATTTCAAGAGTTTTTCAAAGATGAATTGGTCAAAGAATCTGCGAAACAAAGCGCACACGTCCCAGCCAAAGGCGTGAAACCGAATACGGAAAAAGAATTGCGCATTGAGAGTTTGCAACCGCATTTTGAAAACGGTTTCATTAAATTATTGCCTGAACAGCGCGAATTGATTGCCCAGTTACGCCATTTCCCCAATCACGACCACGATGACGGTGCAGACGCGCTGGAAATGTTGTGGAAACTGGCGACCAGCAACAGCGCAGGCAGCAGCATTGAGCCAATCTCCATGTATGACAATTGTCCCTATTGATTTTAAGCGGTTTCAGGCAGCCTGAAACGTTTAAACCTCATTTAAAACGAGTTTAAAATGGCTAAAAAAGACAAAAAACACAAACAGCCCATTCAAGCGATTCAGATGGAGCAGCTTGTTCAAGACACCGCTTACGCGCTCAATGCCTTTTCAAGCAGTGGTACAGATGAGTTATTGAATTTATTGGGTTTGTCGCGCCAACAGGTTTATTCAGCTGTGATGTCGGACGATGAAGTGGATTCGTGTCGTGAAGACATTGTTTCTGCTTTGCTTTCAAGCAACTGGCGTTTGTTTGGTGCAGAAACCGATGACACACAAATGGACAAACTTTATCAGTGCGTGCGGCGCAATTTGCCTAGCATTGCCGAGCAGGTGGTGGTGGCGAAATTGTGCGGTTATGCGGTGGCGCGTTTGGTTTATGCGCAAGATGAGGACGGTTTTATCTCATTAAAACAAGTGATTAGCCGTCATGATGAATTGGACAAATACACACCCAAATTCGGCAAACTCATCTACAACGGTCAAAACGGCGAAGAAGAAACCGAAACTACTTATACTCATTTGTTTTTAAACAATAAAGCCACGTCCAAAAATCCAGCTGGCGAAATGGCTATGGTGCGGATTTACCCAGCCGTGATGTTACGCAAAGAAGGCTGGCGTTACGCTTACCAATTTGCACAACGCTACGCCCAGCCCATGCTCATCACCAAAACCGATGGCGACAAAAACGAAGCCGCGCGTAAAACCCACACCGTCAAAAATGGTGGTGCAGCAGCCATTGGCATTGAAGAAGAGATGAAGTTGCTGCAAAACACGGCGGACGGCGCGTTTTTCAGGCAGCTGGAACAAATGGCAAATGCGCGGATTCAGAAATCCATTTTGGGACGCGTCAAAACCAGCGAGCTGCAAACAGGCAGTCGCTCCGCGCAACAGGTGGAAAGCGAAAGTGAGAAAAATCGCATTGGTGCGTATTTGCTGTTGTTGGCGGACGCTGTACAAAAGGTTGTTGATGCGTTGATGGATTTGAATGCCGTTTATCATCAACCGATTAAAGTGAAAGGCGCATTGTGGTTTGAATACGAAACCGAAATCAAACCCGACACCAACCGCGCCGAGCGTGATAAAAAATACTTGGAAAGTGGCAATTTGGAATTGACCGAGCAGTATTACACGGATATTTTAGGCTTTGAACCCGAGCATTTTAAAATCAAGCAAAATCAAGATAGTGTAAAAGCTGATACAACTTTATCGTTGAATTTGTCGGGTAATCAAAATGATTTCAAGCAGCCTGAAAGCCAATTATCCGCCGACCAACAAATTATGCAACCGAAAATCCACGCGATTTTATCCGCGCTTGCCAGTTCAGAAAATTTCAATGAATTCAATGAGAAATTAAATAATTTGGATTTGTCGGTAGGCGACCAAATCTTGATTGACAAATTGGTTTGGCAAAATTCACAAGCATGGTTGGACGGCGCAGGCAGCCTGAAAGGTTCGCAATGACTAAACCATTGATTCACTTTAGTAGTTTGCTAGACCGTGCGGCATTTGAACATCTGCAAAACAAAACGTTGTTGCCCAGTTTCAGCCACTACGATGTGTGGTTGTATGAGCATTCGGTGGGTTTTACGGTTGCCAAGATGATGGACATGGATTTGTTGGCAGAAACCAAGTCAGCAGTGGTATCGGCATTGGAAAACGGCACGGATTTTAGAGATTTCAAAAACCGTTTGAAGCCGTATTTGATGGCAAAAGGCTGGTGGGGCGAGCAAGTGATGCTTGACCCTGTGGACGGTGTCGCCAAAACGGTGCAGCTGGGCAGTACGCGGCGTTTGCGCGTGATTTTTCAGACCAATTTAGCAACGGCTTACGCAGCAGGGCAATGGGCGCGGATTCAGGAAGACAAACAGATGTTCCCATACCTAAAATACATTGCCAGCACCGCCGAGCATAAACGCCAGTCCCACATGACTTACTACGGCAAAATTTGGGCAGCAGACGACCCGATTTGGCAGAGCATTTTTCCGCCCAATGGCTACGGTTGTCAATGCACGGTGCGCCAATTAACCAAAAAGCAAGCCCTACGCGAACGCAATGAAGACATCAACAGGCAGCCTGAACGTTTTACCGAACAGCAAAAAATCAATGCCCAAAACGGTGTGCTTGATGATGGCACGGACGATATTCAGTGGGTGGATTTTACCAATCCGCGCACAGGTCAAACCGTCAAAATTCCGTTTGATGTTACGCCGACTTTTGCACACAATCATGCTGCACGTTTGGCAGATGTGCAAACACTCGCCGAGCAAAGGCATGGCAAGGGTTTTATCCGTGAATTGGCTGATACTTTAATTACTTATTTAAAAAGAAGAAGACAGCCCCTTGAATTAACTGAAGGTGGTGTGTTTGCCAGCAGTGCCAATTTGATTAATGAGGGCAGATTGCTTTACGAAACCCATATTGCTGTCATGAATGAGGCAATTAGGCAGGGTAAACCGCACGAGGGTATTATAGAAATCATGCGGCGTGAAGGTGTGGAGCTGGGTGGCGAAGTGCGTGTTAAAGGGCACGATGAAGCCATTTTGCAAGAATTTATTGAAGTGATAAAAACCTATCCAAAATCGTGGGTGGAAAAATCCAATGAAGTGGGTGCAATTGTGTTGGAAACAGATAATTTACGGGCTTTTCATGTCAAACCAATATTGAAATCTCAACGCGATTTTGATTGGTTTAAAAATACTAGTTCTCTTGATTATCAATCATTTAAACGCGCTTTTAAAGAAAATATGGTGCAAGATGGGGATAGTTTGATTTTAGCGAATGTTGCCCCAAAAATATCGCGTAAATACCGCCTGATTACACATTTACACGAATTTGGGCATCGTTTACAAGAAGTGATGCCCGAATTGGAAACCTATTTTGACCGATTATTTAAAGAGCGGACGACCAAAGACAAAATTCAAAAACTCAATGAAATGATTGGAAAAGATTGGTATGATGATGATGAAAGAGGTTTGCGCGATGATTTTCCCAATGAATATTATGGTAAAATGTACAACAAAAGTCGCAAAGACCCACAAGCATTGGAAATGCTGACCATGACTTTTCAGGCGTTATTGGGTGGTAATATCAAAGATTTTAAGGAAATTGAGCGTAAACCCGATTTTTTGTATTTTGGTTTAGCTTTATTGGTGAGATTTAAACCATGAACAATTTTACATTTATTTTGTCCCGAAAAAATCAAGCAATTGGTCAGATTACTTGGTTTTGTGGTGGAGATGATGGTAATGGCGCATTACAAGGCGATAAAAATGCCGTTAAACAATTACAAGATGCCATTGAATTAGCTATTCAAGAAGAATGGGAAGGTGCATATCCACGTCCTTGCCGTGCTGTTATACATGACCCATTGAATTATATTGATGAAATGGTTACGGTATTGGAACAGGCTGGATTTGATGTGCCGATGGTGTTGTATCCATATACTGCTCAAGCACAAAAAGAGCAAAGAGAAAAGGATAAGCAACTTTTAGCTGAAGACCCACCTCCTTTTAAGTTAAGAAAGTGTTATTAACCACCAACTGATTTTCAGGCAGCCTGAACCCCAAAACTCCCACTTGAAACATGAAATTCAAGTGGGATTTTGTTTGTCTATTTCAAAAATCGCCGTTAAAGCACTTTTTAAAGCGTTTGAGCGCATCTAAAAACTTTTTCATATCCAAACCTACCCAAATCACTTATCGCGTTTTTAGCGCAATTTAGCGCGATTGAAATTTAAAACAACCAAACAACCACTTCCCCCATTCGTCAAAATCTGAAGCGATTTTAAACAGGTTTTAAACAGGGGTGCTGTGATGTTTGACAAATCCTCACACCGCCCATCGTGTCAAAAATGCGATTTTGGGCGGTTTTTTTGTGTCTATTTGTTTTCAGGCTGCCTGTTTGAAATCAATCAAGAAAACTATTTGACTTGGCTGTGATTAAATGATGACTTCAACTATTTCATTTCAATCAGAAAGTCATTTTATGGCAATTGTCCAACTGCAATTATCCGTACCCGAATCCGCCACATTCGCGGAGCCGTCATCAACCGAAAAGCCACGCCAATTCACAGGCGTAGCGCATTCAGGACAGCCTTTTAGCAAATATGGCGAGCGTTATGTGGTGGACTTGTCCAATATCCAATACCGTAACCCAATCGGTGTCCTATTGGAACACGACTCCGACCGCAAAACAGGTGTGGCAAGCCTTAATTTAGGGACATCGGGCTTGCACATCACAGGAACCTTATTGTCAACCGAACATGGCAACCATGTCGCACAAACCGCCAGCGAAGGCTATCCATGGGAAATGTCCGCCCGAATCCAATCCGCCCGACAAGAAAAAATCACGTCAGGCGAAATTGTCGTCAACGGACAAACTCTTGCCACGCCAATTGTGGTGTTGCGTGATTGCATGGTGCGTGAAGTGTCGTTTGTGGCGGTGGGTGCAGATGCCTATACGTCTGCCTTGATGTTGTCGGACGGCACGGAATTTTCGCCTAATTTGCATTTATCTGATTCCAAAAATCCTCCTACTCAAACAAAGGATGCACCCAACATGACTCCCGAAGAACAAAAACAATTTGATGATTTGAAAAAAGAATTGGCGGAAACCAAAGCCGAATTAGCCAAAGTTCTCAAGAAAAACCAAGTCGATAAAAAATTATCAGCGGCTGGTTTTCAGGCAGCCGAGCATGGTTTTGCTGGCATTACCAAGCAGACGTACAACGTGTTGTTGTCGTTGAATGATGATGCAGCACTGGATGCGTTGGTGGGCGATTTGAAATTGACTGCACCGTCCACTAAGCCGTCATTGCCCGAATCTTTGACCGCAGACAAGCATCAACCCGACTCTTCAGGCAGCCTGAAGTTATCCGCCGAAACCAAACCCACAGCTTTGGGCGGTTATCCGATGGTTTGATTTTTAATGTGAATTTAAAAAGGGTTTAAACATGGAAGTTTTAGGTTTGAAAGTCAGTGATATTTTGATTGCGGAAGTCTCATCTATCACGCGAATTGAAGTACCAGCCACAACAGGTTTAAAAGCTGGTCAACTGGTGGATTATCCGTTGCGTGGTCAAAAATTGGTTGCGCTGACTGATGAGCGTAATGGCACGGTACAAATTCAACCGCACAATTGCATCATCAATTTGGCATATACGCCGATGAGTGAGATTCAGGCAGCCTTTGCTGTTGAGGCGCACTCTGACGTAGAGGGCAATGTGATGTCTGTTGGCAATCACGATGCGCTTGAGGCTTTGCAAAAAGCTGGCGATAACTACGGCGTGATGTATCGTGGCACGCCAAGACCTTAGAACCTGCATTCACAGCCAAGCGCGATGTCTTTTTGCGCCATTTAGCACGCCTGTTGCGTTGAATTTCACGCTAATAGGAACGCTATTAGCATGAAATTCGCCTGACAGTCGTACCAACTGGAACAAAAATCCATTTCACGTTGGCTATGAATACAGGTTCTTAATTTCAAAGGAAATCAATACAATGAGTGTAACCCATAACAGTGCATTTAGCACCCAAAATTTAACCGCAGCCATCAATCAAATTGAGCCGACTCCTACGCAAATTCGCGAATTGGGGATTTTTGAGCCGTACTACGGCACGAAAAAAGTGGCGATGATTGAATACAAAGAAAGCGGTTTGTCTATTGTTAAAAATTCGGCACGTGGCAAATTGGGCGGCGAGGCAACCGACGCGTCTCAACGAAAAGCCGAATATTTTGAAGCCACGCATTTGACGGTAACGGACAACATCTTAGCAGAAGATTATCAAGATGTTCGCGAGTTTGGCGGCAACGAATTAACCAATTTTAAAAACGTCATCACCGAATACCAAAACAATGCCAAATTGAAATTAGAAATGACACGTGAGCATTTAATGCTGGGCGCGTTGCAAGGCAAAATTTTAGACAAAGATGGCACGGTTATTCATGATTTATATGACAAATTTGGCTTGAAGCGTCCTGCTGAAATCTCTTTTGACTTGAGCAAAGATGACACGAAAGTGGGCTTAAAAATGGACACCATGCTATCGGAATTGCGTCAAGGATTCAAAGGAGCGGCGGTTACGGGGTTTGTGGCTTTGTGTGGTTCAAAATTTTTAACTGAACTCAAGTATCACAAAAGCATTGAACCGTTGTACACGCGCTTTCGTGATGGTGCGGTGTATCGCGAGAGCAACGGCATTAATCCGATTGAATTTGAACACAATGGCGTTAAATTCATTGAATACACAGGGAATTTTGGTAGCAAAGGCGCGAAAATTGCCACCAATCAGGCGATTTTGATTCCTGTGGGCAAAAAATTGTATCTGGAATATTTCGCGCCTGCGGACATGGCGGCGGCTGTCAATACTAAAGCTTTGCCTTATTACTCAACGATGGACAAATTGGGCGGTAACCATGATTTAGGTGTGAGTTTGCGTAGCCAGTCTAATCCGTTGCCGATTGCGTTGCGTCCTGATTTGATTCGTATTTTGACGGTGTGATGATGAATGCGGTTTCAGGCAGCCTGATTACTCAAGCCGATTTAGTCCAACGCTTTGGCGAGCGTGAGCTGGTTAATTTAACCGACCGCACCGCCAAGCGCGAAATCGTACCTGACGTGCTGCAAAAAGCCCTCAACGATGCTGAAGCGGAAGTCAACGGCTATTTGCGAGCAGCAGGTTTCAGGCAGCCTTTTGCGCCAGTTCCTTACGCGTTGGTGGTTAAAACGTGCGATGTATGTCGTTGGTATTTGTATGAAAACGGCATTCCTGATGTGGTGCAAAAGCGTTATGACAACGCGATAGCGTGGTTTAAGTTGCTGATAAAAAATCCGTCTATTTTGGGTTTTGATGCAGACGGCGTGGAAGAAGTCAAGGCAAGTGGTGGCATGGCTGTTATCCCGAATGAATTAAAGGACTGGAAAGATGTTAACAATCACTTCTGACGATTTAGGGAACGTCGGACAAGCGTTGCGCCAGCTTTCAGGCAGCCTGAAAAACACGCGTCCGTTGATGCGCGGTATTGCCACGCTACTGGAAAACTCTACGCGTAAACGCTTTGAAACCAAAACCGCGCCCGATGGCTCACGTTGGGCAAACTGGACACCCAGTACCCAACGCGCTTACGCCAAACCGATTTACCGCCAACGCAACAAAAAACGCTATGTTGCGGCACTCAAACCGCGTTCTAAAGAACGGTTAATGCGTGATTCATCGCGTTTGTTGCGTAGTTTGACGCGCCATGCCACAGCCAATTTGGCGCAAGTGGGGACAAATGTGGTGTACGCGCCGCATCATCAATTTGGCACAAAACGCATGGTGGCGCGTCCGATGTTTGGGCTGTCGGCGCAAGATAGCGCGGATATTGTGGATTTATTGCACGATTTTGTACGCGAACAATGGGAGCAAAGTTGATGAATTTATTTGCTGTTTTGCCATTACTCAAGGCGCGGCTGGCGGATTTGCCTGATGTTCACACGGTTCAATCCATTCAAGAATTGGCGCAATTGTTGGAGCAACGCGACATTCAGCCAATAGACAACGCGTTATACGTGGGTTTGGACGGCTACGCGCCGATTAACCAAACGGCTGGCAACAAACGCATGAAAAAGAAACGCTTAAGTTTTAGTGTGATTTTAGCTAAACAATTTTATGGTGCGGTTGACGTGCCGCATGAGGACATCGCCACAGGCGAGATGTTGCACCGAATTTGCGCGAGTTTGCAAGGTTGGCAGCCTGAAACCGCCGACCAACGCCCCATGACGATTACGCCGTTTGATGAAGTTCAGGCGGTTGAGCCGCTGTATTATGACAATTTTGCGTTGTATCCGTTGCGTTTTGAGACAGAAATTTTAATTAATTATTCAAAGGATTAACACATGACAAAACAAGACAATGATAATGGTTTGCTGCTGGTCGGGACGGGCTATGTTCGTAACCGCCGCATTTTGGGCAGCATGAAAGAGCAAATTGGCAACTTGATTTCATTGAAATTAACCAGTAAAGCTGAAACCAAAGTCCGCAAATCGCGCATGAAAGAAAGCGCAGGCAACGCATTGGACAGCGTAACCATCAAAGATGCAACCGAAATTGCGTTCGGTTCGGACACGTTCAACAAATTGACTTTGGGGATGGCTTTGTCGGGTAAATCCATTGAATTGGACACGGCAGCCGCCAACGTAGCCGATGAAGTGGTGCGCGTAACCGCTAAGGACGCATGGCTGGATTTGGCAAAACAGAATATTGACCGCGACAGCGTGAAAGTCAAAAACGCAGCAGGACAAGCCGTTAAATCTGAATACATTGAATTAAAAGATAATTTGGGTTGGATTAAAGTGTCGCCTGAAGCCGATTCAATTAATGTGGGCGAAGAGATTAAAGTGTCGTACAAAACCCGTGCAGGCGGTGGGATTCAGATTGAAGCCAGCACCGAAACGGATTATGACTTTGAATTTTGGTTAGACGGCTACAACGCCGCCAGTCAAAAAAACTTCATTTTACACATTCCCAGCATGGTGGTTGCGCCAAACAGTGAAATTGACTGGTTAAGCGATGATTTCGCCAAAGCCGAATTCACAGGAACGGCGGTACTCGTAGATGGCAACAAAGTACCATATTCTTATCAAGAGTTTAACGCTTAAATAGGCGTTTCAGGCAGCCTGAAAACTGGGTAACTGGGTTTCAGGCTGCCTTAAATAACTGCCGCAAAATTATTTTCAGAGAAAAATCATGTCGCAATCCAATATCACAGCAGGTATTCAGATTACCGCGAACGTGGACGGTATTCAAGAAATCAACAATTTGAGTCAAGCGGTTGATGATGCCAGCGAACAAGTACAAGAAATGCAGCGCATCGCCGCAGCCAAAACCACACTGGGCTTGGACGTGGACGACCATGCACGCGCAGAAATTCAAAAATTAGACAAAGCATTTGATGATTTGAAGCGCAGCGGTGGCTTATCGCAAGCCGAATTGGCGCGTGCTGCTCAATTGCACGCGCAAAAAGTGGGCGAATTAGAGCAAAGTTTGAAAAGAACCAAGCCATCATTAGCTGATATGACCAATGGCATTCAAGGTTTGGTGGGGGCTGGCGGTGGTTTGGCGTATGTAACCAACGAAGCGATTAAATTTGAAAGCGCAATGGCGCAAGTCAAAAAAGTAACCGATGCCACGCCCGAGCAAATTAACGCGCTTTCAGGCAGCCTCAAAGAAATGGCAGGACAATTGGGCATGATGCCCGATGAATTGGCGCAAATCGCGGCGGCTGGTGGGCAAATGGGTTTGGCGTTTGACAAGCTGCCGCAGTTTACCCAAATGACCGCGCAAATGGCAAATGCCTTTGGCATCAGCGCGGACGCGGCTGGCGAAATGTCCGCTAAAATCAGCAATGTATACGGCTTGCAAATCAACGAAATGGCAGAGTTGGGCGATGCCATCAATGCACTGGGCAACACCACTGCCGCCAAAGAAAAAGAAATTGGCGAAGTGTTGATGCGAATGGGCGGTAATGCCAAGCAATTTGGCTTGCTCAAAGAAGAAGCGGCGGCGTTGGCGGCGACTTTTGTCAGCTTAGGCAAATCGCCCGAAGAGGCTGGCACGGCAATTAATGCGTTATTGTCTAAATTGCAGAACGCCAAAATCGGCACGAATGACTTCAAAGACGGTTTGAACGCGTTGGGTTTATCGGCTGAAGAAATGGCTGCCAACATCGCCACCAACCCACAACGCGCCCTAGATGATTTTTTGCAACGTCTTGATAAATTAGACAAACAAGCGCGTAGTGAGATTTTAGGGCAGATGTTTGGTGCGGAATATTCTGATGATTTGGCGTTGCTCACAGGCAGCCTGAAAACCTATACCGAAGCGGTCGCCACTGCCACCGACCACACCAAAAATTTTGGCGCAATGCAACGAGAAGCCGACGCTGCACTCAACACCACCGAAGGCAAAATGAATCAAGCCAAAGCCGAAATTGCCAGTGCCGCCATTGAGTTGGGTAATACCTTGCTGCCGATTATTCAATTGACTGCGAATGTCATAGGCGATGTCGCCAAAGCGGTTACGTCAGTATCAGAGCAATATCCCGTTTTGAGTCAAATGGCGGTGTTGTTTTTGGGCGCGAAAATGGCGAGTGAGGGCTTGAGTGCGTCCTTGAAACTGTTGGGCGTGGACAGTGAGACCAGTTTTGGCAACACCAAAAAATCATTATCCGAACTCAAAAAAGAGTTGAAAGACGCAGCACAAGCCGCTAAAGAAGTCGGACGCGACATTAAAAACGCAGTCAAAGGCAATTTAGACGATATGTCCAATAATAACAACGCCATCAAAAAACTTTCAGGCAGCCTCAAAGAAATGGCAGCCATTGCTGCTGAAGCCTTTGCAGCGTTTGAAGTTGGGCATGGCATGGGGACTTGGTTGTATGAAAATGTTGGGTTTGCGCAAAATTTAGGCGACAACATGGCAAAAGTCATTGCGTATATGGACGCGATGGTAACCGACCGTACGTTTGAAGATGTGAACCGTGAATTTCGCACCACCAACGAATTAGCACGTGAATTAGAAAAAAATCAAAAAGCCGCCGCCCAAGCAGCTGAAAAACGCAAAGCCACTGAAGCCCAAGCGGCTGAAGCACAAAAAGCCAAATTAGCCGAATTACGCGCAGAATACAGCAAAATTCAGCAAAAATACGATGAAGTTTCAGGCAACCTGAAAAAAATGGTAGATGATGGCAAAGCCAATACCCAAGCCTATCGCGACCTATCTGCCGAACAAGCCTTGCTGGCTGGCAAATTGATGCAAAGCCAACTGGCACTTAAAGACTTCAGCGACAACAACACCGCCAACACCGCACAAACTCAAGCAGCTTTAAACAATCTAGGCGTAACAGCGGAGCAGCTTTCAGGCAATCTATCCAAAGCAGCCAGCGCAAGTATTGCTGATTTTGCCACCGCAGCTGCCAGTATTGGCAATCATGCCGAGCAAATGGCAACCGTGTTTCAGGCAGCCGTAGAAAAAATGGACTCGCCCGAAGCCTTGTTCGCGCTCAAAAATAGCCTGTCCGAAGCAGGCGCAAAAGCAGGTTTAACCGCTGATGAGATTAATCAAATCGCTGCCCTTGCGCCACAAGTGGGACTGGGTTTGGCGCAAATCAGCAAACCGTTGGGCGATGCCGAAGCCGCCGCCACCGCGCTGGGTGTGAGTTTAGAGAATGCCTTGTTGTTAGGCACAACAGGCGCAATGACCACTGCACTGGGTCATTTTGACAAACTAACCGCGCAACTGGACGGCTTGAAACAAAACGGTATCAACACAGGCATGGTGTTACGCGAAAGTTTGAGCAAACTAACCGATACCGCGCAGTCTGAAGGCGATATTGACGCGTTGAAATTTAAAATCAATCAGTTGGGTGAGACAGGCAAACTGTCCATGCAAGACGTGGAACGCGCTATTTTGGCAGCCGACCAAAAATTGAATCAATTGAAACAAAATACCGACCCCACCGCACAAGCTTTTGAATCATTGGGTATTCAAACGCGTGAAAGTCTGCGCTTGGCTGGCGAAGAGAGCCGCCAAGCATTTGAATTGGTCAAAAACAGCGGTCAGGCTACGGCGGCGGATATTCAGGCTGCCTTTGCCAAAACCGCGCAATCCATGCTGGCAAGTGGCGATGCCCAACAACAAGTATGGGTTCAATCACAAGCCGCCGCCTACAACTATGCGGTAACAGTTGATGCGACAGGCAAAGCCAGTCTTCAGGCAGCCGCGCAAACCCAACAAGCAGCCGATACGCAAATTCAAGCACATCAACAAGTTACCCAAGCGGCGACCGAATCCGCACAAGCGCAAAGCCAAGCCGCCAAGGCAGCTGTGGAAAATGTGGAAAACGTGGGCAAGGCAGCCGAATCCAGCCAGCATAAAATGTCGGATTTAGGCTCAAAAGTCCATGAAACGCTTAAAAAAATGGGCGCATATGCCACGTTTGGCACGGTTTCTTGGGCTAACACGCTGCGTAGCGTGCAGGATATGTACATCAACATCAATCAAACCGTCCAACGTTTGAACGAAGAAACCGAAAACGGTGGAAACATCGCTGAACATTTGGCACGCACCGAACTCATGGCAGCCAATAACGCTAGAAAATTAGACAAAACCACGTTGAATAATTTACACCAAGCCATTGATAAAGCACGTCAAAAAATGCAACAACTGGCGGACGAAGCCGCCAACGCACGCAAAGAAGCCGAGAAAGAATTGCTCCGCGCACAAGGTCGTGATGGCGATGTGCAAAAATTAGAGCAACAAGAGAAACTAAATGCGCTCAAGCGAAAACAAGCCCAAGCGCAAAAAACAGGCAACCGCCAAGCGCAAGACGATTACGCGGCTGCCATTGCTGCCCAACAAGCCGCTTACCAAGCCCAAGCCGAGCGCGAAGCCGAACAACAGCGCGAACAACAACAGCGTGAAGCCGAACAAGAACGTGAACGCCAACAACAACAGCGCGAAGCCGAACAACAGCGTTTGCAGCAACAACGCCAAGCCGAACAGCAACGCCAACAGCAAGAACGCGAACGTTTGCAGCGCGAAGCCGAACAAATGCGGTTCAGGCTGCCTGAAAACAAGGTGGATTTAAGCGACATGGATTGGCGTGGTATGCAATTTGATTTTAGTGGTGTAACCGAAGCACTGGCAGCGCGTGATAACCAAATTAAACAGCAAATCCCAAATTTAATTAAAGAGTTAATGCCACAAATCGCCCAAGAACTCATTAAACAAATTCAAAAAGATAACAAACGGAGTATGTGATGGACGACATCATCTTAACGCGCAACGACAACCAAGCCAGCATTCGCCTGCCACCCGATATGCGTTGGACAGATGAATACGCATGGCACGCAATCGCCCAAGCCGAACCCGAACGCACACTAAGCGGCGGACTGATTATCCAGCAAGGCATCAAGCGCAATGGTCGCCCAATTACTTTGTCAGGCGAATGGGCTTGGTTGGATTTAGCCACCGTTCGCATTTTGCGTGATTGGACGGATGTGCCTGAATTAACTTTAACGATGCGCCACTACGATGGGCGTGAGTTTAACGTAGCGTTCAGGCTACATGATAACGCATTGGGCGGTGTTGAGCCTGTGGCGTTTTCCGTCCCCGAAATGGGGGCGGAAAAATATCAGGTACAAATCGCGCTAATGACGGTTTAAACCGTGTTTAAAACACTTTTAAATGCTTTTCAGGCAGCCTGAAGATTTTATTTTGTGAATTTATTCGCTGGACGCGTAGTCCTTCAGGCTGCCTGAAAAAATAGGAAACCACCAAATGCAACGCAAAACCGAAATCACACAACAAGACTTGAAATTTTATGCCAGCCAACGCCTAACCGATACCGATGACGGCGGCGGCGCAATGACAGGCGTTCAATTAAATGGCACAACGAACGAACTTTTCAACGCGGTATCAGATTTAGACAAAACGCGTGGACGTGTGAACGTGCGCCTTGCTTACGCAGCTGTCAGCCGTGCTGATGCGGCGGCTTTGTTGGGCGCAAACGTGATTATCAGCGAACCGCCCGAAGACCCAGCCGTCTCTATTTTGGCGTGTCCTGCTGATTACTACGCGCAAACACGCGCCCAAATCATGCCACGCATTGAAGCCTATTCCAATCCAACCATCGCCAGCCGAATGACTTTACTGGGGACACAAAGACGGAACAGCCGTTTAGTACAAACCTATCAATCTTTAGATGCGCCCTTGCCTTTGGTAGGCGAACGCTACGCGCTGGGTTATGTAGATGCTAACAAACAACAGCAATTTGAATATTTTCGTATTGACAAATTAACCCATAGTATTCAAACATTTGAAGACGACAAAGGCACATTCCAAGTTCGCGTAATTGAAATGGAAACGCAAAATGCCTTGAGTTTGGATTTGCAAGGCGTGAAATCGCCATCACGCACCCAAATCTCCCCAGCTGTGGAAGTCTTGAAAACGCAAGTATCTGATAGCGGTAAATATTATGGCGTTCGTCCCATCAAAAAAGAATTGAAACAAGGCGCGGTAGAAATCAATGTAGACACGATTTTTGAAAAATTAATTCCCACGTCCACGGTTAGCACTGCGTTGGCGGACGATTGGGCTAGTGGCAAACCGTTGTGGATTCCCACCGCGCCACGCCGTGTGGTGTACGCTGGTTCAGCTTATGTGTCTGATGGTAATGTGTATTTTGATACTGGCGTATTACCGACATCAGTAGAATTGACAGGTTGGGTAGATGATGGTTCAGGCAGCCTGAAAAATTCAAATGGCGAAATTTTACAGATTGATTACGCCAAAGGTGTGATTTATGGCGTTAAAAATCAACAAATTGGGCGAATTTACGCCACGCCAGCCGTGAAATATCAAAATTATGCCTATTCCGCCACTTCGCCCATCAAAGAAACCAATCAAAGCACGGAATTTGCGTTGCTGTTGCGCCCAATGCCTGCACGTGGCAGCGTGGGGGTGTCGTATCGCGCTGGCGGTCAGTGGTACGAATTAACAGGCTATTCGGACAACAGCTTACACGATGAAACAGGCGAAGTACGTGGCGAAATCACGACTTCAGGCAGCCTGAAAATCAGTTTGCCTGTGTTGCCTGATGTGGGAAGTGGTTTGTTGGTGTCGTGGTCGCCTGATGGTTTTTACAAGACGCTGGGCGACAAAATGGCAGGTTCTGTGATTGCGCCACAACCGATGTCATCGGCGGTTCGGTTGCCTGAAATTCCAGTGCCACGTTTGAAGCCGTCCACGTTGCGCTTGTCGTGGCATGACGGAACGCCGCGCACCGCACAAGACAGCAACGGCAGCATCACAGGCGCATGTGGTGGTTATGTGCATTATGGCGAGGGGCGATTTTATCCGACTAATTTGAATGCAGCTGTATTAGATTGGACGGCTGAACAATACATTGCCCAAAGTGAACGCAAATCCGTTGAGGTCAAAGCCAATGGTACGCGCATGACATTGAGCGCAGGCGCAAAGGTCGCTAAAGGCAGCCTGAAAATCAGTTTACCGATTGGCATTCGCGTGGAAGAAGTAGAAAAATTAAGTGAATCAATCAGTTCGGGGGTTTCATCATCGGTTGCCACGGTTTCAACTACGCCGTCTGCACCAAGAAAAAAATTTTACGCATTTACCGCATCAACTATTTGAGTTAACAGGATAAATACATGGAAAATTTTAGCAGCAATCATGCCGAAATTTACGACAATGGCAACGGCGGTTTGATGACGAACGGACGACTCATTAACGGCGCAAGCATTGATTATGTTACAGGCGATATTGTGATTCCAACCGAACCATTCAAACAACCAATTCACACAGCAACTTACAGCGAATTTTCGCTAACCGACACATCGCCCCGATATGTGGCGGTTGCAGGCAGCACCACGATTCAGCGAACGGTTGTGGTCGCGCCCAAACACGCGATGGTGGAATTTGTCAGCAGCGAAGAAACGCGCACGGTTGGCGACACCGTTCGCAGCGCAAGTCAAACTTTTGATGTATTACAAGGTGTTGCGATTCCACGCATTGCCTTGCTTAATTCGTGGACGTTTGAAATTCAAGGCAAATTCACAATAGAACGCGACGGCGTGTTGTATCAAAACTGGAACTACAATCAAGGCACTGGGACAGTCGTAGGCAGCTTGAATGCCGCGACTGGCATTGTCAACATTAATAATCTTGCGCCTAATGCCAGCCCGAATATCAAAGTATTATCAGGTGTTTACCATCAAGGCGAATATGGTGTTCAACAAATTCACGGACGCACCGCCATCGCTCCTGTAAACCCTGAAAGTTTCATTGCTTACGCAGAAACTGGCGAAACCACATTGCGCGGCGATTCGCAAGCAGATGGCAGCATCACAGGCACACTTTCAGGCAGCATTGATTATGACACAGGTTTATTCAATGTATCGGCTAATGCCATCGTACCGCCCGAATCATTGCGCTACAACGCCGTTTCGCTGACATCTATCCCGATTGACACGGACATTGGCATCAACGCAGTTCGGTTGCCACAAGATGGACGTGTTCCTATTTTTCGTGTGGGCGATGTGGTTGTCTTGACAAATAAAATGCTGCAAGACTTGGGCAGCGCACACACCGCAGGCGCGACCATTCCGCTTAATCGCAGCGATGCTGACCGCGTGTGTGTGGTGGATGCCAATAGCAAACACGTTCTCGCCACGCAATACGATATTGTTTCAGGTAGCCTTGTGTGGGCGATGCCGTTGGATTTGTCGGGTTACGCGATGCCGTTGTCGGCGTGTTTGATTTATGAAGAAGAAAACCGTTTGATGGGCGTGAATATTTCAGGCAGCCTGAAACTGCAATACGGTTTAAAACGTAATTATCCTATTGAAAAAACGTATCTTTCCAGCGCGATTATTGGCGGCGAAAAAGGCGATTTACTTGTCCGCGCGACCGAGCCATTCAGTCAGCAAGCGTGGACAAAAGTGTGGCAAAACACGCGCATCGGCGATGAGATTTTAGCCAAATTAAACGTCAAAGATTATCCAATTAAATTAACATCGGACGGCGCGATTAATGGGCGTTGGTTGATTGAATTTGTGTCGCCGACGCAATTCAAATTATACGAAGAACGCTTAGGCTTAATTGCCGCCAGCGACACATTAAGCGACCTTTCGCCTTTGAATCCTGCCACGAATAAGCCATTTTTTACGCTGCCACATTTGGCGTTTGGAGGCGGTTGGGAAACGAGAAATTGCGTGCGCTTTAACACGTCCACCACGTCTATGGGAATTTGGTTTATTCGGGCGGTTCAGCCGAGTGCCGACAAAACCAGCCACGCGGATAAATTCACCGCTTGCTTACGCGGAAACACGAATATTATTGAATAAAAAGGAAAAGTTATGTTTAGTCAAACAACCAAAATTCCTGCCAAAGTCTATCGCAGCACGGATAAGGACGCGCCGAAATTAGATGCGGTTGCAGGCAGCCTGAAAACCTTGTTAAAAGCTTGTTTGGTAACAGGTTATGGCGCAGACGATAGCCGCAAAGAGCCTGCTGGTTGGGCGATGCCGTTTGAGAATGATGTGAGTGCTGTCTTTCGTAGTCAATCGCCTGAATCCACGAAATTTTGTTTACAAATCAATAATGAAAATGACAATTATGCCGTACTGGGCGCGTATCAGCGCATGAGTAATTTGAATACTGGTACGAGCTATTTTGGCTACACCGATATTGGGCAAAACCATTTTGCTTACGCTGGTACGGGTAGTGGTGGTAGTACAGGAAAATGGCTGTTGGTGGCGTGCGAGCGTGCATTTTGGTTGGCTATTTTGGATACAAACAGCACCAGTTTGGTTTTGTTTTTTGGTGATGCGCGACCGCTTGCTCCTGCCGATAACACGGCTTGCGTGTTTGTTCATAGCAACTACAGCAGAGCAACGAATTGGGATACAGGCAGCTTGAAAAACCCCATGTTGGCACAAGCGTGGCAAGGTAGTGGCGCATTAATGGCTGACTTAGGTGGCAATTATTATAGCAATAGCAACCTAGCACCTTACCCCGACCCGATTCATGGTGGATTCATTGCCCATGAAGTTTTTGTCATGGAAAAGCAAACTTATCGTGCTGTTTTACCTAATTTGTTGTCATCTATGAATAACTTACGTACTGCTATGCCGACATGGTCAATATTAAAATTAGATGGCGATGACGCGGATTATTTGCTGTTGGATATTTCGGACGGTGGCGGAAATAATCACTTGTTAAATTTGAGTTATTTTGAGTACAACTAAATGAAAATTAAATTAAATATTCGCCATCGCCAAAGCCGTTACACAGGACGTGGCTATTTTTCTGGCGAAGGAAGCGGTATTGTTACCGTTGCTGGTACGCCTGCTCGCCGCCGAATTTTTGTATTTGACGAACAAACCATGATGTGTGTGCGCGATGTGTATTCACATGAAGATGGCACTTATCGTGTGGATAATCTTGATGAAACACGCACTTACATTCTGATGGGCTACGACAACCTACGGCAATACAACAAAATTGATGGCTGGGCTGGCATGAAACCTAAAGTGAATTAATTAATGAATAGCGCACAATTGCCTTTTGAATTGGGGCGGCGCGTTGAACAGCAGCCCGACACGTTGCCATTCAAATTCACATTGAATGACAACGTCGCGCCCCCAAAACCCACCAAACCAGTCGCCCCCATCAAACCGACCATTGGCGCAAATTGGACAAGTGCATGGTCAGCTCAAAGCACTCAAGGCGCGTGTTTGGCGGTTTCGGGACAAAATCAAGCGTTGGCGCAAAATTATTGGGCGCAATTTGTGGCGGTTGCGCCTGTTTCAGGCTGCCTGAACGTGGAAATCGGGACGTTGGCATGGTTGTGGTTGATGTTTGTGGGCGTGTCGGGCAGCACCGCGCGCCTGCATTCGTGTTGGCAAAATCATGTGGCGTTCGCGCCTAAACTTTCAGGCTGCCTGAAAACGCGTATCGCTGCCAACCAGTTCTACGCCAATCACACCACCACGCGCCAAGCCAACGCCCCCCATCTCACAAATTGCACCGCCACGCCAACCGCATTCACACAATATTTTGTCAATGGATTTATCGCGCAATCAAGCGGTTATCATCTTTCAGGCTGCCTGAAAACCGCCGTGAGTCGCAGCGTTCAACCACCGTGTGAATGGTATCCAATTCCCATTGACAACACGCCTAACCGTGATGATTGTGATTGCGCGTGTGGCAAACCGCCTCCACCCGATGCTTTACCTCTGGATTTCAGCACCCAAGCCGCCAAACCCGACGCGGCACAAGTCCCGATTTCGTTCGCGTGTGGCAAGCCGAAAGTTATGATTCCAAATTTGGATAATTATATGATTTGTAATGAAATTAAAGCACAATTAGCGGACGGTACATCATTGGAATTGCTGTCGCTGAATATCAAAGCCGACACGGCTGGTTACTGTTGGCAAGCCGATTTAACGGTGTCGCCCGAATCATTCGTTAAAGTGAAATTCAGGCAGCCTGAAAAAGACGTGATTACGGTATTAATTAATTCAGAACGTTTTGATTTTATGGCAGAAGAGTTTAGCGATAACCGCGCATTTGGTAAAAAAAGCTACACCATCACAGGACGTAGCCAAACGGCTTTATTGGGCGCGGATTTTGCCCATTCGTCTGCTGGTTTGGTCAATTCAGAATCATACGCCAGACAAATCGCTGATTCACAATTGAAATTTTTAAATTTTAAAATTGAAAATTGGCAGATTGTGGATTGGCTTGTCCCTGCAAATGTCTATAGTTTAACCGACAAAACGCCTATTGCGGTGCTGCAAGACATCGCGCAAACAGCTGGCGGATTCGTGGCAAGCCATCCCTATTTGCCACAACTGGATATTCGCCCAACATGGCGCGTGGCAGCGTGGGCGTTGGCAGACGCTGCACCCGATGTGCAAGTGCCAAACAGTGCGATTGTCAGCATTTCAGGCAGCCTGCAACAGAATTTGCGTTGCCATGCAGTCGGCGTGGCAGCCAACCACAATCAAGGTAAAGCCGCCAACGTTTACCGCCGCGAACATGGCAACACACCACGTGCCACCGATTTAAGCCATGCGCTTTACACGGATTACAACGTTTGCGAAGCGGCTGGCGTGGCAACATTAAGCAACACAGGCATACATAAAAGCGAAACCGTCAAGCTGCCATGGATTCCCAAATACGGCTTAAACCGTGCCGAATTGGGCGAAATTTGGCAATTCAATGAACCTGCTGAATCGTGGCGAGGTGTGGTCAAATCGGTGCAAATCAGCGTGGCAATGAATGGCGAGGTGCCTGTGATTTATCAAACGTTGGGCGTGGACAGATACATGGATATTTGATTAATTCAGGCAGCCTGAAAGGAAAGAAATGAATATTTATCAGCAATTTAATCAATTATTTAATCAACCCAACCGTGCAGTCGCCCAAATCATTGCTAAAAATGGCAATGGCAGTTATTTGGCGCGTACTACACAGGCTGGCAATGAAGTTTTGTTGTATGGCAATGGCTACAGCGCAGGTCAAACCGTCTATTATGATGTAGGCGGTGGCGCAATTTTAAGCGTTGCGCCTGATTTGGCGGTACAGGATATTGGGGTGTGATGTTATTTTGTATTGAAATGCTACATCACAAAAATCAAACGCTGCCAAGTTACAATGGCAGCGTTGAAAGAAAGACGGCGAGTGGACGGCGAGTGGACGGTGTAGAAGACCGTTTATTCCACCCACATCAGCAGAGAGTGCCTGCATCCGTATAGCCGTCACCTAGCTAGGCGGCGCGATTGTATCATTTGTATATAGGATAGCGCAAAATGCTGAAATCATTAAAATGTCAAAATATTCATTGTAAAAGAAAAATTGGTGAAGTCATGGGTACAAATTACCGTATTATTATTCAATGTCGCCGTTGTAAAACGCGCAATACGTTTGAATCTAAGTAAGTTTTTTCGCGCACCGAGCGTGCCTAACCAGCGTACCTTTGCGTACCGAACCAACGGTGCGTGTGTTTTAAACAAGCACACGCACCGTTTTCTTTGGAGTACGCATGAATTACACACAAGCCCCCTTACCCTTTACAGGACAAAAACGCCGATTTTTAAATCACTTTAAAACGTTATTAAAACAGCATATTCCGAATGATGGCGATGGCTGGACAATTGTTGATGCCTTTGGTGGCTCGGGATTATTGGCTCACACCGCAAAACAAGTTTTACCAAAAGCTCGTGTGATTTACAATGATTTTGATGGTTATACCGAAAGACTGAAAAATATCAATGATACCAATCAATTACGCAAAATCATTTTTGATTTAACCAGAGATTATCCGCTCAAGCAAAAGCTGCCTGAAACGCTGAAAAAGACCATTCAGGCTACCTTACAAACATTTGGCGGCTATATTGATTTGGATTGCGTGGCGAGTTGGATTTTGTTTAGCAGTCGGCAAACAACTGATTTAAATGATTTAATATACAATCATACTTATTTTAATAATGTGCGATTGAGTGATTATCCCAGCGCGGACGGCTATTTAGACAGCGTGGAAGTGGTGAGTAAATCGTATCATGAGTTATTGCCTGAATTCCAAGATAATTCAAAGGCTTTACTCGTGCTTGACCCACCCTATGTTAGCACCGCGCAAGGCGCGTATCGCAAAGCTGGCTATTTTGGCATGGTTGAATTTTTACGCTTGATGAGATTGGTACGACCGCCGTTTGTGTTCTTCTCATCAACGCGGAGTGAACTGCTTGATTATTTGGATTTGATTGTGAATGAAAAGGCAGAAGGTTGGCAAAATTTACAGGATTATCAAAAAATTAGCGTTCACATTACAATGAACAAAACAGCGCATTACGAAGATAATATGATTTACAAATTTCAGGCTGCCTGAAAATAAAAACCGTTTCAAATCATAATTATGTGCTTTGAAACGGTTTGGTAGATGGTAGATATTATGCATCGTAGCCGTGATTGATAAGTGCGCTGTTAAATGTGTTCATGGTGTTGTCCTTGTGGGGCGATGTTGATTAAGTGATACCATAAAATAAACACCCAGTTTGGAGCTGTGTGCAGATGTTAAAATGCCGCTGATGCAAAAGCTGCCTTGCATTTAATTTTTGCATTCGTTTTGTCATGACAAAAAAAATGCAAAATTATGACAAAATGAGCGCGTTTTTATAACCAGCTGCATCAAAATCAGGTTGTGCTATTAGTTCATTATTTTCGGTATGAAATGTTAACCAAGCAGGTAATTGAGAACCATCTGCGGTGCGTACCGAATAATTTAAGTGGCGGTCATAATCATCATGGAACAACGATTCAGGCAATGCAAAAGTAGCTTTCTGATTTTCTCGAATCAACCAAGTAGATAAGTTTTCAGTAACCTGTGGTGCTTGATTACTATTTCCATGACTATTTCCATTATTTAGCTGCTCTTGAATATGCAGCGCATTAGCCAATGAAACGAAATCCTTGCCGTCAGAAGTAAAGAACACATTTTGTGCATTAGGGTCATCTGAATTGAAAGTATAACCAATCAGATGCAATTCATCGCCAGCAATACCATTGTAGATAACCAATCCTTTTGCTGTTGGATTGATAGACAAATGGCTCAAGGAATCTAGCGAAATGATGGATTGACCTTGTAAATCCTCAATCGTAGTAATGCCATCACCGTGATGGTAGTAGTAATAATCTGAATCTAGTCCACCATTTAAATAATCATTTCCTTTACCACCATGCAAGTAATCTACTCCTGCGCCACCAAATAATTGGTCATCGCCGTCCATACCATACAAATTATCACTACCATCATCGCCATACAACATATCTTTGCCGACATTGCCAAACAAATAGTCATCACCGTTACCACCATAAAGCGTATTATTACCAATAATATGCGGTGTAACAAATGTGTTATCTCCATTTAATTCGCTCATGCCGCCCCATAAACGGTCATTTCCATCATCGCCGTACATGATATTATTACCAGAGCCGCCAACCATAACGTCATCACCAGCATTACCATGTAGAGTGTCATTAAAAGACTGATTCCAATCGGTAATTAATGCTTCATCAGCATCACCATGAATCACATCATTACCAGTTCCACCAAAAATGATGTCATCACCTTCATTTCCGTATAATTCATCATCTTCTTCATTACCATATAGGGAATCATTACCCATACCACCGATTAAAGTGTCCTTACCTGAACCACCATACAGAGCATCATCGTCTCTACCACCATCTAAATAGTCGTTACCATTACCACCATACAGAGTATCTTTACCTGAAATTAAAGGGTTATTGCGCGTACCATCATTTGCACCATCGCCAAATAACGTGTCATCGCCATCATCACCATACAATGTATCGTTACCACCATTACCAATTAATTCATCGTTGTCATCGCCACCATTCAATGTATCGTCAAAATGAGCAGTTGCACTGTCATCATCTCCTACTAATAAATCATGACCTTTTCCACCAAATAAACTATCACTACCTAACTGACCATAAAGTTTATCATCGCCATCATCGCCAGATAGAATATCTGAGCCTTCATTGCCAATGAGTATATCCGCGCCTGTGCCACCTGATAAAAAGTCATCGCCTAAACCACCTATAAGCGTGTCATTACCTTCTTCACCATACAAGAAATCATTACCAATTAATTCAGGCTCAGTCGTGATATTTTCATTAGAAAATTGATTACTATCTCCCCATAAGATATCGTCTCCCATACCACCATACAAAATATCATCGCCACCTTGACCTACTAATTGGTCTTTTCCTGCGCGACCGTATAGAGTATCGTTGCCATGATACTTAGCATCTAATCCTTTTACTAATTCATCTCCATAAAGTTTATCATCACCATCACCACCGTCTAAAATGTCATCATTACCATTACCGTAAATTCTATCGTTACCATCATCACCAAATAGCACATCAATGCCATTATCTTGCGGAGCTGCATTACCAGCATCTCCCCAAATCACATCATCATCAAGACCACCATGAATACGGTCATTACCCCCTTTGCCGATAAGAAGGTCTTTGCCTGTCTCATAGACAATATTTAAGCCATCTTCGCTTAAATGGTAGCCATCTCCATGAATATAATCGTCATGATTACTACCAAAAATGGTGTCATCTCCATTACCGCCCATGATTTCATCACCAGCAACATCATTAACTTTTTTTCCGCCAGAAAAGATAATTTCATTAGATTCGGTTTTATAGACACCCCATAATGTATTAGTCATTACAGAAAGCACTTCATCATGCTGTCCTAAATTGCTTATCCATCTATCATTTGAACTAATGCGATTATTAACAACTAAGTGATAACTAGAACTAATAAAATCGTTGCCATCTCCACCACGAATTTTATCTTGACCACCACCGCCAAACAGCATATCTGAGCCATCTCCACCTTCAATTACATCATTGCCTTGACCACCGCTTAGGGCATCATGACCACCCAATCCTTTGATAATACTGTCATTATTATCTGATTGAATAATGTCATTAAAGTCTGCTTCATTAACACCACCGATAATTTTGCCTGTTTTACTGTCGCGGTTATTCCATTCGTTTTTATAATTGCCGTTTTCATCTAAAATTGGGTGTGAGTCGCCAACCCATAAATGTGTTGGTGCAGTCTCTGTATTTGCATCAGTTGGTGGCGTATCATCAATCAAATGAATCCCCAAACCTGACCAATGAGACCCCTGCATGGTAATATGTTTAGATAATTTGAAATAATCTTTGATGGTAACAGCATCTTCACCATTTTTAACTAATAAATCATTGCCTTGACGAGTAGCAATCATGCCATTTGTACTGTTCCAAATATCAACCTTACTATCTTTACGCGAGAAAATCCCTGCGTTTTTAGTGCCAAACCAAACTGAACCATTCATATCACTATCAAAAATAGTGTCTTTATCTTGAATAACATAAGTATCAAAACCTGTGCCACCTTCTAGATAATCATTGCCTTCTTTACCTTTTAAAGTATCAGAATTATTGTTTCCGAATAAATGGTCATTCTTATCTGTACCCGTAATAGTATCATCACCATTTCCACCAATATAAGTAATTCCTTTTTCTAGATGAGTACGATAATGATTTAATTGGTGCATCTCATAATTTACAAGAGCAGAAATAGCAAAAACTAATGAACTTGGCAATAACATTTTCATTGCTATATCTAGCCCAAGTGCATTATATAGCATTTCTTCATTTAGTGGAGAAATGCTATCTTTCAAATCCAAATTTGTTGCCGTTGTACCTGTTAAAATATTTTTAGCATTACCATCAAAAATTACAACTTTTCCTGTTTCATCAAGATAATCAATTACTCCCGTATCCTTAATTCGTTCAAATTCTTGCAAAAAACCAGATAATCGGAAAACTGATATAGCAGCTTTCTCAAAAATATTTTTAGAATAATTTTTACTCAATAAAACTTCATCTTTAAATACAGTTTTAGCATTATTAATCAAAGAATCTTCATTAATATAATTAATTTTAACTTTTCTACCAATACCTGATGGATCAGTAATTTGACGGAGTAAATGATTAACTGCCTCAGCTACTTCAGTTCCACCTTCATAATCAAAATTTTCAGTTTTACTGGATTTGTAAGTAGCAGGTTTTACGATAAAATTATCAATTCTGATAGGATTCCCACTTTCATCAATGACAAATTGAATTTTATCGGTATCAAATGTTAATTTACTCGAACCAAATACAAACGCATTTTTATTTAAATTTTCCTTATTTAATACTTCTCCATGGTAAAAATAATAGTCTGCAGTAGGTTCTTCACTGATTTCAAAATTGTTTCTATTTTTTCCTTCAGATGGGTGAGCCTTCTTATTATAAAAAAGATGTCTAAATGCCTGATAATTTAATGAATAAGTTCCATCACTATTTTTATTAATAGATAATTCTTTTTCGTTGTGTTGCTTATTGTTATCGTTTATAATATCAACTTTTGTTCTTAATGTTTCAAAATTTTGAAAATCAGATACTAATAGTGTAGTATTATTCTCATGTTGATTTTTAAAAAAACGCTTAATGACATAAAATTCGTATGGATTAAAATTTTTTAATCCTGTTTTTTCTAAAAAATCAACTGAATCAACATCAACAGTTAAATCTTTTGTTCTGATCCATTTGCTATCTGCAATTTGGCTAGGTCTAATAACTTTACCTCTACCTTCCTCACCATACAAATAAAAAGATAGCATTTGTGTTGCATAATCTTGCGACAAATCTAACTTTAAATTAGCCATTTTAAAACTCCATAAAATTACATGTTATTAAAAGAAATAAATAAATTTCCTTATTTCCAATCTAATGTGTCTCCTAATTTCAAATTACAAAAATATAGTTGATTATTATAGGCAACTAATTCATACCCTTTAAGAAAATGTGGTAATTTACTATCCATTAGAACACATTGATTATCTAATTTCTCTTTCGGAATATAATTCCATTCTCCTAAATACCAAAAAAAATTGAAATCTGTAATGTTAGTTTTTTTTAAATCATCATTATTATTCTTTTCATTAAAATATTTTTTATTAATATTACCGCAATTATCCAAAGAAATTGTTTCATAATTCAATGTAATTGATTTTCCAGTACCTGCATTCATACTTAAATATTTAATAGTTAGATAAAAATTTCCTTTACCGATACTACGCCAATATTTAGGGGCATTCTCTAATGAAAGTCCATTTTTTTTATAAAAATCTAATGTATTTACTTTACAACAATCATTTGGATAAAAATCGTCCCACCTATTTTGACTAGCATATAAACTAAACAAATTATTTTGTTTATTTCTAAAATTTATATAATTCCCAAATTGATTAATTGGAAATGAATTAATTTTTACTCCCTGTGGGATAATTCTTTTACCTTTGTGGTTTTCTTTATAATTTAATTTATTTAACCTCAAATAATCTAATAAATTATAATTTCCTAATTGAGTAATTATACAATCTTCTGGACATTTTGGGATCTGTATTTCATCTGCTTCATCTAGTGATATTTTTGCTGTCTGTAAATATTTAAAATGGCTCTGCATACCACGATTAAGTAATTCATCTTCACTTAATTTACGATTTTCCGCCAAGCAAATACCCTGTTTATTTTTCTCAATTTCACTAATACTTAAAATTTGTAAGGGAGAGAGAAAAATACGAAAATAATAAAATGTAGATACTATAATAAAAAAGATACAAACTAAAAAAATTCTATTTATTTTTTTCAATTTCACACTTTCTTAAATTTAAAGATTTCAAATAAATGTAGGCAGTAAGGTGGGGAGGGATAACTCGTTGTCCACACATCACAATCTTCCAAACATTGCATTTAAATTAAAACGAATTTTACTAAAATTATCATAGTTTTAAATTATCGTCAACTACTTTAAGAATAATTTTTTATTTATACATCTTAATCCCAATTTATCATTTTTCACAAATTGGCGTTTTTCTTGATGTTTGATTTTACTGTCGCTGCATTTGAGGTTTGTATCAAAATGCACCATCTTATTGTTAAGAACGCTAATAATAGACATAATTTCAGGCTGCCTGAAAATAAAAAGAAGAAAAGTGTAATTTTAATGTATTCTTATATATTATTTCCAATCTAATGTGTCTCCTAATTTCAAATTACAAAAATATAGTTGATCATTATAGGCAACTAATTCATATCCTTTAAGAAAATGTGGTAATTTACTATCCATTAGAACACATTGATTATCTAATTTCTCTTTCGGAATATAATTCCATTCTCCTAAATACCAAAAAAAATTGAAATCTGTAATGTTAGTTTTTTTTAAATCATCATTATTATTCTTTTCATTAAAATATTTTTTATTAATATTACCGCAATTATCCAAAGAAATTGTTTCATAATCCAATATAATTGATTTTCCAGTATCTGCATTTATACTTAAATATTTAATAGTTAGATAAAAATTTCCTTTACCGATACTACGCCAATATTTAGGGGCATTCTCTAATGAAAGTCCATTTTTTTTATAAAAATCTAATGTATTTACTTTACAACAATCATTTGAATAAAAATCGTCCCGTCTATTTTGACTAACATATAAACTAAACAAATTATTTTGTTTATTTCTAAAATTTATATAATTCCCAAATTGATTAATTGGAAATGAATTAATCTTTACTCCCTGTGGGATAATTCTTTTACCTTTGTGGTTTTCTTTATAATTTAATTTATTTAACCTCAAATAATCTAATAAATTATAATTTTCTAATTGAGTAATTATACAATTTTCTGGGCATTTTGGGATCTGTACTTCATTTGCTTCATCTAGTGATATTTTTGCTGTCTGTAAATATTTAAAATAGCTCTGCATACCACGATTAAGTAATTCATCTTCACTTAATTTACGATTTTCCGCCAAGCAAATACCTTGCTTATTTTTCTCAATTTCACTAATACTTAAAATTTGTAAGGGAGAGAGAAAAATACGAAAATAATAAAATCCAAATGCTATAATAAAAAGAATACAAATCAAAAATTTTTTATTTATTTTTTTCAATTTTAATTACTTTCTTAAATGAAAAATTTGATGGTGTCCTGAAAAAGGTGCTATAAAAAATTCCAAACAAAAAGCAGCGAGAACAAGGTATATTTGAGTTGTGCATACACAAATTACCGTTTATTGTCCTCGCTGCAAAGGACACAATATAAAGAAAAATGGCTTTGATGACAATCAAAAACAACGTTATGCTTGCAAAGATTGCACAAGGCGTTTCATTTTTATGCCTATCACCAGAAAACAGGTCAAATGGTTGTCTTTGTTTGGGGTAAGCATGATTTGAAAATGGCTTTTGAATTAAAACAACGTTTAAAAGAGCAAAACATTACCTATGACTGTATTGCGAGTGATCATTGGCAATCCTTTGATACTGTTTTTGCAGATACTAATGAACGGTGGGCAGGTAAACAGCATACCCAAGCCATTGAAGTCAATAATTGTGCTATTCGCCATTGGATTGGCTTTGCCTACATCAATGCTTGTCATTGGCGTCAACGTTAGAAAAATAGAATTTAGATTAAACACCTTTTTCAGGGTACTACCGAATTTTTTATAGTATTTTTTTTAGGACACTACCAAAAAATGAAAGGCAGCCTGAAAATAATTTAATCTAAATAAGCCAATGCGTTAGCAATATCTTGATAAATATTTTCAATATTTTCAATGCCTACTGAAAATCGCAATAAACCTTTGCGAATGCCTAAGCCCTCCTTGATTTCAGGCGACATACCGCTATGCGATTGCGTGTAGCTGTGATTGACCAAGCTTTCCACACCGCCTAAACTGGACGCCATATGAATTAATTTCATGTTTTTGATAACAATATTGGCAGCTTCCAGTGTGTCATTTTTCAGATAAACCGACACAACACCTCCAAAATCACGCATTTGGCGTTTGGCTAATTCATGGTGTTCATGTTCGGGCAAAGCTGGGTAAAAAACTTTTTCAATGGCTGGGTGTTGTTGTAGACGTATGGCTAATTCACGCGCATTTTGGCAATGGCGCTCCATACGAACTGCCAACGTTTTGATACCGCGTAATACCAACCAACAATCCATTGGTGCAGCAATTGCTCCTGTCATAATTAACATATTGTTCAATGAGTTGGCTAATTTTTCATCGTTTACCGCCGCTACGCCAATCAATACATCAGAATGTCCACCCAAATATTTGGTTGCTGAATGAAACACAATATCGCAGCCCATTGTCAACGGATTTTGCAAATAAGGTGTGGCAAATGTGTTGTCCACGCCAACCAACGCGCCGTGTGCTTTGGCTTTTTTCGCCAGCGTTTGAATGTCCACCAAACGTAAAAGCGGATTGGACGGTGTTTCCAACCACAACATTTTGACTTGATGTTGCGCGAAAATTTCATCTAATTTTTCAGGCTGCGTCAAATCAGCAAAAATCACATTCACGCCCCATGATGCGTACACTTGCGTTAATAAATCGTAGCTGCCACCGTAAATATCGCTTACCGCCACTAATGTGTCGTTGGGTTGTAAAAACGTGCGGAAAATTACATCAATCCCCGCCACGCCACTGGCAAATGCAAAACCATGTGTGCCTTTTTCTAAAGTGGCGATGGTATCTTCTAAAATTTTGCGTGTTGGATTGGCTAAGCGTGAATATTTAAAGGGGATTTTTTCGCCGATTTCGTGCATCGCAAACATACTGTTTTGATAAATAGGTGGCATGAGTGCGCGATTGTGGTCGTTGTGGTCGTAGGCGGCGTGGATTAATTCGGTATCAAATTGCATGATTTTTCACTTAAATAATGAATGATGAGAGAAAATATATTAACGCGTTTCAGGCAGCCTGAAAAGGATTAGCCAATTTTTCATTTTCAGGCAGCCTGAAAATTTGAAACGCAGATTAGACAAATTTTGTTAGAATACCGTCTATTTTTCTGTATTTGGGAAATACTATGTCAGATGACAGCAAACTTCTTCCCCATCGCACGGCGATTGATAATATTGACAATCAACTTATTGATTTAATGAATGAACGTGCAAAACACGCACGCGCCATTGGCGAATTAAAAGGCACGGGCGTGGTGTATCGTCCCGAGCGTGAAGCGCAAGTATTGCGCCGAATCAAAGCGTTCAATACTGGGCCACTGACCGATGAAGCTGTGGCGCGGTTGTTTCGTGAAATCATGAGCGAATGTCTTGCCATTGAACGTCCTTTGACTATTGCGTATTTAGGGCCAGAAGGTACATTCACGCAATTGGCGGCTATGAAACATTTTGGACACGCCGCACACACCGTGCCGTGTTTGACGGTTGATGACAGCTTGCGTTTGGTGGAAGCGCGTCAGGCAGATTATGTGGTTGCGCCTGTGGAAAATTCCACAGAAGGTTCAGTGGGACGGACTTTGGATTTGTTGGTAAATACGCCACTACGTGTTTGTGGCGAAGTGGTATTGCGTGTGCACCATCATTTTTTGCGGACACAATATGTTGATTTTGCTGACTTAGATGCAGTGTACGCTCATGCACAAGCTTTGGCGCAATGTCAACATTGGTTGGCGAAAAATTTGCCTGATAATGTGAGCCGCGTGGCGGTATCCAGTAATGCGGAAGCTGCTAAACTTGCCGCACAAAATCCGCGTGTGGCGGCCATCGCCAGCCAAGCCGCCGCCGAAATTTACGCGCTAAATAAAATCGCCGCTAATATTGAAGACGAACCCAATAATACTACCCGATTTTTGGTACTTGGGCATCAAGATACCACGCCCAGCGGACATGACAAAACGTCTTTGATTGTCAGTGCGCCCAATCGTTCGGGAATGCTGCATCATATTATTGAACCATTGATGCAAACAGGTATTTCCATGACGAAATTTGAAAGCCGTCCCAGTCGGACGAATTTGTGGGAATATTTATTTTTCATTGATATTGAAGGACATTTTGCAGAACCGCGTATTCAAGCAGCTTTAGACGTGTTGCGTGAACGGGCAATGTTTATCAAAGTGTTAGGGGCGTATCCTGTTGCGGTGTTGTAATGGTTAAATTAAGCATAATGATTTCATCATATTAAAATGGCTTAATTTGACTGAATGTGCCGTTTTCAGGCAGCCTGAAATCTTTGCCAAACCCCACTTCGGCGCATTTTTTCGCGTTGAGCTTTTCTAACGCTTGAAAATATTTGAATGTTATCTACAACATTCTGAAAATAAATAATATAAATAAATTTAGAGGAAATTTGAATGATTCTATTGAATAAGAAATTAATGGTTTTGATGTGTATGGCGATGTTGTCTGCTTGTGGCTGCACCCCCATTTCCAAAAAACAACCCGATTTGTCAACCCAAAACAATCAAAATACCGCCAATTTAGAAACAGCCATCAACGCCTATCAGCAAAAAAATTACGCCACTGCTTTAACACAATTTCAAATGGCTGATTCTGCGGGTAATAAAATTGCGCCGCGTTATTTGGGCTTGTTGTATTTGCATGGTTATGGCGTGAAAAAAGATGAAAAATTGGCGTTTTCGCAATTTCAACGCGCTGCTCAATACGGCGATGTCGGTGGGCAATATTGGTTGGCATATTGCTATGAAAATGGCATTGGTACAAGTCAAGATTTGACTTTAGCTAAACAATATTATGTGCAATCTGCACAACGAGCAGATTATTCGGCTGCGCCTGCGTTGTTTGCTTTGGGGCGTTGGTACGAAAAGGGCGTGAGTGGCAAAGTGGATAAAAATCGTGCCGCCAATTATTACCAACTTGCCGCCGCCACAGGTTACACCGAAGCACAAGACGCATTGAAAAAACTCAATCTAGATACAGTTAAGACTATAAAATAATTGACCAAAATCATATTCAGACTGCCTTAATTAATAATTAATTTGATAAGCATGAAAGGCAGCCTGAAAACCCACACCGTCATCTCAAATTCACATGAAAATCAGAACCCCACCCATCAATCCAAAACTCATCGCAACCATACCTGTATTACTTAGTGCAGGTATTGCTACTGGCACGATTTATTTTTATGGCTGGTGGGGGATGTATTTGTCGCCATTGATTTTGGGGATTTTGGCAGGCGGTTTGGCAGATTTGGACAGTGGATTCACAGGCAGGCTGAAAAATATTTTGTTTTCCATGATAACGTTTGCGTTGTCATCGGTGGCGGTACAAATCACGTTTGATGAGCCAGTGTTTTTGGTGAGCACGTTTACCGCGTTGGCGTTTATTTTCACGATGTTTGGGGCAGCGGGGAATCGTTACCGTACCATTTCATTTGCGACTTTGGTGGTGGCGGTTTACACAGCATTGTCGCAAAGTAATCATTTGTTATGGTATGTAAACACAGGTTTGATGTTGATGGGGGCTTTGTTGCACAGTTTGTCCAGTTTGGTTGTGCATATTGTGTTTCCGCATCGCCCAGTGCAAGAAAGCATGGCGCAGGCGTTTAGTGTTTTGGCGAATTATTTGGATAATAAAGCCGATTTTTTTGACCCAGACGAAGTGGATTTTTTAGAAGCGAAACAATTGGAATTGGTGATGAATGATTCCAAAGTGGTTACGGCGTTCACAGCTTGCCAAAACGCACTGTTTTACCGAATGCGCGGACAACACCGCCATCCGCGCACCACCAAAATGTTGCGCTACTATTTTGCCGCACAAGACATTCATGAGCGCATCAGTTCTAGTCATGTGCATTATCATGCGTTTGCTGAGCAAATGAAATACAGTGATTTGATTTTTCGCATTCAAAGATTGTTGCGTTTGCAAGCGCAGGCGTGTCGTGAGTTTTCAGGCAGCCTGAAAAATAATGACGATTACGAATATTCTGCCAAACTCAAACGCGCCACTTTGGGAGCGGAAGCATCGTTGCAATATTATGCCAATGCGCCACAACAAGCCAGTGATATTGCGCCGTATCGTGTACAACGTTTACTGGATAACATCATGCACGTTAGCCGACAATTTAGCTGTTTAGGTGCAAATCATGATGACGATGAATATGCCAAAATCCGCATTTTGAAAGCGCGATTGTGGTCGCCAGAAATGGGCGGATTTAAAGGTGCGTGGCAACGTTTGCATCGTCATACTACATTGGCATCACCTGTTTTTCGCCACGCGGTGCGTATGGCAATAAGTGTTTGTATTTGTTGTGTTTTAGTTTATATTGTGCCGCAAATTCGCACGGATTTTTTGCCGTTACCCACACGAGATGAGAGCATTCATTTGGGCTACTGGATTTTGTTGACGGCAATTTATGTATGTCAGCCGAACTACTCTGCGACTAAAAAACGTTTGATTCAGCGTATTTTTGGGACGATTGCGGGGGTGTTGGTTGGTTCTGCATTGATTTTATTGAAACTTTCTTTAGAAGTGAAATTGGTGTTGATTGTGGTGATGTTATCATTATTCTTTTTGTTTCGGACCAATAAGCACAGTTTTTCCACATTATTTATTACCATTCAAGCTATTTTGAGTTTTTCTATTGCAGGTTACGATGTTAATCAATTTTTTGTACCACGTGTGGTGGATACGATGGTGGGCGCGGTGATTTCGGGCGCAGCGGTGTATTTTTTGTGGCCTGACTGGAAATATGTGGCTTTGGATAAAACAGGTAATGCCGCGATTCAAAGCAATGCAGGTTATTTGAATGCAGTGTTAGATGAATTGCATCAATATAATCAAATAGATAGTTTGGAGTATCGCCAAGCTCGCCGCAATGCCCAAGACAGTGCAGCGGCATTATCCAGTATGTTGTCAGATATGTCGGGCGATGTGCAGAAATTTGGTTTGCGCCTGAAAGATGGCTTTTTACTGTTAAAAATCAATTACTCGCTAATCAGTTATATTTCTGCACTGGGTTCATTTCGTAACAAAATGCGCCGTGATGACGATGAAACCATTTTTCTGATGCCGTTTTTTACCGTTGGTAATCAATTGGTTGAATTAATGAAAAATATGGTTATTTATTCGCAGGAAGATTTTCAGGCTGCCTTATTTGCCTTGCACAATGAATTAGAAAATATTCGTCCTGTCGTGTTGGAGCAACACAATATTTTAGCTGGAGAAAACGATAATAGCGCACAAAATCAAGTTCTTTGGCAACAGTTGATGATGATTAGCGAATTGTTGCAACCTTGCTATCATGCGTTGCAACGCATTAACTCGCCCGAGTTATACGCCGAAACCTTGACAAAATAATCGCGTGCAAACGTCTTGTTCGCGTTTTCAGGCAGCCTGAAAATGTTAAAATACACCCAATTGATTATTTAAAGAAAGAAAAGTTATGGCAATCAAATCAAAAGGCGGATTAGGACGTGGTTTAGATGCGCTGATTTCGATTTCTCCAGCCAGCTATGATGAAGAATCAGGCGATCGTTTAACCACGCTGCCGATTGCCGACATCACGCCTGGAAAATATCAAGCGCGTGTGCAAATGGACGATGCCGCATTAACCGATTTAGCGGAATCCATCAGGGCGCAAGGCGTGATTCAGCCTGTGATTGTGCGCGAACAAGGTGGACAATTGTATGAATTAATCGCAGGTGAACGCCGTTGGCGTGCTGCGCAGTTGGCTGGTTTGACTGAAATTCCTGTGGTCATCAAAAATGTGGACGATCGCAGTACCATGGCGATGGGCTTGATTGAAAATATGCAGCGCGAGAATCTCAATCCCATTGAAGAAGCACAAGGTCTCAAACGGCTGATTGACGAATTCGAATTGACTCATGAAACCGTTGCTGAGGCGATTGGGCGTAGTCGCAGTTCGATTTCAAATAGTTTACGATTGTTGAAATTACCCGAGCCTGTACAAGATTTGTTGTTTAAACGTCATTTGGAAATGGGACACGCGCGTGCGTTGTTGAGTTTGCCTGTGGCAGAACAACTTGATTTGGCACATAAAGCCGTGAAAAATGGCTGGTCGGTGCGCGAAATGGAACGCCGTAGCCAAAGCTTGATGACAGGCAAAAAAACAGAAACCACTAAACGCATTGATCCCGATGTCAATCGTTTAACCGATGCCCTGATTCAACAAATTGGCGTAGCTGCCGAAATCAAAACACGCGACCGCAAAAGAGGCAAAATCATTTTGAATTTTGATAATGCGGATACGTTTGAAATGTTGATGAAAAAATTGGGTGTAACCATTGATAAATAATTCAGGCAGCTTGAAAAATGTTAATTGCATTGAATAAACCTTATGGCGTGATTTGCCAATTCAGTCCACACGAAAAATACCGCACACTCAAAGATTTTGTGAACGTACCCAACGTGTACCCAGCAGGGCGACTGGACACCGACAGTGAAGGCTTATTGCTTTTGACCGATGACGGCAAACAGCAAGCCCGAATTACCGACCCACGCAATAAAATCGTCAAAACCTATTGGGCGCAATTGGAGGGTTCGCCCGATGCGGACAAATTGGCGCGTTTGCAGCAACCATTGGATTTGGGTGATTTTGTTGCACAACCTGCCCAAATTCGTTTGCTTGAAACCAATGAAATTGCGCAGATTTGGACGCGTCATCCGCCCATTCGAGAGCGCAAAACCGTTCCTGATTTTTGGTTGCAAATCCAAATTCGCGAAGGCAAAAACCGCCAAGTTCGCCGCATGACGGCAAAAGCAGGTTATCCATGTTTACGCTTGATTCGTGTGGGCATTGGGCGTGTTAACCTATTTGATTTGGGACTGGAATTGGGACAGTGGCAAGAGTGCAAAACTTTGCCGTGAATTATAATAGACTTCCTGCGAAACAATAATCCCAATTTTTTAAAATACGCTGAATTACAGGATTTAGCAAAATTCTAAAACCTAGAAAAATTGGGGTTTCGCTGGAAGTCTATTTTTTGTTTTTGTGTAATTTGGAAAAGGAATTTGTATAATGAAAAGGAACATTAGTTTAGATTTTTTTCGTGGAATTATGTCAATCGCTGTGGCATTGGGTCATTTTTTTCATTGGAATGGGCAAACAAGTAAGATGCCATTGTCATTTATATTGGCGGTTGATTTCTTTTTAGTGTTAAGTGGATTTGTGATTTCTGCCTCTGTTTTTAATAAAGAAAATTTTAATACGTATAAATTTATTAAAAGTCGGTATTTTCGGTTGATACCTGTTTATTTATTTTGCGTGATTATTACACTTATTCCGCAATATTTTTTTGCAGAGAATTTTGTTAAGCCAAATTCATTAGATGTCATCAGGATTTTATCTATTGGCGAGATGTTGCCAATGAATAATTTGCGATTTATATATTTTGAACCATTAGGTATTTCATACACTATTTCTGCGGAGTTTTGGGTAGGTGTTTTATTATTTCCATTAGTATTTGTAATAAGGAAATATGCTAGTCAATTATTATTACCAGTTTTGATAATATTCAGCCTATTTGCTTTTTTAAAGATAGTAAATGATACATCAGATTTTCTAAGGATTCACTATGCGCTTGCTTATCCATTTATTACTTATGGTGTAATTCGTTGTTTATTAGATTATTCACTAGGAGTTATAGCGTATACTATTTTTGAACAACGAACAACGAACAACGAACAACGAACAACGAACAACGAACAACGAACAACGAACAACGAACAACTGGGCAACCGTGTTTCAACTTATTGTATTAGTTCTATGTTTCTTATTGTATAGAAAAATTAGTTACAATCGTGTGAATGAATTTGTATTTCCATTTATTTGTATGGTATTTATTATTTCTCTGGCACATAGAAGAGGTGTTATTTTCCATTGGTTTAATAATGGAATAGGTCAATTTTTTGGTAATATTTCCTATCCAATGTATTTAATACATCCATTTTTTATCAATATATTTCAATGGACACATCAGGAATTCAATTATTTAAATAGTTTATTTTATATTTTACTATGTGTTGTATCTGCATTCTTTATCCATAAATTTATTGAAAAACCTTGTATAATTTATTTTTCTAAACAATTATAATATAGTAATTTTCAAACTATATTAAAATGAGCATTGCCTTAAAATCTAGTTTTAACTTAAATTAAAAATATTATGAAATTACAACAAACTTTATCCAATCAAATTGAACAAGCCTTTGCTGTCGCAGGTATTTCAGGCAGCCCGATTGTGTTGCAATCTCCCAAAGACGCGAAACATGGCGATTTTCAGATTAACGGCGTGATGGGTGCAGCAAAAAAAGTTGGACAGAATCCACGCGAATTAGCACAAAAAATTGCGGATGAACTCAATGGTAAAGGCGCATTTGCTGGTGCAGAAGTAGCGGGTCTGGGCTTTGTTAATTTGCGTTTATCGCCTGAATTTTTGGCGCAACAGCTTTCAGGCAGCCTGAATATTGAAAAAACCGCTACGCCTAATACCATTGTGATTGACTATTCGTCGCCTAATCTTGCCAAAGAAATGCACGTTGGGCATTTGCGCTCGTCTATTATTGGCGACAGTATTTCGCGTGTGTTGGAATTTTTGGGACACAAGGTCATTCGTCAAAACCATGTCGGCGATTGGGGGACACAATTTGGTATGCTGGTGGCATATCTGGTTGAGCAACAAAAGGATAATGCTGAATTTAAACTGGCGGACTTGGAGCAGTTTTACCGTAATGCGAAAATTCGTTTTGATGAAGATGCGGCGTTTGCTGATTTGGCGCGTGAATACGTTGTGAAATTGCAAAGCGGTGATGAAGCTGTGTTGGCATTGTGGCGACAATTTGTGGAAATTTCCTTGCAGCACGCGGAAGAAGTCTATGCGAAACTCGGTTTGAAATTGCAACGCGCTGATGTGGCTGGAGAATCTTCATATAACGCGGATTTGCATAATGTTATCAATGAGTTGGAAGCCAAAGGCTTGGCGGTGGATTCAGACGGCGCAAAAGTGGTGTTTTTGGATGAATTCAAGAATAAAGAGGGCGAACCTGCCGCATTTATTGTGCAAAAACAAGGTGGTGGCTTTTTATACGCGACTACGGATTTTGCCTGTATGCGTTATCGCGTGGGCAAACTGGGCGGTACGCGTTTGCTGTACGTGGTTGATACGCGCCAAGATTTGCATTTTAAACAATTGTTCACTGCATCGCGTAAAGCTGGTTGGCTGCCTGAAAACGTATCCGCTGAATTTATTGGTTTTGGCACGATGATGAGCAAAGACGGCAAACCATTTAAAACCCGTTCGGGTGATACGGTAAAACTAGTTGATTTGCTTGATGAAGCTGTGGAACGTGCCACGAAATTGGTGAGAGATAAAAATCCCAAATTAAGTGATTTGGACGCGGTAAAAATTGGCGAAACGGTGGGCATTGGCGCGGTGAAATACGCGGATTTAAGCAAAAATCGCACCAGTGATTATGTGTTTGATTGGGACAATATGCTGTCATTTGAAGGCAATACTGCGCCATATTTGCAATACGCTTACACACGCGTACAAAGCGTATTCAAAAAAGTGGGCGATTGGAATGTTCAGGCAGCCTTAAAATTGGAACAGCCTTTAGAACAGCAACTTGCGGTAGAGTTATTAAAATTTGAAGACGTGTTACAAAGCGTTGCAGAAACTTCGTTTCCACACTATTTGGCGAATTATTTATATCAATTGGCGACGTTGTTTAGCCGTTTTTACGAAGCCTGCCCGATTTTGAAAGCAGAGGGCGATGTACGCGATTCGCGTTTGAAATTGGCACAATTAACAGGCGAAACGTTAAAAATGGGTTTAGATTTGCTTGGGATTGATGTTTTAGACGTGATGTAAGAAAACCGTATTTACACCGCCAAGCTGCCTCATTTAGCACGCCTGCAGCGTTGAATTTCACGCTAATAGGAACGCTATTAGCATAAAATTTGCCTTACATTCATACCAACTAGGACAAAAATCATTTCACGTTGGCCATGAATATAGGTTCTAAGGTTTCAGTGCTGATAAACTTACCCACAAAATCTGTGGATAACCATGTGGACAGCCACTTTGTATGGTTGAAATTTGCTTTCGCGTGAGTTACCAAGCTATTTTTGCTTAAATTTTAATCAAATTAAATAATTTAAATTCAATAATTTAATTTGTAATCATTGATTTTGAATACATTTTTTAACATTGATATTTTGTTTTGTTTGTGGATAAAATGCTTGCGTATCAATAATTGAAATAACCACTGATAGGAAATAGCGATGCCTACTCTAAAATTCTCCAAAATGCATGGTTTGGGTAATGATTTCATGGTCATTGATGCCACGCGCCAAACATTCGATACTGCCAATGCCCCCATTCGCGAATGGGCAGACCGCCACACGGGCGTGGGATTTGACCAATTGTTAATCGTAGAATCCAGTCAAACCGAAGGCGTGGATTTTGGTTACCGCATTTTTAATGCCGATGGCAGCGAAGTGGAGCAATGTGGTAATGGCGCACGTTGTTTTGTTAAATTTGTTACTGAACAAGGTTTAACAGACAAACAAGAAATCGTGGTACAAACCGCTAAGGGCATCATCAAACCGCGTTTGAATGATGATGGTTTGGTAACCGTGAACATGGGGCAACCGCGTTTTGCACCTGAAGATGTACCGTTTGTGTTGCGTTCGGGTGAACAAGTGGGTGCGGTAAGCTATATTGTCGTGAAAGATTTGGATAGCGCGGAAATGTCGTTGGTCAACATGGGCAATCCACACGCGGTGATGTGGGTCGGTAATGTGGATGATGCGCCTGTGGAGAGTTGGGGCGCGGCGTTGCAAAATCATCAGCGTTTTCCACAAAAAGTAAATGTGGGTTTTATGCAAGTAGTTGATAAAAATCATATTAAATTACGCGTTTACGAACGTGGTGCAGGCGAAACGCAAGCATGCGGCACAGGCGCGTGTGCGGCGGTGGTGGCAGGTGTGCGTTTGGGGGCGGTTGCATCTGGCGAATGGGTGCGTGTGGTGTTACCAGGGGGGGAATTGCAAATCAGTTGGGAAGAGGGCAGTGATGTGATGATGATGGGCCCAGCTGTAACCGTATTTTCAGGCGAATTAACTTATTAATTTTTATTTGATAATCAGGCAGCTTAACCTTTCAGGCTGCCTGAAATACAAAATATTATGATGATAACAAATGATAAAAAATGGCTGCTCGTGGGAGCAGCTTTGATTATTTTGGCACTGTTAAAAGGGGCAATGTTGCTGTGGTGGGAGTCTCGCCAACCCATTCATCAAACGGCAAAATCTTGTCAAATCACGCAATCGGGTTGCCCATTTGGGCAGGGGGCAAATTTACAATTAGTGGGCGTGGGCGACAATAAAACGCCATTTCACATCCGTGCGACTGGGGTTGCGCCCAATACGCAGCAAATGACCGCATCGTTCAGTATGGTTGATATGGACATGGGATTTAATCGTTTTGTGCTGAATAAACAAGCAGATGGTACTTGGTTGGCGGAAAATGTGCATTTACCATTATGCACGCAATCTCGCCATGATTGGCTGATTCAATGGCAAGTGGACGACCAACATTTTCAGGCAGCCTTTCAGACAAAATAAGAACCTGTATTCATAGCCAACGTGAAATGGATTTTTGTCCCAGTTGGTGCGAATGTAAGACGAATTTTATGTCAATAGCGTTCCTATTGGCATGAAATTTAACGTAGCAGGCGTGCCAAATGGGGCAAAAAGACATCGCGCTTGGCTGTGAACACAGGTTCTAATAGTGTGGATTAAAATAAAAATTCCTTTTTTATTCAATATAGATAAAATTTTCAGGCTGCCTTCATTATTAAAACAAAGGCAGCCTGAAAATTTCAAACACGTTTATTGATTTAATTCTTTAGCCAAATACAACCACGTTTCCACAACGGTATCAGGATTCAACGATACGCTTTCAATGCCTTCTTCCACCAACCATTTGGCGAAATCGGGGTGATCAGACGGACCTTGACCGCAAATGCCAACATATTTATTTTGTTTGCGACATGCGGAAATGGCTAAATTCAGCATCACTTTTACCGCTGGGTTACGTTCGTCAAAAGTCGCAGCGATTGCACCGCCACTGTCGCGATCCACACCCAAAGTTAATTGCGTCATGTCGTTTGAACCGATGGAGAAACCGTCAAAATATTTCAAGAATTGTTCAGCCAACACGGCGTTACTTGGCAATTCACACATCATGATTAAACGTAAACCGTTTTTGCCACGTTCCAAACCATTTTCTTTTAAAATGGTAACCACTTGTTCTGCTTCGGTTAATGTGCGGACAAATGGAATCATGATTTCTACATTAGTCAGCCCCATTTCATCGCGAACGCGTTTCAATGCGCGACATTCCATGGCGAAACATTCTTTGAAATTTTCAGATACATAACGTGCCGCGCCACGGAAACCCAACATGGGATTTTCTTCGTGTGGTTCGTAAATATCACCGCCAATTAAACCAGCGTATTCGTTTGATTTGAAATCAGACATACGCACAATGGCTTTTTTCGGATAAACCGATGCAGCCAAAGTTGCTACGCCTTCTGCAATTTTGTCCACATAAAAATCGGTTGGTAATGCGTAACCTGCGATGCGGTCGCGGATTTCGTCTTGTAAATCTTCATCTAATTTATCAAATTCCAACAGGGCTTGTGGGTGAATACCGATTTGGCGATTGATGATGAATTCCATACGTGCCAGACCAATTCCTGCGCTTGGAATATTAGCAAAACTGAATGCTAATTCAGGATTACCGATATTCATCATGATTTTCACAGGGGCTTCTGGCATATTGTCCAATGCGATTTCTTCTACTGCTACATTTAATAAACCATTGTAAATCAAACCTGTATCGCCTTCAGCGCAAGACACGGTAACCGCTTGACCTTCTTGCAGTACTTCGGAGGCGTTACCACAACCCACCACCGCAGGAATACCCAATTCACGTGCGATAATCGCCGCGTGGCAAGTACGACCACCGCGATTGGTAACGATGGCAGCGGCACGTTTCATCACGGGTTCCCAATCTGGGTCGGTCATATCGGTTACGAGTACATCACCCGCTTCCACTAAGTGCATTTCGTCTGCACCTTTGACTAAGCGCACCTTGCCTTGACCAACTTTTTGACCGATGGCGCGACCTTCTACTAATACTTTGCGTTCGCCTGTAATGCTGTAACGGCGTAAGCTATTTGATTGATTTTCTTGAGATTTAACAGTTTCTGGGCGTGCTTGTAAAATATACAATTTGCCGTCCACGCCATCACGTCCCCATTCAATATCCATTGGGCGATTGTAATGCTCTTCAATAATTAAGGCGTATTTGGCTAATTCTGTAATTTCTTCATTAGAAATAGAGAATTTTTTGCGGTCTGCCACAGGCACATCAACCGTTTGCACGGATTTACCAGCTTGCGCGCTGTCGGTGAATGTCATTTTGATGAGTTTAGAACCCATGGTTTTGCGCAAAACGGCAGGTTTACCTGCGCGTAAAGTAGGTTTGTGAACATAGAATTCATCGGGATTGACGGCACCTTGTACGACCGTTTCACCCAAACCATAAGATGATGTAATGAATACGACATCTTCAAAACCACTTTCCGTGTCAATGGAGAACATCACACCAGCTGCGCCACTGTCGGAGCGTACCATGCGTTGTACACCAGCCGACAACGCCACTACATCATGATCAAAGCCTTTATGGACACGATAGGAAATGGCACGGTCATTATACAAAGACGCGAATACATGGTGCATCGCTTCTTTTACATTATCTAATCCTTTGATATTTAAATAAGTTTCTTGTTGTCCTGCAAAAGACGCATCGGGTAAATCTTCCGCCGTTGCAGAAGAACGTACCGCCACAGAAATATCCTCGCTGCCTGCATCGGCGACCATTTTGTTCCACGCGGTTTCAATTTCTTGATTTAATTGTTCGGGGAAAGGCGTTTCCAAAATCCATTGGCGGACTTCTTTGCCAACACGCGCCAATTCGGTTACATCATCCACGTCCAAAGCCGCCAACGCACTGGAAATCCGTTCATTCAGCCCATCATGTGCTAAAAATGCGCGGAACGCTTCAGCGGTTGTGGCGAATCCACCTGGAACGCGTACTCCTTTTTCGGTCAATTGGCTAATCATTTCGCCCAAAGAAGCGTTTTTGCCGCCAACACTTTCCACATCGCTCATGCGTAAGTTTTCAAACCAGATAACGTATTGAGACATTTTGCTGCGTCCTTTCGCAAGTATTGTAAAGTTAAGATAATTTACTGAATGAATGAGAGACAAATTTGAGATGACCCTGTCTTATATATGGGGTTATTCTAGCGGTTGTTGGATTATCTGTCATGCTTTTGTCATGAAAAATCTTCAGGCTGCCTGAAAAATCAAGGTTTTTCAAAATGTAGTTGGATGAAATTTTTTTGAAAAATATGGCGTAATTTTTCTTTTGAAGAAAGTTTAAATTTTTTAATTGGGTTTATTTTCCTATTTTTTGCTACTAAATGATAATTTTAACGCATAAACTGGCTAATTTGTAGTCATATGTAATTTTAACATTTTTATTTAAAAAAAGCAGCCCATCATCTTCAGGCTGCCTGAAAAATAAACAAAATGAGAATGTTAATTAATTTTCTTCCATACCCCATTTTTCTTTGCGGAATTTGGTTATGGCATCGTAACGATTCTGTCCGTTATTTTGTTCCATTTTGGCGATTTGACGCGCTTCATCAAACAAGGGCGTGAGACTACTGTTGGGGTGTGCTTTGGCGAAATCTGACCAAGTTTTTTCAATTTTTTGATACTCTTGCGCCACATCTTTTAAATCTGGATTAGTGGATGCTTCCACAGGTGTGTTGTCCATGCCAAATAAAAAGCTGTCAGCATAATGTTGAAATTGTTCTTTTGCTTCTTTAGCATATGCGCTATCAGGATATTTTTTGATGAACGATTCCCATGCGAAAGCACGATCACCCAATTCTGCCCAAGGTACGATAATGGCGGCATCGTTTTCCACAGGTTTTTTGTCATCGTTGGCGTTTAAATCAATGAATTCCGCGACATCGGGCGTTACTTTGCCAGCAAATAAATTTTTAAAATAATCGGGCTGTTGGCGAATAGATACGATGCCTTCACCTTCATCAAAAAATACCAATCCTACGCTAGCGAGTTTGTCCATGCGTGCTTTGACTTCGCCTTTTGGGATACTGGGTTCGTCTTCATTTTCGGATTGCTGCCAATTTTCTTCGTTATGATATTGTTCTCCTAAGAATTTTTCTTCTTTTTTAGTTAATTCTTCGGTGGCGGCTGCGACAGCTTTTCGGTGTTCGGCGTAGATTTCGTTGGCTTGTTCGGGTGTAGCGTTTGCTAATTTGTCTTTGGCGGCTTGGGTTAAAGCGGCGAACTCTGCGTATTCAGGCGCAATTTTTGCACTGGGTGTTGTTGGCGTATTGAGGGAGCTTTTTGACGCGGATTCGGTGGTTTGAGTGGGTTTATTCGGGGCTTCTGTAGAATCTTTTTGGTTACAGGCTGCCAATGAGGTTAATGCTAATAAAGTGGCGATGTATATTTTACGCATGATATTTTCCTTAAAAAATACGTTATACTAATTTATTTGAAAAGAAAAGGAAATACGCCCAACAATTTTATTCACGAAAAATATTTTGAGAATAAAATTGTTGGGCGAGTGGTTTTTCAGGCTGCAAAATGATTATTCAACCAGTTCCCCTGATAATGAGAATGTTCGCGCTTCGGTAATTTCCAATTCAACCATCTGATTAATTAAATCTGCTGAACCGTAAAAATTGACTACGCGATTATTAGCGGTACGTGCTTGCAGTTGGTCGGGGTCTTTTTTGGACACCCCTTCCACTAAGCAACGCTGAATCGTGCCAAGCATTGCTTGGTTGATGCGTGCGGTTTCAGCTTCAATCACTTCGTTTAAGGCTTCTAGACGGCGTACTTTTTCTTCGTGAGGCGTATCGTCTGGCAGATTTGCAGCTGGTGTACCAGGACGCGGACTATAAATAAACACAAAACTCAAATCAAAGGCAATGTCTTTTACGAGTTTCAGTGTTTGTTCAAATTCGCGTTCGGTTTCTCCTGGAAAGCCGACAATAAAATCGGAACTCAAACACAAATCAGGACGGATAGCACGCAATTTGCGGATAATGGATTTGTATTCCAACGCGGTGTAGCCACGTTTCATTGCCGAGAGTACGCGGTCAGAACCGCTTTGAATCGGTAAATGCAAATGCGAAACCAATTTCGGTAAATCACGATAGCATTCAATAATCGCATCGGAAAATTCACGTGGATGGCTGGTTGTGAAACGCATACGTTCAATTCCCGGAATTTCGTGAACAATCCGCAGCAAAGTCGCAAAATCGCAGATTTCACCGTTATCCATTTCACCACGATAGGCGTTCACATTTTGCCCTAACAAGTTAATTTCTTTCACGCCTTGTTGTGCTAAATGGGCAATTTCAGTCAGTACATCGTTGAGTGGGCGAGAAAATTCTTCGCCACGCGTGTAAGGCACGACACAAAAACTGCAATATTTAGAACAGCCTTCCATAATGGAAATAAACGCGCTGCCACCCTCCACACGCGCAGGTGGTAAGTGGTCAAATTTCTCAATTTCGGGAAACGAAATATCTACTTGAGATAAACCTGTGGTTTCTTTGTCCATAATCATTTTAGGTAAGCGGTGCAGCGTTTGCGGTCCAAAAACCACGTCGACATAAGGCGCACGTTCAATAATTGCTTCGCCTTCTTGCGATGCCACGCAACCTGCTACACCAATGATTAAATTGGGGTTTTCTTTTTTAAGATGTTTGACGCGCCCTAAATCGGAAAATACTTTTTCCTGTGCTTTTTCGCGTACTGAACAAGTGTTAAATAAAATGATGTCTGCACCATCAGGCTCGTTGATTTGTTCGATATCGCCATGTTCTTCGGCTAACACGGCGAGCATTTTTTCGCTATCGTATTCGTTCATTTGACAGCCAAAAGTGCGGATAAAGACTTTTTTCATGGTTTGTTTACCTAATCAGGTAGCCCGTAATTGCGGGGCTGAGTTGCAATAATTTTCAGGCTGCCTGAAAAAATAGGCAGCCTGAAAAACGTAAAACGCGGATTATACTGAATTTGCCCCCAGAATCAAATCAAATCAAAATTCATAATTTGTTGCGAATTAGCGACAATATTTAGATAACTTGAAACAAAAATACAACGTTTAGTATGAAAATTATGTAAATATAATCAATTTATGTGAAAATTTCCCCACTTTTATGATAAACATAATAAGATAGTAATTAATATTCCTTAACTCAAAATTGGTGTAACTGCGATAGATACTCAATATTTAGGAAGCATCAGGATTCACAAATTTTAACCTGATGAATTTGATTAACTTGACATTTTTGGAGAATTAATGATGATTAAAAACATCTTAGCGGTTATTTTGATGTTTGCCAGTACGCAAATCTATGCTACCACTGAAACCAAGTCAACCACCACTGCCACCGATAAAGTCGCCGAAAAAGCAAACAGCCTAAAAAAAGCCGGCGATAAAATTTCTGAAAACACAAACAGTTTGACTAAAGTTACGACCACTGTTGCCACCGACAAAGTCGCCGAAAAAGCAGGCAGCCTGAAAAAAGCCAGCGATAAAATTTCTGAAAAAACAAACAGTTTGACTAAAGTTGCTGCCACTGTTGCCACCGACAAAGTCGCCGAAAAAGCAGGCAGCCTGAAAAAAGCCAGCGATAAAATTTCTGAAAAAACAAACAGTTTGACTAAAGTTGCTGCCACTGTTGCCACCGACAAAGTCGCCGAAAAAGCAGGCAGCCTGAAAAAAGCCAACGATAAAATCTCTGAAAAAACAAACAGTTTAACTAAAGTTGCGTCCACTGTTGTTACCGATAAAGTTGCCGAAAAAACAGGTAGCCTGAAAAAAGTGGCTGTAAAAAATACGGAAAATGTCACCAAAACCACCACAACCGACATCTCTGCCACCAAAAAATCAGACGTTAAATCAGAAAAAAACACCGATGCCACTAGCCAGCCAGAAAACCAAAGTGCAGATGGTAAATCTTCAAGCGTGATGATTCAGATGGGGGCATTTTTGTCGGAAGATTTGGCGGAAACTCAAGCAGCAAAAGCATCTTTATTGGGTGTGCCATCGCGCGTGGTCAAAACCACCAACTCAAATGGTACGAGAATCAGCGTGGTGCGTAGCCGTCAGCGTATTGAACAGGTGCAAGCCCAAAAAATGGTTAATCAATTGAAAGCCAATGATATGCCTGCATTGTTAATGATTGATTAATTTATTTTTATCAAAAAAACAGTATTCATATATAGATATGATGAATACTGTTTTTATTTGTGTGAATGATTCATAACTTGTTATCAGGCAGCCTGAAACTTTTGTCCCCATCTTGGGGGCAAAAATTTATTTGTTTTTTGTTGTTTGATAGGGTTTCATGGTTTTTTTGGCGGCTTTGACTTGTTCGCTGTCTTCAGGATAAAGTTGTACAAAAACATCACGTTGTTTCAATAAGAATGCAGCGGCAGCCTGAACATCAGAGGCGGTTACTTGGTCAATGCGTTGGCGCAATTTATTTTCATCATCATAAGAAAAACCGTTGGTTTCCAGTGTGCCAATTAAGCTGGCTTGCGCACCCATGCTGTCGCGGCTGTAAATGGCGTTGGCTTTTTCAATGGTTTTGGCGCGTTGTAATTCTTCTTCGCTTACGCCATCGCGAGCAATCAGTGCAATTTCAGCTTCCACATTTTTGCGTAATAAATCCAAATCGCTGCGTTGGCTGGGCATACCTGAAATGGTGAATAATTGTGCTTGACGGTCAATCATGGTGTAATTTGTACTTAAATCCAATGCCAATTCTGAACCGCGTATCAATTTTTTATCAAATCGTGCTGCCGAATTGCCACTCAAAATATTTGCCAGCATATCCAACGCATAAGGCAATTTTTCGTCTAATTGAGTCAAAGTTGGCACACGATAACCCAATGTAAACATAGGTTGTTTGGTGTTGCCACCCATCACAACTTTCGCGCCTTTGGCTTGGGTGTTGGGTTCACTCACGTCTTGGCGATTGGGTAATTTTTTTGCAGGAATGTGCCCAAATGTTTTTTCCACCAAAGCCAGTGTGTCTTTGGCATTCACATCGCCGACAATCACCAAAGTGGCGTTATTGGGTGCATACCATCGGCGATACCAATCACGCAAATCATTTGGTTTTAATTTAAATAAATCAGACATGTATCCGATAACTGCCGTTTGGTTAGATGGTTTGTCATACGCCAAACTCAACATTTTTTCATACATATTGCCAATGGGATTGTCTTCTACATTTTGGCGGCGTTCTTCGCGAATGACTTTGATTTCATTATTAAATGCTTTATCACTAAAATTCAAATTGACCATGCGGTCGGCTTCCATTGCCAAAATGGTGGGTAAATGTTCTTTGGCGATGTTTTCGTGGAAGACGGTTTCAGTGGCGGTGGTATAGGCGTTCAACGAGCCACCCATCGCGGATACGTGGCGTGAGAATTCGCCTTCAGGAATGGATTGTGTGCCTTTGAACATCATGTGTTCCAGTGCATGACTCAACCCGCTTTTGCCTACTTTTTCATCAACTGAACCGATTTTGTACCAAAGTTGGGACATGACAACAGGCGCACGATTGTCTTCACGCACAATAACTGTTAAACCATTGTTTAATTTTGTTTTTAAAGTTTCTGCCAATGCAGGCACAGACAACGCCAGCAGCGATAATGCCAATAAAGTCGGACGTAACATTGTTTCTCCATATCATTTCAATCTCAAAGGGAAATGTGATAATAAGCGAAAAACGTTTTTCAGGCAGCCTGAAAATATATTTTTACACGAAAATATAGGCAGAAAACCCAAATTCCAGTAAGATGGCAGCTTATTTTTACTTGAAATTTCAATTGTCAAAATCTTTTTCAGGCAGTCTGAAAATTTTTCTAAAGAACCACTATCATGTTATCTAAATTTCATCTAAGTTTGCTGATTTCTGCGGCATTACTCGCCGCGTGTTCGCCTGACTCGTCATCGCAAAATCCATTGCCTTCTGCATCGGCTGTTGCAACCAATACGCCAGCCAGCGTACCTGTGGTAGCCAGCGGTGCATCTGCTGTGAATGCGGTTGCGGTGCAAGCGGTTTCCGTGCCTGCTTTGAGCGCGACCAGCACGCCCAAAGAGCAAGCGAAAATTTTGCATCAACTCATGCAGCAATTTGCCCAGCAAGCCGCTGAACGAATGCAGCAAGCCCAAGCGCAAAATCCCAAATTATCTGAAGCCCAAAGTCGTATGATTATTCAAAATGAAATGACCGCAATCCGCCAAAATATTAATTATTTGAAATCATTGAATTTATCAGATAAAGAAATTGCCAGTGTGCGTGATGCGTTGGCGATGTCTATGGCGGCGTATGCGGATACGGCGGATTTGCAAGTGCGTTCGTCTGAAGCAGCAGAACACAAGCAAACCGAAGAATTACATAAAATTAATCAAGAGCTTGGTGTGAAAATTGCCAAATCGCAAGAATGGCAGCAAATTTCCAGCAATCAATATCATCAATTAATGAAAAAATATCAATTAAAACAAGATAATTTATCAAAATAATTTTTTTCAGGCAACCTGAAAGCACTTTTTCTATTTTTAAACCATTAAATAAGAAACGTAAAACCATGAAAACATCTGAATTACGCCAAAAATATTTGCAATTTTTTGAATCTAAAGGGCATCAAATTGTCCGTTCGTCCAGTCTTGTCCCACACAACGACCCCACTTTGCTTTTTACCAATGCAGGCATGAATCAATTTAAAGACGTGTTTTTGGGCTTTGATAAACGCTCCTATACGCGCGCCACCACCGCACAAAAATGCGTACGCGCAGGTGGTAAACACAACGATTTGGAAAATGTGGGTTATACCGCGCGTCATCATACCTTTTTTGAGATGTTGGGCAATTTTTCGTTTGGCGATTACTTCAAACAACAAGCTATTCATTATGCTTGGGAGTTTTTGACTTCGCCAGAATGGCTTAATTTGCCCAAAGAAAAATTACTCGTAACCGTGTACGCGGAAGACGATGAAGCCTACAACATTTGGCACAAAGAAATCGGGCTGCCTGAAAACAAAATCGTCCGTATTGGCGACAACAAAGGCGCGAAATACGCATCTGACAATTTCTGGCAAATGGGCGACACAGGACCTTGCGGACCTTGCACGGAGATTTTCTACGACCACGGCGAACACATTTGGGGTGGCATTCCAGGTTCACCCGAAGAAGATGGCGACCGTTGGATTGAGATTTGGAACAACGTATTTATGCAATTCAACCGCGATGAACAAGGCAATATGAATCCGCTGCCGAAGCCGTCTGTGGATACGGGCATGGGCTTGGAGCGCATGGCGGCGGTAATGCAAGGCGTTCATAGTAATTATGAAATTGATTTATTTCAAAATTTACTCAAAGCTGTGGCGCGTGAAACAGGCGTTGAGTTCAGCATGGACGTGCCAAGTTTAAAAGTCATTGCTGACCATATTCGTTCTTGCTCGTTTTTGATTGCAGACGGCGTGTTACCAAGCAACGAAGGGCGTGGTTATGTGTTGCGCCGTATTATTCGCCGCGCGGTGCGTCATGGCTACAAATTGGGTCAAAAACAAGCGTTTTTCTATAAATTAGTGCCTGATTTGGTTAAAGAAATGGGCGATGCCTACCCAGAATTGCGCGAAAAACAAACGCAAATTGAAGAGGCGTTGAAAGCGGAAGAAACACGTTTTGCGCAAACTTTGGAAACAGGTATGGTATTGTTGGAAAATGCACTTTCAGGCAGCCTGAAACGTTTGAACGGCGAAATTATCTTTAAATTGTATGATACCTACGGTTTCCCATACGATTTAACTGCCGATATTTGCCGCGAACGTGAAGTAGAAATGGACGAAGACGGTTTTAACAAAGCGATGGACGAACAACGCGCCCGCGCTCGTGCTGCGCAAAATTTTAAAGCCAACACGCAATTGGATTACAACGGTCAAGATACACAATTTAAAGGTTATTCTGAACGAAAAGTCAACGCAACCGTCATTGCTTTATACAAAGACAGCGAAGCCGTAACCGAATTGCACGAAGGCGAAACAGGCGCAATTGTATTAGACCAAACACCGTTTTACGCCGAAAGTGGCGGTCAAGTGGGCGATGTGGGCTATATTTTGGCAGGCGAAAACCGCTTTGAAGTACGCGACACGCAAAAAATCAAAGCCGCCGTATTTGGACAATTTGGCGTACAAGTTTCAGGCAGCCTGAAAGTGGGCGACAGCGTGTTAGCCGAAATTGACAACGACATTCGCGATGCTAATATGCGCAACCACAGCGCAACCCACTTGATGCACAAAGCCTTGCGCGAAGTGTTGGGCAACCATGTGGAACAGAAAGGTTCGCTGGTTACCGCCGAAAGCACACGCTTTGATATTTCGCATAATCAAGCCATTACGCCTGAAGAAATCGCCGAAGTAGAACGCCGCGTCAATACTGCGATTTTGGCGAACGTGGCGGTTGATGCCAACATTATGAGCATGGAAGACGCGCAAAAAACAGGTGCAATGATGTTGTTTGGCGAAAAATACGGCGATGAAGTGCGTGTGTTGCAAATGGGTGAATTTTCTACTGAATTGTGTGGCGGTACACACGTTGCGCGTACGGGCGATATTGGTTTGTTCAAAATCATTTCTGAAAGTGGCATTGCGGCTGGTGTACGCCGTTTGGAAGTCATTACGGGTTTGAACGCTTTACGTTGGGCGCAAAATCAAGAAACGCTATTGAAAAACATCATTAGCGAAGTCAAAGCGCAAACCGAAAAAGACGTGTTAAGCAAAATTCAAGCCAATGCCAATCAAACCAAAGCGTTAGAAAAAGAATTGGCAAAAGCCAAAGCGGAATTAGCAGTACACGCGGGCGCAAAATTGTTGGACAACGCTAAAGACTTGGGTACAGTAAGTTTGGTTGTGGCACAAATTGACGCAGAAGCGAGCGCATTGCGCGACATCGTAACCGATTTGACGGGTAAATCCGATAAAGCGGTTGTGTTGTTGGCGGCGGTGAACGATGGCAAAGTGTCGTTGTGTGCAGGTGTTTCTAAACCTTTGACAGCAAAAGTGAAAGCTGGCGATTTGGTAAAATTTGCGGCGGAACAAGTCGGCGGTAAAGGCGGCGGTCGTCCTGATTTGGCACAAGCAGGCGGTACGGATGCTGCCAAGCTGCCTGAAACTTTGGCAAGCGTGGAAAATTGGGTTAATAATCTGCTTTAATTGAATATTCAGGCAGCCTGAAAGTGTGAAAATGTGCTTTCAGGCTGCCTGAAAAATACCGTTCATTATTCATAAAAAATAAGGATTTAACAATGTCCAAATATTCTGTTCAACAACAACCGATTGAGACATTATTATCGTGGATTAAATCGGGTGAAATTGCGATTCCTGAAATTCAGCGTCCATTTGTGTGGAATGCGAGCAAGGTACGCGATTTGTTGGATTCGTTGCACAAAGGTTATCCTGTGGGCTATATCATTACGTGGCGTAATCCCGATATTCGCTTGAAAGATGGCACATTGTCCGCAGGTAAACGCGTATTAATTGACGGACAGCAACGTATTACCGCTTTGACGGCGGCGGTGGTTGGGCAGGCGGTTTTGAATAAAGAATATAAGCAAAATAAAATCAAAATTGCTTACAATCCACAGGTTAAAGACCATGAATCTGCGTTTGAAGTGTGTAACAACGCGATTGAACGCAATCCGATTTGGATTGATGACATTGCGCCGATTTTGAATGGCGACACGCCTATCAGCAAAATCAGACGGCAATATTTGGAAAAAAATCCTACAGTTGATGAAGATAAAATTGAAGAAAAAATCAATGAATTACAAGCCATTAAAAATCGACAAATTGGTATTATTGAATTGAATCCTGATTTGGAAATTGATACGGTTACGGAAATTTTTATTCGCATTAATCAAAAAGGCGTGGTATTAAGTAATGCGGATTTTGTGATGTCTAAAATTGCTGCTGACCAGCAATTTGGTGGCAACACATTACGTAAAATGATTGATTATTTTTGCCATTTGTTAAACGACAGTAGCTTTGCCAAACACATTGAAAGCAATGACACACAATTTTTTCAATCCCCTGATTTTGTAAAAATTAAATGGATTGCTCAATATACAGATAATTTATATCACCCTAATTATATTGATGTTTTGCGTGTGGCATACACTTACGCTTTTCAACGTGGTCGGTTTAGCGATTTAGTGGCGTTATTGTCAGGACGAGATTTTGAAAAACGCAGCAACACGGAAGAAATCGCCCAGCAAAGTTACGAAAAATTACGCACAGGTTTAATGGCATTTTTCAACGAAACGCATTACAAACGCTTTTTATTGCTGATTCGTTCGGCGGGTTTTATTCATGCTAATTTATTGAATTCACAAAATAGTTTGAATATAGCATATGCCATTTATTTACATTTGTGTGATTTGAAAATGTCTGAACATGAAATTCAGCATTGGGTCAAAAAATGGTTTGTGATGTCGCTCTTGACGGGACGTTATTCGGGTTCTTCGGAAAGCGTGATTGAACGCGACATCAAACAAATTCAAGAAAAAGGTATTCAAGAATATTTTCAACTTATTGAATTAGCAGAATTAAATAGTGGATTTTGGGAGCATACTTTGGTGCGTGATTTGGATTCGTCCAGCAATGTCAATGCTGCCTATTTGTGTTATTTGGCGGCACAATGTCAAAATCAGGAAAAAGCGTTTTTATCAGGCAGCGTGAAAGTGTCTGATTTATTTGAAACGCGTGGCGATGAACATCATTTTTTCCCTAAAGCTTATTTGGAAAAACATGGCTACAAAAAAAGTGAATATAATCAAATTGCTAATTTTGTGTACACTGAACAGCAAATCAATATTCGTTTGCAGGATAAACCGCCGTTTGAATATCTACAACAAATTCAACAGGATATTGAACAGGGTAAACAACAATATACCTCTATTCCATCGTTAGTTGAATGGCGAGAAAATTTGGCTGTTCATTGTATTCCTGAAAATTGGCAGGCTTTTCGACAGGAAAATTATGCTGATTTTTTGCAAGAACGCAGAAAATTGATGGCGAAAAAAATTCAGCAATTTTATGATAAATTTTGATTAATGAAACACATAATCTTTCAGGCTGCCTGGATAAATAGGCAGCCTGAAAGATTTTATGTCAGTCAATTAACGTTTGGCTTTCCAAGCAGCATGGTAAGTGCTTTTACCGAAAGCATCACTGTGAATGGATTCGGTAAAAATATAATTTTGTATGCCGATATCCAATGTTCGGTATGCTAGGGGCTAATGACATTTTAGCTATAATTTCAACCAAATCAAAGCACAAGCTAATGATACAGTACTTTCATAATTACGTTTTAATTTATCGTACCGTGTTGCCAGCGCACGAAAATGCTTTAATCGTGCAAAAGCGTTTTCTACCAAGTGCCTGATTTTATATAAATACCAATCTGTGCCCACATTAAGATGTTCTCTATTTTTCTTATATGGAATATTGGCTTTACTTTGTTTAGACTGAATTAACCGACGAAAAGTATCACTGTCAAAACCCCTATCAGCACACACGGTTTCATTATCACTTAAATCCAATTGTGCCAATAAATCAGGCGCAACAACAATATCATTTACATTACCAGCTGTAATGATAAATTCAATTGGATTACCACAAGCATCAACCGCTAAATGAATTTTAGACGTATGACCACCGATACTCTTACCAACAGCTTGATGCGTAATGGATTGTTTACCCATACCGTGTTGATGAACGCGGATATGGCTACCGTCCATAAAGACCCATTCCATATCGGGTGTATCTACCAAATGTTTGAATAATCGGGTAAAAATACCGCGTTTAGACCAGCGATTGAAACTTTGGTAAAGGCTGTTTGCTTTACCAAAATAACTAGGTATATCAGCCCATTGGCAGCCTGTACGTAAGCGAAATAGGATACCTTCTACTGTTTTGCGTAAATTTTTCTTGCGATAAATGCCAAGCTGTTTCAAAATAGGCAACAGTCTTGACCATGTTTCATTTGTAAGCGTGTTTCGGGACATGGCAAAGGTTTGGGATGGTTGCGTGGAAACAATATCTTAAATCCTTTGCCTCTTTTTTTGAATTGTCAATAGCCCCTAAATCGGACGCAATTTTTTGTTCGCCGTTAGCATAGCCGTGTTCAAACATTTCGGTAAGCCATTCGGTGCTGATGGGCAAATGTTCTACCAATTTAGCTTTACGCAGTAAGTCTTGGTAAGTTAAGCCTTTTTGACCACGAATCCAGCCTTTACTGTTGAATAAAATCACAAACAACATTTTGGGTGGAATTGCCGCCCGAATCAAACCATAGTATTCATTTTTCTCGTATTTTTTGATTTTTTCTGATGTTGCCACAAAACGCAATAAGCGATACAGTGTAATCAAATATGGTTTTACGGTGGTGTTGCCGTCAATCAATTCTTTGAGTGATTTTTCAAAGCGTTTGGTGTCATCTAAGCGATTTTGTGGTTGTAAGAAAGTCTGTAGCTTATCAAACGCGATTTCTGCTTTGACCGTACGCTCATCGCTACTGGATTTTCGGTTGAGAACGGTGTCATATGCTTGATTAAGTGCTTCAATAATATCCGTTTCGTGTTGAGCTTCTTGCGAGAATTTACGCATATATTCACTGAAATTCTTTTCTTGGAAATTATGTTGTTTCCATTGTTGCAAGATGCTCATCAAATGAATGCCTGAATCCACAATCACAGGATTATCCACGCGATTAAACAAGTACAATTTCAAAATATCAGCGTTGAGTTTATCCAATTCATTATCATCAACTTGATTCAATAATTCATTGTGTTGACGCAGCAATGTGTTGAATAATTCATCAAAATCTTGATTATCTTGACGTTTATAAGTCATGTAGCTGAAGCTACTCACGCCAATTGCTGCAATCAACACGCCCAAAGCGGTTGCCAATTTGATTAAATCCAATTTGGCGGCATTTTCAGCGTCCCAAAAAATCCACGGTTGTTGTGGGCTGAAGTAGATGGGGCTATTTTGTGCCAGCATCATCATTAACATGATAATACTAAGCAATAAAATCGCGCCTAAAAACCATGTTACCAATTTTAAAAAAATTTGCATAATTTCATTCCATAATTAAATGAACGGGTTAACTTTTCAGGCAGCCTGAAAAAAATTAATCTAATTGTGAAACCATAACAGGCAAGCCACGCACTGCCATCATAGTTTCATCGGTTTTTTGTTGATATTTTTTCAATGCGGCTAAATCAGTCGCGGACAATTTGGGTGTTGGCAAGGCAACGGTGGCAGGATTAACGTGCTGTCCGTTGATGCGGACTTCGTAGTGCAAGTGTGGACCTGTGGAGCGACCTGTCGTGCCGACCAAGCCAATCACATCGCCTGCACGGACGGCGGAGCCTTCGTTTACGCCATTGATGAATGCACTCATGTGTCCGTACAGTGTTTCTATGCCAGTGGCATGGGTAATCATGATGGTATTGCCATAGCCGCCTTTCCAGCCACGAAAACTGACCACGCCATCGCTTGGCGCAAGAATTTGTGTGCCTGTTGGTGCTGCGTAGTCAACGCCTGTGTGCATTTTAATGGTGTGCAAAACAGGGTGAACACGAATCCCGTAAGGCGATGAAATTCGGGTAAAATGGGCAATGGGTTGTCCTGCAAAACCTTCTTTGAGTGATTCACCGTTTTCATCGTAATAATTACCGCCTGCATCGCCTTGGTCAAAATAATAGCTGTGGTAAGTTTTGCCTTTGGTATGAACTTCGGCAGCTAAAATATTGCCTGTGGCGATTTCTTGACCGCGTGAATACAGACTTTCGTATAATAGGCTAATGGTGTCGCCTTCTACTAATTCATCTAGATTAAATTTATCCGCAAACATTTCTTTGAGAGATGTACGAATTTCCACAGGTACGCCTGCACGTGATAATGCCCCCGCTGCCGATGTGCTAATCACAACCGAACGCAATGATGGCATGGTTTCGGTGTCAATATTGCTTGTATTGACTTGCCATTTTCCATTGATGCGCTGCAAGGCAACCATATTACGTTCACCGTTGTCATCATCATTGAAAAATTGTACGTCCGTTAAGTCATGTACCGAATCCACGCGCGCGCTGACAATTTGACCCGTACGAAGTTGCAAATTTTTCCAATCAAAAGGGCTGTTTTTAACAAAATCGTTGATGCTGGTTTGGGTTGCGCCGATTCGTTTTAATACGTCCGTGATGGGATCGCCAGTTTGAACTTCTTCATCATACCAATAGCTTGATGCATTGGTGGTAGATGGTATGGTGGGCATCGGTAAAGTTTGCACCACTTTTTCGGTTTTATATAAAGCAGAAATGGGTAATTCGGGTTGGGCTATGGTGGCGATGGCTAGTCCTGATGAACTGAAAGCCAGCACGAGCAAGGTTACATAGCATTTTCTCATTAAAAAATTCATCATAAAATTCATCTTGTCCAACAGAAAGAAGACACAGATATTTGTATATATTAACAGTTTTTGTTTCAAAATGGTTTAAAATTTTGCGTCAAAATCATTTATTCGGCACAACAAAGGTTTGCAAACACTTAAAACACCTGAATTCAGGCAGCCTGAAAGGATACGCGAAAAACGTATAATTTTCACAACACTTTACTTATTTTTTCAGCTTAATTAATACGCTGTTATTTATTTTCAGGCAGCTTGAATTAACACACATCAAATTAATTGTTCGCCCCAGTGTAATTTTTGTCTAAGTGTTTGATAATACTGATAATGTATCGGATTGATTACGCGTAACGGATAACAATAACGCTGTAAAATCAATTTGTCCATTGTTTGGACATCAAAATATGTTTGCCCATCATAATGTACACGCGCATCAACGGCTTTGGTTACCAAAATTTCAATTTGATTATTGTCGGCAATCACAATCGGGCGATTGGTCATGGATTGCGGACACACAGGTACCAGCGTAAACGCATTTAAGCCAGATTGTAAAATGGGACCACCAGCAGCCAACGCATAAGCCGTTGAACCCGTTGGCGTGGACACAATCAAACCGTCAGAACGCTGGCTGTATACAAATTGCTGATTAATAAATACTTCAAATTCAATCATTTTACCAGCTAAACCACGCGAAAGCATCACATCATTTAATGCCACATCTCGGAAAACTTCTACATCATCACGAAACACGCGACCCTCCAGCAGAATACATTCCACCGATAAATATTTGCCCACGAGAATTCGCGCCATTTCATTAAGCATATCTTGTTGATTAACTTGAACTAAAAATCCCAAATGCCCCAAATTAATCCCAACCAATGGTACACGATACGGCGTTACCTCACGCGCCGCCGATAAAAATGTCCCATCACCACCTAAAATCACAATCAAATCACAATGTTGTGCTAATTCTGATTTGGGTTTTAATATAATTTCATTCAAAATATGTGATTCAATTTGTTGCTCTTGAATACAATTTTCATCAATAAAAACTTTGAGTTGATTAGCATGAAAAAAATGAACCAATTGGGTAATAATAGGTGCAATTTCGGGTGTTTCGGGTCGCGCAATGATGCCAATTTGACGGTATAAGCTGTAAATCATGTTGTGAACTCATACCCAGTTGGCGAAAAAATGACACGAAAAACTCAATTTACAATGCGCCATCCACGCAACAGATGAGACAGTAATCATGGCAAGTACGTAAAAAATATAGAATTTTTTTGTTCTTGGTTGGCTGCGTAAGCACAAAATACCCAGCATAATGTAAATAACAACAAACAGCAATTTTAGCCCCAACCACGCACCCGCGCCAAACAGTGGCCATTTGGCAATCGTCATCATCATCATGCCTGTGAATAGCAGCATGGTGTCATTCGATGGTGGCAAAAACCGTAGCGCAACCGGCAGCGTGGATTGAGTCGGGTGGCGATACACCCACCAAAATTTGATATTAAACAAAATGACGCTGAGCATAATAAACAGCCAATGTGCGTGTTTGATGTGCGGATAAAGTCCGGCCATATTTATTTTCCTTTATGAATCAATCTTTCAGGCAGCCTGAAAGCGTTTCGCGAATTGTACAATCATATCGCGGTTAGACGGTGAAAAGACGCACTCCATGGCGATATTGGGGTCTAGCCATTGATAAGCGGTGTGTTCGCTTAGAGTTGGGGGCTGATGGGCGATTTGCGCGGAGAACCAGTGTTCTGTATTGTGCGTTACGCCTGGTGGATAGCGGTGTCGCCAGTAAGGGAAAATTTCATACACGGTGCTGTGTTGCCAATCGTGCAATTGGGTGTTTGGTAAAATAATACCTGTTTCTTCAGCGACTTCGCGCAAAGCTGCCTGAAAAGGGGTTTCGTCATTTTCCAAGCTACCCGTAACAGATTGCCAAAAGCCAGCGCGGTCAGTGCGTTCCAACAACAAAATTTGTCCGTGTGCATCGTGTAGCAGCACCAGTACGGAGATGGGTTTTTTAAGTGATTTTTCAGGCAGCGTGTCCATGTTTGCCATGAGAATAAATGGAAATTCCGTATTATATAACAAATTTTCCTAATTTTTTCAGGTCATGAAAAAACGCCCCCAATTGCCATAAACATTTAGGGGCGTTGTTTTTGATTTTTCAGGCAGCCTGAAAGATTAATAACGCATTACGTTGCTTTGACCCTCAATGATGCGCGGTGTAATGAAGAACAACACTTCGCTACGTTGATGGTTACGGCTCTTAGATTTAAACAAATTGCCCAGCACAGGAACATCGCCTAACAATGGTACTTTGCTGATATTGTTGGAAATTTGTTCTTGGTATACGCCACCGACTACCAGTGTTCCACCATTTTCAACCATGGCTTGCGTTTTTACTTGTTTCACGCTGATGGCAGGTTCGCCATCGGCATTGATTCTTGTATTGTCCACGTTATCTTTATTGATGGTAACGTCCAAGATAATGTTGTTATCAGGAGTAATACGTGGTGTTACTTTCATGCTTAACACAGCATCTTTGAAAGCTGTTGTATAAGAACCATCGGCATCACGTGTTTGGTAAGGGATCTGTGTACCTTGGCGAATTTCGGCTTCTTTGCGGTCTTGTGTTAAAACGCGTGGTGAAGAAATGGTTTTGGAGCGATTTTCTTCTTCCATCGCACTCAATTCCAAGCTTAATGCACTAGAGCCAAAAGAGCGAATCAAACCCAAAGCCGTTGTGGCAGTGGCGACAGTTGGCAAGTTAATATTTGGGGAAATATCAATTACGCCAGTAGATGCGCCAACACCAACATTACGGTTGTTCAAAGCATTGTTATAAGTGTTGCCTACGCCTGTGCGCCCCGCGCGTGCATAGCCTAATTTTATCCCCAAATCACGTCCAACAGACACGTCCGCTTCAACAATACGAGTTTCCACCATTACTTGACGTGCAGGTACGTCCAATTCTTCAATCAAGCGTTGGAATTCTTGAATAACTGTACTGGTGTCTTTAACAATTAATGTGTTGGTTGCGGGGTCAACGCGTGCGCTACCGCGTTTAGTCAAAAGTGAGCCAGAAGTACCACTGTCGTTGCCACGTTGATCTAATTTTAATACATCGCGTAATTCTTCTACGTTTTTGTATTTTAATTGGAAAGTTTGAGAAACCAATGGGATTAAATCATCTAATTTAGCACGATCTTCAGCATCTTCAAGACGGCGTTTTTTGGATTCGGCGTTGGTAAGAATGTTGATGATATTACCATTTTTTTCCATGACCAAATCACGTGCTGATAAAACCAAATCTAAGGCTTGATCCCAAGGCACATCTTTCAAAGATAAAGTCATTTTGCCTTGAACGCTGTCGCTGGCAACAATATTAATACCTGATTCTTTTGCCAAAATCTGCAATACAGTACGAACTTCAATGTCTTGGAAGTCTAAAGACAAATGTTTGCCATTGAAATTTTTCTTTTGTTTTTTACTGTCATTCATGGCGGCTTTAGCTGCTGCAGACACAGTGTTCGTGGTGGGTACAATGGTCAAAGAATAGCGACCACCCGAACGCGGTGTTAAGCGATGTTGCCAAGTGCCTTGGTTGCGAACGGTAATTTCGGTGTCATTTCCGATGCGTCTTGCGGCAATCGTGCGTACAGGCGTAGAGAAATCGGTAACATCAAGATTTTTTTGGTCTTGAGTAGAGATTTGATAATTTTTCAAGGTCAATACAACGCGATCGGATTGCACTTTGACTTTAGGTTCTGTGTCAGTACCTGCACGGAACTCAACAACACCAGAACGGTTTGCGCCTTTATGGAAATCCAAACCAAAATCGCCACTAAATTGTTGAGAAGCGGTTGTGGTGCTGGTCGTGGCGCGAGTAGGTTCAGAATTTGAACCAGATTCTTTCACATAAATCCAAATTTCATTACCCTTGATTTGTGTGTTGTATTCGGCTTCTTTGGTTAAGCCAAGCAACAGACGAGCATTATCATTGTTTTGTGCAACAACGATTTGATTTAACAAGGTGTCGTTAAATGACAATTGGTTTTGAGATGACTGCACGCCTGTACCTGCAAAATCCAACGCAATACGCGAAGGCGATGCGGTAACAAAACCCGTAGGTTGTTTCACATCGCGGTCAAATTTAACTTTGATAACGCGTTGTTGGTCGGGTAAAACGGATACATTGATGTTGGTAATATTACCAGCATAGGCAGCCTGAAGCCCCATAGTGATTGCCATTAACGGCATGATTTTAGTGAAATTTGGTTTCATAAATTATGACCTCTTCTAATTGAAAAATTATTTTTTAATTTGTGGCTGTGCAGGTATGGTTTCACCTAAAGGCATCACAACTTGGCGTTTTTCCCAATTACCATTTGTGTCTTCAACGGTTTCAGACAGCGTTACTGCATCTGGGGTAATTTTGATGATGCGACCATAGTTTTGCCCCAAGTAGTTACCTACATTGACTGTATACACAAGGTTATCATCGGCGCTGTTAATTAAAGCAGATAAATGATTACCACTACCGATTGTGCCAACAAATTTTAATTTATCCAATGAAACGGTTTCCAATAATTGTTTTGGACGGCGTAAATCCGGTGGTGTACCCGAATTAATTTGTGGTTGAGCCGAGCGCATACGATACACGCTAAATGCGTGTGGATTAATTGGAGCCGGTGGATTGTATTGAGCGGGTTCAGCCATTTCGGGTGGTGTGGGGGGCTTTAAATGTGACTTAGCGTTTTTTTGGGTTGTTTGCATCCATTCTGTCAGGTCTTCATTTTCTTCTGAGCACGCGGTTGCCAACATGATTAAAGGGATTAGTAATAATTTAGCTTTCATCATTGCATCCTATGTTCGTTATTGAGCTGCAGCGCTGGCTGCACCGCTTGCCGCTGAAGCTGCTGGTAAATCGGTATCAACTGCTTTATAAGTACTTGCTACAGCAGTTAAAACAAATCTATTAGCCGGTTTAGCAGGTTTGGTTGAGTCAGGTTTGTTGTTTTTATCGTCTTCTGGGGCGATATTGATGCTGGATAAAGTAACAATACGAGAAACGTGCCCCACATCACGTGCAAAATTAGCCAATTGGTCATAGCTGCCTGTAACCGAAATACTAAATGGAAGGCGTTGAATATTAGCATCTTCTGATAATGCTTGGCGTGGAATTAAATGATTTAAGGTTAAATTATTGCTGGCAGCGGCCTGATGCAATTCTTGAATCAAGTTGGGAATTTCTGCATCTGTAGGCAATTGTTTAATCAAAGTGGAAATGGAATCTTCAATTAAAACTAATTCTGCTCGCAAATTTTCTAAATTGGCAACCTTAATGGTCAATTTTTCGTATTTATCTTTCAATTCGGTTTCGGTATCTTTTGCGGTTTGCAAAGTTTCCATTTGTGATTGAAAAGACGCAAAATAAGCTACAACAACAATCAACACCGCCAAAATAATGGCAGCCAGCATTTGAACAGGCTTGCTGCTCAAATGCAGTTTTTGAATATCAAAGTTTTGTGAACTCATAATTGTTCATACTCCATTATTTATTAGCAGGTGGGGTGGCTGATGATGCACTTTTCGCTGCGCTTGCTGCGGTGGCGGCGACAGGTTTCGGCTTATACACTTGATCCACCAAAATAGATTTTAAAGTGAATTTTTGACCATCATCAACTTTTTGAATTTCAACCAATTCAGGAACATCAAAAATCCCTGTGCTGGGTAAAGCAGCCATTAAAGCAGCGATTTTGGTGTCGGCAACCGCTTTACCTTCCAAGAAATATTCATTGCCTGGTTTGTTACCTTTGCCATCTGTGCCTCTCAATGTCATCAAATAAGAACCTTGAGGAACAACTTGATTCAGGCTGTCAATAATACGCGCGCCTTCAAAGCGTTTTTGATCCAATTCTTCTACTTTTTGCTTACGTTCTAAGAAGTTGTGTTTGCGTTTTTCCAGTTCATCAATGGTTTTCAATTGGTTTTCCAATTCGGTCATACCCGTTTGTAAACTGGCATTACGGCTTTCTTGTGTTTCAATGGCTTGGCTTAAGTACATATAAATTGCACCTGCAACCGCCACGCCAATTAAGCCACCAATCATCATGATTGCCTGAAATTGTTGCTTTTGCTTTGCTTCGCGCATCTCACGATAGGGAAGCAGGTTGATTTTAATTAAATCCATTTTAGAATAAACCTCTCAATGCCAAACCAAATGCGGTTGTTAATGAATCTGCGTCATGCGCCAAATCGCCACCTTTTAATTTATTTTCAGCCAGCGTAATGGGTGCAAGATGCTCTGTCGGAATATTGCTGCTAACACGTACCACATCTGCTAAACCTGATTCTGCTATACAAGCACTGCCACTGATGAAAATTTGTTGTACATCAATTTCATCGCTACGCGTGGTTAAGAAGAATTGTAAAGCACGTTGAACTGCCTGTGCGATTTGCATATTAAATACATCGTTAACTTCTGTTTTGTAATCGGCAGGGCGTTGGCGACGACCGCTAATCATTTCTAAGGCTTCGCTTTCGGTTACTTGATAATTGCGTTGCAATAATTGTACTAATTGGTTTAAACCGAAATTTGCATCATGATGGCGATACAAAATTTTGCCTGATTGCACAATGAGTGCTTTGAGTGAAACATCGCCAATATCAAATAAGGCAATACGTTCATTGGCAAGTTCGCTGTTTCTCTGGTTAATCACATAAGTGAAAGCGTTAAATAAGGCGAATAAGTCTACATCTACATTGGTGGCAGATAAACCAACTTCTTCTAGTAAGTCATTGTATTGGTTAACATTGTCTGATTTTGCAGCAACCACTAAAACAGAGCTGCCTTTGTTTACGGCATCGGCTGGGAAAACTTGCCAATCGTAGCGCATTTCATCTAATGGTCCCACGCGAACCACTTCTGCTTCTACAAATTCTTGTAAAGAGAGTTCCGCATCAGCAGCAGAATAAGGTAAATTTTCTTCAATGGTAACCACATCCACAGGCAAACCAACGTTGATAGATTTACAATTTGTTTTCAGCCTGCTGTAACATTGTTGCAAATGAGAGACAAGCGTGTCAAAATTAACAATCTCGCTGCCTGAAACCACGTTTTGTGGTAAGGGTTCTATGGCATATTTTTCCAATTGAACTTGTCCGGAGCTACGCCCTGAAAGTTGCACCATGCGAATATTTGCCGAACCGATTTCCAAACCGATAACGCTTTTTGCAGACATATTCGCTGCCGCTTTACCTGTTGGTTTTTTGGCGCGTTTGCTTGCTTTCTCAGCTTTTTCGCTAGTATTTTTAGTAGTTTTCTTCAAAACCATAATTTAAAATCCTTACTTAATGCTAAAGCATTTATAATAGTGAAAACTCACGATTTGTGAATCGAGTAACAAAAAACAGTGGTTATTTTACTTTATTTAAAAAAACAAATGGCAATTTTTATTAAAATATCATGATTAAAAATTTTTTCTACACCATTTTGGGCTTGATGTTAGGTCTTTTTTTATTTGCAGTTGGGCTAGTTACGGTTGCCGTTTTGGTTACGTATCCTAAGCTGCCTGCATTAGATGCTGTCAAGTATTATCAACCAAAAGAACCTTTGACCATTTATTCATCAGATGGCATTGTGATTGGTTCTTACGGTGATGAACGTCGCGCTTTTACCACGATTGACCAGTTTCCCAAAGTTTTGAAAGATGCCGTCATTGCGGCGGAAGACAAACGCTTTTACGAACACTGGGGGGTCGATATAACTGGTGTTGCTCGTGCCATTTTGAGTAACGTGCGTGGCGGACACAAACAAGGTGCGAGTACCATCACGCAGCAAGTGGCGCGTAATTTCTATTTGACCAATGAACGTACCATGACGCGAAAATTTAATGAAGCTTTGTTGGCTTATAAAATTGAACGCTCATTAACAAAAGATCAGATTTTGGAATTATATTTCAATCAAATCTATTTGGGACAACGTGCTTATGGCTTTGCCTCTGCTGCTAAAATCTATTTTAACAAACCTGTGCAAGATTTAACATTAGCAGAAGCAACTATTTTAGCTGGTTTGCCAAAAGCACCGTCTGCTTTTAATCCAATTGTGAACCCAGAACGCTCACGTTTACGTCAGCAGTATATTTTGAATAATATGGTTGAATTGGGCATGATTACACAGCCGCAAGCAAATGCAGCTTTAAATGAACAATTGGTTTATGAACGCTATAAAATGTTGATTGACCAAAATTCTTTGTATGTTGCAGAAATGGCACGACAAACCTTGTATGAAAAATATGGCGAAGATGTTTACACGCAAGGTCTGAAAGTTTACACCACTGTTAGCACGGATAATCAAAAAGTTGCTACCGCCGCATTACGTAAAGCATTACGCAATTATGACCGTGGTTCGCATTATCGTGGTGCAGAATCACAATTAGATTTAACTGCAATGGACGACGTGGAAGATGGTATTGAACAGTATTTGTCCAATACTTATACCGTAGAAGGCATGGTGCCCGCCGTTATCACAACTGCTAATTCAAAAGGCATTGAAATTTATATGCAAGGTGGTGTGAAAGCATCTTTGTCTAATGCCGATATGGGTTCAGGTACACGCGCTGCAGTTAATAATAAGAAAATGGGCGAACGAGCATTGAGAGCAGGTTCTGTTATTCGTGTGACAAAAACAGGTAATGGGCGTTGGACAGTAGTACAGCAGCCTGAAATTCAAGGTGCATTGTTGTCTATGGACACGGAAACAGGCGCAATCCGTGCGGTGGTAGGGGGATATGATTTCCACAGCAAAAATTTTAACCGTGCCACGCAAAGTATTCGCCAACCAGGTTCTACTTTTAAACCCTTTATTTATTCTGCTGCGTTATCCAAAGGCATGACGGCTGCTACTATGGTCAATGATGCACCCATCAGTATTCGTGGTTGGTCGCCAAAAAATTCGGATGGTTATTATGCGGGTATGATGCCATTGCGTTTGGCATTGGCAAAATCTAAAAACGTGGTATCGGTTCGAATCACTCAAGCGATGGGTTTGAGTTATGCACGTAAATATATACAACGATTTGGTTTTAAAGAAAATCAATTGCCAAATGCTTTACCCATTGCGTTGGGTGCGGGTTCAGCAACGCCTCTACAAATGGCTGAAGGTTATGCGGTTTTTGCTAATGGCGGTTACAAAGTTAAGGGTTATGTGATTGATAAAATATATGATACCAAAGGTAATTTACGCGCTGAAATGCAACCGTTGGTAGCACGTCAGAATGCGCCGCAAGTGATTGACCCGCGTAATGCTTATGTGATGACTTCTATGTTGCAAGATGTGGTACGGATTGGTACAGCACGTGCTGCATTGGGTTTGGGGCGTAGCGATATTGCAGGTAAAACAGGTACAACCAATGAAAACAAAGATGTATGGTTTGCTGGTTATAATCCAAAAGTGGTAACGGTTGTTTATTTGGGCTTTGATACGCCACGTTCATTGGGGCGTCGCGCGTTTGGTGGCACGGTGGCATTGCCTGTTTGGATGGATTATATGCGTTTTGCGCTTAAAGGCATGCCAATTCAGTCATATAAAGCACCGACAGGCGTTGTGAAGAAAAATAAAGAAGTTTTCTTGCAAGAACAACAAAATACCACTGTTGCCGTAGATAACAGCACATCAGATCCCGATGCGGTAAAACGTTCAGCGCAGCAGCCTGAACCACAATCTGAAGGCGGTGCAGAAGAAGATGAAGCCAGCAAAGGTATTTTTGATAATTTATTTTAACCACTGAATTAAATCCCTTGTTAATTGATTTTTCAAGGGATTTTTTCTCAGGCTGCCTGAAAGATAAAATCATGACTCGATTTCGTACCGATAAATCTTTAGAACACGCTGAGCGTATTATGTTGGTTTCGGTGATGCTGCCTGAAAATTATTCAGGTGCTAATGAAATCCGTGAACGCACTTTTCAGGCTGCCTGCTTAGAAGCAGCTGAACTTGTCCGCGCAACGGGCGGCGAACTCATTGCTCACGAAACCGCTAAACGCGAAAAAGCCCATACCGCACTTTTTGTCGGGACGGGTAAAGCAGAAGAGTTAGCAAAATTAGTTGAACAAAATCAAATAGAATTGGTGATTTTTAATCATGAATTGTCGCCGACACAAGAGCGAAATTTGGAAAAGGCATTGCAATGTCGCGTGCTTGACCGCGTGGGTTTGATTTTGGCCATTTTCGCACAGCGAGCCCAATCGCAAGAAGGTAAATTACAAGTTGAGTTGGCGCAATTGTCGCATTTATCCAGTAGATTGGTTCGTGGATACAAACACTTACAAAGCCAAAAAGGTGGCATCGGTTTAAAAGGACCAGGTGAAACACAATTGGAAACCGACCGCCGTTTGATTCAAAATAAAATTAATTTCTTGAAAAAGCAATTGGATAATGTGAAAAAGCAACGTGAAACACGGCGCAAAGCACGGCTTTCAGGCAGCCTGAAGACATTCGCGATTGTGGGCTATACTAATGCTGGAAAATCCACATTATTCAATCGGTTAACTAAAGCAGACGTGTTCGCCCAAGACCAATTATTTGCTACGCTGGATACGACTGCACGGCGATTGTATCTCAATCCCGAAACCAGTATTATTTTAACGGATACTGTTGGTTTTGTTCAAAATTTACCGCATAAATTGGTGTCGGCATTCGCAGCGACATTGGAAGAAACAGCGTTGGCGGATGTGTTGTTGCATGTTGTTGATGCGAGTGACCCCGAATATGAACGCAAAATTCAAGATGTAAATCATGTGTTGAGGGAAATTAAAGCGGATAAAATCCCACAACTTGTTATTTATAATAAACAAGATTTATTGCCTGCAGCCGAGCAATCTTCAGGCTGCCTGAAAAATTATGTGGGCAAAACGGTCGCGGTGGGCGTTTCGGCGGTCAGTGGAATGGGGCTGGAAGATTTGCGCCAAGCATTGATTGAGTGGGCGTGATTTTCAGGCTGCCTGAAAACGCCAAAATCGCATATAATCGCGTTTTTACAAACTTCTGTTTCAAAGGACAATCAAATGGCAGATTTTAACCAAATTTTAGACGCTGGCGACGTGGATAGCGGCATTATCAATGTGGTTGTAGAAATCCCTGAAGGCAGCACCCACAAAATTGAATGGGACAGAAAACATGGTGTGATGAAATTAGACCGTGTTGAGCCACAAATTTTCGCTAAACCAACCAATTACGGCTTTATTCCGCAAACTTTGGACGAAGATGGCGATGAATTGGACGCTTTGATTATCACGCGAAACCCTTTGCCAACAGGTATTTACATGGAAGCGCGTGTGATTGGCATCATGAAATTTGTGGACGATGGTGAAGTAGATGACAAAGTAGTCGTGGTGCCTGCCGATGACCGCGATGCTGGTAATGAAATCAAAACATTAGCCGATTTGCCCGCGCAACTCATCAAACAAATTGAATTTCATTTTAACAATTACAAAGCCTTGAAAAAACCAGGCTCTACCAAAGTGGATCATTGGGGCGATGTGGAAGAAGCCAAAGCCGTCATTCGTGAATGTCAAGCGCGTTGGAAAAATCAATAATTAATTCAAAGATATTCAGGCAGCCTGAAAAAAAAACAATTTTTTAGGTTGCCTGAAAACATATTGGAGCATATCGGTGAATAAAAAAGAAAAACCCATTGAATATCAAATTGCTATTTTTATTTGTAATCGTTTGTCGCGTTTGATTGGCAATATTGTCAAATTATTATCTTATCCGTTTCATGCGATTTTCCCGAATAAGCGATTTGTGATTCCTGAAATTTCTCATGCCAAAATTCAACCCAAATCATCAAGCAAAATCCCCAAAATAATCTGGCAAACCAACTACAGCAATCGTGTAACTTTGCCTGTTTATTGCAATTATTTGGTGAATCGCTTGATGTCGCTGGATTGCGAATACCGCTATGTTAGCACCGAGGCGCGTGCCGAATTTATCCAACAAAATGCCGATGAAGCTACTTTCCAAGCCTACAGTCGTTTGACGAATGGTGCGTCTCAAGCTGATTTTTGGCGTGTTTTTGTTTTAAATCAATTGGGTGGCATATATATTGATATTGATGCACAACTGGTTTGCCCTGTTTCTAAAATTATTCAATCAGATGATAATGAAGTAATTATTTATAGAAATAATGAATTTACCAATTATTTTATAGCCATCAAACCCGATACCGATTTAATGAAGGATACTTTGAGTATTATCATTGAAAATATTCAAAATAATTGGACTGAATTCGGTGTGTTTAACATGACAGGTCCTAATACTTTGATTCGCGCCATGGAAGGCAAAACCGTCAATGTTCGCAATGCACGTTATACCTGTATGCAGGGAACATTCACTAATGAATATTTCCAATACATAGACAAGAAAAACAGCAAATGGACACATCAAAAACCTGAAGATTTATTAAAATAATTTTTTCAGGCAGCCTGAAAGCAAAAAATGAACCCCAAATCCTCTAAACGCGCCATTTCAGGCGTTTTATTATTAGATAAACCAGTTGGCATCAGCAGCAACTTGGCATTGCAAAAAGCCAGACGCTTATTTAACGCCGAAAAAGCAGGACACACAGGCGTACTTGACCCACTCGCAAGCGGTTTGCTGCCCGTGTGTTTGGGCGAAGCGACCAAATTTGCGCAATATTTATTGGATGCAGACAAAGCCTACACCGCTACACTCAAATTGGGTGAAGCCACCACCACTGGCGATGCTGAAGGCGAACTAATTGATGTAGCAGATAAAATAATTGAATTGATTGATTTTCAGGCTGCCTGTGCTGCGTTAACCGGCGAAATTCGCCAAGTGCCACCAATGTTTTCCGCGCTCAAACACGAAGGCAAACCGCTTTATGAATATGCGCGTCAAGGCATTGTGATTGAACGTAAACCACGTGATATTACCATTTATCAAATTGATATAATTGAATTTAATTTTCCAAAAGCTGTGATTGATGTGCGTTGCAGCAAGGGAACGTATATTCGCACATTGTCCGAAGATATTGCCAAAAAAATCAATAGTTTCGCGCATTTGACTGCGCTGCGTCGTATCGCCACCGCAGGTTTTGAAATTGAGCAAACCCACACATTGGATAAATTGTCTCATTTGTCGGAATCTGAACGTGATGCGTTGCTTTTGCCATGTGATGCGTTGGTACAACATTTGCCGCGTGTGGATTTGGACGATGACAGTGTGAAAAAATTGCGTTTTGGACAAACCGTGCCTTTTTCAGGCAGCCTGAAAAGCAATACGCCAGTTCGGGCGTATGGTTTGGCTGGCGAATTTGTGGGACTAGTGGAATATTTTAGCCACCATCATTGCTTAAAAGCGGTGCGTTTGATGAACACAGGCAGCCTGAAAAATACAAATCCGTTATAATGGCGCGTTTTGATTGAACAAATATTTGCATTAAAGGAATACAAAATGGCTTTTTTACAAGGCAAAAAAATCTTAATTACCGGCATGATTTCTGAACGTTCCATTGCTTATGGCATTGCAAAGGCGTGTCATGAACAGGGCGCGGAATTGGCATTTACGTTTGCGGTGGATAAATTAGCGGCTCGCGTGCATAAATTGGCGGCGGAATTTGGTTCGGAATTGGTATTTCATTGTGATGTGCAAAGTGATGATGAAATTAATCAAGTGTTTACTGATTTAGCGCAACATTGGGACGGTTTAGATGGTTTGGTTCATGCGATTGCGTTTGCACCAAAAGAAGCGTTGAGTGGCGATTTTTTGGACAGTATCTCACGAGAAGCATTTAATACGGCACATGAAATTTCGGCATATAGTTTGCCAGCTTTGGCAAAAGCGGCGCGTCCGATGATGCAGGGGCGCAACGGTTCTATTTTGGCTTTATCGTATTTGGGTGCGGTGCGCGCGATTCCAAATTATAACGTGATGGGCATGGCAAAAGCGAGTTTGGAAGCGGGCATTCGTTTTACTGCATCTTGTTTGGGTAAAGAGGGGATTCGCTGTAACGGTATTTCTGCGGGTCCAATCAAAACTTTGGCGGCGGCTGGGATTGCAGATTTTAATAAATTATTGGGTCATGTTGCGGCACAAAACCCGATTCGCCGTAATGTTACGATTGAAGAAGTGGGTAATACGGCGGCGTTCTTATTATCGGATTTGGCATCGGGCATCACGGGCGAAATCGCTTATGTGGACGGTGGTTACAGCATTAACGCGTTGAATGACGGTGAATAAATATAGTCGTTTAAAACTAGAATCTGCGTTCGTAAGATTTTGGGAAATTTTGCAAAGGTTTCAAATTGTCTTAATCAGCTAACTCCGCTTTTCAGGCAGCCTAATTTGCAGAAACCCTGACTTTAGGCGTAAAATAATGCTGTTTGCCAATGTTTATTTAAACACGGCTACGACATTTATTTCTAACCATTTTGTCAGGAGAGACAACATGTCCCAAACCTACAATGCAGCTACCGATGTAGATCCAATTGAAACCCAAGAATGGCTGGATTCTTTGAGTTCAGTATTGAAAAATGAAGGTCCAGAGCGCGCTCATTTCATTTTGGAAAATTTGGTGAAATACACGCGCCGTCGCGGTGTGCATTTACCATTTGAAGCGACTACTGCGTATTTGAACACGATTCCTGTGGGCAAAGAACAAAAATCCCCTGGTAATCACGAATTAGAACACCGTATTCGTTCTGCGATTCGTTGGAATGCGGCAGCGATGGTATTGCGTGCAGGCAAAAAAGATTTGGAATTGGGCGGTCATATTGCGTCTTTCCAATCTTCAGCGACTTTGTATGATGTTGGTTTTAACCATTTTTGGAAATCCAAAGGCGATGGCGAAGAAGGCGATATGATTTTCTTCCAAGGTCACTCAGCTCCGGGTATTTATGCGCGTGCGTTTGTGGAAGGTCGTCTGACTGAAGAACAATTAAACAATTTCCGTCAAGAAGTAGGTGGAAATGGTTTGTCTTCTTACCCCCACCCACACTTAATGCCTGATTTTTGGCAATTCCCAACCGTATCTATGGGTTTAGGTCCATTGATGGCGATTTACCAAGCACGTTTCTTGAAATACTTGGATTCTCGTGGTTTGAGCAAAACCAAAGGTCGTAAAGTATGGATGTTCTGTGGTGATGGTGAGATGAGCGAACCTGAATCTTTGGGTGCGATTTCTTTGGCTGCACGCGAAGGTTTGGATAATTTGATTTTTGTGATTAACTGTAACTTGCAACGTTTGGATGGTCCTGTTCACGGTAATGGCAAAATTATTCAAGAGTTTGAAGGTACATTCCGTGGTGCAGGTTGGAATGTGTTGAAAGTGATTTGGGGCAGTAAATGGGATTCATTGTTGGCACGCGATACCAACAATATCTTGAAACAACGCATGGAAGAAGTATTGGATGGCGACTACCAAACTTATAAATCCAAAGATGGTGCGTATGTTCGTGAACATTTCTTCAATACGCCTGAATTAAAAGCCATGGTTGCCAATATGTCTGATGAGGAAATTTGGGCGTTGAACCGTGGCGGTCATGATCCACACAAAGTTTATGCAGCTTACCATGAAGCGGTAAACAATGCTGGTGGTCGTCCGACTGTGATTTTGGCGAAAACCATTAAAGGTTATGGTATGGGCGCGTCTGGCGAAGGTCAAAACGTGGCGCACCAAGCGAAAAAAATGGACGTGAAATCATTGAAGCAATTCCGCGACCGTTTTGGTATTCAAGTAACCGATGAACAAATTGACAGTGGCGATTTGCCTTATTTCCGTTTCCCAGAAGACAGCGAAGAAATGCGCTATTTGCGTGAACGCCGTAATGCTTTAGGCGGTTATTTGCCAACGCGTAATCCTGTTACTGAAGGTTTACCGATTCCTGAATTGTCTGCGTTTGATGCGCAATTGCAGACCAGTGGTGATCGCGAATTCTCTACCACAATGGCATTTGTGCGTATCTTGAATACTTTGTTAAAAGACAAACAAATTGGTAAACGCATTGTGCCAATCGTGCCTGATGAAAGCCGTACATTTGGTATGGAAGGTATGTTCCGTCAATTTGGTATTTGGAATCCAAAAGGACAACAATACACACCACAAGATAAAGACCAATTGATGTTCTATAAAGAGTCTGTGGACGGTCAAATCTTGCAAGAGGGTATTAATGAACCTGGTGCAATGGCGGACTGGATTGCAGCAGCAACATCATATGCAAATAACCACTACGCGATGATTCCATTTTACATTTACTACTCAATGTTTGGTTTCCAACGCGTAGGCGATTTGGCTTGGGCAGCTGGTGATATGCACGCACGTGGTTTCTTGTTGGGCGGTACAGCAGGTCGCACCACATTGAATGGCGAAGGCTTGCAACACGAAGACGGTCATAGCCATATTCAGGCTGACTTGATTCCTAATTGCTTGTCATACGACCCAACTTATCAATATGAAATTGCTGTGATTGTTCAAGACGGTTTGCGCCGTATGTATGCAGAAAATGAAGATGTTTTCTACTACTTGACTTTGATGAACGAAAACTACAAACACCCAGCTATGCCACAACGCGAAAATATTGAACGCGATATTTTAAAAGGTATGTATTTGTTACGCGAAGGCGGTGAATCTGACAAAAAAGTTCAATTGATGGGTTCTGGAGTGATTTTGGAAGAAGTCATTCACGCGGCAGATTTGTTAAAAGCTGATTTTGGTGTGGACGCAGACGTTTGGTCTTGTACATCGTTCAATTTGTTGCACCGTGATGCGATGGAAGTGGAACGCTATAATCGTTTACATCCAACTGCGGAACAAAAATTGCCATTTGTTGCACAACAATTGAAAGGTCATAACGGTCCTGTGATTGCATCAACTGACTATATTCGCAGCTTTGCTAACCGCATTCGTGAGGCCATTCCTGCAGAAAACGGTGAATTCATTGTATTGGGTACAGATGGTTTTGGTCGTTCAGACAGCCGTCCAAACTTGCGTAATTTCTTTGAAGTGGATCGCTACCATGTCGCTGTTGCTGCGTTGAAAGCATTGGCAGATCAAGGTAAAGTGGACAAAAACATTGTTCAAGTAGCGATTGAAAAATACGGCATCAAAGCAGACAGTGCGCCAAGTTGGAAGCGCTAATGCCTGATGTGTGGGCTGCTTTTTATGCACAAGCAGCCTGCATCTTTCCCTAAATTCATAAAGAGAATTCAATAATATGAGTATTGTAGAAATCAAAGTCCCCGATATTGGTGGACACGAAAATGTGGACATCATCGCTGTTGAAGTCAAAGTAGGCGATACCGTCAATGTAGATGATACGTTAATCACTTTGGAAACCGATAAAGCTACCATGGATGTGCCTGCGGACGCGGCTGGTGTTGTGAAAGAGGTAAAAGTAAAAGTCGGCGACAAAGTCTCTGAAGGCAGCGTGATTTTGACCGTTGAAGCTGCTGGTGCGGCGGTGGAAGCTGCACCTATTCAGGCTGCTGCACCTGCACAAGTGGCTACGCCTGCTGCTGGCGGTGTGGAAAAAGTGAACGTGCCTGATATTGGTGGGCATGAAAATGTGGATGTGATTGCGGTTGAAGTAAAAGTGGGTGATACCGTTGCGGTGGACGACACTTTAATCACATTGGAAACCGATAAAGCCACTATGGATGTGCCTTGTACTGTTGCGGGTACGGTTACTGCCGTTCACATTAAAGTGGGCGATAAAGTATCAGAGGGCGCGTTGATTATTGAAGTTTCAGCTGCTGGTTCGGCTGCACCGCAACCTGTTGCTGCGCCTGCACCAGTAGCAGCTCCTGTTCAGGCTGCTGCTGCGCCAGTTGCGACAGCACCAACACCTATTGCGGCTGGTGTAAGTGTGGCTTATGGTTCTGTTAATGAAGAAGGTTTTGCGAAGGCACATGCTGGTCCATCAACACGCAAATTGGCGCGTGAATTAGGTGTGGATTTGAGTTTGGTTAAAGGCACTGGCGCAAAAGGTCGCATCACGGCTGAAGATGTGAAAGGCTTTGTGAAAGGCGTGATGCAAAACGGTGGCGCAAAAACTGTTCCTGTTGCTGGTGCTGCTTTGGGTGGTGGTTTGGACTTGCTGCCATGGCCAAAAGTGGATTTCAGTAAATTTGGTGAAATTGAAGTTAAAGAATTATCGCGCATTAAGAAAATCTCAGGTCAAAACTTATCTCGTAATTGGGTAATGATTCCACATGTTACCGTCAACGAAGATGCCGATATGACTGAATTGGAGGAATTCCGCAAAGTCTTGAACAAAGAATGGGAAAAAGCGGGTGTGAAAGTATCGCCATTGGCGTTCATTATCAAAGCGTCCGTAAGTGCGTTAAAAGCTTTCCCTGAATTTAATTCGTCTTTGGACGGCGATAATTTGATTCTGAAAAAATACTACAACATCGGTTTTGCTGCGGATACGCCAAATGGTTTGGTTGTGCCTGTGATTAAAGATGTAGACAAAAAAGGTTTAAAAGAAATCAGCCAAGAATTAACCGAATTGTCTAAAAAAGCTCGCGAAGGCAAATTGAAACCACAAGAAATGCAAGGCGCATGCTTTACCATTTCCAGCTTAGGTGGCATTGGTGGCACAGGCTTTACTCCCATCGTGAATGCACCAGAAGTAGCGATTTTAGGTGTATGCAAATCCACCATCAAGCCAGTTTGGAATGGCAAAGAATTTGAACCACGTTTGATGTGTCCATTGAGCTTGTCATTTGACCACCGTGTGATTGACGGTGCGGCAGGTATGCGCTTTACCGTGTATTTGGCGAATTTGTTGAAAGACTTCCGCCGTGTATCTTTGTAATTTGATTATTGAATAAAAAGGCAGCCTGAAAACATTTTATGTGTTTTCAGGCTGCCTTGTTTTATTGTGAATGAAAACTGCCTAACATTTCAGGCAGCAAATCTATTAATCAATGATGAGAATGTCCAATTTGGAAAGTTAAAGTCGCATAATTGGCTAATTTTTGACACACTTTTGGATTGGGATAATCTGTTTTATGTTCCACATTTGCTTTCCAAAAACCTTGACGCAACGGAATAATCTCCACTGTGCCATCATCGCCTGTTACATCGGAAAAGGCTTGTGCTTCCACTTTATGCGATTTGCTGCGGTCGCTGGTGTCAAAGCCATCAAAAGTGGCGGTCAAAACGGCGTTAGGCAACGGTTCGCCATTGAATAACACCTTGACTTTAAAGCGCTCACCTACGTGTACGTTGGCTGGATTATCCAATGGCACAATTTCCAAATGATGTCCAACGGGGCGTGTGATGATGTCTTTACTTGCGCTTTCGTGTCCTACATTGGCGATGAATTTGCCATACATTCTGGTTTCTTCGCAATAGGTTGCATTGGGCATTTGAGTCATGTTTTCGCGTTTCCAGCCATTGGCGTTTTTGGACCAAAACGTAGGTTTGTATTCGCCGACTACCAAATAGCTGCCATCTTTGACGGGTTTTGCGCTTTCAAATTGATAATTATGTAAACCTTTTTGAATTAAATTTTCTGTGCCTTTTTCAGTAATAAGTTGTAAAGGTTTAAAAATGTCTAAGCGTTCTTTGGCGATGGGTTCAAATTCGGGGAATTCGCCGTAACCCAATTCGGCTTTTAAAATTTCGCCTCCGTGCGTGTGATTTGCAGAAACCCATACGCGGTGTGCGTTTGCGGAAAAAGCCACGCCACACAATAGAATGGTCAGTAAAGAAGATTTAAAATTCATTTGATTTCTCCTGATGAAAAAACAAATGTTATATTATAACAATAATTTTGTAAACCCAAAAAGGCAGCCTGAAAACGTAGAATGGGTTTTCAGGCTGCCTGTTTTAGAATGGACAATTATTAAATGCTGCTACCTTGCGCTTTAATTTTTTCCACATGATTAGACAATTTGGACAATGCGGATAAATAGGCTTTGGTGGTAGCAACCAAAATATCGGTGTCCGCACCTTGACCATTTACGACTTTGTTGTCTTTTTTTAGGCGCACGGTGGTTTCGCCTTGACTTTCTGTGCCTTCGGTAACGGCATTCACGGAATAAATTTGCAATTCCGAGCCACTTTTTGCCACACTTTCAATGGCTTTGAAAATGGCATCTACGGGGCCAGAACCTGTTGATTCAGCGTGATTTTCTATACCTTTGACATTAAATACGATGTGGGCGCGTGGTAATTCGCCTGTTTCTGTAATAATATGTTGTGAAACAAATTTATAATCGTCTTGTGTCAAATTAGACATTTCATCTGATACCAACGCGTGTAAATCCTCATCAAAAATTTCACGTTTTTTATCCGCTAATTCTTTGAAACGCGCAAATGCAGCATTCAAAGCTTCTTCGCTGTCCAGTTCAATACCCAATTCTTGCAATTTGGTTTTGAACGCATTGCGTCCTGATAATTTGCCTAAAGTCAAACGATTGTTAGCCCAACCAACTGATTCAGCAGACATAATTTCATAAGTTTCACGATGTTTCAACACGCCATCTTGATGAATACCTGATTCATGTGAAAACGCATTTGCGCCAACCACAGCTTTATTTGGTTGCACGGGATAACCTGTAATCGTGGAAACCAATTTAGACGCTGGCACAATTTGCGCGGTGTCAATGCCTGTTTCCAAACCGAACACATCGTGGCGTACTTTCAATGCCATGGTAATTTCTTCCAAACTGGCGTTGCCTGCGCGTTCACCTAAGCCATTGATGGTGCATTCAACTTGACGCGCACCACCTTGCAATGCTGCCAGCGAATTGGCGACCGCTAAACCCAAATCGTTGTGGCAATGTGCAGACCAAATGACTTTATCGCCATTTGGTGTTTTGGCGATGAGTTCACGGAAAAAGGCTTCGGTTTTATGGGGAATGGAGTAGCCTACTGTATCGGGAATATTGATGGTGGTTGCGCCTGCTTCAATGACTTTTCCGCAAATTTTTGCTAGAAAATCAATGTCAGAACGCAATGCATCTTCGCATGAAAATTCCACGTCATCGGTGTATTCTTTGGCGATTTGCACGGCTTTAACGGCAGCCTGAATCACTTGTTCAGGCTGCATTTTCAATTTGTGCTGCATATGAATTGGGCTGGTGGCGATGAAGGTGTGAATACGGCGTTTTTCAGCGGGAGCAAGTGCCTCACCCGCACGGCGAATATCGCGTTCTACTGCACGGCATAATGAACAAACTGTTGAATTTTTGATGGTTTTTGCAATTTCATTCACAGCGGCCCAATCGCCTTCACTGGCAGCGGCAAAGCCAGCTTCAATTACATCCACGCCCAATTTTTCCAATTGTCGTGCCACGCGAATTTTTTCTTCTTTGGTCATGGCGGCACCGGGCGATTGTTCGCCATCGCGTAGAGTGGTGTCAAAAATGATGACGCGGTTACTTGTGTTCATAGTGGGTCTTTCCGATTCGGATTGTTGTTTGATAAAAGCATTTAAATCCAGTGATTTACCTTGATATTTTGCTAATTCGCCTAATTTTTGTAATTGTGTGAGTGGCATGGAGCCGCGTGTGCGCCATTTATAGATGGCGGCGGTGCTGGCTGCATGGTTGGGGTCGTATTGTTTGAGGGCGTCTGCGAGTGCGTTTACGCCACCGAAATAGGCGATTAAGCGGTCTATGTCTAATTGCATGATAATTTGTCTAATTTGAAAATATAAATAAAATAATCCGCCAAATTATATAGAATTTAGACAAATTGGCAAGATGTTTTCAAATAAATAGGTAAAAATAAAATAAATGGGAAAATTTTAGACAAATTGTCTATTTGATAATATCACTTGACGCGCAGTCTTTGAAAATTTAACACCAAAAAAATCATGAATTGGTATAATTTCAATAAAAATTTGAATTGGTTATAATCATGTTGATTTTTTTGGATTTTGATGGCGTGCTGCACCCAACCACCGCACAATCTTCGGACAGTTTGTGGACGCAAATTCCTGTGTTGGAGACGTTTTTCAGGCAGCCTGAATATGTAAATTGCCGATTTGTGATTGATTCAACATGGCGAATTCATCGTTCTGTATGCGAATTGGCGGCGCAATTTTCGGTTGATTTTCGTCATAAAATTATTGGCGCAACACCTGTTTTACCGATTTCAGGCAGCCTGAAAGGTTTGCGTGAACGTGAAATTTTGCTGTGGTTGCGTGATTTTGGGCGCGAAAATGAAGCGTGGATTGCGCTGGACGATATGCGAACGTATTTTGATGAATACAGCGACCGCGTGTTTTTTTGCGACAGCCGTACGGGTTTGACGGTACAAGATTTACCTGAATTGGCAGCGCATTTGGCACGTTTTCAGGCAGCCTGAAAGTATTATTAATATTAAAATGGAATAATTTATGGACGGTTTAATGGATTGGTTTCCTCTTGTTGGAATCGTGGTGGCGTTGGGTTTTTCTAGTTGGACTCTTTATCAATTTGTAGTGCATTTTTATGAACTTGCAACCAAAGAAAAAGCATTTGTGCGAACGGGTTTATTTGGTGAATACGTTGTCATGAATGGTGGTGCGTTTGTTTTGCCGCGTCTGCAAGCCAAAACAGATGTTAATATGAATACATTACGCTTAGAAGTGGTTCATGAAAAAGAAGATGCGCTCATTACACGCGATAGAATGCGCGTAGATGTGATGGCGGAATTTTATGTGCGTGTTAAAAATGACGAAGATAGCGTCGCAATTGCTGCGCGAACTTTGGGTTATAAAACCATGAATTCACAAGAATTATTAGGTTTAATAAAAGGTAAATTCGTGGACGCGTTACGTTCCGTGGCGGCAGAAATGGCAATGAAAGAATTGCATGAAAAACGCACAGATTTTATTGAAAAAGTACAAATGTCGGTAGTGGAAGATTTGGCAAAAAACGGCTTGGAATTGGAAGCTGTATCGCTGACTGGATTAGACCAAACATCTGTGGATTATTTTGATCAGGAAAACGCATTTGACGCGGAAGGTTTGGTACGTTTGGCTGAAATCACCGAAGCCAGACGCAAAGAACGCAATGATATCGAACAAAATATGGACTTGGCAATCAAAGCCAAAAATCTAGAAGCCGAACGCCAACGACTACAAATGCAGCGCGAAGCAGAATACGCCAAATTGGAACAAGAACGCGAAATCGCCATTCGCCGCGTGGAGCAAGAAACGTTGATTGCCGCCTACCAAATTGAAAAACAACGCGAAACAAAAGAAGCCAAAATCGCTGCCGAATTGGAATTGGATTTGAAACGCATTGTGGCAGAACGCGAAATCAAAAGCGAAAGCATTCGTACCATTCAATCCGTTGAATTGGCTGAACAAGAACGCGCCATCGCCATCGCAGAAAAATCACGTATGGAAAGTGCCGCCAAAGCTCAAGCCGATAAAGCTCGTGCCGCCGCCGTGCTGGAAGAGGAAACCGTCCAAAAAGTCCGTGAAATGGAACGCGCTGAACGCAGTAAAGCCGTAGAACTTATTGCCGCACAAGAAGCCGCACAAAAAGAAGCAATCGCGGTAAAAGTGTCTGCTGCTGCCGAACGTCAAGCTGCACTGGATCGCGCTGAAGCCAAACGTATTGTCGCGCAAGCTGAATCAGATGCCAAAATGATGCTCGTTAAAGCGCAAGAAGAACAATATCGCGTTGATGCGCAAGGCACGGAAGCCATTAATAAAGCATCTAATATTTTGTCTGATGAGCAAATTGAAATGCAAGTTCGACTCAATACACTCAAACATCTGCCCGATATTATCCGTGAGTCAGTGAAACCAATGGAGAATATTGATGATATTAAAATCTTACAAGTTAATGGGTTAGGTGCTGTGGGCAATGTTTCAGGCAGCCTGAATCATGGCGAAGTGAGTTTATCCGATCAAATGGTTAATAGTGCGTTACGCTATCGTAGTCAAGCACCGTTAGTGGACAGTTTGCTCAAAGAAATCGGGCTGAACGGTGCTGATATTAATGGTTTGACGCAAGGTTTGCATCGTCCACTATCTGCCGATGATAATGTGATTGAACAGCAAACCACCGAATCATCACCTGAACCTAATAATGAGAATGAGCCGTCCAATAAATAAATTCAGAACCCGTATTCATAGCCAACGTAAAATGAATTTTTGTCCCAGCAGGTGTGCCAAATGGGGCAAAAAGACATCGTGTTTGGCTGTAAATACAGGTTCTAAGCATTCTTCAGGCTGCCTGAAGTCTTCAATTTCTATATTAACAATATAACTTTTTTATCTTTAGTGAATAAATATTTCACGTTACAATCCAATTTTTCAAAATTTTAATATATTTGGAGAAACATGATTATGTTGAAAAAAATCACATTAACTGTTGCCACTGTTTTTGCGCTAGTCGCTTGCGGACAACACGATGGTGCAACCCAAACTTCAGCCAGCGCAATGGAAAGCAACGTTTCAGGCAGCCTGATTGACCGAATCAATCAAAAAGGCACAATTACTGTTGGTACGGAAGGCACTTACGCGCCATTCAGCTACCATGATGCCAGTGGAAAATTAACGGGTTATGATGTGGAAGTGGTGCGTGCAGTTGCCGAAAAATTGGGCGTGAAAGTGGAATTCAAAGAAACACAATGGGATTCTATGATGGCGGGTTTGAAAGCAGGGCGATTTGATATTGTGGCAAATCAGGTGGCTTTAACTTCGCCAGAACGTCAAAAAACTTTTGATAAATCAGAACCTTATAGTTGGAGTGGTGCGGCAATGTTGGCGCGAACAGACGAAACGCGTATCAAAAATTTAGCCGATATCAAAGGCATCAAAGCCGCACAAACATTAAGCAGCAACTATGGCGAAATGGCAGTTAAAGCACAAGCTGAAATCGTTCCAGTTGACGGTATGGCGCAAGCCATCACGTTGGTGCAACAAAAACGCGCCGATGTTACATTGAATGATGAACTATCGTTTTTGGATTATTTGAAGAAAAATCAAAATACTGGTTTGAAAATTGTTTGGACGGCTGGTGCAAATGAAAAATTGGGTTCGGGTTTGATTGTGAATAAAGGTAATGATGAAGCCTTAGCAAAAATGAGCGCAGCAATGTTGGAATTGCAAAAAGATGGTACACTGAAAAAATTGGGGCATGAATTTTTTGGTCAAGATGTGAGTGTGAAATAATCTTTAGAACCTCTATTCACAGCCAAGCGCGATGTCTTTTTACACCATCTAGCACGCCTTGTATTTGCACCAACTGAAAATCCATTTCATGTTGATTATGAATACAGGTTCTAAAAAACGAGGCAACCCGAAAAAATCATATCGTTTTCAGGTTGCCTTTGTTTTTTGTGAATTTGGCGTACCCGACTGGGTTCGAACCAGCGACCTTCAGCTTCGGAAACTGACACTCTTCCAACTGAGCTACGGATACGGAAAGCCAAAAGAATACCCGAATTTGCAGGATTTGGCAAAAAAATCTTCAGGCTGCCTGAAAATTCGGTAAAATAGCGCGTTTTTATTATTTTCATCAAAGCATTAAACCATGACTGAACAAATTTTAAGCAAAGAACAACGCCTTGCCCTAAAATCACAAGCACACCATCTCCATCCTGTGGTGATGGTCGGACAAAAAGGGTTGACCGACGCCGTGATTCAGGAAACCAATACCGCTTTAAATGCCCACGAACTGATTAAAGTACGCGTATTTGGCGATGATCGCGCCGAACGCGTGGCGATTTGTGATGAACTGTGCGCGGCAACAGGAGCGCAATTGGTGCAACATATCGGTAAATTGCTGGTGTTGTATCGTAAACGCGAAGAAAATTCAGCCGAGTAAATCATTTAGGCAGCCTGAAAAAATCATCTTTCAGGCTGCCTTTGTTTTGTTGGTTAAATAATTGTGAGTTAAGTTAAATTGAGCTAAATTTTGCTAATTCTTGGCGCATTTGTTCCATGACTTGGGCGTAATCAGGTTGTCCGAAAATCGCTGAACCCGCCACAAAAGTGTCCGCACCAGCTGCCGCAATTTCCCCGATGTTGTCTACTTTCACACCGCCATCTACTTCAATGCGAATGCGTTTGCCTGTTTGGGATTCATATTCGTCTAGTATGGATTTTAATTGCTTGATTTTATTGATGGTATTGGGAATGAAACTTTGTCCGCCAAACCCTGGGTTCACAGACATAATTAATACCATATCCAATTTATCCAACACATTTTCAATCACATAGATAGGTGTGGCAGGATTTAGAACCAGCCCAGCTTGTTTGCCAGCCGATTTGATAAGCGATAAGCTGCGGTCAACGTGGCGACTGGCTTCGGGGTGAAATGTGATGATGTCCGCACCAGCTTGGTTAAATGATTGAATTAAATCATCAACTGGTTCAACCATCAAATGCACGTCCATCAGAATATCACCGCAATATGGTTTTAACGCCTGACAAACCATCGCGCCAAAAGTCAAATTCGGGACATAATGATTGTCCATCACATCAAAATGAATCAAATCTGCGCCAGCTGCCACCACCGCTTTTACTTCTTCGCCCAAACGCGCAAAGTCTGCTGATAATAAACTGGGCGCAATACGAAAATGAGTCATGATTTATGCCTTTGTGTTATCAAATAATTTGTCTTAGAATGCTAATCCAAATATTGACAATATTCAATGTCAAGAACAGGAATTTTTGATGAAAAAAACGAAATTATTGTTAATCTCATTATTGCTCACTGATTTTGTGATGTTGTTGCAGCCTGAAAACGCGTGGGCTGGAGATGTGCAGATAACGTGTGATTTGCGTGTGCTGGAATTGACCAGTCAACAGCGTAATCAAATTCGTTTGCGTCGCCAACAATACAAAACCAGACAGCGTCAAATGAATGAAAATCTAATGAATCAAAATGTTACGGATAGGCAATTGTCGTTACGTCATTTTTTCAGTAAATCAGCGTTTGATAACCAGCAAGCCGATGAAATCGCCAAACAACGTTACGCCAATGATGTGCGCCAAACAGTTGCCGAGTTGAATTTTTATCACGATATTTTCCAATTATTAGACAACCGACAACGCGAAATTTGGCTACAACAATGTGTACAACCAGCGGGGCGCATCTAAAATAGAGTCTTTACACTTTTAGGCTGCCTGAAAATACGCAAACCAGTTTCAAAAGACAATAAAATCGCGTATTATCTGCCAAATTTTTTTAGTAAAGGCCATTTAAGATGAAACCCATCTTCCTAGATTTTGAACAACCTGTTGCCGAATTAACCAAAAAAATTGATGAATTGCGTTTTGTTCAAGACGATTCAGCAGTGGATATTTCCAAAGAAATCGCGCAGTTACAGAAAAAAAGCGATGATTTGACCAAATCCATTTACAGTAAATTAACCCCCGCGCAAATTTCCCAAGTGTCGCGCCACCCACAACGCCCTTACACGTTGGATTACATTAGTGCGCTGTGTACCGATTTTCAGGAATTGCATGGCGACCGTCATTTTGCTGATGATGAGGCGATTGTGGGTGGTTTGGCGCGATTTAATGGACAAAGCGTGGTGACCATCGGGCATCAAAAAGGGCGCGACACCAAAGCCAAAATCAAGCGTAATTTTGGTATGCCACGTCCCGAAGGTTATCGTAAAGCCTTGCGTTTGATGCACATGGCAGAAAAATTCAGGCTGCCTGTATTGACGTTTGTGGATACACCAGGGGCGTATCCTGGGGTGGGCGCGGAAGAGCGTAACCAGTCCGAAGCCATTGGTAAGAATTTGTATGAATTGACTAAATTGCGTGTGCCTGTGATTTGTACGGTAATTGGCGAGGGGGGATCGGGTGGTGCATTGGCGGTTGCGGTGGGCGATTATGTGAATATGTTGCAGTATGCGACTTACTCGGTGATTTCGCCCGAAGGTTGTGCGTCTATTTTGTGGAAAACTGCTGAAAAAGCCGCTGATGCGGCAGCGGCGTTGGGGATTACGGCTGATCGTTTGCTGAAACTCAATTTAATTGACAAAATCATTGAAGAGCCAATTGGTGGCGCACATCGCGATTATCCCGAATTGATGAAGCGCGTGAAATTGGTTATTGAAGACGAATTGCGTGCCGCGCAAGATATGTCCATTGACGAATTATTGACGCGCCGATTTGACCGCATTATGGCATATGGTCAATATCTTGATAAATAATTTTAAATTTATTTTTAGGCAGCCTGAAATGTGGTCATCAGCTTTTCAGGCTGCCTGAACAATCAAACCTCTTTATTTAAATGAGAACAAATCATGAGCGAGAACCACTTTACCCCGCCACCATTTGCCAACCACAGCCCATTCACATGGTACCAAGCCGCTGCACAGCAACCTGCTTTTATCAAAGATTCAGCTCAAGCCAAAGCCATTGAATATTTGGATCGTTTGTGGACAGAGTTGATGATGTTTAAACGAAAACGTAACCGCTTTTTGGGACGGAGTTTGTGTTCGCCCGAAGTGCCAACGGGTTTGTATTTTTATGGTGGCGTGGGGCGTGGCAAAAGTTTTTTGATGGATGCGTTTTTTGGTTGTTTGCCGTATCGCCGTAAACGCCGCGTGCATTTTCACGCATTTATGGCGGAAATCCATAAACGTATGCGCGACAAACGCAGCGAACAAGACCCGCTTAAAGCGGTCGCACACGATATTGCCAAAGAAACACGCGTGTTGTGTTTTGACGAATTTCACGTGAGTGATATTGCTGATGCGATGATTTTGGGGCGTTTGCTGGAAAATTTGTTTGCTGAAGGCGTGGTGTTGGTGGCGACTTCCAATTACGCGCCATCAGAATTGTATCCACAAGGACAAAATCGCAGCAGTTTTTTGCCTACTATCGCTTTGATTGAAAAGAAATTAACCGTGTTAAATGTGGACGGTGGCGAAGATTATCGTATGCGTACACTCACGCCTGCCGAAGTTTTTTACATTCCCAATAATGCCGAAAATGAAGCCAAATTATCGGATTTATTCAATAAATTAGCTGGCGGCGACACAAGGCAGCCTGAAAAAATCATTATTCATGAACGCGAATTAACTTGTAAAGCACGAACCAATCGTGTGATTTGGTTTGATTTTCGCACGCTGTGTTTTGGCACGCGTTCGCAAGCGGATTATTTGTGGTTGGCGGAACGTTATACTCATGTGCTGATTTCGGGTGTCGAGAAAATGTCGCCTAACGAGAAAAACGAAGCGCGTCGCCTGACGTTGTTGGTGGACGTGTTTTACGATTATCGCGTGAAATTGTGCTTGACTTCCCAAGTGCCAATGGAAGAATTGTACACCGAAGGCGATTTTGCACATGAATTTGTCCGCACGGTCAGTCGTTTGGTGGAAATGCAATCGGAAGATTATTTGGCATTGCCACATTTGAAATTGAAATAATGATGTAGTCGTTTAAAAAATACTACTGCGTTTAATCTTGTAAGTGCAGGTTCTATGGTGTTTTCAATTCAGGCAGCCTGAAAAGATTTTTCTCTTTCAGGCTGCCTGAAAAATATGGAGATTTGAAATATGGAACATTTATACATCGGCATCATGTCTGGCACAAGTATGGACGGTGCAGATGCGGTTTTGATTCGCATGAATGGTGTCAATTGGCTGTCGGCAGAAGCGCATTATTTTTTGCCTTTTGCAGGTAGCCTGAAAGCGCAATTACTGGATTTACAAAATGTAGGCGAAAATGAATTGCACCGCAGCCAAATACTGGCAATTGAGTTGGCAGAACTGTACGCTCAATTAGTTAATCAATTGTTAAAAAAAGAAAACTTGTTTGCACATCAGATTCGTGCGATTGGTTGTCATGGTCAAACGGTGCGTCATGCACCTGAATGCGGTTACAGTGTACAACTGTGCCATTTACCGTTACTCGCTGAAAAGACGGGTATTTTTACTGTGGGTGATTTTCGTAGCCGTGATTTGGCGGTTGGCGGTCAGGGTGCGCCACTTGTACCAGCGTTTCATCAAGCGTTGTTTGCTGATGCCGATGAGATGCGCGTGGTGTTGAATATTGGGGGGATTGCAAATATTAGTGTGTTGCCGCCGACAGGGTTCGCATTTGGATTTGACACAGGTGCTGGTAATATGTTGATGGACGCGTGGACGCAAAAAAATTGGGGACAACCTTATGATAAAAATGGTGAATTGGCGAAACAAGGGCGCGTATTGCCCGATTTATTGAATCGGCTTTGCGCTCATCCTTATTTTGCGTTACCGCATCCGAAGAGTACGGGGCGCGAATTATTTTCATTGAATTGGTTAGTTAATTATTTGACGGGTAATGAAAATCCACATGATGTGTTACGAACATTAGCGGAATTTTCCGCGAAAACCATTGCCGATGCGATTTTTCAGGCTGCCTTGTCTGCCAAACAAGTATTTGTGTGTGGTGGTGGTATTGAAAACGCGACATTAATTGGCAGTTTGAAAGAATATTTATTACAAAAAAACATAAGTTTACACAGCACCGCAGATTTGAATTTGAATCCACAATGGGTGGAAGCGGCGGCGTTTGGTTGGTTGGCGGCGTGTTGGTGTGAGCAAGTACCGAGTAATCCGCCGTTGGCAACAGGTGCGAGTAGGGCGGTGATTTTGGGCGCGGGACATTTTGCGTGAGTTTTCAGGCTGCCTGAAAATCAGCATCTTGCCCCCAACGTGGGGCGAGCAAGAGTGGGTATGGCGGCGATACGCCATGTTTCGCTTCAAATTTTGCTTCAAAATAAGTAACAATTTTTCAGGCTGCCTGAAAGATGATTCTGTGAATTTGTTATAATGATGCGATTTTTTTAAAAATAAAATGGATTGAGTCAATTATGAAAATGAAAAAAACCATTCGAATCGCGGTAACAGGTGCATCAGGACAAATTGCGTATGCGACTTTGTTTCGGATTGCTGGCGGCATTATGCTGGGGCGCGACCAGCCCATGATTTTGCAATTATTGGATTTGCCACAAGCACAACAAGTCCTAAAAGGCGTTATCATGGAAATGCAAGATTGTGCGTTTCCGCTTTTAGAAGATGTTTTCGCCACTGATGACCCTGAAGTAGCGTTTAAAGATGCGGATATTGCGTTGTTAATTGGGGCGCGTCCGCGTACTCAAGGCATGGAACGCGCCGATTTACTGGAAGCCAACGCCGCTATTTTCAAAACACAAGGCGCAGCATTGAACAAAGTGGCAAGCCGTGATGTCAAAGTGGTGGTGGTGGGCAACCCCGCTAATACCAACGCTTATATTGTGATGAAATCTGCGCCTGATTTACCAGCGAAAAATTTTACGGCTTTGTTGCGTTTAGACCATCATCGTGCGGTAAGTCAGGTGGCGGACAAAATTCAACGTTCGGTTACGTCTATTGAAAAAATGTGCGTGTGGGGCAACCATAGTCCGACCATGTACGCAGATTACCGTTACGCTACCAGCAACGGCGAATCGGTACAAAACATGATTACCGAACCCAATTGGAATACCGAAGTATTCATGCCAAATGTCGCAAAACGTGGTGCAGCGATTATTGCAGCGCGTGGCGCGTCATCGGCAGCGAGCGCGGCAAATGCCACGATTTATCATTTGCGTGATTGGTTGCTTGGCACGAGTGGCAAATGGGTAACAATGGGCGTACCGTCTGATGGCTCATATGGGATTCCTGAAGGTGTGGTGTTTGGTTTTCCTGTAATTTGTGAGAATGGCGAATACGAAATTGTGCAAGGTTTGGATTTATCTGATGAATTCAGTCAGCAGCGCATTGTATTGACTTTAAACGAATTATTGGAAGAGCAAGCCGACGTTCAAAAGCTGTTTGCTGAATGATGATGGCGTTATTTTTTAATTTAAATCAAAAATATTTGATGAATGAATTGATATTTTTATGAAAGCTCTTAGCGATTTTTTGGCGATTATTTTATTTTTCGTGATTTACACGACCACACACAACATCATTTGGGCGACCATTGGGGCGACTGTGGTGGGGATTTTTCAGGCTGCCTATACTTGGATTAAATTTAAAAAACTAAGTTTTTTTCAATGGGTCAGTTTGATTATTGTGGTGGTGTTTGGTGGGCTGACCATTTGGTTAGACAATCCTGTTTATGTGATGCTCAAAACCACGGTGGTGTGTTGGTTGACTGCTTTGGCGGTAGGCGTGGGGCAGATGATGGGAAAAAATGGCGTTAAATTATTGATGGGCAATGAACTCAAATTGCCCGAAAATGTGTGGACAAAATTGTCTTATGCGTGGATGATTTTCTTTATTTTGATGGGCTTAATTAATTTAGCCATTGCCTATCCATTTACAGCAGAACAAGTAGACGTGTGGGCGAAATACAAAATGTATGGCTACATTCCCCTAAGTCTGATTTTTTCTATTGGGCAAGCGTTTTATATTGCTCGATTTTTACCCAAACCAACTGGAGAATAAATATGTATTACATGATTTTAGCGACTGATGCCGATGGTGTAAAAGAAGCGCGTGCGGCGGCTCGTCCAGCGCATTTGGCGCGTTTGCAGGCGTTGCAAGACGAAGGGCGTTTGCTGATTGCAGGTCCTACGCCTTTTCCCGAAGACGAAACCACGATGTCAGGCAGTTTGGTGGTGGCAGATTTTGACAGTTTGGATGCTGCTGAAGCATGGGCTGGTGCAGACCCTTATGTTGATGCTGGTGTGTACGAAGAAGTGTTGATTCGTCCATTTAAAAAAGTGTTCCCACAAGGTGTTGCTTGATGCGTGATTTAATGGCACAGCGTTTGCAACCGCTTGATTTACAAGTCTATGATTTTCGTGATGACAGTCATTTGCACGCAGGGCACGCTGGCAATAAAGGTGGCGGACATTACGCCATTTTATTGGTAAGCGAACAATTTGTCGGCGTATCGCGTTTGCAACGTCAGCGCGTGGTACAAGATTTGTTGGCGGATTTGTTTGCTGATAAAAAAATTCACGCCTTGAGTATTGTCGCTAAAACACCAGACGAATATTTTGCTTAATTTGTCAGGCTGCCTTAGCTTATTTACATTAATTAGGCAGCCTGAAAAATCATTTTTCTTTTATTATTCAAAGGAATTATCATGAAAAAAACATTTAAATTAACGACTGTGGCAGTATTGTTTGCGCTTTCAGGCAGCCTGTTTGCAGCGACTGTTGTTACCGTAAATGGTGTGAAAATTGACAGCAGCGATGTGGAACGCCGCGCCGAAAATGTCCAAAAAAATACACAAGGGCAAATCAGCGATGGACCCCAATTGCGCCAATTTATTACGAATGAATTGATTACCGAACAATTGGTTGTGCAAGAAGCCAAACGCCTGAAACTGGATAAAAGCAGCGATTACCAAGCAGCCGAAGCCGAAGCACTCAAACAAGCCAAAGCACAAGGTTTGGATAAACAAGCCGATTTCAAACAAAATTGGGCAGATTACCAAAACCGTTTGTTGATGCTTGCTTACGCCGCGAATTTAGCCAAGCAGCAACCCATCAGCGAAGCTGCCGCACAACAACAATACAATCAAATCAAATCGCGTTACGCAGGCAGCAGTGAAATTCAGTTAGGCGAAATCGTTACCAATAAACCAGCCGACGCGGAAGCTGCTATTAATGATTTGACTAAAAAGAAAAAATTTTCTGATGTTGCTAAAAAATACAGCATGAGCAAATCATCACAAACATCGGGTGGTATTGTGCCTGAATATGTGGCGTTGCCTGATTTGAAAGATGGTAATAATTTGGTTTATCAAGCGGTTAATGGCTTGAGCAAAGGTCAGTTTACCAAAACGCCAGTGAAAGATGGCAATGTAAGTTTGGTGTTGTATGTCAACGATAAACGCGCCATCAATGTGCCGACTTTTAACGAAATGAAAGCAAGTATTGTGCAGCAAATGGAAGATGAACAATTGAGCCTTGCCATTGATAATTTAGGCAAAAAAGCGAAAATTGTGCCAGCAAAATAATTTGCATCATCATTATGTTGGGAGCGTGGCGTATCGCCGCCACACCCACTCTTCTTCGCCCCACGCGTATTGGCAAAATCATGATTTTGTTAAACGCGTGTTTTTTCAGGCTGCCTTAATTTTTGGGTGGCACTGCTGAAATTATCTAAACACATCTTAACTTTTGTTAATAAATTGGTTACAATGAATCGTTCAATGATTTTATTGAATGTTCATAAGTCTAACATATTATCTGCAAAAGGATTTTGATATGAATCCCATGTACATTACTTTTGGCATCTATTTGGTTGCCGTTTTATTGATTGGTTTAGCAGCGTATTTTTCCACACGCAATTTTGATGATTACATTCTTGGCGGACGCAGTTTGGGGGCGTTTGTTACGGCAATGTCGGCAGGGGCTTCGGATATGTCGGGCTGGTTGTTGATGGGTTTGCCAGGTGCGGTGTATTTGTCGGGTATGTCGGAGGCATGGATTGCGATTGGTTTGACGGTGGGTGCGTATTTTAACTGGCTGTTGGTGGCCGGTAGATTGCGCGTTCACACCGAATTCAGTAACAACGCTTTGACTTTACCCGATTATTTTTACCATCGTTTTGGTGGTCAGGGTAGAGCCATGAAAGTGATTTCTGCTATTATCATTTTGTTTTTCTTTACGATTTATTGTGCATCTGGGATTGTGGCGGGGGCACGATTGTTTCAAAGTTTGTTTGAAGGCATGAGCTATACCACAGCCATGTGGCTGGGTGCTGGTGCGACCATTGTGTACACATTCATTGGCGGATTTTTGGCGGTGAGTTGGACGGACACGGTTCAGGCGACTTTGATGATTTTTGCTTTGATTTTAACGCCTGTGATGGTGTTGATTGCAGTGGGTGGTGCAGACCAAATGAGTATGGCAATTCAGGCAGCCGCGACCGCTAATGGCAAAGAATACGGTAGTTTATTGACTGGTACGACTTTGCTGGGCATTATTTCTACTGCGGCATGGGGTTTGGGTTATTTTGGGCAACCGCATATTTTGGCGCGTTTTATGGCGGCGGATAATGTGGCATCGTTGAAAAAAGCACGGCGTATTGGTATGACTTGGATGGTTGTGTGTTTAGGTGGCGCAGTGGCGGTGGGTTATTTTGGCATTGCTTATTTTGGCGCGCACCCTGACAAAGTATCGGTAATGGGTGGTAATCACGAGCGTATTTTTATTGCTTTGTCCACTTTGTTGTTTAATCCTTGGATTGCGGGTGTGATTTTATCGGCGATTTTGGCGGCGGTGATGTCTACGTTGTCGTGTCAATTATTGGTTTGTTCCAGTGCGATTACCGAAGATTTTTATAAAGGTTTTTTGCGTCCACAAGCGGCACAAAAAGAATTGGTGTGGGTTGGACGCATTATGGTATTGGCGATTGCGGTGATTGCGATTTTGATTGCGGCAAATCCTGAGAGTAAAGTGTTGGGATTGGTATCATACGCGTGGGCTGGTTTTGGTGGGGCATTTGGTCCTGTGGTGATTTTGTCGTTGTTGTGGAAACGCATGACGGCAACGGGTGCATTGGCTGGGATGATTTCGGGAGCCGTGGTGGTTGTGGCTTGGGCAGAATGGGTGAACCCTGCATTGAAAGCGGCGAATTTGCCAACGATGTATGAGATTGTTCCTGGATTTATTGTGGCGACTTTGGCGGTGGTGGTGGTGTCATTGTTGAGCAAAACGCCGAGCACGGATGTGGTGCAACGTTTTGAACAAGCTGACCGCGTGTATCGTGAAACCGCTTAAGAAAGAGTAAATTTTATTTTTCAGGCAGCCTTTTTAGTTATTTTAGAAAGGCTGCCTGAAAATTATTTGATGAATAAATTGTATCTATATTTTGTGAAACTGAATTGATCTAAAGAAATTTATTTAATCAAAATCATCAATTTCTTCAACGGTGTAATACTCATGTTGATGACGTGTATTGGTTTGCATGGCTTGGGTTAATTTACGCGATAAACGGCGTGAACGCATTTTGCGCATCACTCGGAAACCCATATAAATCAACGGTAAAACCACCGTGATTGGCCAAAATTTCAATAAATACAACAATACAGTTAAAAAACCATTCCAGCCTTGTTTGAGCATATTGCCTAACACTGTGCCAAATTGTGGGCTATGCTGTTTGGCAATGGCATCGGGATTGGGCATTAATTGCTGCATCACGGCTTCAGGCTGCCTGAAACGTAACGTAATTGTGGCAAACTGAATTTTGTCACGCCAATATTCTTCTTGCAGGGCGGCTTCATTTTCACGCGCTTTGGCTTCAAATTCGGCACGGATGGCGTCTTCGGTTTGCTGTGTTGCTGGATGTGTTTGGCGGTTGATGGCATCTAGGCGTTGCGCAAGTTCTTGTTGGCGTTGTGCTTCTAATGCTTGTTTACGCAAAGTGAGACCCACGTCCTCTGATTTGAATACTTCTTTATCCAAAAAAACAATGTGTTGCTGTAATTCTCGTATGAATTCGCTGCTGCGTTCGCGTGGCACACGCAAAGTCATGTTGCCTTCGTGTGTGTAACGCGTGATGTAGAGAATATTGCCATCGGCTTTGGGATAGGTTTGTGTGCCATTGGTGTAGGTGTCAATTTGAGAGAACACGACAAAACCTGTGTATTTTTTCGCCAGTTCTTCTATACCCGACACGGTTTTGCGGACACTATCGGTTTCAAAATTCAAATCGGCAGACACCACCATTTGCCGTCCGCTTACGGTTTCGGTGATGACATTGCTCGCTTGTAACGGTGGCATGGGATTGGGCTTAGTCGCCACTAATGGCGAAGACGCTGAAATCATGGGCGTAGACTCAATATCTGACACAGCAGCAGGAGCAGCATCTTCAGCTTTTGTAACGATTTCTGTGGTTGGCGCATAGTTTTGCTGACGTTGTTCCGCACCACCACAGGCTGCTAACGCCGTCATTACCATACCAACAATTAAAAGCTGTTTAAAACGCATAAAATCTCCTTCGTATTGCCACACACATTCAGACTGCCTGAAAAGTCGCAATCATAGCAAAATGGCGGTTTAGCGTAAATAAACTAAAGCGCAAACATAGGTGTAAATAGGTGTTTATTTCACTTAATTAAATTTATGTGTCTTTTTCGCCACAAAAATACCAAAAATGTGCCAGTTCTTGCGCCATCGGTATGGACAAAGTGGATGGGATTGCCTCCGAGTAACGAAAAACCCGTTATTTGCGTGAAAATTGCATAAATTGATAAAGTCAAGACAAAATATTGCGCTCAAAATGCAAATGATAGAAATATTAATGCTAAGAATCTGTATTCATAGCCAAGCGCGATATCTTTTTGCCTATTTTTGGCTATGAATACGAGTTCTCATTTTGTGGTTGGGAAGTGTGCTGCAAAACCAAATGCGCCCAAAATTTGCGTGTACACCACATTGATTCACTTTACCCATTCTTGTGTCACCAATGTTTGTTGGCAAAATCCTTAATTTTCAGGCAGCCTGAACAATGTATTTTAGTGGGAATAACATTTTTTTTCATATTTGGCGTTTTGTTTCGTGAGAAAAATCGTTAAAATATTTAATTCCTACTGGACTTTTAATTGATGAATTATTTATTAAGGACAATATGATGAGTATTGAAAAAATCGCCGACTATCTCTACGTCTCTCGCCAACTGAACGAGCGCACCGCCAAACAAGTGGCGCAATATAACATCAAGACCGTGATTTGCAATCGCCCAGATGGCGAAGAACCCAATCAACCCGATTTTGAAACCGTCAAAGCATGGCTTCAAGCCAATGGCGTGGAAAATGTAATTTATTTACCCGCCACAATGGATACCATCACCGATGAATTGTTGCAAGAATTTGAAGTAACTGTAGCCAAATCTGAATCGCCGATTTTGGCGTATTGTCGCACGGGAACGCGTTCGGCGATGTTGTGGGCGTTGAATCAATCCAAACGCGGTGTGGAAGTGAATAGTTTGATTCGTGCAGCTGATTTGGCGGGCATTGATTTAACCAAAATGCGCGAAAAATTAGAAAGTGTATCACCACGTCATCAACAATAATTTTTGTAAAATCAATAATCAGGCAGCCTGAACATCATTCAGGCTGCCTGAAAATCAACTGACTAGCCAATAGATTTTTGTGAATGGGTTTGATTCAAACTAGCGGTTAATTGTTCTTTATCCAACGCATTTTCCCAACGTGCCACCACCACAGTTGCACACGCGTTGCCCACCAAATTTGTCAGCGCACGACACTCCGACATAAAACGGTCAACTCCCAAAATCAATGCCATGCCTTCTACTGGCACGCTTGGCACAACCGATAAAGTTGCAGCCAACGTGATGAAACCAGCACCTGTTACTCCAGCCGCACCTTTTGAACTCAACATCGCCACCAACAACAACGAAATTTGTTGATGCAATTCAAGCTGAATACCCACTGCTTGCGCAATAAATAACGCTGCCATGGTCATATAAATATTTGTACCGTCTAAATTAAATGAGTAACCAGTCGGAATTACCAAGCCCACCACTGATTTTTCACAACCAGCGCGTTCCATTTTTTGCATCAAAGTTGGCAACGCCGCTTCTGATGATGACGTTCCCAGTACGAGCCACAATTCATCTTTGATGTATTTGACTAATTTGATGATGGAAAAACCGTTGTATCGTGCCACCGCACCCAACACAATCAGCACAAATAAAACAGATGTTAAATAGAATGTACCCACCAGTAAAAATAATTTGCTAACTGATTGAATGCCATATTTGCCAATTGTGAATGACATTGCGCCAAATGCACCAATCGGAGCCAAATTCATTAAGATTGATACCATTTTAAATACAGGCGCAGACAAATCTTGTAAAAAATCGGTTATCGTCCGTGCTTTTTCGCCCACCATCGCTAACGATATACCAAATAAAATAGACACAAACAAAACTTGCAAAATATTCCCATTATTCAATGGACTAACCACTGTTTCAGGAATGATATTCATCAAAAAACCAACAACAGAAGATTCTTTGGCTTTGATGACATAATCGCTGACTTTTTTCGGGTTAAGCGTGGCAGGGTCAATGTTCATGCCAGCCCCTGGCTGCACCACATTGGCAACAATCATGCCCACAATTAATGCCAGTGTAGAAAAAGTAATGAAATAAATGAAAGCTTTACCAGCCACACGCCCCACTTTTTTCATGTCGCTCATGCCTGCAATGCCCGTTACCACCGTGAGAAAAATCACAGGGGCAATAATCATTTTCACAATTTTAATGAACGCATCGCCAAGTGGTTTCATTGCTTCGCCAGTGTTTGGAAAAAAATGTCCCAGCAAAATGCCAACCACAATCGCTACAATGACTTGAAAATAAAGAACTTGGTAAAATTTTTTCTTTTTAACGGTTTGGATTGATTGTTCCAGAGAAGAGGGGGGCAACATAAAGACTCCAAGTTTTGAGAATCAGTAAAATATTTTTTGGAGTAATTTAGCCTTTAATCTGTATTATGGCAAATGTTAAATTAATATAATTTAGATAAATTTACGTAATAATTTGATTTTTCGTTAAAAATGATGACTACTTTTGACAACAAATTTTTAGGCAGCCTGAAAAATGAATGTGTTTGACTGATTTGCTGGACGTGTGTTTTTTCAGGCTGCCTGAAAATGATAAGATTATTGCGATTGAATAGGGATTATTTTGTTTTTACTGCGTTTTTTTCCAGTTTCACCGTAATTTTCTTTAACGTATTCTTGTACAATTGCCAAAAATTCTTGCGCCATGTTGTCGCCTTTGAGTGTAATTTTGCGTTCGCCGTCCACATACACAGGCGCAACAGGCGTTTCGCCAGTACCAGGCAACGAAATACCGATGTCTGCTAATTTGCTCTCGCCTGGCCCATTGACCACGCAACCCATTACCGCCACGTTCAAACTCTCCACGCCTGGATATTGCCAACGCCAAACCGTCATTTGTTCGCGCAAATATTGCTGAATATCACGCGCCAATTCTTGAAAAACGGTGCTGGTGGTGCGTCCGCAGCCAGGGCAAGCCGTAACCATTGGTGTGAATGAACGCAAACCCATGGTCTGTAAAATCTCTTGTCCAACAATCACTTCTTGTGTACGCGATGAATTGGGTTCGGGCGTTAAGGAAATGCGAATTGTGTCGCCAATGCCTTCTTGCAGCAACACCGACAGCGCGGCAGTGGAGGCGACAATCCCTTTGCTGCCCATACCTGCTTCAGTCAAACCCAAATGAAGTGGATATTCGCAACGTGAACCCAAATCTCGGTAAACCTGAATTAAATCCTGCACATTAGATACTTTGCATGACAAAATAATTTTGTTTTCAGGCAGCCCTAATTCCACTGCTTTTTGTGCTGATTGCAGCGCGGAGACGATTAATGCTTCTTTCATCACTTCTTCGGGTGATTTGGGTGTGGCGGACGCTAAATTTTCGTCCATCATTTTTTTGGCTAAACTTTGATCCAGCGACCCCCAATTCACACCAATTCGGACAGCTTTGTTGTGTTCGGTGGCGATACGAATCATGTAGGCGAATTTTTCATCGCCTTTTGCGCCTTTACCGACATTACCAGGGTTGATGCGGTATTTGGATAAGGCTTTGGCACAATCGGGAAACTCTGCTAATAAGCGTTCGCCGTTGAAATGGAAATCGCCCACAAGTGGTGTGGCGCAACCCATATCGTCCAAGCGTTGACGAATTTCAGCGACTTTACTGGCGGCTTCAGGTGAATTAACGGTAATTCGCACCAATTCGGAACCTGCATCTGATAATTCTTTGACTTGATTAGCGGTGGCAATCGCATCGGCGGTGTCGGTATTGGTCATGGATTGCACGACTACGGGGAAATCTGAACCCACAGTAATGTGGTCAATTTGCACTTGATGGGTTTTGCGACGTGTGATGTGGGGCATGATGTATTCTCGTTCAAACAATGAAAAGTTTCAGGCAGCCTGAAAAGTGTTTTCAGGCTGCCTGTATTGTAGTGGAGAATGGCTGATTTTGCCATTTTTCCAGTTGATTAAAATGGCGATAACATGGCGTGGTCGCCTCGCTATTTAAAAATCAGCGATACAATGATTTTTTTATTCTTTTCCAGCTTCAATTTGAATGTTTAATTGTACTTTTTTGGTCATGCCAGCATTGACTAAATAATCCATGCCCCATTTTGTGCGGTCAATGGTGGTGGTGAAATCGCCGCCACATACTTGGGTTTTCAGCATAGGGCTTTGATAACAATTGAATTTGGTTGCGGTTAACGTAACAGGATGAGTTTTACCCAACAAAGTCAAATTGCCTTTTACAGATTTTAATGTGTTGCCTGAAAACACAAATTGTGTGGATTGGAAACGCATTTCAGGGAATTTTTCCACATTGAATAAGTCGGCTGATTTCAAATGGTTAGTAAAATACTCTGAACCAGTTTGTAAATTCACCAAAGGCATTTTCACATCAATGCTGCCTGTGCGTTTGGCGGCATCAAAATTCACTTTGCCTTCCAAACCATAAATCCCTCCCACATTGGTGCTTGTTCCGAAGTGGTCAATCATAAAACGAGCGTTTGTGTGGAAGCTGTCAATTTTGTAGGTTGCGGCTGATGCGGTTGCTGCGCTGATTGCCAAAAGTGAAGCGAGTAAAATGCGTTTCATCACAAATCCTTAATATTTGCCAAAAATAAAGTGTCAATCTTACTCATAATTTGACTGCTTGGGAACCACCGATTATTTAATACAGTTTTAATTCAGGATTAATATATAGCGAATTAAAACAGCGGAGTCCCAAAATAACCATAATATCAAAAGGTTTCAGGCTGCCTGAAAACCAGTTATCCAGTTTTCAGGCAGCCTGAAAGATAAACGAGATTATACGTTTACTTTTTCTGCGACGTCATTGTATTCAGCGATTTCATTGAAATTCATGTAACGATAAATCTTGTCGCCATTTTCATTGATGATACCGATGTTGGCTTGATATTCTTCAACGGTTGGGATTTTACCCAATTTAGAGCAAATCGCCGCCAATTCAGCGGAACCTAAGAATACATTGGTGTTTTTGCCCAAACGATTCGGGAAGTTACGTGTTGAAGTAGACATCACGGTTGCGCCTTCATGAACTTGTGCTTGGTTGCCCATACATAACGAACAACCTGGCATTTCCATGCGTGCGCCCGCACGACCCAATACGCCATAATGCCCTTCATCGGATAATTGGTGCGCGTCCATTTTGGTGGGAGGTGCCACCCATAAACGCACAGGAATATCGGTTTTGCCTTCCAATAATTGAGAAGCCGCGCGGAAGTGTCCAATATTCGTCATGCATGAACCGATGAATACTTCGTCAATTTTGGTGCCTGATTTTTCAGACATAAAACACACATCATCAGGGTCATTTGGACACGCGATGATTGGCTCTTTGATGTCGTCCATGTTGATTTCAATCACGGCTGCATATTCAGCGTTTTTATCTGCCTCCAACAATTGTGGATTGGCAATCCAGTTTTCCATTGCTTTAATACGGCGTTCTAAGGTGCGTGCATCTTGGTAGCCGTTGGCAATCATGTTTTTCATTAACACGATATTGGATTTCATGTATTCAATAATTGGTTCTTGGTTTAATTTGACGGTACAACCTGCAGCCGAACGCTCTGCGGACGCGTCTGTCAATTCAAAGGCTTGTTCCACTTTCAAATTGGGTAAACCTTCAATTTCCAAAATGCGACCCGAGAAAATATTTTTCTTGCCTGCTTTGGCGACTGTCAATAAGCCTTGTTTGATGGCATACAATGGAATGGCATTGACCAAATCGCGCAAAGTTACACCAGCTTGCAGGCTGCCTGAAAAGCGTACCAACACAGACTCAGGCATATCCAAAGGCATAACGCCTGTTGCTGCTGCAAATGCCACCAAGCCAGAACCTGCGGGGAATGAAATGCCAATCGGGAAGCGCGTGTGTGAGTCGCCGCCTGTGCCTACCGTATCAGGCAACAACAACCGATTTAACCAAGAGTGAATCACGCCATCACCAGGACGCAACGATACGCCACCGCGAGTAGAAATAAATTCAGGCAGCTCTTTGTGGGTTTTCACGTCCACAGGTTTCGGATAAGCGGCAGTGTGGCAGAACGATTGCATCACCAAATCCGCCGAGAAACCCAAACAAGCCAAATCTTTCAATTCATCGCGTGTCATTGGGCCTGTGGTGTCTTGCGAGCCGACTGTTGTCATGCGTGGTTCGCAGTAAGTGCCAGGACGCACGCCTTGACCTTCAGGCAGCCCGCAAGCACGACCAACCATTTTTTGTGCCAACGTAAAACCAGCGTTGCTTTGGGCAGGGGCTTGCGGCAAACGGAATTTGTCAGATGCAGGTAAGCCCAACGCTTCGCGTGCTTTCGCTGTCAAACCGCGACCAATAATCAAGTTAATGCGACCACCAGCTTGAACCTCGTCCAATAATACTTGCGATTTCAATTCAAATTGCGCGATGGTTTCGCCATTTTTCACGATTTTGCCCTCGTATGGCAAAATATCCACCACGTCGCCCATTTTCAGGTTGCTGACATCTACTTCAATTGGCAATGCGCCGCTATCTTCTTGTGTATTAAAGAAAATCGGTGCGATTTTGCCACCCAAGCACACGCCGCCAAAACGTTTATTGGGTACAAATGGAATGTCTTCGCCTGTATGCCAAATAACTGAATTAGTTGCAGATTTTCGTGATGAGCCCGTACCGACTACATCGCCCACGTAAGCCACCAAATGACCTTTGGCTTTCAATTCTTCTAACAATTTGATTGGACCAATTTCGCCTGGTTTATCAGGGGTAATGCCATCACGTGGATTTTTCAACATTGCCAAAGCGTGCAATGGAATATCGGGGCGCGACCATGCATCAGGTGCAGGCGATAAATCATCGGTATTGGTTTCGCCGTCTACTTTGAATACGGTAACGGTAATTTTTTCAGGAACAGCCTTGCGCGAAGTAAACCACTCTGCATCTGCCCAAGATTGCAACACTGCCTTAGCGTGTGTGTTGCCCTTGTCGGCTTTTTCTTTCACATCGTGGAAAGAATCAAACATCAACAAAGTATGTTTCAAACCCTCTGCCGCAATCGGTGCCAATTTTTCGTTATCCAACAATTCAATCAAAGGATGAATGTTGTAACCACCGAGCATCGTGCCCAATAATTCTGTGGCTTTTTCGGGTGAAATCAATGGGCTTTGCGTTGAACCTTCGGCAATTGCCGCCAAAAAAGATGCTTTCACTTTCGCGGCATCGTCCACGCCAGCAGGCACTCGGTGCGTTAATAATTCCACTAAAAACTCGCCTTCACCAGCAGGCGGATTTTTCAATAATTCAGCCAAATCAGCCATTTGCTGTGCAGTTAATGGCAAAGCTGGGATACCTTGTGCAGCGCGTTCGGCTGCGGCTTTACGGTAGGCTTCTAACATATCTTTGTTCCTTCTGTTTGGGTCAATCTGTTTTTCTTGTGAAATGGTTTCAGGCTGCCTGAAACTCTATGTAGTCAATAAAGACATCGCAATCATAACTGAATTTTACAAAATTTGGCAAGGACTACACGCCTAACATCACCACACCATTTATGTGGATTCTTTCGCTTCAAAAGTTTCAGGCAGCCTAAATAATCAAATAGGCTGCCTGAAATAAATTAATAATTAAGCTAATTTTCTGTTTTTATTAAATTTAAATTTACGCAAGGTAAAAAATTGATGACGACCAATTTTCACGCTTTTCACGGCGCGTGGTGCTGGGCGTACACCGTTTGATGAGAAAAATAATGAACCGCGTGTAGTATCATGACGTTTACCAGATTTGTATTGGCGATACAATTTACTGGCTAAATTGTGAATGCGTTTGTCGCGCTTGGTGGCGTGGTAAACGCGTTTTTTGCGCAATTTGTGGTTATTAACCCATTGAAATTGACCACGTTCACGAATCACGCCACACACGGTACGTGGATAAATCCCAGAACTCATGCGGTTAAAAATCACATTGGCCACAGCCACTTGACCTTGATACGGTTCGCCTGCGGCTTCATAAAAAATCGCTTGTCCCATGCAACCAATTTCGGTGTTTTGGTACGCTTTGGCTTTGGCGGCTTGGGCTGGCGACACCATAATCAATGATAAAAATAACATTAACGCTAAATAAAAACAGTGTTTCATACTGGTGAACCACATTAAATCATGTTCCTTATATTTTGTAGACAATTAAATTGAGTAATAAGTTAATAAATTTTCAGGCAGCCCGTTTTAGAGCTGCCTGAACCATAATTACAACAAATGATGGCGCGAATTCTAAAAGTAAATCTTTTCTAAGTCAAGCATTTCTGTTTTCAGGCTGCCTGAAACACGGTAAAATGCGCGTTTTCTCTTTACCAAAAGGTTAAATTATGTTCCAACATTCAGCCGATGATTTACGCCTGTTGGCGGCGCAAACATTACAACTGGCGCGCGAAAAAGGCGCGACTGCTGCCGAAACCGATATCAGTGAATCACTCGGTCAAGGTGTGCAAATTCGTTTACAAGAAATTGATCAAATTGAATTCCAACAAGACAAATCTTTAGATGTAACCGTGTATGTGGGGCAGCGCAAAGGTCGTGCCAGCACGGCGGATTTTTCGGAACGCGCTTTGCGTGAGACGGTTCAGGCAGCTGTGGATATTGCGCGTTATACGGCGGAAGATGAATTCGCGGGTTTGGCTGATGTCCATTTGATGGCAACTCATTGTCCTGATTTGGATAAATATCACGAATGGGCATTGTCCACAGAAGCGGCGATTGAATTGGCGAAAAATTGCGAACAAGCAGGTTTGGCGAGTGATGCGCGTATTCAAAATTCTGATGGCGCAGGCGTGCAAACCTCTCATTTTCAATATGTTTATGCCAATACACATGATTTTTTGCAACATCAATGCGGTACGCGTCATGCGATTTCGTGCAGCTTGGTGGCATCGGACGCGCAGGGCATGGAACGCGATTATTGGTATGATGTTTCTTGTGATTTCAAGCAATTAGAAAGCGCAGAAAGCATCGGGCAACGCGCCGCCGAGCGTGTGGTGCGGCGTTTGGGGGCGCGCAGTGTGCCGACTGGCAGCTATCCGATTGTGTTTGATGCGACTGTTTCAGGCAGCCTGATAAATCATGTGGTGGGTGGTTTGAGTGGTGGTGCGTTGTATCGGGAAAACAGCTTTTTATTAAACAGCTTAGGCAAACAAATTTTGCCTGATTTTGTGAATTTGCGTGAAGAGCCACATTTGGCGCACACATTGGGCAGCACTTATTTTGATGGCGAGGGCGTGGCGACTCAACCGCGTTTTGTGATTGAAAAGGGTATGGTACAAGGTTATTTTTTGAGTAGCTACAGCGCGAGGAAATTGGGTATGCAGACCACTGCTAACGCTGGTGGTGCGCATAATTTATTTTTAAATCATACGCATGAGTCTCAAGCCGATTTGTTGCGCGACATGGGGACGGGTTTACTGATTACCGAATTGATGGGGCAGGGCGTGAATATGTTGACGGGTGATTATTCGCGTGGCGCGGCTGGTTTTTGGGTGGAAAATGGTGTGGTGGCGTACCCTGTTTCGGAGATTACCATTGCGGGGCGTTTGCAAGATATGTTATTTAATATTAAAGGAATTTCAAATGACGCATTGTGCCGAAATGCCAGCAAAATCGGTTCAATTTGGGTAGATGAAATGACGGTAGCGGGCACATAAATGGGGCGCAAACAATGAATCAAATTCACAAAAATATTTTCAACTAATTATTTTTTAGGATTATTATGAAAAAATGGCTTTTAAATGTTGTGTTTTTATGTTTGGCAACCAGTATTCAGGCTGCCCCAAAAGCAACTGAAGCAGAAACCCACGCCTATCGCGTTACCATGAAAGAAGCCGGCGACGCTTTGAAAAATCATCAAGCCAAAGCTGCATTTAACAAAATTTTGCCCGTAGCGAAAAAAGGTTTCGTGGAAGCGCAATACGTTATTGCCACCATGTACCACGATGGCGAAGGCACAACCCAAGATTTAGCCGCCGCCAAAAAATGGTACGAAGCCGCCGCCAATCAATCCGAAAATCCAGAAGTCGCCACTTTAGCGCGTGAAGGTTTGGAAGAGTTGAAATAATGTGTTTCAGGCTGCTTTTTGTATCAGGCAGCCTGAATATTAATTCATACCGTTCTGTTTGGCTTCCAATACTTCCCACCGCTCCAATTTTTCCAACAACAGCATTTCAATTTCTTCGCTACGACTTTGCAGGCTGCCTGCTTTTTCGTAGTCTTTGAATATTTCTGGGTTGGATAATTGCTCGGTTAACGCGGTTTGTTCGGCTTCCAACGCGGCGATTTCCTCGGGCAATGCATCCAGTTCACGTTGTTCTTTGTACGACAATTTGACGGTGCGATTGGCTTTCGGTTTTTCCTTAACCACTTCATCAACAAAAACATTTTTCGGCGTCTTGGCAGCCTGCAATTTTTCTTCGCGGCGTTTCGCGTCCATGTAATCTTCGTAGCCACCAATGTATTCTTTCAGGCAGCCATTTCCTTCAAAAACAATGGATTGTGTAATCACATTATCCAAAAACATACGGTCGTGCGATACCAAAAAAACCGTGCCAGCATAATCACGCAATAATTCTTCTAATAATTCTTGCGTTTCAATATCCAAATCGTTGGTTGGTTCGTCCAGCACCAAGATATTGGCAGGGCGCGTGAAAAGTTTAGCTAATAACAATCGGTTACGTTCGCCACCCGACAACGATGAAACAGGCGATTGCGCTCGTGCAGGGTGAAACAGAAAATCTTCCAAATAACTCATGACGTGCTTTTTCTTGCCGCCGACTTCTACAAAATCATTGCCTTGCCCGAGTGTGTAAAATACGGTGTCATTTTCGTTGAGTTGGCTGCGAAATTGGTCAAAATACGCTACTTCTTGCTTGCTACCCAAACGGATTTTGCCGTAAGTGGGCTGTAATTCACCCAAAATCAGCTTTAAAAACGTGGTTTTACCGATGCCATTTGCGCCAATCAAGCCGATTTTGTCGCCACGCTGAATAATCGTAGAAAATTGATTCATAATGACTTTATCGCCATAAGCAAAACTGGCGTGTTCCAATTCTGCAATGATTTTGCCGCTTCTTTCGCCGGTGTTGAGTTTGAAATTGACTTGCCCCACACGTTCGCGTCGTGCAGCGCGTTGGCGGCGCAATTCCTCTAAACGGCGCACGCGCCCTTCGTTACGGGTTCGTCGCGCTTCAATGCCTTTGCGAATCCACGCTTCTTCTTGGGCATGAAATTTGTCAAACAAGCGATTGTGTTCCGCTTCTACCGCCAATTCTTGGGCTTTTTTCTCGCTGTATTGGGAAAAGCTGCCGTCGTACGAACGCAATACGCCACGGTCTAACTCCACAATCCGATTAGAAATATTGTCCAAAAAACGGCGGTCGTGCGTAATCACCACCATGCTGCCTGAAAATGCACGCAACAAATTTTCCAGCCAAATAATCGCGTTAATATCCAAATGGTTAGTCGGTTCGTCCAGCAACAAAATATCGGGTTTTTGCACCCACGCTTGCGCCAAAGCCACGCGTTTTTTCTGTCCACCCGACAAATTGCCAATTAATTCGTTTTCAGGCAGCCCCAATTCGCTAATCGTTTGGCGGATTGCCGCATCAAACTGCCAGCCGTCTTGCGATTCAATTTCATTTTGTAACTCATTGAGTTGGCGAATCAAATCATCAGAATGCTGCGTTTCCAGCGCGTGGCTAACTTGATGATAACGGCGCAACACATCGCGCAGGCTACCCAAACCTTCTGACACCACCTCAAATACGCTTGTTTCATCGTCAAATACGCTCTCTTGCGGCACATACACAATTTTTAAGCCATTTTGGATAATCAGCTGTCCATCGTCCAATTTTTGCACGCCCGCCAAAATTTTTAAAAAAGACGATTTGCCCACGCCATTGCGCCCAATCAAACCGACTTTTTCGCCTTGATTGAGTTGGAAACTGGTTTTGTCTAAAAGCGGAACATGCCCAACCGCGAAACTCGCGTTTTCTACTGCCAATATAGTCATAATAAAAATTTCTCAATAAAAATAGTTAGATAATTTCTCAGGCAGCCTGAAAAATAGCCAACAAATTAATTTTAAATAATAAATTAAAAATTATTTTATGGTATTTTGAATTTAAATGAATTGCTGACGTTCTTATTTTTTGGATCAAATCGAATACCATGCGACCATCCGCTTAGCTGCTTCCACGCATTTATCTAATTCGTCCACTAAAGCAATTCGCACAAATCCTTGTCCAGGATTACCGTTTGGCGTGTCTCGCGCAAAAAATCGTCCTGGCAAAACCTGTACTGCAGTCGCACGATACAATTCTTGTGTGAATTTTAAATCATCGCCATCGGGAATCCGTAACCAAATGTAAAAAGACGCATCAGGCAAATTGACATCAAATTTTTGGCGCAAAATGGGTAGCACGTGTTCAAATTTTGCTTGATATTGAGCGCGGTTGTCGGCAACGTGTTGTTCATCATTCCATGCGGCAATGCTGGCGCGTTGCACAGGCAAACTCATTGCGCTGCCATGATACGTCCGATACAACAAAAATTCTTTCAGCAATTTGGCATCGCCAGCCACAAAACCCGAGCGCAATCCCGGTACATTGGAGCGTTTAGATAAACTGGTAAACATCACGATTTTATCCAAACCGCGCCCACATTCCGCCGCCGCTTGCAGGCAGCCTAAAGGTTTTTTGCCATCAAAATAAATTTCCGAATAACATTCGTCTGATGCAATCACAAAACCATATTTGTCTTGTAAATCAAATAATTTTTGCCAATCTTCACGTTGCAACACGCTGCCTGTTGGGTTGTCGGGCGAACACACAAACACCAGTCGACAACGCGCCCAATCATCAGGCGACACACTATCCCAATCAGGCAGAAAACGCGGTGCAATGGTATTGGCAAATACGATTTGACCACCAGCTAAAAAAGTCGCCCCCTCATAAATTTGATAAAACGGATTGGGGCTGATGATGATGGGATTTTCTTGTTGATTTAGAATAACTTGTACAAATGAGAACAGTGCTTCACGGCTGCCCAGTACGGGCAAAATTTCGGTATCTGGATTCAGCGTCAAACCATCATAGCGGCGTTTGAGCCAGTTTGCACATGCTTGGCGCAATTCAGGCAGCCCTGCCGTAAGCGGGTATTTGGACAATTCATCCAATGATTGAATCAGCGCATTTTTGATGATGGCTGGCGTAGGGTGTTTGGGTTCGCCGATGTAGAGCGGAATTTCATGCAAATTGTCTGGGGGCGTGATGCCTTGCATGGCTTCACGCAGTCGGGCGAAAGGATAGGGTTTGAGTTGTTGTAAATGTGGATTCATTATTTAATCCTTTGAATTTTATTGTGAATTATTTTTCAGGCTGCCTTGAATGATTTTCGTTGCAAAACGGCAGCAAAAAAACCATCTGTATGATGCGTTGCGGTATTAAGTTGCAAGTATTTTCCTGTATTCAAATCAATTTTTTGCGCGGCAAGCAATTGACTACAATCCAACAATTCAAATTCAGGATTATGTGTCAAAAAGTGTTCTACTTGATGCTGATTTTCTTCGGGCAAGACGCTGCAAGTAGCATAAACCAAACGTCCACCACTTGCCACCAAAGCTGAGGCAGCCTGAAGAATATTTTGTTGCTGTTGAATTAATTTCGCAATGGTTTCAGGGGATTGGCGGTATTTTAAATCGGGGTTGCGGCGCAACGTTCCCAAGCCCGAACACGGTGCGTCCACTAACACACGGTCGGCTTTACCGTGCAAACGAGTGATACGAGGGTCGTTTTCGCTACTGATTTTTTCTGGGTGAATATTGGTCAAACCTGCACGCGTCATGCGTGGTTTTAGGTTGGCAAGGCGTTTTTCGGCGATATCAAAGGCGTAAATTCGTCCTTTATTTGCCATTTGCGCGCCGATAGCAAGTGTTTTGCCACCTGCACCCGCGCAAAAATCCACCACAATTTCACCACGTTTTGCGCCTACCAGTTGTGCCAAAAGTTGGCTGCCTTCATCTTGCACTTCCAGCGTGCCATTTAAGAATAATTCGTGTTTGTTGAGAGCAGGTTTGTCGGGGAAACGAATGCCGTGTGGTGCGAATGGTGTAGCGATGGCTTGAGGAAATTCGGTTTGTAGTTGAGCAAGGACCTTGTCGCGTTTGCCATTGAGTGTGTTCACGCGTACATCTAGCGGTGCAGGTTGTGCCACGCTGCGTCCAAATTGTAAAATTTCTTCTTCATTAAAATTTTGTTTTAATTGATTAATTAACCATTCTGGTAATTCACTGGCGGTATTCAGGCTGCCTGAAAATTCGCTTTTGCGTGCTTTGAGATTGCTTAAAAATTCTTTTTCGTTGTCGTCTTCGTTCAGCAAATCTTCTAGCTGAGAAATATTGAAACTGCGCCCCAACACCAGTGCAGCAAGAGCGGTTTTGCGCGATTGCACATACGGACGGCGCAACACAGCCACAATTTTTTCGTAATGACGCAACGCTGCAAATGCGGTTTCTGCGATTTCATGGCGATCGTTGCGTCCAAGTTTTTTCTGTTCGCGCAAGTAGTTGGACAATACAACATCGGCTGGTTGGTCAAAGGTCAGCATTGTGGCGAGAACATTGGCGGTGTGATTGAGTTGATGAAGATTCATGAATTTCCCTGAAAATAACCATTAAAAGACAATTTTAACGCAAGCAGCCTGAAAATCAAAAAGCGATTTGACGAAAACTTCATCAAATCGCTTTGGTTGATTCACATGATTAACTCATATTTGCTAATAATGCTTTGGCTTTTGCCGCCATGTTTTCATCGCCTTCTTCGGTTAATTCGCGTAACATGCGACGTGCTTCATCTTCATCACCAATTTCAATGTACATTTTGGCTAAATCCAATTTTCCTTCTAATGTATCGCCGCCACTCACCGTACCTGATACAAAACCAATGTCTGCACCACTGTCAGTATCGGCTAATTCAGGCAGCTCAAAATCGGAGAATTCGCCAAGTTCTTCCAAATCTTCATGATTTGGCGCGCCAAAATCCAAAGAATCTACGTCATCTGGCACAGACAAATTGGCTAATTCGGTTTCTGTAGGTAAGTCAAAATTGGACAAATCAAAAGCCATGTCGTTGTCATCTGGTTGTGCCAGTGCATTAGATTCATCTTGGTGTTCTGCTGCCAATGTATCAAATGCAGACAAATCAAAAGCCATGCTGTCCACATCAAGTACGGGTTCATCTTCCACAATATCTGTTGATACAGCAGGTGTTTCAAATGTCAATCCGTCTAATTCCGACAAAGAATTCAGGCTGTCTAATTCGTCATTAGACAAGGCATCAGAAGATGAATGCATATCATCATTTAATGTATCCAAATCCGCCAGCGCATCATCAAACATAGAATCCATATTTTCGCCACTATCCAAATTATCCAAATCAGATAATGAGTTCAGGCTTTCTATTTCGGCATCAGACACAATGGGTTTGTTGATGGCAGCAACTGGCTTGTCTTCAAAATCACTTAACACATCAACCAACAAATGATCCATTTCATCGTTGACAGGAGTGGGCTGTGGTTTGATGGCAGATTCAAAAGCTGACAATTGGTCAAAATCAGACAATGAGTTCAGGCTGTCTAATTCGGCATCGGATACCAATTCATCATGTGGCTGATGATTTGGCGTGTCCAAATCTAGACCGGATAAGGTATCTGCAAATAGGGCATCAATGTCATCGTCATTGGTTGGTTGTTGAACGGGTGTGGTGGCAAAATCGGTATCAAAGCTACTGAAATCGCTTAAAGAATTCAGGCTGTCTAATTCATTTGCAGATAAATCATCTGATGCTTTATTTTCTTCTACCAATGAATCGAGTGAATCCAACGCACCAGCGAACATCGCATCAATATCGTCCAATTCTGTGGCGGGTGATTTGGTTTTTTTGCTGGCAAATGCAGATAATTCATCATCTAAGCTGTTCAATGCGTCTAAATCGGCATTGCGTGATGTTTTTTTGCTTGGTGCTAAATCGGTATCAATTTCAGCCAATTTATCGGCAAACATCGCATCAATATCGTCCAATTCTGCGGCAGGTGATTTGGTTTTTTTGCTGGCAAATGCAGATAATTCATCATCTAAGCTGTTCAATGCATCTAAGTCGGCATTGCGTGATGTTTTTTTGCTTGGTGTTAAATCGGCATCAATTTCAGCCAATTTATCGGCAAACATCGCATCAATATCATCCAATTCTGCGGCAGGTGATTTGGTTTTTTTGCTGGCAAATGCAGATAATTCATCATCTAAGCTGTTCAATGCATCTATGTCGGCATTGCGTGATGTTTTTTTGCTTGGTGCTAAATCGGTATCAATTTCAGCCAATTTATCGGCAAACATCGCATCAATATCGTCCAATTCAGCGGCAGGTGATTTGGTTTTTTTGCTGGCAAATGCAGATAATTCATCATCTAAGCTGTTCAATGCATCTAAATCAGCATTGCGTGATGTTTTTTTGCTTGGTGTTAAATCGGCATCAATTTCTGCTAATTTATCCGCAAACATGGCATCAAAATCATCTTCATCAGATGAAGATGTTGCTTCTTTTTCCAAATTATCGATATCTGCCAACATAGCATCAAATTCATCTGCCATTGGTTGAGATTTTGGTGCAGCAGCGAAATAATCGTCATCATCATTGAATGCACTAAATGCGTTATCATCATGCGTTGTCGTTTGATGCGTTTCAGCGTTATCATAATGGCTGTCTAATGACCACTCGGTTTCGTTGTTTGTCGTGTTTTTATTGTCGTCTAAATACCAATCATTATTTGAATCAGATGATTGATTTTTAGAGTCATGATTAAATGATGATGTTTCGGATTCAAAATCATCTTTAAAATCATCTAAGTTAAACTCGTCATTTGGTGCAGAGTGGTTAACATTTTCTGTTGCGAAGAAAACACCATCATCATCATCGTCAGGTAAAGCTTCAAACTCTTTGGAAAAATCGTTTTCTTTATCTAAATCAAAATCATGTTCATCTTCAAATTCAGATGCAGCGGCGGTTGATGCTGTAGTAACTGCGGTAGCGGCAGCAGCTTTTTTACCCAAACTGATTTTTTTGGACTTTTTAGATTTCTTTGTTGGTTTTTCTTCTACAACCAAGACATCGCCGTCATCATCGGCTTCAGATTCTGTGGTGCGACGACGGCGCAAATAATACGCCAATCCTCCCAATAAACCAGCCACACCAACTGCACCTGCACCATATACAACCCAATCAATTTCTTCTTCGGCTGGAATATCTACAGGCATTTCGGGGGCGGCTTGTGGGTCTGCATTAACTGTGATTGGTTCGGGTGCGCTGGCACGCGATGCCGCCACAACAGACGCTGCCTGAACACCCGATGCCGCTACGGTCTGGGTATTTTTGGCAGCTTTATTTGCAGGTTGTGATGCTGCTGTGGTTTTGGCTGTTGTGGTATTTTTATTTGTGGCTGATGCAGTTTGATTGTCTGCAACAGGTTGAGCATTGGGTTGTGCAGGGCTGGCAATATTTTTAGCATTGGCAGGTGGCGTGGCTGCTGGTTGCGTTGGTTGTGTTACGGGTTGCGCAGTTGGCGTAACAGGTTTAGCAGGCTGTGTGGGTGCTGCTGGTGCAGTATTTTCTACGGCTGCCTGATTAATGGGTTGCGTATTATCCACAGGCAATGATGCTCGTGGTGCTGTTTGGCGTGCAGGACGATTCGCAGGTGCATGATATTGTGCGCGTTCTGCGTAAGAATACCATTGTGCTGGCGTGGGAATGTACAAAGTGGTACTGTGTTGTACTGTGCTACCACGTTTGAATACGCTTGGATTTGCCATTGCCAAAGCACGCGCTGCTGTTTGCGTACTCATATTACGTGGACGATAACGATTGGCAATATTAATTAAAGTTTCCCCCGCCTTGGCATGATAACGGCGTGGTGAAACAGCCAATTTCCCCGATTTTTGTACGGATTGTGCCTGTTTGGTTGTTACTGCTGCATCATTGGCATCATTGGATTGTGCAGTTTGGTTATTTTTATGCGCAGACTTAGTGGATTTGCGTGTGGTTGAGTTATTATCATCAACAGGCAAAGTGTTTTCTTGAACATCAGAACGTTTTGCTGTATTGCGTTCAATGAAATCACGCTCACCAGATTCGGTGTTGGCTGACTGACGAGTTTTGTTTTTAGTTGGTTTGGTTGGTTTTTCAACGTGTTGTGGGGCAGGTTGTGGCGTGTAGTTAGCTGGATTTAACATTGCCGTGTATTCACGCGTTTGACGACCCGCACTTACCGTGAAAGTAATAATGGGTTCACGAATAGGAGAAGAAGAACGCAACCGTACCACCACATTGCCATTACCTTGTGGCGTTACGCTGCCACGAATGCCGCTACCAGACACACTGACATTACGGCTGGCTTGCAAAGCGGCCGCTTCTTCTCCCGTAACCACGATGCTGCCTGAAAAAGGCTGACCCAAATGCGACTGAACACTTAAGCCGCCAATACCTGCCCACGCACCAAAGGAGCTGGTTAATGCTAATGAAGTTGCGATAATCTTAATATTGGTTTTCAAAATTCTTCTCCCATCAAAGCAGCCAAATTTTGCTCTGCCAGACGTTTGTTAGATACAATAAATTCAAATTAGGCATAATGATAGCGTTTTATTAGGGAAAATGCCAAGTAAAACCCATCAATTATTTAACTATTTTTAACGCTACTGTTTCACATTTGCCTAATTTGTTTTTTCAGGCAGCCTGAAACCTTTGCAATACTCTATCTTTATGGCATTTTTTTCGCGATGTTTTTCTAATGCTTGAAAATATTTCAATATTATTGGCGCGTTATGTGATGCGACTGCATTTATGGTGCTTTAAATTCAAATTACGGTCGTTTAAAGTAAGAATCTGTGTTCATTATCTTAAATAGCTTGTTTTTGTTGTCTCTTCACGCGCCTACTGCGTTGGCTTAAAAAGCAGCTTAGTATTCGCAAAACAAAAATTGTCAATAAAATCAAATTATCAATCTTACCAATACAGGTTCTAAATGACAGTTTCAACATTTTGCATGAAAGAAAGCAGCCTGAAAAATTTGCAAGATTTCAGGCTGCTTATTGATGAATGGATTATCTATCAATTTGCTGTTTAACGTCTTTTTTTGCTGAACCATTGTGCTAATACAATCAGTAAAATCATTAATCCGCGATATTTCAATGATTTAGGTAGTAATGCCAGTTGCCAAGCCGATGATGATACCGAGCTAGCTGCCTGAAGAAATTGATTAGCGGGAGTATGTTGATTTTCATGCAACTGATTATCTAATTTTTTGCGATGAGTGGCAGCGAGTTTGAGTCGCGCCAATTCGCATTGCAATTGCAACAATTCACGTTCTTCATCGTGTTTGATTGACATGATTTAATCCTTTGATATATTTAAAGGTTTTTCACCGCGTAAGGCGCGAATATCATTTTGTAATGCACCCAAAGTTTCACTGATTTGCCCACTACTGTGTTTCCATATGATTGGAATCCACAACATTAAACCAAAACAAATCAATAAAGTAAGTGCTGCTACGCTGAAAAATACACGAATTTTCCAAATATCAGGCAACACCACGTTTAGTCCCAGCAGCATTGCCATCAAGCCAATTAAACTCAAAACCGCCATCACCACTACTGCCGAAAAAATTTTAATAATAACAGCTAGTTGTTCATTGGCATCTAGGCGCAACATCCGCAAGCGCAGTAAAATCAAATCGCTACCTTGCCCCCAAATGGTTTTGAAATGCGCCCATTCTTGTTTGATGCTCATATTATGTCCTTTTATTTTCTTGATTATTTTTCAGGCTGCCTGAAAAATAAAACCGCCAGCAAATTATCAACTAATCTGCTAAGCGGTTTTTCTATCATAGCCAATTAGTGGCGATTGAGTTAATTAGCTGCGGTTGAGCAATACGCCCACAACCAAACCAGCTAAAGCAGCAAAACCCATGGCATAATAAGGTTTTTCGTTTACGTAATCATCGGCTGCTTTAGCGTGATGACGAACTTGTTCCATTGCACGCTCTTCCAAACCTTGCAATTTGTCTTGAGCCACATTCAAGCGGTCTTGCAATTTGGCACGTAAACGTTGTACTTCGTCTGCACCCAATTTTGAACCCTCATCATACAAAGATTCTACATCTTTGAGGACATTTTGAATTTCATTCAACAAATCTTCTTTTTGGTTTTTCAAATCACGTTTCATGGTGTAACTCCTTGATTTCGTTATTGGCCGCCACATGACGACTGTTTTTAACTATAGCAATCATTATCATGAGATGCAAGGGTAAATCTAATTTTTTTTTCTAATTGTTTATTTTATAAGAAATAAATATAGTTAATGTATTTATTTTCATAAAATATATGGTTTTCAGGCTGCCTGAAACACCGTACAATTGATTTTTTATGATTTCTATTTTGAGAGTATTATTATGCGAATGATTCATTCTATTCAAGAATATAAAGAATGGCGCAATAACGTTTCCAGCGTAGCCTTTGTGCCGACTATGGGTAATTTGCACGAAGGGCATTTGGCGTTGGTGCAGCGCGCTAAAGCAGAAGCTGATAATGTGGTGGTCAGTATTTTTGTGAATCGTTTGCAATTTGGGCAAGGCGAAGATTTTGATAAATACCCACGCACTTTGGAACAAGATGCAGCTAAATTGCGTGATGCAGGTGTGGCGGTGCTGTTTGCGCCCGATGAGCGCGAGTTGTATCCGAACGTTACGCAACAATATCACGTTGAGCCACCAAATTTGCAAAATGAATTGTGTGGTGTGTTTCGTCCGAATCATTTTCGCGGCGTGGCAACTGTGGTTACGAAATTATTTAATATTATTCAAGCAGATGTAGCGTGTTTTGGTAAAAAAGATTATCAGCAATTAACCATTATTCAAGGTATGGTGCGTGATTTAAATATGCCAATTCGCATTGTGCCTGTGGACACTGGGCGGGCAGCAGACGGTTTGGCGTTGTCCAGTCGCAATCAGTATTTAAGTGAAGCTGAACGCACTCAAGCCCCTGAATTGTATCAACAATTAAAATGGGTGGTGGCACAACTCCAATCGGGTAATCAGCATTACACGGCTTTGGAAAATTCTGTTAAATCTACTTTATCATCAAATGGTTGGGTGGTTGATTATGTTGAAATTCGCGAATCAGGCAGCCTGAACGTGGCACGTGTGGGCGACAAACATTTGGTGGTTTTGGCGGCGGCACGTTTGGGCAATACGCGTTTGATTGATAATTTGGAATGTCATTTATAACGTGGGTTTGGGATACAAATTATTTTTGGGGCTTGCAATCACACGTTTTTCAATTGCCCAATTGGCGATGTAATTCAATCACCTTTTCAGGCAGCAATTTGCGTAAACAATCGGTGTGTCCCAACGGACATTCGCGCTGAAAACATGGACTACACGCCAAATTCAATGTGGCTATTTTCGCGGTTTTGCTTAATGGCGGCGTGTGGTCGGGGCTGGACGAGCCGTACACCGCCACCAATTTCGCGCCAACTGCCGCCGCCAAGTGCATCAAACCGCTGTCATTGCACACCACACCATCAGCACACGCCAACAAATCAATCGCTTCTGCTAAACTGGTTTTGCCACACAAATTCACACACACGCTGCCTGAAAGCCGATTGATTTCTTCTGAAACATCAAAATCTTTCTGCGAACCAAATAGCCAAATTTGCCAACCTAATGCCACATAATGTTGTGCGGTGGTGGCGAAATGTTCAGGCAGCCAGCGTTTGGCTACGCCATATTCTGCTCCTGCGCATAATGCCATGATTTTTTTGTTTTTATTTAATCCATGCGTGGCAAGTGCTGCAGCTTGACTGTCGGGATTGATTTGCAGACGCGGTTGGGTGGATTTTCCTGTGAAATTACCTGCTAACGCGGTGTATCTGTCCGCCATGAGTGGCAATTTTTGTTTGTCTAATTTGTATAAATCATTCAATAAAATATAACGCATTTCGCCAATATAGCCCGTACGCTGTGCTGCGCCTGTGCCAAATGCGACAATGGCGGATTTGAGTGAGTTGGCTAATACAATCACTTGGTTATAGCCACGTTTACCGAGTTCGCGCCCTAATTTCCAGCGTTCACGCACATTTAACGTGCCATGCCCAAACGGATTTTCAATCACATCATGAATTTCAGGCATTCGCGCAAACACCGCCATAGACCATTTAGGTGCAAAAACATCAATTTGGCAATTGAGGTGCAATTCGTGTAGACGATGATAAAGCGGTTGTGTCATCACGCAATCGCCAATCCATGATGGCGAAATAATTAAAATTTTTTTAACCATAATAATAAATTAATTAAAAAACAAAAAGGCTGCCTGAAAACACAAATTATTTCTTACTTAACGTAAATCCTGTAAATCCAAAAATCATCGTTAAAATCAAGCACAAATAACAAAAAAACGCATACGGTAAATAATCCATTACGCTCACTTTCAACACATGTGAAATAAATACGCCACAGACGCTCCATGGTACAAGTGGATTGATGACCGTGCCAGCATCTTCCAGTGTGCGCGACAAATTGCGATGATGCAAACCCAGTTTGTCATACACAGGTTTGAACGTTTCACCAGACAGCAAAATAGACAAATATTGCTCACCAATCAATACATTAATTCCCACGCTTGTCGCTGCTACTGAAAAAGTTGCACGCCCAGCAGTTGTTAAAAAGCGGCGCATTGCGTCAAGCAGCGCAGGAATCACGCCCAATGCAAACAGCAATCCACCCAAACTCAATGCCAAAATCACCACCGTTTGCGTGAAAAACATACTTTCCAACCCACCACGTTGTAATAATTTGGCAATGTTTTCACCCAAATGCTCATTTTTAAAACCACCAAAAAACCAACCACCCAATTGCCTCAAGCTTGGTGAACTGTGAATATAAGTAATTGAAGTTGATAGAATAATTGTCCATAACATTGTTAAATTTGCATTCACTTTACGTAACGCCAACACCACTAAAACCACAAATGGCAATAACGCATAACCATGTACCAAACCGCTTGCTTGTAATTGATTTTGAAGTGAAATCACGCTTTTCAGGCTGCCTGAATCCACGCTTGGCACAAACCATGTGAATATCATCGCTGTTAAAATCAACGCTGGCACGGTGGTATATGCCATATTTTTAATATGTTCAAACAAATCAACGCCCACTGTAGCAGCGGCAATCCCTGTGGTGTCCGATAACGGCGACATTTTATCGCCAAAAAATGCACCTGATACCACTGCTCCTGCGGTAATCGCGGCATTTGCACCAAAGGCTTCGCCCATACCCATAAACGCCACGCCGACTGTCGCGCAAGTCGTCAAGCTGCTGCCAATGGATACGCCAATCACGCCACACAATAAAAATGCCGATAAATAAAAAAATTGCGGTGAAATCAAACCAAAACCGTAATACATCAAGGTTGGAATCGCCCCACTCATCATCAAAGACGAAACCAGTAACCCAATAAAAAAGAACAAATAAACTGCGCCCATGCCTTGTTCAACAGATTGTGCCATGCGTTTTTGCATTTCGTTCCAATGAATGCCGCGCATCATGCCATAAGCCAACAACGCAAGTAGGGCGGTCAGAATGGTTAAATGCGGTACCCATTCTAATTGAATAATGGTAAACCCCATCATCGCCACCAAAATAATAACAATACCCAAAGCTTGTTGGGTGTTGAGTGTGAGTAAAGGTTGTTTGCTAATCATGTTATCGTTTTAAAATCAAAATTAAAATTTTAGGGAAATTTTTAGGTTGCTTTTTTCAGCTACAGGCTGCCTGAAAACCAACTACGTTGTTTTAAACACCGCTGCCATCGCATCAGCTACAGCGTCAATGTTGCCATCGTTGAGACCAGCCACGCACAAACGCCCCGAATCGAGCAAATAAATCGCAAATTCATCACGCAAACGCTGCACTTGCGCCACCGTCAAACCCGTATAACTGAACATTCCGCGCTGTTTAATAAAATAGCTGAAATCTTTTTCAGGCAGCCTGCGACTCAACACATCGTATAATTTTTGGCGCATTTGGCGAATGCGGTCGCGCATTTCATATACTTCGGTTTGCCATTGAATAAGCAACTCTTTGTTTGATAAAACATAATACGCTATCAAACCACCTTGCGCAGGGGGGCTGGAATAAATGTGGCGCACATTCAATTTCATTTGTCCAAGTACCAATTCTGCTTCTGCCGCGTTTGGTGCCAGTACCAACAACGCACCCACACGCTGACCGTATTGCGACATATTTTTGGAAAATGAGCAACTTGCAAATAATGGTAAATTCATTGCCACAGCCTTGCGAATCGCGTACGCATCGCTGTCAAAATCGCCACCAAAACCTTGATACGCCATGTCCATAAACGGAATCAATTTGCGTTCAGCAACGATTTGCAAAATCGTATCCCACTGTTCTGGCGATAAATCCACGCCAGTCGGATTGTGGCAGCAAGGGTGCAGCAACACCACGGTATTTTCAGGCAGCGTGTTGAAAAATGCACACATTTGGGTAAATCTCACACCAATCGTGTTGGCATCATAATAGGGATAGCTACCAACTTCAAAACCTGCACCTTCAAAAATACCACGATGATTGTCCCAAGTGGGGTCGCTAACGTACATTTTGGTTTGTGGCAACCAGCGATGAATAAATTCTGCACCCAGTTTTAACGCGCCTGAACCGCCCAAAGTTTGCACCACTACCACGCGATTTTCAGTTAAAACGGGGTTGTCTGCACCCAAAATTAATTTGGCGACTTCGGTGCGAAAACCTGCGTGTCCTTCCATAGGCAAATAGCTTTTGACACCAAAACCGATTTGTTTTTCAGCAGTTAGCACGCTGTTAGGTAAAGGCATTTTTCCATTATTATCAAAATAAATGCCAATGGCTAAGCTGATTTTATTGGGACGTGGGTCGTTTTGGAAGGTTTCCACCAAGCTAAGAATGGGGTCGCCTGCGTAATGTTGAACGTGTTGATACATCATCATTTCCTAAAAAATATGCAGTGGATACAACAAAGCGTATTGTAACCGATGCGAAAGTTTTCAGGCAGCCTGAAAACTGTTTTTGTTGTGAATTGTAATTTATGGTTAAAAATTGTTGTTTTTTTTATATCAAAAGAATAAAATTTAAGTGTATAATCTAAAAAAAGGTGGATTGATTAAATAATTAATATTAACAAGGAAAATTATGATGAATACTCGTTTAATTTCTGTTTTAATCAGTGGGTTGTTTTTAGTTGCTTGTCAAAAAGAAGCTCCAAACTCGCCAGCATCTACGGAAAATAAAACGTCCAGTACGGCGGTGGAAACTGGGATGATTTCCCCTCAAGTGGATGTTGCGCCTCGTCCCGCATTCAATGCAAATTGGAAAACATATACATTCGCTACTGAGCCTAATTACCCTCCTCTTGAATATCGTAATAAAAATACTGAAATTATTGGTTTTGAAACGGATATTTTGTATGCAGTGGCAGAGAGCGCACAATTTAATGTGAAATTGGAGGCGATACCTTTAGCAAATTTTGATGCTACTTTGTCTAATAAACAGGCAGATGCTTGGATTTCTGGATTAATTCTTAGTGATGAGTTACAGAAAAAAGTAGCGGTTAGTCAACCTTTTTTGGAAAATTCAGTGGTTGTCGGGGTGTTGGATAAACCTGAAAATGCCAATATTAAAACAATCAACGACTTGAAAGATAAAGGAATCAGCGTCAGTGCTTACTACCCACCTGATATGAAAGATTTGGCTAAACAAATCAGTAACAACAAAATGACTGAACGCCGAAGTATTTATTTGTCATTGCAAAGCGTGTTTAAAGGGGAAACTGTTGGTGTATTAGCAGAAGACCGCGCATTGCAATATTTTGAGAAAATTCATGATGAAAAAAATGGTTTGAAATTCCGCTTCATTCCAACCAATGCGCCTAAACACCAATTGGTTTTTGGTGTTGCTCAAGATAACCCTGAATTACTGGCACAAATTGATAAAGGTTTGAGTGCGATTAAAGCCAATGGTTCATACGATAAAATTGTGAACAAGTGGTTTGGTACCAAATAAAATTTAAGTTAGACTCAAAAATCCTACCTGCGAGATGTTATGGTTATTCACCTTTAAATAAGATGGCGTTGTAGCGGCTTACTGTGTGCTGATTTATGCCGCTCCGCTTATCTTATTTGAATTTGCACGCCGTGTTTTTCAGGCTGCCTGAAAACGTAAACGGTTCATATTCTGTATTGATTTCAAAATCATCAAAAATCAGTTTCACAAAGATTTTTGCTTATGAATTTTCTCTGTTCATTTCCGTTAATTTTAAAAAGCGCGTGAAATGCCAACGTTGCCAAATGGATAATGCTTGACCTGTGCTGATGGCGCGCGTGGAGATTTCATGATATACGCGAACTGGTGTATTGTTGGTTACAATTTTTTCATCATTATTAGATAATTGGATGACATCGCCAATTTGTATTGTAGCAGCGGTGAATTTGGAGACACGTTCTAAGGTAAGTTGGGTGTCAATGGGTTTTGGGGTGGGCAGTTTTTTGCCATGATATTGATAATCTTGACTAAAATTTGTGTAATCGACGCGACCAGTTATGCGGAGCGGATAATATTCGGTTGCCAAGCACGCAGTTTGTTGCGAATCCAATGCACATTGCACCGCTGCATGGCGTGGCTGCCAATGTTGTTGATTAGGGTAGGTTTGAATTTGTTTGGGGGCGGACATTTTTTCTATCATATTATTTTTCTGATGTTGTTTTTTCAGGCTGCCTTGTAAATGAATGGAAAGGCAGCCTGAAAATGAAGTGAATTCAAATTTGATTTTAATCTTAACGTTGCGCCAAAACCGCTGCACTCAAATATTGTTTCATGCCATCGGCAATGGATTGCGCCACTTTTTTACGGAAACTGGTGCTACGCAACAAGGCTTCGTCTTGCGGATTGGACAAAAACGCCGTTTCCACCAAAATAGAAGGAATATCAGGCGAACGCAATACCACAAAATTAGCTAAGTTGATTTCATTTTTGATTTTATTGTGTTTTCCCAATTGATTCAGCACCAAACGCGCCAAACGGCTGCTGTCTGTGATGGTTTGTGATTGCAGCATATCCATTAAGACGTTATTTACTTCGCGGTTATTGCTCATCTTTACGCCACCGATGGTGTCGGAACGGTTTTGGCTGTCTGCTAACAATCGTGCTGCTTCACTACTTGCGCCACGTTCACTCAATACATACACACCTGTTCCGCGAGGTTCGGGGCGGTTTACCGAATCGGCGTGAATCGACACAAACAAATCGGCTTGTACGTGTTGTGCTTTTTGTGTCCGCACTTTGAGTGGGATAAATACGTCTTCATTGCGCGTCATGTAAACTTTGTAACCCAATGCTTCCAAACGTTTTTTTGTTTCACGCGCAATTGCCAACACCACTTCTTTTTCTTGCAAACCATTGGGACTGATGGCACCAGGGTCTTCGCCGCCATGTCCAGGGTCAAGCATAATCACAGGTCGGCGATTAGAACGCTTGGGTACGGCAGTTTGGCGGTAAGGCGATGAATTATTGATGGTATTGGTTGGGGATTTTACGCCCATATCATTCAATAATGCCAAAATCGGGTCTTCGCCTACGCGTCCATTGGCTGGGTACAAATCCATGACTAAACGGTGTTTAAAATTAGAAACAGGTTCTAAATTAAAGATTTGCGGATTAATATTGGATTTTAATTCCATCACAATGCGAATGGTGTTGTCGTCTTTTTGTCCAGCACGAATATTGCGAATATAAGGGTCGCTGTGTTGGACTTTCTGTGTGATGGTGTTTAATACATTGTTTAAATTTGCGTTTTCAATATCCACAATAATACGATTGGGATTATTTAACACAAAATATTTGTAATTAATTTTTTCGGTGGATTCCAACGTGATGCGTGTGTAGGCTTGTGCTGGCCAAATACGGACTGCTAAAAACTGATTGCGACTTGCTGCTAAAGCCAATTTGGGCGCACCCAACAACATTGCACCTGCCGATGCACCTAATAACTGACGGCGACTCAATTCTGCCATAAATTTAAACTCCGTTGTCCTGAAGCAGAATGCGCCGCTACGATACATAAGCGTCCGCCATTCTGCATGGAAAATGTGATGACCAAATCGGGCGCAGGGACAAACTCGCCCCCTTGTACTGCCCACTCAATTAAATTCACATGGTTGCCTGAAAAAAAATCGTCTAAACCCGCGTCTTGCCATTCTTCTGGGTAGCTAAAACGATACAAATCAAAGTGATTCAGTTCATATTCAGGCAGCCTGTAACTTTCCACAATCGCATAAGTGGGGCTTTTGACCGCCCCTTGATAGCCCAAACCGCGCAATAATCCACGCACAAACGTGGTCTTGCCCATGCCTAAATCACCATTTAAATAAATGACCAACGGCGCAGCAACACACCGCGCCCATTGTGTCCCCATTGCCAAAGTGGCGGATTCATCAGGCAAAAAAATAGATTGAGTCATATGTTTATCAATAAGGGTTGCGTTGTTGTAGAAGATGCTATTATATAACTTTTTGATATGCACCCCTAGACAGGCTGCCTGAAAAAACAAATTCAACGCTTTTTAATGGTGTTTTTGCCACAGAATTGATAATGTGAATCTGTACAGATGGATAATATGGTGAAATAAAATGAAATATCAATTAATTATGATGAGTGGTTTATTATTGAATGCGTGCGTGAGCGGATTGACGAGTGGCGATGGTGTATCGGTGGGCGTGGGGATTGGGGGAATGTTTGGTAACCGCATTGGTGTGGGAACCAGCATTCAGATGCCCACCCAAACCACACCGACCACGATTCATTTTGATGCACAAGGACGTTTAAGCGATGCAGCCAGCAAAAATGGCTTTTACCGCCAAATTATTAGCAAACAATCAGCAAATCAATATATTGTGCAAGATTTTTATGAGATGGGTGGCGCAAAACGTACTGATCCAATGCCATTAACCGCCAGTCAATTGTATGTGTTCCGTGCGACACCAGCCAATGGCGCGTTAACCGTGTACAGCATCAACGGCACCATCTTGCAACAGCAAATATTTCAAAATAATCAAGTTATTCAATAAGTTAAAAAATATGGATTTCGCCAGCAATCGGATTGGCATCAAGTCGTGCATAGCTTTTTTGGACATCGTTTTCACTCACGCCGTGCAAGTTGAGAAAAAAACGATGCAGCCGATAAACTTCCACCACAAAACCATGTTGTAGCGCAGCATCAATCCATTGTTGGCAGGTTTTGGCTTTTTGGTTGGGGTTCGCGTTGATGACGAGCATAGGGCGATGCGGTTCGCGTTGTCCTTGTGCAAATGCGGCTTGTTGCGCTGCCATATTATCGCGATGTGCTTGAGCAAATTTCTCAAAATCAAAATGATATACGCCATTTTTATCGGTCAAAGCCAAGTCATTATCAATGTGAATGATGTGTGCATCAGGAAAATTTTCTTGAAATTGGTGAATCTGGGTGCGTGCAAATGTGGATTTGCCCGAACCTTCGTGTCCGCGTAATAAAATAAATTTTTGCATTAAATTTCTCTAAAATTTTCTTTCAGGCAGCCTGAAAATCACATTAATGCCAAGGCATTCAAAGATTTTTCGCGCAATCCATTTTGTGGCGTGAGCGTTAAATTGGGTAATTCCAACGTGTAAGGCATGCCTGTTTTGTCGGCTTGCAACACGCGATAAGTCAGCAAACTTGCCAATTTTTCCATTGGCGTACCTAGTGGATAATCCAAATAAGAAATTTTCTCACTGTGCATGGCGGGCGGTGGTTCGTCAAACACTTTGTCCATCAATTCGCCGCGTTTGGCATACACTTTCCACGCAACATGTTGTAAACTTGCGCTTTTCTGATGATTTTTCAAATACGCAATATCATCGCCGTGCATACCAGCATATTGGGCGATTTGGGTGTCATCGGATTGGGCAGCGACACCAAAATCGTGGTGTGGCAGGGGCGCAGCAAATGCCACCGCATTGGATTGCCATTGCACCCGACATTCCGCTTGAAACAAACCAAATGGTGCAGAAGTGGCTAATTGTATAAATAAATCAGTCGGAAAATAACCACGTTGCGTGATGGGGATTGCCCATTGCCACTCTTGTTCTTTCAGGCTGCCTGAAAGCGTGGCGCATTGCCAAATGGTGAATTGGTTGGGTTGATTTTCGTCAATTTGTTTGGCGTATTCGCCACGCCACCACACCACGCGTAAACGTTTGCCTGCATTTAATTTGAAACGCACATCTGCATGTTCTCCTGCAAATACTTCATCTGAAAACAAAATATTGACATTCAAACCCAATAATTGTCGTTTGGTAATCAACGCCACCACGCCAATCAATCCCAGCACCCAAAAGCAAACCGCGTATGCCACGTTCACTTGATAATTGACCGCACCAATCCAAATTGCCAAACTCAATAATAACAATGTGATACATAATTTTGTCGGGCGCAAACGAACGTGTTGACCCGATACCAAACCATCTTGATGAACGATTAAATTTTCTTTTGCTTTCAGCATAATATTATTTTTTTATTGGTTAATGAATTTGATGTTTCGCCAATTTAATTCACAAAAATTATTTCATCAATTGAATCAACATATTTTCATAAATTGCTGACAATTTATCAATATCCGCCAATTCAATGTGTTCATCAATTTGATGAATGGTGGCATTAACAAAACCCAATTCAATCAATTCATTGGCAATCGCTTTGATGAAACGTCCGTCCGAAGTGCCTCCTGTGGTGGACAATTCCGCTTGAATGCCACAAATTTCGCCGATGGCACGTTGTGCGACTTCGGTTAATTGACCGGCTTCGGTCAAGAACGGATTGCCCGACAAGCTCCAATCCAAATCGTATTGCAAACCATGTTTGTCTAAAATTTCATGCACACGCGTTTTCAGGCTGCTTTCAGTTTGTTCGGTAGAAAAACGAAAATTGAATTTGACATTGACCACAGCAGGAATAACGTTGGTTGCGCCTGTACCACCATTGATATTGGAAATCTGGAAACTGGTGGCAGGAAAATATGGGTTGCCTGTGTCCCATTCGGTGGCAGCAAGCTCGGCTAGTGCTGGTGCAGCGGCATGAATGGGGTTTTTGGCTAAATGTGGATAAGCAATGTGTCCTTGTTTGCCATGCACCGTTAGGTTGCCTGAAAGGCTGCCACGTCTGCCATTTTTCAGCGTGTCGCCCAGTTGATTGACGGCGGTAGGTTCGCCCACAATGCAATAGTCAATTTGTTCGCCACGTTGTTTTAGTTGTTCTACTACTTTGGTTGTGCCATCATGCGCGTCGCCTTCTTCGTCCGAAGTAATCAACAGCGCAAGGCTGCCTGAAAAATGAGGATTGGCTGCAATAAAACGTTCACAAGCCGTAACAAAACAGGCAATCGCGGTTTTCATATCGGCTGCACCGCGTGCGTAGAGTTTGCCGTTGTGTTCAGTCGGCGTGAATGGGTCAAACGTCCATTGGTTTACATCGCCTGTTGGCACGACATCGGTGTGTCCTGCGAAACACAGTAGCGGTGCGTTATTACCGCGTTTGGCGTAGAAATTTTTGGTGTTGCCAAAGTGCATTTCTTCAATCTCAAAACCGATGGCGCGTAGGCGTGCGGCTAGAATTTTTTGGCAATTTTTATCATCGGGAGTGATGGATTGTTCGGTCAATAATTGTTTGGCTAATGCGAGTGTGGTCATATTCAGGCTGCCTGAAAAATCAAAAGTGCCATTTTAACGCAGAAATTCATTTCATTTTTAGATTAATTTGATTGAGTGAATGAGTATGCGTTTTTTTCAGGCAGCCTGAAGATGCAAAATTCCGTTATAATTCGGTCATTTTTCAACCACCGTGAGTTTAAATCACCATGTCTGTTGTTACCGCTTTGCGTGGCGCGTGCGCATTATCGCCATTTCGTATTCAAAAATTGCAGCAAAAAGCTGTGCAAATTGGGTTGCCACAAACGCAAATTGCCAGCGAATATTGGTATTTCGTTGCGTCTCATCAACCTTTAGACAATCTGACCATTGAAAAATTAGAGGCTTTGTTGGCAGCTAAGCGCGTTGAATCGCCAGCTGTTGAACAGAGCCTTTTTTTGATTACGCCACGTATCGGCACGATTTCGCCGTGGGCGAGTAAAGCGACCGATATCGCGCAAAATTGCGGCATCGCTGGCGTTGAACGCATTGAGCGCGGTACGGCGATTTATCTTTCAGGCAGCCTGAACGCAGCAGAACGCACTAAATGGGCAAATTTATTGCACGATCGCATGACTGAATCGGTGTTGTCTGATTTTCAGGCAGCCGAAAAATTGTTCATCGCGCATCAAGACCAAACCTTTGAAACGGTGGATATTTTGGTTGGCGGACGCGCAGCGTTGGAAAGTGCAAACAAAAGCATGGGTTTGGCTTTGTCGCCTGACGAGATTGATTATTTAGTGGAAAATTATCAACAACTTAACCGAAATCCGTCCGATGTGGAATTGATGATGTTTGCGCAAGCCAATTCCGAGCATTGCCGCCACAAAATTTTCAATGCAGATTTTATTTTGAATGGCGAAAAACAAGAAAAATCGCTGTTTCGCATGATTCGCGACACGCACGAAAAATCGCCTCATGGCACCGTTGTGGCGTACAAAGACAATTCATCTGTGATTGAAGGCGCAGAAGTTGAGCGTTTGTATCCAAATGCACAGAATGCCCAACAATATGATTTTCATCATGAAAATACACACATCATCATGAAAGTAGAAACCCATAATCACCCAACCGCCATCGCACCATTTGCAGGCGCAGCAACAGGCGCAGGTGGCGAAATTCGTGATGAAGGCGCAACGGGGCGTGGTTCGCGTCCGAAAGCAGGTTTGACAGGTTTCACGGTTTCTAATTTGAATATTCCTGATTTCAGGCAGCCTTGGGAGCGCGATTATGGCAAGCCTGAACACATTGCTTCGCCGTTGGATATTATGATTGACGCGCCATTGGGTGGCGCGGCGTTTAATAATGAATTTGGTCGCCCGAATTTGCTGGGCTATTTCCGCACGTTTGAGATGAAACATGGCGACACGGTGCGCGGTTTCCACAAACCGATTATGATTGCAGGCGGTTTGGGCAACATCAACGCCGAACAAACGCATAAACACGAAATCCCCGAAAGCGCATTGTTAATCCAGTTGGGTGGCAAGGGTATGTTGATTGGCTTGGGTGGCGGCGCGGCTTCGTCTATGGATACTGGCAGCAACAACGCCGATTTAGATTTTAATTCCGTGCAACGTGGTAACCCCGAAATGGAACGCCGTGCGCAAGAAGTGATTGACCGTTGTTGGCAGTTGGGTGCGGACAACAATCCAATTATTTCCATTCACGATGTTGGCGCAGGCGGTTTATCCAATGCGTTTCCTGAATTGGTAAATGACGCTGGACGCGGCGCGAAATTTGCCTTACGCGATGTGCCATTGGAAGAACACGGCTTGAATCCTTTGCAAATTTGGTGCAACGAGTCGCAAGAGCGTTATGTATTGGCAATTTTGCCCGAAAATTTGGCTTTATTCCGCGAAATTTGCGAACGTGAACGTTGTCCGTTTGCGGTGGTTGGTGTGGCGACTGATGACGGTCATCTGCAAGTACGCGATGATTTGTTCAATAACCAGCCTGTGGATTTGCCATTAAATGTATTACTGGGTAAACCGCCCAAAACCACACGCACAGACGAAACTTTTAGGCTGCCTGAAAGCCAGTTTGACGCGTCGAAATACGATTTGCGCGAAAGCGTTTACCGTGTATTGCGGTTGCCAGCGGTTGCCAGCAAACATTTTTTGATTACGATTGGCGACAGAAGTGTAGGCGGTATGACGCACCGCGACCAAATGGTGGGCGCGTATCAAGTACCGATTGCCGATTGTGCGGTAACCATGATGGGTTTCAACACACATCGCGGCGAAGCCATGTCTATGGGCGAAAAACCAGCCGTAGCATTGGCAGATGCGCCTGCATCGGGGCGTATGTGTATTGGCGAAGCAATCACGAATATTGCAGCGGTGAACATTGGCGAGATTGGCAAGATTAAATTATCGGCGAATTGGATGGCGGCTTGTGGCGTGAAAGGCGAAGACGAGAAATTGTATCGCACGGTGCAAGCCGTTTCCGAGATTTGCCAAGATTTGGGCGTGAGCATTCCTGTTGGCAAAGACAGTTTATCCATGAAAACCGTCTGGAACGACAAGGGCGAGCAAAAATCGGTGGTGTCGCCATTGAGTTTGATTATTTCGGCATTTGCGCCTGTAGCGGACGTTCGCAAAACGGTTACGCCTGATTTAAAACCGATTGAAAATAGCGTGTTATTGCTGGTTGATTTGGGTTTTGGCAAATCGCGCATGGGTGGTTCGGCTTTGGGGCAAGTGTGGAATGACTTGGGTGGCGAAGCACCTGATATTGATGCAGACACATTAATCGTGTTCTACGAAATCATGCAACAACTGGTTGCCGAAGACAAATTGTTGGCGTATCACGACCGTAGTGATGGTGGTTTATTTGTTACTTTGGCGGAGATGGCGTTTGCAGGGCGTGCTGGGTTGCGGATTGATTTGGAAAGCGATTTTGCCATGGAACGCTTGGTGGAAAATCGCACCGACCAAGACATTTTGTTTAATGAGGAATTGGGCGCAGTGTTACAAATTCGTAGCGAAGATTTGTCTTACGTTCAAGCTTTGTTTGAACAACGCGAATTCCCTGAATTGCTGTATCAAATTGGGCAGCCTGAAATTGGCAGCGACCGCATCGTGATTGGCGAACACACGTTTAATCTGCTGGAACTGCAAAAAATTTGGCAAGAAACGTCTTACCAAATCCAAAAATTGCGCGATAACCCAGAATGTGCCGACAGCGAATTTGCCTTGATTGGTGATGAAAAAGCGAAATTGTTTGCCAATTTAACGTTTGATTTAAAAGAAGATATTGCTGCACCCTTTATTTCAGGCAGCCTGAAACCGAAAATCGCCATTTTGCGTGAACAAGGCGTAAACGGACACATTGAAATGGCGGCCGCATTCAAACGCGCAGGTTTTGACGCGATTGACGTGCATATGTCCGATTTGATGGCAGGGCGCGTGAATTTGGCGGATATGCAGATGTTGGCGGCTTGTGGCGGATTCAGTTATGGAGACGTATTGGGCGCGGGCGAAGGTTGGGCGAAGTCTATTTTGTTCCACGAAAAATTGCGCGACCAATTCGCAGCATTTTTCGCTAATCCAAACACGTTGACTTTGGGCGTGTGTAACGGCTGCCAAATGGTCAGCAATTTGGCGGAAATTATCCCCAATTCAAATGGTTGGGCAAAATTCAAACGCAATGAATCCGAACAATTTGAAGCGCGTTTGAGCATGGTCAAAGTTGCCCAATCGCCGTCTTTGATTTTGTCGGAAATGGTGGGTTCTGCTTTGCCTGTGGTTGTGAGTCATGGCGAAGGTCGCGCCGATTTTGCGCATTTAGGCGGACAAATGCCGTCTGAATTGAACATCGCGTTGCAATATGTAGACGGCTTGGGTGCAGTTACGCAGCAATATCCTTTAAATCCAAATGGTTCACCGAAAGGCATCGCGGGCATCACCACCACAGACGGGCGCGTTACCATTATGATGCCACACCCCGAACGCGTGTACCGTACCGCCCAGATGTCGTGGCTGCCTGAAAGTTGGCGCGATAGCGAATTAAGTGGGTGGTATCGTTTGTTTGCGAGTGCGCGGAAAGTGATTGGGTAGCACAAAATAACATTCAGGCAGCCTGAAAGATTTTTTTTCGGGTTGCCTGAATTGTTCTTTGTCTCCAATGCCAGTAAAATGAAACGCATCTTCTTTCAACCATTTTTATAAGGAAAAAAATCATGGCACGTTTAGTGAAATTACATCGTTCGCATAATCATCGTATGATTGCTGGTGTGATGGGGGGAATTGCGGAATATTTGGGTTGGTCGCCGAATTTGGTTCGCATTGCGTTTGTGATTGCCTCGTGTGCAAGCGTGGCGATTCCGGGTATTATGATTTACTTGATTTTGTGGGTGATGATGCCCAATGCGACACCTGACTCGTATCGTTAAATTTTCAGGCTGCCTGAAAATATTCTTATAAAGAAAAATAAATATGACAATTTACACATTATTCGCCACTTGTCCACGTGGTTTAGAAACCATTCTAGTACAAGAATTACAACAACAAGGTTGTACCGATATTTCGCCGACAGATGGTGGCGCATCGTGCAAAGGCACATTGGCACAGGTTTACCGTGTGAATTTACATTCGCGTACCGCTAGCCGTGTGTTATTACAATTGACGCGCACCACTTATCGTAGTGAAGACGATATTTACAAAGCTGCCAAAAATCTGAAATGGCAAGAATGGTTTAACGTAAACCAAACATTCAAAGTCAAAGTGGAAGGCAAACGCGCCAATGTAAAAAGCCTTGATTTTATTGCGCTGAAAATTAAAGATGGCGTATGCGACCGTTTCCGTGACCAAGTCGGCGAACGCCCTAGTATTGATAAATCACGTCCAGATGTCCGCATTCATGCGTTTTTAGACGAGCGTAATGTGTCTATTTTTATTGATACCAGTGGCGAAGCCTTGTTCAAACGTGGCTACCGTCAAGACACAGGCGAAGCTCCTTTACGCGAAAATTTAGCGGCAGGTTTATTGTTGTTGGCAGGTTATGATGGTTCGCAATCGTTCCAAGACCCATTTTGTGGCAGTGGGACGATTGCGATTGAAGCAGCGTGGATTGCGTTAAACCGCGCTGTTGGTTTAAATCGCCGTTTTGGTTTTGAAAAATTGGCGAATTTTGACCGTGCCTTGTGGACAAAACTCAAATCCGAAGCACGCGCTCAAATCAAAGATAAACCGCAAGCTAAAATCAGCGCAAGCGACAACGACCGCGCCATGACCCGCGCTTGTCAAGAAAATGCGATGACAGCAGAAGTAGATATGTTTATTGAAATCAATATATTAGATGCACAATATACGCAACCGAATGGCGAGAAAGGGATTGTTTTATCGAATCCACCGTATGGCGTGCGTTTAGCGGAAGTGCAGGCTTTGCACGCATTGTATCCGCAATTGGGTAGCTGGCTGAAACAGCGTTATGCTGGTTGGACGGTTGGTATGTTTACAGGCGACATGGAAATGCCTAAACTCATGCGTTTGAAACCAAAACGCAAAATTCCTTTGTATAACGGTAACTTAGATTGTCGTTTATTTTTGTTTGATATGGTTTCAGGCAGCAATCGCGCAAAATAATTTCTTGTTTGGTAGAGTTTGGTTTCAGGCTGCCTGAAAAATTACTGGATAATAACATGATGATAAATATAAAATTTTTACCATTAATTGCCCTGTTGAGTGCCTGTGTTACCACCACGCACCAACCTGTTGCCACACCCATTGAAACCGATACCATTGGCGAAGTAGTCGCACAACTTTACACACCTATTGGGGCGGCATCGTCTGAAAATTCGCTACTGCCTGATGAATTTGAACAGCGTTTGACTCATTTGACTTTGGAAAACATGAAATTGCGACAAGAAGTCATGCGACTGAAAGAAAAATTGCAACCGCGCCCGACTCACATTCTTCCCACCATCGCACCTAAAAAGAAATTAATTAAAGCCAGTCATGTTTCTGGCACGCAGCCTGAAAAAACGTTACTCGCACCCGATGCGCCTGAAGTCCCCACGCTCGCACAAATTGCACCAGTTACCATCAAAAATGATGCGTATGAATTGGCACAAAAACAATTTCGGCAAAAAAATTATCAGCAAGTTATCAATATGTTACGCAATGCAGATGCCGGAGGCGATGGCAGCATTATGGCACGGAAACAAATGTATTTGCTGTTGTTGAGTCATCAAAAATTAAATAATTGTCAATCAGTTATCAATATCGGACAACGATTGGCAGGACGTTTTTCAGGCAGTCATGAAGCTGCTGAAGCACAGTTTATGGTCGGGCAATGCCAATGGGATATTCAACAGCGCGATATTGCCAAAGATACTTGGCGCAGACTCATCGCCAGTCAACCCAATAGTTCAGCTGCACAACGCGCCAAATTTGCTATTAATCAGAAATAACACAATGAAATACCAAATAATTTTATTTACAAGCATTATTTTAGGGCTTTCAGGCTGCCATCAATCCGCCGCCACAACCGACACACCCACACCACCGATTCAGGCAGCCAGTTTGCCAGCCGAACCCGTTTCGCAACGCAATTTGTTGGAAGACCGAGAAGCGTTGGCATTGGCGAAATCACGTTTGCAAGCTTTGCCAAGTTTTGCAGAAAAACCTGTTCAAGTATTTGGTAATGTTGATTTTTTTGATGGAATTCAACCACGAATTGAATTATCTGTACAAAATCCGAATCAGCCCAATGAAATTTGGTTTATGCGCTATCAGCATGGCAAATGGAGCGAGCCGATTGTGGAAGACGTGTCAGACGATACGCCAACCTCACAAATTTCACGTCATCTCACGCCGTTGAGTGAAATTCATTTTGTTGATGTGCCTGTTATCGCGCAGCATTGGCGACAAAAAGCCAAAGAAGTCAATGCAGTATGGCAAGAGCCGTATTATGTGTCATTTATTTGGTTGCCCAAATTGAAAAAGCGATTCTGGCACAGTGCGCAAATTGAAGCAGTGGGTGCGCAATATTATTTGAGTGTGAATTTGGACGGCAATATTTGGGAATGGAAAAAATTGTAATCTGCACAATCCCGAAATGGACAAAATGATTGTTCAGGCTGCCTGAAAGCATCACGTCTCCAGTAAAATTATTGACAAATTCAATTAAAATTCAGTTATATGAACGAATCCACTAACCATTCACCAGCAGAAAACGTCATTGCATTATTACAAGATTATACTCCGCATCTCATTGACCAAATTTCGCCATTTATTTCGCGTTTGTTCAATGCGTTGGCGAATGGACACGCGTTTATTTTTGTTCATGCAGACGAAGCCGAATTATTGGCACAAGCCAGTCCCGTTGTCGGGCAATCCGATGCACCTTTGGTGTTGTGGGGCAACCGTTTATTTTTGGGAAGAATGTTTCAATTAGAATACGATTTAGCAAATGAAATCAAACGATTGTCTTCGCCAAAACATGAGTTAGCGCAACCCGAAAACATCGCGCTTTCATTGCAAAACTGGTTTCCTGATGAACGCAGTCGCGACCAACAAACCGCCGCCGCATTGGCATTGACGCAAAATTTTACCGTCATCAGTGGCGGGCCCGGAACAGGCAAAACCACCACAGTAGCAAAATTACTCGCGTTACTGTGTGGTGAGCAGCAACCGCGTATCGCATTGGTTGCACCCACTGGTAAGGCGGCGGCGCGAATGTCAGACGCACTCAAAAATGCGTTAAGCAAAATGTCGGGGCTGCCTGAAAATGTCGCGGTATTTTTGGCGCAATTGTCGGGGCAAACCGTGCATCGTTTGCTCGGACTCAAACCCCCACAAATGCTGCCTGAATACCATGCGCAGCATCGTTTGCCATTGGATATTGTGGTGGTTGATGAAGTATCCATGTTGGACAGCTATTTGTTGCTACAATTGCTGCAAGCCTTGCCGACTCATTGTCGTGTGATTTTGTTGGGTGATGAAAATCAGTTGCCGTCTGTGAATGCTGGTGCGGTGTTGTCGGCGTTGGTGCGCAGTCGTTTCAGGCTGCCTGAAAACACCCAAATTCAGCAAATTTTGTCGTCAAAACAATATGAAATGCTCACGCCGCCAGTGGCAAAATTAACCATCAGTCAACGATTTGATGATAACAGTGGCATTGGTTGCGTGGCAAAAGCGGTGGTGGCAGGCGATGCGAATTTGGCTTGGGCGCAATTTTCGCGTTTTCCCGACCAACTCATTGCGCAACAAAAAACACCCGAACAACAAGCCAATTTATTGTATCAACAACAACAAAATTATTGGCAAGCCATTGATAATCAAGATATTCAAACAGCTTTTTCACATCAAACCGATGTGGTGGTATTGGCGGCTAGACGTGCCGATGCAGAATTATTCAATCAGGCGTATCGCAAAGTTTTGCAGCGATACGGACGCATTGCGCAACCCGACACCGTGTGGTTTGCGGGGCAAATGCTGCTGATTACGCGTAACGATCCTGCCACAAATCTATATAATGGTGATATTGGCATTGTGATGCGGCAAGATATTGGTTTAACAGCTTATTTTTTTGATTCAGAGAATACATTCCGTGCTGTGCCATTGAGCCGTTTGCCAGCGCATGAGTTGGCGTTTGCGATGACGGTACACAAAAGCCAAGGTTCAGAATATGAAGAAGTGTGGTTGATACCGCCCAAAAAATCAGAAGATGATGAATCCAAACAAGGGTTTAATCGTTCTTTACTTTATACAGCCATCACACGTGCCAAGCAAAAATTTGTGTATTGGGGTGATGAAACCAGTTTTCAGGCAGCCTGCAATAATCAGGAAACTCGGCGTACGGCGTTGGCACAATTTTTGTTGAAAATAGACGGCAATTCAATAAATCAGTAAAATTGCGACACTTTTCAGGCAGCCTGAAAGTGAATTGCTCCCATTTTTCTCATTTTTAATTTACGGAATTTTATTATCATGAATTCAACTCCCTTAAGCTATCGTGATGCAGGCGTGGACATTGACGCAGGCGATAAATTGGTTGAAAACATTAAACCTTTCGCAAAACGCACCATGCGTCCTGAAGTATTGGGCGATTTGGGTGGTTTTGGTGCTTTGGTGGAAATCAGCAAAAAATACCAAAATCCCGTGTTGGTAAGCGGTACAGATGGTGTTGGCACGAAATTGAAATTGGCGTTTGAATGGGACAAACACGACACTGTCGGCATTGATTTGGTGGCGATGAGTGTCAATGACATTTTGGTACAAGGTGCTGAACCTTTGTTTTTTTTGGATTATTTTGCTTGTGGTAAATTAGACGTGGCGCGTGCAACCGATGTGATTAAAGGCATTGCGCAAGGTTGCGAAGAATCAGGCTGTGCTTTAATCGGCGGCGAAACGGCGGAAATGCCAAGTATGTATCCCGATGGCGAATACGATTTGGCGGGTTTTGCGGTGGGTGTGGTGGAAAAATCGCAAGTCATCAATGGTCGCAATATTGTGGCAGGCGATGTGGTATTGGGTTTGGCGAGCAATGGTGCGCATTCCAACGGCTATTCTTTGGTTCGCAAAATTTTGGCGCGCGACAAACCCGAATTGGACACGCCATTTGACGGCGAAAAAACTTTGCGCCAAGCGATTATTGCGCCAACGCGTTTGTATGTGAAACCTGTATTGGCGGCATTGAAAGAATTTGAAATCAAAGGCATGGCACATATTACAGGCGGTGGCATTACCGAAAACGTACCACGCGTGCTGCCTGAAAACTGTGTGGCACAAATTGACGCAAATGCGTGGACATTGCCTAAATTGTTCCAATGGTTGCAGCATGCTGGCAATGTGGAAATGCAAGAAATGTATCGCACGTTTAATTGTGGTATTGGCATGGTGGTGATTGTGTCGTCAGAGGTGGTGGAGCAAGCCGAAAAATTATTTGTTAAACAAGGTGAAACGGTGTATCGTTTAGGTAAAATCCGCGAGCGTGTGGGCGATGAACACCAAACGCAAATTCAATAAATAATTTGATAATTTGATATAAAATTTTCGGGCAGCCTGAAACCTTTAAAAAAACTAATATTTATCAATGAAGCATCACACATGAAGCGCACTCGTTTGCGCTTTAATTGTTTTACAAAGGTCTTAGAACCTGTATTCACAGCCAAGCGTGATGTCTTTTGCCCCATTTAGCACGCCTGCTGCGTTGAATTTTATGCCAATAGGAACACCATTGACACAAAATTCGTCTTACATTCGCACCAACTGGGACAAAAATCCATTTCATGTTGGCTATGAATACAGTTTCTTAGCTTTTGTTCTTAGAAATATAGAATAGTATATCTAACCTATTATTTGAGAAGTGTTGTTTTTTGGGTATGGTATGGATTTTGCTTGTATGATTTAGTTGAATTATTTTAGAAAAATGGCTACAGTAACGCGGGACTTGTCTGTAAGCGCAGATTAACACACATAATATGTAAATTATATTCAGGAGTGATATACACATGAATAAAAAATATCGTACGGTTTACAATAAAGCCAGTAAAACTTGGACGCTTTCTTTGGTAAACGAAGAAAAACAAGTTTCAAGTCGCATGAACGGTAAACGCTTTGTATTTAATGCAATTGCATCAGGTTTGATGATTGCAAGTGGGCAGGCTTTTGCTGCCAATGGGGCAGTAACGACAGATGATGTTTCTACAAGAGCTGCAGGAACGGATAATGTTTGTTATTTTGACAGCAAAACGAATGCTGTTATTTGCGGTAGTAATGCATCAGCATCATCTACGGGTTCTGTTGCGATTGGGACTGATGCTAAAGCAGGCGGGAGAACGAAACCCAATACTCAAACAGTAGACACAGCTGATGTGAATAATATTGCAATTGGTCAAGGTGCTGTTGCGAGCGCACAAAATCCTATTGAGGCGATTGGCTCTGGAAATATTGCGATTGGTAAAAACGTTAAAGCTGTTGGTAACTCATCTCTTGCAATGGGTAATTCAACTGGTAATTATGGTGGCCCACAGACTTATGCAGCAGGTGCAGATTCTTATGCGATTGGTAATGGTGCAAGAACAGGGACAACAGTTAATTCTGCCAGTCAGGTAACAGGAAAACAAAGTACCATAGAAGCGACACCTGCGCTTGGTGCGATTGCATTTGGTTCTGATTCATGGGTAAAAGATGAAGGTCGCTATGGTATTGCGATTGGTGATAATGCCTATGTTGGTTTGGATAATGGTGTTAACAAAGCAAATAATGATGATGTAAATGGTGGCGTAGCGATTGGTCGACGAGCTAGAGTAACGAAAAAGTATGCAACGGCTATGGGGTCATATGCTCAAGCAACAGGTGCGCAATCAATTGCGATTGGTGGTTCCTCTAGCGAAACGTATGCGGCTAAGGCAAGCGGTTTGTCATCCATTGCATTGGGTGAAGTAACGAGGTCTGAAGGTTTGCGTAGTGTTGCTATTTCCAAAGAGGCAAATGCAACCGCAACAGATTCTATCGCTATGGGTACTAAATCAAAAGCAACAGGTGTGAATGCTGTTGCAGTAGGTTCTGACGCACTATCTACAGCCGAAAGTGGTATTGCTATTGGTAAAGGTGCAAATATACAACCTACAGTTTTGATTCAAGCTACAAACGCATTGAACAAAGCACAAAAAGACTATGATAACGCTGTGAAGGCAGGTGGTTCCTCACCAAATGATGAACAGAAAACAGCCATTGCTACCGCCAAAACAGCATTGGATACAGCGAAAACCAACTATACTACAGCAGCTACTGCAGCAGCAGGCCTAACCAAAAACTCTATCGCCATTGGTAAAGGTGCCCAAGTCGAAGGCATGCAATCCATCTCAATCGGTACAGGCAACAAAGTAACAGGCAACAACGCAGGTGCATACGGTGATCCAAGTGAGGTACGCGGCAATAACTCATATACATTCGGTAACGATAATATTGTTAATACTGAAACATCCGGTGCCTTTATTTTGGGTAATCAAAATGGTATGGGCACACTTGGGAAATATGATGCCAATGGTAAGCTTATTTTGGGCAGTGTTACTGATACAACCAATGCAAGTAATTCAGTTAGCTTGGGTAATCGTAATCATATTACTACAGAAGATACATTTGTTTTGGGTTCTGGTATTAATACGAAAGGTACAGGTAGTTCATTAACGAGTATTGGTTCTACTGTTGCCAACTCTGTGTACTTGGGCAAAGATAGTTCTGCAAATGATAACAAAAAAGCTGATGAAACGAAGTATCAAACATCGCTGGATTCCAATGAGGCGGGGAAAACCACAACAGGTGGTATGGCAATAGTTGATAAAGCCACTGTGAATGGTATTTCATATAGCGGTTTTGCTGGGAACACGCCGATTGGTGTAGTTACTGTGGGTTATAGTGGTGGTGAGCGCCGTATTCAAAACGTAGCAGCAGGCGAAATCGCAGCAACATCAACCGATGCGATTAACGGTAGTCAATTGTATTTGATTACTGAAGGTTTATCTAAACAAATCAGTGGGAATACCACTGCATTAGGTGGCAATGCAGCCTATAATCCAGAAACTAAGGTTTATACAGCACCAACTTATAATTTGTACACAGGCACCAGTACGCCTAATACAACAGGTAGCAACACTCAACCAGCATCTACCAGCCATACAGTAGGTGATGCCATTACTGCGTTAAATAATTATGTGAATAATGGTTTTAATGTCAAAGACAATGGTGGTAATACACAAGGAGTGGTTACACCAGGGGAAAGTGTACAATTTATCAATGGCACAGGCACAACTTCCACAGTAACCACTGAAGACAATGGCGTAACCAAAATTCAATATGATGTGGTGAAATCAGGTTTGACCGCTAATCCATCAAATGGCACTGTTACGGCTACCGATAAAGGTGATGTATTTGCGACAGCTGGCGACATTGCGACTGCGATTAATAATTCGGGTTTTATTGCTACAGCAAGTGGTAATGAAACCGGTGCGAAAGAGCAATTGATTAAGGCAGGCGAAAAAGTAACCTTAGATGCAGGCAAAAATTTAACGGTGGCTCAAGAAGGTGGCAAATTCAGTTTTGCTACGGCTGACGATGTCAACTTCAATAATGTGAACACCCATACATTATCGGTGGGTAACAGCCAAACTACGCCAGTTGTGAACATGACAACGACAAAAGCTGTACCAGCAAGCAATAATGCCACTGCGCCAGCAACCGCATTAGACATCAAATCTGACGGAAAACCAACGCAAATTACAGGCGTAGGTTCAACATTGAACAAGGAAGATGTTGCAACCAACCCAATGACCAATGGCGCAAGCAATCCAGTTAATACTCAATTGGTTAATTTAACTGAGAATTCAGTTAATCCCAATTCAGCGGCGACAGTTGGCGATTTGCAAAACATGGGTTGGTTGGTATCAGCAACCGAGGGAAATGGCTACAAAGACGTGGTTAAAAACGCTAACCAAGTGAATTTCAAAGGCACAGGTTTAGCGACTGTTAAAGGCGAAACCGTTGGTAATATTCGCACAATTACCGTTGATGTGAATGCACAAGCTGTTAGCAACAAATCACAATTGCCAGTGGTTTACACCAAAGCTGACGGCACAAAAGTGGTTAAAGACCCTGTTTCGGGTAATTTCTACGTTGCTAACGCTGATGGTACACCAGACACCAAACAACAAGTTGCGGTTGGTGATGTGATTACGTCCATGAACAATGGCGACAACAGCACAACTGCGCCAACAACTTTGGCAAACGTAAAAGGCAGCCTGAAACCTACATATAATGTAGGTGACATGACCATTGGCCAAGATGGCAAACCGACTCAAGTTGCTGCAACAGCACCAACTAAATCAGAAACTTTAGCGCCAGCAGATGCAGCTAAAGTGTATAACCATGCAGCGACAGTAGGCGACGTATTGAATGCGGGTTGGAATTTGCAAAACAACGGAGATGCCAAAGATTTTGTCAAACCTTATGACACGGTGAATTTTGTCAATGGCACAGGTACGACAGCAGTTGTAACCACGTCAGCAGACGGTAAGACCAGCGAAATTCGCATTGACAGCCCAATGGGTTATGTTGGCACAGACGGCAAAACCGTAGATGCAAACGGCAAGCCTAATACAGCCACCAACAGTGTTTCATTGGTAGGAAAAGATGATGCTAAACCAGTGGCGTTGAAAAATGTATCAAGCGGTTTAGTTGATAATTCGACTGGTGATGCGGTGAAATTGGCAGATGCAGCGGGTACGACTTTAACCAATGCAGTCAATGTGGGTGATTTAAAACAAGCAGCAGCAGCGGCGACAACGAAAGTTGACGGTGATAGTGGTGTGAGTGTAACGCCGAAAACAAATGCAGATGGCTCAATAACTTACACAGTTGCGGCGAAAACCGATGGCGTAACCACAGAAGTGGTAAACGGTAATATTGTTGCCAAAACATCATCATTAACCATCAATGATGAGACTGGTAAAGTGAATACACCAAATAGCCCAACTTCATTGGCGACAGCTGGCGACATTGCGGCTGCGATTAATAATTCGGGTTTTATTGCTACAGCAAGTGGTAATCAAACTGGTGCGAAAGAGCAATTGATTAAGGCGGGCGAAAAAGTAACTTTAGATGCAGGCAAAAATTTAACGGTGGTTCAAGAAGATGGCAAATTCAGTTTTGCTACGGCTGATGATGTCAACTTCAATAATGTGAACACCCATACATTATCGGTGGGTAACAGCCAAACTACGCCAGTTGTGAACATGACAACGGCAGTAGCTGTACCAGCAACCAATAATGCCACTGAGCCAGCAACTGCATTAGACATCAAATCTTCTGATGGAAAACCAACGCAAATTACAGGCGTAGGTTCAACATTGAACAAGGAAGATGTTGCAACCAACCCAATGACCAATGGTGCAAGCAATCCAGTTAATACTCAATTGGTTAATTTAACTGAGAATTCAGTTAATCCCAATTCAGCTGCGACAGTTGGCGATTTGCAAAACATGGGTTGGCTGGTATCAGCAACCGAGGGAAATGGCTACAAAGACGTGGTTAAAAACGCTAACCAAGTGGATTTCAAAGGCACAGGTTTAGCGACTGTTAAAGGCGAAACCGTTGGTAATATTCGCACAATTACCGTTGATGTGAATGCACAAGCTGTTAGCAACAAATCACAATTGCCAGTGGTTTACACCAAAGCTGACGGCACAAAAGTGGTTAAAGACCCTGTTTCGGGTAATTTCTACGTTGCTAACGCCGATGGTACGCCAGACACCAAACAACAAGTTGCGGTTGGTGATGTGATTACGTCCATGAACAATGGCGACAACAGCACAACTGCGCCAACAACTTTGGCAAACGTAAAAGGCAGCCTGAAACCTACATATAATGTAGGTGACATGACCATTGGCCAAGATGGCAAACCGACTCAAGTTGCTGCAACAGCACCAACTAAATCAGAAACTTTAGCGCCAGCAGATGCAGCTAAAGTGTATAACCATGCAGCGACAGTAGGCGATGTATTGAATGCAGGTTGGAATTTGCAAAACAACGGAGATGCCAAAGATTTTGTCAAACCTTATGACACGGTAAATTTTGTCAATGGCACAGGTACGACAGCAGTTGTAACCACGTCAGCAGACGGCAAGACCAGCGAAATTCGCATTGACAGCCCAATGGGTTATGTTGGCACAGACGGCAAAACCGTAGATGCAAACGGCAAGCCTAATACAGCCACCAACAGTGTTTCATTGGTAGGAAAAGATGATACTAAACCAGTGGCGTTGAAAAATGTATCAAGCGGTTTAGTTGATAATTCGACTGGTGATGCGGTGAAATTGGCAGATGCAGCGGGTACGACTTTAACCAATGCAGTCAATGTGGGTGATTTAAAACAAGCAGCAGCAGCGGCGACAACGAAAGTTGACGGTGATAGTGGTGTGAGTGTAACGCCGCAAACAAATGCAGATGGCTCAACAACTTACACAGTTGCGGCGAAAACCGATGGCGTAACCACAGAAGTGGTAGAAGGTAAGATTGTTGCCAAAACATCACCATTAACCAATGATACGATGACTGGTAAAGTGAATACACCAAATAGCCCAACTTCATTGGCGACAGCTGGCGACATTGCGACTGCGATTAATAATTCGGGTTTTATTGCTACAGCAAGTGGTAATCAAACCGGTGCGAAAGAGCAATTGATTAAGGCGGGCGAAAAAGTAACTTTAGATGCAGGCAAAAATTTAACGGTGGTTCAAGAAGATGGCAAATTCAGTTTTGCTACGGCTGATGATGTCAACTTCAATAATGTGAACACCCATACATTATCGGTGGGTAACAGCCAAACTACGCCAGTTGTGAACATGACAACGGCAGTAGCTGTACCAGCAACCAATAATGCCACTGAGCCAGCAACTGCATTAGACATCAAATCTTCTGATGGAAAACCAACGCAAATTACAGGCGTAGGTTCAACATTGAACAAGGAAGATGTTGCAACCAACCCAATGACCAATGGTGCAAGCAATCCAGTTAATACTCAATTGGTTAATTTAACTGAGAATTCAGTTAATCCCAATTCAGCTGCGACAGTTGGCGATTTGCAAAACATGGGTTGGCTGGTATCAGCAACCGAGGGAAATGGCTACAAAGACGTGGTTAAAAACGCTAACCAAGTGGATTTCAAAGGCACAGGTTTAGCGACTGTTAAAGGCGAAACCGTTGGTAATATTCGCACAATTACCGTTGATGTGAATGCACAAGCTGTTAGCAACAAATCACAATTGCCAGTGGTTTACACCAAAGCTGACGGCACAAAAGTGGTTAAAGACCCTGTTTCGGGTAATTTCTACGTTGCTAACGCCGATGGTACGCCAGACACCAAACAACAAGTTGCGGTTGGTGATGTGATTACGTCCATGAACAATGGCGACAACAGCACAACTGCGCCAACAACTTTGGCAAACGTAAAAGGCAGCCTGAAACCTACATATAATGTAGGTGACATGACCATTGGCCAAGATGGCAAACCGACTCAAGTTGCTGCAACAGCACCAACTAAATCAGAAACTTTAGCGCCAGCAGATGCAGCTAAAGTGTATAACCATGCAGCGACAGTAGGCGATGTATTGAATGCAGGTTGGAATTTGCAAAACAACGGAGATGCCAAAGATTTTGTCAAACCTTATGACACGGTAAATTTTGTCAATGGCACAGGTACGACAGCAGTTGTAACCACGTCAGCAGACGGCAAGACCAGCGAAATTCGCATTGACAGCCCAATGGGTTATGTTGGCACAGACGGCAAAACCGTAGATGCAAACGGCAAGCCTAATACAGCCACCAACAGTGTTTCATTGGTAGGAAAAGATGATACTAAACCAGTGGCGTTGAAAAATGTATCAAGCGGTTTAGTTGATAATTCGACTGGTGATGCGGTGAAATTGGCAGATGCAGCGGGTACGACTTTAACCAATGCAGTCAATGTGGGTGATTTAAAACAAGCAGCAGCAGCGGCGACAACGAAAGTTGACGGTGATAGTGGTGTGAGTGTAACGCCGCAAACAAATGCAGATGGCTCAACAACTTACACAGTTGCGGCGAAAACCGATGGCGTAACCACAGAAGTGGTAGAAGGTAAGATTGTTGCCAAAACATCACCATTAACCAATGATACGATGACTGGTAAAGTGAATACACCAAATAGCCCAACTTCATTGGCGACAGCTGGCGACATTGCGACTGCGATTAATAATTCGGGTTTTATTGCTACAGCAAGTGGTAATCAAACCGGTGCGAAAGAGCAATTGATTAAGGCGGGCGAAAAAGTAACTTTAGATGCAGGCAAAAATTTAACGGTGGTTCAAGAAGATGGCAAATTCAGTTTTGCTACGGCTGATGATGTCAACTTCAATAATGTGAACACCCATACATTATCGGTGGGTAACAGCCAAACTACGCCAGTTGTGAACATGACAACGGCAGTAGCTGTACCAGCAACCAATAATGCCACTGAGCCAGCAACTGCATTAGACATCAAATCTTCTGATGGAAAACCAACGCAAATTACAGGCGTAGGTTCAACATTGAACAAGGAAGATGTTGCAACCAACCCAATGACCAATGGTGCAAGCAATCCAGTTAATACTCAATTGGTTAATTTAACTGAGAATTCAGTTAATCCCAATTCAGCTGCGACAGTTGGCGATTTGCAAAACATGGGTTGGCTGGTATCAGCAACCGAGGGAAATGGCTACAAAGACGTGGTTAAAAACGCTAACCAAGTGGATTTCAAAGGCACAGGTTTAGCGACTGTTAAAGGCGAAACCGTTGGTAATATTCGCACAATTACCGTTGATGTGAATGCACAAGCTGTTAGCAACAAATCACAATTGCCAGTGGTTTACACCAAAGCTGACGGCACAAAAGTGGTTAAAGACCCTGTTTCGGGTAATTTCTACGTTGCTAACGCCGATGGTACGCCAGACACCAAACAACAAGTTGCGGTTGGTGATGTGATTACGTCCATGAACAATGGCGACAACAGCACAACTGCGCCAACAACTTTGGCAAACGTAAAAGGCAGCCTGAAACCTACATATAATGTAGGTGACATGACCATTGGCCAAGATGGCAAACCGACTCAAGTTGCTGCAACAGCACCAACTAAATCAGAAACTTTAGCGCCAGCAGATGCAGCTAAAGTGTATAACCATGCAGCGACAGTAGGCGATGTATTGAATGCAGGTTGGAATTTGCAAAACAACGGAGATGCCAAAGATTTTGTCAAACCTTATGACACGGTAAATTTTGTCAATGGCACAGGTACGACAGCAGTTGTAACCACGTCAGCAGACGGTAAGACCAGCGAAATTCGCATTGACAGCCCAATGGGTTATGTTGGCACAGACGGCAAAACCGTAGATGCAAACGGCAAGCCTAATACAGCCACCAACAGTGTTTCATTGGTAGGAAAAGATGATGCTAAACCAGTGGCGTTGAAAAATGTATCAAGCGGTTTAGTTGATAATTCGACTGGTGATGCGGTGAAATTGGCAGATGCAGCGGGTACGACTTTAACCAATGCAGTCAATGTGGGTGATTTAAAACAAGCAGCAGCAGCGGCGACAACGAAAGTTGACGGTGATAGTGGTGTGAGTGTAACGCCGCAAACAAATGCAGATGGCTCAACAACTTACACAGTTGCGGCGAAAACCGATGGCGTAACCACAGAAGTGGTAGAAGGTAAGATTGTTGCCAAAACATCACCATTAACCAATGATACGATGACTGGTAAAGTGAATACACCAAATAGCCCAACTTCATTGGCGACAGCTGGCGACATTGCGACTGCGATTAATAATTCGGGTTTTACGCTGACAGCACAAGGCGACAATGGTTCATTGGTTAAACCGGGTTCTACCGTTGATATGAAAAATACCGATGGTAATATCTTGATTTCTAAACAAAAAGATAGCAATGATGTTACTTACAATTTATCCAAAGATATCAAAGTAAATAGCGTTACTGCAGGCAACACCAAAGTATCCAATGATGGTGTAACCATCAATAATGGTGCAGCAGGACAACCTGTTACTTTATCCGCAAACGGTTTGGATAACGGCGGTAACAAAATTACCAATGTCGCGGCTGGTCAAGCTGATACCGATGCGGTCAATGTTAGTCAATTGAATAGCGCGGTTGCAGGTTCTAAAGAGAATGTTACGTCAAGCAACAAAACAGTTAATATTGCTGAAACCACAGACCCAACAACAGGCGCAAAAACATTTGATTTAGCCGTGAACACAGGAAGCAGCCTGAAAACTGACCCAACCACAGGCAAAATTGATGTCAACACCGATGGAAACACCATCAAACAAGACCCAACAACAGGCGCATTACAAGTGGCTACCACTACCATTACGCCAAATGCCAACGGTTCGGTAAACGCAGGCGACAAAACCAGCTTGGCAACAGCAGAGACGGTGGCAAATGCCATTAATCAATCAGGCTTTAATTTAACCACATCGGCATCAGAAGGTACGGTTTCAGGCAGCACGAATGAATTGGTTAATCCTAGCGAAACCATCACATTAGATGCTGGTAAAAACATTGCAGTTACCCAAAAAGGCAATACCATCAGCGTTGCAACCAAAGATGAAGTGGCATTTAAATCGGTTACCGTGCCGACAACTAATTCCAACGTGGTTATTAACAAAGATGGCATCAATGCAGGTAATACGAAAGTTACAGGTGTCGCAAGTGGTACAAATGTCGCGGTTACTAACGTAAATGCTCCAACTGATGCAGAGAAAACAAACATTGCCAATGCTGTCAAAAATGCGACAGGTAATATGTTGACCAATGCTGCTAATATTGGTGATTTGCAGGCTGTCGCACAAAATGTAAATGGTAGTGTTAATAATATTGTTAATAATGTGAATAATATTCATAATATTTTGGGTGGTATTGAATTCACAACATATAATGTTGATGGTAATAAAACGTATACTCTTAATAGTGTAAAATCTGCAATTGACCATATGAATGCTGAAGGTATTAAATATTTGCATGTGAATGATGAAACAGCTGGTACAGACTTTAAGCATGATGGAAAAACTACTCATGATTCCAGTGCCAATGGTGCTTATGCAACAGCAATTGGATATGATGCCAATGCGCAAGGTACAAGCTCTATTGCAATTGGTCATGGTGCAGAAGCCACTGGTACGCAGTCCATTTCTATTGGTACAGGCAACAAGGTAGCAGGAAATCATTCTGGTGCATTTGGTGATCCAAATATTATTAATGGCACAACATTAGATGGGACAAAAGTGGTAGATGGTAGTTATGCTTTTGGTAATAACAATATTATCAATTCAGCTAATACTTTTGTTTTGGGTAATAATGTCAATAATAAAGGTTTGGATACTTCCAATAATCCGACAGCAATGGGTAGCACAGTTGAAAACTCTATTTACTTGGGTAACCAAACAACTGCGACGGCAGATGCTGGTTATAACTTAACCACGTCAGGTGAGTCAGGTTCAACCACAACAGGCGGTGCAACAGGCACAGTAAACAGCGCAACTGTGAGTGGAGTAACTTATGGCGGATTTGCGGGTGCAACTGCAAATGGTGTTGTATCTGTGGGTGCTTCAGGCAGCGAACGCCGCATTCAAAATGTGGCAGCAGGTGAAATTTCTGCAACCTCTACCGATGCCATTAACGGCTCGCAACTGTATCAAACGACAAGTAAAGTAATCAACAGTTTGCCTCTGCAATACAGCAATGTCAATGCCCCAGTCCAAAGTAATGGCGGTAGCCCGACTAATCACGTTACTTTGGTCGGCGCAAATGAACAAGCACCTGTAACCCTTCATAATGTTGCTGAAGGTGTTGCGCCAACCGATGCAGTCAATGTGAACCAGTTGTACAAATTAAACAACAACTTGCATTACAAAATGCAAAATATCGCCGATGAAGCAGATGCAGGTACAGCGTCTGCGATGGCTGCAGCTGGTTTACCACAGGCTTACTTACCAGGTAAAAGCATGGTGGCGGTTTCAGGCAGCACTTATCGTGGAAAACAAGGTTATGCCATTGGTATGTCAGCGATTTCCGATGGCGGTAACTGGGTTATCAAAGGCGTGGCAACAGGTAATAGCAAAGGTCATTTTGGTGCAACCATTGGCGCAGGTTATCAATGGTAATGCTTGAATTTAATTGACTAAAAAACGTTTTTCAGGCTGCCTGAAAATAAGGTGGCCTGAAAAATCCAGCTATTTCATTTATAGTGAATTGAAGGATTAAATTATATGAATATCAAAAAAATTCGCCGAATCAGTTTGGCAGTGTTGGCGAGTGCGGTTTTAGCGGCGTGTGGCACGTCAGGTACGATGGTACGCGCCAATGGTACAGCAGATGAGTTGCACTGGCCTAACCCTGTGTCCACGACGTTCAACAAAGACCGTGGCACATTTCCCAACTGGGAAAATTTGAAACAAATTCGTTCAGGCATGAGTAAAGACCAACTCTATGATTTAATTGGTAGACCACAATTTGATGAGGGCTTTCGTGTGCGTGAATGGGATTATTTATTTCACTTCAATACGCCCAATCAAGGTACGGAAGGTGTAACCACTTGTCAATTTAAGGTTTTGTTTGATAATGAAAAATATGCGCGTACATTCCATTGGCGAGCTGTAGACCCTGTGGGTGCGGCGTGTCCACCACCTGCGCCTGCACCTGTTACGCCTCCTCCACAAGTTATTATTCGTGAAGTTATTCAAACACCTGCGAGAATTCGTCAATGATGCGAAATTGGTTTTGGGCAGTCATTTTGTGTGTTTTGCCAATTAGTACACAAGCATTTGATTTTCAATCATTTAAAAAGAGCAGGAAAGTGGTGGTACACGCTGACCGCGCTGAATTGTGTTTCACGGACACACAAGATTGCCACCCAGTTTTGCTGGGTAAAACCACGCCCAAAGGCAAATTTGATTTGACTATCTACGCCACAGATAAAGCAGGTTATGGTGGAGATGTGATTGGCTTTAAACAAGAAAATGATTTTCTTTTTGCGTTGCATCGCGTGTGGACACTAAAACCCGAAGAACATAGATTGGAGCGAATCGCATCGGCGCGTGTATCTGATCGCATTATGACCAATGGTTGTATTAATGTGGAAAATGCGGTGTACGATAAATTGAAACAATATTTTGTTTTAGAAGTAATTTAAATTAATTTATATCAAAAAGGGCAGCCTGAAAACAATATTCTGTTTTCAGGCTGCCCTTTATTGGTATTTACTCAATGCCTTTTTTCGCCAAATAGCCTTCGTAATCACCCAAATAATATTCATAGCCACCTTTACCATCTAACTCAATGATTTGTGTAGCAAGAGACGATACAAATTGGCGGTCGTGTGATATAAAAATCAGTGTGCCTTTGTATTTTTCCAACGCCATATTCAAAGACTCAATGCTTTCCATGTCCATATGGTTGGTGGGTTCGTCCATAATTAGAACATTTGGTTTTAATAACAGCAACTTGCCATACAGCATACGTCCTTTTTCACCACCCGATAACACTTTGACTTTTTTTACCACATCGTTGCCACCGAACAACAAACGCCCCAATGTGCCACGAATCACTTGTTCATCATCGCCTTCTTGCCCCCATTGGCGCATCCATTCGGTTAAATCCATGTCGCAGTCAAAATCGTTTTCGTGGTCTTGCGGATAATAGCCAATAGTGGCTTTTTCTGCCCATTTAATGCTGCCTGAATCAGGTTTTAAGTCAGAATATTGCGCATCAAATGCACCTGCCAGCAATTTCAATAAAGTGGATTTGCCCGCACCATTCGGGCCAATGATGGCAAGACGTTGCCCCGCTTCCAGAATATACGACAATTTTTCAAACAGCGTTTTATCAAATGATTTTGCCAAGTTTTCCACTTCAACCGCTTGACGATGCAATTTATTTTTCTCATCTGTTTCAAAACGGATATACGGATTTTGGCGCGTAGAAGGCTTGACTTCCACCATTTCAGCCTTGATTTTATCGGCTTGTTTTAAACGAGAAGTGGCTTGACGTGCTTTGGATTTGTTGGCACTAAATCGCGCGACAAATTCTTGTAATTCTTGTAATTTTTCTTTGGCTTTGGCGTTGTCTTTCAACGCGCGTTCACGTGATTGTGCGCTCGCCAACATATAATCATCGTAATTACCTGGGTAAATGGTAATCGTGTTGTAATCCAAATCCGCCATATGCGTGCAGACTTCGTTTAAGAAATGGCGGTCGTGCGAAATGATAATCATGGTGCTATCATATTGATTTAAAACACCTTCTAACCAACGAATGGTATTGATGTCCAAGTTATTGGTCGGCTCATCCAGTAACAAAACGTCAGGTTTGGAGAACAAGGCTTGTGCCAACAACACGCGCAATTTAAAACCAGGCGCAACTTCCGCCATGGTTGCATTATGCAAACTTTCGTCAATGCCCACGCCTAACAGCAATTCACCTGCACGCGCTTCGGCGGTATAACCATCGTATTCGGCAAATTTCGCTTCCAATTCAGCCGCGTGCATGTAATCTTCTTCGGTCGCTTCCAAATTGGCGTAAATCGCATCACGTTCGGTCATCGCCGCCCACATCTCGGTGTGTCCCATCATCACAACATCTAATACGCGCATGTCTTCATAAGCAAATTGGTCTTGTTTCAATTTACCCAAACGCACGCCACTTTCAATGGCTACTTCGCCGCTTGTTTGTTCCAAATCGCCGCCCAAAATTTTCATAAATGTGGATTTGCCCGAGCCGTTCGCGCCAATCAAACCATAGCGATTGCCTTCGCCAAATTTCACAGAAACATTTTCAAATAAAGGCTTTGCGCCAAATTGCATCGTAATATTATTGGTGGAAATCATGTTTTTTGCCAAATTGAATGATTTAAAAATGGGCGCGATTTTAGCATATTTCAGGCTTTCAGGCTGCCTGAAAGAAATTTCTTCTGTTAAAATTTTGCTTTATTTTACGGACAAATGCCATGCTACAAACAGATAACATCATCAGCCAAGCCGTACCACGTCTCATCACACCACAAAGCCAATCAAAATTAGAAGAACAATTAGAACGTGCGCTGCGCCCCAAAACCCTAGCTGACTACATCGGGCAAGATAAAGCCAAAACACAATTGGCGATTTTTATTCAGGCTGCCAAAAATCGGGGGGAAGCCCTAGACCATACTTTACTTTTTGGCCCCCCAGGATTGGGTAAAACCACGTTGGCAAACATCATGGCACGTGAATTGGGTGTGAATTTGCGTCAAACATCTGGTCCTGTGCTGGAACGTGCGGGCGATTTAGCAGCATTGCTGACCAATCTTGAACCACATGATGTTTTATTTATTGATGAAATTCATAGGCTTAGTCCTGTGGTAGAGGAAATTTTGTATCCAGCCATGGAAGATTACCAGCTTGATATTATGATTGGTGAAGGCCCGGCAGCGCGTAGCGTAAAAATTGATTTACCGCCCTTTACCTTGGTTGGCGCAACCACTCGCGCAGGTATGTTAACCAATCCATTGCGTGACCGTTTTGGGATTGTGTCGCGGTTAGAATTCTATAAAAATAAAGATTTAGCAACCATTGTTGCCCGTTCCGCGCAATTGCTGAACATGGATTTAGACGAGCAAGGTGCATGGGAAATCGCCTGTCGAAGTCGTGGGACACCGCGTATCGCCAATCGATTGTTGAGACGAGTACGTGATTATGCCGAAGTGTTGCATTCAGGCAGTATTGATGCAAAAATTGCCGATGCAGCGTTGTCTATGTTGGACGTGGACAAAATCGGTTTGGACATGATGGACAGGAAATTTTTAGAAGCCGTGTTGCATAAATTTGCAGGTGGTCCAGTGGGTTTGGATAATGTGGCGGCGGCAATTGGCGAATCGACTGATACCATTGAAGATGTGATTGAACCGTATTTAATCCAACAAGGCTTTTTGCAACGCACGCCACGTGGTCGCATGGCAACTGATGCTGCATATTCGCATTTTGGTTTGCAAAAAATAGAAAAATAGCGAAAAACCTTTCAGGCAGCCTGAAAGATTTTTTTGTAAAATATGGGTTTGTTTGATACACAATTTTTTATTTTTGGGGATATAAATATGAAAAAAATCATAATATTGTCTTTGTTGATGAGTAGTTCAACCACATTTGCCGCCCCTACATTGGCACAATTATGGGGCGATAAAACCGATGTAACCGTGAGTTTGGGTGCAAAAACCGCACCGCGTTATCTCGGTTCAAAAGACCAAACTGTTTCGCTTTTACCAAATATTAGTGCGAAACGTGGCATTTTTTATGCTAATGCGTTGCGTGGTGTTGGCGCACAATATTTAAACGATTCAGGCTTATACACCAGCGCAGGTTTGGGCTACGATTTGGGGCGTACCGAAGAAAATGACAGCTTTTTGCGTGATGGTTCAGACCGTTTACTTGGCATGGGCAAAATTAAACCCAGCGCAACCATGAATGCGATGGTGGCAAAAAAGGTACTCGCCAACACGTCCATCATTGGCGAAGTGAATTTTGCCATTGCAGGACAAAATAAACGTGGTCATGATTTTCGCGTTGGCACCGAAAGCATTGTTTTCAAAAACAACAAAAATGATGTGAATTTGGGCGTGAATGCGTATTTGGGTGACAAAAATTTTAATCGCACCTATTTTGGTGTGAATGCTGAACAAAGTGTGAACAGTGGTTATGCGCAACACACTGCAAAATCAGGGATTTATGCGTACTCATTGAAAGGTGATTGGACGTATAAAATCAATAATCGCTGGTCGGTTTACACGTTGGCAGAAGTGAAACATTTGGCAGGTTCAGCCAAAAATAGCCCAATCGTGGGACGCGCAACAGGGATTGCAGTGAGTTCATTGGTTAATTATGCGTTTTAATTTTTGTCAATAAAAAATGCTGCCTGAAAAGATTTTTTGTTTTCAGGCAGCATTTTTTATTTTAAATTTTATGCTAAATCAGCAAACAATGGTGTAGATAAATAACGTTCGCCATACGATGGCAACACCACCACAATCAATTTACCAGCGTTTTCGGGTTTTGCAGCCAATTGCAATGCCGACCAAACCGCCGCTCCAGAAGAAATACCCACTAAAATCCCTTCTTTTTGTGCCATTTCACGCGCCACTTTGAATGCTGCATCATTTGGTACTTGAATGACACCATCATAAATTTCTGTATTCAATGTTTTGGGAATGAAACCCGCACCAATGCCTTGAATCGGGTGTGGTCCTTTTTGACCACCACTTAACACGGCAGACGCTTCAGGTTCAACAGCATAGATTTGAATGTTGGGGTTTTTGGCTTTTAACGTTTCGCCTACGCCCGTAACCGTGCCACCAGTGCCGACACCTGCTACAAAAATATCTACTTTGCCATCAGTATCGCGCCAAATTTCTTCGCCGGTGGTTTGGCGATGAACTTCGGGATTGGCAGGGTTTTCAAATTGTTGTGGTACGAAATATACGTCAGGATTGCTGGCTGCTAATTCTTGTGCTTTAGCGATTGCACCGCCCATGCCTTCTGCGGCGGGCGTCAAGATTAGTTCTGCACCATAGGCGCGTAATAACATTTTGCGTTCTTGGCTCATGCTTTCGGGCATGGTAATAACCAGTTTATAGCCCTTTGCTGCACATACCATCGCCAAACCAATGCCAGTGTTGCCAGAAGTTGGTTCAACAATGATGGTTTGTTTGTTGATTTTTCCTGCTTTTTCAGCGGCTTCAATCATGGCGGCGGCAATGCGGTCTTTGACACTGTTGCCAGGGTTGAAAAATTCCAATTTCACAGCGATTTTAGCAGGTAAATCTTTGGTTAAAGTGTTCAATTGCACTAAAGGCGTATTGCCAATTAACTCAATGATATTATTTGCAATATTCATATTTTCATACTCCCAGTACGATGATAATAACAGCGAAAAGTTTAATTTATCATTTTGACAAAAGAAAAGATTTTATCTTCATTTGCTTTAGATTAAATGGTTATATTTGTGATTAGGTAAATGCATCTGCGGATTGAATAACCGCCAAAATACCTGATTGTAAAGAAAAATTCATGCTGTCTGATAGAAATTCATTGCTAATTAAAGCGATGGCTTGATGATAATCTTGTTGATTCAAAGGATATTTGACTTGATGCAAACTCAAAGCACGTAGTGGCGTTAATCCAATGAATGATAGATATTTTTTATCTAATTCACGCGTGATGACGTGTTGACCTGCACCAAAAAATCGCAACGAATTGTGTGTTTCAACAAAATAAAATTTCTCTAAGTACGCACGAAAACGTGGCTGATGCGCCACGTAAAAATTGGCAAGTAAATGATCTAATCGCCCACCACCTAATGCGCCTAAAATAATGACTTTTTCAATTTTATCAATTGGATACTTAGGTAAAATATGCAGCAATGCTGCTTCCAAGTCAGTGTCATTTTTTTCGGGTGGCAAACGCAAAACACGCGACACCTTTGGTGGCGGTGCACTGTCAAAATCACCGACTGCCCAATCGGGGATGTGTCCGTGTTGTTGTAAAGTCTGTGCGCCAGCGTCCACGCCAACCAATAAATCATAATGTTGATTTAAATAAGATAAATTGGGATTCGGTGCGCCAGCGCAAAAAATCAGCGTAAACATTTTTCAGGCTGCCTGAATTAATCTTGAATGGGTTTTTCGCTGGCGACTTGGTCAATTAAATGAGCTAAATTGACGCCGCGTTCCAACGATTCATCATATTGAAAATGCAATTCTGGTGTGCGAAACACACTGATTCTTTTAGCTAATTCGCTGCGCAAAAAACCTTTGGCGTGTTCTAAGGCTTCTGCGCTAGCGGTGCGATCGCCGCTTAACACGGTGTAAAATACGGTGGCATGACTATAATCGCGTGTTACTTCCACATCATTGATGGTAATTAATCCCGCACGTGGGTCTTTTAAACCTGTACGGATGAGTTCGGCTAATTCGCGCATGACTTGTTCTTTCACGCGGTCAATACGTGCATAGCCGTTTCGTTGTGGTTTAGGCATGATTGGTCTCTGTTAATGAAAAAACGATATTATACGCGAATTAAAAAAACTTTCAGCGGATTACGCGTCTTGCGAAACGTGAGTTACGGGTATCAAAAATCAATTCAAAATAAGTTTGGTGAAAGTTTTAAAATGATTTTCAGGCAGCCTGAAAAGATTAACATGGAATGCAATATTAAGATTTTTTACGGTAAAGAAAATAATAGCTTACACCTAAAATCCCAAACCACACAGGTGTGTACAACATGCCTTTGAGTGTATCTTTATCACGTGTGAACAAATACAACGAAAACACCAAAAACGCCAAACAGGCATAACACATTGGTACTCCTCCTGGCATTTTATAAACTGACTTTTCGTGTAATTCGGGATGTATTTTGCGGTATTTAATATACGACAACAAAATCATAATCCACACAAAAATAAAGCCAATGCTGGAAATGGTTGTTACAATTGTGAACATATTCATAATATCGCCGTCTTGGTACAATAAAACAATCCCCAACAACAAAAATGCACACGAAAACAACAACGCAGGTGCTGGTACACCGTTGATATTTAACAAACCAAATAAACGCGGTGCCGCTTTAGAATGCGACAGACCAAACAACATTCGCCCCGTAGAAAACATCCCTCCATTTGCCGACGATAATGCCGATGATAACACCACCAAATTAATTAAACTTGCTGCAATCGGAATCCCAATTAATGTGAACATATTGACAAAAGGGCTTTTTTTCGGATCCACCGCGTCCCAAGGCGTAACTGTCATAATCACACCCAACGCCAAAACGTAAAAAATAATCACACGAATTGGAATGCGATTAATCGCAGCGGGTAAATTTTTGTAAGGGTCTTGGGTTTCTGCTGCTGCTGTACCGACTAATTCAATCCCTACAAACGCAAAAAATGCAATTTGAAATGCCGAGAAAAAACCACTGATGCCATTTGGAAAAATACCGCCTTCACGCGCCCATAAATAACTTAACGATGCTGGTAAACCCGTGTTGGGATTCACGAAAGAAGTGAAAACCAAATATCCACCCACCAAAATTAATCCCACAATCGCCACAATTTTAATCAGCGCAAACCAAAACTCCATCTCACCGAATAAACGCACTGTTAGCAAATTCATGGCCGCCATCATCCCAATACACAGCAATCCGGGTAACCATAACGGCACGTCAGCCCACCAAAAACGCACATACTCCGTAATCGCAATAATGTCCGCCATGCCAATTACCACCCAGCAAAACCAATATGTCCAACCCACAAAAAAGCCTGCGCCTGGTCCCAAAATGTGATGTGAAAAATCGGTAAATGACTTGTATTTTAAATCCGATAACAGCAATTCACCCATCGCACGCATAATAAAAAATAGAAAAAAACCAATCAGTAAGTAAGTGAAAATCACCGAAGGCCCAGCCAAACTAATCGTTTTGCCTGAACCCATAAATAAACCCGTACCAATTGCACCACCGATGGCAATTAATTGTAGATGGCGATTTTTCAGCTTACGTTGTAACTGTTTATGATGTGTGTTTGGTTGCCCCATAAAATCTCTTTCTTTTCAATTGAACCAAAAATGCCACTATAGCTTTAATGGTTAAAATACGCAATATTATGCGTAAAAGTACGTTAAATATTCATGATTTATTCAAAATATTTTCAGGCTGCCTGAAAGATTGGTTGCTTAAGCTATAATTTCATTTTTCGTTAAATCATTTGTTTATTATGTCGCAATCGAATCGCATCAATCATCAACCAATCTTTTTGTTAAGCACGAAGCCTTGGCGTGAAAATAGTCTTTGGGTGGAAGCATTTAGCCGTGATTATGGGCGCGTGGCACTGTTGGCGAGAAGTGCGCGGACACGTGGTTCGGAGTTGCGTGGTGTGTTGATTCCATTTGTGCCGCTTTCGGCATCTTGGTATGGCAAGGAAGAATTGAAAACGTTGCATCGTGCAGAATGGCTCGGTGGTTGGGCGCAACCGCATTCACGTGCTTTGTTTAGTGCGATGTATGTAAATGAATTATTGATGAAATTAACTGCTAGAGAAGACCCACATGATGATATTTATGCTGCACTTTATCGCGTGATGCAAAGCATTTGCACGCAAGAAAATCACGTTGCAGCGTTGCGGCAATTTGAATATGCGCTGTTGAATACTTTGGGGGTTGCGCCTGATTTTTCGTTGGATTCAAATAATCAACTGATTGAATCAGAAAAATATTATTGGATTCGTGCGGAAGAAGCGGTGTGCCATGTGGGTGAATCTTTCAGGCAGCCTGAAACGGGAACAGTGGCGCAAGGCGTGGTGTTGCAGCAAATTCAACAAGGACAATTCAGTCAGCCCAAATACGCACAAACCGCCGCTAAAGTGATGCGTGAATTAATTGATTTCAGGCTGCCTGAAATGCACACACGATTGATTTTGCAACAATTAAATCAATTGAAATCACGAGCCGAAACCTTTACAAAACCTTCTTAATAGCTTGTTTTGACCGCCACTTAATGTACCTATTGCGCTTGGCTATGAATACAGGTTTCAGGCTGCCTGAAAAATTAACGGCGGCGACCGCCGCGACCCCCACCTAAACCAAATCGGCTACCTGATTGGTATGGAGCAGGTTGGGCTTGGCGATAATTGGGTGTTGGACGTGCTGCGGGTTGGTTTTGTGGTGTGGCAGCCGAGACAAATGGTTTATTGTTGTTGGCTGGCGCGGCGGCGCGTGGTGCTGGAATTTGGTTGGGGTGTTTGACGGCATAATCTTTGTACACGCGTTGTACAGCAGATGTTGGCTGGCTAACAGGTTGATATTTAGCTGCATTTTTATTGTTCATTGCATTTGCCATCAAATAGCCAGCCGCCGCGCCAATCGCGCCATACAATAACCAATTGCCACTGTCTGGGTCATACATATATTGTTGCCCGTCTGTGCCTGTGATGGGTTGTCCCGATGTTTTGGCTTGGTCTTGTAAATTTTTGGGAATGGTGTTAGCGACTGCACTGGCGGCGAGTTGGTACACTTGGCTAGCTGCTTGAGCGGGTGCAGCTTGGGCGGCGGCTTCCAGTTGTTTGATTTTGGCTTCTTGTTCCAAAATTTCAATTTTTTTGGCATTTTCAGCGATTTGTTTGTCTTGTGTGGATTGTCCGCCGCAAGCAGTTAAAGCGAGTAGGGCAGTAATGGATAATAATTTTTTCATAAAAATCTCCTTGAGTGAATGGGTTAAATTGTAGGGAAAATTTTCAGGCAGCCTGAACATTCAACAAGCCGTCCCAACCGAACGCGCAATTGCCAAACCTTCTTCTTTTGTCAAATACACAGGCGATGGCGGACAATCACGGTACACAATCATACCATGATGGAAAACGGCAAATTCATTTTGTGCCATTTGTTGCCAACTTTCGTTATTGGTTAGCGGCAGCGTGGCGATGACAGCAACGCGGTCATTGGGCGTGGTTACCTGATTGAAATCAATGGTAATATCTTCATCAACCAAACGGGCTTGACCAAACGGCATTTGGCGGACGATGTAATAAAGCAGGGTGCTGGTGTGCGTGAACAGCATTTCTCCATTGGATAATATCATGTTAAACATACCAAATTCGCGAATTTCCTGCACAATATTTTTGATGGCAACGCATAAGGTTTGGCGGTCGGGTTTTTGCGGAAATTGTCTGCGTAATTTATCCAGCAGATAACACAAAGCGCGTTCGCTGTCGGTACAGCCAACAGGTTGATAATACTCAAATTCAGGCGAAAAGTTAAGTAAATGTCCATTGTGTGCGAACAACCAGTATTCACCCCATAATTCGCGTTGAAAGGGGTGAGTATTTTCCAGTGTGGTTTTGCCTTGTGAGGCTTTGCGGATATGGGCGATGACGTTTTCGGATTTAATTGGATAATTTCGTACCAGTTCGGCAACGGGTGATTGTGCGCTGGGATGATTATCTAAAAACAAACGCATACCGCGCCCTTCAAAAAATCCGATACCAAAACCATCGGTGTGGTGGTCGGTTAAACCGCCACGTTTGCTGAAGCCTTCAAATGAGAAAATGATGTCTGTGGGTGTGTTGCAATTCATGCCGAGTAATTGGCACATGGTGTTTTTCCTTTGATTTTTTTGTTATTTAATTTTCAGGCTGCCTGAAAATTACAGGGTCAAATCAGCTGACCAAACGATGAAATAACCATATTGTCCTTTTTTCACGCTTGCACCTGATTGCTTACCTTTTTCGGTTAGAAAATAATTTTTGCCATTTAATTCTTGTAACCCAGCTTCGCATAATTTTTGATTGCATTCGGCGCGATTCATTCCCCATTTTTCTGCTAATTTGCTGGTGGTTAAACCTTGATGCGAATGTGTTTCAGGTGGCGTGTTGGTTTCAGGTGATTTGTTGACCACATCAAGCGAAATTTTAACTTCTTCGCTGATGCGAATAATGCGTGTGGCTTCTTCGTAGGCATCGCGATAGACTTCGGTATCATTGAGTCGGGTTAGCAAAATGCCCATTTCGTTGTTATTAATTTGGCTAAATTCGTACAAATTCAAGCTGGTAATGATGCAAGCTGATTCGCTGATGTAACATTTTGCGTGTAAATTTTGACAATAACTGGTTCGCACATAGTCCAATGTTTTCAACCAACTGGCTTCCGCAGGTTGTAATTCGCTTTTGCCATACACAATGCGAATGTCAATTTTCATGCGGTTTTTGTCTTCTAATAATTCTTTGATGCGGTCGTTGAGTTTGAGATAGGGGCTAATCAAATATAAGCGTTCGCTTGAATGTTTAATTAATTCTTCTAAATAATAAGTGGTTGCACTGGTGTTGAGAAATTTTGCCATTTCAAAAATCCTTATTTTAAAGTTGAATCTGTTTCAGGTCATTTGAAAATATTGTTGATGCAAACTCATTCAAATACTTCTCCAACCGTCATCTCACGCCCAGCCAAAAACGCTTGTACAGTCATGCGTTTGCTGCCAGACGCTTGCAATTCGGTAATGCAAATTGCGCCATTGCCACATGCCACCACAATGCCATCGCCATTTGCTGCCAACACTTCACCCACTGCTCCTGATTGTGCGACAAAATGTGCTTGCCAAATTTTCATGGGTTTGCCTTGCCAGTTTGTCCATGCGGTGGGGACAGGGTTAAAGGCGCGGATTTTTCGGGTAATGAGTTCGGCGGGTTCTTGCCAGTTAATTTGTGCTTCTTCTTTGGATAATTTTTGTGCGTAGGTAACGCCGTTTTCAGGCTGTGGGGTGGCTTTTAGGCTGCCTGAACGTGCCAATTCTTGCAAATCCGACACAATTGCCATTGCACCTAATTTCATCAATTCATCGTGAACTTCATTGGCGGTGTCAGTGGTTTGAATGGTGTAACGGTGTTTGCTAACCACCGCGCCCGTATCCAAACCCGCGTCCATTTGCATGATGCACACGCCCGTCTCGGCATCACCTGCTTCAATCGCGCGTTGAATGGGTGCAGCTCCACGCCAACGTGGTAGCAACGATGCGTGAATATTCAAACAACCATATTTGGGCGTATCCAACACCTCTGGTGGCAAAATCAAGCCATACGCCGCTACTACCATCACATCAGCATTCACATCACGCAACATTGCCAATGCTTCGGTGTTGTTCCGTAATTTTTCAGGCTGTGCCACGTGCAAACCCAAATCCAACGCAGTTTGTTTCACAGGACTGGCTTGCAATTGCATACCACGACCTTTGGGACGGTCAGGTTGCGTCAAAACGAGTGGGATTTCAAAGCCAGCTTCGGCAATTGCTCGTAAGGCGGCGGCCGCAAAATCAGGTGTTCCAGCAAAAATGACGCGCATGATGATTCTCCAAAAATAAAACGATTTTACAATATTTTCAGGCAGCCTGAAAAAATGACCTGCAACAAAATAAAGATTTTGCCAACCAACGTTGAGTGTGTCAGAGTGAGTATGGCGGCGATACGCCATGTCCTTTCATAATAAAGATAAATTTTGTTATCTTGTAAGAAAAAAACCGCCATTTCATGGTTGGAAATAACGGTTTTTTGACAGTGGATTAAATTCAACAGGACAAGGCGATTTTGAATGTGTTAAACAAAAATTCGTTGTTTAATCAACTTTCTGCCATTTTTAAGGCTTGCTGAATATCCACCGCCACAATTCGCGACACGCCTTTCTCTTGCATCGTTACGCCGACCAATTGCTCTGCCATTTCCATTGTTAAGCGATTGTGTGAAATGTACAAAAATTGCGTTTGTGCTGACATCTCTTTGACTAAATTACAAAAACGGCTGGTGTTTGCGTCATCAAGCGGCGCATCTACTTCGTCCAACAAACAAAATGGCGCAGGATTCAAACTAAACAGCGCAAATACCAAACTCATTGCCGTCAAAGCTTTTTCGCCACCCGAAAGCAAATAAATCGTGCTGTTTTTTTTACCAGGCGGACGTGCCATAATGGACACCCCAGCCGTCAGCAAATCATCGCCGACCATGTGTAAACGTGCTTCGCCACCACCGAATAAAGTTGGGAAAAACGATTGCATTTTTTCATTAACCAATTCAAAGGTTTCTTTGAAACGTGTTTTGGTTTCATCATCAATTTGTCCGATGGCTTCTTCCAGCAGCGTGATGGCAGCCTGAACGTCTTCACTTTGCGTGCGGTAATAAGTGTCGCGTTCTTGTGCTTCTGCCAATTCTTCCAGCGCGGCTAAATTGACTGCGCCTAAATTCTGTATTTTTTGATTTAATTGAATGATTTGGCGCGACATATTTTCAGGTGGCTCTGCGGTTTGCGCTTGTTCTTCCAATTGTAACAAATCGGCTTTTGCGTCCAACAAATGTTGATGAAAGCGTTTGGCATTGATTAAAAATTCCTGCTGTTTCAATAAGGCAGCCTGAATATTCTCTTGTAAATTGGGCTGACTGGCTGCCAAATTTTGTTGCTGCGAATAGACTTCACGCGCCTGTTCTTGGGTGTGATTTAAGCGCGACTGGGCGGCATCAATTTGTTCCAACAAAGATGCGGACATTTCCAACAGCATTTCCAATTCAGCGTGGCGGTCGTGATTTTCCGAGTCATCTTCTGTGAGCGATAAATCCAGTTGTCGGGCTTGCCAATCGGCTTGTTGTTGTGCCAGTACGTCCAATTGCTGCTGCACGGATTCCAAGCGTTGTTGTTGTTTGTGCAAGCCAATTTCTGCTAAACCATACTGACGATTGCTTTCCAATAATGCCAAGCGTGCTTGTTTGGCGGCATTTTGTTGTTGCTGATGGGTTTGTGAATGTTGCTGGTGTTGATATTCAAATTCGGAAATGGCGTGTGCCAGCGTGTCCACATCGTCTGCTAACGAGTTGCGTTGTTGGGTGAGCAGTTGGGCTTCTTCGGTTAGTTGGGTGGATTCTTGTTCAATTTGGGCGCGGCGCAGTTGCCCTTGATTGGTACGCGCAAATAATTGATTGGCTTCATTTTGTGCGGTTTGTAGGGCATGAGTTTGGGTACGGTGTTGGATTTGGTATTCGCGATATTGTTGTTCATGATGTTGATTTTTTTCGTGAATTTGGTTTAATTTGTATTCGGCTGCGGCTAATTGCGGCGCAAGTTCGGCTAATTCTTGAATGAGTTCATCGTGGCGTATTTTTTGGTTAATTAATTGATTGGTATTATTTTGTTCATACAAAACCACGCTTAATTTGTCTACGCGATGGCCTTCGGGTGTGAGCCAAATTTGATGATTTTGCAACTGATTTTGTTGTGCCAATGCGTAGGTTAAATTTGGCGCACACAACACCCCATCCAACCAGTGTTGTAAGGCTGCCTGAAACATTTTGTCTGCTTGAATTTGATTTAATAAGGCTTGCGCGGGTTGCGATTTGGTGTTCAGGCTGCCTGAAACCGTTGTCCAAGCGGCTGCTCCTTGCGGTAAATCGTTTGGTAAAACAAAATCTTGAGGCACCGACCGCGCATGAAGTCGCTCCGCCAACACCACGCCCAATGCGTGCTGCCAATCCGATGGCGCGTTAATGTGCTGCCACAAAATGGGGGCGTTGGCGGCGGACGTATTCGCCCAAAAATCGTGTTGTGGCTGTTCTGCTAACAATTGCATCAACGCTTGTTGTTGGGCTTGGGCGGTCAAGGATTGTTGATACAAGGTATTGTATTCGGTTTGTGCGGTTTGCCATTCACTTTTCAGGCTGCCTGAAAGTGTTTCGTATTTGTGTAATGTTTTTTCTAATTCATCATATTGAATTTGCAGGGTTTGTGCGGTTTGCTGGGCGCGTATTAATTCGTCATCGGCAGGCAAATTCAGCGCATTACGTTCACTTTCCAAGCGGGTTTGTCGGGCGAGTGTGGCGTTTAAATTGTCTTGTGTGTGTTTGAGTTGTTGCTGTTTGACGGCAAACTCGCGTTTGATGCGATTGAATTCATCTTGTTGATTTTGAAAATTAATGTTGGCAAGGTTTTGTGCATCTTCCAATTCAGGTAGCCGTGCTTCATGTTCGGTAACCAACATGGCTAATTCACTGATTTCAATTTGTTTATCAGCCAAATCTGCTTCCAGTAAATCTTTTTCGCTTTGCAACATGATTTGTTCGTGTTGAATTTTGCTTAAGGTGTTTTGAGCGGTGATGCGTTCACGTTCCACGCGTTGTTGTTGATTTTGTTGAGCGCGGATTTGTTCTTCCAAGCGAGCGATTTGTTCACGTAACAGAGCGTGTTCTTGGTTAAGCGAATGATTTTGTTGCTGTTGTTCTTGTTCGGTGTCGCGTAAAGATTGGAGTTGCTCGTTTAATTGTTGCTGATGTTCGGTAAAGTGCTCTAATTGAAATTGGGCGGCTGTGTGTTCTTTGCTGGCGCGGTCAGCATCAGCTAAAGCGTTCTGCCAATTGACATAATTTAACACATTTTCCAATTCGGTCAATTCATCAACCCATTGGCGGTATTGGGCGGCGGTGGCGGCTTGTTTGTCCAATTTTTCTACTTGGCGTGCCAATTCTGCTTGCAAATCTGCGAGACGTTGCAAATGTTCACGTGTATCCTTGAGACGTGTTTCGGTTTCGCGGCGGCGTTCTTTGTATTTTGAGATGCCTGCGGCTTCTTCAATGTACACGCGCAATTCTTCGGGACGCGCTTCAATAATGCGTGAAATCATGCCCTGTTCAATGACGGCATAACCGCGCGAGCCGATGCCTGTTCCCAAAAATAAATCGGTAATATCACGGCGGCGAACCGATTGATTATTAATAAAATAACTGGATTCGCCTTGACGGGTTAATTGGCGTTTGATGGAGATTTCGCTGTATTGTCCCCATGAGCCTTGTAGTGCGTGGTCGTGATTGTCAAACACCAATTCCACTGATGCACGTGGGGCAGGGCGGCGCGTGGCTGCGCCATTGAAAATCACGTCTTGCATATTTTCGCCGCGCAATTGTTTGGCGGACGCTTCACCCAATACCCAACGTACCGCGTCAATCACATTGGATTTACCACAGCCGTTGGGTCCAATCACGGCAACCAGTTGACTGGGGACGTGAATGGTTGTTGGGTCGGTAAATGATTTGAATCCTGCTAATTTAATATGGGTTAGACGCATAATTCAGCCTAAAAATGCCACAACAAAACCGCAAATTATAACAAAAAGGCAGCCTGAAAACAGGAAATTCGTTTTCAGGCTGCCTTTTTGTTTATTTCTTCATTTCCGTGTTAAAGGCGAATTTTTGTAATTTGGCTTCTTTAGCGGCTTCTAAGACTTTCACGATATATTCGTATGGTGCGTCTTTGTCGGCACTCACGGCAACGATTTGTTCAGGATTATCGGTAGCAATTTCGGCGAATTTGGTTTTGATTTCATCAAGTGAAATCACTTTATTTGATTCGGCACCAAACGCGTATTGTCCTGATTTATCAATTGCTACGGCAACAACTTTTACTTTGCTGTTATCTGATTTTTCTTCTTGTGTTTTGCTGGAGGACACAGGCAAATTAATGGTTAGTGAATGCGTTAGCACAGGCATCGTAATCATAAACACAATCAACAACACCAGCATCACATCAACCAACGGGGTTACGTTAATATCAGACATTGGCGCATCATCGTCGCCATCACCCATGGAACCAAATGCCATAATTTAATCCTTTATATTAATCAAATAAACGTGCAAATCATGCGCGAAGTCATTGAGTTTACGCGATAATAATTTATTTTTTCGCGATAAATAGTTATATGCCAACACAGCAGGAATCGCCACAAATAAACCCACCGCTGTAGAAACCAATGCTTCACCAATGGGACCAGCCACCGCTGCGATGCTCATTTGCCCTGCTTTGCTGATGCCTTCCAGTGCATGATAGATGCCCCACACCGTTCCCAACAAGCCAATAAACGGTGCAGTAGAACCCACTGACGCCAATACACTCAAACCCGCATCGTAGCGGTGCATGATTTTGGTCATGCTGTGTCGGATTTCGCGTTCCAAAAAGTCGCTTTTGGGCAAATTGGCAGATAACATTTTTTGTTGCATATTAGCGTAGTTGCGATGCGATGCGATGGCATCCAGTGCCATTTTTGAGACGGGGGAATCGATGGTTTTCATCTGCATTTCGGCGTTGGTAAAATTATCGGCTTTCCAAAATAAATCGTATGCGTCGTGATTGGCGCGTTTGATTTTGGCTAATTGAATGCAGCGGTACACGATTAGAAACCATGTTGCAATGCTCATCAATACCATGCTAATAAATACCCCGATTAAGACAGGGTCGCCACTTTGAAATACTAATCCAAGATTCATGTTGTGCTTTCAATCAAATAAAATAAAAAATGAGAATGATGTTTTCAGGCAGCCTGAAAAATATTGTTATTCATTTAAACTAAAATTGGTTTTCACGATAAAACGTGTGCGAATGGGCGTGCCATCATCGGATTTGGGTTTGTAGCGTCCTGCTTTAAAGGCGCGTAACGCGGCGTTATCCAAACGATTGTGTCCACTGGATTTGGCGATTCTTGCGCTCGATACGCTGCCATTGGCTTCCACAATAATTTCAATGCTGACTGTACCTTCTTCTTCATTTTCAATGGAGGCGGCAGGATATTCGGGTGCAGGACGCGAAATCACGCCACCATCGGCAATACCGCCTCTAGAACTGGATTTATTACCATCACCGCCGTTGCCATTGCCTTTGTTTTTGCCTTTGCTGTGGTCGCCATCGCCATCGCCCACGCCTTTACCTTTGGGGTTGCTGGCATTGCCAGTTCTACCTTCGCCACCTGTAATCCCATTTTTTCCACCATTTATGCTGCCTGAACGGTTGTTGCTACTGGAATCGTTACCATTGCCATTGCCTGCTGCTTCACGCGCTGCTTTTTCGGCAGCAGCACGAGCGGCATTTTGAGCAGCTTTTTCTGCTGCTGCTTTTTCTGCTGCTGCTTTTTCTGCTGCAATGCGTTCGGCGCGTTCGGCAGCTAATTTGGCTTCATCAATTTGCGGTTTAGGTTTTTCTACTGGCTTTTCAATTGGTTTTTCCGCTGGTTTGATTTTTTCAATTGGTTTTTCCACTGGTTTGATTTTTTCAATTGGCTTTTCCAGTGGCTTGATTTTTTCTATTGATTTTGGTTTTTCAATAGGTTTTTCAAAAGCTTTAGTTTTCGGCTGTTGAATAATATCAGCAGGTTTGTCATCACGTTCCACAGTATTAATTTTGGACTCTTCCACAGCTTGTGGTTTGGGACGTGATATTTTTTTAGGGGGAACACGCTGTTCTGGGGGGGTAGGGCGATTCGGAACGGTTGGGGGTGGGGGGGCGCAACTGGAGTTGGTTCTGTTTCTTTTTTAGGTGGAGGCGCAGCAGCCAAACCTTGTGCGCCTGCTGCTGCACCATCGCCACCATCTGAACCAACCTCCAAGGCGTTCAAATCGACAAATGTCAAATTTTCTGTATTAACGGTTTCGGTTTGGGGCTGCATCTTCCACGCCCAAGCGATGAGTCCACCGTGCATCGCCAGTACAATCGCCAAAACCATGGTTTTGAGTGAAGTATCGTTTTTCATGCTGTTAATATTAATGCAAACTATTTTTATTGGCAAATACAAAATAATAAACACCATCTAATTGTTTGGTTTTTACGAAAATTAATATTTTTTCAGGCAGCCTGAAAAATGATGGGCAACGAAATCATGATGTTGCTAACTCATGTAGAGCATGCTCACTAGAGTGGGTATGGCGGCGATAAGCCATGTTTTTGTTCATTTTAAACGACTTATAAATGCCATCAGTTTTTCAGGCAGCCTGAAAACGCAAATAAGGCATTCGTGCTTCATTATTTTGCAAAGGTTTCAGCTAGAAAATTATGCGGTACAATCGCGCTTTGTTTTTGGATAAGCGAAATATTTTGATATGAATAAGATGAATCAATATAACGACATTTTGCCTCAAATTCGTGCTTTGCTGACGGCTGACCCTGATTTGCCTGTGGCGGCGTTAGCGAATACGGCGGCGGTGTTGAAAGAGACATTTGGCTGGTTGTGGGTGGGTTTTTATTTGGTGGATTCAGCTGGCATGGAATTGCAGTTATCGGCATTTCAAGGGCCTGTGGCGTGTACGCGTATTGCTAAAGGTCGTGGCGTGTGCGGACAAAGTTGGGCGAAAAATCAAACAATTATCGTGCCAGATGTCCATGCTCATACTGACCACATTGCGTGTTCCAGTTTGTCGCAATCGGAGATTGTTGTGCCGCTGTACAATCGCGCTGGCGACATCATTGGTGTACTGGATGCAGATGATGCGCAGTTAAACCATTTTGATAAAGTAGACGCACAATTTTTGCAGCAAATTTGTTCATTATTGACTGAATTAGTAGAATTTTAGGAATGATTATTATGAAAATGAAAGAATTACATGATTTAATTAAACAATATATTCCACAAGTTACTTATTTGGAAACCGAAACCGAAGAAGTGGCAGAAGGTGAATGCGCAATTTGGGCGCAAGACGATTGTACATTTATCATTGAATTTGCTAATCAATCTAATGAGTCACCTGCATTGGTGGCGATTTTGCAGACCATCTCACAAAAATTGGATTGGTTACACAATCAACGCGCAAAAATTGAACAACTTATTGTAGAAAAAGAAAATTTTGATACAAACAATGCGTATGCAGTATACACAGCGTTTTTTGTGGAAAATGAGCGCGAGGTATTTTGTGAGTTTGCCATTTCTGCACCTGAATGGAGTGAGCAAGTGGCTGAATTTTCATTAGAATCTAACAATGAATTGATTTATCAAGGTTTGGAGCCAGCGTGAGTGTTTCAGGCTGCCTGAAAGTGCTAAAATGCAGCTTCATCGAATTTGAAAGGATAAAATCATGCAAACTTTATTGCCTTTTTTTGGTGTGATTGAAGTGTCTGGCGATGATCGCCACGATTTTTTACATAATCAATTTTCTAATGATATTAACCATTTATCAGAAAATCAGGCTTGTTATGCCACTTATAATACGCCTAAGGGTCGTGTGATTGCCAATATGATTGTGGTCAATTCAGGCAGCGTGATTCACTTGATTTTGGCAGCGGATTTGGTAGAAAAAATTGTTAAGCGATTGAAAATGTTTGTGTTACGCGCTAAAGTGCAATTGGATATTTTGTCTGATTGGGGCGTTTCAGGCAGCCTGAAAGATGATGCGCAACCCATTTTCCCCAGCGAACCGCATTTGCAATTGGGCATTAATGAATTAGGCGAAATTCAATTACCACATTCAGGCTGCCTGAAAATTGCTCCAAAAAACGAATTGCCGCTACACTATGTCGCCGCTGAATCAAGATGGAATACGCATGAAATTTTAAGTGGTTATCCGTGGATTTGTGCTGCAACCACTGAAACTTGTGTGGCGCAAATGCTGAATCAACACAATATCGGCGGTGTGCATTTTCGTAAAGGTTGCTATCCAGGGCAGGAAATCATTGCACGCGCTCAGTATCGTGGGCAAGTAAAACGTGGCTTGGCTATTGCGCGCAACCCAAATCCGCAAATTGCAGGCGCACCAGTGCAAGACGCAAACGGCGAAGAAGCAGGTTTGGTGCTCAATTCAGTTGGCGATTTAAATTTGTTGGTGGTGAAATATGGCGTGGTCTCAAGTGAGTTGCGTGATGTTTCAGGCAGCGTATTTGCTTTGGAGCATTGTTTTTTTTAATTAAATTAATCAGAAGAATAATCTTTCAGGCTGTCTGAAAAGAATCAACACATCATTCATTAGGAATTTCAATGCTGCCTTTGCCAAAAAAAATGCCCAAAACCGCCAATCGTTTGCGCCACCGATTAAATTTGTGGTCGCCATTGTTTTTTGCTGGTATTAAAATTACTTATTTATCAGATGATTATACGCATTGTCGTGCCACGCTGAAAAATTGGCCATTTACTAAAAATCCACATGGCGCACAATTTGGCGGTAGTTTGTTTGCGCTGACCGACCCCATTTACGCGATGATGTGTAATTGCTTGCTGAATCAGACGCATTACGTGTGGGATAAAGAAGCACATATTGATTTTATTAAAGCGGCGCGTGGCGAAGTGTATTTGGATTGCCAGATTAGTCGCAAAGAAATCGACGAAATTTTATCCGCGACCGCCAGCGGTGAAAAGCATTTTCCGCAATTTACCGTGCGCGTGTTTGACGAAAACAATGAAACCATCGCGATTGCCACACGGACTTTATATGTGCGCTTGAAAAAAGAATTTCGTCCGCAATAAATTTTCAGGCAGCCTGAAAAAGATTTTATTAATGATTGATTTGCTCAACGCGAAGCTTTTGGAGAATAACATCATGTATTTCCTGCTTTCCCCTGCCAAAAATTTGAACGAAACGCGTGATTTCACGCCGAAAATGTATTCTGAACCGCCCTTATTGGAAGAAGCTGAATTGTTGATGAACGATTTGCGTCCGCTTGCACCGCAGCAATTAGCTGAATTAATGCATATTTCTGACAAACTTGCGCTACTGAACGCCGAGCGAAACGCCAATTGGCAACCACCGTTCACGCCCGAAAATGCCAAACAAGCCATTTATATGTTTAATGGTGATGTGTATGAAGGCATTGATGCTTATCACAGAAATGAAAATGAAATCAGTTATATACATAATCATGTTCGTATTTTATCGGGTTTATACGGTGTGTTGCGTCCGTTGGATTTGATGCAGCCGTATCGTTTGGAAATGGGGACGGCGTTACCCAATTTGCGTGGTAAAAATTTGTATGAATTTTGGGGTGATCGCATCACTAAACGTTTGAATTTTACGCTAAAATGTTCGGAAGACCATATTGTTGTGAATTTGGCATCGCAGGAATATTTCAAAGTGATTCAGCCAGCCAAGTTGAATGCGCGAATCATCACGCCCATTTTTAAAGATGGTAAAAATGGACAAAATTTTAAAGTTGTGAGTTTTTATGCGAAACGAGCACGCGGTTTGATGGTGCGCTACGCGGCAGAAAATGCCATTGAAGATGTTGAATTATTGAAAGATTTTGATTTAGAAGGTTATTCCTTTCATGCGGCGATGTCGTCTGAAAATGAATGGGTTTTCTTACGCAACCATGTGGGCGAATAATTCAGGCTGCCTGAAAGATTAATTTTATGAATTTATTGAAATATTTACAAGCACAAGGCATTGGTAGTCGCAAAATGTGCCAAACACTTATCAGATGTGGTTTGGTGCAAATCAATGGCGAAATCATCAACAATGAAAAAGCCGAAATCACGCCCGAAAATGTCCAAACCATGAATATTGATGGCGAAGATGCAGTGGTGATTCCGTTGCCATACTATTATATCTTATTGAATAAACCCGAAAATTATGAAACTTCGCACAAACCACGCGATTATCCAAGTGTATTTATGTTGTTTCCCGACCATTTGCGTGCTACCGATATTCAGGCAATTGGGCGGTTGGACGCAGACACGACAGGCGTTTTATTGATAACCAATGATGGACAATTTAATCACAAAATGACTTCTCCGAAGCATAAAGTGGCAAAAATCTACCGTGTAACGCTTAAACATTCTGCCAATGAGTCTATTTGTGAAACATTGAAAAATGGTGTGTTGCTGCACGATGATAATGAAACCGTTTCTGCCGAAAACGCAGAATTGACATCACCCACCGAATTGATTTTGACCATTAGCGAAGGCAAGTATCATCAAGTTAAACGCATGGTTGCCGCCGCAGGAAATCGCGTGGAAGCCTTACATCGTCTGCAATTTGGCGATTGGGGGACTGAAGATTTAGCGGCTGGTGAATGGCGATTTATTCAGCCGTAAAAAATCTTTCAGGCAGCCTGAATAATTTTCTTTCAGGCTGCCTGAAACATGAGTAAAATTTGGTTTTTCAACCCAAACTAGATAGTATTAAAAATGAGCAATTTGAAACAAGAAGCACTTAAATTTCATGAATTTCCTGTTGCAGGAAAAATTAAAGTTGTGCCAACCAAGTCATTTGCAACGCAACGTGATTTGGCGTTGGCGTATTCTCCAGGTGTGGCAGAGCCTTGTTTGGAAATTGAAAAAAATCCACAAGATGCTTACCGTTATACAGCCAAAGGCAATTTGGTTGCCGTGATTTCTAATGGCACAGCAGTGTTGGGTTTGGGGGATATTGGCGCACTTGCCAGTAAACCCGTGATGGAAGGCAAGGGCGTGTTGTTTAATAAATTTGCTGGAATTGATGTTTTTGACATTGAAATCAATGAGAAAGATCCTGAAAAATTAGTAGACATCATCACTGCATTAGAACCAACTTTTGGTGGCATCAATTTGGAAGACATCAAAGCACCAGAATGTTTTTACATTGAACAAAAATTACGCGAACGCTGCAAGATTCCCGTGTTTCATGATGACCAGCATGGTACGGCAATCATTACCGCTGCGGCTGCATTGAATGGTTTGCGTTTGGTGGGTAAAAAAATTGAAGAGGCGACTTTGGTGTGTTCGGGCGCGGGTGCGGCAGCGATCGCGTGTGTGAATTTATTGGTTGAATTGGGTTTGAAACGTGAAAATGTAACCATGTGTGATTCAAAAGGCGTCATTTATCAAACGCGTTCTGACCGCGACCGCATGGACAGCAGCAAGATTCGTTATGCGATTGCTGATAATGGGCAACGTGTGTTGGCTGATGCGGTGGTAGGTAAAGACATTTTCTTGGGTTTGTCGAGTGCGAATGTGTTGTCAGGCGAAATGCTGAAAACAATGGCAAACAAACCATTGGTTTTTGCAATGGCAAATCCCAATCCAGAAATCACACCTCCTGAAGCCAAAGCCATTCGTGAAGATGTGATTATTGGCACAGGTCGCTCTGATTATCCAAATCAAATCAATAATGTATTGTGTTTTCCATTTATTTTCCGTGGCGCGCTGGATTGTGGCGCAGCACAAATTAATGAAGAAATGAAAATGGCAGCCGTACATGCTATTGCTGATTTGGCAACTGAACCCATTACTGATGAAGTTCGTGCTGCATATGGTGATGTGGATTTGAAGTTTGGCGCAGAATACTTGATTCCCACGCCATTTGATACGCGCTTGATTGCGCGTGTTGCGCCCGCGGTAGCGAAAGCGGCTGCAGACAGTGGCGTGGCGACTCGTCCAATTGAAGATTTGACGTTATATGCTGAAAAATTATTGAATTTAAATCGGTAATTGAAACCAAATATCAGATAGTATATTTTTTTTAAACAGCTAGTTACGGTTATTTTGTTAATTAGCTGTTTTTATTTTAAATTAATTTTATGTTGACTTATAAAGGCACGAAATTGTCAGTAGCTCCTAATTAATTATTAATTAATAGTTTCAAATACCACGCGCCGCGTGTTGAATTTAGGAGAAATAACCATTCAACTGCGATGCCGATTTTTGACAAAAAGCAGCTGAATGAATCATTTAGTAACCGTCTTCTAGATACCATCAGCGTGCAATGTTGGCACGCATCAATACACGACCGTGGAATGTCCCCACTTCACATTCGTATTGACCACCACTTAATGCGTTTTTATTCAAATAACTATGTAAATGAGTTACGCGATGTCCCCCATTTTTTGCTGCGGTTTCTTGGAATTTTTTCGCGGCGTTAAGAAAAGCGCGTACGCACGTTTGTTCATCGGAATGACCAACGCGATTAGCTGCTTGACGTGTGGTCAAATTGGCTTTGATGACGCTGCCTTCGTTTGCAAAACTCACACGCGCACCACTACCTAAAATGGATTGAGCTTCTGCCGAATTCAAAACCGCGCTACCACTACAACGGTACAATACATTGCGACCACCTGAACTACTGTCGCCACGTACTTGCTGGCAAATGCCTTGACTAGCGGGTTGGCTTGATGTGCTGTTACTGGTGGTTGCGCTGTTGCCTGAACTTTGACATGCTGCCAATACACACGCCGCTAAAATGGAAATAATAAATTGATTTTTCATATTTTGATTACTCCTATTGTCATAAAGTTTTTTGTTAAAATTAATTTGGATATTGTAAACAAGAAAATGCCCAAATGCTAACACTTTATTTTGCTACGCCAGATTTTGCGTGTCAATATTCAGGCTGCCTGTTGTCGCCAGCCGACCAAATGCGCTTGCAGCAAAATCCGCATTTGGCAAATCAAATTCAATGGCAAGTCAGTCGTGCGGTAAAAGCGGTTGCACCGTGTGAATGGGGGGTATTGAGTCACAGCGCAAATCATGTGGTGTGGTTGGTATCGGATGAATCTTCAGGCAGCCTGAAAATGGGTGTGGATTTGCAACACATGAAATCGCGTTGTTTTTCGGCGTGGCACGATTTGATTTTGTCGGCTTCGGAATGTGCATGGTTGCGTGAGCAACATTTTGCGCCTGTTGCGTATTTTGCGTTGTGGGCATTGAAAGAAAGTTTGATTAAAGCCAATGATTTGGATTGGGCAGATTTGCGTGATGTGGGATTACAACGCCGTGGTGATGCGTGGCGATTGATGGCAAATGATGATGTTTGGTTTGGTAAGGTGTGGTTATTGGCAAATGATTTTGTGGTGGCGGTGGTGCATCAGCAACCCAATGAAATTGCCTTGCACGCATTAAATGATTGGCAGACTAGGGGTGTGATTTTTTGTTTTCAGGCTGCCTGAAAAGTAGCAGGTCTTTTTCATCTAAATGTTGACAAATAGCTGTGATATAATTTCATTTTTTGATTATTTTCATTCCATTAATCATGCATTTTCGTTTAATGAATTGGTCGATGGCATCTACCCATCTTGTTAGCCCACAACACTGGTACGATTGGGCGCACGGTTCGATCAATCCCAATACGCTGCCTGAAATCAAACCTGAATTATCGTTCTTGCCTGCCCTGCAACGTCGCCGCTTGAGTTTGTCGGCGCGATTGATGTTTCAGGCTGCCTACGAGACGGTGGGGGAAATGCGTTGTCCGACTGTTTTTGTATCGCATGATGGTGAAATCAACCGCAGTTTTGAGTTATGGCAAACTTTGTTGCGCGATGGTGATGTGTCGCCGACTTCGTTTGGTTTGTCGGTGCATAATGCGTTGGTGGGACAGTGGTCTATGTTGCGTGGCGATACGCATGAAAACACAGCGTTAGCAGCGCAACAAGATGGTTGGGAGTTGGCGATAATGGAAGCGGTGGCGTTATTGCACGAAAATGCTGAACAGGTTTTGGTGGTAGCGGCAGATGAACCATTAAGGCAGCCTGAAATCATGGCAAATCGTGCGCCATTTGCGTATGCGGTGGCGGCGTTGTTGGCGCGTGGCGGAGATTGGCAATTGTCGCGACAATCTTATTTACAAGATAATGGTGATTATTTTGGCGCATTGAATTGGGTTAAAAATATGATTTTGAATCGGAATTCATTTACACAATTTTATCAAAACAGTGCGTGGCGGTGGCAATGTATTCGTTGAATCAGATTTGGCGGTTGTTTGCGACAGCGTTGGGATTTGTGATTTTTGGGTTATTTGGGGTTTTATTTAAAATCATATTGTTGCCGTATTTGTCAGGCAGCCTGAAAACGCAAATGAAAGCGCGAAGATTGGTAACAAAATCATGGTGTTGGTTTGTAAAATACATCACGTTGATGGGTGTGGTGGAGGCGCATTTTCATGGTTTTGAAAAACTGGGGCGCACGGGGCAATTGATGTTGGCAAATCACCCATCGCTTTTGGACGTGGTGTTTATTTTGAGTCGTGTACCTGATGCCAATTGTGTGGTTAAGGCAGATTTGCTGCACAACCCTGCAATGAGCAGTCAAATTCGGGCTTGTGGTTATGTGTTGAATCGGGAAGATTTTGATTTTGTAGAGCAAATTGACGAGATTTTACAAACACAATCGCTGCTGATTTTCCCCGAAGGCACGCGAACAGGTTGGCATGAAAACGTTAAATTTCATCGTGGCGCGGTGTCATTGGGCTTACGTAGTGCGAAAATCATTACGCCGATTGTGGTCAAAATGTCGCCTGAAAATTACAAAAAAGGGCAAAAATGGTATCAAATTCCACGTGAAAAACCCGTTTATCATTTTGTTGTTGGTGATGATATTGACCCGCAAACGTGGCTGGCTGAAAAGCCGTTGCCGATTGCCGCTAGACGCTTAAACGATGAATTACAACATTATTTTAATCAGCAAATGAGGTAAATAAAATGAGCAATTTAAATCAAGAAATCAAAGAATTAATTATCAGCAGTTTGGATTTGGAAGACATCACCGCTGCTGATATTGATGATCACGCGCCTTTATTTAGTGATGACGGTTTGGGTTTGGATAGCGTGGACGCATTGGAGTTGGGTTTGGCAATTCAAAAGCATTTCGGTTTTCAATTGGATAAAGAGAATACCGCTTTGCGCGACAGTTTTCAAAGTGTTGCCACGCTCGCCGAATTCGTACAAAAAATGAAAGGATAATCATGACTGAACAAGAAATTCGCCAAATCTTATTAGATGCGTTGGAAAATTTATTTGAAATTGACGTGAGCCAAGTTTCAGGCAGCACCCATTTATACGAAGATTTGGAAATTGACAGTATTGATGCCATTGATTTAATTGATCATATCAAACGCCAAACGGGGCATAAACTTCAAGCGGAAGATTTTCGCGCTGTGCGAACCATTGATGATGTGGTGGCGGCGGTGTTGAATAAAGCGGAGCAAGTGTGAGAATTGTCTTGAGCGTTTTGTTGGGTGTGATGAGCGTGGCGTATCCGTTGATTTGGTATTTTGGGCGAGAATGGGGTTGGTTCAATTATCTGGCGGTGGCGATGGCGGTTTTGTGGGGCATTCGCGCTACGTTGCAACGCGATAGAGCGCAAAAAATGATGGCGATGGTGGTGGCGATGTTTTTTGTGGCGGTGTGGATTTTCAGGCTGCCTGAAAGTATGTATTGGTACCCTGTGGTGGTTAATGGTTTGATGTTATTGATTTTTGGCAGCAGTTTGTGGGCGAAACAGACACTGGTTGAACGTTTGGCGCGTTTGCAAACGCCTGATTTACCACCGCAAGGTATTGTTTACACGCGAAAAGTTACGCAAATTTGGTGCGTGTTTTTTATTGTGAATGGTACGACGGCGGCGGTGTTGGCGTTGTTGGGTTGGCACAACATATGGGCGATTTACACGGGTATTGTGGCATATGTTTTGATGGGTTTGTTGGGGATTGGTGAATTTGCTTATCGTAAGTTGATATTAAAAGTTTAAAATTTTATTTATCATCAAGTTAATCAATGAATTGAACAACAAAAACAGAATAAATTGTGCCACGTATTGAGTAAAAATTAATTTTATTTTAAAACAAATAATTTCATGAATTTAGTTGCGATTATCCCCCATTATCGTCATTTAGAGACGTTGCCGACAGTGATTCAGGCGTTGCGTGAATTTCATTTGCCCATTATGGTAATTGATGATGGTTCTGGTGACATGTATGCTGATGATTTACAAAATATTTGTACTGATGTTCAACTTTTCAGGCTGCCTGAAAATGGGGGCAAAGGTGCAGCGATGAAACACGGTTTGTTTCAGGCAGCCGCGCAAGGATTTACGCACGCATTACAAATTGATGCGGACGCACAACACGCGTTTTCTGATATCCCAAAATTGTTGGCAGCCGCGCAAGCCGCACCTGATGCCGTGATTTGTGGTCGTCCGATTTACGGTGAAGATGCCCCAAAATCGCGTTTATACGGTCGCCAAATTACAAATTTTTGGAACGCCATTCACACGCATTCATGGTCGGCGATTTGGGACGGAATGTGTGGTTTTCGCGTTTATCCAATTGAAATGACAAACCAAATTATTCAATATCAATATGTTGGTCAGCGCATGGATTTTGATAATGAAATTTTGGTGCAGTTGTATTGGCATGGCGCAAAATTGATTTGGATAGATACGCCCGTGGTTTACGAAAATCACAGTATTTCACATTTTCGTGCATGGCAAGACAATGTTTTAATTAGTAAAATGCACGCAAGATTATTTTTTCAAATGTTGGCGAGATTATGTCGTTAAATGCAGAACATTGGGCAAATCAACACGAACGCGGACACGCCATTTTTTTGCGTTTAACTGCGTTGATGGTGCGTTATTGTCCTGTGTGGTTGGTGCGTGTGTGTACGGCGGTGGTATGTGCTTATTTTTATGCGACTTCAGCCGTATCGCGCCGCCATATTCGTGAATATCAAACGCGTCTCAAACAGACGTTCCCAGATTGCAGGCTGCCTGAAAAAATGGCGGTTTATCAGCAGTTTGCGGCATTTGGTGAGGCGATTGCTGACCGTTTTGCGGTGTGGCAAGGCAAGCTGACTTACGCCGATTTGGTGTTGGACGATTGCGACAATGTGTACGCAGACATTCGCCAACACAATGCACGCGGGCAAATTTTTATTTGTTCGCATTTGGGCAATGTGGAAATTTGTCGTGCGCTGGTGTCGCACCATATTGGTTTTAAAATGAATGTGTTGGTGCATAGCCAACACGCACAAGCCTTTAATCAAGCCCTAAAAAATGCAGGTGCAAACGATATTAATCTCATTCAAGTTAATGATTTAGATGCTGCAAAAATGCTAGAACTTGCCAATCGCTTGGACGCTGGCGAATGGTTGGCGATTGCTGCCGATCGTATTCCTATTCGGGGTGAAAAAACGGTAGCGGTACAATTTTTGGGTAAAACCACGCAATTGCCACAAGGCGTATGGTTATTGGCGTATTTGCTTAGAGCAAAAACCAATACATTGTTTGTATTGAAAAAATCTGGAAAATATCATTTGATTTTACGGCGTTTTGCCGATGCGCCAAATGCCAAACGCCACGAACGCAACGCAAAAATCGCTCAATATGCCCAACGCTATGCCGATGAATTGGCACAACGTGCCGCACAAGTGCCGTTGCAATGGTTTAATTTTTACAATTTTTGGCGATAATTTTATGAAAAAACATATTTTTTGCACTTATCATTATGATTTGGACGTGCCGTTTTTTGATGTGGACAGCTTGTTTATTGTTTGGCATGGTCATTATGTGAAATATTTGGAACAGGCGCGGTGTGCATTTTTGGCTGAAATTTCACATGATTACAATGTGATGCGTGAATCAGGTTACGCGTATCCTGTGGTCAAATTGGATTTGAAATACATCAAACCTGCCACGTTTGGGCAAAAAATTCGTGTGGAATTGAATGTATTGGAATTTGAAAGCAGTTTAAAAATAGAATATAGCATCAAAGAGTTAGCCACTCAAACCAAGCTCACGCGTGGCAGTACCATGCAAGTTGCTGTCCGCACTGATAATGGCGAATTACAATTTCAGACACCCGAAGTTTTTCAAGCAGCCATCCGCCAATTTGTTGGGTTTCAGGCTGCCTGAAAAGATATTTATCAATTTAATCAAAGAAATAATCATGTTATCTAAAAAAAATTTTGCGTGGGTGGCGTTGATGATTACCGCACCAACCTACGCACTCACACCCACCGAATTGACCGCGCATTTGCAACAACCCAGCACCGTGCAAGGGCAATTTGTGCAACAGCGTTATTTGAAAAACATCACCAAACCCATGCAAACCAGTGGCGAATTTGCTCTGAAAAAACAAGTAGGTTTGTATTGGCATGTACAAAAACCGTTGGATTTACAATTGCGCGTTCGTCCGCAGGGCATCGCGCAGTGGGACAAAAAAACGTGGCGTAACAGCAGTCAATCAGGGCAAGCAGCACAAGTTAAATTGTTTATGGCGGTGTTGGGCGGCGATACGCAGGAATTAGCCAAACAATTTAATTTAAGTGTTTCAGGCAGCCTGAAAAACTGGACGCTCACTTTGCAACCCAAAACCGCCATCATGAAACAAGTATTTGAAAATATTAGCATTCAAGGAGACCAAGTGGTGCGACAAGTACAATTGCGTGAAAAACAAGGCGACCGCACCGTGATGACATTCCAAAATCCAAAAATCAATCAAACACTTAATCCCAGTGCAGAAAGTGCATTAAAATAATGTTGTGGCTCAATGAGTTATTGAATCATCCGCCAATGGCGCGTACCGATTTTGTGCAGCGTGTTTATGATTACGTGAATGCGTTAGCTGGTGCGAAATCGGTTGCGCTTTATTTTGATGGCGCGATGGAAACGGCGGCGACGTTGTTGGCGGCGTGGCAAGTGGGCGCGGAAGTTTTTCTTTTGCCTAATCAAAAACTTGATGCATTGGCTTGGGCGAAACAAGCCGATGTGTTTTTATCTGATGATAATCCCATTCAATCTACTGAAAATATTCATGAAATTATTTTCAGGCTGCCTGAAAAGGCGCGCCTTTGGTTACAAACTTCGGGTTCAACGGGAACGCCTAAAATTGTGGCGAAAACCTGTGAACAAATGTGTATTGAGGCGGCGGCGGTGGCGAAAATGTTGCCTGAAAATTGGCAGAATCGGGCAGTGGCTGCGAGCATTTCAGCGCAACACTTATACGGTTTGACGTTTCGTGTGTTTGTCGCGCTGAAAATGGGCTGGACGTTGTCGAATGCATCGCATCGCTATCCTGAAGACTTGTTGGCGCAGACAGTTGACATTTGGTTGACCAGTCCGAGTGTGTTGAATCATTTTAGCGAACAGCGTGATTGGGCGAATGTGCGTTTGTGTGGTGTGATAAGTGCGGGTGGAATGCTGCCTGAACATACCATTCAATTATTTGAAAATAAAATAAATTTATCTATTTTAGATATTTATGGCAGTACCGAAACGGGTGTAATAGCGCGGCGTTGGGGTTTGGGGAAGCGTGAATTGCTGCCTGAAGTGGTGGCGCGAATAGATGGCGGTTTGCATATACAATCGGCGTGGTCAAATGGCGAACAAATTTTGGCGGATAATGTAGAGTTAAATCATAATGAGTTGATTTTACATGGAAGAAATGACCGAATCATCAAATTGGGCGACAAACGTATCTCACTTAATCAAATTGAACATATATTAATGATGCATGATTATTTAGCTGATGTGGTGGTTGGGACATGGCACAATCGTGTGGCGGTATGGGCGATGTTGAGTGCGGAAGGTGTGCAGCAATTGCGTGAATTTGGACGTAAGGCATTGGTGGCGAAATTGCGTCAATCACTTGTTTTATCGGTAGAAAAAGTAGCATTACCGCGTTATTGGCGATTTCAAGCGACTGAATTGCCACGTAATTCACAGGGTAAATTAGCGGTAGCGGATTTTGAACAGATTTTCGCTAAGCAGCCTACACAACCCAATTGGCAATTAATTTCACAAAATGAAAATGAATGGCAATTTTCGGGTAGCGTTCCGATTAATTTGCGCTATTTTATGGGGCATTTTGATGAGTTTCCGTTGGTGGCGGGTGTGGTGCAAATACAATGGGCGATGGATTTGGCGCGACAATTTGATTGGGGAAATTTGCCTATTGTGCAAATGGAAAATTTGAAATATCAACAATTTATTCGTCCAAATGATACGGTTATTGTGTCGTTGCGCTGGGATGCAGAAAAATGTAAAGCGTATTTTTCGTTGTCGGTAGACGGTAAAATGTGTGCGTCAGGGCGTGCGGTTTTTCAGGCAGCCTGAAAAGGTAACATAATGACTAAATTAGCAAAAATTTATGCTTTATTGTTGGTGGCGGTGATGATTTGGTTGGTAGGGCAATTTGTAAACCATTCACCGATTCAGACGCAATTAACCGCGTTGCTGCCGCAATCTGCACAATCAGAGGTGATTCAAGCGGTTGAAAAATATCAGGAAAATCAGTTAAATCAACAAATTATCATATTAATTGGCGCAGATGACAGCGAACGCGCTTTTCAGGCAGCCGAGCAACGTTTAATTTTATGGCAAAACAATGGTTTATTTGCAGAAGTTGACGGCAAAATCAATCCCGATTTAAGACAATTGCGCCAATCTTTGCACACGTTGGGGGCAGCGACCTTGCCAGCCGAACAGATTCAGCAACTCTATGAAAACCCAAAACAATATTTTATTGAACGCGCTGAAGTGGCGGCAAATCCTTTTTCAGGCAGCTTGTTGTCTTTGACTGATGATTGGTTGGGATTTTCGCGTTTTGTCTTGCAAAAACAAGCCAATCAAGTGCATTGGCACAGTGAACACGCGATGTTGTACGCCGAATTCAATGGCAAAACATGGGTTTGGTTACGTGCCAAATTGAATAATCATCAACCTAATCCCATGCTGTTAAATTGGTGGCAGCAAGAGAAAAAAATAGCACAATCAAATCATTATGAATTTGTTGCAAGTGGTGGGGCGTTGTTTGCCGCAGATGCCAAACAATCTGCCGAACGCGAAAGTAGCGTGATGTCTGGTGTGGGTTTGACGTTAACGTTTGCGTTGTTGCTGGCGGTATTTCGGTCGTGGCGCGTGCTGTGGCTGGCGTTGCCATTGGGCGTGGGGGTGTTGATGGGATTGGCGGCGGCAGTGGCGGTGTTTGGTGAGATTCACGCGTTGACTTTGGTGGTTGGCACAAGTTTGGTGGGGGTTTTGGTGGATTTTCCATTGCATTGGCTTGCGCCATCGCTTTTCAGGCAGCCTGAAAACGGTTGGCAAGGTACAGAATCCATGCGTTATGTGTTGCCTAGTTTCTTGATTAGTTTGACAATTACGGTGGTGGGCTACATTTTATTGTATTTCACGCCTTTGCCTGTGTTGCGACAAACGGCGGTATTTTCGGCGGCGGCTTTATTGGGGGCATTTGGCGCAACGGTGTGTTTTTTGCCTGTTTTGATGAAAAAATATGTGCCGCGTAAAATGCGTTTGCCTAATATCAAAATTTCGCCGAAGTTTAATTATTTTATGGGAATTTTGGCGATTTTATTGTGCTTTGGCATCACTAAAACGCATTGGCAAGATGATATTCGTCAGTGGGCGAATTTACGCGCAGATTTATTGGCTGATACGCAATTGGCTGCTCAAATTAGCCAAATGAATGCTACACAAACTGTTATTTTAATTGGAAAAAAGCCAGATGATTTGCTGCAAAAAAGCCGAGAATTGGAAAACCGTTTGCGCAATGTGGCGAATATTCAGACGTTGAATCAATGGATTTTGCCAATAAATGAACAAGTTGCATTAAAAAAACAATTTGCCAATTTGGCTAAGCAGCCTGAAAATTTTGCGCCATTGGTGGCATTGGGCGTACCATCGGAAACCATTCAGGCTGCCTTGAATGCGGCGGCGAATGCGCCAACGGTAACATTGTCGGACAGTTTAAATGCACCACAAGCCGAAGCTTTTCGTGGTTTGTATGTGGGCGAAATAGCGGGACAATCTGTGGGTCTGGCGCGAATAGGCAGCCTGAAAACGGGGACGAATGTGGCAGATTATTTGCCTGAAAATGCGTTTTTACTGGATAAACGTTCCGAATTAAATCAGCAGTTTACCCATACACGTAATTTGGCTGCGTGGCTAAAAATGGGGTCGTTGTTGGTGGCGTGGTGGGTGCTGATGGCAATTTTTGGTTGGCGGCGTGGTTCAGTGATTTTGTTGTTGCCGATGTTGGCGTTGATGGCGACAATCGGTGTATTGGGCTGGCTGAATTTGACGATTGGCTTGTTTGTGATGTTTGGTTTGTTGCTGACGCTGGCGATTGGTGTGGATTATGCGGTTTACGCGTTCCATGCACCCGAAACGGCGGCGGCGAGATTAATGGGCGTGGGTTTGGCAGCGATAACCACAGGAATTTCATTTGGTTTATTGGCATTGAGCGCAACACCTGCGGTGATGGCATTTGGCGTGAGTGTGGCGTTAGGCGTGGTCTTTAATTGGGCTGCGATTTCATTGGCGATTTATTTCAGGCTACCTGAAATGTTTTTTGTATAGAAATAGGTTTTAAAATCATGAATTTAAATAATTTTGATGTTGCCATTATTGGTGCGGGACCTTCGGGTGCGGTGGCGAGTGCATTGTTGAATCAACAGGGCTTTCGTGTTTGTGTTGTGGAAAAACAACATTTCCCACGTTTTGTGATTGGCGAAAGTTTGTTGCCACAATGTATGCAATTTATTGAAGCTGCAGGATTTTTGCCAGCCGTACAAGCCGAACCGTCTTTTCAATTCAAAAACGGCGCGGCATTCAATTGGGGCAGTCGCAACACGGAGATTGATTTTACAGACAAATTTACCGCAGGACATGGCACGACTTTTCAAGTGCGCCGTGAAAAATTTGACCATATTTTAATTAATGAAGCGATTAAACAAGGGGTTACGGTACGTTTTGGCGAAGAAGTCGTGGCGTATGATGACGACAGTGCGCAATTAACCGTGCAGCCTGAAAATGGTGAACCTTATGTTTTACAAGCAAAATTTGTTTTAGATGCGAGTGGATATGGGCGTGTATTGCCACGTTTGTTGGATTTGGAAACACCGTCTCATTTGCCTCCACGCGAAGCACATTTTACGCATATTGATGATTTTATTGATGAATCTGATTTTGATCGCAACAAAATTTTAATTACCACTCACCCAAATCATCGTGATGTGTGGTTGTGGCTGATTCCTTTTGGGGATAATCGTTGTTCTATTGGCGTGGTTGGGTTGCCTGAACGTTTCCAAGATTTTGAAAATTCAGAGCAAATTTTGAAAACGTTCGCGTTGCAAGTGCCACGATTGGCGCATATTTTGAGAAATGCACAATGGGAAAATGATGTTCCATATCGTGTGATTCGTGGTTATTCGGCAAATGTTAATACTTTGTTTGGTAAGCATTTTGCATTATTGGGGAATGCGGCGGAATTTCTTGACCCCGTGTTTTCATCTGGCGTAACAATTGCGATGTATTCGGCAAATTTGGCGGCAAATTTATTGACAAAACAATTAAATGGCAACAATGTAAATTGGCAAACCGAATTTGTTGACCCATTGATGGTGGGCGTGAACGCATTTCGCACTTATGTAGATGGTTGGTATGATGGCAGCTTTCAAGACGTGATTTACGCCGAAAATCGCACCCCTGAAATCACGCGCATGATTAGCGCAATTTTGGCAGGCTATGCGTGGGATACCGAAAATCCATATGTGGCAAAATCGGCACGCCGTTTGGCGGCGTTGGCGGAAACGGTAGGCAGTGCAGTTTATCGTTAGTGTTGAATTGAGAACCCATATTCACAGCCAAGCGCGATGTCTTTTTGCCCCACTTGGCGTGCCTGTTGCGTTGAATTTCACGCCAATAGGAATGCTATTGGCATAAAATTCGCCTTACATTCTCACTAACTGGGACAAAAATCCATTTCACGTTGACTATGAATACAGGTTCTGAATTTTTCAGGCTGCCTGAAACTGAAGGTGGCTTGAAAATGAATTTTAAATATGAAAAAAATCAAATTATTACCTTTTATTTTATGTTTGAATGCGTGTGTGTCTGCTTATTCGCCACAAGATTTACCGATGCTATCTAGTGAACAAATCTTGTTGTTTCAATTGGATAAATTAGATGAGCAAGGCAATGTGTTGCAAACCAGTTTGTTGAGCATACAAGGGGAAGCGGATGGTGCAACACGTTGGACACAAACCGATGCGTTTGGCGCACCACAAGCACGTTTTGTCGCTAAATCAAATGGTTGGCAACGAGATGGTTTTGTGATGCCCAATGCCGAAGCGAAACGCTTGTTCACGGAAATGTTACCCTATGTGAAACGTGGTTTCAGGCAGCCTGAAAAAATTCGCAACGTGTTAATTACGCCTTTGGAAAATGAGTAAATGACTGTTTATTTGAATAAACCAGCTGTTATTTCTGCGTTAGGGCGTGGATTGATGGCGCACATTGAGGGCATTTTGTCGCCAGAACCGACACTCACACCACGAAGTGATTTGGTTCATGGTAACACATTGTTTTTTGGTGAAGTTTGTGGAAGTTTGCGTGAATTTGCCGAACATATTTCATCTCAACATCGCAGCCGTAATAATCAATTATTATGGGACGCGCTGGCACAAATTGAGCCACAAATTGAATTGCTAAAACAAAAGTTTAGCGCGGACAGAATTGCAGTCATTATGGGGACTTCGGTGAGTGGCGCAGATGAAAATTTACCTTTATTTCAGCAGTTAGCAAATCATCAATGTATTGAAAATACAAAATTTTTACAACAAACGCAATTGCATTCCGACCCTGCTGATTTCGTCAAGCAGGCATATGATTTGCAAGGCGTGGCATATGGTGTTTCTACGGCTTGTACTTCGGGGGCGCGTGCGTTGATGTCTGCGGCGCGGTTGTTGCGTTTGGGTTTGTGTGATGCGGTAATTTGTGGTGGCGTAGACACGCTTTCTCCTTTAACAATCAATGGGTTTTATGCGCTGGAAGTACTTTCAGGCAGCCATGCGAATCCATTTTCACGCCACCGAGATGGCATCAACATTGGTGAAGCCGCCGCCGCATTCATCGCTACACGCGAACCGTTGGAGGGTGAAAGTTTGCCTTTATTGGGTTATGGTGCGAGTAGTGATGCGTATCATATGTCATCGCCACATCCTGATGGAGTGGGGGCGGCAGCGGCTTTTCAGGCTGCCTTAAATTTTGCTAAATTATCATATGAATCAATTGGTTGGATAAATTTGCACGGCACAGGCACAGTTCATAATGACCGCATGGAAAGCCGTGCAGTCGCGCAAATTTTCGGTAGTCAAACGCCTAGCACCTCCACTAAACCCTTGACAGGACACACATTAGGTGCAGCTGGTGCATTGGAAGCGGCATTGTTGTGGGGTGTGGTTTCGCGTGAATGCAACCTCAGTGGCAAATTACCTCCACAAGTGTGGGACGGCGAACGTGATGAGCAATTATCTGAAATTTATTTAACTGATACAAATAGTTATTGGCAAAATCAGCGTATCGGTGCAAGTGCATCGTTTGCATTTGGTGGCAATAATGCGGTGTTGATTATTGGAGAAAGTGATGCTGGATTGGGATAAGGTTACGCCTGCACAAATCATGCCACATTCTGGTCATATGGTTTTGTTGGATAAGATTATTTTTTGTGACGAAATGCAATTGCAAGCCTACGCCCACATTGACGAACAACATTTTTTGCTACCTGAAAATGCGGCTGGTTTACCCAGTTATTTGGGGGCGGAAATTATGGCGCAAGGTGTGGCGGCTTGGGCTGGAGCGCATTGGTTGGTGTATGGTGAACCTATTCGTTTGGGCTTTTTGTTGGGGACGCGTAAATTGGTTTTCAGGCAGCCTGAAATTAAAATTGGTACGCAATTACTTGTTCTGATTAAACAATCTTGGCAAGATGATTCGGGTATGGGCGTGTTTGATTGTGAATTGCGTTGCCGTGAAACCGATGAAATTTTAGTGAGTGGCGCAATGAATGTTTACAGCCCAACTAATTTGTCCGATTTAGCTCGTATTTTAGGAAAAAATAATGAATAATCAATCAGTTTTGGTTACAGGTTCTAATCGTGGTATCGGTAAAGCCACCGCATTAAAATTGGCAAAAGATGGATTTGATGTGGTGGTGCATTGTCGCAGTCGCCGTGAAGAAGCCGAACAAGTTTGCCAACAAATCAAAGCATTGGGACGAAATAGCCGTGTTTTGCAATTTGATGTGGCGCAACGTGCCGTTTGTCGTGAAATATTAACCGAAGATGTGGACAAACATGGTGCGTATTATGGTGTGGTGTTGAACGCAGGTTTGACACGCGACAATGCTTTTCCAGCTTTGGAAGATGACGATTGGGACAGTGTATTGAGAACCAATTTAGACGGATTTTTCAATGTGTTACATCCTATTATTATGCCGATGATTCGCCGCCGTGCTGCTGGACGGATTGTATGTGTGGCGAGTGTGTCGGGGATGGTTGGCAATCGCGGACAAACCAATTACAGCGCGTCCAAAGCAGGGCTGATTGGTGCAGCTAAAGCGTTGGCAGTGGAATTGGCAAAGCGCAAAATCACCGTGAATTGTGTTGCTCCCGGTTTGATTGAAACCGAAATGTTGGACGAAAATTTACCCATTGACGAAATCATGAAAGCCATTCCAGCAGCGCGTATGGGTTTGCCTGAAGAAGTTGCCCACGCCATCGCGTTTTTGATGAGCGAAAATGCCAGTTACATTACGAGACAAGTTTTGGCAGTAAACGGTGGATTATGTTGATGGGTGTGTATTGTTTAAAAAATAAATAATCAGATGGTTATATTATTCAGGCTGCCTGAAAATCAAATAACACAAAATTAAAGGAAAAATACAATGACTCCAAAACGTGTGGTTATTACAGGAATTGGCGCGATTTCTGCGTTTGGGCGTGATTGGCAGTGCGTTCAGGCTGCCTTTCAAGCCAGACAAAATGCGGTACGTTATATGCCTGATTATGCTGAATTTTCGGAATTAGAAGCACGACTCGCCGCACCGCTTGCTGAACCCTACGCTGCCCCAAAACATTGGATGCGCAAGCAATTGCGCAGCATGGGTTTGGTGGCGCAATACACGGTTGATGCGGCAGAACAAGCCTTGTTGCAAGCTGGGTTGTTAGGTAGTTCATTAATTCTAAATGGAAATATGGGTGTTTCAGCGGGTTCGTCATCGGGTAGTCCAGCGGATATTTTGGACGTGGGTTTGCTGCTCTCCAAATTGCCCAACCATTTTAATGCCAATACTTATGTTCGCATGATGCCACATACCACAGCCGCCAATGTGGGGATTTTTTTCGGCTTAACGGGGCGTGTGATACCGACTTCCAGTGCGTGTACATCGGGCAGTCAAGGGATTGGTTATGCGTATGAAGCCATCAAATATGGCAAAATTCCCATGATGCTGGCAGGGGGAGCGGAAGAATTGAGTGCATCACAAGTGATTGTATTTGATAGTTTATATGCAGCCAGTCGCCGTAACGCGCAGCCTGAAAGTACCCCACGACCTTATGACCGCGACCGAGATGGTTTGGTTATTGGCGAAGGCGCGTGCATGATGGTGCTGGAAGAATTAACACACGCCCAAGCACGTGGCGCGAACATCATCGCAGAAATTGTGGGTTACGGCGCAAATTCAGACGGTAGCCACATCACGCGTCCCGAACAAACCACCATGAAACGTTGCATGGAATTGGCGTTGGCAGATGCCAATTTATCAGCCAGTGCAATTGGTTATGTGAGCGGACACGGTACAGCCACCGAACAAGGCGATATCGCCGAAACCCAAGCTACTGCCGCTTTATTGGGATATATTCCCATGAGTTCACAAAAAAGCTATTTGGGCCATACACTGGGTGCGTGTGGTGCGCTGGAGAGTTGGTTCAGTATTGAGATGATGCGGTCAAATTGGTTTGCGCCAACTGTGAATTTGGACAATATTGATGAGCGGTGTGGTGATGTGGATTTTATTCGCGAAAATGGACGCGTGATTGAGACAGAATTTGTGATGAACAACAATTTTGCTTTTGGTGGTGTGAATACCTCTTTGATTTTTAAGCGTTGGTCGTAAGCATACCAAAACTTTCAGGCTGCCTGAACAATACACGTTTAGGCAGCCTGAAAGTTTTGTAAAACCCAAAAGTTGTTTTTTAGGCTAATTCAATGACGATACGCATTCATTAAGCTGCCTGAAAACGGTGTCCACACCACCGCTTTGAGTCCACTCATTTTCAAGCGTTTATTTGCCCAAGTATTGCAAGTATTAAACAAATGGTATGTTCCCCGTGCTTCATAAAACGCATCACTATCATGATAGTGCGCGTTTGGAATCAACATGGCGTGTGATTGTGCGTCCACGCGAAAACTTGGCAAAATACTTGCTACTAAGCGTTCGTATTCGGCTGGTGTCAATAGAACTTTAATGCTGTCGGTGTGTTCCATCGGCGGACGCGCAAAAAAGGTAACGTGCAACGCAGAATCTCCTATTCCGCTTATTGCTTTGAATGCGGTACTTGCGCGTAAATTTTCCCAAGTCGGGCTTTCTAAGTAAAAACCTTTATCACCCCAGCCGATGCCCACATATTGTGCAGGCTGCCCTGAACGTGTATCTAATGGATTAACAATCTGATTCCAATCATAAATTTGATTACGCATGGGCATGACGATATCGGTGTGAATGCCGTTGCTCATCAAGTAAATCGGAATGTTGCCAGGTATGGTGTCATCACGGTCGGCGTGAATTTCCATCACGCCAAACAGCAATGCCGCCAAAAAATACATACACACCAGCGACATTAAACCAGTTGCCACGATTAACAGCGCATCGCGCCATTTATCTAAATGTAAATTGATTTTACGCATATTTTTCAGGCTGCCTGAACGTTAAGCGGATTGTTTTGCTGCCCATTCGGCAGGTGTCGCCGCCACGCTGATGGATAAGGCGTGTAATTCGTTGCTGACCAGTTGTGCTGCCAAACCATCTTTGATTAAGCGGTGGCGTGTTAAGCGATTCTTGCCTTCAAATTCGGCGGAGACGATTTGCGCGAAAAAGTGGTGCCCATCGCCCTCCACTGCAACAAATTCGCATGGAATCACATTTTCAATTAATGATTTAACTTGTTCTGGGTGTAACATGGTTGTTCCTTCTATTTAAAAATTGACAAAAAAATAGGTCAGTTGAACATTATCATGCTCATTATTTATTTTTTCAAAATATATTGGCGAACCGCATCATTGTGTTCGTCTAATGTTTTGCTGAAATGGCTGCGGTTGGTGCCGTCCATTTTGGCGACAAAATACAAATAGTCGTTTTGGTTGGGGTGGGCGGCGGCTTCTAATGCTGCTTTGCTGGGTAGGGCGATGGGTGTGGGCGTTAAACCTGCGCGAGTGTAGGTATTGTATGGTGTATCGGTTTCCAAATCTTTGCGGCGGATATTGCCTTGGTACGCATCGCCCATACCATAGATAACAGTGGGGTCGGTCTGTAAGCGCATTCCTTTTTCCAAACGGTTACGGAATACGGCGGCTATGTCTTTGCGGTCGCCTTCGTGGGCGGATTCTTTTTCTACGATGCTTGCCATGATTAGCAATTCATAGGGATTTTTATAGGGTAAATCTTTATCGCGTCCGTCCCAAGCTTCATTTAAGTAGGTTTGCATCATTTTGTAGGCGGCGCGATAAATTTGTAAATCGCTGTTGCCTTGGTCGGTTTCGTAGCTTTCGGGGAAGAACAAACCTTCGGGATGAGTCGATGGTGCATTTGGGTCAATTTCGACTAATAATTGTTCATCGGACCAATCGCGCGTATCGTGTCGTAAGTCTGGATTTTCATTGATGATTTTTCGCATATCTTTGAATCGCAGACCTTCTATAATGCGAACGGTGGTGGCATCTGGGCGTTTATTTTTCAAATATTGCACGATTTCCCAAGTTGATGCTTTGCTCGGGATTTTGTAGCTTCCTGGTCTAATATTGTTATCTAATCCGTTGATTTTACCTGATAATCTGACTGCTAATTTGCTATAAACTACATTATCATTGGCAAGTTGTTGCGATACGCTCGCTAAACCTTGTCCTTTTTCAATGCGTAAACGGTAATTTTGTGGAATATCTTTTTGTATCAATAATAAAGACGCAAAGACACCACCAAATAAAATAAATGGAATGATAAAACCAAGCAAAATTTTCAAGAATTTTTTTATCATATGGGTTCTGCCGTATCAAAAAAGCGAAGTATAAATTAAATACCGCAATAACAGAATCATTCATGATGATTTTATTGTGGGCAAAACTTTCAGGCAGCCTGAAAATCATGCGCTTAGCGGTAAATCACTATATAATTCGTCGCGCAAAAAAATCTTTCAGGCTGCCTGAAAATATTATTTAGGGAAAAATATGTTGAATTTTACTTTACACCAAAAAGACGGCTACGCACGCCGTGGTACGTTAGAGCTCAATCATGGCAAAATAGAAACCCCCGTATTCATGCCCGTTGGCACATACGGTTCGGTTAAAGCCATGACACCGCACAATCTACACGACATCAAGGCGCAAATTATTTTGGGCAATACTTATCATCTGTGGTTGCGTCCAGGTTTGGAAGTGATTGAGCAATTTGGTGGTTTACACGATTTTATTGGCTGGAATAAACCGATTTTGACCGATTCGGGTGGTTTTCAGGTATTTTCCTTATCGGATATGCGCAAACTCACCGAAGACGGTTGTACTTTTAAAAGCCCGATTAATGGTGATAAATTATTCTTGTCTCCCGAAATTTCCATGAAAATTCAAACGGTTTTGAATTCTGATATTGTGATGCAATTAGACGAATGCACGCCGGGTGAAGCCACGCACGAACAAGCACGAAAATCGTTGCAAATGTCGTTGCGCTGGGCAGAACGCAGCAAAAAAGCGTTTGAAGATTTGAATAATCCGAATGCGTTGTTTGGCATCATTCAAGGTGCGATGTATGAAGATTTGCGCGAAGAAAGTTTACGCGGATTAGAAGACATTGGTTTTAAAGGGATTGCGATTGGTGGTTTGTCTGTGGGTGAACCGAAACCCGAAATGTACCGAATGTTGCGTGCAATCGCTCCGATGCTGCCTGAAAGTAAGCCACATTATTTGATGGGAGTGGGGACACCTGAAGATTTGGTGTATGGTGTGGCGCATGGCGTGGATATGTTTGACTGCGTGATGCCGACTCGTAATGCGCGAAATGGTTGGTTGTTTACGCGTTTTGGCGATTTGAAAATCCGCAATGCCAAACACCGTTTTGATAAGCGTCCGTTAGATGAAAGTTGTACTTGCTATGCGTGTCAGCATTTTAGTCGTGCTTATTTGCACCATTTGGATAAAGTGGGCGAAATTTTAGGGGCGCAACTTTGCACGATTCATAATTTGCATTTTTATCAAGTGATTATGGCGGAAATGCGCGAAGCAATTGAACAAGGTAAATTCGCCGACTGGCAAGCGCAATTTCATGAGAATCGCGCACGTGGTGTGGACTAATTCAGTGAATTAATTGAAAAAAAGCAACAAAATTTATTTTTTCAGGCTGCCTGAATGTTAAAATCATACAAAATAAAATGGTGTTAAGCTACAATCACGCTTGTATGTTTTTCAGGCAGCCTGAAGCCCTATGGGGACGGAAAATCTCTTGAAAATTTTTTTTAATTTTTTTATTTAATTTAAATGATTATGAAATACTTACCTCTTTCTTTCTCTGTATTACTGGCATTGAGTCCAGCCTGGGTTCAGGCGGCGGATAATGTGCAGAAGTGTTTGAATTTGACGGACGCTACGGCGCGTTTGGCGTGTTATGACCGCTTGCATCATCATCAACCGACCGCCGCCGATACCGCGTTACAACCACCATCTGAAGTAACCGCCACCACACGCAGCGTGTTGGATTTGGAGAAAACGTTAAACCATTCTATTGAAAAACGTGAAGCGCAAGTGGTGTTGGCAGAAGCGCCTAATACAGTTTCCAGTCGCACGCCATTGAGCGAATTGTATGATTTGGATGAAAACAGTGAGAGCGGCTTATTAACGGTTCGTGAACATAACCCAATGTATATTATGCCATTTTGGTACAATACCAGCCCAAATTTATACCCGAGCAGCCCATCGCGTGGGGTAACAGACAACGATATTCAGTCCAAACAAAAACATTTGGAAGGGAAATTTCAATTTTCTTTCAAAACCAAAGTGATGCAAGATTTGTTTAAAACCAAAGCAGATTTGTGGATGGGGTACACGCAACAATCTAATTGGCAAATGTATAACTGGGGCAGTGATTCTGCACCGTTTCGCAACAATGATTATCAGCCCGAAATTTTCTTGACGCAGCCTGTGAAAGCAGATTTGCCTTGGGGAGGGAAATTGCGAATGTTGGGCGCGGGTTTTGTTCATCATTCCAATGGACAAAACCGACCTGCATCGCGTTCATGGAACCGTATTTACGCGATGGCGGGTATGGAATGGGGTAAATTGACTATACAACCGCGTTTGTGGGCGCGATTGGATCCGTCCAAAGACAGCCAAGATGATAATCCCGATATCACTGATTACTATGGTTTTGGCGACATCAGAACATCGTATAATTTTGATGAAAAACGCAGTTTAACGTCTACATTGCGCTACAATCCGTTCCACAATAAAGGTGCAATTGAATTGGCGTACACATTCCCCATCAAAGGTAAACTCAAAGGTTTTGTGCAAGGTTTCCATGGTTATGGCGAAAACTTATTGGATTACAATCATAAACAGACGGGGATTGGTATGGGTTTGATGTTCCAAGGTTGGGATGGTTTGTGATTTGTCATGATGACGGTCGTTCACATCAAGCACATAATGGAGCAGACAATGCAGTAGTATTTTTATGAATACAGATTCTTAAAAAAATGGAAAAATAGAGTAACCGTTTCAGGGAATTCTACTGATATTAAACCCAAATCAGCATCAATTAATTATGCTAAAAGCAGCTTGGAATGTATTTTTCAGGCTGCTTTTGCTCTATAATGCTTTTCCTTTCTACATTAACAGGATATACATCATGACGCAGTTCATCAAAACCCGTGCAGCCGTTGCTTACGCGCCCAATCAACCTTTAGTCATTGAAGAAATTGACTTAATGCCACCACAAGCAGGCGAAGTACTGGTACGCATTGTGGCAACAGGCGTTTGCCACACCGATGCCTACACCTTATCAGGACAAGATTCCGAAGGCGTATTCCCTTGCGTTTTGGGACACGAAGGTGCTGGCATCGTAGAAGCCGTAGGCGAAGGCGTTACCGATTTTGCGGTTGGCGACCACGTTATTCCGCTCTACACTGCTGAATGCAAACAATGCAAATTCTGCACATCAGGCAAAACCAATCTTTGTTCTTCCGTTCGCGCCACACAAGGCAAAGGCTTAATGCCAGATGGCACCACACGTTTCTACAAAGATGGCAAACCAATTTATCACTACATGGGTACATCTACTTTCTCTGAATACACAGTGGTTTCACAATATTCATTGGCAAAAATTCAAGATGATGCGCCATTGGAAGAAGTTTGCTTACTCGGTTGCGGCGTAACCACAGGCATCGGTGCAGTTACCAAAACCGCTAAAGTCAAAGCGGGCGACACCGTAGCGGTGTTCGGTTTGGGTGGTATTGGCTTGGCAGCGATTATTGGCGCACGAATGTCTAAAGCCAGCCGCATTATTGCCGTTGATATCAATCCCGATAAATTCGCCAAAGCCAAAGAATTGGGTGCAACCGATTTTGTCAATCCCAAAGATTACGACAAACCGATTCAAGACGTGATTATTGAAATGACCGATGGCGGCGTAGATTTCTCATTTGAATGCGTTGGCAACGTAGATTTGATGCGCGCCGCGTTGGAATGCTGCCACAAAGGCTGGGGCGAAAGCGTGATTATCGGAGTTGCGCCTGCAGGAGCAGAAATCAAAACGCGTCCATTCCAATTGGTAACAGGACGTGTGTGGCGCGGTTCGGCGTTTGGCGGCTACAAAGGTCGCAGCGAATTGCCTGATTTAATTGACCAATATCAACACGGTGAGTTTAAATTGAGCGATTTCATCACACATACCATGCCATTGGAAGACATCAACAACGCGTTCGATTTGATGCACGAAGGCAAATCGATTCGTACAGTCATTCATTTCTAAGAACCTGTATTCATAGCCAATAAGCTGGGTATTGACCCAGCTTCATTCAGGCAGCCTGAAAATAGACAACACCAATTGGAAACAGATTCATGCTCACTTTACTCAACGAATACAAACATTTCAACGGCGCACACCGCCGCTATCGCCACTTTTCTCAATCCAACCAATGCGACATGATTTTCGCCATTTATCTGCCGCCGCGAGCCCTTTCAGGCAGCCGCGTACCCGTATTGTATTGGTTATCAGGTTTGACTTGCACCGATGAAAACTTCGCCACCAAAGCAGGCGCACAACGTTATGCCGCCGAACACGGTATCGCCATTGTGATGCCCGACACGTCTCCGCGTGGCGATGATGTACCCAATCAAAATGCCATCAACATTGGACATGGCGCAGGTTTTTATGTGAACGCCACCCAAGAACCATGGGCGAAAAACTATCATATGTATGATTACATTGTGAATGAATTGCCTGATTTGATTGAACAAAATTTCCCAGTCAATCAAACTCGCAGTATTGCAGGGCACAGCATGGGTGGACACGGCGCATTGCAAATTGCCATCAAAAATCCAGAGCGTTATCAATCAGTTTCTGCATTCGCGCCGATTGTATCGCCCAGCGATTCTGCTTGGGGGCAAGCCGCATTCCGTGAATATTTAGGCAAAGACACTGCCGCATGGAAAACATACGACAGCGTTACATTATTGCGCGAAGCCGAAACTTTATTGCCATGTAAAATTGACCAAGGCACAGCAGATGAGTTTTATCCACGCGAATTGCAGCCTGAAAAACTGGCTCAAGTGGCGGCAGAACGCGGTTTCGCGTTAGAACTGAATATGCGCGAAGGTTACGACCATAGCTATTATTTTGTCAGCACATTTATTGGCGAACACATTGCATTTCACGCGAAATATTTGGCAGTGCTTCAAAAAGTATGATACTGGAAAAAAACTACAAAAAATAGTTTATTGGCGCATCAACTGACATACAGTTAAACCGCATTCTGCTTTGGTTAACTAACTGATTAATATGGTAAGAGCCTGTGTTCGTAATCTTGGAACCTGTATTCATAGCCAATTGCGATGGATTTTAGCCTCATTTGGCACGCCTGCTGTGTTGAATTTCATGCTAATAGTAACAATTGGCATAAAATTTGCCTTACATTCGCACCGACTACTGGGACAACAATCCATTGCGATTAGCTATGAATACAGGTTCTTAAAAACACTGGTTCTAAGAAGCAACTTTTTACACCATTATGCAAAAACCATTACTCCCTCATACATTATCTCTCTTCCGCAAATGGGTCAGTTCGGCGTGGACGTTTAATTAAAATGCGCACCGCACCATCATTGCCTTTGCGTGGCTCACAATACGCCAACACATCGGGGTGCTGCATTAACCAACGGCGTACCAGCGATTTCAACACAGGCTTGTAACCAGCTGACCCAAAACCACTGCCATGCACAATCTCGCCACACACGCCACGTTGTTTAACAAATTCAATGAATTCGTTTAATACTTGCTGAGCTTCTTCTTGGGTATAACCGTGTAAATCTACGTCCGCCACCACTTCGTAATGTCCATTTTGTAGGCGTTTGATGTCGTTGCTGCCTTGTCCATTTTTGCTGAATGTGGCTGGGATTTCCATTGTGTAACCATCACCGACATAGAAAAAATGTTCTTCGGCTAAATGTTCGGTTTGGGGACGTGGTTTGATGGGGCTGCGGTCGGGAGGGGCGATGTAATTGCGGTTGGGATTTTTTAGAGGTTGCACGTCTTTCATGAGTTCTGCGAAACTTTCTTCTGCTTGAATTTGTTGCTGTTTTTTTGCAATAGCAGCGGCTAATTCACGCGCTTTGGTTTCGGCTTTGGCTTGCTGATGCAATTGTTTTAAAGTATCTTGAAAATTCATTTGGTTGACTCTTTCGGTGTCTTCAGGCTGCCTGAAAAATCAATAACCCATTATTTAATTTAACATAATGATTCACATATAAGAAAAGTGCATCACAATACCCAAAAACCACATCATGCCAATTTTGTTGTTGTCCAAAAAGGTATTGAAACAGGCTTGCGGGTCGCGTTTTTGAATTTGAATATAAAAATTCCATTGTAAATAAATAGTTAAAACCATAATCCACCAATAAGGCCACATCGCACCAATACTAAAACCCACTTGTATCATAAAAATATTAAACAACGCATAACACGCCATCGCTGCTTCTGCATCGTATTTACCAAATGTGATGGCAGATGTTTTGATGCCAATTTTTAAATCATCAGCTTTGTCTGCCATCGCGTAGATGGTGTCATACGCCAACGTCCAAAACACGTTCGCCGCAAATAGCCACCACGCCAACGCCGACAATTTCCCCGTTATCGCCACAAACGCCATCGGAATCCCAAATGAAAATGCCAAACCCAAATAAAATTGTGGTATCGGAAAAAAACGTTTCATATAAGGATACGAAAACGCCAAAAATACCGCAGGAATCGCCATAATCCACGTTTTATAGTCAAACGGTATCAGACACAATGCCGCTAAAATACACAAAAATCCTGTTAATTTATACACTTCTTTTTTGCTTACCAAACCACGCGCCGCAGGACGTAAATGCGTTCGTGCAACGTGCCCATCAAATTTGCGGTCTGCCCAGTCATTTATCACGCAACCTGCGCTGCGCATCAAAAATGTACCAATTGTAAACATGATAATTGTCAACAAATCAGGTTTGCCATTGGACGCAATCCAAATCGCCCAAATAGTTGGATACAACAGCAACAGCGTCCCAATCGGACGATCCAGTCGCATCAATTGTGTGTAAACGGTTAATTTGCCAATCAAACGCGGGTGCATGATTTGCGACAATAATTTTTTGATTTTCATAAATTTCCTTTGTTCAAGCAAATTTTTATTTTCAGGCAGCCTGAAAACTAAAAAGCGCATTATAGTATAAAACTCACGCATTTAAACGTTTCATGGTTTATAATCAAATTCAATTTTTTAACGTTTCAACACAAATGGAAAATGCCATGACAACGCCTATTATCCAATCTTTGCTGGACACCGATTTGTACAAATTCACCATGTTACAAGTGGTGTTACACCAATTTCCACAAGCGCATGGTGTGTATCACTTTCACTGCCGAAATGCACAAACCGCCTACCCATTGGCTGACATCAAAGATGATTTAGAACGTGAGTTAGATGCACTTTGCGAATTAAAATTCACACAAGACGAATTGGCTTATTTACGCAGTTTTCGTTTTATTAAAAGCGATTTTGTGGATTATTTGGAATTGTTTCAATTAAAACGCCGCTTTGTCTATGTTTCGCCAAGTGAAGATGGCAGGCTGAATATCACGGTACAAGGTCCGATTATTCAAGCGATGTTCTTTGAAATTTACATTTTGGCGATTGTGAATGAACTTTATTTCCGCCGTTTGGAAACCTCTGAAGTATTGGCAGAAGGTGAAAAGCGGTTACAAGAAAAAATTGTTTTATTGAAAAAATTAAATGGCCGCCAACACCCCGATGATAACCCTTTTTTGGTGTCGGATTTTGGCACGCGCCGTCGCTACAATCGTCAGTGGCAAGAATACGTTGTGCAGAGTTTTCAGGCTGCCGTCCCTGAAATTTTCCGTGGAACCAGCAATGTGTATTTAGCCAAAAAATTCAATATTGCTGCCATTGGCACAATGGCGCACGAATTTTTACAGGCATTTCAGGCGCTTGATGTTAAATTGCGCGATTTCCAAAAAGCCGCTTTAGAAGCATGGGTACATGAATATCGTGGTGATTTGGGCATTGCGCTTACAGATGTGGTGGGGATGGACGCATTTTTGCGTGATTTTGATTTGTATTTTGCTAAATTATTTGATGGGTTGCGCCACGATAGCGGCGATCCCTATGCGTGGGGCGAAAAAGCCTACGCGCATTACCAAAAATTAAAAATTGATAGCCGAACCAAAATGCTCACTTTTTCCGACGGTTTGGATTTGGAAAAAGCGTGGGATTTGCATCAACATTTTAAAGGGCGATTCAAAACCAGTTTTGGTATTGGCACAAATTTAACCAACGATATGGGTTTGGAAACGTTAAATATTGTGCTGAAATTGGTGGAATGCAACGGACAATCAGTCGCTAAAATTTCTGACACCGCAGGCAAAACACTGACCACTAACAATACCTTTTTAGCATATTTGCGCCAAGTTTTTCAAATCGCAGAATAAATAATAAAATTATCTTTCTGAAAACCCATTCGATGGAAAAAAATCATGAAATTACGCGAAGATTTACAATTAATTTACGACTGGATTCCCGACCACAGTCATGTGTTGGATTTGGGTTGTGGTGATGGTGAATTATTGTCGGCTTTGACCACTCATAAAAATTGTACGGGTTACGGCGTGGAAATTGCCACCGACCGTGTTCAGGCAGCCATTGAGCGTGGCGTGAATGTGATTCAAGCGGATGTTGAAGCAGGATTGGCGGCATTTGGTAGCCACAGTTTTGACGTGATTGTGTTGAGCCAAACCATTCAAGCCATGCGCGACACACAAGCCATTTTGCGGAATCTGACCCATGTTGCCAAGCAAGCGATTGTGAGTTTTCCTAATTTTGGTTATTGGCGCAATCGGTTGCAAATTGGTTTGAGTGGGCATATGCCTGTGAGTGAACGAATGCCACATCAATGGTACAACACACCCAATATCCATTTGTGTACGCTGCAAGATTTTGAATTATTGTGTGCCAAAAATCAGCTGCATGTGCTGGAACGCGCCGTCATGACGGGTAACAAACGCGTGGAAAAACTACCTAATTTATTGGGAAGTTTGGCGTTTTATCGGGTTGGCTGATAATCTATAGTCGTTTAAAATAAAAAATACGACTGCGTTGTTGGTTTCTTTCAGGCTGCCTGAAACCCATTAACCCAAAGAAACAAAGGAAAAAACATGATTACCCCCCAACAAGCCTTAGCCCGATTAGTGGATAATAACGAATTATTCTACGATGAAATGCAAGATTTAATGCGCCAAATCATGCGCGGTGAAGTACCCCCCGAACAAATCGCGGGGATTTTGGTTGGTTTACGTGTGAAAGTGGAGACGGTGTCGGAAATTGCAGCCGCCACCAGCGTGATGCGCGAATTCGCTACCAAAGTGCCTGTGCAAGATGTTGATAACTTAGTGGATATTGTCGGTACGGGGGGCGATGGTGCAAAAACTTTCAATATTTCCACAACGTCCATGTTTGTGGCGGCTGCTGCGGGCGCGAAAGTAGCGAAACACGGTGGGAGTTCGGTGTCCTCATCAAGCGGCGCGGCGGATGTGTTGGAAGCGTTGGGGGTGAATTTGATGCAATTACCTGAAAAAACAGCGAAAAGCATTGAATCATGTGGCATGGGTTTTATGTTTGCACAAAATCATCACATTGCGATGCGCTATGTTGCGCCTGTGCGTAAATTGTTGGGTTTTCGCACGATTTTCAATATATTAGGTCCAATGACCAATCCTGCTGGTGCCAAAAATCAATTAATTGGTGTGTTTCACGTGGACTTGTGTGGTATTTTGTCGCGTGTGTTGCAGCAATTGGGTTCAAAACATGCATTGGTGGTGCATGGTAGCGATGGTTTGGACGAAATCACGGTTACGGGTCGCACGCGCATTGCCGAATTAAAAGACGGTCAAATTGTGGAATACGATATTTCTCCCCAAGATTTTGGTTTGCCGATTTATGACAATTTGGACGCACTCAAGGTCAATAACGCGCAAGAGTCATTGGCATTAATGAACGCGGTTTTAGACAACACTGCGCCTGATGTGGCGCGTGATATTGTGTTGTTGAATACGGCGGCGTGTTTGTACGCTGGTAATGTGGCAGGCAGCCTGAAAGATGGGCTGACGTTGGCACGTGAAGCATTGGTAAGTGGCAAAGCCAAAGCCAAACAATTGGAATTTATTCAATTTAATCAAATTTAATGGCATAAAATACGCCGTCATAGTCGTTTAAAATTAACAATACCATTGTTGCCTTGTTCTATTTTTATTTTAAACGACTATTATTTTATTGAATTGACGTTGGTTATAAATTTCTCAATTTCCTGCAAAAAACATTCCACCAAATACAACCGTTCCCCCTGCCACTCAAACCACGACCGCCGTGCCAATAGATAATTTTCAGGTTGTGCAAATTGAATTTCATTGCGAATTAAACCTTTCAGGCTGCCTGAAAACAAAATTTTCCCCAGCGGGGTTGTGCCACAATCCAAAATTTCACGCCACATCGAATTCATCGCACACACACTTTGCGCGTGAACCACAGGCACATCATTCAAACACAAAATGACACTACGCCCAAACATGGTTTCAGGCAGCCTGAAATCGGCAAAATAGGGAAAATCACTTGTTTTGCCAAAAGATTTTAGTTTTACTGAAAAATCAGCTAATTCAGATAAAGTTTGTGTTAAAGAATCGGCTTGCGCCCAGTTGCGTAAAGGAGATGGGGCAGGGCAGTTGTTTTGCCAAATCAAATCATTCATTAATTAAAATTTCTTTTTCAATTTACACGACTGCATAATATAAACTGCTAATTCTTCTACAGATTTATGCGTGGTATTGGCAAACGGAATGCCGTAGCGGCGAAACATGGTTTGTGCGTCTGCGACTTCTTGTTTGCAAGTATTAATGTGTGAATAAGTGGAATTGGCGCGGCGTTCTTCGCGGATGTTGTGTAGGCGTTCGGGTTCAATGGTCAAACCGAACAATTTGTTTTTATAGGGTTTAACCATACGTGGCAAATCTGGATTGCCCAAATCATCGGGCGTGAGTGGATAATTGGCGGCACGAATCCCATATTGCAACGCCAAATACAAACAAGTTGGCGTTTTGCCTGAACGCGACACACCCATTAAAATGACATCCGCTTGTTGCATATCGGCATCGGAAGAGCCATCATCATGATTTAACGCAAAATTGACGGCTTCCATACGCGCATCGTATTTTTGTACATTGTGAACACGACTTTGGATAATACGTTGTGCGGTTGCCCCCAATTCTTGTTCTAAAGGCGTGAGAAACGCATCAAAAAAACTCAAATGCAATGCTGGTGCAGTTTTCACAATTTGGCTGATTTCCTGATTAGAAATACTGGCAAACACAATCGGATGCACGCCATCTTTTTCTGCAAATGATTGAATTTCCATGATTAAATCTTGTGCTTTAGTGGGCGTATCAATAAATGGGCGACTGTATTGGCGAATGGGAATATCTTTAAATTGTTCCAAAAGTGCGTTACACATAGCATCTGCACTGATGCCCGTACGGTCAGAAACAATAAAAGCGCGGCGCATTTCACTCATCATTTTGTCCTTATAGCAGGTTGTAGTTGGGAAATTATAGCGTAAAAATGCTTTTCAGGCTGCCTGAACAATACTACTTTAGAACTAATCTCACCCATAATAAAAATAGTGAATGGATTTTCATGTTTATTTTGTTATGCTGTTGCGTTCAATTAGTTGAACTGTTTATATTTGGAGAATACTATGAAATTGAAAACATGGATTTTATTTACTTGCTTGGTGGCCGCACCTGTTCAGGCAGCAGATATTACGGTTTCGGCAGCCGCGAGTTTGAAAGATGCCTTTCAAGAAATTGCGCAAAATTACGAAAAATTGTATCCGCAAGACAAAATCAAACTCAATACGGCTGCCTCTGGTGTGCTGTTGCAGCAGCTTTCGCAAGGTGCGCCTGTTGATGTGCTGGCAACAGCTGACCAAGAAACCATGGATAAAGCCATGAAAAAACAATTGATTAATTCAATAACACGCCAGAATTTTGTGCGAAATGCATTGGTTTTGGTTACACCCAAAAATTCACCTAACCATTTGACTAAATTGGCAGATTTGCAACAAGTGGGCGTGAAGAAAATCGCCATAGGTAAGCCCGAAAGCGTACCTGCTGGTAAATATGCACAAGGTGTGTTGCAACAAGCTAATCTATTTAATTCATTGAAAAATAAGTATGTTTATACGCAAAATGTTCGTCAAGCTTTAGATTATGTGTTTCGTGGTGAAGTGGACGCAGGTTTTGTGTATCGCACTGATGCCCAATTGAAACAATTTGCGCTGAATATCGTGGCAGAAGTGCCAACTAATCCGCCCGTGGTTTATCCGATTGCGGTAACCAAAAATAGCCACGATGCCACTGCTGCCAAGCGTTTTGAAGATTATGTGTTGTCCGTGCAAGGTCAAATGGTGTTGCGTCGATTTGGTTTTGCGAAACCATGATTTTTCAGGCTGCCTGAAGATTTTAATAACAATTTGATTATTTTATGCAAAATATTTTACCTGCTTTATTATTGTCGCTAAAAGTAGCGGGTTGTGCGACTTTTATTAATTTGATATTGGGGACGCTACTGGGTTATGCGTTGGCAAAAACTCGCGTATTGGGACGTGATTTGCTGGACACAATATTGACTTTGCCGATGGTTTTGCCACCGACTGTGATGGGATATTATTTGCTGGTTTTGTTTGGTTCGCAAGGTAAATTGGGTCAATGGCTTAAGCAAACTTTTGATATTAATCTAATTTTTACATGGCAGGGTGCGGTATTAGCGGCGACAGTGGTAACTTTTCCATTGATGGTCAAACCTGCACGCGCGGCGTTTGAGAATGTGAATCCGCAATTGGAACAAGCTGCTAGAACTTTGGGCGTGAATGAATGGGCGATTTTTTTTCGGGTAACGTTGCCTTTGGCATGGCGTGGGATTTTGGCGGGTTTGTTATTGGCATTTGCGCGGGCGTTGGGTGAGTTTGGTGCGACTTTGATGATTGCAGGCAGCATTCCCAATGAGACACAAACCTTGTCTATTGCTGTGTACGAGGCGGTACAGGCTGGCGATGATGATTTGGCAAATCAATTGGTTATCATCATTTCGCTGGTGTGTGTGGCGATTTTGTGGTTGACGCAATATTTAAGCAAACCACGTTACCAATCCTAAAAATAAATTATTATGATATTTGATTTTAATTTGCATAAAAAAATTATTACGTCTAATCATGAGTTTATACTTCATTCAGAATGCCAAAGTAATGCCAAACGCATTGCCATTATTGGGGCGAGTGGTTCTGGGAAAAGTCTGACTTTGCAATTGTTGGCGGGGCTGCTCAAACCGCTTTCAGGCAGCCTGAAAATTGATGGAAAACTATATGGCGATACCACGCAAAAAATTTGGTTGCCACCACAAAAGCGCGATGTGGGTGTGATGTTTCAAGATTACGCGCTGTTTCCGCATCTGACGGTGGCGCAAAATGTGGCGTTTGGCTTGCAGAATCATTGGCGTGATCCCAATCGTCAAGTCAATGAATTAACAGAAAAATGGCTCAACCGTATGCAGTTGAGCCATTTGGCCAATCATTATCCGAATCACATTTCGGGTGGGCAGAAGCAGCGTGTGGCGTTGGCGCGAGCGTGTATTCGTCAACCGCGTTGGTTGCTTTTGGACGAGCCGTTTTCTGCCTTGGATACCGAATTACGCCAACAAATGCGTTTGGAAGTTTCTGATTTACAAAAAGAATTGGATATTCCCATGTTGCTGATTACCCATGATAAAGCCGATTGCGATGTGCTGGCAGACGAAATTTGGCGCATGGAAAATGGGAAATTAAGCCGCCAATAATTCTAATGTATCAATCGTCAAACCGTTGGCGGTCAATTCAATTAAACGCGGCGCATTTTGAACAAAAAATTCATGTGCCAAATGCGCGTCCAAATCGGCTTGACTTGCCCATTTTTCTACGAATGCGTATTCGGTAATTTTATCGGTAACTTTGCCGCATTCATATTGCAGGCAGCCTGCGTGTCCACGACTGGCACGGATGAATTCACGCGCCACTTTTTCAAATTCAGCTTGTTTTTCAGGCAAGACGATGCAGCTTGCATATACAGCAATCATTTGTTGCTCCTAAGTTTTTTTGGAAAAACAAAATTGTAGCGCAAAACGTTTCAGGCTGCCTGAAAAATCACACCAAACCTAAAATAGTGTTGGACGCATTAAACACTGCGTAAATTTCTTCTCCAGCGTGAACGTCTAAATGTTCGCTGCTGTCCAATGTGATGGTGGCAACTGCATTTTCACCATTTTTTAATGAAATCAACACAATATTGTTTACTGCACCACGTTCCACCGCGTCAATCGTGCCGAGCAAAACGTTTTCTGCCGACAACCGAAACGGCGTGATTTCCGCCATCAGCGATACCGCAGACGCTTTAATCATCACAATCGCCATGTTGCCTATTTTGGGTTGCAGTCGGGCGAACGCGTGTGGGCTGATATGACTATATACAATAAAATCATGCTGTTGTACTGCAATTTGGTAGACACCATTTAATTCATCAATTTGGCTAATGACACCGTGAAAGCAATTTCGGGTACTGGTTTTCATGTTATTCCTAAATTAATGAGCGGTTGGTTGTGGGACTTTGTGTTGCACAGCATATACGGCAGCCTGAACGCGGCTACTAAGTTCTAATTTGCGTAAAATATTTTGAACGTGTACTTTAATGGTGAATTCTGCTAAATCCAGTTGTCTGGCGATGATTTTATTGCTGTGTCCTGCGGCCAAATGCCCTAAAATTTCCAATTCGCGCGGTGTGAGTGTGTCTAACGCGCTGCCAGTGCCTGCGTTGTGCGGACGAATCAGCGATTGTACCAACCGCGCCGTCATCTCTGGCGAAAACACATTGTCGCCATCAACAGCACGTTTGATGCTGTCAACTAAAAAATCGGCGTTGATGTTTTTCAGCAAAAAACCACGCGCCCCAAAGCGCATACATTCGGTTAAATCTTCGCTGTCTTCCGAAACTGTTAACATCACAACATTTTGTTCGCTGCGAACGCTGAGAATTTGTGCCAATGCTTCGCGCCCGTTCATCACTGGCATATCTAAATCCAGCAAGACAATATCGGGTTTGGTTTGTTCCACCAACTTCACGCCACTCAAACCGTCAGCCGCTTCGCCCACAATATCAAAATCGGCTTGGCGAGAAAGCAGTGCTTTGATACCGCTACGGAACAAATTATGGTCATCAATTAAAACAATGCGAATTTTTTGATTCATTTTATTCTTTCTTGTTTTCAGGCTGCCTGAAAAAATTTATTCTAAAATACGTTCACTTTTTGGCAATTTCAAATAGATGGTTGTGCCATGATTGGATTGAGATTGTAAATCAAATTGTGCGTGAATGCGTAACGCTCGTTCACGCATAATTCCCAAACCCACATGGCTGCCTGAAAGCGAATCCAATATTTTGACATCAAAGCCACGCCCATTGTCATGAATTTTCATGGTAAAATCGTCGGCATTATCAAAATAAATTGACACATGATTGGCTTGGGCGTGTTTGCGGATATTGGACAAACTTTCTTGCAAAATAAAAATAAATTGCAATTGCTGTTCGCTGCTTAATGGTGCGCCGTCGCCTGACCAATGTATCTCAATTTCATTTTGTGTTTGTTGCTTGAAACGCTGCGCCAATGTGTCTACGGCTTCGGCGAATTCTTTGCGCGTGATTTTGGTGCGGAAATTCAGCAGTAATTCGCGGACATCATCGTAACATTCTTTGACACCATCTTTAATAAATTGTAATGTTTCAGCGACTTCCGTATCATTTTTGGCTTTCAGTGAGCTTTCCAACATTTGTGTTTGCAGATTAAGAAAATTCAAAGTTTGCGCGATGCTGTCATGTAAACCTTGCGCCATGAGATTGCGTTCTTGCATAACGGCGAGTTGTCGGCTTTCTTCAGTTAAACGTAAGTTATTGACTGCGCTACCTAATTGCTGGCAAAGTGAGTCAATTAAATTGTCCAAATTGCCCAATTCCAATTCTTCGTGAAAATACAGCGTGAGCATACCCAAATCTTGTCCTTTGTAGCGAATTTGGAATACGCGTAAATAATGAAAACCAAAATGACTGCAACTGGTTTTATCGGTAATTTGTTCAATTTCTTTATGAAAATAAATGGGTTGCCAACTGTCTTTCTGCACAGCTTGACCACACAAACAATCGTCAATGCGTTGGCACGCGGCGGCAGTTTGTAGGTTTTCAGGCAGCCCAATTTGTGCGATTAAATCCAATTTTTGTCTTTTAAAATCAATAAGTCTGATGCTGCTGGCTTGTGCTGGTACAAACGAAATGATTTTTTGCAAAAAACCTTCACAAGCTGCACTGGTGTTATGAGCTTGATTCAAAAAATTGGAGAAATAGTATAAAGTTTCAAGTGTTTGATTTTTAAATTTTAAATCTTGAGTTTTTTCGGTAACTTGTTGTTCTAAATTGCTGTACAGTTGCTGCAGATGGTTGCTCATTTGATTGAAGCCGTCATCTAATTCAGCAAATTCACTCACGTTATCTACTTGAACTTGAACACCAAATTTCCCATTATGAATTGCATGAACGCCTGTTTGCAGTTTGCCCAACGGTTCCAGTACCCACAAATTCAACAAATACACCATCACCACTGCGCTAATTAATACCATCACCAACAACGACATTTGAAATAATCTCAATAAATTCAAACGATTGGATTGAGATTGTTCAATTGCGTAGGTAAGGTCATCAATTTTGTTTATAAGATTTTGAATATTATGTATATTTTGGTTATTTTTCTGAAAAGGTTGCAAAAAATGAGGCTTAATCAGCAACCAATTTTGTTGGATTTTCCGCAAATTTTCTTCAATAATTTGGCTGTGTGGTAGAAACAATGGGCGTTTGGGGTCGCCATTTTTTAGTGTAGCAAGTGTTAATTCAAATTGTTGAATTTGTTGATTAATTTCATCATATGATGCATGATTATTGTGCAGCAATGCCAAACGATAAGTCTGCATACGCAAACTGCCCGTATCGTTGATGGCTGCTCCTGCGCCCTGCATTCGCCACGATAACAACAGCGTGAACGCAATCGCACACAATGCCGCCAATAACCACAACACCGTCAGTGATTTCAAACGAAAAGAAAGACTTGAAAAATGATACGACATAATAATTAATACGAAAATGATTTTCAGGCTGCCTGAAAAATGGCTTTCAAGCAACCTGAAGATTATAGAATAAAATCAGACGGAAACCTTGAAATATTCGATGTTATTGCGTGTTATATCAGATTAACATTTGGCTTCCGCGTCTTTTCGCGCATAATACCACCAATTCAACACCAAACAAATCGTGTAAAACACAATAAATCCCACAAACGCTCCCATCACGTTACCTGATAACTCTATGGATAAACTATAACTTTTCGGAATGAAAAAGCCACCGTATGCCGCAAATGCACCCGTAAAACCAGCTACCGCTGCTCCTTCTTTCGCTGCACTCAAACGCGCTTGTTCGGCGGTTTCTAAACCTTGTTCGGCTAATTTTTGGTGCAAATTCAAGAAAATCACGGGAATTTGCATGAAAGTTGAACCATTGCCCAATCCAGTCAGCGCAAACAATGCCACAAAACACGCAAAAAAGCCCCAAAAATGACCACCTTGTCCACCACTTGGCAAAAAGCAAATGACGCCTATTACTGATAAAATCATGCCAATAAACACCCATTGCGTTACTTTCGCACCACTTTGGATTTTGTCTGCCCACATTCCGCCTACAGGTCGCGCCAATGCACTGACCAACGGTCCAACAAACGCATATTTCACAGGGTCAATACCTGTAAATTGACTTTTCGTCAGTAAGGCAAAACCTGCCGCAAATCCCAAAAATGAACCAAATGTACCCAAATAAATAATACACATAATCCAATTATGTTTTCTTTTGAAAATAATGGCTTGTTCTTTGAAGCTGGCTTTTGCATCTGCCAAATCATTCATGCCAAACCACGCCGCTAAAGTGGATAAGATAATCAGTGGCACCCAAATAAACCCTGCATTTTGTAGCCATAATTGTTTGGTAACATCGCCTTTTGTCCATGTTTGTGCCTCGCCACCAAACGCACCAAATACACCCACCGTAATAATCAGCGGTACAACAAATTGCACCACCGATACGCCCAAATTTCCCAAACCAGCATTTAAACCCATTGCCGTGCCTTTTTCGGCTTTGGGGAAGAAAAAGCTAATGTTTGCCATACTAGACGAGAAATTTCCCCCGCCAAATCCACACAATAACGCCAGCAAAACCATCACACCATAAGGTGTCTGATTATTCTGTACCGCAAAACCAAGCCCAATCGCAGGCAGCAATAAACTCGCGGTAGAAATCGTTGTCCATTTACGTCCACCAAATACAGGTACCATAAATGAATAGAAAATTCTCAAAGTCGCGCCCGATAGCGCAGGCAATGCTGCCAACCAAAACAATTGATTTTCCGTGTAAGTGAAACCAATATTCGGTAAGTTTACCACTGCTACGCTCCACACTTGCCAAATTGCAAATGCCAACAAAAGTGCAGGAATGGAAATCCATAAATTCCGTTTAGCAATTTTTTTGCCTGTTTGCTGCCAAAATTGTGGGTCTTCAGGTTGCCAATGAGTGATGACTTTAGACATAAATTTTGTCCTAAAAATAAATAAAATAAATAATTAAAAATAATTGAAGAACTTGCCTTTTCAGGCTGCCTGAAAAATAATTTTGTCAATTTATAGTCGTTTGCCTTGTCTTATTTTTATTGTAAACAACTATGTTATTGATGTTTTTGACCTTTGAATGAAAAATGCATACAAATCAATGAAACACAAGTGCAGCCATACAGCAACATAAACGCCGTAGAACGCACCCCAGACCAATCTAATAATGCACCAAATATAATCGGTAACAAAAATCCACCCAAACCACCCGCTAAACCCACGGCGCCCGATACCGCACCAATATTGTCGGGATAGTCGTTTGCCACAAATTTAAATACCGATGCTTTGCCAATGGCCATTGCAATCCCAGCTGTAAACATCAAAATGGTAAACACCACTACATTCAAATGAATATGAAACGCTAAATCGCCATTTTTACCGTGAATCGTGAAATTTGTGTCAGGATACGACAAAATAAAGAAACACACCCACAATACCCACATCACGCCCCAAGTAACTTTGTATGCCCCAAATTTGTCCGATAAATAACCACCTACCGCACGCAATACCCCACCAGGTAATGAAAAACACGCTGCCAATAAAGCTGCTTGTTGCATGGTTAGATTGTATTCGTCAATGTAATATTTGGTCATCCACAACGCCAATGCCACATAACCCCCAAACACCACCGAATAATATTGACTGTAGCGCAACACCCCCGCATCTGATAACAACATAATTTGTTGTTTTAAAGATGCTTTTGAAGTAACCAAATGTTTGGGATCATGGTAGCTGAAAAACCAAAATGCAATCGCAGTTGCCAACATAATGCCAGCGTACACATTTGGGACGATTGTCCAGCTTCCCAATGCAATCAAACTTGGTGCGATGAATTTATTCAGTGCGCTGCCTGCATTGCCTGCACCAAAAATGCCCATTGCCAAACCTTGCTGTTCTTTCGGAAACCAACGTGCTACATACGGTGTCCCCACCGAAAATGCACCACCAGCCAAGCCCATAATCAAACCAATCAACAAAAAATGCCAATATTGGGTTGCAAATTGCATCGCAAAAATAGCGGGCACACTCAACAGCATCAACACAAACATCACAATTCGCCCACCAAATTTATCCGTCCAAATGCCCAGTGGCACACGAATCAATGACCCAGATAACACAGGTAATGCCGCCAAGAAACCAAATTCGGTTTCACTTAAACCCAATTGTTTTTTAATCGGAATACCTACCACCGCCAACATCATCCAAATCATGAAACAGACTGTAAAGGATACAGTACTGGAAATCAGTACGGCATAACGTTTATATTGTTCAGAAGCCATTTTATTTGTACCTTTCGTATTGAAAAATTGGTTTAAGCAGGTATAAGTTACCCTTATCTATTGATTGGCGCATTCTCTTGAAGTTTGTACAAATAAATTCTTTTGGATTAGTTTGAATTAGCCTAAAGAGTTAGTTCGGCATAATGTGATTATTTTGTTTGAGTTATTTTGTTAATACATTTGATTTTCAGGCTGCCTGAAAGAATAAGCAGCCTGAAAAAGGTTTTTTGAAAAAGGTGTTGATAGTGGTTTCAGAACCCGTATTCACAGTCAAGCGCGATGTCTTTTTGCTAAATTTGGTACGTCTGCTGCGTGAACGCTATTGGCAAAAATCCATTTCACGTTGGTTATGAATACAGGTTATTGTTTTAAATGACAATATTATTTGGTTTGCCAAAGCATATTGCTTGTGTCAATTTTGTTGCGAATATTGGTTAATTTGGCTGCCATTTCAGGGCGATAGAATAGGTTGTAGCTTTCAAATGGTATCAGTTTGCCATCAGGCGTGGCAAAGTGGATACAGGATTTTTTCAGGCTGCGTATGTCTAAATTCTCTGCGTCCATAAATTGAACAATCAGTATACGAAAGACGTTTTGGTAACCAAATTGTTGTGGCGCAGCAATTTCAGGTAGGCAGCACATCAGTTCACTGAGACAATTTGCTTGTGATTCGGGGCTGTGATTGGTCGAGAAGAGTTTGAAAATGTGGTTTTTCAGGTTGTGGTCGTGTTCAAAAACAATGGTGTTGTTGGCATTTTCTACTAGGGTTTTGGGGTCTAAATAGCGAGTGAGGGGAACGATGCCACTGTCATCTTTGAAAGCGTATGCCATGGCGAGTGTGTCGGGATTACAGGGAACAGGCATGATGTCGTCTGTGCTGAAAATGTTGCTTTGTTCAATAATCTTGCGGCGGATTTCGCTGACGGTTAAGCGGTTTTTACTGTTTACGTTTTCGGTGCGTCCTGCAAATTGTACGGGTTGCAAAGTTACACCACGCACGCATGGTTGCTTGGTAGCGAAGCGGATAATGTTGCCAATATCGTGGTCGTTTACGCCTTTGGCTACGGTTACAACGAGGGTAGTGGATAAGCCAACGCGGTTGAGATTATCCAGTGCTTGTTTGCGGATGCGGCTTAAATCTGCACCACGTAGGGTTTGGGTTACTTCATTGTTAAGTGAATCAAATTGCAGGTAGATTTCTAAGCCGTGCAAGCCACTTTGGGCAAGCTTTTCTACAAATTCAAAATCTTGAGCAATTCGTACACCATTGGTATTAATCATTAAATGTTTGATGGGGCGTTTTCGGGCAGCGGCGAGAATGTCAAAAAATTGGGGGTGAATAGTGGGTTCGCCACCTGATAGTTGAACCACGTCGGGTTCACCTTCATTGGCAACGATGGCATCTAGCATTTTTTCTACAATTTCAATAGGATAGTGTTCAGTTTGATGCGTGCCACTGCTGGCAAAGCAAACGGGGCAATTCAAATTGCAGGCACGGTTAATTTCTACGATAGACAGACAGGAGTGTTGCATGTGGTCGGGGCAGAGTCCGCAGTCGTAGGGGCATCCGTAGTGCATTTCGGTGTTAAAACGTTGTGGCATCTCGGGTCTTTTAACGAAGACTTCGCGTCCTAAGCGGTAGTAGTCCACGTCATCGCTAATGAGTACACGTTGCATACCATGATTAGGACACCATTTATCCATATATACATGGTTGTTTTTAAATATAATTTTAGCTTCAATCACTTTATGGCATTCGTTGCAAATGCCTGTGGTGGTGTCGTAAAAGTGGTAGGGGCGGTTTTTGCGCGACATGGTTGTTCCTTGATTTTGTTTATTAAATGGGTTGTATGGTTTTCAGGCTGCCTGAAACGGTTTATTCAGATTCGGAATCGGGATTTTGTTTGGATTGTGGTCGGTTCGGTGGGGCAGGGGAATTGTTGGAAAGCATTTTGATAAGCGTCATCACAAAAACAAGCATTCCAACTGGAATGGCTGACAGTACAATAAGCATTTGTAGGTAACTATGGTTAAACAAGCCAACAGCACATATGCCAAAACCTACCACAAATGAGGCAAGGGTTGCTAAAAACAGTGCAATAATAAAATTGAAAAATTTTTTCATTTTTCTTCTCCGAGATGCTTTAAGGCTGCCTGAAAGCTATTTGTTGTCTATTATTCTACTGTTTTCCGATAAGTCGCCGCAATAATAATCAAGCCAAATATACACACCCACTGAATCCCGCTCCAGCCAAACCACCAGCCAGCAGGCGCAGGTTTCAGCCCATCAATCAATAGCCGCCACAGCAAATAACCAAACATCAACACACGAAAGGTCAATCCTTGCTCATGTGTGAAAAATTGTCGCCATTTGGGTAACAAAATCAGTGCAATTAAAGCCATCAGCCATTCGTATAACTGAGTTGGGTGTCGCGCCCCATCACCAAAATCCACACCCCAAGGTAAATCGGTGTGCATACCATAAGTACCGTCATGTAGTCCAGCCGCAAAACAGCCCGTACGCCCAATCACCAAACCCAACAAAATCGGCGCAACAAAATCATCACCCGTACGCGACCGAATCCCTGCGATTTTTTTGCCAATCTCTACACCAATCCAACCACCCAGTAATCCACCTACCACGCTTTGCCCCGATATGACCGCCAGCCAAAATTGCTGTGGATTCGTTTGTGCCAAACCCCATAATTCAGGAAATTGCAAAATAGACACCAATTTATTTCCCGTACCTGCGCCAAGCAAACAAAATATCAATACCCAAATACCGCTTTTGTTGGCAAGCATGGAAGGGCGTCCGTTGTGTTTACGCAAATGGTTATACAACATAAAGCCACCGCTTAAAGCCAACCATTCGGTCATGGCATGAAATAAATATGCTTTGGTTTGGTCATGAAAGACAAGTGATTCCAGCATAAATAGTTCCTTAAAAATATTTTTACAATTTGATTAATGGTTTATCGGTTGCGGTAATGATGCCACCACCCAAGCAAATTTCCCCATCATATAACACAGCAGATTGTCCGTGAGTCACTGCCCATTGTGGTTCATTAAATAATAATTCAGCTGTATCATCAGATAGATAGCGTAATTCACACGCGGCATCTGCCATGCGGTAACGTGTTTTACAGGTATAGCGTCCTGCGACTGGTTTTTCAGGCAGCGTCCAGCTTAACTGATTCATTTCCAATGAATTTGTGTACAATAATTCGTGGTCATGCCCTTGTACAACCAACAATTCATTTTTCGGTAAGTCTTTGCCCACCACAAACCACGGCTCGCCCGCACCGCCAATTCCCAAACCTTTGCGTTGTCCAATGGTGTAAAATGTTAAGCCAACGTGTTCACCAACGATTTTGCCTTCGGGGGTAACCATGTTGCCGTTGTGGGTTGGTAGGTATTTTTGCAAAAACTCGCGAAATGGGCGTTCGCCAATAAAGCAAATGCCTGTGCTGTCTTTTTTGGTGGCGGTAGGTAGCTTCAATTCTGTCGCCAAACGGCGCACTTCGGTTTTTTGCAAATGCCCTAATGGAAACAAGGATTTTTCCAATTGATGTGGTTGTAAACGGTAGAGGAAATAGCTTTGGTCTTTGTTGTTATCCAATCCGCGCAACAAATAATGCACACCATTGCGGATTTGTTTTCGGGCGTAGTGTCCTGTTGCAATGGCTTCTGCGCCCTGTTCAATGGCGTAATCTAAGAAACATTTGAATTTGATTTCAGCATTACACAGCACATCAGGATTGGGTGTTCTGCCTGCTGCATATTCTTGCAGAAAATAGGCGAACACTTTGTCTTTGTATTGCGTGGCAAAATTGACGATATCAATATCAATGCCAATGATGTCAGCAACTGCCATTGCGTCTAGTGAATCTTGTTTGATGCTGCAATATTGGTCGTTGTTGTCGTCTTCCCAGTTTTGCATAAATACGCCATGTACGTTTGCGCCGTCTTGTTTGAGTAATGCGGCGGTTACGCTAGAATCCACGCCACCCGATAGTCCAACAATAATATTTTGATTTTCATACATTTTTGTATAGTCCTGTTTATTTGATTCGTGCTATTTTATCACAAACCCGTTTGCCAATATTTTGCAGGCAGCCTGAAAGAACGCTTACAATACATCTTTCAGGTTACCTCAAAAACGTTACAATATTATTTTCAATGGATTTATAGTCGTTTAGAATAATAACCTGTATTTAATAGTCAACGTGTGAATACAAGTTCTAAAAAATAGGACAAAGCGACCGCCACAGCTGTATCCATCTGGTACATAAGGGAAACGCTATTTTCATTTTAAACGACTACACAAAAAATCATCATGAATGACGCGCAATTATTACGTTACAGCCGACATATTTTATTAAATGAAATTGGCATAGAAAATCAAGAAAAATTATTACAATCAACAGTTTTGGTAGTTGGGTGTGGTGGGTTAGGTGCGGCGGCGTTGCCTTATTTGGCATCAGCTGGCGTGGGCAAACTCATCATTGCAGACCCAGATACCATTGACGAAACCAATTTACAACGCCAAATCAGTTACACCGAGCGCGATTCAGGCAGCCTGAAAGTTGAACGCATGGCACAATTTTTACAGGAACGCAACAGCCATTGTGTGATTGAAACTCATAATAAATATTTAAATTCAAAAGATTTATTTAATTTAACTGCGCAAGCTGATGTGGTGTTGGATTGCAGCGATAATTTTGCCACGCGTCAAGCCGTGAATGCGGCGTGCGTGGTCAATCGTAAACCATTGGTGTCGGGTGCAGCGGTACGATTTGATGGTCAACTGGTTGTTTTTCGTGCAGATTTAGCAGATGCGTGTTACCACTGCTTGTTTGATATGGCGCAAGCCGATGATGGGGCGTGTGCGTTGTTTGGTGTATTTTCACCGTTGGTGGGTGTGATTGGCGCGGCACAAGCAGTTGAAGCTTTAAAAATTTTAATGGATTTGCCTGTGGCGGCGAATATATTGCGTTGTTATTTTGCACTAACTGGTGAGTGGCAAACATTTAAATTTGCTAAAAATCCAGCCTGTCGTGTTTGCCAGTCATCGGATTTATCGTAAAATAATCGCTTTACATATATTCAGGCAGCCTGAATATGCTGCTGACTCAAAAATATAATAAATTAATAAGGAAAATAATATGATAGGAGCGGTATCAGATTGTAGCGTGCCACTTGAAAATCAAGCTGAATTTGAAAAACTCATGAGTGATTTTATACGATACACACGCCGACAACCAGGTTGTATTTATTACGATTTTGGTAGAGTTGCAGGCAACTCAACTCAATATATTGTTGTCCAAAAATGGGCAACTGAAGCAGATTTAGAAAATTATTTAGCAGACCCTGAATTCAGATTGAAAGTCATGAAAATCATAAAATTAGCCAAAGATTTATTGGCAGTTGAAACGTTTAACTTATTAATTTAATCAAAAATTAGAGGCAGGGCTTAAAATGGTTGCCCGATTGTCTTCATTGGTATTGTATTGGTAAAATACAAAATACGTCAAAAAAACAATTAAGTATGGTATTTTGAATATAGTCGTTTAAAATAAAAATAGGACAAGACGACCGCCGTGTACATCTCGCACATATAGGAAGCGGACAACGCAGTAGGTATGTTTAGAACCTGTATTCACAGCCAAGCGCGATGTCTTTTTGCCCCATCTGGCACGCCTGCTACGTTGAATTTTATGCCAATAGGAACGCTATTGACATAAAATTCGTCTTACATTCGCACCAACTGGGACAAAAATCCATTTTACGTTGACTATGAATACAGGTTCTTAATTTTAAACGACTATGTCTTTGGTACGTACTTTTAGCTGCCTATTGCTTTCAGGCTGCCTGAAAGCACCAAATATACGGTTATTGCCACATTTAAAGCCACTGTTACCCAAAAAAGTTGCACAAATGGCCGTTTTTGCGTTTTGTGGCGAAACAAAAATCGCGCCACCAACGCCCCTGCCCAACCGCCCATCACTGACAAAACGTGTAAGGTATTTTCGGGGATACGGTTGCTGGTGTTATCCAAAGCATGTTTTTTGTCCAAAGCATAAATTGCTAACGTTATCAATGAAATCAATAGGTAACTTATACCCAGTGCCAACGAAACCCCATACACCAACAACGACCAAATCCCAACTACAGGCGCAACCCATTTTAATTTGTCTTTCATTGGGCAGATTAATGCGTGTTCTTTGGCTTCACGTTCTGCTCTTAATTGTTCGCGTTTGGGTGAGGTAATTTTGGTAGCAGACCAGCGTTTTTTGTCGTCATCGTATTTCGCGTAAACCGTAACTGATTCATTTTGTTGTGGACTTATTTCATCTTTGCCCACCAACGTATTCACATGAAAAAAAATGTCGTTCGCCACTTCCGCCGTTTTGACAAAACCAAAACCGCGCTCGCTGTTCCATTTGACAATTTTACCCGATACACCTAAATGAAATTTGGATTTGGTTTCATAATCTATTTTGTTATTATCATACATATTTAAACCTTCTAAAAAAAGTTAAAATAATCAAGTTAATATTTTTTCAGGCTGCCTGAAAAAAAATATTCGCTAACCATGCACAACCCACCATATTCAACACCACCAATACCCAAAACCAACGCGAAAAATCACGATCCACTCGGTGCGTAAACAAATACCGCGCCACCATGCTTCCCACCCAGCCGCCTAACGCATCACCCACGTGCAAAAACAATGTATGAATCGTTGGGCGATGTTCAATTTCACAATATTTGTCCCACGCATACACAAAAAACATCACCACCGACAAAATCATAGACACCCACCATATCGGTTTGTTCCACCCAATCAACACCAGCCACCAAGCCAATCCCCCATCACCGCTACGCATAAAGGCTTAACCATTGGGCAGTACAATGGGCGAAATTGTTCTTGTATTTTTACGATATATTCATTTTTAATCAATGGGGTAACCGCAGTTGCCGACCAACAAAAACCATCGTGTCGCACACTCACATACACCGATTCTCCCACTACAGGGGCGCGTGATTTCAACGAAAATGCCGCAATCTGAAAAGCAATCGCCATGGCTGGATGAAAAATTTGAATCATACCTAAACCCAAATCTTCATTCCAATTGATGATTTTTCCCACCACACCTTTGTTTAATCGTTCTTGTAGTTGTACATCAAGGGTTGGGGTATCATATTGATTATATGCATTTTTAAAATTTCCCCAATCAGGTAAATACACCGACATTGCTCGCCAGCCCATGCCATCGCGTTCCGCACACACAATGACTTTGTCGCCTACTTTAGGTTGTGTCCGATTGGCGATAAATACATGGTGCCGAAAAAATACGTCCGTTTTGGCATCTTCTACATAAATGAATCCAAATCCTTTTTGTGCGTTCCATTGCGTAATTATACCAATTAGACCTTCGCTGAATTTAAGTTGCCAATCTATTTGATGATTATGGTTCACAATGATTCTCCCAACACGAAAACCATGATTTTATACCAAATTTATTTGGTTATGACACAACCAAACTCATCAACTTTTGGGGTGAGTAGATTAAAATCTTTATAAAATATTCAAAAATGAAAATTTTAAAATTTTATCTAATTGATATATTTATATTTTAATTTCTAGTTTTTGTTCAAAATGGGGGATTTGTAAAAGTTTCAGAATGGATGCTCTTAAAAAGATGACTGAATGACTTGAGAGAAAAGGTAAAAGTAGAAAAGTGGTGATTGTGGTCATTATGCGAAAGTTAGCAGTTTTGGTATTTAACCTGTACACAAAAGGGCAAGTTTGTTACGATTTAATAAATAATAAAAACAGCTATTTGCAAAATAATCTACAAATAACTGTTTACAAAAAATAAACTATCTGAAATAAACCATCATGTTTTCAGGCTGCCTTGATAAATATTTACATTAGAATCGTAATACCGTTTTCAAATAACCCAATGAAGATGCTGGTAATTTGACTGACAAAAACTCATCGGCTAATGCCAAATAGGCTTGTGTGCCTTTGGCTTTGGGGTCGTACGCCAATGCTGGCATACCATGGCTTGGTGCTTCTGCTAAACGGACATTACGCGGAATTGTGGTGTTGAATACGCGTTGTCCGAAATAATTACGTAATTGCGCACTCACATCTTGTGATAATTTGTTTTGTGTGGTGAACATGGTAAACATCACACCCGTAATATCCAAAGTTGGATTAATGGTTTGGCGTACGCGTTTGATGGTTGCCAGCAAATCGGAAATCCCTTCCAATGCGTAATATTCACACACCATCGGAATCAACACGCTGTCTGCCGCTGCTAAACCGTTCAACATCAACAATGATAAAGTTGGTGGACAGTCAATCAAAATAAAGTCATATTCATCGCGCACAGACGCAATCGCATCACGCAAACACATTTCACGTGCAGGTCGTTGCATCAATTCAATTTCCACGCCAGTCAAATCGCGGTTAGACGAAATCACATCATAATGCCCTGTTTCGCTGTGAATGATGGCAGTTTTGGCATCGGCTTCGCCCACTAACAAATGATAAACCCCAAATTCAAAATTATTTTTATCTACACCGCTACCCATTGTGGCATTGCCTTGCGGGTCAATGTCTATGAGCAATACTTTGCGATTGCGGTGGGCGAGACTGGCAGCCAAATTCACAGCAGTCGTGGTTTTGCCCACGCCACCTTTTTGATTGCAAATGGTGATAACTTTATAACTCATGGTAAAGAAAACCTTGTTTTAAATGGAAATAATATTTTTCAGGCTGCCTGAATTTTTATTTTCAAAAAAGGCAGCCTGAAAAAAATGACATTCTACCCTTTTTTGGGGCGCATCAAAACCATATGACGTTCGGCATTTAATGTGGGGACATTTAATTTATCAATTTGATAGACTTCAATATTTTGTGGCACATTTTCCAATTCTTCGTAGGGATACACGCCTTTCATGGCTGCCCAATAGCCATTTTCGTTGAGCAGATGCTTGGTCAGCGCAATGAAATCGTGTAATTCAGCGAAAGCGCGACTGGTTACCACGTCTACTTTTTTGTCGTGCATCGCTTCCACGCGACCGCTTGCCACGGTAACATTCTTCAAGCCTAATTCAATCACAGCTTGTTGTAAAAATGTGGTTTTTTTGGTGTTAGAATCCAGTAGTGTAATGTGCAAATCAGGGCGACAAATAGCGGTGGGAATCCCTGGCATGCCACCGCCTGAACCCACATCCATCAGCGTTTGTGCGTTGGCAACATACGGCAACAACGTTAAGCTATCCAATAAATGATGGCTAATCATGGTATTTTCATCGCGCAAGGCGGTTAAATTATAAGTGCTGTTCCATTTTTTTAACAACGCAACATATTCTAACAACAACAATTGTTGTGGCATGGTTAAATCCAAATTCATGGCGTTTAACCCTGATTGTAATTGTTCTTTTAGGTAACTCATTTTATTTTCCTATTTTTTGTGTTGAATTGGATTGAATAGTAATGTAATTTGTGAAAATATGTAAGTGCAAGTGAACAGTTGGCATAAATTTTGCTGATTTTACGTATAATATGCGCTTTATTCATAAGGAAAATATCATGAAATATTCTGCACGTTCTTCACGTGGTTTTACATTGGTTGAATTGATGGTAACTGTGGCAATTGTGGCGATTTTGGCGGCGATTGCGTATCCATCGTACATAGATTACATTTACAGAAGCCGCTTGGAACAAGCGCGTGTTGTGGTCATGGATAATGTGAAAATGATGGAGCGTTACTACGGTTTGTCGCGTTCATTTGAGTGTAAGGCGGATTATATTGGCAAAGTTAACACGACTTGTACTGGCAACAAATTTACTGCTGTGTTACCCAGCAATGCTGATTCCAATATCACTGATTATTATGATTTTGCAATTACATCCATTAATAAGGGTAACAGCTACATCATTACCGCCAAACCAAAATCTGAAAAATATTCAAGTAACACACTGGCAAATAAAAAATTATTTTTAAATTATGATGCTATCAGTAACAGTTACGCGCGATGTACGCAATCGGGTTTTACACAATCCGAAAAAAACAGCGCGACTGTTACAGGTTGTGAAGTATTGTAATGTTTAATTGAATTTTTCAGGCTACCTTTTGCGAATCAACATGAAAGGCAGCCTGAAAAATTTGTTAAAATGGCGGCTTTATTATTTTCAGGCAGCCTGAAACATGAATTTTCCTATTCCCAAACCCACACAAAAATCTTATTGGACGGACTTGTCTTCAGGCAGCCTGCCTTATTTGCTTACGCAAAATCTCCCCAAAAATACGCTGAAAATCATTTTGACAGCAGATAGCGAAACCGCTTTGCGTTTGCAATTGGCTTGGCAATTTTTTCAACCATCTGATAATGCGGTTTTTTTTCCTGATTGGGAAACTTTGCCCTACGAACATTTTTCGCCTCATCAAGATTTGGTGTCGGAGCGATTGTCGGTTTTGTGGCAATTAAAAAATAATCAAATCAATACATTATTTTTACCAGTTGCCACCGCCATGCAAAAAATTGCCCCCACAGAATTTATTTTGGGCAGAACGTTTTTCTTGAAAGTAGGGCAAAATTTGAATTTGGACGCATTACGCGAAAATCTCGTGAATGCGGGTTACAGTGCGGTTTCCAACGTGGTGGCAAATGGTGAGTTTGCGGTTCGTGGTGGGATTGTGGATTTGTTTCCGATGGGTAGTGATTTTCCATACCGTATTGATTTATTTGATAAAGAAATTGATAGTATCAAAACGTTTGACCCTGAAACGCAACGTACGCTTCATCCAGTTTCCGAAATCCGAATGTTGCCAGCACACGAATTTCCCACCGATGAACACGCACAAAAATTATTCCGCACCCAATTTCGTGAGTTGATTGAAGGCGATTTTGCCAGCGCAACCGTGTACAAAGCAGTGGATAAAGCGCAATTTGGTGCAGGTGTAGAATATTATTTACCGCTTTTTTTTGAAAGTGGTTGTGTTGATTTATTTGATTATATTGGTGAAAATGCGATGGTGGTGTGCACGGACGATGTTCACGCCTACGCCAATCGTTTTTGGGACGATGTGAAATCGCGTCATAAAATGGCGCAAGGCGATGCAACTTATCCGCCACTTGCGCCACAATATTTGTTTTTGTCGCCCGACCAATTTTCAGGCAGCCTGAAACAATATCCACAAATTTGGATAAAAACCGATGGGCGACATGATTTGCCGAATATTGCCGTAAAACGTCAGGCTGAACAACCACTTGAATTGTTGCAAGATTTTCAGTCAACTTTTGATGGAAAAATTTTGATTTGTGCGGACAGTTTGGGACGGCGCGAAACCATGTTTGCTTTTTTCAAGCAACACGGTTTGACATTGAATTTGTTGGACAATTGGGCGCAATTTGTTTCAGGCAGCCTGAAAAATCATCAAATAGGTATTTGTGTTGCGCCGCTTTCTCAAGGTTTCAGGCTGCCTGAAAATTGTTTGGCAGTTATTACCGAAAATGATTTATATCAATATGTTAGTAAACCACGCACGCGAAGACGAAAACATGCCAGCATTTCTGATACCACGTTGCGAGATTTAGCGGAAATCAACATTGGCGACCCAGTTGTCCATCAAGAACATGGAATAGGGCGTTATATGGGTTTGACTGTGATGGATTTTAGTGGCGCAAGCACGGAAATGATGTTGTTGGAGTACGCCAATGAATCTCAATTGTATGTGCCTGTTTCTCAATTACATTTAATCAGTCGGTACGCAGGCAACGCCAGCGACAAAATCACATTGCACAAACTGGGTACAAACGCATGGAGTAAAGCCAAACAAAAAGCGATTGAGAAAGCTCGCGATACCGCCGCCGAATTATTGAATTTGTATGCACAGCGTGCGGCTCAAACAGGTTTTAAATTTGAAATCAATGAATTGGATTATCAAGCCTTTGCTGATGGTTTTGGTTATGAAGAGACCGAAGACCAAGCGGCAGCAATTGTGTCGGTGTTAAAAGATTTGACTCAAGCCAAGCCGATGGATAGGTTGGTGTGTGGCGACGTGGGTTTTGGGAAAACGGAAGTGGCGTTGCGAGCGGCGTTCGTGGCAGTTATGGCTGGCAAACAAGTGGCGGTGCTTGCGCCAACAACGTTGTTGGTGGAACAACATGCCAAGAATTTTGCTGACCGTTTTGCGGATTTTCCCGTCCAAATCGCCCAATTATCTCGATTTAACAGCACAAAAGACACCAAATCCGCCTTAGCTGGTATGGCTGATGGCACGGTGGATATTGTGATTGGTACGCATAAATTGGTACAAGATAATATTCAATTCAAAAATTTAGGGCTTGTGATTATTGATGAAGAACATCGTTTTGGCGTTCGTCAAAAAGAGCAACTCAAACGATTGCGTGCTAATGTGGATTTGTTGACATTGACCGCTACACCCATTCCGCGAACGTTGAGCATGGCATTGGACGGATTACGTGATTTTTCGCTGATTACGACTGCACCCAGCAGACGACTTGCCGTCAAAACATTTGTCAAACCGTTTAGCGAAGCGAGTATTCAAGAGGCGGTTTTGCGTGAATTAAAACGTGGTGGCCAAGTGTTTTTCTTGCATAATGAAGTAGATACGATTGAAAATATGCGTGATAAATTGGAAAATTTATTGCCTCAAGCAAGAATTGGCGTGGCTCATGGACAATTGCGCGAACGTGAGTTGGAACAGGTAATGCGTGATTTTCTCAATCAAAAATTCAATGTATTGTTGTGTTCCACCATTATTGAGACGGGGATTGATATTCCAAATGCCAACACCATCATCATCAATCGTGCGGATAAATTTGGGATTGCCCAGTTGCACCAGTTGCGGGGACGGGTAGGGCGCAGCCATCATCAAGCCTATGCTTACTTATTAACGCCCGAATATTTGACCAAAGACGCGCAAAAACGTTTGGACGCGATTTTGTCAGCGGACGAATTGGGTGCGGGTTTTAGTTTGGCGATGCAAGATTTAGAAATTCGTGGGGCAGGCGAAATTTTGGGCGAAGGACAATCAGGCGAAATGATGCAAGTTGGATTGACTTTGTACACAGAAATGCTCAAACAAGCCGTCCGTGATTTGAAAAAAGGCAAAACACCTGATTTGGATTCACCTTTGGGTGTGAATACGGACATCAAATTACATTCGCCAGCATTGCTGCCTGAAACGTATTGTCCTGATGTGCATGAGCGGCTGGTGTTGTATAAGCGTTTGGCGGTTTGTGAAACCCAACAACAACTCAATGAAATTCATGAAGAATTGGTAGATAGATTTGGGCTGCCTGAAACACCTACGCAAACATTATTGGCAAGTCATAAAATTCGGTTGATGGCGCGAGAATTAGGGATTGATTCGGTTGATGCGAATATGAATAGCATTTCATTGACATTCAACCCCAACACACCCATTGAACCAGCAAAACTCATTTCATTAATGCAAAAAGAAAAAAATTGGAAAATGAGCGGTGCGGATAAATTGCGGATTGATGTAAAATCAGAAACGATTGATGAACGCATCAATATGATTTTTAATGTATTTAAAAAAATTCAGGCAGCCTAAATTTTCAGGCAGCCTGAAAAATGGTATAAACAGTGTTTTATTTTTATCCCAAATAAGGCAGCCTGAAAATGTCCACCAATTTATCTCAAGCCAAATTAATTGTTGTCAAAGTGGGTTCTAGTTTGGTAACTGCCGAAGGTCGTGGCATTGACCAAGATGCACTCAATAATTGGGCGAATCAAATTGCCCAAATCAAATCCACTGGTACAGATGTGATTTTGGTATCCAGTGGCGCAATTGCCGAAGGCGTGAAACGCTTGGGTTGGGTAAAACGTCCCACCGCTATCAATGAATTGCAAGCCGCTGCCGCAGTCGGACAAATGGGCATCGCGCAAGCCTATGAACGCGCCTTTTCTGCACACCAATTACACACCGCGCAAATTTTATTGACTCACGAAGATTTGAGCGATCGTACACGCTATCTCAATGCGCGAAGTACGCTAAAAACTCTTTTAAATCAAAATATTGTTCCTGTTGTTAATGAGAACGACACCGTAACCACAGATGAAATTAAATTGGGCGACAACGACACGCTTGGTGCATTGGTAACCAATTTGGTGGACGCAGACGCGCTGGTTATCCTAACCGACCAACGCGGTTTATACGACAGCGACCCACGCAAAAATCCAGATGCGCAATTCATTAGCGAAATTTCCGCCACTCACCCTGAATTAGAAAACATGGCAGGTGGTGCAGGCACGGGCGTAGGCACGGGGGGGATGTATACTAAAGTGCTTGCAGCCAAACGCGCGGCTTTGAGTGGCGCAAATACGGTAGTGGCATCGGGGCGTGAATCACAAGTGTTGCAGCGTTTGTGCGCTGGTCAAAGCATCGGAACGTTGTTTACCAGTGAATTCAGTCGTGTGAATGCGCGTAAACAATGGTTGCTGGGGCATATCCAGATTTCAGGCAGCGTGAACATTGATGCAGGTGCGCAACGGGCGTTGTTGGAGAAAAACGGCAGTTTGTTACCAGTGGGTTGCGTGCGTGTGAACGGACATTTTCATCGCGGTGAGTTGATTGCTGTGCTGAACGAGCAGGGTAGGGAAGTAGCGCGTGGTTTGGCGAATTACAGCAGTGTAGAGACGGCGAAAATTGTACGTTGCCATGCCAATGAAATTGCGGAAAAATTGGGCTTTGCATTTGAAGATGAGTTGATTCATCGGGACAATTTGGCGTTGTATCTATAGTTAAGTATATAGTCGTTTTTAAGAACCTGTATCCATCGCGCTTGGCTGTGAATACGGGTTCTAAGGTTTTGCAAAGGTTTCAGGCAGCCTGAAAAATTTTAATTGTTACCAAGTTGCAAAGATTTGTAAGCAATGTTACTTGCACGGATAAAAATAACCACAAGACAAGCATTTTCACGATAAAATTTTATGCCTACATTTACAAAAATGCAATTTGCGATTAATATTATAAAATAATTGTGTTAAATTTTAACAAATTTTCACAATCAAAAAATTCACTCAATTTGTCATCAGAAGGAATCTACTCAAATGGCTGCTGAAAATACGAAAAAGGTATTGGTGAGCGAAGGTTTTTTTGCGCGCTATCGTGCATTGATAATGACCATTAGTGTGTTCTTATTATTGGTTATTTCGTTGATGGCGTACTCTACTCGTTTATCTAGTAACGTTCGCCGCAATAATAATGAGCATACCGTTGCCACAACTTTACAATATGCTTCACATAATTTACTGCAAGATTTGTTTAATTTGAAAGTTAGTTATGGTGAAGATCCAAATAGTCCGCACATTATTCATGCATTAAAAAGTTTGACAGAAGCGCAAAAAGATTTTCAATCTAGCCTTGATGCCTTACGTAAAGGCGGTGTTATTCAAACGAAAGATGGCACATTGGCAATTTCAGCATTAACAGATTCTGATGATGTGGCAAGTCTAAATCGCATCAATGAGTTATGGACACCATTATCCAATCAAATTAGTATTTATTTAAAAGATGCTACCTCACCTACTGCTAACGTGGCAAATTTAGACTTAGCGGTAATGTCTGCTCAAAACTCACATGAACGTATTCATGAAGATGTGGCAGCAGTGGTAAACAAATTAAATCATTTGATTGACCAACGTACCTCTTCTTTGTCATATGTACAATTAGCAGGTGTGGTGGGTGCGATTGTTTTCTTCCTGTTATTCGTATTCATCATTATGCGTCAATTGAATAAGGCCGACACCAAAATTGAAGAAGCTCGCCATGAAACCATGGAGATTATGAATACCGTAAGCTCTGGTCTGTTCTTGTTAGACAAAGACTTAAATATTGGTTCTCAATATTCAAAAGAACTGGAACGCCTGATTGGTCAAAAAAACATTGGTGGTCATAACTTGATGGAAGTTTTGAGTACGATGATTTCTCAAGAAGATTTGGATACCACGCAAAGCTTTGTCGGGCAGTTGTATAACCCACGTGTGAAAGAGCGTTTGATTGGCAGCCTGAATCCTTTAACGCGCCAAGCCATGACTGTTCGCGAAGGCAATACTGATGTAACACGTTATCTAGATTTCAAATTTAACCGTGTGTACCATGGTGATGAGATTGCACGTATCTTGGTCAACGTGTCAGATGTAACTAATGCTGTGTTATTGGAACAAAAAATTCAGCAAGAACGCGAACAAAACGATGTTCAATTGGAAATGTTGAGTACAATTTTGCGTGCCGACCGTCAAAATATTGATGATTTTGTGCGCAATACCCAAAAACACAATATGTCCATCAATAACACGTTAAAAGCACCAGGTGAACGACAAAGTGAATTGCGCAGTAAAGCAGAACAAATTTTCCGTGAAGTGCACAGTCTGAAAGGCGAAGCATATGCGTTAAACTTACACGGTTTTACGGTCATTGCTGAGAACTTAGAATCTGACTTAAAAGTCTTGCAATCTAAAAGTAATTTATCTGGTGAGGACTTCATCAAGTTAACAGTACACTTAGAAGAACTGATGAATTTAACACAAACCATTGAAGATTTGGTTAGCCGTTTGGGTAACAGTGATATTCGCAGCAACGATTCAACCACTGGGAAATCACGTATGGCGGATTATTACGGACGCTTGGTTTCTGATGTCGCTGAACGCAACAATAAAGTCGTTGATTTTAGTTACGTTGGTGTGGACAATGTAGAAAACGAAGAATTACGTACCACTATTCATGAAGTTGCTGTGCAATTATTGCGTAATGCGGTGGTGCATGGTATTGAAACGCCAGCAGAACGCCATGCTCGCCGTAAATTAGAAGCAGGTCATGTTCGCATGGAGTTAGTGGATAACGGCAGTCAGTTTGTCTTGCAACTAGAAGATGATGGCAATGGCATTGACTACGAAGCTATTCGTGCTAAAGCAGTTCGCTTGGGTCGTTATACTGAAGAAAAAGCAGCTACTTTGGGTACAAAAGAATTATTGGTTCTCATGTTCAGTTCTGGTTTTTCTACATTAGAACAAGCCACTGGCGATGCTGGTCGTGGTGTTGGTTTGGATGTGATTAAAGACCGCGTAAATACATTAGGTGGCAAAATTAATATTTCTACTGCTGCTGGTGCGTACACTCGCTTCACATTTACTTTTCCCAAATAATCATGGAGAAACAAACTAAATGGCTAAAAAAACCATTATGATTGTAGATGATTCCAATGTAATTCGTAATCGCATCAGTCGTGGTTCTAAAGAAATGGAATACGAAGTAGTTGCTACTGCTGTGAATGGTCTTGATGCGCTGGAATTATATAAAGAACATCACCCCAATATTGTTACCATGGATTTAACCATGCCTAAAATGGACGGTTTGGAGTGTATCTCTTCCATTACCGATTTTGACCCTGATGCCAATATTTTGGTCATTTCCGCCCTTTCTGACAAAGCGACAGGCATCAAAGCACTGCAATTTGGTGCGCGTGGCTTTATTTGCAAACCCTTTACTGACGAGGAGTTGTTAGATGCCCTCGTTGAAATGACAGAAGAGTGACTCATGAAAGAAGAAAAATTACAAGTATTTTTGGAAGGTGTTCAAAAATATTTTGAACAAATGATGGATCCAGAAGAATTAACAGTTGGTACGCCTTATTTGGTAGAAAACAGCGTTCCCTCTGCCAAAGATTTCACGGGTGTGATTGCGATTTCTGGTAAAAGCAAAGGTATTGTGTATTTTACCGCCCCAAAAGAATTGCTGGAACGCTTGTTGGTTTTGATGGGCGAAAAAGACATTAGCGAAGCATTCATGATTGACTTAGTCGGTGAAGTTGCTAACACCATCGCTGGTAATGCACGTAGCGAATTTGGTGAAGAATTTGAGATTTCAGTACCCATCGTTTTGCGCGGAGCCCCTGATGAAATCATGTTACCACGCAAAGACCGTTCTTTTGTGATTCCTATTGCATGGAAAAGTCGAAGTGCAGCTATTGTGGTGTCATTGCGTAAACCTTAATTATTTGTTTCATTAAATAAATTAGGCAACCTGTATTTTCAGGCTGCCTAATTTTTTATACTAAAATAAAAATGATGCAAGGCAACCATGATGTATGAATTGTAATATTACAATTTTATTTCACTATAAAAATGGTTATAATCGTACCTTTATACGTGAATTTGGAACTGATGATGTTTAACATGAAATTACGCGCACTCTTACTGACGAGTGTATTAGCATTAACTGCTTGCTCGGGTCAAAATAATCAACAAAATCAAACCAATGACAATCCAGCAGCCACGCCCGCACCTGATGCCGCCAGTAATCCCATGCAAGCCCATACTGTTACGCTAAAAAGCAGTGATGGAAAAATCAGCATCAATACATCTGGCGATTTTGCTGACAAAATGCAAGATGCCGAATTGCTGCCTGAAGGCGTAGAAAAAAATAAAGTCGTCTTATTACAACAAGATAAAGTTACTGGTACAACTTTATATGTGGTTCATGTGGGCATAACCAAGAAACCTGCAGATTATTTCACTAAACTTAAATCTGCTATTGAAGCCGATAAATCTTTGAGTAACGTAAACATTAGTGCAGCGTCCGCTAATCGCATGAGCTACCAATTTAGCCAAACCGATGCTGATGGCAACCCAACCTTAAATGAACAATGCGTTGTGGTCATGCACGGCGAACAAATTTACAATGTCTGCGCCAACAACCCTGAAAGCAACCAAAAAGAATTAACCGCCGCTTTGACTTACATCAATACTGAAAACTGATATTCTAAGCAGACTAAAAGCATAATCATTTGATATGAATGAATTTATTTTCTTACCGCCGCGCCAATTGAAAAGCAGCAATACCGTTGCTTTACCAGGTTCTAAAAGCATCAGCAACCGCATTTTATTACTGGCTGCTTTGTCTGACAATGTTTGTCAAATTCACTCATTGCTACAATCAGATGACACCGATAGAATGCTCGAAGCCCTTGAAAAATTAGGTATTCCATTACAAAAAAGCCTTTCAGGCAGCCTAAAAGTAACTGGACAAAATGGCGTATTCCCCAACCAACACGCCGATTTATTTTTAGGCAATGCTGGCACGGCGTTTCGTCCTTTAACGGCTGCTTTGGCGATTTTGGGGGGCAATTACCATTTGTATGGCGTGGCACGAATGCACGAACGCCCAATTGGTGATTTGGTGGACGCACTGCGTATTGTGGGTGCAAATGTGGAATATTTAGGCAATGAAGGTTATCCACCTTTACAAATTCATGATTTCACAGATACAAAAATTCGCAAAATCCCCATCAAAGGCGATGTTTCTAGCCAATTTTTGACAGCGTTGTTGATGGCATTGCCACTCACGGGTAAAGCGTATGAAATTCATGTGCAAGGTGAATTAATTTCTAAGCCATATATTAATATCACATTGAATTTAATGAAAAAATTTGACATTCATGTGGACAATCAAGCCCATCAGATTTTCAGATTGCCTGCAAAAACACACTACCGTGCGCCAGAACTGATTCATGTAGAGGGCGATGCGTCTAGCGCAAGTTATTTTTTAGCGGCAGGCTTATTGTCGGGCAAACCCGTGCGCGTAACGGGTTTGGGCAAACACGCCATTCAAGGCGATGTGGCGTTTGTGCATGAATTGGAAAAAATCGGTGCGACCGTAACATGGGGCGATGATTTCATTGAAGTTTCTCGTGCGGTGAATCAATCCATTTTACCGTTTGATTTGGACGCGAATCACATTCCCGATGCAGCGATGACATTGGCGATAGTGGCTTTAGCAACAGGTGCGCCTTGTGCGATTCGCAATATTGGCTCGTGGCGCGTGAAAGAAACCGACCGCATCACTGCGATGGCAACCGAATTAAGAAAAGTTGGCGCAATAGTCGTAGAAGAAAATGATGCAATTTATATTACACCGCCTAAGCAATTAATTAATAATGCAAAAATTGATACCTACGATGATCATCGGATGGCAATGTGTTTTTCACTGGTATCGTTGTTGGGCGTATCGGTTACCATTAATGACCCCAAATGTACGCATAAAACTTTTCCAACTTATTTCCAAATATTCAATGAGTTAGCTGAATAGCTTAGGCAGCTTGAAAAAGCCTTTCAGGCTGCCTGAAACATATTTTCTGATTGACAAGATATTCATGACCCAATCCACCGCCCAAATCATTACCAGTTACGGTCGCCGCTATATCGTCCGCACCCATTCTCAACAAATCTACGAAGCCAGTACGCGTAGCAAACGCACCGATTACGCATGTGGAGATTTCGTTAATATTCAATTAATTAACCAAGAGCAAGTGGTGATTGAATCGGTTTTACCGCGCCAAAGTTTGCTTTATCGCCAAGACGCGTGGAAATCCAAATTGATTGCCGCTAATGTATCGCAACTTATTATCGTGGTGGCAGCAATTCCTAGCCCAAGTGAAACTTTGTTGCAACGCGCTTTGATTGCAGCGGAAGCGGCAGGTATTCACGCGATTATTGTGTTGAATAAATCAGATTTGCCCGAGACAAATGCATGGCGAGAAAAATTTTCATTTTATGAAACAATTGGTTATAAAATTATTGAATTATCCGCGCATCAAGATGTAGGCAGCCTGAAAACGGTCTTACATGGGCAAACCAATATTCTGTTGGGACAGAGTGGTATGGGTAAATCCACGCTGACTAATGCATTGCTGGGCGAACAACGCGCACGTACCAATGATATTTCCGCCGCATTGGATTCTGGTAAGCACACCACAACTCATGCACAACTTTATGATTTAAATGAAAAAACCAAATTGATTGATAGTCCAGGACTGCAAGAATTTGGTTTACATCATTTGCAGCCCTATGATTTACCGAATTATTTCCCTGATTTGCGCCACTTGATTGGACGATGTCGTTTTCATAATTGCACGCATCGTGCCGAACCCAATTGCGCGTTTAAAATGGCAGCTGAACGTGGTGAAATTCGTGCCGAACGCTTGGCATTATTGCAAAAAATTACTGATGAATTAATTGGTTAATTTAAAGATAAATTATTTTGAAAATCATGGCCACTCATTTTTCCGATTTAGACCATGCACATATGCACCGTGCCCTAGAATTGGCATGGCAAGGGCGATTCTCCACATCCCCAAATCCTCGCGTAGGCTGCGTTATTGCACACGGCGAACAAATTGTAGGACAAGGCTTTCACGTTAAAGCAGGCGAACCCCATGCCGAAGTCCATGCCTTACGTCAAGCTGGTTCATTGGCGCAAGGCGCAACCGCTTACGTTACCCTTGAACCGTGCGCCCACTACGGCAGGACGCCGCCTTGCGCCGAATCCTTACGTGAATCAGGTGTGGCAAGAGTTGTAGCAGCCATGCGCGATCCCAATCCGTTAGTTGCAGGCAAAGGTTTGGCGATTTTAACGGCGGCGGGCGTATTGGTAGAATGCGGCTTGCTGGAACACAAGGCACGAGAGTTAAATCGTGGATTCTTAAGCAGAATTGAACGAAAACGCCCCTTTATTTCACTGAAAATGGCTGCCAGCTTTGACGGCAAAACTGCTTTATCTGATGGGTGTAGCAAGTGGATTACAGGCGAATTGGCGCGTTCAGATGTGCAGCAATTACGCGCCCAAAGTTGCGCGATTCTCACGGGCATTGGTACAATTTTGGCGGATAATCCACAATTAAATGTTCGCCAATTCAACACGTTGCGCCAACCAATTCGTGTGATTTTGGACAGTTATTTCAGGCTGCCTGAAAAAAGCCAAGTGGTACAAGATGATGGTGAGACTTGGCTATTTACTTTGACTGATACGCCTAGCTGGGTAGCAAAATATGAAAATCTACGGGTTTTCAGGCAGCCTGAAAAAATAGCGCAATTGAATTTACATTGGGTCAGCGAAATTTTGGCACAAAACGGAGTCGGAGAAGTGTTACTAGAAGCTGGGCAAACTTTGGCAACTGCCTTTCTGCAAGCCGATTTGGTTGATGAAATTGTGTATTTTCAATCACCTAAAATTCTTGGTAATACAGCGCGTGGTATTTTCAAGCTGCCTGAAAATCCAACTGTTTTAACTAAATCTCCTGATTGGCGTACAATTTCCGTAACCTCAATCGGAGATGACATCAAATGGGTTTTACAAAAATAAAAAACAGCCTGAAAAGAAGAAATTTCTCTTCAGGCTGCCCTATTTGTTAAAATTATTCAGTTGCGGGAACAACCACTAATTTAATGGCTGCAACCACATCTGCATGTAATGCAATTTCTACATCATATTCGCCAATGGCTTTGAATGGTCCTTCAGGCAAACGTACATTTGATTTAACTACTTCAATACCAGCAACTTTGATGGCATTGGCGATATCTGCATTGGTTACAGAACCGAACAAGCGACCGTCAACCCCTGCCTTTTGCGCAACGGTAATGGTTTGACCATCTAATTTAGCTTGACGAGCTTGGGCATCTGCCAATGCTGCAGCTTGTTTGGCTTCAAGTTCAGCACGAAGAGCTTCAAATTCTTTCAAATTGGCTTCAGTAGCGCGTTTTGCTTTGGCTGTAGGAATCAAAAAATTGCGAGCGTAACCATTTTTTACAGTTACCACATCACCCAAATTGCCCAAACCAGCAACGCGTTCCAACAAGATAATTTGCATAATATAAACTCCTAATTATTTATGTTGGTCAGTGTAAGGCAGCAATGCCAAAAAGCGAGCGCGTTTCACAGCAACTGCCAATTGACGTTGGTAGTGAGCCTTAGTACCAGTGATGCGAGCAGGAATAATTTTGCCGTTTTCAGTGATGAAATCTTTCAGCAAATCCACTTGTTTGTAATCCACTTCTTGGATCTTTTCTGCAGTAAAACGGCAGAATTTACGGCGTTTAAATGTTTGACGAGCCATGTCGTTTAACCTTTATATTTTGTAATATGTTGAATTCGCAGCATAGGGCGATTACTTCGTTGGCTACGTTGTGCCAGAAAACCCGTTACGGTAACGCATTCACCCTGCTCATGCTGCCATGCTTGTGCATTTTGACCAATGATTCGCGCAGGAAGTTCAAATTTAATTTGACAAGGAATATGATTTTCCTCTTGCCAACTCTCGTGCTGCAACATCACATCTAAAATAGGTGTACCCGATGGCGTATAACGCAACACATCTACCCGTTGCAAAATCGCAGTCAATGTAAATTGATTATCCAATTATGCTTCAGCAGCTTCTTCTTTTTCAGTCTCATCGCGTTCATTAACAATGAGGCTTTTTGATTTTTCTTCACGCATCATCGGAGATGCTTCAGTAATGGCCGATTTGGTTTGAATCGTTAAATGGCGCAATACCGCATCGTTAAAACGGAATGCCGTTTCCAACTCATCTACGGTCGCTGGCGTGGCTTCAATATTCATCAACACATAGTGTGCTTTGTGGATTTTATTGATTGGGTAAGCCAATTGGCGACGACCCCAATCTTCCAAGCGATGGATTTTACCGCCTGCTTCGGTAATCATGGTTTTATAGCGTTCTACCATAGCGTTGACTTGTTCGCTTTGGTCAGGATGAACGATAAACACGATTTCGTAATGACGCATGTTATCTCCTTACGGGTGGTTAAAAACAGCCACTCGCCATGCGAGTGCGAGCAGCAAGGTTTACAAAGGGCGAAATTATAAGAAATTTTTGATTTTATCGCAAGCATTCTTTTCAGGCTGCCTGAAAGATGCATCATCCAACAAAAAAACAATAAACACAGGTCCTAATTGGAGATGAGAAGATTGGAGATAATAAGCAAAAAAATCAATCAATTAATAATTCCAAAAGATTTTGTTCCAATTGCATCGCCAAATCCATCAATGAAATTTGGCGTGATTTAGCGACAATTTGCGCAATTTTCGCAACATTTGCTGGCGTATTGGTGTGATTTGGCTGCATATATGGGCTATCGGTTTCTAAGAGAACGTGTTCCAATGGCAATTCTATTGCTGCACGATGCGCTTTTTTGGCATTCGGATTCAACAGTAAACTTCCTAACCCAATTTTAAAACCCAGTTTAATCAAAATATTGGCTTCTTCAATGCTGCCTGAAAATGCGTGAACAATACCACCACATTCAAATTTTAACTGTTTGATTGTATTGACAATGAGTGCTGTGCTACGGACATTGTGAATAATTATTGGGCGATTAAATTGTTTGGCTAATAAAATTTGCCTTTCAAAAATAGATAATTGAATCTCTTTCGGTATTTGAATCAGCGCGTCTAAACCGATTTCACCAACCCAAACTCGCGGATTTTCCACCAAAATCGTTGCTAAGTCAGCAAGAAAATCCCCTTGATTTTCCGCAAACCAAGGGTGTAAACCCACAGCCACCGCACGCACACCAGTTACCGAATTCATTGATAAAACAGCTTGCCAATCATTAGGTTGCGTGGCTGGCACCACAAAACCCGAGACACCCGCATCGTGTGCTTGCGTCAAAATTTCAGGCAGCCTGAAAGCCAAATCCGCCAAATGACAATGCGTATCCGTAAACATATTAAAATTCTCAAATAAAAATAATAGCATAACACGTTTTTCAGGCAGCGTGAAAGTCTTGCGCGATTTGTCAAGACTTGAATCCATCGCCTATTTCACTTAGAATGCCTTGCTTTCCTGCATGGCAAATATGAAAGCACGTTACACAATTTTTTGAAGTTGTGGCGCGTGTTTTTTTTTAAGTAAAATTTATTCAGGCAGCCTGAAACGTTTTGCAAACTTTATTCTTTAATTCCAAAACAAAGTAAAAAATATTTTGGATATACTCAAAATCAAATAACCCACATCATGAATAAACAGATGCAGAACTAATTAAATTAATCATTTAAGAAAGACCCAAAATGCCCAAAAGAACCGACCTAAAATCCATCTTAATCATTGGTGCAGGCCCAATTGTGATTGGTCAAGCCTGTGAATTTGACTATTCGGGCGCACAAGCGTGTAAAGCATTGCGCGAAGAAGGCTACAAAGTCATCTTAGTCAATTCCAACCCCGCCACCATTATGACCGACCCCGAAATGGCTGATGTTACCTACATTGAGCCAATTATGTGGCAAACTGTTGAGAAAATTATCGCCAAAGAACGCCCCGACGCGATTTTGCCAACCATGGGCGGACAAACCGCGTTGAATTGCGCCTTGGATTTAGCACGCAATGGCGTATTACGCAAATACAATGTTGAATTGATTGGCGCAAGCGAAGACGCGATTGACAAAGCCGAAGACCGCGGACGTTTCAAAGACGCAATGGCGAAAATTGGCTTGAATACGCCCAAATCTTTCATTTGCCATACCATGAACGAAGCCTTACGCGCACAAGAAGAAGTGGGTTTCCCAACTTTAATTCGTCCGTCATTCACAATGGGTGGTTCGGGTGGTGGTATTGCCTACAACAAAGATGAATTTTTGGCGATTTGCGAACGCGGTTTTGACGCATCACCAACCCATGAATTGTTGATTGAACAATCGGTTTTGGGTTGGAAAGAGTACGAAATGGAAGTCGTGCGCGATAAAAACGATAACTGCATTATCGTGTGTTCCATTGAAAACTTCGACCCAATGGGCGTGCATACAGGCGATTCCATTACCGTTGCGCCTGCACAAACTTTGACTGACAAAGAATACCAAATTATGCGTAATGCTTCGTTGGCGGTATTGCGTGAAATTGGCGTGGACACAGGTGGTTCTAACGTGCAATTTGCGGTGAATCCTGCCAATGGCGAAATGATTGTGATTGAGATGAATCCGCGTGTGTCGCGCTCGTCTGCATTGGCAAGTAAGGCGACTGGTTTCCCGATTGCTAAAGTAGCCGCAAAATTGGCAGTGGGTTTCACACTAGATGAATTGCGTAACGACATTACAGGCGGTCGTACACCTGCATCGTTTGAGCCTTCTATTGATTATGTCGTTACTAAAATCCCACGTTTCGCATTTGAAAAATTCCCTGCTGCAGACGACACCTTAACCACGCAAATGAAATCGGTGGGCGAAGTCATGGCAATGGGACGCACCATTCAGGAAAGTTTCCAAAAAGCCCTACGCGGTTTAGAAACAGGCTTATGCGGTTTCAATCCACGTTCAACCGATAAAGCCGAAATTCGCCGTGAATTGGCAACGCCACGTGCAGAACGTATGTTGTTTGTGGCGGACGCATTCCGCGCAGGTTTCTCAATCCAAGAAGTTTACGATATTTGCAAAATTGATGATTGGTTCTTGGCACAAATTGAAGATTTGGTTAAAGAAGAACAAAAAATCAGTTCAGGCTGCCTGAAAGATTTGGATTATCCAACTTTGCGCCGTTTGAAACGCAAAGGTTTTGCAGATAAACGCATTGCCCAATTATCGAATATCAGCGAAAAAGAAGTCCGGGAACACCGCTATGCTTTGAATTTGCATCCTATTTACAAACGCGTGGATACTTGCGCAGCAGAATTTGCAACCGACACCGCTTATTTGTATTCCACTTACGAAGAAGAGTGCGAATCACGCCCAACCGATAATAAAAAGGTGATGATTTTAGGCGGCGGCCCGAACCGCATTGGTCAAGGTATTGAGTTTGACTATTGTTGCGTCCATGCGGCGTTGGCATTGCGTGAATCAGGTTTTGAAACGATTATGGTCAATTGCAATCCTGAAACCGTTTCCACTGATTTTGATACGTCCGATCGCTTGTATTTTGAACCATTGACTTTAGAAGATGTGTTAGAAATTGTGCGCAAGGAAAATCCTTGGGGCGTGATTGTGCATTATGGCGGTCAAACGCCATTGAAATTAGCAAACGCGCTGGTTGAAAATGGTGTCAATATCATCGGTACATCTGCCGATAGCATTGATGCTGCTGAAGATCGTGAACGTTTCCAAAAAGTGTTAAATGATTTGGGACTGCGTCAACCGCCCAATCGTACAGCTCGTGCAGAAGATGAAGCCTTGCGTTTGGCGGAAGAAATTGGGTATCCATTGGTGGTTCGTCCGTCTTATGTCTTGGGTGGTCGCGCAATGCAAGTAGTTCATTCTCCTGAACAATTACAAACTTATATGCGCGAAGCGGTGCAAGTTTCAGAAGACAGCCCTGTTTTGCTGGATTTTTTCTTGAATAATGCAATTGAAGTAGATGTGGATTGCGTGTCAGATGGCGAAGAAGTCGTGATTGGTGGCATTATGCAACACGTTGAACAAGCAGGCATTCACTCGGGCGATTCAGGCTGCTCTCTGCCTCCGTATTCGTTGAGTATTGAAACTCAAGATGAAATCCGCCGCCAAACCAAAGCGATGGCGTTTGCCTTGAATGTCAAAGGTTTGATGAACGTACAATTTGCTGTACAAGATGGCGTGGTATTTGTGTTGGAGGTAAACCCACGCGCCAGCCGTACTGTTCCATTCGTATCCAAAGCAACTTCTGTGCCGTTAGCAAAAATCGGTGCGCGTGCAATGGCTGGTATCTCATTGAAAGAACAACAGGTTACTAAAGAAGTTGTACCTGATTTTTATGCAGTCAAAGAAGCGGTGTTCCCATTCATTAAATTCCCTGGTGTGGACACAATCCTTGGGCCTGAAATGCGCTCAACAGGCGAAGTAATGGGTGTTGCCGAAACCTTTGGTGAAGCATATTTGAAAGCACAATTGGGTGCAGGCGAGCGGATGCCAACTACGGGCAAAGTATTTGTGGCGGTAAAAGATGCAGACAAGCCTTTGATTCTCAATACAGTTAAAAATTTCTTGTCATTGGGCTACGGTGTGTGCGCGACACGTGGTACAGCCGCTTATTTGGCAGAACATGGCATCACTGTACAAATCGTCAATAAAGTATTGGAAGGTCGTCCGCATATCGTTGATTCTATTAAAAATGGCGAAATTGCACTGGTCATTAACACCACATCCAGCGACACGCAATCCATTTCGGATAGCCACTCTATTCGCCGTAGTGCATTGATGGCGCGTGTACCACAATATACCACCATCGCTGGGGGAGAAGCCATGAGTGAAGGGGTCAAATCATTGAATCAATTAACGGTTTTAAGTGTTCAAGAATGGCATCAACGCATCGCGAAAATTGCAAAAAAAGCATAATCGTTGAATAAATTCAATATAAGGATTTTGCGAAAGCTTCGGGCTGCCTGAAAATAAAATCAAATTTTCAGGCAGCCTTTATACGACGGTGCAATGAATTCAGGACGTTACAACCTGTACAAATCTGAATTTAAAGCACGCCTACACTTACCATAACATACTGTTCTAACATGGTAGACGTAACCGTCTTTTACCATTTGATTTCACTATATTTTTAGAGTCGCTATTTCATCATCAATCAGGAGTCCACGTTATGTCTCATTCACTTTCGCAAGCCATTCATCTTCCCAATGTGCTTTCAGGCAGCTATTTTGTCGCCAATTGGCACGCCCCAAAAAATGTCAAAACACTCATTACTACGCGTAATGGTGGCGTGAGTCAAGGCGTGTATGCCAGCTTAAATGTGGGCGCACACGTTGGCGACAACCCCGACCATGTTGCACGAAATCGCGCATTGGTACAACAAAATGTGCCTGTGCCAATGGCATATCTCAATCAAATTCACAGTGCTGAAGTGGTACGCGCCACCGACAGTCTCCATGTACCGCTCAATGCAGATGCATCATGGGACAATACGGGAAAAGTCGCGTGCGCAGTCATGACAGCGGATTGTTTACCTGTATTATTTTGTGATTGTGCAGGTACGGTTGTGGCGGCGGCGCATGCGGGTTGGCGCGGACTGGCAAATGGCGTATTACAAAATACAGTAGCAGCAATAGGCGTTGAACCTGTTGAATTAATGGCATATTTTGCACCAGCCATTAGCGCGGAAGCCTTTGAAGTGGGCGAAGATGTGTTGGATTCGTTTCCATTGGATAAAGCCAAACAAGCCTTTACGCCCATTGGTCATGGCAAATATTTGGCGGATATTTATTTGCTCGCCAAACAGATTTTGCAACACGAAGGCGTTACGCAAATTTCAGGGGGCGAACATTGTACCGTATTGGAACGCGATGCGTTTTTCTCGTATCGGCGCAATGGTCAAACTGGCAGAATGGTCAGTGCCATTTGGTTAGAAAATTAATTGAACGCGAATTTAGAACCTGTATGCACAGTCAAAGCACATGTTTTTTTGCCTCATTTATGAATTTTATGTCAATAGGAACATTGGCATAAAATTCGCCTTACATTCGTACTAATTGGGACAAAAATCCATTTCACGTTGGCTATGAATACAGGTTCTTAGAATCAAGTCCAAAAGCAGAAATCACGCATTCTAAATGCCTTTGCAAACCTAAAATTAAAATATATTGATTAGATAGAATTAGAAAAGATTCATGTTAAAGGTTTTGCAAAGGTTTCAGGCTGCTTCTGTTCACAAATAATGAAAATTATTTGATGGCGACCAATTGTCCTGTTAGCAGATATTCCACTGTTTCTCGGACAGATTTCATGGTTGTACCAAATGGCAATGGGTCTTTACCACGGAAAAACAAACCCTTATCTACTTCGCCACGGAAAGCTTCGGCTAATTTCAAATCGATGCAAAATTGTCCAGCGTTGGGCAATCCATCGCGTAAGCCGCAAGTTGTTAAACAATTAATGCCTTGTGTGCAACGTTTGGGGTCCGCTTTGGCGTTGGCTTGTAATTTTTCTTCGCGTTTGATGTAGCTAGACAGGAATCGAGTTGCCACGCCACGTGCAGGTAAACCAGCAACCGACATAAACTCAACTACTTGCTCACGTTCTGCACCCATTAATGTATTTTTGAAATTGATGTGCGCATCACCTTCTTTGGTTACTGCGAATGCTGTGCCAATTTGCACCGCATTGGCACCCCATTCGCGTAAAGCGGTAGACACCTTTTGAAAATTTGCCATGCCACCTGCTAGAATCATGGGAATTTTTTCGCGTTCTAAATCTAATTGTTTAAATAATTCAAAAGTTTCTTCTAAAACACGTTTAAAATCAAATTTTTCATCGTTTACGCCTTTGACGGTTGCCGAACCTAAGTGTCCTGCCGCGTGGGCAGGGTGTTCAATGACAATTGCATCGGGTAATACACCTTTTTTCATCCAACGTTTCAACACGATACCAATCCCACGCGATTCCGACAAAATTGGAAATAAAGACACATTTTTGCGATAATCGCCCACTAATTCAGGCAAATCCAATGGTAAACCTGCGCCCATGACAATGGCATCTGCGCCCGATTCGCAAGCTTGACGAACTAAAGCTGCGTGGTCTTTGACGGCTTTCATGACGTTTACGGCAATCATGCCTCGTCCTTCGCTTTGGGTTTTGGCTTTTTGGATTTCGCGGTTCAGAGCGATGAGATTGAGTCGCGTGTATTTTTCTTCGGACGGATTGATTTTGGATTCGGCTAATAAATCTTCGTGCAGATGGCGTAAATCCACGCTGGCGATGGTGCCAATGCCATTTTCACGCGCCACGGCACTGGATAAGCTGGACGCTGAAACCCCTACACCCATACCGCCTTGTACGACTGGAATGAATTCTTTGTTACGGATAATCAAGGGATTGAAAGAGTTATTCATGTTTTTCTCCAATGAAGATGTGTGTAGTAGGCATTATACTCTATAATTTCAAATGAATACTCTAATTATCAGTACAAAAAACTGTAAATATTTTCAGGCTGCCTCTTTATAATAAAAAATATTTTTAAAACAATAAAATAGCTTCTATCAGTAAATTAATATTTGGTGTTAAAACAAATCATCTTTTATTTTCAGGCTGCCTGAAAATGAAAAATATTGCCACAGAGATGGTTTTTAACATACCATTTTTGAGCATTACTCAAATCTTTGGTGAGTGCCGCATCCACAGCATGCCAAAACTGCGCTAAAATTATTCTGAGGTTGCCTGAAAATCACATTTTTTATTTTATTGGGAGAAAATATCATGACAAAAAAATCATCTTGCTATTTGGACGCAATGGCCATGCTCGAAGCAGCAGATGAAATCCATAGCCCACAAGTGTGCGAACAAGCGTTGCAGCACATGGCGCAAGACATCACGCGTGATTTGGGTGAAACTTATCCATTGGTGCTGGCGGTGATGGGGGGAGCAGTGGTTTTTACAGGTAAATTATTGCCGTTATTGAAATTTCCATTGGATTTTGATTATATTCACATTACGCGTTATGGTGATCGTTTGCAAGGGGGCGAATTTGAATGGTTACGCGAACCTTATGAGGTGGCAGGGCGTGATGTGTTGGTATTGGACGACATTTTAGACGAAGGGCATACCATGAAAGCGATTGTGGCAGAAATCATGGCGCGTGGTGCAAATAGTTGTCATTCGGCGGTGTTTGCTAATAAATTATTGCCAAAAAATAAAGCCATTACTGCGGATTATGTGGGTTTGGACGTACCCAATCGTTTTGTGTTTGGGTTTGGCATGGATGCAAAAAAATTGTGGCGCAATTTGGACGGTATTTATGCTATGTCGGAGCCTGATTAAAAAATAGGCAGTATTTAATTATATTGTCATAACAGTGAATTAAGCGACTTATCCACACAAATTTTCAACGATTTTTGTAGATAAGTTTGACTGAAGATTTTTTCAGGCTGCCTGTAAAAATGCGTTGGCGAATTCCTGAAAACATTTACAGCTACACTACGCGATAATAAATAAAGCAGGTATAATTTCCGAAAATTTCTTATCCCTAAAACTTAGCACAGGAGCTAAATGATGAGTGCAATTATTGATATTGTTGCCCGCGAAATTTTGGATTCACGCGGTAATCCGACGGTGGAATGTGATGTGTTGTTGGAAAGTGGTGTAATGGGTCGTGCAGCTGTCCCCAGTGGCGCATCTACTGGCGAAAAAGAAGCCTTAGAATTACGCGATGGCGACAAATCTCGCTATTTGGGCAAAGGCGTGTTGAAAGCCGTTGAACACGTGAACAATGAAATCGCTCAAGCCCTGATTGGCATTGATGCCAGTGAACAAAGCTACATTGACCAAATCATGATTGATTTAGATGGCACCGATACCAAAGCGCGTTTGGGTGCAAATGCGATGTTAGCGGTTTCTTTGGCGGTGGCGCGTGCGGCGGCTGAGGATGCTGGTTTGCCGTTGTATCGTTATTTGGGTGGTGCTGGGCCCATGGCGTTGCCTGTACCGATGATGAATGTGGTCAATGGCGGCGAGCATGCTAACAATAGTTTAGATATTCAAGAATTTATGATTATGCCTGTGGGTGCAGCATCATTCCGTGAAGCTTTGCGTTGTGGTGCAGAAATTTTTCATATGTTGAAAAAATTGTGCGATAGCAAGGGTTTTCCAACCACAGTAGGCGATGAAGGTGGTTTTGCACCAAATTTAAATAGCCACGAAGAAGCTTTGCAATTAATTATGGAAGCCATTGAAAAAGCAGGTTATAAAGCTGGTGAGGATGTGTTGCTGGCATTGGATTGCGCCTCCAGTGAATTCTACGAAGGTGGCAAATACCACTTGAGCGCGGAAGGCAAATCTTATACCAGCGAAGAATTTGCGGATTATTTGGTCAATTTGGTGGACAAATACCCCATCATTTCCATTGAAGACGGCATGGACGAAAATGACTGGGCAGGTTGGCAATATTTAACCCAAAAATTAGGTAGCCGTATTCAATTGGTGGGTGATGATTTATTTGTTACCAACCCAAAAATTTTGGCACAAGGCATCAAAGAAAATGTGGCCAATGCATTGTTGGTCAAAGTGAATCAAATCGGTACGTTAAGCGAAACCTTGAAAGCCGTGGATTTGGCCAAACGCAATCGTTATGCCAGCGTGATGAGTCATCGTTCGGGCGAAACCGAAGACAGCACCATCGCTGATTTGGCCGTCGCAACCAATTGTATGCAAATCAAAACAGGTTCGTTAAGCCGTTCTGACCGCATGGCAAAATACAACCAATTGTTGCGCATTGAAGAAGAATTGGGTGAATCAGCTTACTACCCTGGTGTAGAAGCGTTTTATCAAGTAAAACGTTAAAATTAAAATAATAAAGGCAGCCTGAAAACAAGTTACACTGATTTTTCAGGCTGTCTCACCAATAAAAAAGTAGGATAACAATGAAATATATTTCCATCGTATTAACAGTTGTGTTTTTGGGTTTACAATACCAAATTTGGTTTCACAACGGCGGATTGCGCAATCAATACGAAACCATGAAACAAAAAGCCGAAGCCGCCGATGCACAAAATCAAGCTTTGGTGGAACGAAATGAAGCACTCAAAGCCGAAGTTGATGATTTGAAAAACAGCTATGATGCGGTTACTGAAATTGCACGTAATCAACTTCACTATATTCAATCTGGCGAAACTTTTTATAAAATTCAATAATTTCAATTTTTCAGGCAGCCTGATTAACATTTAACAATAAATCCAACCAATTCAGGCAGCCTGAAAAATAAGGACAAAACATGAAAATCACCACACAATTTGACGCAGGTTCTATTTTTGTTAAAGATTTAACTCATCCTGATAATATTCGTTTGGCGTTGCGTCCTGACAACGCGTCTGAATTTGCACAATGGTTTTATTTTCGTTTGCAAGGTGCGGCGTACACGCGTTGCACGATGAATTTTGAAAATGCTGCCCAATCAGCTTATCCCGAAGGCTGGGAAGATTATCAGGCAGTGGCATCGTATGACCGCCAAAACTGGTTCCGCGTGCCATCACGTTACGAAAATGGCGTGTTTACGATTGAACACACCCCGCTGGCAAACAGCATTTATTATGCGTATTTTGAACCATATTCACACGAACAACATTTAAATTTGTTGGGCGAAGCACAAGGCAGCGGTCTGTGTCAAATTGATGATTTGGGCAGCACCGTGCAAGGGCGCGACATTAATTTGTTAACCATTGGCAGCCAAGCCGAAAGCGATTTGAAAATTTGGATAACGGCGCGTCAGCATCCTGGCGAGACGATGGCAGAATGGTTTATAGAAGGTTTGTTGATGCGTTTGCTGGATTCGCAAGACCCAACAGCGCGTGCTTTGTTGGATCGCGCCACATTTTATATTGTGCCGAACATGAATCCTGATGGTGCATTTTTGGGTAATTTGCGTACCAATGCGGCTGGCGCAAATTTGAATCGTGAATGGCTTGAGCCTAGCGTAGAAAAAAGTCCCGAAGTTTATTACGTGCGCCAAAAAATGCACGAAATAGGTGTGGATTTATTCTTGGATATTCATGGTGATGAGTCTATTCCGTATGTGTTTGTGGCGGGGACAGAAGGTGTGCCAAATTACAACACGCGTATTGAGCAATTGCAAAATCAATTCAAAGCCGCTTTCCAGGCAGCCTCGCCCGATTTTCAAGATGAATTTGGCTATGAAAAAGATTTGCCCAATCAAGCCAATATGACTTTGGCAACGCATTATGTGGGCAATGAATTCAAGTGCTTGGCGTATACATTGGAGATGCCATTCAAAGACAACGCCAATCTACCAGACGATGATTTTGGTTGGAGTGGGCAGCGTTCATTGCGTTTGGGCGAAAGTATTTTGAATGCGATTTTAGCGGTGTCGCCAGCATTGCGGCGTGAGTCATAAATATTTTCAGGCTGCCTTGTGTGTGGAAACCCACAATTTAAAAAAAAATTCATCTATTTGAATTTGAACTCTTATCAAGTTACTTAAATTTCTTTACAATACCCCTTATTCTTATTTCATCAATAATTTATTTTTAAGGTTACAAAATATGTCTATGCAAATTACCGATTTACTCGCGTTTGGTGTGAAAAATAAAGCATCAGACTTGCATTTGTCTGCGGGCTTGCCACCGATGATTCGTGTACACGGTGATATTCGCCGCATCAACTTGCCTGAAATGAATGCAGAAGACGTGGGTAACATGATTAGTTCTGTGATGAATGATTTGCAGCGCAAAAACTATCAACAAAATTTGGAAACCGACTTTTCGTTTGAATTGCCCAATATTGCGCGTTTCCGTGTGAATGCGTTCAATACCAATCGTGGGCCGGCGGCCGTATTCCGTACCATTCCGAGCAAAGTCTTGACTTTGGAAGAATTGAAAGCGCCACGCGTGTTCCAAAAAATTGCAGATACGCCGCGTGGTTTGGTGTTGGTAACAGGACCAACAGGTTCGGGTAAATCCACCACGCTGGCAGCGATGATTGACTATGTGAACCAAAATGAATCTGGGCATATTTTAACTATTGAAGACCCAATTGAATTTGTGCATCAATCCAAAAAATGCTTGGTAAATCAACGCGAATTGCATGAACACACCCACAGTTTTGCCAATGCGTTGAAATCGGCTTTGCGTGAAGACCCCGATATTATTTTGGTGGGCGAGATGCGCGACCCCGAAACCATTGGTTTGGCGTTAACTGCTGCTGAAACAGGGCATTTGGTATTCGGTACATTGCACACCACATCTGCCGCCAAAACCGTAGACCGTATTATTGACGTGTTCCCAGCAGGCGAAAAAGAGATGGTGCGTTCTATGCTGTCTGAATCGTTACGCGCGGTTATTGCTCAGACTTTGATGAAAACCAAAGATGGTAAAGGTCGTGTTGCCGCGCATGAAATTTTGGTTTCTACTCCTGCGGTGCGCAACTTGATTCGTGAAAATAAGATTGCACAAATCAACTCTACATTGCAAACAGGTCAAAACTACGGTATGCAAACGCTTGACCAATGCTTACAAGATTTGGTGCGTCGTGGCATCGTGTCGTTAGAAGATGCGCGTGCTAAAGCTGCTAACCCTGATATGATTAACTAGTTTTTCAGGCTGCCTGAAAACAAAATAAATGGGTCTTAATATTATGGACGAAAACAAACAGCCAGCAGATGTGGCATCGCTACTGTCGGGTTTGGTTAATGATTATAAAACCAGTCACCCTGAATTAGCTGCAAAAGAACGCGCTCAAGCACGTCAAGCCGCCAATGAAATGTTGGTAAAATCACAACAAGAAATGCCTTTGACATCAATGGATAACAACAGTTCAATGGGCATGATGGGAACCACGTTGCACCCTTTGCTTGAAAAAATGGCAATGGAATGTGAAAAGCGTCAAGCATCGGATATTTTTATTAGCGCAGGTTTTCCGCCATCATTTAAAATTAATGGCGAATTACTTCCTGTACCGCTTAAGCCTTTGACTGCAAATGATACGCAAACACTGGTGTATTCGACCATGATGCCTGAGCAACGCGCCAAGTTTGATAAAGAATTGGAATTGAACTATTCGGTACAATCTGCAGGTGGCATTCGTTTCCGTGTGAACGCTTATCATGAGCAAGGTCGCGTGGGCATGGTTTGGCGACGCATTACCACCAAAATTTTGACGGTTGATGATTTACAATTGCCACAAGGTTTGAAAGATTTGGCGATGCAGCCGCGTGGTTTATTGATTTTGGCAGGGGCAACGGGTTCGGGTAAATCCACGTCTATGGCAGCGATGTTAGACTGGCGTAACAAACACTCGGCTGGTCATATTGTTACCATTGAAGACCCTGTGGAATATTTGCACAAACCCATTAAATCTATTTTTACCCAACGTGAATTGGGGACGGATACCAATTCTTGGTCTATGGCAGTGCAATCTGCCATGCGTCAAGCACCTGATGTGGTGTGTGTGGGTGAGGTGCGTAACGAACATACAATGGAATACGCGTTACAATTGGCGCAAACAGGGCATTTATGTATTTTCACCATTCACGCGAACAATGCTGTGCAAACCATTGAACGGATTATCAACTTTTATCCAGAAGAGCGTCATCAACAGGTGTTAATGGATTTGGCGTTGAATACGGTGGGGATTGTTGGACAACGTTTGGCGCGTTTGAAAGATGGCGGGCGTACTGCGATTGTGGATTTGCTGATTAACTCTCCTGCGATGCAAGACCATATTTTCAAAGGTGAATTAATGGAAGCAATGGCGTTGATGAATCGTTCAGGTACAGACGGTATGCAGACATTTGACCAAGATTTGTTCCGCTTGTACACCGAAGACCGCATTTCATATGATGAGGCCTTGCGTCAAGCTGAATCCGTGAATGACTTACGCCTGAAAATAAAATTGTGGGAAGAGGGTAATTCTGAGACACACATCTTTGACCGTGTAGAAAGTTTGAGTTTAGAATAATTGCGTTTCAGGCTGCCTGAAAAACGGATAGCCGCAAAGTTAGGAAAAATACTTTGCGGCTTTTGTTTTATGAAAATATGAATAAAATCTGAAAATAAATCATGGGCTGATTAATATGGAATTTAGTTTACCGTCATCATCTGGCGAAATGTGGGCAAGTGCTGAACATTTACCATTAGTTGTGTATTTTTATCCGAAAGACAACACCGCAGGTTGTACAACGGAAGGTTTGGATTTTAATCGTTTGCTGCCTGAATTTCAGGCGTTGGGATATACGGTTGTGGGGATTTCGCGTGATGGTGTGAAATCGCATCAAAATTTTTGCACCAAACAAGGTTTTCAATTTGAATTGTTGAGTGATGTTGATGAGACGGTTTGTCGTCAATTTGATGTATTAAAATTGAAAAAAATGTATGGAAAAGAATATATTGGTGTTGAACGAAGCACATTTGTGTTGAATGAAGTTGGCGAAATGGTTCACGAGTGGCGTAAGGTGAAAGTGGCAAATCATGCGCAAGAAGTGTTGGATTATGTGAAAAATCAGGCAGCCTGAACTTTTGCAAATTGCGAAGGTTTTCGTTTGAAAGAATAAAATATGTCTCAAAACAAAATTTTTCCCCCTGCCATGTTGGGGATTTTGGGTGGTGGTCAATTGGGTAGTATGTTTACTGTTGCTGCTAAAACAATGGGTTATCGAGTAACCGTGCTGGATCCCGACCCGAATGCACCTGCTGCGCGTTTTGCGGATTGTCATTTGTGTGCGCCGTTTGATGATGTGAATGCGTTGGCGAAATTGGCGCAATGTGCTGCGGTTACGACCGAATTTGAAAATGTAAACGCGCAAGCCATGCGCGATTTAGCGCAACACACGCGCGTGTCTCCCAGTGGTGATTGTGTGGCGATTGCACAAAATCGGATTGCGGAAAAATCGTGGATTCGCAAAGCAGGTTTGCAGACTGCACCTTATCAAGTTATTGAAAAATTAGATGATATTAACGAATCCAGTTTGGCATATTTGTCGGGAATTTTGAAAACCGCAACTTTGGGTTATGACGGAAAAGGGCAGATTCGTGTTCACACATTAACAGAATTACGCGAGGCATTTCAAACGCATGGTGGTGTGCCGTGTGTGTTGGAGAAAATGGTGGATTTGCGAGCTGAAATTTCGGTGGTGGTTTGTCGGTTAAACGGTGAGCAGATTGCCACGTTTGATCCAGCTGAAAATATTCATGAAAATGGCATTTTGGCGTATTCGCTTGTTCCTGCTAGGCTGTCTGAAAACTTGCAAAATCAAGCGCGTAAAATGGCTGTACGGTTGGCACATGAGTTGAATTATGTGGGTGTGTTGGCGGTAGAAATGTTTGTGGTTGGCGAGACACAAGATTTAATTGTGAATGAAATCGCACCGCGTCCGCATAATAGTGGACATCATACAATAGATGCTTGTTTATTCAGTCAATTTGAACAACAGGTTCGTTTGATGTGTGGGCTGGTACCCGCAGATACGCGGCTGTTGCAACCGTGTTGCATGGCAAATATTTTGGGTGATGTGTGGGGTGATGAGGGCAGCGAACCCAATTGGGGGGCAGTTTTGGATAATCCATTGGCGCATTTGCATTTATATGGCAAAATGCAAGCGAGGGTAGGGCGCAAAATGGGGCATTTGACGGTATTGGCAGATGATGCCACAACGGCTTACGAGTTCGCTAAAAATATTCGCGCAAAATTAGAAAAAAAAATAGCGTGTTCGGCCAAAATCAGGCAGCCTGAAAGATTATTAATCAAGCATGAAGGATTGTATGATGAAAAAAATTGAAGCTATTATTAAGCCATTTAAATTAGATGATGTGCGTGAGGCTTTGACCGAAATGGGCATCACGGGTATGACTGTGTCTGAAGTCAAAGGTTTTGGGCGACAAAAAGGACACACCGAGATATATCGTGGTGCCGAATACGCGGTGGATTTTTTGCCCAAAGTTAAGCTGGAATTGGTGTTGGCAGATGATATGGTGGAGCGTGTGGTTGATGTGATTGTGGAGGTGGCGCGTTCTGGTAAAATCGGCGATGGCAAAATTTTCATTTTGCCTGTAGATGAGATTATCCGCATTCGTACAGGCGAAAAAGACGAAGCCGCTATTTAATGAGTTAGTTTTTTTATTTTTTTAACCATAGGATTTTGAAATGACTTTTGCTTATTTTACTCTGTTGATTTTTATTTTGTTGAATCTGTTTTGTGCTGCATACGCCAAAAAATTAGCAGGATTTACACCTGCCAATAATCACGACCCACGTGACTTTCTTGCCAAAGCCACAGGTAAAGCTGCTCGCGCCAACGCCGCCCAACAAAATGGTTACGAAACTTTTGCGGCATATGCGGCGGCGGTTATTGTTGCACACGCCACAGGTGATGCCAGTCAGGGTGTGATTAATTTTTGGGCATTTGTGTTTATCGTGTCGCGTGTGGCGTTCATTTGGTGTTATGTGCAAGACAAATCGTGGATGCGTTCGGCCATGTGGGGCGTGGGCTTTTTGAGTATTGTGGCGTTGTTTATTGCTGCGATTTAATTGAAATGTGAAAAGGCTGCCTGAAAATATTCAAGGTAAACATGAAAAAACGATACAAATATCCCTTATTTTTTCTCATGGGATTGGGTGCAGTCGTAGCGACATTCGGTGCGATTGCTTACCGTAATTTTGGCGATTTGCCCGACCCAGCGCGGTTTAGTCATTTGCCGTATTACCAAAATGGCGTGTTCACCTCTGGCGTGGAATTATTCTATAAACCCGACAAAATCACAGGTAAACGCGGTTTGTTTTACGGTGCACCATTTTCGCCTAATCGCCCGAAAAATCCACTGCCTATGGAAAAATTAAGTACGCAACATTTTAGGCAGCCTGAAAATTTTGCTTACTATTGGCTCGGACACGCCAGCGCAATTGTGGAATTAGATGGCAAACGTTTATTAATTGACCCCGTATTTGGTAATGCTGCGCCTGTCCCTTTTGTCATGCCACGTTTTCAGGCTGCTCCAATTGCACGTAAAGACTTGCCTAAAATTGATTTAGTTGTCATTACTCACGACCATTATGACCATTTAGAAGCCGATTCCATGCGCGATTTTGCCAAGCGTGATATGCGTTTTCTTGTCCCATTGGGCGTAGGCGCAAGGCTGCAATCGTGGGGCGTGGCAGCCGATAAAATTACCGAAATTGGTTGGGGTGAAAGTGCGCAATTTGACAGCATCAAATTTACCGCTGAACGCACCATTCACTATTCTGCTCGCACTGGACGAGACCGTAGCAAAACTTTGTGGGCAGCTTATGCCATTGAAGGTAAAAATAAAAAAATTTTTGTTGCGGGCGATGGCGGTTATGGTAAACAATTTGCTGAATATGGCAAAAAATACGGCGGATTTGATTATGCGTTGATTGAAATTGACGGTGGCAATTTGGGTTGGGAACGAACGCATATGTTCCCTGAACAATCTGTTCAGGCAGCCCAAGATTTAAACGCCAAAATATTGCTGCCTGTTCATTGGGGCGTATTTGATTTGGCTTTGAATCCATGGAAACAATCTATTAGTAGGGCTGATATCGCTGCGAGACAAAAAGGCATACCCATGCACGTTCCGAAAATGGGTGAACGTTACACGGGCGAACATTATCAACGCGAAAATTGGTGGGAAAATATTGAATAAGTGTTTTTTCAGGCAGCTTGAAAAAGCGTATACGAATATACATATTTGCGTTATGATTGAGTCATCATTTTTTGTTCAGGCTACCTGAATATTTCTGTTCACATTTCACATTTTTTGGAGTAGTTAGCATGGCAATCAGTTTACAAAAAGGCGGCAACGTCAATTTAAGCAAAGAAGCACCATCATTAACACAATTGCACATTGGTTTGGGCTGGAATGTCCGTGTAACCGATGGCGCAGATTTTGATTTGGACGGCAGCGCATTTTTACTTGATGCGTCTGGTAAAGTACGTTCAGATGCGGATTTTATTTTTTATAATCAAAGCACGTCTGACAATGGGGCGGTGATGCACAAAGGCGATAATCGTACTGGCGCGGGAGATGGCGATGATGAAGTGATTGAAGTGAATTTGAATCAGGTGCCGCCGTCTGTAGACAAAATTGCGTTGGCGGTAACGATTCACGATGCTGATGTGCGTGGGCAGAATTTTGGTCAAGTTTCCAATGCTTATGTGCGTTGTGTCAATGGCGAAAGCAATGTGGAAATTGCGCGTTTTGATTTATCGGAAGATGCTTCGGTGGAAACTGCCATGATTTTCGGTGAAATTTATCGCTACAATGGCGAATGGAAATTCAAAGCGGTTGGGCAAGGATTTAAAGGTGGTTTAGCGGCATTGGCACAACATTTTGGTGTGAATGTGTAATTTATTTAGGCAGCCTGAAAATGGAGCATATTCATTTTCGGGCTGCCTGAAATCTTAATTGTAGGATTTTTTATGCCAATTTTTACCGTAACGGGAGAAAATGATCCATTTTTACACGTTTCACTTAAACGCGGCGAAAGCATTTCGTGTGAAAGCGATGCGATGGTTATGATGGAAAGTCATTTGGATTTGACGGGGCGAATGCAGGGCGGTATTTTGAATGCATTGGCGAGACGTTTGGCAAATGGCGAAAGTTTTTTTCAACAACATATTCAAGCAGTTCGTGGCGATGGAGATTGTTTGCTTGCGCCGACTTTACCAGGGGCAATTGAAGTGCTGGAAGTAGGGCAGGTACAGTATAAAATTTCTGATGGTGTATATTTAGCGAGCAGCGATGGTGTGAGTGTTACCGCGCAAATGCAAAGCCTGGGGACGGCGTTATTGGCTGGTACGGGTGGTTTTTTCATTGGGCAAACGGCAGGGCGCGGACAATTGGCGGTTAATGGATTTGGTGCGTTGTTCACACTTGAGGTGTCGCCGAATAATCCGATAACAATCGATAACGGTCATGTGGTGGCATGGGACAGTCGTTTGAATTATGAAATTTCTTTGAGTACATCGCAACAAAACAAAGGGTTATTGGGGACATTGGTGAACAGTGTCATCAGCAGTGAAGGTGTGGTGTTGAAATTTTCGGGCAGTGGCAAAGTGATTATTTGTTCGCGGAATATAAACAGTTTTGCGGCGTGGGTCGCGAGTCAACGTCAGGCAGCCTGAAAAAATATTTATGGTCGTTTAATTTTTATTTGGAGTAATAAAATGGCAGTGAATTTAACCAAAGGTCAAAAAATTTCTTTGGAAAAAGAATCAGGTACAAAATTAAATTCGGTGGTTATGGGGTTAGGTTGGGACGCGGTCAAAAAATCAGGCGGATTTTTGAGTGGATTGCTGGGTGGGGGAGCAAAAGAAGTGGATTTGGATGCATCATGTTTTTTATTTGATGATGCGGGTGTATTGCAAGATGTAGTGTTTTTCAATCACTTATGTAGCAATGATGGTTCTGTTCAACATTCTGGCGACAACCGTACAGGTGCAGGTGATGGTGATGATGAACAAATTGCGGTAGCACTCAATCGTGTTCCCAGCAACATTAAATCACTGGTGTTTACAGTGAGCAATTACACAGGGCAAAATTTCAGCGAGGTTGCCAATGCGTATTGTCGCTTAATTAACGGCGATAACGGACAAGAAATTGCGCGTTACAATTTATCAGCGCAAGGCAATCATACTGCACAAATCATGGCAAAAGTTTATCGCCACAATGGTGAGTGGAAAATGCATGCCATCGGCGAAAACAGTATCGGTTCTACACCTGATAAAATTGTTCCACGTATTCTGCCACATTTGTAAAGCTGGGTTTCAGGCAGCCTGAAAGATGATTTTGTCAAATAATTTTGATGATTTTATGCTGCCTAAAAAAACATTTCATTTATTTTAATTTGATAAGGAAGAAATGATGCGTCGTTTACCTGTTTATTTATTGGTGGATACATCTGGTTCTATGCACGGCGAAGCCATTGAAGCGGTACGAAACGGTTTGCAAGTGCTGGTGTCGGCGTTGCGCCAAGACCCTTATGCGTTGGAAACTGCGTATTTGTCGGTCATTACATTTGATAGCCAAGCCAAACAAGTTACCCCATTGACTGAATTAATGAATTTTCAAATTCCCAATATTGAAGCCAATGGCGCAACTGCCATGGGTGGAGCTTTAACTTTGTTGGCAGATTGCATTAATCGCGAAGTTGTCAAAGGCAGTGCGGAAGTGAAGGGCGATTGGAAACCTGTGGTATTTTTGTTGTCAGACGGTTCGCCAACCGACAGCATTAGCAAAGGCATCGCCGACATCAAAGCCGTGAAAACGGGAATTTTTGTGGCTTGCGCGGCTGGCCCACACGCCGATACCAGTACATTAAAACAAATCACCGAAACCGTGGTTTCATTGGATACAGCAGATGCCAACTCCATTAAAGCGTATTTTAAATGGGTATCCGCGTCCATTTCGGTGTCCAGTCAAAAAATTGATGATAAAAAAGAAGTGAGTGGTTTGGACGAATTGCCACCGCCACCGCCTGAAATTAATATTGTGATTTAATGGATTGAAATAATGGCGATTTCTTTACAAAAAGGGCAGGGCGTTAATTTGCGCAAAGACACGGGTTTTGATTTGTCGTATTTACGTGTCGGTTTGGGTTGGCAAGTTATCAATGCTTCGCCTGCATACGATTTGGACGCTGTAGCGTTTTTGTTAGACGCACGAGGCAAAGTTCGCAATTTGGGTCAATTAGGCGATAATGGTCGTCCGACTTTGATTGGGGGCGATGTGGTGTTCTATAATTCATTGGTTCATCCAAGTGGGAAAATTCGTTTGAGTGGCGACAATCGCACAGGTTCTAATCACCATGATGACGATGAAATCATTGAAGTGGATTTGGACAATTTGTCTACTGATTACACGGCAATTGTGTTCGCGGTGGTGATTTTTAAGGGCAAAGAGCGCGGACAGTCATTTGCAGGTGTGAGTCAAGCCAAAATCCGTGCATTGGACGCTAAAGGACGTGAGATTTGTCGTTACGAAATTGGCGGAAAAACCGACAACGCCAACCATTGTGCCATGACTTTTGCGCGTGCTGAACGCGATAATCAAGGCGGTTGGGTGTTTCGGGCAGTGGGTGAATTTGCTGAAACCGACCGTTTTGTGGATTTGCTAAAAGCGGAATATATGCCGTATTAAATTTCAGGCTGCCTGAAAAGACAAAAAACTTATTAAGGACAATCAATCATGTCGCGCCGACTACTCACATACATTTGCATTGACACGTCAGGTTCTATGCGTGGCGAACCAATTGAAGCCGTGAACGCGGGTTTGCAAGCTTTGATGACTTCATTGCGCCAAAATCCTTATGCGTTGGAAAGTGTGCATCTGAACATCACCACATTTGATAGCCAAATCAAAACAGTATTGCCGATGACACCATTGGAACAAGTGGTGCTGCCTGAAATTGTGTGTCCAGAAAGTGGCGCAACTTTTCTTGGTGGCGTATTGGAAGAAGTTGCTCAAGCCGTGCAACGCGACCGAATTGTTGGCAATGCCAATCAAAAAGGAGATTGGCGACCGATGCTGATTGTTTTAACCGATGGTAAACCCACCGATTTGCTGGTGTACAGTGAAGTTATTCCGAAAATAAAACAATTGGGATTTGGGAATATCGTGGCGTGTGCAGCAGGCCCCAAAGCAGATGCCAATTATTTGAAACAATTGACTGATTGTGTGGTTTCATTGGATACGATGGACGCGAATTCATTTGCTAAATTTTTCCAATGGGTGTCGTCAACCGTTACGCAAACCAGTATCAGTGCAGGTAGTCCTACACAATCCATCACATTACCGCCACCACCCGATGAAATCAATATTGTGTGGTAATGTTTTCAGGCAGCCTGAAGGAATATTTGGGCTGAAAACTTGAAATTTTATCAATCTTCCCCATCTACGCCCAACCCAAGTACCGAATCAAGAGAAAAAAATATTATGGCAAGAAAAAAATCATCACAAAACAATTTGTTCGCCACATTGCCTTTGCGCGATATGGTGGTTTATCCGCATATGGTATTGCCATTATTTGTGGGTCGTCCAAAATCGGTTGCGGCGTTGCGTTTTGCATCGGAGCATGAACAACCAGTGTTTTTGCTCGCCCAAAAAATTGGTAGTGAAGAAGAGCCAGATGTGGATAATTTGCACGAAACTGGCACAATTGCCAAAATTTTACAAGTTTTGAATTTACCAGATGGCACGATCAAAGTGCTGGTAGAAGGTGTATCTCGCGCTCAAGTGATTGAATTAAATGATACTGGCGAATTTTTGCAAGCCAATGTGATGATGTTGGCGCAAACCGAAGATTCATCTGACAATCAAGAAGCCCTACGCCGTACTCTATTGAGTCAATTTGAACAATTGATTAAAAACAATAAAAAAATTCCTGTTGAAGTTGTGAACAGTATTCAAGATATTGAAAATAATGGACAATTGGCGGATACCATCGCTGCGCATTTGCAATTAAAATTAGATCAACGCCAAAAATTATTGGATTTGAGTGATGTTGTTGAGCGCATGGAATTTTTGTTGGCGCAAATTGAAGGTGAATTGGAAATTGCGCAATTGGAAAAACGCATTCGCGGTAAAGTCAAACGCCAAATGGAAAAAAATCAGCGCGATTATTATTTGAATGAACAAATTAAAGTCATTCAAAAAGAGTTGGGTGAAGAAGATGAACGCGATTTTGACAAATTGGAACAGCAAATCAAAGACGCAAAAATGAATAAAGAAGGCGAAGAAAAAGCCCTGTCTGAACTCAAAAAACTCAAAATGATGCCACCGATGTCGTCTGAAAGCACAGTCGTTCGCAATTATATTGAAACGCTGATTGAATTGCCATGGAATAAAAAAACACGTATTTCCAAAGATTTAACTAAAGCAGATTTGGTGTTAAACGAAGACCATTACGGTTTGGAAAAAGTCAAAGAACGTATTTTGGAATATTTGGCGGTGCAAAAACGCACCGATAAATTGAAAGGTCCAATCCTTTGTTTGGTTGGTCCGCCAGGAGTGGGTAAAACTTCGTTGGGTCAATCCATCGCCAAAGCCACAGGACGTAAATACGTTCGCATGGCGTTGGGGGGCGTGAAAGATGAAAGCGAAATTCGTGGACATCGCCGTACTTACATCGGTTCAATGCCCGGTAAAATCATGCAAAATATGACTAAAGTTGGCGTGAAAAACCCATTGTTCTTGTTGGACGAAATTGACAAATTAGGCAGTGATTTTCGTGGCGACCCTGCGGCGGCGTTGTTAGAAGTGCTTGACCCAGAACAAAATACTAAATTTTCCGACCATTTTGTTGAAGTGGATTTTGATTTGAGCGATGTGATGTTTATCGCCACATCCAACAGTTTTGATATTCCACCTGCGTTGCTGGATCGCATGGAGATTATTCGTTTGTCTGGCTATACCGAAGACGAAAAAATGAACATTGCCATGCAATATCTTGTTCCTAAGCAAATGCAACGCAATGGCGTAAAAGCCGATGAGTTGGCAATTGAAGAATCTGCCGTACGCGACATCGTGCGCTATTACACGCGAGAAGCTGGTGTACGTTCGCTTGACCGTGAAATCGCTAAGATTTGTCGTAAAGCCGTGATGAAAACAGAACTTTCAGGCAGCCTGAAAACGAAAAAAGTCAAAAAATTAGTCGTAAACAGCGATAATTTAGGCGAGTTTTTGGGCGTAAAACGCTTTGATTATGGCATAACGGCTGGCGAAAACCGCATTGGTCAAGTAACAGGTTTGGCGTGGACAGAAGTTGGCGGCGAATTGTTGACAATTGAAGCAGTTGCACTTAAAGGCAAAGGCAATATTGTACGCACAGGCAAATTAGGCGATGTGATGCAAGAGTCTATTTCTGCCGCTTGGTCTGTGGTGCGTTCACGCGCTGAAAGTTTGGGCATTGCACCTGATTTTTATGAGAAAAATGATATTCACGTCCACGTCCCCGAAGGCGCAACACCAAAAGATGGACCTAGCGCAGGCATTGCGATGACGTTAGCGATGGTGTCTGCATTGACCAATATCCCTGTTCGTGCCGATGTGGCTATGACAGGTGAGATTACTTTGCGTGGCGAGGTGTTGCCGATTGGCGGTTTGAAGGAAAAACTGCTGGCTGCATTGCGTGGTGGCATCAAACACGTTTTAATCCCAAAAGACAATGTGAAAGATTTGGAGGAAATTCCACAAAATGTCAAAGATGGTTTGGAAATTCATGCGGTTAAATGGATTGATGAAGTATTTGAATGGGGTTTAGAAAGCCAGCCTGTGCCTTATGTTGCAGAAATGCAGCCTGAAAATACAGTAGAAAATCAAACGAAATCCAGTCGCAAAGCGCGTCATTAATTATCATTACATAATGAAATTATTATTATTTTTTGATTAAGGCGTGCATTTTTCGGGCGTGAAACAGATTTTTGCTTAAAAATCCGCTTCGCGCCCGAATTTCTATGAGAGAAACATGATGCAATGTAGTCGTTTAAAATAAGGAATACTGCTGCGTTTTTTAAACGACTATAAAATGAGTGAAGAATGAAAAAAGAAAACAATATACTTACCGAATTATCCAAGAAAAACAAAATTATTCTTGCACCTATGGCAGGAATTACTGATAATGAAATTAATTTCAAAATAAACAATGAAATAAAAAATAATTTTGTTGTAATGGTACAAATTGGATACAAATTGACAATAAAATCAAAGAAAAATCAAGGCAGCCTGAAAACACACACTCTTTCAGGCAGCCTGAATCATCTACTCAAACTTAAATACCAAATTATCCTCATACCGCGACTGCTTATTAAGCGAAGTATGAATACTAATCTTACGATAATCAACAAACCGCTCCCAGCCAGCCTGTTTTGTCTCAATCACAAAATCCAAATACGCCAAAAACTCCGAGCGCGTACTGCTAAAAAACACAAACGGCGGACGTACCACCGACATCAAGCGCAAAAATTGCACCATGCCAAAATAATCATCTTGCCGATAGCTGCCTTGCTCCGTGCAAACGTATGGCGGGTCAAGCACCAACAATACACGCGGACTATCCACAAAATCAGGCAGTAATTCATGCGCATTACGCCGCACAATCTCCACGTCGTCCAAATAACCAACAGCAGACGGATAAGGTGTTTCACGGATTTTGCGATACCAGTTTTGATTAAATAAATCAGATAATTGATTGACTTGCCTACCCGAAAATAGCAGCCAAGAACCCAAACTAATCACATCTTTATAACCGCCAAAATCGTGGATAATGACTTCAATTTCCGCCTTTTCTTGCGGTATTAAGCCTTGATTTTTAGGAACATTTAAATCATTTAAACGATTGAAAATCAACTCACGCAAGCGATTGGTATCATCAATATGCGCCAATCGCTCTGTATAACCGTCAAAATCATTGAAAATCACACGCGCTTCAGGCAGCGTTTGCTTTGCGGTATGCGCCAGTAAACCCGACCCACCAAACGCATCAATAATCGTCCAACCTTGACCTTGATTTGAGATATTTTCTTTTAAAACTTGTTGAAAAAATTTGAGAAAATTCCGTTTTTGCCCTGTAAACGGCAACGGAGCTTGAGAATAGTGCATAGCATAACTCCGAAGCTCACGGGCTTTCTGATTTAGTACGCTAGGCACTCTATTGATAATTAAAATTTAAACAAATTCAGCGATTTGCAACGGGTGCATTTAATACTGATGGTAAATGCACCCATTGCCATCGCTAATTTTTTGTTGCAGTTTTGACACCGCAACGCTTGTTCGCAGTTTGTCATATTTGCGCTCCTATCATTATGATTATATAATGAAAATCCCTATAGGGACGGCTTTAGGCTACGCAGATATACCCTGCAAGGCTGGCAAACGCGTTGTGTCCGCAGCGCGTTTGTCGCCGTTTTTTTACGCTAATTCAGGATTTTTGAATGCACCGACCGTTTTATAGCCGTTGCGCCCTGTAGCAGCAATCACTTCGTACACCATGTATTGCCCACGCGGTTGCCCGTGCGACAAGCCAACGTGTACCCATTGTCCGCCGCCTTTCGGCATTTCGCGGATTAATTGGTCTGGTCTAGGCAATTTACCAGCTTCAATAAATTCATAAATATCATATGTTAATTGTTTGATACTCAAACCAACCGCCTGAATATCAGTGGCGAGACCGTAACGATGGGCGGAATTGGGGCGACCGCCTACACGCTTATTCACTTCCGCCGAGCGGAAGCCAGACGTGATACGAATCGGAATCACGCGACCATGCTTCTCAGCCAATAATTCACGCAATTTTTCCAACCATTCAGCAACACGCTTAATATTAGCGCGTTCTTGGTTATTTGGGATATTTTTCAAGCCCAAACGATTTGCTGTATCAGATTTGGTAAATTCACTCAATGCAAAATTGGGCGTAATCAAATCCACAGGCTTCGGCAATGGTTTTGGTGGCTCTTGCGCTTCAGGCGGTACTTTCGCTTCTTCGCTAATGTCATCTACATACACATTGACGATGTTTTCATCAGCCCATTCTTGTTTCACTTCTTCAGTCATTTGTTTTTCCTTAATAAAAATGGCTGCCCTCTTTCAGGCAGCCTTGTTAAAAATTACTTTTTATCCAGCATTTGCAGCAAAATTTTACGGATAAAACCGCCGCTTAATGCCGTATTAATCAAATTGGGCGCAATGGCTTTGACCGCATCCAGCGCGTAGCCTGTAATCAGTCCGACAATCACGCCAGCACCACCGCAAAGCCACACTTTTTCCAACGGTAAGCGGTATTCAGCGACCGCTGCTGCGAAAATGGCGGAAATCAACACTTCGCCGACCACACGCCGAATGCTACTGTGTCCCAATTCCGTTGCGCCCAACACTCCGATTACGCCGCCAGCCATCGCAAAAATAATGCCAGCAGGAAATAGGACATGCCATTCCATTACGCCCCCTTTCTATTTTTTAACTCATTGTTTACACGAATTTTTCTTCGCGTAAAATCAATCAAGTTTTTGCCAGCCAAACCGCACACAAAGGACAACACCAATGGCAGCACCATACCCGTGTTAGCTGGTGGATAGCTGGCGGAAAACGCAATAAAAATCATAAACCACGCGCCACTCGCAAGCAGCAACATATAGCCGCTTAAAATATTGCTACGGCGCGAGCGATACGCCATTGCCCAAAGCTGCAACAGTCCAATCAACAGCAGAGAGCTAACGATAACCCATTCAGGCAGCTCTTTAAATTTGGCGTAAATCGGGTACTCGTGCAGCAAATCATCGTCAAACGCAAATACCAGGGCGAAACCAATGAGCCCCAATGCACTCACGCACTCAACCGCACGAGTTGCCGTGCCAAACAGCCAGCCTTGCAAGCGTTCAGGCAAAAATCGCCAGCCGATTAAAAATTGCAACCAATTGATTTGTTTGTTCATAAAATACTCCTTTCAGGCAGCCTGAAAAATTTTTACCGCATACTTTCAGGCTGCCTGAAACCTTATGCAGCAACAATCGTGTTGTCTGTCTTAACTTCGCGCTCTACCAATGCTGCGCCTGTAAACTCATTTGGTGTAATGAGCTGTCCGTAGACATTGGTCGTGTTCGGCTCAATCGGTGCAACCAATTTTTGATATGCCCATTTGTAGAAACACTCGCCCAACGGCGGCACATCGTACAAAGTAATCATTTTGCCGTCGCCAGCAGGTTTGCCACCACGAATATAGGTGCGTTCATGCGTATAGCTCGCAATCGTTAAGTTGGTTGTTTTGTTGGTGATGCTAAAATTAACATCTGTAATCGTGTGGAAATTCACCTCCGCATCGGTCAATGGGTCAATGATGTTCAAATTAATACCAATAATATGTTTTGCCATTTTTTTATTTTCCTTATTCAAAGGGTTACAAAAAAACCTGCTTCATGGCTGAAAGCAGGTTTACGAGAAAAATTAAAATCCGTGTTCAAACGTATTGCATACGCCGATTGATGTGGGTTTTTGATTGCTCAAACCACCAAAACGGTTGGCAGATGTCCAGTTTAGCGGTATGCCGTCGCCGTTTCTTGCGGCGTAAGTATTTGTACTATAACCAAAAACATAAAATAATGCGGCGTTTTCCAATAAAATGGCATCACGGTAAATGCGGTACTCGTCGCGCCAAAAATCTAAACTCATCGCAAGGCGGTTGCCGTGCATATTGACGGCGCGGTGAGGCGTAGTCGCCGCGTCAAACAACAGCACTTTGCCGCCTTGCCCAAGCGGTGGAATGTACAAATTAGGTAGTGGCATCATTGGCTCGTCCAAATTGTCAAACGCTACGCTGCCGCTTTTGTTAAACAGTTGAATACCGTATTTGCCTGATGCTGCTCGCGTGTGTTTGCGTTCGTACACATAGACGCGGCACGGCGAGCCAATAAAATAAGCATCATATACGCCACCACCCACTGCGTGAATAATTTGCGAAGCGGTGGCAACGCCTTGATGCAATGGGCGAAAATACACACAAAAATCAGCGTGTTGGCAATGCAGCCTGAATTTATGGCGGCTGCCTGAAACTGCTTGCGTGTCGCCCATTGTCAGCAAGCGCATGATGCGGCGGTCGCCCGTAATTCGGGGTAAGTTGCCGATTTTTAAGCCATATTCAGGCATATGACACTCCTACAATCACATAGGGTGGCACTTCACTGCGCTTTTGCACAGCGGAACGGCTGGTATAGAAATGGTGGTCGTCTGGGTTGTATATGCACATAGTGGGCGTACAACTTTCCAAATCGTTCACATTACCTTCTAACTGATTGATGTTTCCGTAAAAAATCGGTGTCAGCGCGTGCCACACGTTCTCCATATTACTCAAACCAAAATCCGTAATCGGTTTAGCGTAAGCGTACAATTCGCCAGAATAGGAATAATTGTGTCCGCGCCCTGCATTCACATGGGGGCGTAGTAGATGGGTTAAAGACGGTACAGGCTGCCTGAAACCGCCATCTGCTCGCCCTGAAAATTGATGAAATACTTTGGCAAACGAGCGCAATTCAATCATGCGTCCTGTTCGCTGGTTGCGGATTTTTAAACCATATCTCATTGTTTTTCCTTTTTAAATCATTTCGCCTAACACAATTTGCACATTGCCATAATCATCATACACAATCAGATTTTTGGAAGTCAGTTTCAACCCCTTGTTTTCATGATGTGATTTGATGACTACCTCGCCTTGCGCATCCACGGAAAATCGCCCATCGCCAATATTCAAGCTGCCCCCTTTGATGATAGGGGCTTGAATGGTCTGCCCTGCGGCAATATGTCGCCCATGAATGACACCGTCCGCCAGTAAATCACCGCTTAAGGCAGCTTGTGTTTTGCCGTTCACCGTAACCATCGCAAACATCGGTTTCATGCTACCACCGTCCCACACCGCAAATTTATTCGCATGGACATTGAACTGACTTTCGCCTTGCGCATCCACGCCTATACTCAAACCCGACACCACTTTTCTGCCACCGCTCACCACTTCCGTTTTCAACGTGTACATCGCCTGTACTTTGCCGCTCAATTCGGCGGTTGTGGTTTGCGTGGTGCGAATATTCGCTTCCGCCATCCCCATTTTGCTGTTTAAGCTGTTAATTTGGCTGGCTGTCGTATTTTTTTCGCTGGCAAACGTGGTTTTCAGGCTGCTGATTTGGGCGGTGTTTTGGGCAATTTGCGATTTGGCGGTGTTGATTTCGGTGGTTTGGGCAGTGTTCGCCGTTACCCGAGCTTGCCGCTCCGCCGAAATATCCGCCGACAACTGTTTTAAATCTGCCCGTGGCACAAAATCAACGTTATACACCATCGGCTCAACGGTCTCATTTGCCACACTCAAACTGGTGATAACCAGTGTTGCCGTTACACCATCAGGGGTAAATACGTCATATTTCGCACCGCCGCGCAAATACACATACTCACGATTACTGCGTCCCATCTGCCCAATTTTGAGTACGGGACTTTTACCGTCTCGCACAAAATTAAATGTAAATGTATTGATGACACGCTCAATCGCAATTGTCCCCCAGCCATGACCGTTGGCTGTCCATTCGCAAATCAAGCTAAACGAATTTGTGGTATGACTTGCCCAAGTTGGCGAATGCCCCCGATTGCCCAATTCTTGCGATACCCGAAACGATGCAGGCTCAACCACCCCAATCGCCGAAAAAACAATGGGATACCATGTTTCGCTATCCAACGTCGTCAAATCCAAAACAGTTTTATCGGGCGCAGAAACTTTACCGCCTATTTCAGCATGTAACTTATTGAATTGACTGGTAGTTGCGCTGTTCTGATTGCTTACTGTTTGTTCTAATGCGGTAATTTTGGCATTGGTGGCATTATTCAATCGCACCGCTTCCGCTTTGGCTGCGTCGGCTTTAGCGGTCGCATCGGCGGCTACTTGCTGTTTTAAAACTGCATCTTTGGTGGCTGCGTCCGCAATCGCGGCTGCTTTGGCTGCATCTGCTTTGCTTTGCGCTGTTTGTGCAGATTCAGCAACGGCAGCGGCTTTCGCGGCGTTGGCTTTGGCGGTCGCTGCTGTTTCGGCGGCGGTTATCGCTGCTTGTTTAGCAGCATCCGCTTTAGTTTGTGCGTCCGTTGCAGCGGCGGTTTTGGCGCGACTTTCAGCGGTGTTAGCTGCCGTCTGCCACTCCGATTGCAAACCAGTTCGCGCCATACTCACCACTTCGGTTTTGTCCGCTTTGGTATTGCGAATACTGTCAATCGCCGCTTTATTATCGCCAATTTTAGACACGGCAGCCTGAATTTCGGCGGTTTGCGTGGTATCTTTACTTGCTTGCGCCGATTTGTGCGTCGTCAGTTCGGCTTGCGTGGCTTGTAAAGCCCGTTGTGTGGCTTCTGCAATTTCGCGCACTGCATCGGCTTTTGCCTGTGCACCTAGCACTGTCTCATCAGCCACCCACGCCGCCCATTCATCACGCGTAAAATCATAACGACCATTACCCCATGTGTACGCTACATTGGACTGCCGCCGCCATGATTTGCCGTTTTGGTCGGTTACGCGTTGCTCAATTTTACCGCCGCTCGGGTCGCCCCAAGTTACCGCCGTTTCCATCATGCCGTACTGCCCGCTACCCGATACACCAATTACTACCAACTTTTTGAATTCACGCACATTTTGTTTCGGGTGATTTCGCCAATACCATGATGGTGGTTGATTGTCATCACGTGTATCAGCAATGTGAAATTGTGCATTTAAGCTGCTGATTTGCTGTGCTGTTGCGCTGTTTTGATTGCTGACTGTTGTTTCCAACGCGGTTATTTTGGCATTGGTCGCTGTATTTAAGCGTTGCGCTTCGGCGATTGCTGCGTTCTTAGCTGCATCGGCTTTTGCTTGCGCAGCAGTTGCTGCTGCTGATTTTGCAGCGTTGGCGGCATTGGTGGCGGCAGTTTGCCACTCGCTTTGCAATGTTGTGCGAGCGAGTGAGGAGACTTCGGTTTTGTCAGCTTTAGTGCGTCTCATGCTGTCAATCGCCGCTTTATTATCGCCAATTTTAGACGCGGCTGCCTGAATTTGCTGCGTTTGCGCTGCGTCTTTGATTACTTGCGCGGTTTTGTGTTCGCTCAATTCGGCGGCAACAGCGGCGGTTTCAGCTGCCAAATCTTCAGGTGCAGCTTCGTAATCCGTGCGGATATTGCCGCGTTCAAATTGTACGTTTTGCGTTTGTGAAATGATGAAATCGTAACTAAATCGTGCAAATGCTGCATTTTCAGGCGCAGTTAGCACCCAGCCATTATCCGCATTTAATTTCAGGATACCTGAAATAAATTGCTGCTCACCATCAAACCATGCCACACGCACATTTCGTAATAACTTATTCGTAGAAACAACATATTGCGTATTATATTGAACTGCAATTAAACCACTTAAACGGTGTTGCCCATGTATATTGATTGCGCCGTTTACTTCTGAAACCCACTTACCGTGCTCAAATCGCGCCGCAATCGCCAAATTCCGACCGCCAACTTGCACATTATCCACTTTAGCCGTCAATGTGCTGATTTGGCTAGCCGTCGCGCTGTTCTGATTGCTTACTGTTTGTTCTAATGCGGTAATTTTGGCATTGGTGGCATTATTCAATCGCACCGCTTCCGCTTTGGCTGCGTCGGCTTTAGCGGTCGCATCGGCGGCTACTTGCTGTTTTAAAACTGCATCTTTGGTGGCTGCGTCCGCAATCGCGGCTGCTTTGGCTGCATCTGCTTTGCTTTGCGCTGTTTGTGCAGATTCAGCAACGGCAGCGGCTTTCGCGGCGTTGGCTTTGGCGGTCGCTGCTGTTTCGGCGGCGGTTATCGCTGCTTGTTTAGCAGCATCCGCTTTAGTTTGTGCGTCTGTGGCTGCAGCAGTTTTGGCAGCGTTTACATCGCTTCGCCATTCGCTTTGCAAACCTGTTCGCGCCATGCTCACCACTTCGGTTTTGTCGGCTTTCGTGCTGCGAATAGCGGCAATCGCGGCTTTGTTATCACCAATTTGCGATTTTGCGCTCGTTAATTCCACCGTTTGCGCTGCATCTTTGGTTGCTTGCGTTTTTTGATACGCGCTCAAATCTGCTTTTGTGCCGTCAATCGCGCTTTTCAGGCTGCCTAATTGTGTGGCGGTTGCTGATTTTTCATTGGCAACAGTTGCTTGCAAACTTTGTAAACCACTTTCCGCCGTCCCTAATCGCGCTGTGGCTGCCTGAATTTGCTGCGTTTGCGCTGCGTCTTTGGTTACTTGCGCGGTTTTGTGTTCGCTCAATTCGGCGGCAACAGCGGCGGTTTCAGCTGCCAAATCTTCAGGTGCAAGTGTCCAATCAGTCGGCGTATTGCCACGCTCTAACTTGATTTTATTCAAATAAATTTCATAAGGCGTTTTCTGTACACCGCCCATCATCAAATAAATCTGATTAAATTCAGCCACATTCGGCGTGGTAAAAATCGCCGAATAACGCACCATTTCGCTGCCAATCGCTATATTTTGCCAATTTTGCGACAAAATCGTTGTATCATTTCTAAAATGAATACCTAAATTGACAAAACCACCAACCGCCGACCGAGCCGTAAATGACAGAATATATTGCGTATTTTGCTCTAAATCGTAAACCGTTTGCGCGATACCACGAAACGGCGCAGTGTCATTCGCTGCCAATTTCAGGCTGCCTGAAATCAACGTCCGCTCTGCTACGCCCCAATTTACCCAATGTTGCAACTCATTGGCAAAATTACTGTTTTTCAAATAATTCCGACCGCCGACTCGTACATTATCCAACCTTGCCGTCAACACTTCACGCGCTGCCGTTTGCGCTCGGTCGCGTTCCGCGCTGGCGGTCGCTTCGCGTGAAATGTCTGCGGTATTTTGCGCCACTTTTGCGGCGAGCGTCTCCCGTTTCGCACTTTCGGCGGCATCGCCATCAGCGCGAGCGCGTTTTTCCGTTTCCAGCGCAGCGATGGTGTCGCGTTGCGCGGCAGTCAATGTGTTCAGTTGCTGAACTTGTTGATTATTAACATTTTCCATCGCCGAAATGCGATTACCTAACACCGTTGCGTTCGCTGTCAATTCGGCGGCTTTGGTTTGCAAATTCGTTTGTGCCGTCGTCGCGGCTACTTGAATTTGCCCTGCCAATTTGCTGCTCTCCAACTTCAGCGCGGCGGTTTGCGCAGCGGCGGCTTGGTTGATGGCACTCGTTCGCGCCGTCGTTTCGGCGGCAATCGCATTCGCTCGCGCTTGCGCTTCGGCGCGGTCAGCTGCGAGCCGCGCTTGGACTTCGGCGAGCATTTTGGTATCCGCCACCGCAATCGCCGCATTTTTCGCTGCTTCATCATTCTGATTAAATTGGTTAATCAAAGACTTGGATAACTCCGTTTCCGTAATCGCGCCATGAATATTCGCCACAATCGGCGCAGGGTCAGGGTCGGATTTGCCCATCACGGCTTCAGTAAACGCGCCCGAATTGCCATTCTCATCAACCAAACGCGCCCAAAAATAGAACGTATCCAGCACGCCAACACCCATCAGCGTGTACGAATTTTGCGGCGCAGGCAATTTGACTAATTTTTTGGCTGCCTGAAAGCTGTTCGTGTTGGCGTACCAAATTTCGGTGTGCGACGTGGTCGTCAAAATTTCAGGCAGCGTCCAAGTTAATTCAACGGCTAACGTTTTCGCCCTCGTGCGTAAACCTGTGATTTCGTAGTTGACTTGCCACGCTTTAATCAGCGGTTTAGACAGCACACCACGCGCATTTCTGCCGCGAATTTCGGCTTTGTAATTGCCGTTGGGCAAATTTTCCAAACGAATTTCAGCAGTTTGAGCATCAGGAATATGTCTGTATAAAATATTATTTCTAAATATTTTAATGTCATAATTCAATACAGCACCATCTGCCGTCAAATTGTCCCACAATAAAACAACGCCACCGTCTTTGCTTGAGAGGGTGGCGTTGTTTAATTCGGGCGTTGCGCTGTGCAATGTATTGACCGCATCATCAAATATTGCGCTCTCATCAACTACCCCGTATTTCGCGGGGTCGTGGAGTAAAGCGGTAATCGTATAAGTGCCATCATCAGCATTTTCTTTAATAGAAACCGCACGATACAAACGAGATTTGACTTTACTTGTCAATCCCCATGTATCGCCAGCTTTGATGCTAATCGCAGTTTCCACCCGCACTTGATTGTTTTTAGGTTGCGCGATGATTTTGATGTTTTTCAGGCTGCCTGAAATCACATCAACATAATACAACAACGCACCCACCGCTTGCGACACGTCGCGGTCAAGTGTGATGGTATCGCCCAACACCGCAACCACGCGCCCACCCAGTTGCGCCCCTACGTAATCATTGTCGGCAATGCGTATCACGTCATACGGCAAATGCTTCAGACCTTCACGCCCAACGCTAAACGATACCGTATTTTGTTGGCGCAATTCGGTTTGCAAAATCCATGCACCAAAGCGGACGGCTTGTCCGCGCGAATCGCAACCAAATGCGGTTACTGACTTGATATTTAAGCCATAACGCGCCACTGCTTCATCGTCGGCAATGTATTCTACTTTAGAGCGGTAGCCGTCATGCTTATCTGCATAACGCACATGGACGGCAGTGTGAATCGCTTTCAGACTTGCGCCAGCGTAGCTAAATTCGCCATCTACCACATTAGCGTTACTGTACACAGCCACAGGGTCGGTGTGTTTGTCTTGCATCACGCTGATTTGATTGCCATTCCACACTGCTAAACCGCAAAACACGCTTGCAAAGTCGTTTAGCAATTCGCCCGCTTGTCGTTGGTCGGTAATGTACGCATTGCAGACAAAGCGTGGTTCTTGACCGCCGAAACCGTCGGGGACAAGCTCATCACAATATTTTGCGATTTGATACAACGCCCATTTGTCAATATCGCCTGCGGTCAAACGACGGGCAAGCGTGCTGTATCGCTCGTTTGTTAGTAAATCATAAAATACCCACGCTGGATTGTTTGTCCACGCGGTTTTAAACGAGCCGTCCCACAAACTGCCTGCGTAAGTGCGCGTTTCAGGGTCGTAATTAGACGGCACTTGCAATAATTTACCGCGCAACAAATAGTTACGGCGCGGAACATTATTGCCAAATTGGTCGCTGTCAATTTTTAATGCAGATAATGCGGTATTCGGATAACTTAATTTCGCGTCAATCATTTCAACGTATGACGCAAAAAACGTGTTATTTGCCACTTTATCGCTGGTACTGTCGGCAGTCAGACGGCGCACATGGATATTAAACGGCACGGCTGGCAAGCTATCAAACACCACATCATGATAAAACGCGCCCGAGCCTTTTTCATTAAACAGCACAGGGCGCGATGTCTGAACGCCTGAATTATTAACCAATTCAATGACTAATTCAGTATTGGCAGGCACGGTGTCGCCGTTGTCTTTGACTTGCGCGTTACGCTCTACGCCCACGGTTACGCGCAACCGATTGATTGTGTTATCACTAATCGCGCGGATAATCGGTGTATTTTTTTTGACATTTGCGCTCACGCTGACTGTACGTTCGGACACATCAAAATTAGGGATATACGATTGGTCGGGCGTTCCGACTTGGAAATAGCCCATAACCCCATGAAAATTAAACGAACCGTCCGCATTCTGAACGGGGGTATCATCAAAATAAATACTCTTGAAAGGCGCGTCATTGCCGTACGCAAAACCTGAAATTTCACCTTCGCTGATGGCATCAATAATGCGTAAATTTTGGGCAGAATTTAACGTATTCGGGGCTTCATACGGGGTACGCGCCCCACCGCCTTTTTGACTTCCCATGCTTCTATCCTTATGATTGACTTAATGTTGCTACATAATTTCTCGCCCGAACCGAATCATTAGCAAAATCTGTGGCATACGGCTGACCATTGGGCGCAACCGCAGGGATACCTGCTACAAATTTTTTGTTAATAGACAAAGCAATATTAGCGGTCGGATTGTGTAAAATGGGGTCATCATTATTGCCAATTCGGCGCGACTCCACGCCTTGCGAGATGACACGACTACCGCAATAAACCAAGCCGTACGCCAAAGGGACGGGCTGGCCTTGCGCTATTGTGTTGTCTAAATTGCTAAACGCGGTGTTTCGGCTTGCTTTTTGCCCTTGCACATTAGCATTTAAATTGGGCTGTTTAGACAACATTTGTGCCACACCGCCCAAAGCTAAACCAACACCTAACTGCACTGCCCATGCCTGCCCAAAATACGCACCCACAACAGCAATGACCACACCTGCAATAACTTGACCCACACGCCCAGCCCCTGCCGTGCGTGGAATAATATGTACAACAGCATTTTTTTCAGGCTGCCTGAAATTTTGTTCAAGTGATTGTTCAGTTTGAATTATTCCGTTTAATCGTACCAAAAACGTGCCATTGCGGATTTTTTCGCGCAAACCGTTGATTTGTGAAAATAAGCCGTTTAAAGCATCGGCAGGGCTGACAGCGTGAAAGCAAAAGCGGTTGCCGAAATCGCGTTTCAGGCTGCCATGTAAGCAAATTGTAATCATAAGATAAATTCCATTCTGAATTTAAAATATAAGAAATTTATAAAATAATTATAAGAAAATACTTGACATTATAAGGTTATTTTCTTATAATTATCCTAAATCAACAACACAGGACACCAAATGGAAAATAAAATTGAATGGACACAAAAAGCCATTCGGGAATTAAGCAAAATTGATAGACGATATCACACGGCAATTAGGAATAAAGTCAATCAACTAGCCACTTTCCCACAAGTCAATTTAGATGTGAAACACTTGGACGGTTCAACATACAGATTAAGACATGGCGATTACAGAATTTTCTTTCAATACATTGAAGAAGTTCCTAAAATCATCAAAATCCAAAAAATCAGTAGAAGAACCAGCCAAACCTACAAAAACTAACCAACAAGCAGGACGCAAGCCCTGCCACACCACAAGGAAAAACCATGCAATATCAATATGTAAACGACCCACAAGGCAATCCTTTGTATGTACTTGTCCCTATTGCCGATTTTGAACGCTTAACCGCACATGACGAACAATGGGAAAACATCATTACCGAAAGTGATGAATTTGATAATGTGTCTATCCCAAATGAAGTAGTCAATATCATGTTTGACAAAGACGTTAGCCAAATCGCTGCATGGCGCATTTATCGCGGTCTCACACAAGCTCAAGCAGCCGAAAAAGCAGGTATCAGTCAAGCAGCGTTATCTCAAATTGAACGCAAAAATTCACGCCCACAAGCGCAAACGCGTGAACAATTCGCCCAAATCTACGATTGCGAACCCGACCAATTAGCAGGTTAATTGCTGTGTAATAGGTCATTAAAAATGGCAGCCATCATTTCAGGCTGCCATTTTTTGTGTCTCCAAACCGAATGAGTGCATTTTTGCCAATACTGATGATACGGCTCACGACGGCTCAAATGCTCATGCGCATGATGCAACATCTCGCCATCGCCCAAATAGAGCATCGCGTGTTCAGGTGTATTGCTGCCTGATTGCGTCAAAATCACATCGCCAGCGCGTAAATCATGCACACACTCAAACTCATCGGATTGCTCAAAATGGCGCAATAGCGTTTGTTGCTTAATATCCGTGTCTATATCAATGCGCGGACAGTCAGGCAAATCTAAACCGCATAAGTGGTAGGCATCTTGGATTAAACGGCAACAATCCGCATCATCATAAACAAATTCACGCCCACGCAAGTGGGGGATAGGCTTAAACCATTTTAATTGCCCATTTACCGCCAAAACCCATGGCAAATCGGTAGCTACTTGAGATTGTCTATCCGCCCCCGACAAAAACGGTTCGCCATTGGGGTGGGAATGAACAATCGCTTGCACCAAATCATCAGCAACATCATAAAAATCCCAATGAATTTCAAATGTTTTTGCTGGGTCTTTGGCTATGTTTTCCAGTTCCCAAAATTCATAGCCCGATGAAAATTTCATGATTGCGCCACACATCTCATTCGGCATAGCTTTGCGGGTTGCCTGAATGATTTTTTCATGAATACTTTCAGGAATATCTTTTAAATTTTCAAACATCTAGCTAACCTTATCACAAGACGGAAACGCCCCAAACGGCAACACCGCCGTTTTACCAAAACGCGCTTGGCAATCCAGCAAACGCCCACCGCAAGCGTCTTGCGTGGGGTCGCTGGTCGGCATACCAAAACGGTCAGCAACTGGCTTACCCATGTAGCCACATTCCGCGCCTCGATACTGCCAAACGCACACATTCGCCAACATCACACGCGCGGGAATCACCGCGCCATCGGCTTCGGACGGCGCGGAAAGTTCAAATACCGCTATCTCCGCGTTTAAGCTACTCAAACGCTCAATTAAATATTTAGAAACAATTTCTTGCGTACTATCCGCTTTGCTGTTTCCAGCCGTGAAATTGACCGCATCTAAAAATTGCGCGTAAGTTTGACGGCGCGTAACCACCGCGCCCACAAGCTGATTGTGTTTTTCCGCCAAACCCGTAACCAAACCCATCACGTTGGAAACGGTCAATTTCGGGCGATTGCTTGCGCCTTGCCCCGACAATTCAAAACCATCTGCCTTAATCGGATAACTTTGATATTGCTGACCTTTCCACACCACAAAATCCGCTTTTTCGCTTTGGATATTGCACAAACGCAATAATTCGCCCCCTAATGCGCGTAAATCCACTTCCCACAAGTCAATCAACACATCTTGTTCAAGCGCGGATAATGCTGTCAGCATTGCGCCCGACATTTGCTGTATTCGCTGGTTCATCGCTACACTTCCCTAAATTTAAAGGAGATTTTATAAATAATCCCACCCAATGGCTTGACGTGATACTCTGCGACACGCACGGTTGCATCGCGCCAACGGAATGACTTGACGCCGCCGTGGCGGTCAAAAAAGGCAACAATCATTTCAATCGTTGCCTTTTTTGCAGTAATAGACGCGTCCCATTCGCGCTTTTTGGTTCGTAAGCCTTTGGGCTGAATTTGCTGATAGCCATCCCCAAATTGCACTTCACGCACGTCAAATTTAGTCGTCTCACTAAAATCTTCTGTGTTGATTTTCCAAGTAAAAATTTCCATTTTTTAAGCTTTCGCTACGTTGTAAATGGCATTCCCAGGGCGACATTGTTCAAGAATGCGACTATCTGCAATTTCCGATATCATCTTACGCAATCCAGCTTGTACGCCTTCTTCTGCACCTTTGCGTGCTTCTTCCTGATTGCTGCCGCCCGACACGTTTACTGTGATATTGATAACAGGCACGGCAGTCGCTGCTGACAAACTGGCGCGTAAACCAGCCGTATTGACACCGCCACCGACTATTCCGCCCGATGAGTAACCTTTGGCACGGCGCAGCAGGTTTTCCACCGCGCCCACGCCGCCCAAAGTCCGCAGATTTTCTTGGCTCAAGACATATTCGCCTTTGTGAACAATACCCGCAGGTTCGTATTTGCCACCGTGCCCTGTGTAGCCACCGTCTGAAAATGCGCTCGATAAAGCAGAGCCCATCGCACCAATCCAACCACCTTGCCCCGACATTGTACTACTTGCTGATTTCATGGCGTTAAAAATTGCCATTTTAATCATCATCTTGGAAATATCTTCCAGCACAGATTTCGAAAAATCGCGGAAATTGGCTTTACCCGTTGCCACAAATTCCGCCAACGAATCCGCCATGCGCCCTGTGGTTTGTTCGACCATGCTCGACACTTCTTCACGCATAGATTTAAAACTGCCGATATACGACACCAAGCCATCACTCATGCCAGCCACCCAATTTTCGTCATGCTCTTGCTTGAGTTTAGCAAATTCCACTCGCGCTTGTTCTGCTGCGACTTTTTGCTGACCAAGCGCATTGATATAAACCGCGCTTGCGCCATCTGATGCTGCTTGCATGATTTTCATATCGTACTCACGCGCCAACGTCAGCTTTTCAATTTCAACTTTTGATTTGCCGACAAGCGACAATTCAAAGGCTTTTTGATTAAACTGCTCATTTGTTTTAATTGCCAAATCATCAAGCAAATCAGCGTATTTTTTGTTGGTTTCATACTGCTTTTGTGCTGTATCAATCGCTTGTTGCCGTGCCAAAATTTCAGCCTTCTGAACATCTGATAAATGCTTCAAACTGCCTGAATCCAACTCATATTGCAAACGCGCCATTTCCGTGTTTTTGCCCATTAATGCTTGTTTTTGGGTTAATTGCGCGATTTGCGCGTCTGCCAATGATTTGATTTTTTCCTGCGTTGCCAATTCGTCAGCTTGTCGCGCTTTAGCTAATTCACTGTTTTGTTGCGATTTTGTCCAGTTTTTGAATTCAGGGCGACTGCGTAAATCGCGCTCGTTATCAATCACGCGATGTTCACCTTTGGCGCGTAATTCGCGTTCAATTTGAGCGCGTAATTGCTTGGCTTGGGCTTGTTCTTGATATTGCTCAAAATCGGATTTTTTAACCGTTTTGGGTGGGTCAAATTCTTTATACAAACCTGCTTTACTAAATGCTTTTGCCGAGCCGTCATTTAAACTGGCAAATTTGGCGGCTGCTTCTTTATTGCGCCAATTAAAATGCCAATGATTACCCGTTGATACTGTACCATTTTTATTACGCTTGCCAGCGTGTTCAAATTGCACGAAAAAATCTTTTTCCGAAAAACCTAAATTAGCTAAATAGGCTTTGATTTTTTCGGGTACCGCAACCATTTGAGCGTGGGTCATTCGCGCATTTGGTGTGGCATCAAACGCCAAGCCATAATTATGCGAACTATTTTTGCCAATATGATATTTATCACGAAATGCACCAAAATGAACTAAATCTGTTCCTAACATTGATTGCAACGCGTGCGCCATCACATAAGTGCCAGCATGGGCTTTACCACCATATTCCGCACCCGCTTTCAAACGCAAACCTGCCGATGTGGTCGCAAAACCATATTTGCTGCCACGTGTTTCGGCTTTTTGTTCGCGCTGTGCCGCTTTCGCTTCGCGCTCTTTAATCGCGGCAATTTCGCGTTGATTGTGTGCAATCGTTTCACGCGCTTTTTTCGCCGCGACTTTATCGCCTGCTTTTTCCACCAATGCTAATTGTTCAGCCAGTTTTTTGTTTTCTTCAACCAGCTTTTGTGTTTGCGACAGCGTTTTTTCGTGTGCTTTGTGAATGGCACTTTGTGCCGCAATCGTGTTTTGCTGAATCAAGGCTTGCTGTTTTTGGTGGGCTGCCTGAATATCCGCACTGTCTTTGCGTTTTTGCAATTCATCAAGCTGTTGCTGTAGTGTTGCTTTTTCTTTGGCGATGGCACTTTCCGTCCAGCCATGCCCATAATCAAATAATCCTCTATCGACATTGTTTAAATCCGCCAATTTCGCTTTGATTTCTGTGAGTTGTTCGCTCATGGTTTCTTCGCGACCAAACGCTTTAGCCGCTTCCCACGCACCCATAATCGCGTTTTTCACGCCCAGCCAGCCTTTTTCAATATAACCCAAATTCTCCTTAACGGTTTCGCCCATGCGCCCTGTTTCTTCGGCGAATTTCTGTTGCACCAAACGCACTGCTTCTTGCTCTTTTCCTTGCTCCACTAGGGCGCGGACTTGGGCATACACTTCTGCTGTCATGCTGTTCAGGCTACCTGAAAGTTTCTCAACGGCTTTCACAGGGTCTTCGCCGATTTTGGCGTATTCCGCCACCACATCAGCAATTTCCTTGCCGCTTGCTTGGCTGTACACAATCACCGATTGCGCGAATTGCGCGTAATCACTTTCGGCAATTTTGCCTTGCTGTGCGAACGCCAACACTGCTTCACGCGCTGCACCCCAACTTTGCGTACTGTCGCCGACACGCGCCGCCAAATCACTCAAGCTATCCGCCGTCAAACCAGCACGGCTGCCTGAAAGCGTCAGCGCGTTTTCAAATTTACTTAATTCCTGACTGCCTTCATACACCGCATACGCCAACGTCCCGACCACGCCCACCGCGCCACCAACCGCCAACTTCATCGGCGACACCGCAGACGCAATGCCGCGAAACATATTACCAAAACCACCAAAACTGTCGCGCAGTTGCCCACCTTGTTGAATAGCAATGAGAAATGGCGATTGTCCGCCAGCTAATTGCGTAACAATATCCGTCATTTGCGCAGGCATCATGCGTAGGGCGTTGTTGTATTGTCCTTGTGAAATGGTGTTGCGATTGGTTTGCTGGCGCAGTCGCTCCAAGTCGTTGAGCATGGGTTCTAGGCGCGTGATATTAATGCCGCGTTGTTGCGCCAAACTTTCGTAATATTGACGGCTGCCACGTTCGCCTGCTTCGCGCAAGGCAATTTCACGCTGCAAACTGCGTTCAATGCTACGCGTGGCGCGTTCCTGTGCTTGCGCGGTTTGCGTGGCAGCCGTACCCACATTATTCAGGCTGCCTGCTGCTTGACCGCCAGCACGTCTTGCCGTATTCGCAAGATTATTCAGGCTGCTTTCCGCCTGTCGCACCCCTGTAGCAACACCGCTGGCATCCGCGCCAATGCGGATAATACTTTCATTACTCACGATTTTTATCCTTATGAAAAATATTCAAAGCTGCCGACTCACAAATCTGTATCTGCGACAATAATTCTTTTTGCTTTGATTTATCAATATGTTGCAAATCAAACAAACGAAATAAAATCGCATAATCCAAACCCACCGCGCCACCAAAACCCATACGCCATTGCGTACCCATCTGACAAAACAAATCCACCGCCAGCCAATGTTCTGCCCACACATCTGCCTGATTTTGCTCCGCCAAATCATCAAGCGTTAGCCCCCAAAACGCGAGTTCTTGGGGGCTAGGTGTAGGGACAAATAAGGCTTCAACGGCGGCAATTAGTTTTTTTCTGCGGCTTTGTAATATTCTTTTCCATATTCTTCAAAGACCGCACGCGCAAAATGGGGGTAATTATCCACCACTTTATCCAAATTTTGCGGCGTTAATTCTTCGTCTAAATCCCAGCCAGCCAAGACTTCACGCGCAAAATCTGCGTAAATAATGCCATCTTCGCCCAGCAAATCATTTAATTTAGATTGCGGATAATGTTTTACAGTCAAAGTAACGTCCGCATTTTCCAACTGCCCAGCGACAGGGATAGAGATGTTTAATTCAAAAGTGGGATTAGGATTTAATGTTAATTTCATGATTATTCCTTAAAATCAATAACGCACAGTCGGTGCAAGCAAAGAATATGACAAAGTAACCGCCATCACATTGCCTTTCTCAAAAGTCGGTACCTTATTAAAAGCAGGATAGCCGTTATAGCAAATTTGACCGCCATTTTTCAGGTCAATACGCATTGGCATAGGATTGCCTGTTTCACTTGTCGCATCTACTGCTTTATAGCCAGCTAAATCTGGGTCATCGGCAATGCTGAATTTAGCCACACGCGCCGATGTTGTAGTGGGGATTTGCTGCTCAAAGTCGTCTTCCAAAAACGAAAAATTGGCAAATTGCTGTTCACCGCCTTCAAATGAAGCCGTTAAAATCTGCGTGATTTGCGTAAAGCCACTCACTTTCTGAAACTCGCCCACGCCCGATGCCACAAGGTATTTTTTCGCATCACGCGCATCCACCCCCAATAATTTAAAACTGTTGGCATCAACCATTTCTACTTTCAGGCAGCGATTATGGGTATTTTTCCAGCCATTTTGCACCACAATAAAATCGCCTGTCGCCAAACCATGCCCCGTGCAAGTGGCGACAGGGGGATTAGCATTCGTGATTGCCGTGATTTTTTTGGCAGCTGCCAAAGCATTGCCAATGTGAACGGTTGCGCCATCAGGTAAACTTACAGCCATCGTTATATTTCCTTTAAAAAAATAGACGGTGTTAGCCGTCTAGGATTGTTCAAAAATCAAAAAATCTTGGCGCATACCGCGCCAATCCGTATCCACATCATGCACGGCAACCGTCGCGCCATTGCTGGATAATTCAGGCAGCCTGAATAAGCTCTGCTCAATTTGGCGGCTTAACTGCACCGCCTGAATACGCTCTATTGCCCACACGCTGATTTGTACACGCACTTCATACGCACCTTTGCGCTCTAAAAAACGGTGTCCAGCACCGCCCACACGCGACAAAATCATCAAAGGCGGTTTCGCTTTGGGCGGTGCAAAATCATGATAAATCGGCAAATTCGGTAAATCTGCTTTGATTTGCTTAATCAAAACTTGTTCAATCACTTTGCGCCACCGCCTTTCTGATGGTGTCAATAATCATCTGCTCCGCTTGCGCCTTTTTCGCATCAAAAGCAGGACGAATAAAAGGCGCAGGCGGAATATGCACCGTGCCATACTCCACCATGTGTACATACGGTACATAACCAATTTGCGAAGACCGTTTACGCCACGAAATCACATACTCTTCGCGCTCGCCGTCTTGCGATACATCATCTGCGTGTTTGATGTAAATAGATTGGCGCAGGCTGCCTGAAACAAAATAATATTTCCGCCCCACCGTACCATCTCTTTTGCGCCGACTGTAAAACCAATGTCCCTGCTCACTCATGGGCGCACGATTTTGTGTTTCTAAATACACCATTCTGGCAGCCCGATACACCGCAGGGCGCAAGGCTTCGCTTACCTTGTCTTGCAGCGTATTTAATTGTGCAAAAGCAGCCGACAAATCACAGTCAATAGACAACATCACACTATCCCACTTTCACACATACCAAATCCGTGTACGTCTTTTTCGTAAAATCATGCAGCACCGCATCCACCTGATAAATTTCGCCACGATAACGCACTTGCATGCCCGTAGTAATCCGCTCATTAAAACGTATGCGGATACTGGCTTTAACTGTTTCCGTCAGCGTGTCTGATTTCATGGCTTGGCTACCTGAAAGATGGCGGATATTTGCCCACAGGCGCAAAAAAAACGCCCATTGCTGGACGGTTGCGCCGACTTCATCGGTCGTTTCACTAAAATGCCAAATCTCTACGCGACTATTGAGTAAACCTGCTTGCATGATGTCTCCAATAAAAAACCGCCGTGCGATTTAGGGTGCAAGGCGGTTTATTATTCAATATTTTACATGGGCAACAAGCGCGGACGGCGATAAAGTCCGAAACTTATGCGGAATAAATTGTCTTTGTCTTTGCGAATTTGTTGTGTCTCAAAAACTGGATTACCACTCACACCACACAAACCCTTACCTTGTGGGTCGCTCACAATAGCAAATTGCCAATCGCCTTCAGGCAAATAAAATTCAGCTTTTTCGCCTACATCAAATCTAGCCAAAACGGTTTGACGGTACATAACACCAACATAACAACCACTTGCCAAAAAACCTTTATCACGGATAATTTGCACTTTAGCATAATCTTTATGCGGCTCTTGGTACGCCAAAACACGAGCAGGGTCAATCGGTTTTGCCGATAAACTATCTACAGGAGACGTTGGCGAAACACACGCAGTCAAACTGCTTAATAATACTGATAACATTAAGATTTTCTTCACTTTTGCAAACTCCACTAAAGTTAATAAAGTTTAAATTGTAAAGAAAATGAATCATTTTGGCTATAAATTTACCCAAATTAATAACGCACCAAAAACAGCGCACTCACTCCATTATCACGCTTTTCCAGCAGCCCCAGCTCAACCATATGGTCTAAATAATCACGCATGGCAGCCCACGAATAGCCAAATCCTGCTCTCACTTGCTCCGTATTGCTTAATGGATTTTCGCGCAAATAATCAATAATCCAATCGCGCGTAGAATCGTCTAGTTTCAACCAATCTCGCGCCATATTGCCACCTATTCACCAAAACGCCCTGTAGGTATCAACCATACAGGGCAATCATTACAAACCAGCGTGTTTGCGGTATTTATCCAAAATCCGCTCCGCTTCGCGTGGACGTTTCACCACATCTTCGCGGTAAGCATAGCGATAGCCAAATACCAACAACATCGCCGTTTTAATATCCGCATTAAATACCACGCCATTCGGGTCGCCATTGGCTAACTCTTCGGGCGTGGCATAGAGCGGACAATTTAGATAAGTCAAACAATGCGCGACAGCACCGTCTAACAATAATTGCACGGTGCCGTCTTCATCATCGCCATCAATGCGCTGCATGGCTTTGGCTTCTGCCAGCGTTACCCACGTCATACGCTATCCGCAGCCTGTTTAGACTGCGCCGTTTCAGATGGCTGCGTGTCCGTCTCTTGCATTTCGGACGGTTGTGTTTCAGGCTGCATTTCCATTGATGGCGTTTCAGACACATCATCTTTTTTCGCCTTTTTCGCTGCCAAACAGCCCAATTCACGCGCTGCTTCTTCCAATTCGGGCGGACATTCATCGCCTTTCTCATATTCAACAGGATACAGCACACCGTTTGGTACACCGCGAAATGCTTTAATTAATTTAGCCATAATTCAAACCTTTCATTATGCTGCAATTTTCAACAAGCGCACGGCTTCGGGATTGGTTACGCCACCGCCCACACGTTTGGTTGTGTAAAACTGTATAAACGGTTTGGCACTAAATGGGTCGCGTAATACGCTCACACCTTTGCGGTCTAAAATCATATAAGCGCGTTTCATATCGCCAAAAGCAATCGCCAAGGCATTAGCGACTACATCAGGCATTTCCGCCACCTCGTAGCATGGATAGCCCAACAAAGTGCTAGGCTGCCCTGCTTGCAAACTTGGTTGCCACAAATAATTGCCTGTTGTATCTTTCAGTTTACGCACTTTTGCCAAGGTTTTACGGTTCATCATAAACACGGCATTTTGTGAATAAGATTGTGGCAAGTCATACACTAAATCTAGCAAGCTATCTACGGTAATATCATTGGCATTGCCACTTTTGACTACTTTAATTGCGCCTAATGGGTGCTTATTGGCGCTTGTACCACCTTCGGCATAAGTCAATAAACCATACGGCTTGCCTTTTGCACCATCGCCCGAAATAAAGGCTTTGTTTTCCTGAATGGCAAATTCAGATTGCACTTCATTGGCTAAAAATACGCCCAAATCAATTTCGGCATCATCTAAAATTTGCTGCGTTGCCGATGGATTAGCGTACATTTCGCCTGTGGCAAACAGTTCTTTTTTAAATGTAGGCGTATCGGTTTTGGGTCGCGCATCTTCTTCACCCACCCAGCCACTTATTGCGCCGTGCATATTGTACAGCTTCTCAAAAGCGGGCTTACTGGTTGATTGCACATAAAAAATACTGCGTAACGGCGAGAATTCCTGCAATTTATCCGTAACCGTTCTGTCCCATTCAGTCGGAATTAAATAGCCACCGTTGCTGTCATCTGCTTTCTTCATATCAGCGCGAATATCGCCAGTACGCATAAAGGCTTGCATGGCTTCAATTTGCGCTTTTTCTTTGGCATTTACGCTGCCTGAACCGCCATTTAATTGCAGGGCATTAATCTGCTCTGTCATGGCATTTAATGCCGTTTCCGCTTCGGTTAATTTGGCTTGCAAGGCGGTTACATCTTCTGCTTTGGCTGTAGTTGCCAATTGCGCGGTTAAATCGGCAATTTCCTTGTCTTTTTTCGCCTTAAATTCGGCAATTTGAGCAAAGACTTTTTGTACATCTGCATCTTCATTGCTTTGTGCAAAAACTGCCATGATACCGCGTGTCAAAGTTTTTTGTTTCATGGTTTAATCCTTAAATAAATCAGAAAGTTGGTTTGATAAAGTTTGCCAGTCAGCGCGTGGTTTGACCGAAGAAAAACCGACATCAGCGCGTGGCGTGGTGTCGGTTTGGTAATTTTTCAGGATTTGGCGCGATTGGCTACGGCTTAATCCTTGGGCGCGTAATGCGCTTTCAATTTGGGCTTTGGCTTTGTGTCGTGCTTGGCTTGGGTCGGGCTGCTTGTCTGCTTTGGTGTGTAAATGCCCTGTTGCTAAACCGCATTCCACCGCCTCATCTGCATTTAGCCATGTTTCTGCATCCATCATGGCGGCAATTTCGGCTTCATCTTTGCCTGATTGGGCGACATAGAGTTTTGTCATTGCATTATCTAATTGTTCCATTAATTCAATGCTTTCTGCCAAATCTGCACGATTACCCACAACCACACCCCAGCAGTTGTGAATCATCATAAATGCACCTTCGCCCATTAAAATATTATCGCCTGCCATGGCAATCACGCTGGCTGCGCTGGCTGCATCGCCGATGACTTGCACCGTGATTTTATGGGGATGCGCTCGCAGCAGGTTGTAAATGGCGATACCGTCAAAATAATTACCGCCGGGGGAATTGATTGAAACGGTAATATCGCCTTTGCCTTTTAAAAACTCGGCTACGGCTTGCGGTGTAACAGGCGTATCGCTCCAGTCATCGCCCACCACGCCATACAACAGCAATACATCGCCTGATTGCGCCACAATCGGTTTATCGGTTTGGTAATGGTCTAATGCGTCTTGTCGTGGGTCAAAACTGATGTTTTTATTTTGCTTGGCTTGGATTTCAGGCAGCGTTTTTAGGCTCATTGCTTGCTTCCTTATCGTTTAAAGTTTTCATATTCTGTTGCGGCTAAATTTTAACATTGATTGGACTGCTTTGCAGTCCGCGCCTGATATCCCTAACCTAAAGGATGGGGCTTTACGGCGCATTCTGGTAACTTATCGGCTTCAGGGTCTTCAATGCGCGGAAAATCCGCTTTTTCGCGCACTTCATTTTGGGTTAGCCAACCTTTTGAACCACCGCTACCCAATGCCTTGCTGAAATAGGCTGCCTGTTCTTCGGGCGAACCGCGTAAAATGGCATCGGCATTAAATTTAAAGACCAGTTTGTGCTGCTCTTGTGGCGACAATAGCGCAAGCTGCAAGGCTTGTTCCCACATGGTAAAAATCGGCAATAAGCCGTACTGGTGGAAAAATCGCCCTAATTGTCCGATTCCGCTACCCCAACTAGTATCATCCATCATCAATAGGGGGCGTGGCACACCAAACAATCGCGCCACTTCTTCTATTTGATGGTTGCGCTGCTCAAGATGTTGCGCTTCGCTTGCGCTATTTGTCCACTTTTCTGCTTTCAGCCCTTCTTCCAAAATCATAAAATCGCCTGCGTTTTCTACGCCTTTGTGTCGCGTATTCATCTCATTTCGCAAGCGATTATAGGCTTGGTCGCTTAATGCGTTGGGCGTGGATAATGCACCGCCAGCCAACACGCCTTTGGTAAATAGGCTTTCGGCTGCATTTTCGGCATCAAAGGCTATCCCTAGGGCTTTGGCAGCAAGTTTAATGCGTGAGACACCAACAATGCCGTCTTCGCTTACATCGCGTAAATGCAGCACGTCTGCACCGCCCAAGATGACAATATTGCCTTTTTTGGTAGTAACGGTGTATTTCAGCGAAAAATCATCTTGTTGTTCTACAGTTACGTTGTTTGGGTGGATTGGGTGAAGGGATAGGATTTTGCCACCGACACCGCGTGTAATTTTGGCGTAAGCATTGCCGTATAACAGCACCCAAGACTGCAATAGCGTTTTAAATGTATAGGCGGTTTGGTAATTATTGGGCTTGTATTTCAACAAATAATAAAGGGGGTGGTCTTCCGCATTGTGTTTACTTGCGCCACGCTCCATTAAATTCAGGGGCAACATGCCGACTGTTTGGGCAATCAAGGTAACGCAGCGTAATACTGCCATATTGCTTAATGCTTTGCGGTCGCGCACTTGTGCACCTGTTTGCCCTGTACGGATAAATTCCAATAGCGCAGGGTCGTTTAAGCCGTTAAATTGTGTACCGCTTTGACTGGCTGCACGGAAATGGCGTTTGTTTTGCGATTTGTATTTTTTTGCCATGTTCTAGGCTGCCTGAAAAAAGGTTAACGCCATTCTCAACTCTATCTAATTAAGATATGGCAATTGAATAAAAAGGGGCATAACCCCACTCTTAAAGATACCCGTCAAGATAATCCGAAAGAGAGACAGTTATGCCCCAAGACGAATTTATCATTAAAACGTATCTAATGGTAGATGCTTTATACAATCAGCTCGTTCAAAAACCATTAAGACAAGGTGGCTTTGCACCCAAACTTTCAGATTGTGAACTGATTTGTATGGAAATTGTTGGCGAATTTCTCGGTATGGATACCGATAAAAAAATTTGGCAATATTTCAAACAACATTGGCAAAATTGGTTTCCCAATTTAGGCTCTTACCCTAATTTTGCCAAACAATGTGCCAATTTGTATTGGGTTAAACAACAAATGCATCAAAAAATCACTGCAAATTGGTGTGAGCAAACAGAGTATTATGCAGATGCCTTTCCTATTGCAGTCTGTAAATTTGCCCGAGCTAAACGCCATCAAAATTTTCGTGCATATGCGACGTTCGGTTATTGCGCTTCCAAAAAAGAGACCTATTATGGTTTTAAAGGTCATCTTTTGATTACTCGCTCAGGTATGATTAAAGCCTTTACTTTTACAGCTGCCAATGTTGATGAACGGCAGGTATTACCTGAACTTTTAGAAGGCAAAACAGGGTTTGTTGGTGCGGACAAAGGGTATTTAAGTTCTGAATTAAAAGATGAAATGAAACAAAGCCATATTAATTTACAAACACCTTATCGTAGCAATATGAAAGATGACAGAAGTCCTCAATTTCTCAAATGGCTAAAAAATAGTCGCCGTATGATTGAAACAGTTATTGGTCAATTAACAGAGAGATTTAACATGGAAATAGTTCGTACAAAAAATCTGTTTCACCAATCTAACCGTTTTATTCGGAAAATTTTATCGCATAATTTTTGCTGTTTACTGAATCAACAAATTCAACACCCAATTACTCAATTTGCTGGGTTAATTGGGTGTTGAGAATGGCGTAAGGTTAATCAAATTCTGCGAATACCGCGTGTTTCATACACGCTGGCTTTGGGTGCGGCTGGATTGAGTGCCATTAGGCTGACTGCGTTAAATAATGACATTAAGGGGTCAATCTTTGCGCTGCCTGAAGCCTGTTTGGTAATCAATATACCATTGGCGCGCGCTTCCACACGCGCGTTGCCGACCACCCATGACATCATGGGGCGATTAGCGTGTTTCAGGCAGCCTTCCGCGAGTTTGCGCTCGGTGGTTTTGATTGCGCCACCTAGTCGCCAGCCTTGCGATACGCCTACGGCTAAATCTTCGGGTATGCCTTGCTCTATCAGGGCATCTAGTATTGCTCCTACGCCGCTCGGGTCTAGTCCGATTTTATCCATCTTGCCTGTGGCATAGATTTGGGCGCAGATTTGGGCAATGTCGTTGGTGTCATCGCCAATATGCGCGACTAGGGTCAAATCGCTTTGTTTGGCAAAATCGTGTAGTTTGCTGCCAATCTCTTTGTGGCGTTTGAGTACGGACGGGTGCGCCCATGCGTGATGCCACGCCCACCATTCACGCGGATTTTGGGCATTGCGCCCCAGCACACACATTCCCAGCAAGTCATCTAAACCACCGCCGTCAATCCCTACGGTAATCACTTCGCTTTGTGCCAGCAAGTCGGGCAAATCCATTTCAGGCAGCTTACCTTGCTCCAGCCAAAATTCCGCCCCAGTCCAATAATTTGCCGTCAAAGACAAGCCGATTGGCACATTAAGGTGTTTTGCCATAAATCGCCGTACTGCGATTTCACCGTCTTGCTTGGCGGTCTCGTATTCCCCAAGCAAAAAGGCTTCCGAAACGGAAGCCCCTAGATTTGGATTGGTAATGTAAAAGTTTTCAGGCAGCAGGTGTTCGCCATTGTCCAGCATATCCTGCGGAAATTCGTACAACACGGGCAAAAAGCGTTTGTTTTCTACTTTGCCGTCTCGCACATCATGCGCTCGCTTGAGTAAATCAGCAAATACACCGCTTGGTGCTTCATCTGAATGCGTGGATAGGTAAATCACAAAGCCTTCGGGTCGGGCGGCTAATCCGCCTTTTGCTTCCACAAACAAATCCGCAGCGCGTGGACGTTTGCCAAATAGCCAAACTTCTTCAATGAGTACGCCTGTTCCCTTAATGCCCGATACGGTGTCGCTATCGGCTGCCAAGACTTTCAGCGTGGCGTTGGTTACGCGGTGGGTAATGGTGCGTGTATGCTCAGATATTTTGAATAAAGCCGACAATTCAGGGTCGGCTTTAATCATGGCTTGTGCTGGCTTAAAACTGTTGTTTGCAACTTCCACCGTTGGCGCAATGATAAAAAATTCGGCTTCATACCGCCAATTCAAAATCAAGGCGGTCAGCATAATCCCTGCAGATATGGTTGATTTCGCATTTTTTTTGCTAATCAGCAAGAAAAACTCTTGAATTAACCGCTCACCTGTATCGCCGTTATACGCACCAAAAATCGCACCAACAAAATCAAATACCCATTGACGTGTAACGTCCCCAATGCGCGGAAATCCTGCCACATCAGTCAGCACCAATTCTTTAAACACGCGCAGGGCGTAGTCGGCTGATACTGGATAAATAGCAGGGCATGGCACAAGGCTTTGCTTTTTGCGTATGCGTGTTTCCCAGTCAGGACAAGCAGTTGTGTAATGGGGTATTGGATGTCTCATCAGTTAATCAAACTCATCTGTATCGGGGCTGGTGCATCCAATGCCTGAAAACGCCCACCTTGTACCACACCGCGAGCGCGTTCTAACTCGCTTTCTTTCTTGCCTTGGTCGCCCACTTTGCCATGCACGAATGGGATTAGGGCTTTTGCTGCATCCAATTGTGCTCGGCTTGGCGAAATCACGCCCAGCATGGCTAGAGTAAGCATATCTTTTGGGTCGGTGGTGTTGTACTGTTTGCCGTCCAACTCAATGATTTCGCCTTTGCGTATGGCGCGTTTATAGGGTGGGTCTTCGGGATTGGGGGCAGGGTGTTGTTCGGTGGTTTCTGCGGTGGTTTGTATTTGTACCGTTGGTTCGTTTTGTGGCTTTTCCGTCATTTCCGCAATCAAACGTATGATTTCGGGGTCTTTCGCCAATCTGCTGCCTGATTGACTGGCGGTTTGGGCTTTGTAGCCAGCCAAAATCGCAGCTTCGCGGTTGCTTTTGCCTGCCACGACAGCAGCGGCAAATGCGCGGTATTTTTCTTCTTTCGTCATGATTCGCCTCCTTTCTTCGTGGCGTGTGTTTTTAGCATTTTATGCTAAAAAATCAAAATAGTTAGGGCTGTTAAAATGGCTTTAACTTTAACATGGTTTAGGGGATATTTTTTCTGTGAACGAGGGACTGTGCGGTGTCCGCGCAAATCGCCCCTGAACTTTTGCTACCCCCTACCTTTACTCTCATTTACCGTTTTTACTTTGTGGCACTCGGTGCAAAGTGTTTGCAGATTGCTCAAATCATCGCCACCGCCACGCGCTTTGTTGATAATGTGGTCGGCGCATAGGTTTTCAGGCAGACAAACGCGCTTGCAATGCTGGCAAGTGTAGTTATCACGCGCCAAAACCGCATCACGCAACCGCCGCCAAGGACGACCGCCACGACCTTGCCCCCAGCCATCCGCCGACACAATCGGTTTCAAGCGAGATGCAGGGGTTACAGGCAAACGAGATGATAATGTTTTGAGTTTTGCCATGATGATTTTCCAAAAGCAAAAGCCCACGCTGTCTGCATGGGCTTCGTATTAACACAATTACGTTCATTTTTCCATAATGATAAGTTAGACATTACACTTTTTCAAGATTTTTTTAACATCACTTTAACAAGTCCTTTAACAGTAAAGATAAATTCATTTTTGCACGATGCAGTCTAACACGATAATTATTGACACTTATCCCAAAATACTGCGCCTTAATCTCTTGTTCCGCCTGTCGCAAATATTCTACGCGCACAATCTCTTGATATTTTGAGCTCAATTTAGCAATAGCCATCTCAACCTTTGCTGCTACAGAATTATCAACTGCACCACCATACAAAATAGTAGAGCAATACACAGGTCGACCACCAACATTACCATCAATTAACTTTGCCAATGGATGTTTACCCAATGACACAGAACTTTCGGTACATGGCAAACGCAACCAATCCGCCCACATTTTTAATAAATCATCAATCGTCATTACTCAAAAATCCAAAGCAATGACCTTTAATCCTGATAGCCTTATCGTGTAAGGCTTTAATTATTAATTAAAATTATACAATAAAATCAAAGAAAATTTCAAGAAAAATCTGCTTTCAGGCTGCCTGAAAAATATTTTTGGAACATTTCCGCATTTTTGGAACAAATGTTACAAAATCAAAATGCACTCTAGCCCTTTATTTATGCGTCCTTGTTCCAAATGTTACCAATGTTCCATTTATATTTACGCGCATGTATGCAAAAAAAATAAAAAGAAAGTTTAGTAAGAAAGAGAAAGGCAAAAAAAATGCGCGTACACACGCGCGAAAAAAAAACTTGGAACATCTGGAACATTTGGAACAAAGGTGCATGAATACTGGGTTTGCGCCGATTTTGAGTTTGTAACATTTGTTCCAAATGTTCCGTATTTTAATCATCAAATCTGTTTACAAGCTGGCGAACCGCCGTTTCAAAGCTCAAAACCTGCGTACCCATCACATCCATTTCAGCGCAGCCTTCAGGGATATGCAAATCTTTCGGGATTAATATCCACACTTGCTTTCTCTCTTGAGGGCGGTTGCTGGTAGGGCAGCGTGTCCAACGCTTTTCATAATACATCTTGGTTTTGATATTGTTGAGAAATTTACTACGAGAATAATGTTCTTTCTCGTGATTTTTCTTGCACCACCAAAGATATAGCTGATAAATATCTTCAGAGCGACAGCAACCAAATACCACGCCGTCAATTTCGCCATTTTGCAGCTGATAAAAAAACGTTTGCCAAGTAAAACGCCCAAAACTAATCACGAGCTTTTTGGCTTCCGTCATAATCGCTTCTGTATTTGCATGAAAGCGAATAGGTTTTTCACGGTGTACCACTTTATTGTATAGACCTGTTTCTTCATCAAGCACATACTCGTAATCCAACATCAACGGCAATGACATCAACAAAGAGTAAAACGCCTGTACACCACCATTCGCAATCTCTTCTTCTAATGCTTGTTTCAAATCGTCAGGCAATCGCTTTTGTGGCGATACCACGCAAGCACGGCGGTCGTTTTCGTCTAATTTGTATGGTTGCGCTTCGTTGCTGGTAAAAACACAGTTAATACGGTTGGCTTCGTCCATCGCATCAACAAATTTACGTTCAATCCGATGGGTTTTGCGTGTAACCATGTTTTTGATTTTGCCTGAATTACTGTATTTTTGCTGATTGTTGAATACTTCTTCAAACGCGCCGTACAGTTTTGCCGAGCGGTTCGCGGTGTAAATGGTTTCCAAGTCTTCTTGACCGTAATGTCCGCCGTGTTCGCCGTAAATTTGCCCCATGATGTCATCAAATAACCAGCTTTTGCCAGCACCTTGCACATCACCATGAAACACCAATGAGCAAGCCAATTTCGCACCCAAATGCTGCAAAGGATAAGCCAGCCAATTCATCACAAATTGAGTAATCAACCAATCATTATTGCATAAATGTTTGACTAATCTAAAAATATTCATACATTCAGGAAATAGGCTAATCACTTCGCCCCAGTTTTGCGGCATTTCTTCACGCGGAATGGGATAGCTGGCAGTTACAGGCAGCCCACGAAACAAATTAATGTAATCATCGCCCAAATCTAACGTCATGGGATTAAAGACAATATTGTCAATTGGAATAACTTTTCGGTTAGGCGAATTGACCCAAATTTTAAAGCTATCGCCCATCGCTAATTTGGCTGCGCCTTGCTCAATCATGCGCCACAACTGTTTATCCCAAACGCTGGTTGAACCGTCTAAATAGATATAACGCTCCATCGTTTCCAAAATTTCGGTATCGTTAGAACGTTGTTTTAATTCTTCAATATCTTTTAGGCGTTTGATTTCATATTGTGTCATCAATGGTTTATCAGGCATATTAAACCAGCTATCCACCACATCTTTGTTAAAACGCACTTTTAAAGCAGAATATGAATAGGTTGTGCCATTGCGTTTGTCCACCGCCGACTTTTTGCCTTCCACCAGCGCAAAATGCGCTAACAATTCAGCAAAGTAGCTATTATAAACATTGTCGTCGTCCCCTACACCCCCTGTTTGCACGTTTGGTGCATTTTTTACACTATGAGACACGCCCTGTAAAGTGGGTTCGGGCGAAACCCTAGTCAATGCTTCATCTACCAATTCACGCGCATTTGCCAACGGTTCTAAATCGGTTATCATATCAGCAATATCATAACCAGCCGTCCACACGTCAGGTTCAGGAATAGCAACAATAGCCGTTTGATTGCCATATTTCAGCAATTCTTTTTCAATGCCGAGCATGGCTTTCATTCCGCCTTGTTCGTGCAGGGGCAATAATGGCTTATCGGTTTCTTTAACACCTGCTTCTTTTTCTTTATTGCTTAACTTTTCGCGGTGTGCATCCGCATCGGGAAACAACACCACACGGCGATTTTGCACACGAGACCAGTCGGTTTTATGCCACGCATTACAACCGCCCTGCCAAGAAATCACGGCAAAATCTTTAAACCAACCGCTTTCTTCTGTGATGTTTTTGCACTTTTCGCCTTCCACAATCAAAACAGGAGCTTCAGGCTTTTGCGCCAACACGTCCAAGCCGTAAATAAAGCGCATACCGTCCCAAGTACGCCACCGCCATTCCATTAAGCCTGATTTTTTATCTAGGCCAAAAGTACGCGGCAAATCTTCTTTTCCGCCGTCTGATTTTGGAAAGCGAACCACCATGCCCAACACTTTCCCATTTTCATCACGATAAATGCTTTCCATCAAGCGTGTTTTACCGTTTGTCTCTTTCCAGCCGTGCAAGGCGTGTAAGCCATGTAATTGATTACTAGAGACAGGCGCAATGGTTTCCCAGCCGTCATCAGTCATTTTAGGTAATGATTTTTTTGGCGCAGCAGGGGGCAAGGTGTCCATGCGTAATTGTTTGGCAATCTCTTTGGCTGCTTCGCCCTGCTTTACGCCGTGCAAATAGGCATACAGGCTAATCAAATCCGCGCCTTTGTCATCAGTCGCAAAATCCGCCCACGCCCCAGTATTAAGATTAATGGAAAACGAACCGATTTGATTATCCGCACGAGTGGGATTTCGGGCTTGATATTCGTGTCCATGCCGTTTGCCATCAGGCAGCCATTGATTAAGCAGCATTTCGGCGGAGTTTAAGGCTGCTTGAGAAATCTCTTTAAAATCAATATGTTTATTCATCGCATCACCTAAAAAAAGGCAAAAAAAAGCCTACCCCCCTAACACAAGGAAACGGGTAGGTTAAAAATCCAGCAAGGTCAAACTGGAACAGGGAAAAAGAAATCAGCGTGGCAACATCGGCAACTGCAAATAACCGCGCTCATCTAAACGAACATCACGCCAATAAGCGAGCCATTGAATACTGTAAAACAGGCGGTATTCCATCAAACGCACTTCTTCAGCCAATAAATCCGCTTCCACCAGCGAGCGCGGTGGGCGCAATGGCGCGTGTTTCAGCGCATCCAAAAGCAGATAGTGTGGAGCAGATGGCGGTAAATCCACCGCTTTCAGGCTGCCTGAATGCACCGCATCAAAAGTACGCAACACCTGCAAAAAGAAATGCGGGCTAATCCATGTGGCATACGCTAAAACCAACTCACGACAGGCATAAGTACCAGCTTTATTTCCGCCCTTTACAGTCGCAATAACTTTTTGATTTTGTTCCAAAGTGGGAATTCTCACTTTGGAAAATTCTTGCTTTAATTCATCAATAAGTTCAGAAACTTGCAATAAACGAAGCCAATCTGTTGGGCGTTTATTGGGGTTAGCACCGCTTGCTTTGTGTAAGTCATTCAAGCAATACAAACCATTCACTTGACGGATAACACGGCTTTCAATAATTAATTCACTCATAATGTCTCCTTAACCAATTCATAATAATCAAGGATTTTTGCATGACACCGCGCAAAAGGGGATTGAATATGTCCATTTGCAATTCTACTAATGGTTGCTTGTCCTACTTTTGTTTGACGGCTAATTTCATGCTGACTTTTGCCGTGTTTAAGCAACTCAAGCAATAGCTCTTGTGTTGTTTTCATAAAATTCCTTCCAAAATAAAAACTCAAAACATAATAATCCGTTTTAGGATTTTTGTAAATCCCAAAACGGATTATTTAATGATTATTGCAATCCGTTGTCGTATCATTGCTGCTTCATTCTTGCTTTGATAATTCGGAGATAATGCTTCATGAACGCACCAAAATTGAGTATTGCAGGCAAAAATTTGATTTACTTGATGAATAAACATGGTTTAAATGTGACATCACTAGCTAATGCAGCCAAAGCCAATCAGCCCTCTTTATTTCGCATCGTGAATGGAGAAAGTAGAGACCCACGAGAAGATACTTTAAAACCTTATGCTGAATACTTTGGCATAGAAGTTGCTGATTTGAGAACGAAAGATTTAACATCAACAGCACACTCAAATGTTGAACCTGTAATAAATTTACATGGTAGAATACCAGTCATTGAGTGGACAAGTATCAAAGATTGGCAAAATATGGATATTAATATCAAGGACATAAAAGAATGGCGCAGTACTACGCGAGAACATAGCAGCAAAACATTTGCGCTGCGTGTAAAAGGTATCACAATGGTTCGTTACGGACACAAAGAATCGTTTGAAGATGGCGATATTATTTTAGTAGACCCAGAGCGTGAAATTATCAATGGCAGCCTTGTGATTGCTCAAATTGGTAATGAAACAGAATTAGTTTTCAGGAAGTTATATATTGAAAATGGAAAAATGTTTCTTCACGCCCTTAATCCTAATTGGACAGAGCCATTAATTGAACTAAAAGACAAAAGTATGATTAAAGGTGTTGTTTTTGAAAAACAAATTGACTTTTAATGGCGTAAATACAAGTTATATCTCGTAAAAATCTTTAAATAATTTTAATTCAAATCAATGCCATAAAATCGGCATTGTTTTTTTGCCAAAATTATCCGTTTTCGGATTGACAAAAATAATCTGAAAACGGATAATGTACCCTGTTTAATCCAAACAGGAATACTACACCATGCCCCAAACCGACTTTAAAACCCAATTAAACGCCATTTTAAAAGCCATTCCACACGCGGATTTGCGTAAACACCTGCGTAATAAATTTATGCAAATCCCTGCCAGCAGTACTGAAGCATTGCTGAATATGGCAAAAACAGAAATCGCCACTTATCGCTACAAAATGGCAGATTATCCCGAATTAGCAGAAGCATTTAAACGAGAGCTTACCGCTTTATCTGAACTTTTCCGAACAAATCAACCTTTAGATGAATTTGGCTATCACATCTCACCAAACGACCGCATGATGTGGCAAGCGTTTGTTTTGGGATTTTTGGCAGCACAGGCAGCCTGAAAAGGGCGTTTCTCAATCAATAGAAAATTGAACGGAATTGAAAAATGCACAAATCCATGTCAAACCATGAACCAAATCATTTACATCACGACCAGAGCAGTGAATGCTTAACATCCGTGATGGCACGCTTTGACCTGACACACGAACATCAGCCCATTCCCACCGATATGCCTGAAGCATTTCCTGAAGTTCCTGATGATTGCTTGCAACCCAATCAGCAAAACACTCATCAAGCAACAGAAAATTAGGACTTAATCCCATTTCTGGCTGTTGCCCTGTAATTTGAATGTAACCAAAAGCAGCATTTTCCGCCTCCCACAACGCGATACCTAAAGACATAAAAGAAGTTTGGGTGTTGAGATGATAAATAGCTTTTTTCAGTTGTGGATAAGGTTGAATTTCAGGGATTTCATCAATTCTATGTGGCTCTGAGTATAAGTCTATACCACCATAACTGTCATAAGCCCCTTTTTCATAACGTGGCTTATATGGGAAAGTATAGAAACTATCATTAAATTTTGTGTGTTCAATCATTGCTTAAATTCCAATTTGTGGGTTGAACGGAGGTAAGGAACCGTGATTGTAACCCACGAAGCGACAAAGCGGAAAGACGTTTGACAGCTCGGACAGACGGGCATTTTTTCAATATTTTTTTTATTCAGGCAGCCTGAATTGGAGTAAAACCAAATGGATCAAATTATCACATTTCAAATTTCCGTATCTCAACTAATTGGTGCAATGCTGCTGATGGGCGTTGTATTAGGTGTTTCTTGCGTTGCGCTGATTGCCAACGCCAAAGCCATTTTTAAGCAAATGCACGACAAATTCTAAAGGTAAAACAATGAAACAGTTTAAAGCACCACCAAAGGAAACACCATGAAACACCAATATCTTGACGACAAACCAACAACCGCATTTATCTTAACCATGCGCTACAATAGCCCATATGTTTTGCTAGACAAAGTCTTACAGGACTACCTGCCCCATATTAATCCCAAAACAGCCTACCAAAAAGCAAATTCACAAGAATTACCATTTCCTGTATTTAAAGCAGATAAAAATAGCAACAAATCCAAATTCATCGTGCGAATAACAGATTTAGCAAAATGGCTAGACAACTGCGCTCAAGATGCAGAAGATGAATGGAAAAAAGTCAATGAATAAGCATTTCAGGCAGCCCGATATGTTCAGGCTGCCTGAAATTACTCTTGTTGTGCATACTCCATTGCTTCATCAAAATCCAATCTATCTTTTCGCGGAATGGCAGCCATATTGACATATCGCTGCAAAGTTTTCCAGTTTTGGTGCAATGTAATTTGCTGCATTTGTGGCACAGTTAAACCATCTTCAGCCAGCCTTGTCGCGCCTTCGTGTCGCAAATCATGAAATCTTAAATCTTTGATACCCAAAATCTTGCAAGCATTGGTAAAGGCAGCACCCACACTCTTACCATCGCCACCAATCAGATAATCAGGCGAAAAACCATGTTTACGCAAATAGGTCCGCATTTCGCTTTCTCTCAAGCAATTAATAAGTTGCATCGTATTATCTTTGACCAAGAAAGCAGCGTGATTACCTTTGCTGCCACGCGGATGTTTCATATCACGCACCAACCACACCCGATTATCTTCGTCAAAGTCGGACCATAACAAACGTGTAATTTCACCTTCGCGCCGACAAGAATAAATAGCAAACCAAATAATCAAATACATAGGAAATTTAGTTTGACTAGGATAACGTTGTTTTTGCTGCCAAAAATAGCGTGTCAATGCCAATAATTCATCACGACTAGGCAATCGCATACGTTCTTCGCCTTTATCAATCAAGCGGCTACGGCGAAGTCCTTCCATTGCCATATCCAACTCGTTCCAACTCACATCCAAGCCCCACATAAAATGCGCGTGTTTCAGCAGCGAGCGGATATACTGCAAATCATTGTCCACCGTAGAACCTTTGACGGTCGGCAAATTCCGCTCGGGCGAACCACGACGGCGCAATAAGGCAAATTCAGTATAATCTGCTCGCTTCAACCGATTAAGCCGTATCCCCCCAATTTCAAAACTAGCCAAAAATCGCATAGTAGACGGTTTAGTACGCCCAAATTGCCCTTCACTCTCATTGATATAACGCTCTACAGCTTCTCGGAGTGTTGGTATAATTTGTTTCTTGCTTTTTTTGTCTAGCAAAATATCGGGATTAAGTTCAATTTCTGCTTCACGCTTTTTTATCCACGCACTAGCAAGGGAACGTTTGCTAAATGTTCGGCTCTCGCTAAAGTTTGGATAACCAGCGCGATTTATACGGATTATCGCCCGATAAACTGTTTCACCAGAAGGATTTTGTCGTTTCTGAATTGTACCCAATTTGTACCATGCCTTTTGTTGTTAAAAATGGTACAAATATGGTACAACACAAACGGATAAATATGTTTTTTTATCGCTCTAAATCGCTAAAAATAGTATTCAAAAAAGATTAAAATGTCTATAAAAAACAACAAACTTGATGTATTCAAACAGAAAAACCTGATTGCACTTGCACCTATGGCAGGCATCACCGACAACCCGTTTCGTCAAATTGCTAAACAATTCGGTGCAGATTGGACAGTCAGTGAAATGCTCTCCAGCGACCCAACTTTGCAACAAACGCGCAAATCATTACAACGGCGTAATCATACTGGCGAATCGGGCGTGATTGCCGTGCAAATCGCAGGCAGCAATCCCCACGAATTGGCAAAAGCCGCACAATTGAATTATGAAAATGGCGCACAAGTTATTGATATTAATATGGGTTGCCCCGCAAAAAAAGTGTGTAATGTATTGGCTGAAACCTTTGCAAAACCCCAAAACAATTCATTTGTTTTGAGGTTTTCACTATTTCAACACAAACACAACAAAATCAAGCAAAATAATCACACCAATCTCACTATAACAGCCCATTTTCAGGCTGCCTTATGCCCTTTCAGGCAGCAATCGGCGCAACAAGCCTTAACTTGTTTGCCGCTTTGAGCAAATTCAAACAAATCACTTTCAAACCCATTTGCCCTTTGACCTTTTCTAGCCCAAAATAACTCGCACGCTTACATCTAAATATGCGATGCAAAATGGCAAAACTCTGTTCTACACGATAACGGATTTTCGCCAACTCCTTATTGCGCTCAATATCTTCACGCATCAAAGGTTTCTTGCGATGTGCTTTACGCATAATACCGTCTACTAATTGATTTTTATCCAAAAATTCGCGATTGGATTGACTGTCGTAACCTTTATCCGCGTACACTTTGACACCCTGTTCAACCTTGTCCAACACGGTTTCTAAATTGTTCACATCAGATGCATTCGCTAGCGTAACGTGAAACCCCTCTTCATCGGTACGTGCATGAAGTTTGTAGCCCAAATACCAATGCTTGCTTTTGATTGTCCATCTTGCGTCTTTGTCTTTACTGGCGGGGGTTTGGATCACTTCTTCGTTCTCATTGATTTCAATGGATTTTTTAAGTTTTCCACCTGCAGTTTGAATAATGGTCGCGTCCACAATCGCCGTTTGCGCTTTTTCTACTTTGAGTTGATTGTGGGCCAGTTGTTGGTTGATTTGTTGATAAAGTTCGTCTGCCAAACCTTCTTTAATCAACCAATTACGAAAGCGGTTGAGTGTGCTGTGGTCGGGTAGATTCATTTCATCTGGAAATTGGCAAAAAATGATGAAATCTAAACGCGTAACCAAACTGCGTTCCAATTCTGGGTCAGACAAACTGTGCCATTGTCCGAGCAAAATGGCGCGGAACATCGGTAGTAACGGATAGGCAGGACGACCGCCGTTATTGCATACATAGTTTACTTTATGGTTGGCGAGCGTTTGTTCAATGGCTTGCCAATCCAGAAGTTGGGTAATTTTAAGTAATGGGAAACGGTCTGTGTATTGGTTAAGTAGGGTTTGGGCGGTGTGATAGAAAAAGCTGGACATGGAAAAATCCTCTAAATTCTTGGTAACAGAAATTTAGCGGATTTTTTGGGGTTTTGCAAAGGTTTCTGGCTGGCAGCGCATTGCTGCAAAATGAGCCATTGGTGGAAGAAATTTTAAACACAGTGGTAAAAGCCGTACCGATTCCCGTTACACTGAAAACACGCTTGGGCTGGAACGATGAACACAAAAATATTTCCACAATCGCAAAAATAGCAGAACAAGCAGGCATTGCCGCGCTTGCCATTCACGGACGTACACGCACGCAAATGTATAATGGTGAAGCGCAATATGATTTAATTGCTGAAATAAAACAATCCGTTAATTTACCAATTTGGGCAAATGGCGACATCACTTCACCGCAAAAAGCTGTCCAAGTTTTGCAACAAACAGGCGCAGATGGCATCATGATTGGGCGTGGCGCACAAGGACAACCTTGGTTGTTTGCGGATATTCAATACTTTTTACAACATCATGAATTACCTGAAAAAATGCGCTTTCAGGCTGCCTGTGATGTGATTTTGGCGCATTTGGCAGCAATGCACGATTTTTATGGCGATGTCGGTGGTGTACGGATTGCGCGTAAACACATCGGCTGGTATTTAGCGCGTGTGCCTCATAGCGCAGATTTTCGCAAACAATTCAATCAGATTGACAATCCAAACGCACAATTAGATAAATTATCCGCATTTTTGCAAACGTATTCATCTGAATATGAATTTTGGTGGCGCGATTATTAAGAACCTGCTGTTCGTAATCTTAATAGTTTGAAAATCAAGTTATCAATCTTAGGAAAACGGGTTCTAAAATCAGGCAGCCTGAAAATGGAAATCTTGCCAAACAATATAGAGAGCGCACACAGAGTGGGTATGGCGGCGATACGCCATGCTTTTCCCATCTCAAGACAATTTTTTTCAGGCTGCCTGAAATTTGTTAAAATCGCTTTCTTTCTTTCTTTTACTATCTACTATTTCATCATGTCCCAAATTATCGTATCCCCCAGCCAAACCCAATTTTCCTCTCAAGAAAATGAAACCATCTTATCTGCCGCCATTCGCCATGGCATCAATTTGCCACACTCTTGTCAAAGTGGCGTATGTGGCAGTTGTGTGGCGACTTTGGTTTCAGGCAGCGTGGTGCAAAGCGGCGAATATGACGATTATGTGTTAAATCAAGATGAAATCGCAGCAGGCAAAATCTTGCTGTGTTGCTCGCAAGCCGATGGCGATGTAACCGTGGATATGCCCTCCTACGCGGGCGCAAAAGCCATTGCGATTCGTACATTGCCTGCGCGAGTCGCTAATGTGGATATTCGTGGTGATGTTGCTGTTTTGACAGTGGCTTTACCTAAATCACCGCCATTCCAATTTTATGCAGGGCAATACATGGAAATTTTGCTCAAAGACGGTTCGCGCAGCTATTCGATTGCCAATGCACCCAGCCAAAAGGCTACTTTGGAATTTCATGTGCGTTTGCGTGAAGGCGGTTTGTTTTCGCCACAATTATTTTCAGGCAGCCTGAAAAGTGGCGCGATTATGCGTTTGCGTGGGCCATTGGGTTCGTTTTATTTGAATGATGAATCAGCGGACAAACCCTTAATTTTATTGGCAACAGGAACGGGTTTTGCACCCATCAAATCTATTTTGATGCAATTGGCAGACACGCAGCCTGAACGTGTGGTTCATGTTTATCACGGCACGCGTGTGGCAGCTGGTTTGTACGATGAAACAGCGTTGCGACAATTGTTGGCGGCATTGCCCAACGCAAAATACACCCCCGTTTTATCGCGCCCTGACGCAGATTGGTCGGGTGCAACAGGTTATATCACGGAGTATGTGTTACGCGATTATGCAGATTTATCTGGGCATGAAGTGTATGCGTGTGGCTCGCCTGACATGATTCACAGCAGTCGTCAAATGTTGGTCGCACAAACTCGGCTGCCTGAAAACGCATTTTTCAGCGATGTATTTACCGCGCACGTATGAAGATTTTTTCAGGCTGCCCATCTTTTTCAGGCAGCCTGAAAAAAATTTCTAATAATTGGATTAATTTTATTTTTAAAGTGATTTGATTGTGAATAATCGTTTGTTTTCGTGGAATGTGTTGCCACTTTGGGTGGGGTTTGCGTTGATTTTAATCCCATTTTTTTCCATTTGGCGCGTAGGTATGCTCAGTAGCTTTTATTTGGAAGCTGGTTCGCTGTTATTTGCATTGATTTTTGTGTTGATGAGTGTGGTGATGTTTTGGGGCAACGCGTCTGGGTTTTCAGGCAGCCTGAAACAAAATTGTCCGCCTGCCAGCATTTATTTCATTGTGCTGGCGATTTTTTGGGCGATGCAAGCACGTATCATGAAGTTACCATATATCGGCTTGAGTGATATGGTGGCATGGACGTTTGTGGTGTATGCCCTAGTGGGGTGGGCGTGTCGGGGTTGGGTGTTGCGTGTGGGACAAGAACGCGTGGTATCGATATTGGCGTGGGTATTGGTACTGGGTGCGTGTTTGCAAGGTGTGGTGGCGTGGCTGCAATATTCGGGCAAAGCGGCGGCGTTTTCAGGCTACCTGATGTATCGTCCGAATATAGTGGAAGGTCAACTCGGACAATACAACCATCTTGGGCATTTTATGATGTGGGGGATTTTGTCGGCTGGCTATTTGTGGGGCGTGAAACGCATGGCGGTGTGGTTATTTGTGCCAATTATTGTGTATTTGACAGCAACAACGGGGATTATCACGTCTCGCGCTTTGATTGCGTATGTTTTGGCGATGGCGATTTTGTTGCCAATTTGGCGCGTGTTGGCGGGAAAATCAGCGAATCGGGTGGTAATGGGTTTGGTGTTGGCGGCGGCTGGCGTGATTGTGTTCCAATTTGCGCTTGAACCGATTTTGCAAATATTCAGCGATGCCCCCACGCATTTGGACAACGGCATAGCCCGACTAGGTGAACATTCACACGAAGGCAGTGGACGCAGTTACGAATGGAAAAAAGCATGGGCGGTATTCCAAACCGCACCTGTGTGGGGCTACGGTTGGGGCAGTTATCCTGTGCAAAGTTTTTTGTTGGACGAGCATATTTATCCTAAAGCCTTTCGTTTATACGACCCAAATGTATTGTTCACACACAGCCACAATTCATTTTTGAATCTGTTGGCGGAGATGGGTTTGGTGGGAACTTTGTTGATATTGGGTGGATTGGCATGGGTGATTTCAGGCTGCCTGAAAATGCGTAACGCACCGAATTTGTTGTTATTGGCATTGATGACGGTGTCGCTAACACATAGTTTTTTGGAATATCCGCTTTGGTATATTTATTTTTTGACGGTATTTGCGTTGTTTCCGATGTTGATGACAACGGGTTTACCCAATGTGTCCGAATTTGTTTCAGGCAGCCTGAAAAACCGTTTATCCAATAATAAATGGGCAATAAGCGTGGCTTTGCTGGCGTTGGCGATGATTTTTGGGATAACGCGTTTGGGTTTTGCATACAATGAATTAGTCGCCGCCAATAAGAAAAACAACACCACTTCTGAACGCACACAAGAAATCATGCAATTATTGCACACCAGCCGCACCGAACCGATGCTCGCGCATTACGCTGACATCACGTTAATTAATTACACCCAAATCAATAGCGAAACATTGCCGCAGTGGGCAAATTTGGCGCAAAAATCCATTGGTTTTCGTCCCTATGCCCACGCCTACAAAAACGGCTTAATCCTGTACAGACAAGGCAAAGTAGCAGAAGCCAAACACTGGTTACACCAAACCTACCGTTATTATCCGCACCAAATGCACGTTTATGGTAATGAAATCATGTTGTCGCCGTATTACACGGGTTTGCGTCAACAATTTACCGAAGAATGCGAAGCTTATCGCCACGCCGACCCGAAAAAAGCCCCCATTTGTGCCGAAGCCTTACCCAGTGAACCGAAGATTAAAAAAAACAAAATAATCAATTAGATTCAAATAATTAAATTGTAAAGACAAATTCGCAAGTGCAAAAACGCGCAAAAACAGCCCATTACCCACTACAAATGTAAAGACAGAACTGTTAAGATAGCCCAGTAATTTGATTTAACAAATTTTTCAGGCTGCCTTAAAAATAAATTTAATATAAAGGAAAGAATATGAGTCGCGTATTACTTGTAGATGATGACGATACCTTAACCGAATTGCTTGCCGAATATTTAACCGCTGAAGGGCTAGAAGTGAACCGTATGCCCGATGGCGAAAGCGGTGTAAAAGAAATTTTGCACAGTGGCAATTCATATGATGTGGTGATTTTGGATTCGATGATGCCGAAAATGGGTGGTTTGGACGTGCTGAAAACTGTCCGCGCCCAAAGCAAAATCCCCATCATTATGCTAACTGCCAAAGGCGATGACATTGACCGCATCATTGGCTTGGAAATGGGCGCAGATGACTACGTCCCCAAACCTTGCCAACCACGTGAATTATTGGCGCGTATCAATGCTATTTTGCGCCGCGCCCAACACAACAACGGCGATAGCAACAATGCTGCCAACAGCTTGTCAGTGAGCAATGTAACGTTGTATCCCGCCAAACGCCAAGCGTCTATCGGCGATACACCGTTGGAATTGACCAGCACCGAATTTAATTTATTGGAAGCCTTGATGCGCCACGCTGGACAAGTAGTCAGCAAAGAAACCTTGTCATTAGAAGCACTTGACCGCAAATTAGCCAAATTTGACCGCAGCATTGATGTGCATATTTCCAGCATTCGCCACAAACTGGGCGATCCATCGTTAATTCAAACGGTGCGTGGTTTGGGTTATTTATTTGTGAAAAATTAATCTATTCATTAATTAGTAGCCTGTAACCTTTGAAAAAACTTAGAACCTGTGTTCATAAGATTGATAACTTGATTTTATTGAAAATTTTTACGAATACAGGGAAGCTTGTGATGGCGACAAAAGACGGATATTGATTATCAACAGCTATTTACATATTTTTGTAACTAGCTGTTTTTTTGGTTTTTTAAAATAAAAATAGGATAAGGCGACCGCTGTGTACATCCAGTGCATAAGGGAGCGGGCAAGTAGTATTTTAATTAACCACACCGTAATTGGTTAATTGAGTTTGTGGGGCGTGAGTCCTTTTCAGGTTGCCTGAAAAAAGCTAAAATACGTGTCCAAGTTATTTTATTTATTATTATCATGCAAACTGTTCCTGATATTGCCGAATGCATCACACAAAATCTGAATCAATATTTTCAAGATTTAGACGGTCAAACCGCTTGCGGTGTATATGATATGGTGTTGTTTCAAGTAGAAAAACCACTTTTACAACGCATTATGCAAGAATGCGATGGCAATCAATGTAAAGCAGCACTTATGTTGGGTTTAAATCGCAATACATTACGCAAGAAATTAATTCAACACGGTTTGTTGTCCTAAAATATTCAGGCTACCTTGATTATTCAGGCAGCCTGAAAAATTTTTTTACTCTTTTAATTCAATCTCTTTTTCTATCAATTGCGCATCTAATGCCGACATTAATTGTTGCACCACAGCATCATTTAATAAAGCTTGTTTGGCGCGTTCATGTTTGTCTTGGGCGATGCGGTCGCGGTACATGGCTGGTGTTTCCCAGTTCATGCCATCTTGCCAATTTTGTGTTTGCACCTTGATGGGCGTGTTGTAATTCGCTGACAAGGTCGACGCGATGCGGTCAAAATATTCTTTTTTGACTGTGCCACGCGTTTTATCTTGCATCAAAGCCAGTTCCAGTACGCCATCAGCATAATTCACCCAAGCCAAATGATGCAAAATCATTTGTGCTGCCGCCACTTGATGTCCGATTCTCGCCACAATTTCCAACCAATTTTCACGCTTTAATTCGGGCATGGGTGCATGATGAGGCGGTTGTGGTGGTTCGTTTGATTGGGTATTGATTTCGGTTAATTCATTTAATTCATTTGTGGGCGGCGTAGTAGATAGCTGCTCAAACGGAATATCATCATGATATTTAACATGATTTATTTCTTCAAGAGGGCTCAATTGTGGTGGCAATTTCGTTTTAGGCTGGCTGAAAACATCATCGCTCCAAGGTGGCGTATCTGCATCATCAACGATTTTTTCTTGATGAGAATCAGTGGGTTTAATGAATTCGCGTTTTATTTCGGCAGGATGAGGTGGCGGTAACTCTTGGGGTTGAAATTCTCTGATGGTTGGCGTGTGGGTTTTCAGGCTGCCTGAAAATTCGGCCGTTGATTTTTCGTATTTTTCAGGCAGCGTGGGCTTTGTTACAAATGAATTTTCTTCATGAGAATGCAGTTGTGTGCCTTCAATTTTGCTGTTGATGGGCGTATTTTTGGCGGTAAACGGTGCAAATGCCAACATTCGCAACAACGTCATCACAAAACCCGCGTATTCATCTGGTGCAAGCGACAAATCTTGTTTTCCGTGAATCGCACATTGATAATACAACTGAATTTGTTCATCACTAAAATAATTCGCCAATTGCAACAAATATTCGTATTCTGGGTCATCGGTGGAGATGGCGGTTGGCACGGTTTTAATTAACGCTAAACGTTGCAACAACATTGCCAAATCATTCAATACACCATCAAATCCGATTGCATTACTTGCCATTTCTTGCGCTTTTTTGATGAGATTTTCGCCATCTTGTTCCATTAAAAAAGTTAATAATTCATAAAGATAGCGTTTATCTACTGCGCCAATCATCTCTCGCACGTCACGCTCTTGCACGCTGCCTGAACCCATCGCAATCGCTTGGTCAAGCAAACTCAACGCATCGCGCATAGAACCTTGCGCCGCATATCCCAATAACGCCAATGCATTGGGTTCATACACAATCTGTTCGGTTTTCAGGACGTGAGTGAGATGCGCGGTAACTTGCTGTGGTGTCAAATTGCGCAAAACAAATTGCAAACAACGACTTAATACCGTAATGGGTACTTTATGTGGGTCGGTGGTGGCGAGAATAAATTTGACGTGTTCGGGTGGTTCTTCCAGTGTTTTGAGCATGGCATTGAACGCGGATTTGGACAGCATATGCACTTCGTCAATAATATAAACCTTGTATTTTCCGACTGTTGGCGCGTATTGAGCGTTTTCCAGTACTTCACGAATATTATCAATGCCCGTGTTGGACGCGGCGTCAATTTCCAGTAAATCCACAAATCGTCCAGCATCAATATCGCGGCACGATTGACACACGCCACAAGGTTCGCCGTGTTGTGCGTTTTCGCAATTGAGACTTTTGGCGAGAATGCGGGCGATGGTGGTTTTGCCAACGCCACGTGTTCCCGTCAATAAATACGCATGATGCAAACGCCCTTTATCTAACGCATTTTGTAATGCTTTAACAACGTGTTGTTGTCCGACTAAATCGGCAAATGTTTTGGGTCGCCATTTACGCGCAAGAACTTGATAAGCAGTCATATTCACATTTCTATTTAAAAAATGATGGGGGTATTTTAACAAAAAAATCTTTCAGGCTGCCTGCAAATGATTTTCAGGCAGCCTGAATATTGACGAACATATGCTCTAAGATTTTTTGTTTGGTGTATTGTCTAATTTTGGGTTTTTGGTTTTGGGGCGTGCTGGTTTTTCGGGTTTGGTGGTGTGTGGCAAAATAAAGTGCATTTTCAATCCATTGGGTTGAATATTTTGCGCGATGATTTTGCCGTTGTGTTGTTCAATAATGTGTTTGGTTAATGCCAAACCCAAGCCTGTTCCTGTTGTATTTGCGCTGCTGTCGGCGCGATAAAATGCGGTAAAAATGTGTGGCAACTGTTCTTCTTTGATGCCATTGCCGTTATCCACGATTTCAATGTGCAAGTTTTTGCGGTCTTCGTACATTTTCACTTTAATCGTGCTGCCTTCGGGGCTGTAATTCATGGCGTTACGAATCACGTTATCAAAAGCGCGATATAAATAGCTTTCGTTGGCTTCCAGTCGGGCATTTTTGTCAATATTTTTTACTTCTAACGAAATGGTGTGTTTTTTCTTTTCAGCAACGGTTTGGCTGTCTTCTACAATTTGTTTTAAGAATGGCACAATTTGTAAATTTTCTTTTTCCATGGGGATATTAGCTGTTTCCAAACGCGACAACGTCAGCAATTCACCCACTAAATTATCCATGCGTGTTAATTCGGACTCCAAACGCGAAATGTATTCGGTTTGTTTATCGGGGCGTGCCTGCAATAAGCCGACAATCGCTTGAATTCGTGCCAATGGCGAACGCATTTCATGCGAAACGTGGTGCAACAAATGGCGTTCTTTTTCTACCAATTTTTGCAATTGTTCTGCCATGCGGTCAAATTGAATGCCTAAATTGGCTAATTCATCTTTGCGATCGTCCAATTGTTGCGACACCCGCGCATCTAATTCGCCCGCCGCCAAACGATTGATGCCATTTTCCAAAATGCGAATGGGCTGCGTGATGTTGCTGGCCAACAAATATGCTAATAATAAACCGATAAAAATCAACGAAGTTAAAATAATAAATTCATGCCAAATCGGCGCAAGTGGCAACCCTGGAATCAACAAGGGGCTGGGCATACGTTCTATTTTGGTGCGGTCAAAATGGCGGATAAAAAACAAATATTCTTCGCCAAATGGGTCATAACGGATAGATGCTAGCTTTGAATTAGGGTTTTTTAATGCAAAATCATAAGCATGTTCAATTTCTTCATTATCAATTCGCCGATTGAGAATATCTTGTTTGGCATCGCCTGCAATCACAAAAATATTTTGTGTAATGGGGTCTTTTTGTTCCAAGCGATTGCGTACCGACAATTCACCGCCCGAAGTCAGCGAATTGACCACATCATGTAACAGATTAATTTCTAACTCACGTTGATGTTTGGATTGATTTTCCGCCAGTTGGTTTTGCACCACCCAAAACGAAAAACTCGCCACAAAAATGGCACAAATAATCACCATGCAAAATGTGGCAAAAATACGTTGGAACAGTTTCATAAGAATAATATTTTGAAAAATGGAATTGGTGTGAATTATAGCAAAGGCGCTAATGATAAATTGTATTTTCTTGAAAATAGCCTTTGAGCTTTATCATGTCAAATTTTAATTATAGTGCTTTAAATTCAAATTAGTACAGTGTTGTCAATGTCCATTCTAATTCACGATAAAAAAAAGGTGTGGAACAAATCCACACCCAAACACACACACATCAAGAGGAAACTTTAATCGCATAGCATGCTACGGCTTAAAATTTATAGATTGCGATTATAGTTTATTTAAAAAAACAAATATTGATTTAAATCAAATTTATGCAATTTGCTTGATAAATAATGTGTGAACAATTCAAAAAACAATGCTTAAGGCGTGGGAGCTAATGCACTGCTGTTTGTCGGCAGACTGGCTTTTATCATCAAAGCATTACCTTGACTGGGCAGCCACTTTTGCTCAATGCGCCACACGCCTTTACCATCTTCCAGCCGTACATACCAATGCACGGCTTTTGGCAAGGCATCAAATGTGGCATTGAACTCATGCTCACCAAGTGCTTGCAATACAATTTTTCTGTCTTCAGTTTGACGAGATGGGTGCATCAACAACAAATTTACCCCATCTTTGGGCTCAAATTTTCCATTAATGAACACTTTGGCGGCGGTATTTTCGGGATTGAACATGATTTGCGCGGAAATATCACGGTCAATCGCGTGTTGATCGCGATCCAATTGCAAATTAATATGCTTACCATCTTTGTAATAATCATCTGTAACCATATCTTGCGCATGGCTTTTTGCTAATCCAAAGCTGGCAAACGCCGCAATAATCACAATAATCGGTCCACTCATTAACATCCAAAAAATTGGTTGGCGGTAAAATGGGGCGTTGTCATCGTATTTTTTTGATGAATTTAAATTTTCTTGCATGGGAATGTCCATTGTAACCAATGTTTCAGGCTGCCTGAAAAATAGGCAGCCTGAAAAGTGAATAAAATAATAAATTATTCGCCAATAAAGCTGGCTTTTTCACGCAAATCGCGAACTCTATTGGGTTCGTTTTCAGGCGCGTAATGGAAAGTAAAAACAATCGGATGACTGCCTTTACGCGCGTATTCAGGCTGCGTGGCAACTTGCACAATAACCATCTCACTACCGCCACCTTTCACACGCACGCCATTTTCAGGCTGCCCAGTTAAGCGAATATCTTTAAATCCTGATACTTCCAATTTAACCATTTGTGTTTTTTCACTGGCATTGGTCAAACGCAAACGGTAGGTATTTTCCAGCAAACCATCTTGATTGGTACGCGCCATTGCGGCACGGTCTTTCATGATGTCCACATTCAACGTATCCCGCGTGAAACCAAACGTCAGCAAACCAATCAACGCCAACATCAACAAACCACCATACCATACCACTTTCGGGCGTAATAAGCGTTTTTTGATTTGCGCGTCGGTATATTCTTTGTTCAACACAGCTTCAGTGGTGTAACGAATCAAACCGCGTGGATAATTCATTTTATCCATTACTTCATTACAAGCATCAATACACGCCGCGCAACCAATACATTGATACTGCAAGCCATCACGAATATCAATCCCAGTCGGACAAACTTGCACACACATCGTACAATTAATGCAATCTCCCAACGGTGTTTCTTCGCGCGAAACATTTTTTTTACGTGCACCGCGTGGTTCACCGCGTTCGGTATCATACGAAATGACCAATGTATCGTGGTCAAACATCGCACTTTGGAAACGCGCATACGGACACATATAAAAACACACTTGCCCACGCATAATATGACCAAATAACCACGTTACAAAACCATAAAATGCTGCCACTCCAAATGAACCTGCCCCAGCCGTGCCATGAAAAATGGCAGGCACAAACTCACGAATCGGCACAAACCAACCTGCAAACGTAATCCCTGTCCAAGCCGCCACAACAAAAATCAGCAAATATTTGGTCAATTTGATGCGAATTTTTCGCGCATTCCATGGTTCTTTATCTAATTTCATGCGTTTGTTGCGGTCGCCTTCAACCAAGTGGTCAATCCACAACATGATTTCGGTGTAAACCGTCTGCGGACACGCGTAACCGCACCACAAACGCCCAGCAATGGTTGTCCACCAAAACAAACCAAACGCCGAAATCACCAGTAAACCAGTCAACAACAATAAATCATTTGCCATCAACACCAAACCAAAAATATAAAAATGCCGCCCCGCCAAATCAAACCACACCGCCTGACGGTCATCCCACATCAACCACGGCATCCCATAGAAAAATAATTGCGTCACAAGAATCATTAAAATACGTAAGTTCGCATATTTGCCTGTGGCTTTTTTCGGATGAATGCGCTCAGCTTTTTTATACAATTGAATCACTTGCTCTTTGGGCAAATTATTTGAATTCGGTTGTTCAGCCATAATTTGTGTTCCATGTAATTTTAATATTTTTTGTGTTATTCAAAACAATTATACGCCTGTTTCTCAATCTTTAGGCAACCCAAAAATAAAAATCTTACAAACCAACGTGAAACGCACAAGAGTGGGTATGGCGGCGATACGCCATGTCCCCTTTCAAATAATCAACCATCTTTACAGGCTGCCTGAAACAATCACACCTCAATTTTATTAGGTGTAAACGTTTCCCATTTATTACACGCAGGACAATGCCAAAAATAAACCTGTGATTTAAAATGACAATTTCTACAACGAAACATCCATGATTTCTGCAATTGACGCCCCATCACACCACGCATCATGTCCGCATCGGCTTTCCATTGCGGATTCAAATCCGACATCTGCAAGCCCAATAAACGATACATACCATTCAAATCAGGCTTGAGGCGTACCAATTCCACCGCGATTTGATTGGCTTTTTCTTCGCCGTGCAGCAACAGCGATTTTTCATAAATGACGTTAATCAAATCCAAAGCAGGAAACGTTTTGGCATAACCAATCAACACATTCAAGCCATCTTCGGGTTTACTCATCGCGTCATAGGCATCGTATAAACGCTCACCCACCATGCTTAAATAAGCATGATTTTGCTTTTCAATGGCAGAATATGCCGCAATAGCTGCACCAAAATTACCTTGTTTTTGTTCAATATCGCCCAAAATCATATTAGCGCGTGTGCATTTTGGGTTGGCATTTAAGGCAGCCTGAACGTATTCTCGCGCCTCATCAAAATGAGATTGAAACAATACAGCCTGCGCCATTTCACAATAAAATTGTGCAATTTCAAATTGATATGTTTGATTGTCGTGCGACAATAATTGTGCTGTGGCAATGGCTTTTTCCCAATCACGGTCTTGTTGATAAATATTGAGTAACACCTCATTGGCTTGTTTTGCCATGTTACCTTTTTGTAATTCAATGAAAATTTGTTCGGCTCTGTCCACCAAACCTGCACTTTGATAATTCAAACCCAATTCATACAGCACGCGTTCATGTTTCTCACCGACCGTATCAGGCGAATTTAACAACGTTTTGTGCATGGCAATGGCTTTATCGTTCTCGCCACGCTGACGATACAATTTACCCAAAGTCAAATTCAAATCGTAAGAACCCTGTTGTTGGTCAATGACTTCGGCGAGATTTCGCGCTGCCTTGCCTGTATTTTTGTCAACCAAAGCGTCCAAACTGTTGTAAAAACCGCTTGGTATGGTTTTGGCTTGTTTTAACACGGTTTTCATGTCCACACGCGCCGCAAACCAGCCCATGGCAAAAAAAATCGGCAGCAACGCAATCGGCACGAGCAACCACCAAATATCCATATCCATAAAAATATCCTAAATTTTTCAGGCTGCCCAAATATACAGTGGAATATTATTTCACCATATTAAAAACAGCCTGAAAATCAACTTATTGATTATTTTGTAACTTTATTATTTGAAACAGCGGGTTTGGCTACAGGTGCGCTGATGGCTTCGGTTGTCAAACGTGCTGATTTTTGCACCTCGTTACGCAATCGATTGTTTTCACTACGTAAACGCAGTAAGCGTCCAAACATCGCAAACAAACCAAACACCGCACCCACCACAAATCCACCAAACACAATCACAATCAATGGCAACTGGGTAGATTGTTCTGGCAAATAAGTAAATTGCACGTTTTGCGTGTTTAAAAATGCCACAATCAACAGCAACAACAAAATCACACCTTTGATAATCCAAGAAATAATTTTCATCAATTTCATAATTCAAACCTTCATTTAGTGAAATAAAAAAATGGCGATAGTGTAAACGATTTGGGCGTTTTTTGATACGGTTGCGCTTGTTTAATCACGTTCAAAGTGTATAATTTGGGGCTGATTTTTGTTGTTTTGATACAAAATGGGTTTTCAGGCAGCCTGAAAAATTTTCTCTCAATCCCAATCCTATATACAGAAGGAAGCAACACATGGCACTCACAATGGACGACCGCGATGGCAAAATTTGGCACAACGGTAAACTAGTAGAATGGCGCGATTCCAAAACACACACATTAACACATTCATTACATTATGGTTTATCTGTATTTGAAGGCGTCCGCGCCTATGAAACACCTAAAGGTACAGCTGTTTTCCGCCTGCAAGATCACACAAACCGCTTATTTGATTCTGCCAAAATTTTTGGTATGAATATCCCATTTAGCAAAGATGAAATTAATCAAGCACATATTGACGTGGTCAAAGCCAATGAACTGAAATCTTGCTATTTTCGTCCCATTGCATTTTATGGCTCAAACAAATTAGGTATTGCACCACAATCCGATGATGTTCAAGTCATTGTGGCAGCGTGGGCTTGGGGAGCGTATCTGGGTGAAGAAGCCCTGAAACAAGGGATTCGCTGTAAAATCAGCAGTTTCTCGCGCCATCACCCAAACATCACCATGATTAAAGCCAAAGCCAGTGGCAATTATATGAATTCTATCTTAGCAAACACCGAAGCCCATCACGATGGCTATGATGAGGCTATTTTATTAGATTCAACAGGTTATGTTGCAGAAGGTTCGGGCGAAAACATCTTTGTTGTATCGCGTGGCAAATTATTCACACCCGCATTAGATGTGGCTTTAGATGGCATCACGCGCCGTACCATCATTGAAATTGCCAAAAAATTAGGCGTGGAAGTCGTAGAAAAACGCATCACGCGTGATGAATTGTATGTCGCTGACGAAGTCTTTTTCACAGGAACGGCCGCCGAAGTTACCCCAATCCGCGAAATTGATAACCGTCAAATTGGTATCGGCGCACGTGGCGAATTAACCACCGAATTGCAACAACGTTTCTTTGACATTGTGCAAGGTCGCAATCCCGACTATGAACATTATTTGACTTACGTTAAATAACAAATCAGGCAGCCTGAAAATTCACCTTTCAGGCTGCCTGATGAATTATGGATTATTCTTCTTCATCGCCATAGTATTTCACACCAATTTTAATCGCATCACGCCCTTTTTCGCGTCGCCAAGCATTGGTATCACGTAATGAATACACGCAACCACAATATTCTTGCTGATAAAAATGCTCGCGTTTGCTGATTTCAATCATACGCGCCGAACCGCCACCTTTACGCCAATTAAAATCCCAATAAGTTATATTCGGGTATTTTTCGGCAGCGCGGTGTCCGCAACCGTTGATTTGGTTCATATCTTTCCAACGTGAAATGCCCAAGCTGCTGGTAATCACAGGAAAATCATTTTCATGCGCATACAACGCCGTGCGTTCAAATCGCATATCAAAACACATCGTACAACGAATACCGCGCTCGGGTTCATATTCCATGCCTTTGGCGCGTTCAAACCAGTTGTCTACGTCATAATCTGCGTCAATAAATGGAACACCATGTTGTTCAGCGAATTTGATGTTTTCGTTTTTGCGAATTTCGTATTCTTTTAATGGGTGGATATTCGGATTGTAAAAAAATACTGTGTAATCAATATTACTTGCCAGCAACGCTTCCATCACTTCGCCCGAACACGGCGCACAACAAGAATGCAGCAACAACTTATCTGCGCTATTGGGTAGGGTCAATTTAGGGCGGTCAATAGGGGTAACTTGTGGATTTGCCATTAGTGGTGTCCTTTGGCTTCGCCGTCCAATTGGTACATTGTTCCACAATAAGGGCATTCAATTTGGCTATTGGATTGGATTGGTAAAAATACGCGTGGATGTCCGTTCCATTTTTCGGTTTGTGCACCAGCACAATGCAAAGGTAAATCGTGTGGATGGATGTGAATGATTTCGTTGTTTTGTTCCATAGTGGGATTCCTAGAGATGAATTTTGGTTTTTCAGGCTGCCTGAGAATTGCTCCGTTAATTTTACCGTTTTTCAGGCAGCCTGAAAAATAAATTCACAAAATATTTAAGAACCTGTATTCATAGCCAACATGAAATGGATTTTTGTCCCAGTTGGTACGAATGGCTGTGAATACAGGTTCTAAAGATTTTGTTAAATTTGGAAATCGGCATGCACTGGTGCATGATCGCTGGGACGTTCGTTAGCACGGGTGTGGGTGTCCACCACAACTTGTTGAAGTTTGTCAATCAAATTATCTGAGACCAAAATATGGTCAATCCGCAACCCCAGCCCTTTTTCAAACATCGCACCACGATAATCCCACCAAGTATAAAATTTGCCAATTGGATTCGCATGACGTAAACCATCGGTTAAACCCAAATCCAACAAATTTTTAAACCAACTGCGCTCTTCACTGGAACAATGAATTTGTTCATGCCATTTTTTCGGGTCGTACACATCTTCATCAGTGGGCGCAATATTAAAATCACCCAACAACACCAAATCCGCATAACGCGCTAATTCATCTCGCACGAAATGGGTTAGCGCAGCAAACCACTCGCGTTTATATGCAAATTTTGGGCTGTCCAATGCTTCTCCATTCACGCAATACACATTTATCACGCGCACACCATTCACAGTTGCCACAATCACGCGACGTTGTGGGTCATTGGGCATTTGAGGCAATCCAGTTTGCACATCGGTCAATTCATGACGACTAATCAACGCAACGCCGTTATACGTTTTCTGCCCCGACCACACTGCATTCCAACCCATCATTTGCAGCGCGGCAAGGGGAAATTTATCTTGCTCCAATTTTAATTCTTGTAAAGCCAACACATCGGGTTGCTCATTCATCAGCCATTCCATCACTTGCGGCTGACGAACATTGAGTGAATTTACATTCCAAGTAGCTATTTTCATTTAACTTATTCTTTCATATTTTTTAGAACCTGTGTTCGTAAGAGTAGCGATAAAAGCAAACTATTAAGATTATGAACACAGGTTCTTAATTGTAGGTAGTAACAAACGGCGACCATCAGTTGGCTTAGAAAGACTGTCATTATAAAAAAATAATTTCAGGCTGCCTGAAAATTAAATAACTTTTTGATTTAAATAGATTTATGATGCGTTTTACGTTCTTCCAAAATGCGTCCCAAATATTCGCCCATGCTTTCCATGTTGGGAATGAAACGCGACAATTCGGTTAAAGCGCGTTCATAAACTATTTTTTTAAATTCAATCACTTCGTCAATTGGATACCAATAGTCTGTCCATCGCCATGCATCAAATTCGGGCTGTTGCGTGGCGCGTAAAAACACATCGTTATCACGCCCCACCAGTCGTAACAAAAACCAAATTTGCTTTTGTCCGCGATACGCGCCGCGCCATTCGCGTTTGACCCAATGCGTTGGCACATCGTAACGCAACCAATCGCGTGTCCGTCCCAAAATTTTGACGTGTTCGGGCAATAAACCAACTTCTTCAAACAATTCACGAAACATAGCAGTTTCGGGGCTTTCGCTGGGTTTGATGCCTCCCTGTGGGAATTGCCACGATTGTTCGCGCACGCGCTTGCCCCAAAATACTTTATTTTCTTTATTAATTAATATGATACCAACATTAGGGCGATAACCTTCTCTATCTAAAGCGCAATCGCGTTGCATAATGTACTTTCTTAAAAATATGGATGGCTAAATTTTACATCATTTTTACATCATTAATTTAATCAGCACGTTTTTAAATAAAAACCCCGCAATCCCCAATCCCAGCACCAAAAACAAAATTGCCGTGCCAAATTTTCCTGCTTTGGATTCTTTACCCAAATTCCAAATAATAAAGCCCAAAAAAATCACAAAAACCGTGATGCAAACTTTAAATGCAATCGCCGCAAATTCTTCTTCTGACATAATGAGTTATCCTTTAAGATGATGTGTGTGTTTAGGCAGCCTTGCAATATATTATCAGGCTGCCTGAAAATAAATGAGTGAATGATTTTAAGGGATTATTCGCCCAACGCTTGTTGTAAATCCCAAATCAAATCATCAACATATTCTAAACCAATCGCGATACGCAATAAGCCATCTGTGATGCCTGCTGCTAATTTGTCTTCAGGAGACATTCTGCCGTGAGTGGTTGTCCATGGGTGGGTAATGGTGGAGCGTACATCGCCAAAATTGGCAGTTTTAGAGAAGATTTTAACTTGGTCAATGAGTTGCCAAGCGGCTTCTTGTCCGCCTTTTACTTCAAATGCCAACACCGCACCACCACCGCTTTGCTGTTTTTTGACCAATTCGACTTGTGGATTTTCAGGCAGCCCCGAATAATAAACCTTTTGAATTTTCTGTTGTTTTTGTAGCCATTGAGCGATTTTGAGTGCTGCTTGATTTTGTTCACGCACACGCAGCAACATGGTTTCCACGCCACTTAATAAAATCCACGCATTAAATGGCGATAAACTCAAGCCCATAGAATTAACATACAACGCAATTTTTTGAATTAATTCTGCTTTGCCACACACAATACCGCCTAACACGCGACCTTGTCCGTCAATGGCTTTGGTGGCAGATTGTACCGACAAATCCACACCAAATTTTAACGGTTGCTGCACAGCTGGTGAACAAAACGCGTTATCTACTGCCAATAGTGCATTGTTTTTGTGTGCCAATTCGGCTAACTTTTCCAAATCGCCCACTTCGCACAATGGATTGGACGGTGTTTCCAAAAACAACATTTTGGTATTGGGACGAATGGCTTTTTCCCATTCAGACACATCAGTTTGTGAAACAAATGTTACTTCAATACCAAAGCGCATTAAATGCCCAGTAATAAATCCAGCTGTTGTGCCAAACAAACTGCGGCTGCTGATTAAGTGGTCGCCTGCACTCAAAAAGGTCAATAAGGCTGCCTGAATCGCTGCCATGCCTGTACCTGTGGCAATGCCTTCTTCAGCTTGTTCCAATTGGGCGATGCGTTTTTGGAAAGTGGTTACGGTTGGGTTTGCCGTGCGTGAATAAGTAAAACCTTGTTTTTGTTTTGCAAAAATAGCTGCACCATCTGCTGCACTGTCAAACATAAAGCTGCTGGTTAAAAATAAGGCTTGCTGGTGTTCGTTGTAGGCGGTTTGTTCTTTGCTGCCACGAATGGCTAAAGTTTGGGGATGAAGTTGATGAGTCATGTGCTTTCCTTCAATTCAAAATGGTTGGAAAGTGTGGTATTTTGCGCTTTTTCAGGCAGCCTTTCAATGTATAATAATTGAATTTCTCATTTTTGGAGCTTAATTATGAAATGGACCGATACACAATGCATCGCCGAAGAACTCTACGATAATCACCCCGAAATTAACCCTAAAACCGTTCGTTTCACACAATTGCGTGATTTAATTATGGCATTGCCTGATTTTGATGATGATGCCAGTCGCTGTGGCGAGAAAGTTTTGGAAGCCATTCAAATGGCTTGGATTAACGAAGCAGAATAATCACAAAGTTTATTGACAATTTGTTTATGAAGTGAATGTGGCAGGCTATACAGATTTAAAATATTTTTAATTAGTTGAATACGATTTTAGATGTATTTAAGAACCTGTATTTATCGCCAAGCGCGATGTCTTTTTGCCCCATTTAGCACGTCTGCTGCGTTGAATTTCACGCTAATCCAATTAGGAGTGCTACTAGCATGCAAGCTGCCTGAAATATTCTCGTAATAATCTTTCATAATTGTATCATTTTTGATGAAAATCAGACGAATTTTAGTTAAATTGCGTTATAATCTTACAAGATTATTTTCCCGACATTTTATTAATCAACTTAGATTAGGACAAAAATATGAGTTTAAAACGAGACTTAACCCGTATCCGCCACAATACCAAAATCGTGGCAACTTTAGGGCCAGGTAGCAACAACGTGGATTTGTTACGCGACATGATTACGGTTGGCGGCTTGCACGTTGTGCGTTTCAATTTCAGCCATGGTACGCCCGAATTTCATGAAGAAAATGCGCAAATTGTTCGTGAAGCCGCTCGCCAAGCTGGACGCGAAGTAGCGATTATGGCGGATTTGCAAGGTCCGAAAATTCGCGTATCTAAATTACTAAATGGTGGTGTGGACATTGCGACTGGTGAAAAAGTGTTGTTTGACGCGGCTTTGGTCGGTGAAGGCAGCCGTGAGCGCATTGGTTTGGATTATCGTGAATTGCCAAACGATGTGAAAGCTGGCGATATCCTGTTGCTGGACGATGGTTTGTTAACGGTTACGGTGCAAAGTGTATCAGGCAGCGAAATTTTAACCGTTGCCAACAACAGTCATTATTTAAAATCCAATAAAGGCATTAATAAACAAGGGGGAGGCTTGTCGGCTGGTGCATTTACCGAAAAAGATTTCTGTGATTTGAAAACTGCTGTGAAAATTGGTTGCGATTATTTGGCTGTGAGTTTTGTGAAAAATGCGGCAGATATGCACATGGCGCGTGAAGCCGTTGCCAAAGAATGCGCGGCTTTGGGTATTAGCGTGCAGCCAGGTTTGGTGTCTAAAATTGAGCGTATTGAGGCCATTGAAAATTTGGACGAAATCATTGAAGCATCTGATGGCATCATGGTGGCGCGTGGCGATTTGGCAGTGGAAGTGGGTAATGCGGCTGTGCCTGCTTTGCAAAAACGCATGATTCGCCGTGCGCGTGAAATGGGGCGTTTTAGCATCACCGCCACGCAAATGATGGAAAGCATGATTACCAATCCCGTGCCTACTCGCGCTGAAGTGAGCGACGTGGCGAATGCGGTGTTGGACGGTACTGATGCGGTAATGTGTTCGGCTGAAACGGCGATTGGTGCGTATCCATTTGAAACGGTTCGTCAAATGGCCATGATTTGCGCGACTGCTGAAAAAGAACAAGATTCATTGGTGGGCGTGAAAGATGATGATGTGGCGGTAGAAGGCAATTCATTGAATGCGATTGCCAGTGCAGCAGTGCATTTGGCGCGTACAACCAATGCCAAAGCGATTGTGGCATTGACTGAAAGTGGCACATCGGCATTTAAAGTGAGTCGTTATGGTATTTTGATTCCGATTTACGCACTGACCCCAAGTGAAAAAGCACAACGTCGCATGGCAATGTATCGTGGTGTGCGTCCGTTGAATTTGGCGACCAGTACCGACCACGAAACTGCGTTACAAGAAGTGGAAAATTTATTGGTAGAACGCGATGTATTGAAGGCTGGCGACCAATACATTATTACCAGTGGCTTGCGTATGCGTGAGTCGGGTGCAACCAATACCATTCAAATTATTACAGTGCATTAATTGTGTTCTGACTATAAAAATGATTTTCAGGCTGCCTTAATTCAAATATTAAGGCAGCCTGAAAATATTTTCGCATGATGAATTAATTGGTTATGACCAATCTTTGATTATTATAACCATTGAAACACGAAAAAAATAAACGTATGTAAAATAAACAGCGGTACCAAAATTCCGAACGACCATTTCATATAACCGAAAAAGCTGGGCATATTCACTTTGCGTTGTTCGGCGATGGCTTTGACCATGAAATTAGGTGCGTTACCGATGTAGCTCAATGCTCCCATAAACACCGAACCCATTGAAACAGCAAGTAAAGTGTGGAATAAATTGCCACGCATCAATTCGTGTGGATCGCCACCTGCCATATTGAAAAATACCAGATAAGTCGGTGCGTTGTCCAAAAATGCCGACAACACACCCGACATCCAAAAATACATCGTGTTAATCGGTTCGCCTGCGTTGTTGTGTACCAATGCGATTAAATTGGCAAATGCGCCTTTTTCGCCAGCTTGTAAAATCGCCAAAACAGGTGAAATGGTAATGAAAATGCCCAAAAATAATTTACCTACTTCCATGATGGGGTCAAAATTGAATTCATTGCCTGCACGAACCTGATTCGGTGTGATTTTCATGGAAATAATGGCTAATAAAATCAAAATAATATCGCGTACCAAGTTTTGCAGTTCATACATTGTCCCCAACACGCTGATGCCTACGTTGGGTTTCCATAAACCCGACAACAATACCGCACCAACCACACCTGCCAATAATAAGAAATTGATTTTACCGTAAATTTTGACACGATCAACGTATTCAAAGTCTACGTGGGCGTTGGTTGGAGTGGGGTCATGCGGCAAGATTTCATCAGGCTGCTTGAAATATTTGCTGTCCAGCCAATAAAATACTGACAATAAAATCAATGAACTAATTAAAACTGGCGGAAACATATGAATTACCGTCCAGCCAAAATCCACGCCTTTCAAGAAACCCAAAAAGAGTGGAGGGTCGCCTAATGGTGTTAAACCGCCTCCAATATTTGCCACCAAAAAGATAAAAAATACCACTACGTGAACTTTATGTTTGCGGTTATCGTTGGCTTTGAGCAAGGGGCGAATCATCAGCATTGCTGCGCCAGTCGTTCCCATAATAGATGCGAGCATCGTGCCAATTGCCAAAATCGCGGTGTTGAGTTTGGGCGAGCCTTGTAAATTGCCCCACACTAAAATCCCTCCCGAAATCGTGTACAACGCAAACAGCAGTGCAATAAACGGAATGTATTCGCCAACTAAAGCATGAGCAATCAAATGGATAGATTCACTTAAACCAAAAATTAAAGTGAACGGCAATAAAAACAATAATGTCCAACCAGCCGTGATTTTGCCAAAATGATGATGCCAAGTGTGTGCAAAAAAGAGTGGACCAGTCGCAATGGACAATAAAATCAATGCAAAAGGAATCCCCCACATTAAACTTAATTCCGCGCCATTGAAACCAGCTGCATTTGCCCAAACAGGCGCAAGCAGCAAAGGCAACAAAGCAGTTTGTAAACGCATTATGTCTCCTTAAAATCAAAAAGTTTGTGATACCAAACAGCCAAAATTAAAAGTCAGGCTGCCTGAACGAACTCATTGATGATAATAGAATTTGATGGATTTGACTATGATTCATCGCACCAAATCGTTAATTCCACCTTTTCAGGCTGCCTGAAAAAGCATAGAATGCACTCTGAATTTGTTCCTTTTTCACGAAAGTATCAATCTAATGAAATTGTGTCCACGCGCTGATTTTTGTTCAACCACACACGTTGTGGCGCAATGTTGTTTTTGAAAAACCTGTTTGTTATCAAGCAGGTTTTTGTTTTTCAGGCAGCCTGAAAGCAATTTAGCAATTGAAAGAAAAAATAATGCCCAATTTACTTTATCGCAAAAACCTGATTTCCATTGCCGATTTAAACGTCAATGAATTGCAATTATTATTGGACACCGCTTTGCAATTAAAACAGCAACCGCGTGATGATTTGTTGGCTGGCAAATTGATTGCATCGTGTTTTTTTGAACCGTCAACACGGACGCGGTTGTCGTTTGAAACCGCCGTCCAACGTTTGGGGGCAAAGTCATTGGTTTTTCCGATGGCGCAAACACCAGCGCGAAAAAAGGCGAAACGCTCGCTGACACCGCGCGTATCATCAGCAGTTACGCCGATGCCATTATTCAACGCCACCCCAAAGATGGCGCAGCGCGTGTGTTAGCGGAATTTTCGCAAGTGCCAGTGATTAACGCAGGCGATGGCACGAATCAGCATCCTAGCCAAACTTTGTTGGATTTGGTAACGATTTATGAAACGCAAGGCAGCCTGAAAAATTTGAAAATTGCGATGTGTGGCGATTTAAAATATGGGCGTACGGTGCATTCTTTGGCACAGGCGTTAAAATTATTTGATTGTGAATTTGCGTTTGTGTCGCCGCCTAGTTTGGCGATGCCTGACTACATTACCCAAGAATTGGACGCACACGGCACGAAATGGCAAATTTTAGCGAATTTGGAAGATGCGATTGAATGGGCGGATATTTTGTACATGACGCGTGTGCAACGTGAGCGATTTGATGCGGAGGAATTTGCGAAAATTCAAGGTAAATTTAATTTGCACGCCAATCTGTTAACGAATGCGAAAGCAAATTTGCGCGTGTTGCATCCGTTGCCACGCGTAGATGAGATTGCGCCTGATGTGGACAACACGCCGTACGCGTATTATTTTGAGCAAGCGACCAATGGTGTGTACGCGCGAATGGCGATGTTGGCATTGTTGTTAAATGAGCATATTGATTAGGTGGTATGTTTCAGGCTGCCTGAAAAACATTTTAAGGAAATTTAAGCGATGGAAAACAAAAAATTAAGCGTAGAAGCGATTGAAAATGGCACGGTTATTGACCATATTCCAGCAGGTTTGGGTTTAACGATTTTGCGGCAATTTAAATTATTGCATTATGGCAATGCGGTTACGGTGGGGTTTAATTTACCGAGTCAAAGTCAGGGGTGCAAAGACATTATTAAAATCAAAGATGTTATGTTTAATGAACACGATGCGAACCAATTGGCGTTGTTTTCACCGAATGCGGTCGTGAATCAGATTGAGAATTTTCGTGTAGTAAAAAAAATGCGGTTGACGCTACCTGAAAGCATTAGTGCGGTGTTTTGTTGCCCGAATACGAATTGCGCCAGCCACAGTGAGCCTGTTACGAGTCAATTTCATGTTCAGCAGCAAAATGGTTTGGTGAAACTCAAATGTTATTATTGTGAAAAAACCTTTGCGCGAGAATCGGTTGCAGAAGCGTAAATCCTAGAATCAAACAAAAACCCATTTCACACTAGGAAATGGGTTTTTGTTTCAACCAGAAAGGAAATCATCATGAAAAAACATTGGGTAGCGAGCCAAACCCTCGGCACTGACTTTCTTAAGTGGGCTGCTGGCTTCCGCCCCTGACCCGTTGTTTAAAATCATCATGCGAGGAGACCCGCTACTGGATTGGCATTATACAGACACGTTACAAAATTTCAAGTTTTTTTACACATTAAACCTGATTTTTTTACGTTTGCTTTTGCTTGTTTGATGAATTTCATTTTATAATCCGCCGATTATTATGATTATAATTTTTTAACTATTAATGGAAGGAACATACTATGAAACACGATAATTGGGAAAAATATGGCACAATCAGCCGCATCTTACACGGTTTGATGGCGGCTGGTTTTCTATTTATGTTTGCGACGGCGGTGGCGTTTAATATTGATGAAAAGTATTTTAGTTTAATGAGTTATCATAAATCAGTGGGTGTGTTGTTGCTGATTTTAGGCGTGATTCGTTTGATTTGGGCAATCATCAACCATAAACGCCGACCACCTAATTTGATGGTTGCGAAAGCCGGGCATGGTTTATTGTATGTACTGATGTTGGGGGTACCATTGTTGGGGGCATTGCGTCAATATGCCAACGCAAAAGGGGGGCTGGACGTTTTTGGCATCACGTTAATTCCTGCCGCGCCACAAAAAATTGAATCTTTGGTGCAATTGGGTAATCAACTGCATGGAGAATTGGGATTTGCGCTGTTTGTGGTGGTTGCTGGGCACGTTGCGATGGCAGTGTGGCATCAAATTAAAGGTGAAAAAATCATTAACCGTATGTTTGGTTAAGCAATTTTTGGGCTGAAACCTTTTCAAAAAATCATCTTTTAGAAAGTTTTTATTATGAAAAAAATCATGATGTTAACATCTATTGCAACAGGTTTAGCAGCGTGTGCCAATACAGTACCTGCGCCGCAAGTTGGTATGGCAAATCCCGCATCTGAATTTTGTGTAAAACAGGGTGGTCAATCCGTGATGCGCAACGACAAAACAGGTGCAGAATACGGTATGTGTGTTTTGCCAAACGGTCAAGAAGTAGAAGAATGGGCGTATTTCCGCCAATATTCTAGATAAAATTGGTAGAAAGTCAGCCTGAATCAAACCATTTTGTAAATTTAAAATCAGGTAGTGCTTCAAAAAGTATGATGCTTAAAAATCAAGAACCTGTCTTCATCACCAACATGAAATGATTTTTATTCCAGTTGGTATGAATGTCAGGCGAATTTCATGCTGAAAAATAAGCTATAATTCACCGCTATTTAAATTTTGACGCTGAAATATTTTTCAGGCAGCCTGCAACATATTTCTAATCTTTCGGAATAATAAAAAATGGGACAAAAAATCCAATCCGTAAAAGGCATGAACGACCTTTTGCCCGTAGAACAAAAAGATTTCAAACTCACATCAGCCAATTGGCAAGCATTTGAAAACACGATTCAAAAATGGACAAAACGTTTTGGCTACAATCAAATTCGCACGCCAATTGTGGAGCAAACAGGTTTATTCGTCCGCTCCATCGGCGAAGAAACGGACGTAGTCGGCAAAGAAATGTACACATTTTCGGACAGCAACGATACATTGAGCTTGACTTTGCGTCCAGAAGGCACGGCAAGTTGTTTGCGAGCGGTGGTGGAACATAATTTATTGCATAATGGTCCACAAAAACTGTGGTACATGGGACCCATGTTTCGCCGTGAACGCCCACAAAAAGGACGTTATCGCCAATTTCATCAAGTCGGTATTGAAGCATTGGGCTACGAAACACCCGATATTGATGTTGAGTTGATTGCCATGTGCGCCAATTTGTGGCGTGAATTGGGTATTTTGGATTATTTGACTTTGGAATTAAATAGCTTGGGTAATCGCGAAGAACGCGCAGCGCATCGTTCGGCTTTGGTTGAATATTTGACAAAATTTGAAAACCAATTGGACGAAGACAGCAAACGCCGTTTACACACCAATCCTTTGCGTGTTTTGGACACCAAAAATCCTGATTTGCAAGAAATTTGCAATAATGCACCGAAATTAGTAGATTTTTTAGGTGAATATTCCCAAAACCATTACAAAACCGTCAAAAAATTGTTGAATGGTTTGAATATCCAATTTGTGGAAAATCCACGCTTGGTACGTGGTTTGGATTACTACAATCAAACGGTTTTTGAGTGGACAACCGACAAACTAGGCGCACAAGCAACTGTTTGTGGCGGTGGTCGTTACGATGGTTTAATTGAAGAACTGGGCGGAAAACCTGCTGCATCCATTGGTTTTGCCATGGGCATTGAACGCTTATTGTTGCTGGTGTGCGAATATGGCAGCCTGAAAACCGAACACACGCCCGATGTGTTCGTGATGCAACAGGGCGAACAATCCACTTTGGTGGCAATGCAACACGCTGCGACTTTGCGCGAAAATGGTTTTAATGTGGCACAATTTTCAGGCAGCACCAAATTAAAAAATCAGTTCAAAAAAGCCAATGATTCAGGGGCGCGATTTGGCTTGATTATTGCAGAATCAGAAATTGAAGAAAACTTAGTTACCATCAAAGATTTGCGTGAAGATAAAGGACAAATTACCGTCCCAGCCGCGCAATTGGTTCAACAATTAAATGAATGGAAATAACCATGTCAGCACATCACGAAGAATTACAAGAAATTGAAAATGCAAAACATTTATGGCGAAATGGTGGCAAATGGCTATTTGCACTGTTGGTGGCGGCGGCATTGGGCTATTTGGGCAATGTGATTTACAAGGGACAAGTCAAAGACAAAAATGAAAAAGCCGCCGCACTTGCCAGCCAAGTACAAGGCGATGCAACCAAATTAACCGAATTACAACAAAAATTTAGCCAAACAGCTGCCGCAGGGCAAGCCAGTTTAGAAACCGCCAAATCATTATTTGATGCAGGTAAATTGGACGAAGCCGCAACGCAATACCGTTGGGTATTGGCAAATCAAAAAGATGCGTTATTTCAAGCCAGTGCAGCTAAAAATTTGGCGGTGGTTTTATTACAGCAGAAAAAATTTGACGATGCACTGACCGTTTTAAATACACCTGTTGACGAGAGTTTTGCACCCATCATCAACGAAACCAAAGGCGATGTCCTAACCGCACAAGGTAAAACCAAAGAAGCCGTCGCCGCCTATAAATTGGCATTGGATAAATTGTCCGAAGATTCACCAAATCGTGAATTATTGCAATTGAAAATGGCGCAATTGTGATTTTCAGGCAGCCTGAAAAGCGTGAGGCTGCCTAAGCTATTTATTCACGCTTATTAAATTTGATTAACTGTGCATTTTGCACCTGCTTGCTGTCAAAATGTTCAGGCAGCCTGAAACAGAAGAAAGAATAATTATGAAACCAACCATCGCCCTAGTCGGCAGACCTAATGTGGGAAAATCCACCTTATTCAACCGTTTAACCAAAACAAAGGACGCACTGGTACACGATTTGCCAGGTTTGACACGCGACCGACATTATGGACACGGACGCGTTGGCAGCAAACCTTATTTAGTAGTAGATACAGGCGGTTTTGAACCTGTTGTAGACAGCGGTATTTTGCACGAAATGGCAAAACAAACCTTGCAAGCGGTAGACGAAGCCGATGCTGTGATTTTTTTAGTGGACGCGCGTACAGGCTTGACACCACAAGATAAAATTATCGCCGACCGTTTGCGCCAATCATCACGCCCTGTATTTTTGGCAGTCAATAAAGGCGAGGGCGGTAACCGTCCCATTTTGGCGGCGGAATTTTATGAATTGGCGTTGGGTGAGCCTTATGTGATTTCAGGGGCGCATGGCGATGGCGTTTACTATCTGATTGAAGATGTGTTGGAAAAATTCCCCGATACCAGTGATGAGCAGCCTGAAAACAAACACCCTGTTTTTGCTGTGATTGGTCGTCCGAATGTGGGTAAATCCACATTGGTCAATGCAATTTTGGGCGAAGAGCGCGTGATTGCGTTTGATATGGCTGGCACAACGCGCGACAGCATTCACATTGATTTTGAACGCGAAGGCAAGCCGTTTACCATTATCGATACGGCTGGTGTCCGTAAACGCGGTAAAGTAGATGAAGCAGTGGAAAAATTTTCAGTTATCAAAGCGATGCAAGCCATTGAAGCTGCAAATGTGGCGGTTTTGGTGTTGGACGCGCAACAAGATATTGCGGATCAAGATGCCACGATTGCGGGTTTTGCGCTGGAAGCTGGACGCGCGTTGGTGATTGCTGTGAATAAATGGGACGGCATTTCCGAAGAACGCCGCAACGACATTAAACGCGATATTGCACGAAAATTGTATTTCCTTGATTTTGCTAAGTTTCATTATATTTCTGCACTCAAAGAAAAGGGTATTGACGGCTTATTTGACAGCATTCAAGCTGCTTACGATGCCGCGTTCATCAAAATGCCTACGCCAAAAATCACACGCGTTTTACAAAGCGCAATTGAACGCCAACAACCGCCACGCGCGGGTTTGATGCGCCCCAAAATGCGTTACGCGCATCAAGGCGGCATGAATCCGCCCGTGATTGTGATTCACGGTAATTCGTTGCACGCGATTGGCGACAGCTACACGCGCTATCTCACGCAAACTTTCCGTAAAGCGTTTAATTTGCAAGGTACGCCGTTGCGCATTCAATACAATGTCAGCGAAAATCCATATGATGAGGTGGCAGAAAAAACCAAAAATAAACCGCTACGCCGTGTTACATTGAGTAATCGTATTGCCAAACGCGAAAACCGAAAAGACGAAAAAGACCGCAATAGCGGTGGCAAAGTGAAAAAACGCCAAGTGAGCAGCAAAAAATCACACCAAAAATAATTTCAGGCAGCCTGAAAGTGGATTCAAGTGAATGAATTTAAATAAAATAATTGAAAAGCATTGGCAAAAACCCAATCCTATTTTGAGTGTGATTTTGTCGCCGCTGGCTAAAATATTTGCCTACATCGCCCAAAATCGCCGCCAAAAATACCTTTCAGGCAGCCTGAAAACGCAAAAATTGCCGATTCCTGTGATTGTGGTGGGCAATATTCACGTTGGTGGTACGGGCAAAACGCCAATCGTTGCCAAACTGGTTAGCGATTTGCAAGAACGTGGTATCAAAGTGGGGATAATTAGTCGCGGGTATGGCAGAAAATTGCGCGATATTCATGTTTTGCAGCATGATAGCACCGCCGAACAAGCAGGTGATGAACCGCTTATGCTGTATTGCCAAACATACGCACCGACTGCCGTGGGTAAAGACCGTTACGCTGCTGGTATGGCATTATTAGCGCAACATCCTGATTTACAAGTTATTGTTTCAGATGATGGTTTGCAACATTACTCATTGGCACGTGATATTGAAATTGCGGTTTTTCCTGCGGCGGATGTGGGGCGTGATGATTTGGATTATTTACCGAATGGTGGTTTACGCGAGTCAATAACAAGATTGCAATATGTTGATTTTATTATTATTAGTAATTCGGATGAAAATATACTGGTTCGCGCACAAACGTTTTTCAGGCAGCCTGAAAAATTATTTACCAGTCAAATTCAGATATTTGCACCTTATCGTTTGAATCAACCACATGACGTGCTGCTTTCAGACAGCCTGAAAAAGCACGAAACTTGTGCGGCAATAGCCGGCATTGCTCGCCCTGAAAGATTTTTTAATTCATTGAAAAATTTGGGTTTTGATATAAAGCAAAAATGCGTATTACCTGACCACACCAGCATTAATTTAGCAAATTTACCTGTGGCAGATTATGTCTTTATTACCGAAAAAGATGCCATTAAATTATCAGATTCAGTGCCAAATCATGTGTGGGTATTGCCCATTCGTGCAACCATTCAACCTGATTTAGCTGATGTTTTGGTCCAAAAAATCATGCAGTAAAATCAAAAAAATAGGCGAAAAATATTTTTCGCTCATCACTTTTGTTGTGAATCATTTGTTTTGCACCAAAGCCCAGGTTTTGTTCGCTGAATCCCACGCCAAATAAGGTGCATCGTAACCGTCTGCATAAATAATTTGAAAATTTTGCGCATTTAATTTGCGATAATTAGGCTGCCAACCTTGTTTGTTTTGATGAAAACCCAGTTGCAATAAAATGGACGTTTCTTGGTTTTCAGGCAGCCTGTGATTTTTTTGCTGGTAATTTGCCACTTGCGTGATGAGTTTATTGCCAACGCGAATGTCTTTGTATCGTCGCCACTCCATCGGCAAATTCACATACGCTACCATCAGCAACGCAATGACACAAAATCCAATGAGTAATTCTTTGAATGTTTTCATGACTACACCTTGATATTCAACATAAAAGCACGCACCGCATCAATATAAGGTTTGTCTTCCATCAAAAATGCATCATGTCCGTGATGTGATTCTATTTCCACATATTGCACGTTTTTCTTCTCTGCAATCAGTGCTTTAACCAATTCTTGTGAGCGAGATGGTGCAAATCGCCAATCACTGCTGAAACTTGCCACAAAAAATTTGGCTTGTGCGCTGCTGACGGCTGCTGTTAATTGATTATTGTGTTCTGCGGCTGGGTCAAAATAATCCAATGCTTTGGTCATTAACAAATAGGTATTGGCATCAAAATGATCGGCGAATTTGTCCCCTTGATAGCGAAGATAACTTTCCACTTCAAAATCAATATCATAATTGAAATTAAATTCATTACCACGTAATTGTCGCCCAAACTTCTTGCCCAATCCATTTTCAGCTAAATAAGTGATATGCCCCATCATTCGCGCAATGCGCAAACCACGACGTGGCTTGGTGTTATGGCGTGTGTAATGCCCACCGTGAAAATCGGGGTCTGTCAAAATGGCTTGTCGTGCCACATCGTTAAACGCGATATTTTGCGTACTCAAACGTGGCGATGAGGCAATAACCAACGCATGACGCACTCGTCTCGGAAAATCAATCGCCCATTGTAACGCCTGCATTCCCCCCAAACTGCCGCCCACTACCGCCGCCCATTCAGTAATCCCCAAATAATCCGCCAACATTGCCTGCGAATTAACCCAATCACGCACCGTAACCACAGGAAAATCCGCACCATAATCTGCGCCTGTTTCGGGATTTTGCGATAAAGGACCTGTACTACCTGCGCATCCCCCCAAATTATTTAAACCAATCACAAAAAACTTATCGGTATCAATGGGTTTTCCTGAACCAACCATATTATCCCACCAACCAGCGTATTTATCATCTGCGTGATGTCGTCCTGCAACATGATGTGTTCCCGATAATGCATGACAGATTAAAACAGCATTGCTTTTGGACGCATTCAGTGTGCCATAGGTTTCAATCATTAAATCAAAACGCGGTAAAATATGCCCATTTTGCAACGCAAAAGGTTTTTCAAAAGCAATAAGTTGTGGTGTAACAATCGTGGTACTGGTTACGGACATGATAGGCTGCCTGAAAATATTTTTAAGGCGTGAATTATAGCAAATTTTCCCCTTTTCAGGCAGCCTGAAACCCATGCAAAACCTTTCTGATGGTGTATTCTCTGTCATTAAGGCACAAAATAGCGCGTGTGATAAGGCATTTTTGCTGTTTTTCTGAATGGAAGTTTTTTCATTTAAAAGCATTTGATATGCTGTTTTACTATGTTAATTCTGGTTATGTCATGCTTTTTTGATTTTAAACGACCATAAACACAACGCTTATGGTTCTTACATTTCGGCTTTTTTTGATTTGTTTGGCACAGGTTTCAGGCTGCCTGAAAATCCAAAAACGTGTAAAATACGCCGTTTTCACAAACGACATTATTTTTTATTTTTGGAGTTAATTATGTCTCAATTGATTTTGGTTTTGAATTGCGGTTCGTCTTCATTGAAAGGCGCGGTTTTGGATAAAGAAACTGGCGATGTGCTGTTAAGCTGCTTGGGCGAAAAATTGGGTTTGCCTGACGCGTACATCACATTTAAAGTGAACGGTCAAAAAGAGAAAGTAGAATTGACCGCAGAACCCAATCACACTGGCGCAGTGGGTGCCATGTTGGACAAATTAAAAGCCATGGGTTTGGAAAGCCAAATTGCTGCTATTGGTCATCGTGTGGTAAGCGGTGGCGAATTGTATAGTGATTCTGTTTTGATTGATGATAATGTGATTGCGGCGATTGAAAAATGTATCCCACTTGCACCATTACATAACCCAGCGAATTTATTGGGTATTTACGCTGCACAAAATATTTTCAAAGGCTTGCCAAATGTTGCTGTGTTTGACACCGCATTTCACCAAACGATGCCAGAACACGCCTACATTTATGCCGTACCGCGTCGCTTGTATCGTGAATTGGGTTTGCGTCGCTATGGTTTCCATGGCACGAGCTACCGTTTTGTGGCAACCGAAGCCGCTCGTTTTTTGGGTAAAGACATTAATGATTCGCGTTTTGTGGTGGCACACTTGGGTAATGGCGCGTCTGTGGCAGCCATCAGAAACGGTAAATCTGTAGATACATCAATGGGTATCACACCATTGGAAGGTTTGGTAATGGGTACGCGTGCTGGCGACATTGATGCGAGTGTGTACGAATTTTTGGCAGACAATTTGAATTTGTCTGTGAAAGAAGTAACCAATTTATTGAATAAACAAAGCGGTTTGTTGGGGATTTCTGAATTGTCTAGCGATTGTCGTACTATTGAAGAAGAAGCCATCAAAGGTCATGAAGGTGCGAAATTGGCATTAGAAATTTTCTCTTATCGTTTGGCAAAATATGTGGCATCTATGGCGGTGGCTGCCGGTGGTATTGATGCGTTGGTGTTTACGGGTGGTATTGGTGAAAACTCGGATATTATTCGTGCCAAGGTATTGAATTATTGCTCATTTTTGGGCTTTGAAGTTGATGAACAAGCCAACTTGGCGGCGCGTTTCGGTAAAGATGGTATCATTACTACTGCTGACAGCAAAGTTCCATCGGTTGTCATTCCAACGAATGAAGAATTGATGATTGCACAAGATACAGCTCGTTTAAGCGGCTTGTAATTATGTAAAGCCCCTGAAAATATTGATTTTTTGGGGTTTGTGTTGTATTCAGGCAGCCTGAAAGATTTTTTCAGGCTGCCTGAATATTTACTACGAATTATCCGCGTGATTGTTGCCAAACGTCATTTAAATAGTCAAATGTTAATTGATTGGTTTGCGACACCAGCGCGATATCATTGCCCAAATCTTCCGCTTTGCCTACGCCAATCGGTAACGCGCCTGCTGCTTTAATCGCCGCCACACCAGCCGCCGCATCTTCAATGCCAATACATTCGTGCACATCAACCCCCACGCCTTGTGCGGCTGCCTGAAAAATATCGGGCGCAGGTTTAGATGCAGCGACTTTCGCAGGGTCGGCAATCGCATCAAAATAATCCGTTAATTGCATTTGTTGCAACAAAAATGGACCATTTTTACTCGCCGATGCCAGCGCAATTTTTTTGCCATTGGCGCGTAAGTCTTTCAGCAAATCCAAAATACCAAGGTAAACATCATTTGGTGTAACTTTTTGAATCATTGTTACATAATTGGCATTTTTGCGTTCAGCCAATTGCATAAATTCAATATCAGAAACGGTTTTATGACCATGCGCCAAAATGCGTTTTAATGAATCTTCACGCGATACACCTTTTAATTGCTCGTTGAATTGGCGGTCAATGTGAATACCCAGTTCTTGCGCCAACGCCTGCCACGCCAAAAAATGATATTCCGCTGTGTCGGTAATGACCCCATCTAAATCAAACAAAACTGCTTGAAAACTCATGATTTTGCTCCTGATTTTTGTAAGGCTGCCTGAAAATTATTCGTCAATTTTACGCGTTCGCCATAAACTTCAATTTCCAAAGCATCGCCTTTCAACAATGAAATTTCAACCGTTTGCTTATTCACGGAAACTTTCAGCAAACGACCGCGATAGTTCACATGGAACGCAAAACCCGACCACACACTTGGCAAAAATGGCGCAAAACTCAATTTGCCATCCCATGTTTTCATTTGTGCGAAACCTTGCACAATTGCCAGCCACGAACCTGTCATGGACGTGATGTGCAAACCATCTTCGGTGTCGTTGTTGTAGTTGTCCAAATCCAAACGCGCGGTGCGTTGGTACATTTCCACGGCTTTGGTTTCTTTGCCCAATTCTGCTGCCAAAATAGCGTGGATAGACGGCGACAATGAACTTTCGTGAACAGTCATCGGTTCGTAGAAATCAAAATTGCGTTGTTTTTCAGGCAGGCTAAATTGATTGCCAAAGAAGTAAATCCCTTGTAAAACATCAGCTTGCTTAATAAATGGCGAGCGCAAAATTTTGTCCCATGACCATTTTTGATTAAGCGGTAAATCATCTGCCGATAATGCCGAAACAGGGCGGATGTCTTTGTCTAAAAAGCCATCGTGTTGCACAAATACGTCCAAATCTTTGTCGTATGGTTTGTACATTTTGGTGATGATATCCGCCCATTTTGCCAATTCATCTGCACTCACTTGCAAATCGGGGCGTGGATATTTTGCCAAAGCTTCAGACGTGTAGTTCAGTACCCATGCTGCCAAAGTATTGGTGTACCAGTTGTTATTGATGTTGTTTTCGTATTCATTTGGACCTGTTACACCATGAATCATATATTGATTATGGCGTTTGGAAAAATGCACGCGGTCTGCCCAGAATCGCGAAATTTCCACCAATACCTCCAAACCTTCTTTTGCCAAATAGCTTTCATCGCCTGTGTAATTGGTGTAATTGTAAATCGCGTAAGCAATTGCGCCGTTGCGGTGGATTTCTTCAAATGTGATTTCCCACTCGTTGTGGCATTCCACGCCTGTGAACGTAACCATCGGATACAATGCACCCGCCAAACCTTGTTGACGTGCATTGTGTTGTGCTTGATGCAATTGATTATGACGATATTTCAATAAGTTTCGCGTAACACTTGGTTCAGCCAACGCCAAATACAACGGCACAGCATACGCTTCTGTATCCCAATAAGTTGCGCCACCGTATTTTTCGCCTGTAAACCCTTTCGGACCAATGTTCAAACGCGCATCTTCACCGTAGGGGCTATTGACAATTCAAAAAAAGAGGCAAAGGATTTAAGATATTGTTTCCACGCAACCATCCCAAACCTTTGCCATGTCCCGAAACACGCTTACAAATGAAACATGGTCAAGACTGTTGCCTATTTTGAAACAGCTTGGCATTTATCGCAAGAAAAATTTACGCAAAACAGTAGAAGGTATCCTATTTCGCTTACGTACAGGCTGCCAATGGGCTGATATACCTAGTTATTTTGGTAAAGCAAACAGCCTTTACCAAAGTTTCAATCGCTGGTCTAAACGCGGTATTTTTACCCGATTATTCAAACATTTGGTAGATACACCCGATATGGAATGGGTCTTTATGGACGGTAGCCATATCCGCGTTCATCAACACGGTATGGGTAAACAATCCATTACGCATCAAGCTGTTGGTAAGAGTATCGGTGGTCATACGTCTAAAATTCATTTAGCGGTTGATGCTTGTGGTAATCCAATTGAATTTATCATTACAGCTGGTAATGTAAATGATATTGTTGTTGCGCCTGATTTATTGGCACAATTGGATTTAAGTGATAATGAAACCGTGTGTGCTGATAGGGGTTTTGACAGTGATACTTTTCGTCGGTTAATTCAGTCTAAACAAAGTAAAGCCAATATTCCATATAAGAAAAATAGAGAACATCTTAATGTGGGCACAGATTGGTATTTATATAAAATCAGGCACTTGGTAGAAAACGCTTTTGCACGATTAAAGCATTTTCGTGCGCTGGCAACACGGTACGATAAATTAAAACGTAATTATGAAAGTACTGTATCATTAGCTTGTGCTTTGATTTGGTTGAAATTATAGCTAAAATGTCATTAGCCCCTAGGCATGATGCACAAAAACCCAGCGCAAGGCGTGATTTTGCGCCAATGGTTTGAGCATAAGCATACGTTCAAGCCGTCTATGCGTGGGCGGATTTTGCCGATTGATGACACAACGGCGGCGATTTGCGCGACTTTGCACGTTCCAAATAAATCGCCTGAAAATGATGCTTGGATTGCGGCGACTGCATTGCAACATCGCTTAATTTTGGTTACGCGAAACACGGCTGATTTTGCGACAACAGGTGTTCAGTTGTTGAATCCGTTTGAGTTTCAGGCTGCCTGAAAAATATTTCAGGATTGTCGCCCATTCTATTGATTCTGAAAGGATTGAAAATGAACGCAACACACAAAAAAGTTTTACTAAATCTGTTGATAGAAGACTGGCTCAATGGTAATTCCTTAATCAATGCTTTAAAAGGCGTGCAAAAACAAGCGATGCCAACTTATGCCATTATTGATTCACAAAGTGTCAAAACAGCTTCTAGCGCACATGATAAAGGTTTTGATGGAGGTAAAAAAATCAAAGATCGTAAGCGACATATAGCTGTTGATACGTTGGGTGATCTATTGTCTGTTGTGGTTCATGCAGCCAATATTCATGACACAAAAGCAGGTATTTTTGTAACAAAAAAAGCGTTTGAGACCTATCCGAGTTTAAAAGGTTTCTGTGCAGACGCAGGTTATCGGAATACATTTGAGCGTGAAGTATCAGAACAGTTGGGTTTAACTATTGAGATTTCAAAGAAAATTCAAGATATTTCTTGGCATATTCTGCCCAAACGTTGGATTGTAGAACGAACGTTTGCATGGTTAGGTTGGTCTGGACGTTTAGCAAAAGATTTTGAGCAGACGAATTTATCTGCTGAAAATTTTGTTAAACTGAGGTATATTTCACAAATATTAAAATTTATCAAATAGTTGTTTGTGAATACAGGTTCTAAGAAAAAATAAACTTATTGCAATACATTTATTAATATATAAATAATGTATTTCATTTAGTGCACTAAACAACGTAAATGAGGATATCAAAGTAGGGAAATTCACGCGACGCCAACCATAAATATTAGAATGGTGTAAATCGATGTATGATATAACCTTTGCAAAACTTTCAAAGCTGAAATAGGGGAGTTTTGCAAGGGTTATAGTTCGCGAATATCAGTTTTTATTCATCGGTATCTTGTTTAATGGGTTTGGCTGGTTTGCTAGCAGCAATTCCCAATGATTTTTGCCAATCCGTTGGATTTTTGATGAGTTCTAAACCTTTACGCAATTGGTCGTCTTTGGCTGGATTAGGAATGCGACGTGAGCCGATGTCTTCATCTTTATCTTTTTTATCGTCTTTTTTAGTAGGTTGTGCGTCTTCAATCACACCACCTTTTACGTCATTCGCACCCAATGGATTGCCAATGTGTCCGTCTAAATCGGCTTCACGAGATTCAAAGGTGCGTGTTTTATCTTGCACTTCCACATCAGGTACGATGCCAACTGCTTGAATAGAACGGTCATTTGGCGTGTAATACAACGCTGTGGTAATTTTCACTGCGCCACCATTACTTAATGGAATAACGGATTGTACTGAACCTTTACCAAAACTACGCGTTCCGACAATAACAGCGCGTTTGTGGTCTTGCAACGCACCCGCCACGATTTCCGAAGCTGATGCAGAACCCGAATTGATTAGCACAACCAATGGAATTTGTTTAATATTGGCAGGCAATGTTTTTAATGGGTCAGTTTTGGTGGTTGTGCCCATCAAATAATCGTCAGGTGTGGCAGACAATGACATTGCTGGTTGATTATCGCGTCCTTTGGTATTCACGACAGAATTGCCTGATTTCAAAAATACAGCGGATACGCCCACGGCCCCAGTTAGCAAGCCACCGGGGTCATCACGCAAATCCAAAATCAAGCCTTTGAGTGGCTGTTTGTTTTGCATTGCCAATTGATTAATTGCACTTACCACGCTTTCAACTGTGCGTTCTTGGAATTGGCTCACGCGCACATAACCGTAGTCTGGTTCTAATAAATGTTGGCGTACACTTTTTACTTTAATGATGGCACGAGTCAAATTCACCACAATGGGTTTAGAAGCATCTTTTCTCAATAAAGTCAATGTAATCTTAGTATTGGGTTTTCCGCGCATTTTTTTGACGGCTTCGGTGGTGGTCATGCCGCGTGTGGAGTCGTTGTTAATTTTGACAATATAATCACCGCTTTTGATGCCAGCGCGTTCAGCAGGAGTATCTTCAATTGGGGCAATGATTTTGATTAAGCCGTCTTCTGAACCAATTTCCATGCCCAAACCGCCAAATTCGCCTGTAGTGGATTCTTGCAATTCGCGATAACCTTTTTTATTCATATACTCTGAATGGGGATCTAAGCCTGACACCATACCTTTGATGGCATTTTCCAGTAATTTTTGATCGCTTTCGGAGGTAACGTAGTTGGCTTTCACTTGGCTATAGACTTCAGCCATGGTGCGAATAGATTGTATGGGTAATGAATCTTGTTTGGCTTTTTCAGCGGCAAAACTTTGCACGCTCACACTTAAGGCGATGCCACTAATTGCGCCAAATGTGTACAGACTGATTTTTTTCCAAGTATGATTTGACATAATAATCTCTTTAGTATGTGATTAATAAAACAAAAGCCGTAAGGTTAGGCGATTTTTGGCTAAGAGAAAAGGGGTTGAAGTGAAATATTATGAAAAAACAAAGAAATTTTGTGGATGCAAGGATAAATAAAATTGGTAGCACTTTAAATAAGTATGATACTGAAAAAACAAGAGGCAACGAGGTAAAGAGGTAAAAAAGCGTATCTTGTAGGGCATAAAAATAAAGCGTTTGATATGCTGTTTAACTATGTTAATTTTGGTTATGTTTGGTGCTTAATTTTTACGCATCATACTTTTTGAAGTAATACCCACTGATGAAACCCAAGACACCCAAAACCATTTCGGACTAAGAGCCCGTATTCATAGTCAAGCGCGATGAATACAGATTCTAAAATGGCCTTAATGAGTGATGAATTAAGCAAACTGAAAAAAATCATATGAATAAAATTAATCCATTACCTATTTTAGATGGCATTAAACCCAGTTATTTGGTTTTACCACACGACAAACAATTTTATGGTAAATCGCTATTACATTTTTTGTGTATTTATTTTCCATTTGTCCATGAACAGGCTTGGAAAAAACGCTTAAATAGTGGCATGGTTGTCAATCAACAAGGCGAACCCATTAACGAAAATACACCTTTTCAGGCAGGCGAAAGAATTTTCTACTATCGCGAAATCAGTCGTGAAGATGAACCGCGCATTTCATTTGATGAACGGATTTTGTCAGTGGATAATGATTTGATTGTGGTGGATAAACCGCATTTTCTGCCCGTGATTCCGAGCGGTCGTTTTTTGCGTGAAACATTATTGACGCGCTTGCGCTTGCGCTCCGATTTGCAACATTTGAACGTGGCGGACATCACGCCCATTCATCGGCTGGATAAAGATACGGCTGGTGTGATTTTGTTGTCGCACAATCCGAAAACGCGTGCCATTTATCAGCAATTATTCCAAGAAAAAAATATTCGCAAAATTTACCACGCACTTGCACCTACGCGTTTGGATTTGGCATATCCGTTGTTGGTTCGATCGCGTTTGGTTCGTGGCGATGAATTTTTCTTAACCAAAACAGTTGATGGCGAACCCAATTCAGAAACCGAAATTCGTTTATTGGAAAATCGTGGGAAAATCAGCCTTTACGAACTCAAACCCATCACAGGCAAAAAACATCAATTGCGTGTTCACATGATGAGTTTGGGTATGCCATTATTAAATGATATGTTGTATCCGATTGTTCAGCCTGTTGGTACGGAAGATTTTGAAAAACCACTCAAATTATTGGCAAAACGAATTGAGTTGATCGACCCAGTTTCAGGCAGCCTGAAAGTGTTTGAAAGCGAACAAACACTATAAAAAGCAGCCTGAAACTTTGTCATCATGCAATTTTTCTTGACATCAATGTCTGTATCTTTGATACTTTCTCTCATTTTTTGAAAGGTAAAATATGAAAACTCGCCATTGTTCATTTTGTGGCAAAGCTGAAGCCGATGTAGAGCATTTAATTGAAAATGATGCAGGTAATGCGTTAATTTGTAATGAATGTATTCAAGATTGTGGTGCATTACTCAATCAAACCGCCGTGCCAGCAGATGAATCCACCCAAAAAAATACGCAGCCTGAAACCATAGAATTACCCACGCCAGCTGAATTGGTTGCGCAATTGAATGACCATGTAATTGGGCAAGAATTGGCGAAAAAATCGCTTGCCGTTGCCGTTTATAACCACTATAAACGCCTGAATACACCAGTGGAAGAAGGTAAAGTAGAATTATCCAAATCCAATATTTTGTTAATTGGCCCAACAGGTTCGGGGAAAACTTTGTTGGCGCAATCTTTGGCGCGTAAATTGAACGTACCGTTTGCGATGGCAGATGCCACCACACTCACGGAAGCGGGCTATGTCGGTGAAGATGTGGAACAAATCATCACCAAATTACTCAATAAATGTGATGGCGATGTGGCAAAAGCACAGCGAGGCATTGTTTATATTGATGAAATTGATAAAATTTCACGAAAATCTGACAATCCGTCTATCACGCGAGATGTGTCAGGTGAGGGCGTGCAACAAGCTTTGTTAAAATTGATTGAAGGCACACTGGCCAGCGTGCCGCCACAAGGCGGTCGCCGTAATCCCAATCAAAAATTTATTGATGTGGATACGACCAATATTTTGTTTATTTGTGGGGGCGCATTTGCGGGTTTGGAAAAAGTGATTCGTCAGCGGACGGAAAAGGGAGGCATTGGTTTTGGTGCAGCCGTACACAGCAAAGACGAAAATATTAATGTTACGGAATTATTTGAATCAGTTGAACCTGAAGATTTGATTAAATTCGGTTTGATTCCTGAATTGATTGGGCGATTGCCTGTGATTGCGACTTTGGAAGAGTTGGACGAAGCTGCGTTGGTGAATATTTTGACTGAACCCAAAAATGCATTAGTTAAACAATATCAAGCACTTTTTGCGATGGAGGGCGCACAGTTGGAATTTGAACACGATGCGTTAGTGAGCATTGCCAAATTGGCGATGAAACGCAAAACAGGGGCGCGTGGTTTGCGTTCTATTGTGGAACGCGCTTTGTTGGATACCATGTACAGGCTGCCTGATTTGAAAGATGTGGCGAAAGTGGTGGTTACGCAATCGGTGATTGACTATGAAACGCCACCGAAAATGTATCATGTAGATGGTAGCGAAGTGGCGTTGTAATTCAACAAATATGAGACAAGAAACATCTTTTCAGGCAGCCTGAAAGGTGTTTTTGTCTGTTCAGGCTGCCTGAAAAGGTAATTTAACGTATAATTCAACTATTTTACAGTTAATTTGATTGAAAAAACGATGCTACAACAATTCTTATCTTCGCTTCCTTTCATGACCGATGCGCGCGCTCAATTGGTTATGGATTCGTTTTTGCCAATGGTTCAAGCGGGCTTTATGGTGTCGTTGCCCTTAGCAATGATTTCGTTTGTTTGTGGGATTTTGATTGCGATTGGCGTGGCGTTGGTTCGGATTTCACCATCGGATAATATACTTCATCATATATTGTTGAAATTAACAAAATATTATGTTGGTATCATTCGTGGTACGCCTTTGTTGGTGCAACTTTCCATTGTATTTTATGGTTTGCCGGCTTTGGGTATTTATATTGACCCGATTCCTGCTGCGATTATTGGTTTTTCTTTGAATACAGGAGCATATGCATCTGAAACCATTCGTTCAGCGATTCTGTCTGTTCCGAAAGGGCAATGGGAAGCGGGTTTTTCCATTGGTATGACGTATATGCAGACTTTTCGTAGAATTATTGCGCCGCAAGCATTTCGTGTGGCGGTTCCCCCGTTGAGTAATGATTTTATTGGTTTGTTTAAAAATACATCGTTGGCATCGGTGGTTACGGTTACGGAATTATTCCGCGTGGCGCAACAATATGCTAATTTATCCTATGATTTTTTACCAGTTTACATTGAAGCAGGTGTGGTTTATTGGTGTTTTTGCATGGTGTTATTTTTGATTCAAGCACGAATTGAAAAACGTTTTAGCCGCCATATTGCCAAATAAATATTATAAGGATAACATAATGATTAAAATAAAAAATATTCACAAAAAATTTGGCGATAACATTATTTTGCGTGGCATTGATTTGAATATTGCCAAAGGACAAGTGGTGGTGATTTTGGGACCTTCGGGGTCGGGTAAAACCACTTTTTTACGCTGCCTGAACGTGCTGGAATTGCCCGAGCAAGGCGCGATTGAATTTGAGAAATCAGGTTTGCAAATTGATTTTTCAAAAAAATTAAGTAAAAAAGATATTTTGGCATTGCGTCGTCAATCTGCGATGGTGTTTCAACAATACAATCTGTTTCCTCATAAAACTGTGTTGCAAAACATCACTGAAGCTCCGATTCAAGTGCAGGGTAAATCCGCTGCTCAAGCAGAAGCCCAAGCGCGTGAATTGTTGGCGAAAGTGGGTTTGGCGGATAAGGCGGATTTGTATCCGCATCAGCTTTCGGGGGGGCAGCAACAGCGTGTGGGCATTGCGCGTGCGTTGGCGTTGCAGCCTGAATTGATGCTGTTTGACGAGCCGACTTCTGCGCTTGACCCTGAATTGGTGGGCGATGTTTTGAATACAATGAAACAGCTTGCTAGCGAAGGTTGGACGATGGTGGTGGTTACGCATGAAATTAAATTTGCGCTTGATGTTGCCGATGTGGTGGTGGTGATGGATGGTGGCGTGGTTGTAGAGCAGGGTTATCCTGATGATTTGTTTGAAAATCCAAAACATGAACGTACCAAAAATTTCTTGCATCGTTTGAAAGAAAAATAAAAAATTGCCATGTGAATGAAACACCAATTCACGTGGCAATTTTTTTCAGGCTGTCTGATTGTTTAGATATTACTTAATTATTTGTTTTAACACGATTTTAGCGACATCGTCCATGCCAAAACTGTTTACATCAGATGCGTTGCCATTTGGGGTGATGGCATTAATGATTTGTGGCAAATATTGCGCTAATAAGTGGCTAGCTTGGCTGCTGTTTAAACCTATGTTGGCGGCGGCTTGCCCTAAGCTGCTGCCAAGTGCGTTTTCAATTTGACTGGCTTGTGGCTGGGCATTGCTGCCGTTGCTAATCCAGCTTTGGACGATGCTGGCTAAGTCTACATTTTGCAATAATAAGCTCAATAAACCATTTAAACCGCCATTTTGTTGCGATAATTGGTGGAATAATTGAATGGCTTGGATTTGACCATCGCCATCGGTGTCTTTCAATAAAGACGATGCCACACCCGAAATGAGTTCGTTCAACATGATTTTTTCCGTGAAAATGAGTGAGTAAAATCGGCATTTTATGGGTTTTCGGGCAGCCTGAAAACTGTTTATTATCCGAATTTACTTGCATTTACGCTATAATTATCCATCAATTTAATTGTTAGAAAGTGATACCGTCATGAATCCATTAATGATTGATAGTTCTATTCACCCAATTTTTAAACCTGTGATTGTTGCGTTGGATTTTGCTGATGAATCTGAAACTTTACATTTTGTGCGTCAGCTTTCACCTGATTTATGTCAATTGAAAATCGGTAAAGAATTGTTTACTGCCACAGGACGAAATTTAGTAGAAAAATTGATTAATCAAGGGTTTAAATTATTTTTAGATTTGAAATATCACGATATTCCCAATACGGTTGCGCAGGCTTGCAAAGTGGCTGCAGAAATGGGCGTATGGTTGGTGGATATGCACGTATCGGGGGGCAGACGCATGATGGAGGCTGCTGCTAATGCAGTGGCAAATTATTCGCAACGCCCTAATTTAATTGGTGTAACTGTGTTAACCAGCATGGAGCAAGCAGATTTAATTGAATTGGGATTTTCGCAAACACCCGAAGAATTGGTTATTTGCTGGGCGAAATTGGCACAGGATTCGGGTTTAGATGGTGTGGTGTGTTCGGCACAAGAAGCCGCGTCTTTGCGTGCGAAAATGGGACAGGAATTTTTGTTGGTAACGCCTGGTATTCGCTTGAATGTCGCGGAAAATGCAGACGACCAACGCCGCATCATGACACCACAACAAGCCCTAAAAGCAGGTTCTAGTTATTTGGTTATGGGGCGACCCATCACGCAAGCGAAAGATCCCGCAGCAGTGTTGCGCCAAATTAATCACACCGCGTACGATTTGTTTTAGGCTCAAACCTTTCAAGGCGTAGGTAATATGATGAAAAATTTAGAAATTTATTTAACACGCCATGGCGAAACCGAATTCAATATTCAACGGCGTTTGCAAGGTTGGGCAGATTCGCCACTCACAGAAAAAGGCAAACGCGTGGTGCATGAAATGGGTGAGAAATTACGTGAACATCGTTTTCAGGCAGCCTTTTGCAGTACGTTGCCGCGTACTTTAATTACCGCGCAAATGATTTTGTCTGCCGCGCAGCAAGAGCATTTACCGATTATGGCGTTGAATGATTTGCGTGAATATCATTTTGGTGATTTTGAAGGTAAAAGTGGCGATGAGTTGTATCGTGCCATTACCGCACATGATGGGCGAACGGATATTGATGCGTGGCTAGATGATTATCGTCATGCAAATCATAATATTATGTCGGAAACTTTGGTCAAACTAGACGATAAAGCCGAAACCGAAGCGCATTTTACTGCCCGATTACAACGCGCCATGTCGCAAGTGGTGGCGTATAGTCCTGATGTGGGGCGCGTGTTGGTGGTAACGCATGGTATGGCAATTGTAGCTTTATTGAAAGCGATTGATTCAAAATCCATTTTGTACAAAAGCCCTGCCAATGCCAGCGTTTCCAGAATTCACTTTGACGGCGAAAATTGGCGTATTTTAAGCGTGGGTGAAACGGAATTTGATGCGTGAGAATGGTTTCAGGCTGCCTGAAAAGGATTAAACATTGTGAACGATAGCGTTCGCGCTTTATTTTTTATTAACGAAAATTCAAGAAATATGAACATCAATCAAATCATCGCAAGCGAATTAAACGCGGCCGAACAACAAATTCAATCTGCCATTCAATTATTAGACGAAGGCGCGACAGTGCCATTTATCGCGCGTTACCGTAAAGAAGCGACTGGCGGTTTGGACGATACGCAATTGCGCCATTTGGACGAGCGTTTGCATTATTTGCGCGAATTGTTGGAGCGCAAGGCGACTGTACTTAAATCCATTGAAGAACAAGGCAAACTCACGCCCGAATTAAAAGCCCAAATTGACGAATGCGATAACAAAACCACGTTGGAAGATTTGTATTTGCCCTACAAACCCAAACGCCGTACCAAAGCGCAAATTGCACGTGAAAACGGTTTGCAAGAATTGGCGGACTCAATTTTCAGGCAGCCTGAAAGTAATCCTGAAACGCTTGCTGAACCGTTTATCGGTGAAAATGTGCCTGATGTGAAAGCCGCTTTGGACGGCGCAAGAGCGATTTTGATGGAACAATTTGCCGAAGACGCAGAATTGATTGGCGCGTTGCGTGAAAAATTGTGGAATGAATCGGAAATTCACACTCAAGTCATTGCAGGCAAGGAAGAAAGTGGCGAAAAATTCAAAGATTATTTTGATTATCGTGAGCCAATTCGTGTGATGCCGAGCCATCGTGCGTTGGCGATTTTGCGTGGGCGAAACGAAGAGATTTTGATGGTTGCTTTAAAATATCAACCCGATGAAACGCCGATTACCGAACAATCCGAATTTGAACAACAAATCGCCAAACATTTTAATATTTTCAATGTATTGGAACGCAATAAATGGTTGCGCGATACGGTTCGCTTAACGTGGAAAGCCAAAATTTTCTTGTCATTGGAATTGGAAGCGTTTGCCAAATTGAAAGAACAAGCTGATACGGACGCAATCACGGTTTTTGCCAAAAATTTGAAAGACTTGCTGCTGGCTGCACCTGCTGGTCGGCTGCCGACTTTGGGGCTTGACCCTGGCTATCGTAATGGCGTGAAATGTGCGGTTGTGGACGATACGGGTAAGTTGGTGGATACCGTGATTGTTTATTTGCATCAAGAAAATAAAATGTTAATGGAATTGGCGCGATTGATTAAGATGCACAAAGTCAAATTGATTGCCATTGGTAATGGTACAGCAAGTCGCGAAACCGACAAAATTGCAGGCGAACTGGTGAAAATGCTGCCTGAAAGTAACTTGCACAAAATCGTAGTCAGCGAGGCGGGGGCATCTATTTATTCCGCATCTGAATTGGCGGCGGCGGAATTTCCTGATTTGGACGTGAGTTTGCGTGGTGCGGTTTCTATTGCACGCCGTTTGCAAGACCCATTGGCGGAACTGGTAAAAATTGACCCGAAATCCATTGGCGTGGGGCAATATCAGCACGATGTCAATCAGTCGCAGCTTGCCAAATCGTTGGATGCGGTGGTGGAAGATTGTGTGAATGCGGTTGGTGTGGACGTGAATACGGCTTCTGTGCCATTGTTGGCAAGAATTTCAGGTTTAAATCAAACGCTTGCTAGGAATATTGTGGCGTATCGTAATGAAAATGGTGCATTTAAAAATCGTAAATCTTTGTTGAAAGTGCCACGTTTGGGCGAAAAAACGTTTGAACAAGCGGCTGGTTTTTTGAGAATTCTTGGCGGAACGGAACCGCTTGACGCGAGTGCGGTTCACCCAGAAGCTTACTCGGTTGTTGAAAAGATGTTGGCAAAACAACAAATCAGTGCCAATGATTTGATTGGCAACCGCGAAAAAGTCAAACAAATCAAAGCCAGTGATTTTATTGATGAGCGTTTTGGTTTGCCGACCATTTTGGATATTTTGGCGGAATTGGAAAAACCAGCACGCGACCCACGTGGCGAGTTCAAAATGGCAACCTTTACCGAAGGTGTGAATGAAATCAGTGATTTACAAGTCGGTATGATTTTGGAAGGCGTGGTCTCTAATGTAGCGAATTTTGGTGCGTTTGTGGATATTGGTGTGCATCAAGATGGGTTGGTGCATATTTCCATGCTTGCTGATAAATTTGTGTCTGACCCACGCGATGTTGTGAAAGCGAGCGATGTCGTGAAAGTGAAAGTGGTTGAAGTGGACGTGGCACGCAAGCGTATTGCTTTGACCATGCGTTTGGATGATGATAAACCTACCGAAAAACGTGATTTCAGGCAGCCTGAAAAGCAGCAGCGTTCGGGACGTGGGCAACAGCCGAGTAATTCTGCTATGGCTGATGCGTTTGCGAAATTAAAACGCTGATTCATAAGAAAATTAACATCAATCTATAGGGGCGGGTATGAAATCCGCCCCTATATTGAAAGTTGAAATAATTTTTAATCTTTTAATGTTTCCATCAAATCAATCATAAATTCTGTTTCTTCAACGGTTAAATCTTCAAAGCCATGCACAATGCCCAAATCTTCTAAAATAAATTTGGTTTCAGCATCGTGTCGCATACCGATAAATGCCCGTTTAATTGCAGTTAACAAATGCAAGAAATCGGGTCGCAATAAAATCACATGACTCAATTCATTCAAACGGCTTTCCATTAATGGGCGTAATTTTTTCTTGGTGCTGTTGTTAAATTCATGGTATGCAGATGCTAAGAAAAACGCCGCATCGGCTTCACCTTTAATCAAACCATGCGCGGCAGCCTGAAAACTTGCCACAGGTTTCCATTCAATATCTGATTCTTCCAAACCAGCCGACTCCAATAATCTTAAACCAATCAATTTCACATCACGATTATTAGTAATTAAAATACGACAACCTTTGCGTAAATCGTCAGAATGCTGATAGGGTGTACCAAAATGTGTGGCGATAACCATTTCATCAAATTGTTCAATGGGTTTAGCTACAGGCAAGAAACCCAAATGGCGTACCAACTCGGTTGCATCAAATGGGTTGGCATAAATTAAACCGACTTGTCCTTGTGAAATAAATTCCATTTGTTCATCATGATCGGCGGGGGTGATGAGATGGACTTCGGTATCAATTTTGCGTTGCAATACGGTGTTGAAAATATGCCAACCCACGAAATTTTCTGGGGGAAAGTCGGGGGCAATTAAAAAATTCAACATATCACTCATTTTTTTCTCACTTTTTAATTTATGCGTATCAATCGGTCGGTTTGATTTTTTTCTTCAGACAGCATGGTTTGGTATAACTGTTCGGCTTGTATAATTTTTTCACGAGATGGTTTGCGGCGTACAGATGTGTAGCCCATAAATACGTCATGACGAATATTTGGAATCACGGTAGCATAAACCCAATAAAAACTACTGTCTTTACGCAGATTTTTCATGTAGCCGTGCCATTTTTCGCCTTTTTTGATGGTTGCCCACATTTCTTCAAAAACAGCAGAAGGCATATCAGGGTGGCGCAACACATTATGCGTTTGTGAAATAATTTCTTGACGTTGCCAACCACTCATGGTTACAAAAGATTCATTTGCGTGTGTGATGACACCATTTAAATCGGTTTTAGATGTAATGAGGCAACCATCTGGAAACATAACTTCTTCATCTGACGCGTAGATTCGGCGTTGATTGCCGTCATAGCCTAGAATCAGAAATTCGCGATAATTAGCGATTTTGGGTTTGGGCATAATTAAGCAACCTGCTGCATCTTTCAGGCTGCCTAGTTGCTTGGTTTGCTGATTATCAGGTTCAGATTTGGCTTTTTTGGATTTGCCCAAGAAATTCAACCAATTCATTCTTCAATCCATTCTGACATTTGCTTCACAGCTTGGCGCGCACTTAGCAAAATCAAACCCAATTTGGCTTCGTGTTTTGCGGTAATGATTAACAAGCTTTCGGGGCTTGCTTGAACCAATACAATGAGTCCATCATCGCCTTGCACAGTAACTTGAGACATGGTGCCACAACGCAATTCGCGCGTGGCACGGTTGCCTAGAGCCAATAAAGCCGCTGTCATACCGCCCACACGGTCTGCAATGACATCATGCGGCAACGCTGTTGCAATGGGCAAGCCATCGCTGGAAATTAAAGCCGAAGCAGTAATATCGGATGATGATGCGTTCAAATCTTGCAATGTTAGTTCAATCATTCTTACATTAGAATCCACTCCAAGTCCTTTCTATCTTCATTTTCTCATAAATTTATATATTCATTATATTAAGCAGTTTCAGCACGCAATTTTGCATAAAGGGCTGACATTTCTGCAATTTTTTCACGAGATGGTTTACGGCGTACAGAGGTGTAACCACGCATTTCGCCTTTGCGAATATTGGGGATAACGGTGGCATAAACCCAGTAAAAACCGCCATCTTTACGCAAATTTTTTACATAACCATGCCATTTTTCGCCACGCGCCAACGTGTCCCACAAGCCTTTAAATGCTACGGCTGGCATATCAGGGTGGCGCAAGATGCTGTGTGGCGCACCAATTAATTCTGAACGTTCCCAACCACTCATAATGACAAAAGCCTCATTGGCATGTGTGATGTAACCGTCTAAATCAGTACAAGATGTAATTAAACAACCATCAGGGAAGAAAAACTCTTCATCTGTCACATAAGCCAAATAGTTTTCACCATAAAAATTTTTCATTTTATGAATGCTATAAGGTTTTGTGGGAGTAGGCATCAGTGGTTGCACGAGTCGTTCAGCTGAAAACTTCATTAAGATCTCCTAAAAAACAAATAACTGCTTGGGTGTTAAGAGAAATGTATCGCATTAATTTTTAACAAATTATTAAACGATTTATTCCCCTTAAATCGTCCCATTCCGATGGGGGAGGCTATTTTATTGCATTTATGGTGTGTTCATCAAATTTACTTTTTTTGATGGTATTGCTTTGTTATTTATACAGTCATGTTATCTAAAATCTGTATATCTGTATATCTGTATATCTGTATATCTGTATATCTGTATATCTGTATATCTGTATATCTGTATATCTGTATATCTGTATATCTGTATATCTGTATATCTGTATATATTATACACTTTTTGCGTATTTAATGCCAGTTAATTTATGTTATTCAATTAAATCTATTTTTGATTATTTTTGTTTTTGATTTGATTTTCAAGCGATTCAGCGTAAAATAACGCCATTTCATGTTCATGGTTTTCAGGCTGCCTTGATTAATGCGTCAATGAAAAGGCAGCCTGAAAATTATTTATGATTAATTATATCAATGAGTAATAATATGACCGACCAAAATCCAATCCCTCAAGAAGAACAACTAGACGAAAATCAAATTATCGCCATTCGCCGCGAAAAATTAAATCAACTACGTCAACAAGGAATCGCTTATCCAAACGATTTTAAACGCGATAGCTTCGCCGCCGACTTGCACGAACAATATGATAACACCAGCAAAGAAGAATTAGACCCACAAAATATCCCCGTCAAAATCGCAGGACGCATGATGCTCAAACGCCAAATGGGTAAAGCGACTTTTGCGACTGTACAAGATGTTAGCGGCTCTATCCAATTGTATTTAAATAATAAAGGTGTCAGTCAAGACATCTTGGACGATTTTAATCATTGGGATATGGGCGACATCATCGGCGCAACTGGCACACTGTTTAAAACCAATCATGGTGAATTAACCGTTCGCGTGTCTGAAATTCGTTTGTTGAGTAAATCTCTGCGTCCGTTGCCCGATAAACACAAAGGTTTATCCGACCAAGAAACCAAATATCGTCAACGCTACGTGGATTTGATTGCCAATGCAGAATCACGCGAAACCTTTATTAAACGTAGCCAAATTATCCAATCGGTACGCAATTTCATGGTCGGCGAAAAATATTTAGAAGTAGAAACGCCTATGATGCACTCCATTCCGGGGGGCGCAACAGCAAAACCATTTGTAACACATCATAACGCGCTGGATATTCCACTTTATTTGCGTATTGCGCCTGAATTGTATTTAAAACGCTTGGTTGTCGGTGGTTTGGAGCGCGTGTTTGAAATTAACCGCAGCTTCCGTAACGAGGGGATGTCGGTGCGCCACAATCCTGAATTCACCATGATTGAATTTTACGAAGCATTTTCGGATTACAACCGCATGATGCAAATGGCAGAAGACATTATTCGCAATGCTTGCAAAACTGTGAATTCAGGCAGCCTGAAAATTGAATACAACGGTAAAGAAGTGGATTTGGAAAGCCCATTTGAACGCTTAACCATTTTGCAAGCCATCAAAAAATACAACCCACAATACACAGACGAACAACTCAATGACGCAGAATGGCTCAAAAAAGAAATCGTCAAACACGGCGAAAGTTTGCCACACGCAAGCGGTTTAGGCAGCCTGCAACTGGCGTTGTTTGAGGGTTGCGCGGAAAGCAAATTGTGGAATCCGACTTTTATCGTGGATTATCCTGTGGAAGTGTCGCCATTGGCGCGTGCATCTGACACCAAACAAGGTTTAACTGAACGTTTTGAATTGTTTGTCGTGGGACGCGAATTGGCAAACGGCTATTCCGAATTGAACGACCCCGAAGACCAAGCCGCACGATTCAAAGCGCAAGTCGCCCAAAAAGACGCAGGCGATGATGAAGCCATGCATTATGATGCCGATTATATTCGCGCGATGGAATTTGGTTTACCACCAACTGGAGGCTGTGGCATTGGTATTGACCGTTTGGTGATGCTGTTAACGAATGCACAAACCATTCGTGATGTGATTTTGTTCCCGCAAATGCGTCCAGAATAATTTTCAGGCAGCTTGAAACTTTCTTTTCAGGCTGCCTTTGTCGTAAAACATACTACAATTTTAACTATTTTTCTTTAATTTTTAGGATAAACTTATGATTAAAATCGGCATTATCATGGGTAGTAACAGTGATTGGAACGTGATGCAACACGCCGCACATTTTTTGGAGCAATTTGGCGTGTCATATGAAGCCAAAGTGGTTTCAGCGCATCGCACACCTGATTTGATGTTTGAATATGCGAAATCTGCGCAATCTCGTGGTTTACAAGCGATTATCGCGGGGGCTGGTGGCGCGGCTCATTTACCTGGAATGGTGGCCAGTCAAACCACGTTGCCTGTGTTGGGTGTCCCTGTTCCGAGTAAATATTTGCGTGGAGAAGATTCGTTGTTGTCTATCGTGCAAATGCCTAAAGGCGTACCTGTTGCTACGTTTGCGATTGGTGAAGCAGGTGCGGCGAATGCGGCATTGTTTGCGGTGTCGTTATTGGCAAATCAAGACACTGAATTAGCAAAAAAACTATCCGAATTTCGCCAACAACAAACGCAAACCGTTTTGGCAATGCAATTGCCTGCGATTGCAATTGATTGATAAGATTTTCAGGCAGCCTGATAAACTATTTTAATTAATATTTAATGTAATGATTTTAAAATGAAACTTTATACCGAACCCGAACTCAGTTTTGAACAACAAAATAAAATTGGCGTGTTATTGGTCAATTTAGGCACACCCGATGCGCCGACTGCTGAAGCCATGAAACCTTTTTTGAAACGTTTTTTGAGTGATGCTCGTGTGGTGGAATTGCCTAAAATGTTGTGGTATCCGATTTTGTATGGCGTGGTCTTACCATTGCGTCCCAAAGTCAGCGCGGCAAACTATGCTCGTGTGTGGCTAAAAGAAGGTTCGCCCATTAAATTTTTCACGGAAAAACAAACAGCTGGTGTGCGTGAACGTTTGCCATCTTCTTTGTTTATTGAATACGCCATGACTTACAGCGAACCTAGTATTGCACAAGCCATCGCTAAATTAAAAGCGGCTGGGGTAGGGCGTTTGCTGGTTGTGCCATTGTTTCCGCAATATGCCAGTAGCAGTTCTGGTGGTGCTTTGGATAAAGTTTTCAAAGAATTACAACAGCAGCGCAATCAAATGTCGGTACGCACCGTGTCGCGTTTTTACAATCATGAAGGCTACATCAATGCGCTTGCAGACCAAATTCACCATTATCGTGAACAACATGGTATGGGCGATAAATTGATGTTCAGTTTTCACGGTATTCCATTAAAACAGCATCAAGCTGGCGATTCCTATCCAAACGAATGTCGCGCTACTGCCAAATTGGTGGCGGAAAAATTGGGATTAAGTGAACAAGATTATGTGGTTTCGTTCCAAAGTCGTTTTGGGCGTGGTAAATGGATTGAACCGTCCACTCAAACCTTATTCAACCAATTGCCCCGACAAGGCGTGAAAAAATTAGATGTGGTTTGTCCTGGATTTGTCAGTGATTGCGTTGAAACCATGGAAGAAATCGCCATTTCTGGGCGTGAAGAATTTTATGCAGCAGGTGGCGAAGTTTATCACTACATTCCTTGTCTCAACGCCAATGCCGATTGGTTAGACGCTTTGGTTGATGTCATTAAGGAAAATTTGTTGGGTTGGTTAAAATATGATTTGGAAGATTTGAAATAATTGATTTGCAAATAAATAAGGCTGCCTGAAAAGCATAAATAGATTTTCAGGCAGCCTGAAAGATTTTTATTAAAATGAATACAGAATTTAAACGTGGTGTTCGAGAATCTTTACCCATTGTGTTTGGTGTGTTGCCATTTGGTTTGATTTTGGGGGCGCAAGCGGCGCAAAAAGGCATGAGTTCATTGGAAACGATGCTGATGATGGGGCTGAATTTTGCTGGCGGATCGGAATTTGCCACAGTGGGTGCTTGGACGAGTCCGATTCCTGTGTTGTTGATTTGGACGCTGACTTTGATGATTAACAGTCGGCATATTTTAATGGGGGCGGCGTTTGCGCCGTATTTGCGTGATTTGCCATTACGTCAATTGCTGCCAACGCTGTTTGTGATGATTGATGAAACCTGGGCGATGGGCATGGCGGAAATTAAAAAGCGTGAACAATTGGGCTTACCAGCTTTTAATTTACCGTATTATTGGGGTATTGCGGTGGTTTTGTATATGATTTGGCTATTATGTGGTTTGGTTGGGTCGCAATTTGGCTATTTGCTTGGCAATGATATTGAAAAATTTGGGTTTGGTATGGCATTTCCTGCTGTATTTTTGGTATTGGTTCGTGGAATGTGGCGCGGAATGAAATCCGCTCGTCCGTGGGTGGTGAGTTTAGTGGTCGCGGCTTTAGTGTATTTGATGTTGCCAAATGGTGGTTGGTATGTGCTGGTGGGTACGTTATCGGGTTTGGTGATGGCGTATTTTACGGAGAATGAATAATGGGAATATCTTGGGTTTCGTTTACCACGATTTTGGGTATGTTGGTAATAACGTATTCTACGCGTTTGGCTGGATTTTTCTTGTTAAAAAATCGGTAATTTAGCCCGAAAATGGCGCGTGTCATGGAATCTGCACCAGCTTGCGTGTTATTACAATCTGTCAGCACATCTGTCAACACAAAACAAAATGAAACAAGAAGACATCGCTTTTTCTTGAATAAAAGCCAAGAAACAATTTCTCGTTGGCTTAAAGAAATTGCGACCAAAAAACATTTGATTGGTTCGCCATGTGGAAAAGCTGGAAAAGCTCGTCTCAACAAAATCTAAAAGCAACAAATATACACATCATGAACAAACTGTATGGCTTAAAAACAGTAGTGAATTACCAATTGAAATTCAATGTGAATTTTGTATTTTTATGGTTCAAAAAAATTATTCATTAACCAAAATCAGATAAAAGCTGTTAGGTGTTGGTATTGAGTGTTTTTAAGTCGGAGGTGTGTTTAAAGAGTGTGTTAGTTCTTTTTTGGAGCGTAAAAAGAGCTGAATCCTTAAAGTGGTTCAGCTCTTTTTATTTTTTATGGATGATAACGCCATTCTCAACACCCAATTAACCCAGCAAATTGAGTAATTGGGTGTTGAATTTGTTGATTCAGTAAACAGCAAAAATTATGCGATAAAATTTTCCGAATAAAACGGTTAGATTGGTGAAACAGATTTTTTGTACGAACTATTTCCATGTTAAATCTCTCTGTTAATTGACCAATAACTGTTTCAATCATACGGCGACTATTTTTTAGCCATTTGAGAAATTGAGGACTTCTGTCATCTTTCATATTGCTACGATAAGGTGTTTGTAAATTAATATGGCTTTGTTTCATTTCATCTTTTAATTCAGAACTTAAATACCCTTTGTCCGCACCAACAAACCCTGTTTTGCCTTCTAAAAGTTCAGGTAATACCTGCCGTTCATCAACATTGGCAGCTGTAAAAGTAAAGGCTTTAATCATACCTGAGCGAGTAATCAAAAGATGACCTTTAAAACCATAATAGGTCTCTTTTTTGGAAGCGCAATAACCGAACGTCGCATATGCACGAAAATTTTGATGGCGTTTAGCTCGGGCAAATTTACAGACTGCAATAGGAAAGGCATCTGCATAATACTCTGTTTGCTCACACCAATTTGCAGTGATTTTTTGATGCATTTGTTGTTTAACCCAATACAAATTGGCACATTGTTTGGCAAAATTAGGGTAAGAGCCTAAATTGGGAAACCAATTTTGCCAATGTTGTTTGAAATATTGCCAAATTTTTTTATCGGTATCCATACCGAGAAATTCGCCAACAATTTCCATACAAATCAGTTCACAATCTGAAAGTTTGGGTGCAAAGCCACCTTGTCTTAATGGTTTTTGAACGAGCTGATTGTATAAAGCATCTACCATTAGATACGTTTTAATGATAAATTCGTCTTGGGGGCATAACTGTCTCTCTTTCGGATTATCTTGACGGGTATCTTTAAGAGTGGGGTTATGCCCCTTTTTATTCAATTGCCATATCTTAATTAGATAGAGTTGAGAATGGCGTTACATGCTGACATGATTAAACAACGTGAAATTCATCTTGCCGTGCCTGCTAACACCAATACGGCACAAAGACAACAGTTACAGCGTGTGGTTGAGTACGGCAAAAGTCGTAATGTTCAAATTAAAATTACGGAGATTAAATAATGACTTTTAATAAAGAACAAGATTATTGGGCTGAATTACAAGCGAATGAGAAAGCTTTGATTATTCAAACATATTCGGGTTGTGGTCTAATTGCAGTGGATTGCTTATATCCGCCCTATATTCTGCCCCTAGATGCAGATAATGAAGCTTTAGGGGTAATTGTTTTGCAGGCATTGGCAAATAGTAGAACATTGACTAACGAAGCTGAGCGGATTGATTTTTTTAACAAATCAAATAAAGGTTATATTGATTGGGTTAATCAACTTTGCGAAAAACTAGGTTATAAAACCAAACGTGCTTTATTCAAAAATATGATGAGTTGCTCTGTTTGGTTGAATAATGGTCGAATAGAAATCAGCTCAAGTCGTCATGTTAAATTAGACGCATGGGAAGGAATGAGGAATGTAGAGAAGGTGATTTTAACACTGAACAATACCCCTGCAGAAATTGGTGCAGGTTTGCGTTTGGCTTTAAGCCGTTGTCGCTAGGGGCTATTGACAATTCGAAAAATGAAGCTAGGGGCTAATGACATTTTAGCTATAATTTCAACCAAATCAAAGCACAAGCTAATGACACGGTACTTTCATAATGACGTTTTAATTTATCGTACCGTGTTGCCAGCGCACGAAAATGCTTTAATCGTGCAAAAGCGTTTTCGACCAAGTGCCTGATTTTATATAAATACCAATCTGTAGCCACATTAAGATGTTCTCTATTTTTCTTATATGGAATATTGGCTTTACTTTGTTTAGACTGAATTAACCGACGAAAAGTATCACTGTCAAAACCCCTATCAGCACACACGGTTTCATTATCACTTAAATCCAATTGTGCCAATAAATCAGGCGCAACAACAATATCATTTACATTACCAGCTGTAATGATAAATTCAATTGGATTACCACAAGCATCAACCGCTAAATGAATTTTAGACGTATGACCACCGATACTCTTACCAACAGCTTGATGCGTAATGGATTGTTTACCCATACCGTGTTGATGAACGCGGATATGGCTACCGTCCATAAAGACCCATTCCATATCGGGTGTATCTACCAAATGTTTGAATAATCGGGTAAAAATACCGCGTTTAGACCAGCGATTGAAACTTTGGTAAAGGCTGTTTGCTTTACCAAAATAACTAGGTATATCAGCCCATTGGCAGCCTGTACGTAAGCGAAATAGGATACCTTCTACTGTTTTGCGTAAATTTTTCTTGCGATAAATGCCAAGCTGTTTCAAAATAGGCAACAGTCTTGACCATGTTTCATTTGTAAGCGTGTTTCGGGACATGGCAAAGGTTTGGGATGGTTGCGTGGAAACAATATCTTAAATCCTTTGCCTCTTTTTTTGAATTGTCAATAGCCCCTAGTACGCCACGTTCAATTTCCATTTCTACCACCACATTGGTAAAAAATTGATTGGTTTGAATGGATTGCGCCCACGCGGCAACATTTGGATTGGCTTTGCCTTTCGGCAACAAACGCAATTCACGAAAAATATTCGTATCCAACAAATACATTATTCATCACTCCAATCCAATTCAGCGCGTTGAGCCGTGCTGCGTGGCGACAATTCCCAATCCACATCGGCAATTTCGGGATTGGCTTGGCTAAACCATTCGGCAAGCGTTTCAGGCTGCTTTTGCGTTTGTGCGGATTGATACGATTGCAAAATATAGGCAGGTTTGCCACGTTTGGTAATCAGCACAGGTTCGCGGTCGGCAAGCGTTTGGGCTTTGTTGGTGTGGCGATTGAAATCTTGACAAGTCATGGTTTGCATCATCACTACTCCGAAAGAATTTTATATTTGAAATACCTATTTTAGTATAGAAATAGATACTTTTGTGAAATTTCAGGCTGCCTGAAATTTAAAATAAAATGATTATTTTAAATCTAAAAATAATCAATCCATTACCCAGCAAAATTTGCATTTTGTCAAATTTTGCTTTTTTATGCCTTGAAATACTGATTTTACAAATTATAATGAAAGTAATTCTTGATTATTTTGAGTTACACATCTACAGGGAATCATTATGTCAGCTATCACATTAAATCAATTAGAAAAAAATCAAGTTTATCAAATTCAAGAGATTGCGCCGAGTGCAGAATTTGGCGAATTGGATTGGTCGGTAACACAGCGTTTGCAGGATTTGGGCTTTGTGCGCGGTCAAACGGTGGAAATCGTGGCGCGTGGCGTGTTTGGCGTGGGTCCGTATGCGGTGCGTTTGGGAAATTTGTCGCAGTTTTCGTTGCGCCGTGCGGAAGCGCAGAAAGTGCTTTGCGTGGCGGTTCAGGCTGCCTGAAAAAATATTTAAAATAAATCAATAAATTAAAATAATTAACAAAATAACATCAAACTATAAAGAAAGAAATCATTATGTTGGCTCAATTTGCGCTAGTCGGCGCACCAAATTGCGGAAAAACGGTTTTATTCAATGGTTTAACAGGCATGAATGCGAAAGTTGCCAATTACGCTGGCGTTACGGTAGATAAGCGTATCGGCAAAATGTTGAACCATGAACACATTGAAATCATAGACTTACCGGGTACGTACAGCTTGCACACCACCAGCGCGGACGAAGCGGTTACGCGCGATGTATTACTCGGCAAACAAGGTCGCCGCCCTGATGCGATTATCGCGGTGGCGGACGCAACGAATTTGCGTATGACCTTGCGTATGATGTTGGAATTAAAAGAAATTGGCTTGCCGATGGTGGTGTCGTTGAACATGGGCGATGTGGCGCGAGCGCGTGGTTTGCAAATTGATTTGGACGTGCTGTCTGAAAAATTGGGCGTGCCTGTGCTTTTGACGGCGGCGATTCGCCGTGATGATGTGAATACGGTGCGTGAAGCGGTGGCGAAATTGCCGCATAAAAATTCGCCTGAAAATCAAATCGTTGTGGATAATTCTGCGCTGCAAGAACGCCAATTCAAGCGATTGGACACGGAAAAATTGTACGCGCAAGTTGATGAGATTCTTCAGGCAGCCGTAAAACAAAATATGACGCTGCCTGCGTGGCATCGGCAGTTGGATAATTTGGCATTGCACCCGATGTTTGGTTTGCCTGTTTTATTGTTGATTTTATTGCTGGTTTTTCAGGCGGTGTATGCTTGGGCTGAACCGATTATGGGCTGGATTGAAGAATTATTCGCGGCGTTTGGCGCGTGGATTGCAACAACGCTGCCTGAAGGGATTTTGGCGGATTTGTTGGTTAATGGCGTGATTGCTGGCGTGGGCGGTGTGTTAGTGTTTTTGCCGCAAATTACGATTTTGTTTGCGTTTATTTTGCTGCTGGAAGATTCGGGTTATCTGCCACGCGCGGCGTTTATGTTGGATAATTTATTAGCAAAAACAGGGCTTTCGGGTCGGGCGTTTATTCCGTTGCTGTCTAGTTTTGCATGTGCCGTGCCAGCCGTGATGTCGGCGCGGACGATTAACGACCCACGCGAGCGGTTGGTAACAATCGCCATTGCGCCTATGCTGACGTGTTCGGCGCGGCTGCCTGTTTATGCGTTGATTATTGGCGCGATTATTCCTGAACAAACGGTTTGGGGTGTGTTTAATTTGCAGGGTTTGACGCTGTTTGGGCTGTATTTGGCTGGGATTGTGTCGGCGGCGTTGGTTTCGTTAATCATGAAAATTTGGGCGCGAAAACAACAAGGTAGCGTGCAACAATTTCCGTTGTTAATGGAATTGCCAACGTATCGCGTGCCGAATTTCCGCCATATTGTTCGCAGTTTGTGGGAACGTGTGTCGGCGTTTTTGAAACGCGCTGGTACGGTTATTTTTGCGTTGAGCGTGATTTTGTGGGTGATGACAACTTTTCCGCAACCACCCGAAGGCGCGACAGGTGCGGCGATTGATTACAGTTTGGCAGGTATGTTGGGTAAGGCGATTCAGCCGATTTTTTCGCCATTGGGTTTTACTTGGCAAATGTGTATTGCGATGATTCCGGGTTTGGCGGCGCGTGAAGTGGTGGTGGCAGCGTTGGGAACTGTGTACGCTGTGGGTGCAGAAGAAGAAGGCGCGATTTTGAATGCGCTTTCGCCAATCGTAACGCAGGATTGGGGTTTGGCTACATCGTTTGCGTTTTTGGCGTGGTATGTGTACGCGCCGATGTGTTTGGCGACGTTGGCAACGATTCGCCGTGAAACGAAATCGGCAAAACAAACTTGGATAATTACGGGTTATCTGTTTGGATTGGCTTACTTTTTTGCGTTGGTAACGCATCAAATTGTGAAAGGGTTGATGTAATGGGTATTCAAGAGTTGATTGTGGCGGCGATTGTGTTGGGGTGCGTGGTGTTTGTGGCGCGAAAATATGTTTTCAAACCGAAAAGTAAACAGCAATCGTGTGGCAGTAAAAGTGGTTGTGGGAAATGTGGGGGGTGTGGGTAATTTGATTTTCAGGCAGCCTAAAAGTTGGGCTGCCTGAAATTTTAGCAAAAATCGGATTCAAGAATCTGACCTACGCGGCTGCCTGAAAAATATCAATGTGTAGGTTAGGTTGCGACCAAACATTTTACTCAATGAAAATAAATTGTTGAGTAATGCCCCAACCTACGTTAAACCGCTTTCGCTACTTCTTCAGCTTGCCCCCGAACTTGCGAATCCAATTCCAACAATTCATCAATACTATTCAGGCTGCCTGAAACCACCAGCGTTTCCTTGTTTGCCAAATAAATCGTTTTGCCGTGTTGTGCCGCCACCAACGCAGACGGTAAACCAGCCGCACCCACAATCGAACACATCACGCCTGTTACTTCGGGGGCGGTGGCGATGTCAATTAAGGCTTGTTTGCCGTGCAATATTTCTGTTTTCAGGCTGCCTAATTGTTTGCGCAATTCATTGGCGCAAGTTTCATCGGCGACAACGGCAAATTTCGGCGCGAATTGTCGGCATTGTTCCGTCAATTTTTCCACTTGGCTGTGTCCTGCCAGCGCGAAAATTTGGAATTTGTCGGGGTGGCGCGAAACCACGTCTAATGTGGATACGCCAATGCTGCCTGTGCTGCCTAAAATAGTTAAAGTTTGCATGATTTTTTTCCTGAAAAATAAGCGAAATTATAGCGCAAAAAATTCAGGCAGCCTTTTTACGTTGGCTGCCTGAAATCAAACTATAGTTAATGCACTTATCTTTTAATATTGCGTTGCCAACGCCCTTATGTACTATTCTTACACGGTGGGCGTTGTCGCCTTGTATTAATTAAAGGGGCTGTCCTAGATAACTAGGGAAATTCAAATTAAGTTAGAATTATCCCTATGAGAAAAAGTCGTCTAAGTCAATACAAACAAAATAAACTCATTGAGCTATTTATCGCAGGTGTAACTGCAAGAACAGCAGCAGAGTTAGTAGGTGTTAATAAAAATACAGCAGCCTATTATTTTCATCGTTTACGATTACTTATTTATCAAAACAGTCCACATTTAGAAATGTTTGATGGCAAAGTAGAAGCAGATGAAAGTTATTTTTGGTGGACAACGCAAAGGCAAACGCGGTCGAGGTGCTGCTGGTAAAGTCGCTGTATTCGGGCTTTTGAAGCGAAATGGCAAGATTTATACGGTTACTGTACCGAATACTCAAACCGCTACTTTATTGCCTATTATCCGTGAACAAGTGAAACCTGACAGTATTGTTTATACGGATTGTTATCGTAGCTATAATGTATTAGATGTAAGCGACAAAGCCATTTTAGCTTCGCTGAAACTTCGTTTTCGTATCAATCACAGCACACATTTTGCTGAACGACAAAACCATATCAATGGAATTGAGAACTTTTGGAACCAAGCAAAACGTCATTTACGCAAGTTTAACGGCATTCCCAAAGAGCATTTCGAGCTGTATTTAAAGGAGTGCGAATGGCGTTTTAACAACAGTGAGATAAAAGTTCTTGTTCCATTTTAAAACAGTTAGTAAAACAGAATTTACCCTAGTTATCTAGGACAGCCCCTTTTTTAAAAATGATTTCAATGATTTGATATTCATAACAGCGGTTTCAGGCAGCCTGAAAGTCGGTAAAATCCGTTTTCAGGCTGCCTGTTCGTTCAGAAACGGATATTCACGCCTGCGGTGAAGTTTCGTCCTGTTTGCGGAATGTAGGGCAGGAACGTGGCGTGGCGGTACACTTTTGCATTGAGCAGATTGTCCGCTTTGCCGTAAATTTTGTAGTCTAGACCTTTGTATTTGTTTTGATAAGACAAATCGGCATTTAACATATTATGCCCTTTGGTAGGTTGTTCCAGATAACTGGTTTTGTTTTGTGAGAACATGCGGTGGAAATCCAGCGAAGCTTGCCATTTGTCGTTGAAATTCATGTCCAAACGCATACCCAAACGCAAAGGCGGCAAACGTGGTGTCGGACGGTCTGGGTGTTCGCGCCATTTGGTTACGACTTCGTCCCACCAATCGTATTCCGCGCCTGTTTTGGGAATATTGACCAATTTGCCGTTCACATAATCGCCGAATACGGTTAATTTGTATTTGGGATTAAAACGGTAACCCACAGCCGCCTCCAAGCCGTAAAAACGCGCTCCTGCCTGATAATAACGGTTTACTTGTAATGGAAACTCTTCGTCCAACGATTTGGGACCGCGACCGTCATTCATGGTCAGCAGGTAAATGTAGTTGCTGAAATGGTTGTAATAGGCATTGACGTTGTAATCCCACTTGCTGCCTGAATATTTCACGCCGATTTCAAAATTATTGGAACGCTCTTTGGTCAAATCTTTGTTGCCCACTTCAAAAGAATTGGTGGCGATGTGTTTGCCGTGCGCGTACAGTTCCTGCGAATTGGGAATGCGCTCCAAATGCGAAGCTGTGATACTGAGCTGATGTTTGGGCGCAAAATACCAATTGTAGCTGGCAGCAAACGAATACGCTTTCTCTTTGTGCGGATTCAGATTGGGTAAGGGAAAATTAAATGAATTATTTTCTTTAATTAAATCAATATCATAATCAATGGCGATTTTTTGTTTTTCCGCGCGGAAACCCACTTCAAAACCGTGTTTGTCGCCTTGATATTGTTCAATGCCAAATAAGGCGGTCTGTGTGCTGCGGTTGTCGTGTAACAATTGCTGTGCGCCTTTGGGGGCAACTTGCGAAGCAGGCGAAAACGCGCTGCTTTTCTGCGTATTGTGCTGCATACCAAACATGCCTTGCCAGTTGCCAATTGGTTTGTGAACAAACTCCAAACGCGCATTATACCCTTTGTTTTTAAAGAAATTTTCCGTTATTTTGCCGTCTTTTTCATCGTGGCGGTAATCGGTGTAGCTGATGCTGGTTCGCAGTAAATCAAAGCCTTTGAACGGCTGTTTCAATTCGCCGCGCAAGTCGTAGCGTTTGCTTTTCAGGTCAATCCACGCTCTGCCGTGTGTGTGGTCGTGCGCTTCATCGGCGTGTGAGTCACCTGGAATATGCGTGTGATTCAGCGATAAACCCGGATTTTCAAAATCAATATCCGATTCGTCTGCCAAAAACGGATAATAACGCAAATAGCGTTTCATGATGCGGCGACTTTCCCACAAAATGTCTATGCTGTAATTGTCGTATTTATGCGTGTGTGCAGGTAGCCCGTAACGGTCTTGGCGTTCGGAATACGCTGCGCCCAAGTAACCGCGTTCGCCCAACCACGAAAAGCCCAAACTGCCGTTGCGTGATTTTGCCCAAGTATCTGGCACGCGCTTATGTGTTTGACCGCCATAGGAAAAATACGGTACACGGTAATTATCTGCTTTTTGATACATGCCTTCGGCGTGGACGGCAAAATTCTTGCCTAAACCAAAAGTGATGCCGCCTGCCGTGAGTTTTTCCAAATTCGCACTGCTGACACGCGCACCGACTTCGCCTTCATAACCTTTTTCAGGCAGCTTGGTGGGGATTTTGTTGTCAATGACATTAACCACGCCTGCCGAATTGCCCGAGCTGTACAGCAAGGTTGGCGTACCACGCAGCACTTCAATCTGTTTCGCCAAGATGCTGTCTACCATTACGGCGTGGTCGGGCGACATATTGGACATATCGCCTGTTTCGGCGTGATTGTGCAACACGCGAATGCGTTTGCCTTCCTGACCGCGAATAATCGGCGCACTCGCCCCAGCCCCAAACGAATTGGCGTGAATGCCCAATTCCTGATTGAGGGCTTCGCCGATGGTACTGCCGCGCGAACGGAATTGTTCGCCTTTGATAATGCGGTCGCTGGTTTTGCGCCCTTTGAGCAGATTATCGCTGCGTGTTGGGCGTTTTTGTTTGACGGTTATGGTGGGTAAGATTTGTTCGCTGATGTTATCGGCATAACCATATTGACTTATGAATATCAAAAAGAAAATAGAAGCAATGTTTTGATTTTTAATATAATTCATCTTTAATATGCAAATTTGGGCTCAAGAAATTAAAAATTGTACAGTATATCATAACAATCGTCAAACACACGTTCAGGCAATCCTAAGAACCTGTATTCACAAAAATGATAAAATATCTTTATGACTAGAAAATCCTACCCAACAGACTTAACAGATGCCCAATGGCAAGCGATTGAGCCACATTTTAACCAGCTACGCCACTACAAATGGGATAAACGTAAATTAGTGAATGCCGTTTTGTACATTACCAAAACAGGTTGCCAATGGCGTATGCTGCCCAATGATTTCCCACCTTATTCAACCGTATGGAGTTTCTATCGCAGAGCCAATCAATCAGGCTTATGGGATAGAATTCTTTTGGCGTTGGTTCAAAAAAACGGGTAATCCATCAAAAACAAGCTATGCCAACCTATGCCATTATTGATTCACAAAGTGTCAAAACAGCTTCTAGCGCACATGATAAAGGTTTTGATGGAGGTAAAAAAAATCAAAGGTCGTAAGCGACATATAGCTGTTGATACGTTGGGTAATCTATTATCTGTTATGGTTCATGCAGCCAATATTCATGACACAAAAGCAGGTATTTTTGTAGCAAAAAAAGCGTTTGAGACCTATCCGAGTTTAAAAGGTTTCTGTGCAGACGCAGGGAATACATTTGAGCGTGAAGTATCAGAGCAATTGGGTTTAACTGTGAGATTTCAAAGAAAATTCAAGATATTTCTTGGGATATTCTGCCCAAACGTTGGATTGTAGAACGAACGTTTGCATGGTTAGGTTGGTCTGGATGTTTAGCAAAAGATTTTGAGCAGACGAATTTATCTGCTGAAAATTTTGTTAAACTAGGGTATATTTCACAAATATTAAAATTTATCAAATAGTTGCTTGTGAATACAGGTTCTTATATTGTTTACTTTAATCCAAATCTTTCAAGCAGTCTGCAAAATAAATAATTGTTTTTTTTAATTTTTGAATAAAATTCCAATCTTACTCAATTTAACCTGTCAGGCAGTTTGAAAAAAGGAACACACATGAACACACGACAATTAGGCAACCCATTATTCACCATGCGCAAGCAATACGGCATGATAATTTTTTGGTTCTTTTTCCCTGGATTATTCAATCTTTTTCTGATTAACGATTGGCTCGACAACGGCAACATAATAGGCTTGGTGTTCGCGCTCATCATTTGGCTGCCTGCGTTTTATGTGTTAGCAGACCGCATTCGCTCACGGATTTTTGTGCATGAAAAAGGCTTGATTGTGCAATCGCTACTCGGCACGAAAACAGTGAAATTTACGCCAGCGTTGCAGATGTATATCGGGCGGATTCAAGATCGCGTGTATGGCGTGAATACAGCACGACACGTTTCCATACGCTTGGTACAAAACAAGGAAGAAATCAAGATTCCATCGACTTTTTTGTATATGGAAGAGCTGATTGACGTGCTGCTGAATTATCAATCGCAAACGATGTTGCCTGCGATTGTGCAAGCATTTAACGATGGCAAAACCTTGAATTTTGGCGCAATTAAATTGAGCAATAAAATGATTGCCGTGAAAGACAAAAAATTCCCATTTGCCGAATTGCGCGAAATTGAAGTGGAAAACGGCGTGTTGCGCTTGTACACGCACACCAATTCGGGCGGTTTGCTGCAAAAAGGCGCGGCGTTTGTGCAATTGTCCAAAATCGCCAATTTTGATGTGCTGAATCATTTATTGAGCGGTTCGCAACCGAATGCGGAAGATGATGTTAAGATTTATTAAATTTCAGGCAGCCTGAAAGGATAAAAACATGAAATTCCTAATCCGCGCAGACGCCAGTTTACAAATCGGAAGCGGACACATGATGCGCTGCTTAACGCTCGCCAAAACCTTGCGCGAAAATGGGCATTTCATGCAATTTATCACACGCGAACACGTTGGGCATTTGGCGGATTTTGTGCGCGAACAAGGCTTTGAATGCGTGTTGCTGCCTAAATTTTCAGGCAGCCTGCAAACCGAAAACGAACCCCAATTCCCCCATTCCGCATGGCTCGGCACAACGCAAGCGCAAGATATTGCTGATTGCGAACCGCACATTCGCGCTTTGTCGCCCGATTGGATTATCGCCGACCATTACGCGCTTTCCGCAATTTGGCAGACCGCCGCGAAAAATATTTGTAGTAGCAAAATCATGGTGTTAGACGATTTACACGACCGCCCACACGCCGCCGATTTGCTGCTTGACCAAAACTACGCCCACACCGCGCAAGATTACGCCCATTTGCTGCCTGAAACTTGCCGCGTGTTGGCTGGCACACGATACGCGCTGTTGCGTGATGAATTTGTGATGTTTCGTGAAATCAGTTTGGCACGAAAAAAAAAACCGTTTCAGGCAGCCTGAAAACACAAAACGTGTTAATCAATTTAAGTGGCGTGGACAAAGACAATTACACGCTATCCATATTGAAATCATTGGAAAAACACAATTCAGGCAGCCTGAAAATAACCGTAGTGATGGGCAAAACCGCGCCCCATATCAACAGCATTCGCCAATTCGCCAAAACCGCGCCATTTGAATGCCAAGTGCTTGTAAACGCAAACAATATGGCGGAACTGATGGCGCAATCTGATTGGGCGATTGGCGCGGCTGGCAGCACGTCTTGGGAGCGTTGTTGTTTGGGTTTGCCGACTTTACTGCTTGTGATTGCCAACAATCAACGCACGATTGCCGAGCAATTACAACAAGTTGGCGCGGCGATTTCGCTACACGTGCAGGAAATTGACACGCCAAAATTTACCGAATGCGTGGCTTTTTTCAGGCAGCCTGAAAATTTGGCGCAAATGTCGGAAAAGGTCGTGCGTTTGTGTGATGCGCTTGGTGCGAAACGTGTCGCACAACACATTGAAGATTTAACGAAAAATGAGGATTTCGCCAATATTCGCCGCGCCACATTGGACGATTGCCGACAGGTTTTTGAATGGCGCAATCATGCCGATATTCGCCAATTTATGTTCAACACCGATGAATTGATTTGGGAAAATCATGCGGCTTGGTTTGCGAAACAGTTGGGCAATCCTGACTTTATCATGTTGATTTATCAAGTAAATGGTGTCGCGCAAGGGTATGTAAGTTTTACGCGCCAATCAGAAAATATTTGGGAATGGGGTTTCTATCTCGCGCCAACGTGTTCGCGTGGACAAGGTTCGCGCATGGGGCGATTGGCTTTGGCGTGGGCGTTTGCAGAATTGGGCGCGGCGAAAATTATCGGGCAAGTTTTACCGCACAATATCGCTAGTTTGAAATTGCATGAAAAGCTGGGATTTTTCAGGCTGCCTGAAAAAAATGATGTGGCGCAGTTTGAATTATCTTTGGATAAATGTTATATTAAAAAACAATTTCATAGCCGTTTTAAAATAGAATAAGACACTCCGTAAGTCAGGCAGGCTTGCCCGACAAATTCCTACACAAAATAAAAATGTCGGGCTGCCAGCCCGACCTACAGCAAAGCTCGTTGATTATTTTGCAGGCTGCCTGAAATTCACTCAATTAACATTTTTCTACAAAGCAATCAACACATGCCGACTCAACTGGATTTTCTCGCCCAACAACAACCCAACTCAACCACGATTCGCGCTTTGTGGTATCTGCAAAATTTTGCCACACAAAGCGCATGGACAAACGGTTTAGCCTTTGAAAAGCAACTACGTGCCTGCCGTTTGGATTTCACTTTAAGCAGCCTGCAACGCATTGACCGTTTGTTAGACCATATTCGCGAACAATATCAACCGCAGCGCGAAACCTTTTTTAGGCAGCCTGAAAACCAAACATTCTTGTTTTTATTGGTATTTTATTGTGGCGAAATGCGCGGACGTTTGGCGAAATCCGCGCCTGTTTGGTACGACTGGGGCGAATTTCACGCGCGCTATCCCGAGTTGGAATCCATTTTCCCGAATATTTTGCATTATGAATTTGTTGCCCATTTTCAACGCGAAGATGGCGAATTCAATCATTTTCCGTTGGTCGCGATTTTGGCGCGTTTGTTTGACGCTGCGCCCGATAAATCGGTGTACACATCAACGCTCACAGGCGATTATCAGGCTTATGGCGAACACGATAGGCTGCCTGAAACCGCGCAACATTTGGCAATCGATTGGCAGCAAGCCTTGGCGCAAACGCCAAAAAATGAACGCGCTTATTTGCAAATATTGCCACCCAAATGGCTACAAGGCGATGATTTAATGGCACAAATGCAAGCACTACCGCAGCTTTATCAGCGTGGGCGCGTGGTGTGGGCGGCGTTGGTGCAAGCCAATAGTTTGTTGTTTCAAGCCAATGATACGGCAAATTGCCCTGCCGAAATTATTTACGACAAAAGCGGTCGCACGCCGCCTGATGTGTTGCGCCAATGGGCGAAAGAATTGTTTTCGCTGAAAAATACCACGCCCAGTGAACCTGAATTGGCGCGTTATGCGGCGCATATTACCGATGAACGCACACGTTTTTCAGGCAGCATTCCGAAACAAATCAGCCGCTCTATGCCTGTGTTTGGCGCGAGTTTATTGATTTGGCGTTTGCATTTGCCCAATGGTATTTTGTCGCTGCCAACATTTCCGATTGTGGTTGCCGATGATTGCGATGAAGCGATGATTTTGCCAGCCAAATATTGGGCGCACACCGCGCATTATCAAAATTGGCTTCAACATCAATCGCTTGAAGAAGAATCATCAAAGCAGCCTGCACATTCTATTGCCAACAATCAAGAAATTTTTCCTGTTTTGCAAAATATTTTGGCGCGTGAACCCGATTTTTGGCGCGGTTACGATGAATTATTGTCGCCCCAAATCAGCGATTTAGCCCAAGTTGGCACGCAAGCAGTTGAATCATCAATCAATAATCAAACAATAAGCGAAGCTGACCGCCGTTTTGTGGAAAGCTACCGCGCCAAAGCGCAACAAGAATATCGCCGTTGGTATGAATTTTTCAAAGTAGAAACCGATGATGCAGAATTAGCCGAGTCGTTAGCCAAAAATAAGCTGCCTGAAAGCGCGTATCAAAAATTGCGCGATTTGAATATTCAGCCGTTTTTGGCGAGTTTAGCCGAGCCGATTGGCGTGGCGCGTTTGCCCAAAAGCGTGCCATTGCCGAAAGTGGCTGCTGCTTGGCAACGCGATTTGTCGCTCACACAAACAGCAAAATTGGTGTCTTTTTTGTGTTCGCAAGGTGTGATTTCCTTGTCCAAAGCGTTGGCGAATGAACGCAAGCCGAATGAACCTGAACGCCCATTAAGCGTGAATACTACCGCGACTTTGTATTTAGCCTTGCTGTATTTAACAGGCAAAGGCGTACCGCAAACGATTGAAGAAAGCTTGGATTGGCTCAATTATGCGGTTTCGCTGGGTGATTATCGGGCAATGCGTTGGGTAGCGGAATTGATTATTCAAGTCCCTGAACTCACGCCCGAATTATGTCGGCAAGAATTGTTGAAAGCGTATTTGCCGATGTCGATTGGCATAACCAACGCCAGCGTGGCAGGCAAATTGAAGTATTTGGTTTTGGAATTGAAAGCTGCCGAAGATGCGTATCCGCGTGAACGTGGCGCACAGTTGGAATTGGCGCGACAAAAAATGCAACAAGCGATTGCGGCTGGCGATGTTGCCGCCCAAACGCGGTTAAATGAATGGCTGGCAAATGGCACGCTGACTGAAAAAGCGACGGAAAAGCGTTTTGAGCATATTCAGTATTGGATTAGCGATTATTTCGCGCAAAAGGGCGTGAATTTACACGCGATTTTGCAAGATATTGAATCGCCCGATGATGAAGATGATGTTACTTTTCACGAAAATGCGGCATATTCGGCGCATTTGGCGGACGATGATGATGTTGCCAAACCTGCGGCGTGGAAAAAATGGGCGAAATGGGTGTTGGCGATGGTGCTGATTTATGGCATCAAAACCTGCGCGTTGGATTATCAGAGCAGCCGCCAGCAACCAGAAAACGCGGTTTCAGGCAGCCTGCAAACGCAATCTGCACCCAAAATCACGCCAACGGCTGAACCTGCTGATATGGCTGCACCCAAAACGGCACAAGCGGTTGGCAATCAAGCGGTTTCTGCCGAAGACGCGGTATTTATCTTGCAACAAAAATTGCCGCTGACTTTGTTTACAGGCTACCATGAAATTCGTGGCGCGCGCCTAGAACAAGGTAATATTTGGCTGGATTTGCACGATAAAAATCGCGGCATGATGAGCATTCAAGCAGCGCGCGGTTTGTATTGTCGCGAGCAAGCGTTTGACGGCATTCGCACCAGCGGTGCGCCTGTGAATTTTGCGGTTACAGCAGCAGAAAATGTGCAATATGAAATAGCGGATTTGAGTTGTCAGTGAAATAGATTTTCAGGCAGCCTTTCGGTATACGACAAACAAATTTCAGGCTGCATTTTATAGTGAATTAAATTTAGAAGCTGTATTCACAAAAATGATAAAATATCTTTATGACTAGAAAATCCTACCCAACAGACTTAATAGATGCCCAATGGCAAGCGATTGAGCCACATTTTAACCAGCTACGCCACTACAAATGGGATAAACGTAAAGTAAATTAGTGAATGCCGTTTTGTACATGACCAAAACAGGTTGCCAATGGCGTATGCTGCCCAATGATTTTCCATCTTATTCAACCGTATGGAGTTTCTATCGCAGAGCCAATCAATCAGGCTTATGGGATAGAATTCTTTTGGCATTGGTTCAAAAAAACGTTTAATCCATCAAAAACAAGCTATGCCAACCTATGCCATTATTGATTCACAAAGTGTCAAAACAGCTTCTAGTACACATGATAAAGGTTTTGATGGAGGTAAAAAAATCAAGGGTCGTAAGCGACATGTAGCTGTTGATACGTTGGGTAATCTATTGTCTGTTGTGGTTCATGCAGCCAATATTCATGACACAAAAGCAGGTATTTTTGTAGCAAAAAAAGCGTTTGAGACCTATCCGAGTTTAAAAGGTTTCTGTGCAGACGCAGGTTATCGGAATACATTTGAGCGTGAAGTATCAGAGCAATTGGGTTTAACTGTTGAGATTTCAAAGAAAATTCAAGATATTTCTTGGCATACTCTGCCCAAACGTTGGATTGTGGAACGAACGTTTGCATGGTTAGGTTGGTCTGGACGTTTAGCAAAAGATTTTGAGCAGACGAATTTATCTGCTGAAAATTTTGTTAAACTAGGGTATATTTCACAAATATTAAAATTTATCAAATAGTACGCCATTCTCAACACCCAATTAACCCAGCAAATTGAGTAATTGGGTGTTGAATTTGTTGATTCAGTAAACAGCAAAAATTATGCGATAAAATTTTCCGAATAAAACGGTTAGATTGGTGAAACAGATTTTTTGTACGAACTATTTCCATGTTAAATCTCTCTGTTAATTGACCAATAACTGTTTCAATCATACGGCGACTATTTTTTAGCCATTTGAGAAATTGAGGACTTCTGTCATCTTTCATATTGCTACGATAAGGTGTTTGTAAATTAATATGGCTTTGTTTCATTTCATCTTTTAATTCAGAACTTAAATACCCTTTGTCCGCACCAACAAACCCTGTTTTGCCTTCTAAAAGTTCAGGTAATACCTGCCGTTCATCAACATTGGCAGCTGTAAAAGTAAAGGCTTTAATCATACCTGAGCGAGTAATCAAAAGATGACCTTTAAAACCATAATAGGTCTCTTTTTTGGAAGCGCAATAACCGAACGTCGCATATGCACGAAAATTTTGATGGCGTTTAGCTCGGGCAAATTTACAGACTGCAATAGGAAAGGCATCTGCATAATACTCTGTTTGCTCACACCAATTTGCAGTGATTTTTTGATGCATTTGTTGTTTAACCCAATACAAATTGGCACATTGTTTGGCAAAATTAGGGTAAGAGCCTAAATTGGGAAACCAATTTTGCCAATGTTGTTTGAAATATTGCCAAATTTTTTTATCGGTATCCATACCGAGAAATTCGCCAACAATTTCCATACAAATCAGTTCACAATCTGAAAGTTTGGGTGCAAAGCCACCTTGTCTTAATGGTTTTTGAACGAGCTGATTGTATAAAGCATCTACCATTAGATACGTTTTAATGATAAATTCGTCTTGGGGCATAACTGTCTCTCTTTCGGATTATCTTGACGGGTATCTTTAAGAGTGGGGTTATGCCCCTTTTTATTCAATTGCCATATCTTAATTAGATAGAGTTGAGAATGGCGTAAATAGTTGTTTGTGAATACAGGTTCTTAGTTTTATATCCCAATTAATTGTTGTTTTGATTGAAAAATAACAATACATAATTTTAACTTCTTGAAAATTTAATTGTATCTTACGCTCATCCCATTTGCCATGACCAAGTTCTTAAATAAATTGTCTATATATTTCGACAGACCATCATACCCGCATAAATTTTAACATTTTTTTCAGGCTACCGATCATGTTCCAAACACTCAATCCGCTAGAAGTTCCCATCTCTCATACCAATCTCATAGAAGCATCCGCAGGCACAGGCAAAACCTGGAACATTGCTGCATTATTTACCCGATTGATTTTATTAGAACATTACCGCATAAATACGATTTTAGTGGTCACGTTTACCAAAGCTGCCACCGCAGAACTCAAAACCCGTTTACGTATTCGCCTCGACGAAACTTTAAGCATATTGAACCGAACGCCAGATGCTGCCAATAATTTTGATTTATTAAAACAAAATTGCCACTCAAATGGAAAATTAGATGAATTTTTGCTAAATTTGATTCAACAAGCCCTGCAAAAAGAAGACCAAGCCCGACTCCAACTCCGCCTAAAAGCCGCCATCAGCGAATTTGATAATGCAGCGATTTATACCATTCATGGTTTTTGTCAACGTGTCTTGCAAGATTTTGCATTTTTGTGCCAAGTGCCATTTGACATTCAATTGGACGAACAATCAGCAGAAAATCAACAAATTATTGCTGCGCAAGATTTTTGGCGTACCCAAGTTGCCACGCAACCGCATTTGGCAAACTTGGTGCATCGTCATAGATTAACACCAGAAAATCAATTGTTTGAATTAAAATCTTTTATTTCACGCCCTTATCTTCCTTTCAGGCAGCCTGAATGTCAGTATGACTATGCGCAAACATTGGCCGATTTTCAGGCAGCATGGCAGAATATTCAATCTGAAATCAATCAAATAGAAGCAGATTTTTGGGCAATCCAACCGCTCTTAGATGGACGCAATTTCCGTAAAGAATCATTTACCAAAAAATTTGATTGGCTGAAAGAAAATGTGCGTTTTGAGTTACCTGATTTAGCTAACTTACGCAAAACACTGGAAAACAGCAGCCAAAACATTCCTTTTCATTATGATTTTATTGATGAAAAAATCAAAAAACAACGCCCCGATGAAAATAAAATGCGAAACGTAGCAAAATTAGGTGAACTTGCTGATTTGACTGATTATTTAATCGCCGCCGAACAAAATGTTTTGCATCAACTCAGTTGTGATTTTACAAACTATTTACGCCAATATCGCCAAGAACAAAAAAAACACAGCCCACAACGCATATTTGATGATTTGCTGCTGGACGTACATCACGCATTACTCAATAATCCCGAATACAGTCAATCACTTGTAGATTCATTGGCGCAAAATTGGCATGTGGCATTAATTGATGAATTTCAAGACACCGACCCCCTGCAATACGCCATTTTCCGCACTGCATTCGCCCAAACCAACACACCACTATTTTTGGTCGGAGACCCCAAACAGGCGATTTATGGTTTTCGTGGCGCGGATATTTTTTCTTATTTACAAGCAGTTAAAGACAGCGAGTACCATTACACCCTCAATACCAATCATCGCAGCCACAAAAAATTAATGGACAGCATCAGCTCATTATTTCAACGTGAACAAGCTTTTGCGCTGCCTGAAATTACCTACACACCCATACAAGCTCATCGCCAACAATCCGATTTATCAGATAATTTATCATCTGTGCAAATTCGTTGGCTGTCCAACCATGATGGCGAAAATCAAGACAAATTAGTCAAACAGTCCGCTGCCATTTGTGCGCAGCAAATTGCCGATTTATTGGCACAATCTGCTCAAGGCAGCCTGAAAATCAATGACGAAAATGTACATGCTGGGCAAATTGCTATTTTGGTTCGCGCCCACAAAGACGGGGCAGTAGCACAACGCGAATTGAAACGTTTGGGCATACAAAGTGTCCTGTTAAGTAAAGCAAATATTTTCGCTGAACCCGAAGCACAAGCGGTAGCCGCTTTATTGGAATTTGTGATTCAGCCACAAAAATTGGGGCTGCTGCGCTTTGTCTTGTCAAGTTGTTTATTTAAATATGATTCCGCAGACTTGCAAGATTTAAATATCGATGAAAACAAATTATTAACTTGGATTGATAGTGCCAATCAAACGTTGGAAGTTTGGCATCAATTTGGCATTTATTCAGCTTTACAGCAATTTTTCACTCGCCATCAAGTGGAAACGCATTTATTGGCACAAAAAAATGAACGATCACTCACTAATTTACATCAAATCATGGAGTTGCTTGCACAAGAAGACGAATTAAGCCACACGCCTACTTCTTTGCATCAATGGCTAAATCAGGAAATTCAGGCAGCCTTAAAAAATAACAGCATCACTGCTGAACACCAAGTTTTGCGCTTAGAAAGTGATGAAAATTTGGTCAAAATTGTTACCATGCACGCCGCCAAAGGTCTGGAATATCCAATTGTATTTTGTCCATTTGCATGGAAAAAAAGTAACGATAGCAGTCGCCAACAATGGTACATTAGTCATGAAACTGGCGAAGCCCAAATCATCAGTAAAAACCAATATAAACAAAGTGATGCAGACAAATTATCCATTCAACAAGAAAATTTATCTGAAGATTTACGCTTATTGTACGTGGCATTGACACGCGCCCGAGAACGATTGTATGTATACGTCTCACACTTCCAAAGCAGCGAACAACCCAAGAAAAGCGCAGAAAATGAAGGACAATTCATCAACGCATTGGCATATCTATTAAATGCAGATAAAAATCTAACCCAAGATGCCACCGCTTACGAAAATCATTGGCGCAATTTTATTGCTCAAAATAACCAAAATGGTGCAGATTTTGAATTTATTGTTCATCACGATACACACCATTCAAGCAACTTAAAAAAACAACAAAATGCTGATTTACCCAATTATCAAGCAAAATCATTCCAAAATCGCCATTTTCAATTTATTCAGCACGCCAGCTTTACCAGCTTAAGTCGTCAAACGCAACGTGCTACCGAATTGCTGTTGCCTGCACTGGATTCAGACGAATTGCAAATGACTGCACTGCCCACCACGCCGCCTGATGGCGACAGCATTCATGCTTTTCCTCAAGGGCGGCGGCGGGTATGTGTTTACATACCATTTTGGAGCGATTGGATTTCAGACAGCCTGCTGTAAAACAAATTGATTGGATTAATAAAAAATTAAATGAAGCACGATTTGATGCCAATATTTGGCGTGATGCAGTGGTGCAAATGTGTGATTTTGCGCGTGAAACGCCATTGTTGGCTCGTGTCAATTTAGCCAGCTTAAATCCACGCAATTATTTGTCTGAAATGACTTTTTTGATACATACCACGCATTTTCGTTTAGCCGATATTCAAGCGTGGTTTGCCGCACAAAAAAATAAGCTGCCTGAAAGAATCATTCAGGCAGCCCAACAATTGAATTTTTATGATGTACGCGGCTTTTTAAATGGCGCAGTTGATTTAGTTGCACAAACGCCCGACAATAACATATTGATTATTGACTATAAATCTAATTATTTAGGTAATTCAGCCGCTGCCTACACACCACACGCCATAAATGATGCTATGGCAGAACATCATTATTATTTTCAAGCATTTATTTATGCAATTGCGGTTGCGCGGTATTTAAAATCGCGTGATAGGCTGCCTGAAAAAATTGCAGTGCGCTATTTATTTTTGCGTGGCTTGGATGGAATTACGGATAATGGCGTGTGGACGTGGGATATTGATGTTGCAGATTTAACAAAATGGACATAACTAATTAAAAAAATAACAACAAAAATAATTAATTTTTTACATTAATTAACTTAAACATAAAAAATAAACAGTAAAATGCGCGAAATTTTGACATGAAGATGTTAAGTAACATTATTCTAATAATAGAATTCATGTTCTAAATTTATTGATTTTATATTTAAATTTCAGTTTAACTTAATTTATTTATTTAGGCATAAACACACAATGAACATCAAACGCATTTTATCTATTTTCACGATTTTAGCTGCATCATTCACAACCAATATCGCCAAAGCAGACGCTACTTATGACGCACATGGCAACGTAGGTTACGACACAGCCGCAGAATGTGATGCCGCTGTTCAATCTGGTTCAGCGAAATTTTATCAACCATTTACACACAAAAAACCCCTGTTACGCGCTGGCGAAAAAAGCGTTCAAACCGCAACATTGAAAGATTTAGGTTCACAATATGCCAAAGGTGCATGTGATGTCGGCGTAGGTAAACGCGCAGGGCGTGATGGTGTATCGACTGTTTTACAAGGAAAATTTATTCCATTTAGCCCCGATATGCCCGTGAATGTGTACACTGACGCATCAGGTAACGCCGTACGCGTAACCATGGGGCAATGCGATAACTGGTTCTCTACTTCCGCTCCACGCCCTGTTACTTTGGTACAACAGCACACACAACAACCCATCGCTAACGAAACCGTAGCGACGACCGCTGAACCTACCGCACCCATACCTATGGCAACAGCTGCCTTAATCACACCTTATGTCTTCGGCACAATTGGCATGCACACCGAACACATGGATGCCAACGGCAAACAACCTGCTTTCTACAACCGCGGTATTTATAACGACTCATCACGCACCGTTACTGGACAAGTTGGCGTAGGTTTACAATTCAACCCATATGTTGGTGGCGAAGTGTACTTTGAAGGTGGTAAAAACAAAAAATACACCAGCACCACAGGGACTGAACAAAAAGTCAATCGTCGTGTATTGGGTTCGCGTTTGATTTTGGGTACAAATGCTGATGCCAAAGTGCGTATATTTACCAAAGTGGGTGTTGCAGCCGTGCATCAAGATGATTTCCACCCACAATGGGTTTGGGGCTTGGGTAGTTCGTATAAAATTACGGACAAAACATCCATTCGCGTCGATTATGACCACAACATTAAACGTTCGCCACACGTTTATTATGACAATATGCGCTTTTCAAAATCACATTATTTTGGTTTAGGTTTGCAACATCATTTCAAATAAATCATAATACCTGTGCATTAGGAGTTAATGATAATTCATTGTACTGTTACTTTTAACAATTTTGCCTGTGAAACAAACTTCGCAAATCAAAATTGTCATTGATTCCTAAAATTTTCAGGCTGCCTGAAAATTGAATAGGCAGTCTGTGAACGCGTATTTATTATTAATTACAAATTAGGCAAACACCATGAAAAAACTTTTAACTATTTTGTTAGCGACAACTGCCCTAACCGCTCATGCTGAAAATGTATCGGGTGAAGTATCTTTAACGCCAGTCAAACCTTATGTTTTCGGAACAGTCGGCACAGCACAAGACGGCTTAAAAACACTGGATGGCAATTTCAATAGCCGTGATGAACGCGTAGCAGGACAAATCGGCTTCGGTTTGCAATTGAATGATTACATGGGCGGCGAAATATACTATCAAGGCGGTGATAAATTTGAATATAAAGGCAAAAATGGCAATATGGAACGTGTACGCGTTAATGGTGTTGGCACTCGCGCCACTATTGGCACAAGCACGCAAAATCGTGGGCGCGTGTTCGCGAAATTAGGCGTAGTTGCTGTAGACCATGAAACAAGCGGTGGCATTGACAGCAATGCTCGTCCACAATTTACCGCAGGCGTGGGCGCAAGCTACAATATCAATAACAATTTTGCCGTGCGCAGCGATTATGACCACGTTTTCAAACGCAATACCAGCGTAGACCGCAAAGGTGCAGATTATGTTGGTGTGGGTGGGCAAGTCAATTTTTAATCGCTTTCAGGTATGATACTGAAAAAACGAGAGGCAACGAGGTAAAAGTGTATCTTGTAAGGTTTGAAAATACAGATAAAACTTTCTTGTTCTCATTGCCAAAGTACAATCATAAACAAACATAGCCAACGTGAAATGGATTTTTGTCCCAGTTGGTGAAATTTAAGGCGAATTTTATGCCAATAGCGTTCATAGCGTTCCTATTGGCATGAAGTTCAACGCAGCAGGCGTGCTAAATGGGGCAAAAAGACATCGAGCTTGGCTGTGAATGCAGGTTCTAAGTATTGTTTACGCACAATCATTTGAAATACCCCAATCTCTACACAGACAGTTTCCGTCTGACTCAAATCCAATTATTCCAATAAATCAGATGCAATTACGCATTACGGTATTCTTATCGATTACTGTAAACAACACTGGTTTAAATTACAAATTACAGTTTATTTTCTAGTGGCACACTTATCATGTGTAAATTTAAGTGAATTTATGCCATAATCACACGTAGGCGCGTCTTTCAGGCTGCCTGAAAAGAAAAATTTAAATCTATTAGGAGTGTCACATGAGCAAATCAACCATTATTTACACCCACACCGATGAAGCCCCAGCTTTGGCAACGCAATCGTTTTTACCGATTATTCGCGCTTTTGCCAAGCAAGCCGATATTCAATTTGAATTAGCCGATATTTCTTTGGCTGGGCGCATTTTGGCGGTATTTCCCGAATATTTACAGGAAAATCAACGCGTACCAGATGCGTTGGCTCAATTGGGCGAATTGGTTACCAAACCCGAAGCCAATGTGATTAAATTACCAAATATCAGCGCGTCCATGCCACAATTAACGGCTGCCATCAAAGAGTTACAAAACAAAGGTTTTGCCGTGCCTGATTATCCAGCCGACCCACAAACAGATGCAGAACGCGAAATTCAAGCACGTTACGACCGCATCAAAGGTTCAGCCGTCAATCCTGTGTTGCGCGAAGGTAATTCCGACCGCCGTGCGCCAAAAGCCGTGAAAAACTTTGCCAAAAAATATCCGCATAGCATGGGCGCGTGGACAGCAGACAGCAAATCACACGTTGCGACTATGGAGAGTGGCGATTTTTTCCATAATGAACAATCTGTTACTGTTGCGGAACCGACAACCGTCAAAATCGTGTTTACCGATAATGCAGGCAGCCTGAAAGAATTACGCAAACCTTTGGCGTTAAAAGCTGGTGAAATCATTGATGCAACCGTGTTAAGCAAAAAAGCATTGGTCCAATTCTTGCAAGAGCAAGTCAAAGATGCAAAAGAACAAGGCGTTTTGTTCTCATTGCACATGAAAGCGACCATGATGAAAGTGTCCGACCCGATTATTTTTGGGCACGCGGTTAAAGTGTTTTTTGCGCCTGTATTTGAACAATTTGGCGAACAGTTGGCTGCGGCTGGTGTGAATGTCAATAATGGTTTTGGTAACTTATTGGCAAATTTGGATAAATTGGACGCTGATACGCGTGCTGGTGTGGAAAAAGCGATTGTCCAAGCCTACGAACAAAATCCCGATATTGCCATGGTAGACTCTGATAAGGGCATTACCAATTTGCATGTGCCAAGCGATGTGATTGTGGACGCGTCTATGCCCGCGATGATTCGTAATTCAGGCAGAATGTGGGACAAAAACGGTAAAGCGCGTGACACCAAAGCCGTGATTCCTGATAGTTCATACGCAGGCATTTACCGTGCAACTATCAATTTCTGTAAAGAAAATGGCGCATTTGACCCAACCACAATGGGAACAGTGCCAAACGTGGGTTTAATGGCACAAAAAGCCGAAGAATACGGTTCACACGATAAAACATTTGAAATTCCAGCAGATGGCAAAGTGGAAATTATTGACGAAAAAGGCAATGTTTTGACTTCACACCAAGTGGAAGCGGGCGATATTTGGCGTGCCTGCCAAGCAAAAGACGCACCAATTAAAGATTGGGTACAATTAGCAGTCAATCGCGCGCGCTTAAGCGAAACGCCAGCGATTTTTTGGTTAGATGAAAATCGCCCGCATGACCGAGAATTGATTAAAAAAGTCAAACAATATTTAGGCGAATTAGACACTCATGGTTTGGATATTCAAATCATGTCGCCTGAAAATGCCTGCTTGGCAAGTTTGCAACGCATGAAAGACGGCAAAGACACCATTTCCGTAACAGGCAATGTATTGCGCGATTACAATACCGATTTATTCCCAATTTTGGAATTGGGTACATCAGCAAAAATGTTGTCTATCGTGCCATTAATGAATGGTGGTGGTATGTTTGAAACAGGTGCGGGCGGTTCTGCTCCAAAACACGTTCAACAATTCAACGAAGAAAATCATTTGCGTTGGGATTCTTTGGGCGAGTTTTTGGCGTTGGCGGTGTCATTGGAACATTTAGCACAAAAAACAGACAATCCAAAAGCCCAAGTTTTAGCAGACACTTTGGATGCAGCAACCGAGCAATTATTGTTAAACGACAAATCACCCAAACGCAAAGCAGGTGAGTTAGATAATCGCGGTAGCCATTTTTACATCGCCTTATACTGGTCGCAAGCGTTGGCTGCACAAGATAAAGACGCTGAATTGAAAGCCACTTTTGCGCCAGTAGCTGAACAATTAGCCGCACAAGAAGCCGAAATTTTGGCTGAATTGGCAATTGGCGCAGGTAAACCTGTGGACATCGGCGGATACTACGCGCCAAACGCTGAAAAAACCGCACAAGCCATGCGTCCAAGCGCAAAATTAAATGCGGTAATTGATGGTTTGTAATATTTGATTTGATTTGATTAAATTAAATCAATAAAAGGCAGCCTGAAAATGTGTGTCGCAGACGCGCTGTCTTTTCAGGCTGCCTGAAAACTTTCTACGCCTCAAAAGGAAATAACAAGATGTTTAAAAACCTAGCCGCCGACGCGCTTGGATTGAGCGACATTGGCAAAATCATTCCACCCGACCAATTCCATCAAACCGATATCGACGATTATATTTTCCATGAAGACAATGAGAAAATCTATTTCGTGATTAAATCCAAATCCGATGAATATTGCTTTACTAATCTGGCATTTATCCACTTAGATGGACAAAGCGCAGTTAGCAAAAAACGTACCCTAAAACGCTACCCCTACCGCTATTACACCATTAGTCATGTGTTCATTGAAACGGCAGGCACAATTGATTTAGATGTAGAACTCAAATTCACACTCAATAAAACAGAACTTTTTTCCATTGACATTGATAAAAAAGAAATTGAATCCGTACGCGATATTTATAAAGCTTTGATTGCCATTAGCGAGCAGTGTCAAACCATCAAAAATCATGAGTGGGTATTGGAAAAAAGTTTCACTTCAGCCGTAGGCATGATTGATTTAAAAACATTACCAGAAAAAGCAGTAATGGCATTGCCCAAATTGCTCAATCACACGGTTTCACAACTGGAAGATGCCTATAATCAACGTCTGCAAGACATTCGTCAATATGATTTTGGGGCAATTTTTGAACATTACTTAAATCATTAATGAACATTTTTCAGGCTGCCTAAACAATAAAATCAAGGATAATCATGAAATTAGTTTCCATTTTGCCTATTGCTGCGTTAGCGGTTGCCGTACCCACTTGGGCGCAACCCCCCAGCGATGAATCCATCAACCAATATTTGCAAGTTACGCAATTTGAAAAAGCTTTGGATATTCAAAATGATATTGCGTTACAACAAATGAGTGAAAGCGTATGGAAAGATGCCTTGCCATCACCAAAACAAGGCAAAAATTTAAAAAAACGCAATCAAATCATAGATATTATCAACGAATTTGAAGATAAAGTGAAACAACGTGTTTTCACGCCTCAATTGCGTCAAGCCGAATTAGCCGCTGTGAAACGTGCGCTTAAACAAACCTACACCCAAGAAGAAATTGATGCACAAATTCAATTTGCCAGCAGCTCAATTGGGCAAAAAATTGTCGCGAAAAGTCCCGAATTTTGGGAACAATCAGGGCGCGATTTGGCGGATTTGAATGCGCGGTATTATGCGGCGGCATTGGCTGCCGAATTACCCAACGTCATGGCAAAATTTCAAGCCTTACAAAATCCCAACAACGTAATCTCCCCAAAATCCACAAAAAACAAATAATTTTCAGGCTGTCTCAAAAACTTTCCAGCCAATTCATTAAAATCAAAGGTCTTGATTATGGAACAAAAATATTTTAATTTGCTCGTTTGCCCCATTACCAAAAAGCCCCTTAAATATCATGAAGATAAGCAAGAATTATGGAGTTTATCTGCTAAGCTGGCGTTTCCGATTCGTGATGGCATTCCGATTATGTTGGAAAATGAAGCGCGTCAATTAACTAATTTAGAAGTAAAATCATGAAATTTACCGTTATTCTTCCAGCTCGATTGTCATCAAGCCGATTGCCTGAAAAAGCATTAGCCGATATCGCGGGCAAACCAATGATTGTCCGTGCCGCCGAACAAGCCGCCCAAAGTCATGCACAAAAAATCATCGTGGCAACCGACCACCCACGCATTCAGGCTGCCTGCACAGCACACCAAATCGTCACCGTCATGACCAGCGAACAACACACCAGCGGCACAACACGCTTAGCCGAAGCCGCACAACTGCTTGATTTAGCTGATGATGAAATCGTGGTAAACGTGCAAGGTGATGAACCGTTGATTCCGCCCGAATTGATTGAACGCGTGGCTCAAAAATTGGCAAACAACAACGCACCTATGGCAACCGCAGCACATTATATTCATGATTTTAATGAATTTATCAACCCAAATTGTGTCAAAGTGGTACTGAATCAGGCTGGTAATGCGTTATATTTTAGTCGCGCACCGATTGCGTATCCGCGTGATTTGATGTTGGCTGATAAACCCAAATTACCACAACCCGCTCCTTTACGCCACATTGGCATTTACGCTTATCGTGTTGATTTTTTAAAAAAATATGCCAACCTATCAGTATCACCACTGGAAATTTGCGAAAGTCTGGAACAATTGCGCGTGTTGTGGCACGGCTATGAGATTGCGGTAGAAGTCCTTGATTTTGTCCCTCCTGCTGGCGTGGACACGGCGGAAGATTTAGCGCGGATTCGTGCTTATTTTGATTAGAAAATACGATTTTTTGTTTAGAACCTGTATTCATAGTCAAAGTGAATGGATTGTTGTCCCAGTTGGTGCAAATTCAACACATCGGGCGTGCCAAATGGTGGAAAAAGACATCGCGCTTAGCCGTGAATACAGGTTCTTAACAATATGTTCAGGCAGCCTGAAAACATGATGTGCTTTCAGGCTGCTCTTAATCATATTAACAAACTAAATAGAAAATTCTCCAATAAATTCCAAATCAGCAATTTCTTTACGTAAATGTTTGATTGAAGGGGTAACAATAGCCACAAACATCGCTTCACGAACACGACGTTGCACAGCACTACGCATCAAATAACCTTTTGCTCCAGCATGCAAAGCCGCAGATTGTGCCGCGTCTAAGCACAATTCAGCCGCCGCCAAACGCGTTTGCAAAGTTTCCAACACACTGGCTTGATTTTGCCACGCTGCATCGCCCAATTTTGCCGTTTTCGCTAAGGCAGCCTGAAAACGAGTTTCTAACTCATCAATTTGATTATCCAAATAAAAATTTACTTCGCCATTGCTGACATTTGCCAACTCAATTTCTTTCAGGCAGCCATCAATAATCCCCGCACCAATACCAATTTGCAGCAAAATAAAACCCGCTTTGATGGATTTAATATAGTTCTCAAACTCGGCAGGTTCAGCCAATACGTCTTCATGTGGCACAAACACGTTGTCAAATTTCAACGCAAAGGTACGCGTGCCTTCCAAAGCACAAAATTCAGGGCAAGGATTCAGCGTAACGCCATCGCGCTGCGCCCCCGTAATAAACATCACATAACCGCCGTCCACCGCCGCCGTATTCGCCCAAATATGCGTATCGCCCAAATTGGACACCCACGGCAACACACCATGAACACGGTAGCCACCATCTACTTTTTCAGCTTTCAAATTATGTTCTTCAATTCCAGCTAAGTGTTTGACAGTATTTGACATTCCCGTGCCAGCCAACACTTTACCTTGTAATACGTCCGCCAAATAGCGTGATTTAACGGTTTCATTTTTACTTTGATGCAAGTACCAGCCGCAAGCCGATTGACACCACACAGAAAACGCGGTTGCGCCACACACTTTACCAACTTCACGAATCGCTAAAATTTGTGTGGTCAAACCCAAACCATTGCCACCCTCTTCCACTGTGCCAACCGATTGGTAGCCCCCGATTTTGCCCAAATTCAACATAAATTGTTCAGGATAAATACCTTTTTGGTCAATGTCTTGCACAATAGGTGCGAGTTGGCATTCCGTTAATTCAGCGATTTGGTTTAATAAAGTTTGTTGCGACATGATGATTTCCTTTCAGGCTGCCTGAAAAATATTAAACATATAAATCAAATAGTTATAAAATTAATAAGCCATAAAAATCGCCACGCCTGTGGTTGCAGTCATGGCGATATATGAATTGATTGGCTGCCTGAAATTAAGCAAATTGTTGCAATTCAGGATTGATTTCGGTTTTGGCTAAATTATTGGTGTAGTTGCATAAAGTTGCCAACGCCACGCCCAATACCACTTCAACCGATTGTTGTTGTGTGTAACCTGCGTCTAAAAATGCTTTCAATTGAGCGTCCGAAACCGCGCCTTTGTTTTCCATCACAGCAATGGTAAAGTTTGCCAACGCGCTTAATTTGGCATCATCAAATTCAGCGGGATTAACGGCACGTGATGCCTTAATAGCTTGTTCTGACAATAATTGTTTCAATGTTGCCAATTTGGTATGACCAGCCACACAAAAACCACATTCGTTGCGGCGAGCAGCAATGATTTGTACCACTTCGCGCTCACCTGCCGTTAAACTGGTTGCGCCATTTAATTTGCCGACTTCTTGGTAAAACGCCAATGCTTCAGGCGAATTGGCCAACACACCAATCAAGTTTGGCAAAAAGCCGTTGGCATCTAAGGCAGCCTGAACGCGTGCTTTAGCGGCTTCTGGGGCGGTTTCTACAGTGTGAATGGGTAAACGAGCCATGATTGATTATTCCTTAAATAAAAATGAATGGGTTCAAAATAGAGAGTGGCGTTATCTTATCAAATGGAGCGATGAATGAAAAAGATTGTCTAATCATGTGGTTTATAAATTTTGCTTCTATGTAAAATCGTCTCATTTTTTTGTGATTTTGTTGCAGAAAAATTTTTAGACTGAAATTTTAGAACCTGTGTTCGTCAGATTGATAACTTGATTTTATTGAAAATTTTTGCAAATAAAAGACGACTTTTTAAACCAACGCAGTAGGCGCATGAAATGGCGATAAAAGCAAGCTATTAAGATGATGAACACAGGTTCTAAAATTAACCATAAAATTTGATGTGCCGCAATAAATGAAAGTTTATTTCAACTTATCCATCATAAATTTCATTATAATGCTGTGATTTGATTTGTCTTAAATTTTTCTTCAACTTTAAAATTCAAAGAGTTGCATTATGTCCGATACTTCAAAACAATCTCAAGGTTTACCCACACTTCCCAATAGCACCATTTGGATGATGAGTTTAGGCTTTTTGGGCGTTCAGACGGCGTTCACGCTGCAAAGTTCGCAAATGAGCCGCATTTTCCAAACGTTGGGCGCAGACCCACACAGTTTGGGTTGGTTTTTCATTTTACCGCCACTCGCAGGCATGGTGGTGCAACCGATTGTCGGTCATTATTCTGACCGTACTTGGTTACCGAAATTAGGCGGTCGCCGTTTGCCATATTTGGTTTACGGGACGATTATCGCGTTGATTGCGATGATTTTGATGCCGAATTCAGGCAGCTTCGGATTTGGTTACGCGTCTATGGCGGCGTTGATGTTTGGTGCGTTGATGATTGCGTTGCTGGACGTGTCGTCTAATATGGCGATGCAACCATTTAAAATGATGGTTGGCGACATGGTCAATGACGACCAAAAAAGCCATGCGTACGGCATTCAAAGTTTTCTGGCGAACACGGGCGGGATTGTTGCATCTATTTTGCCATGGTTGTTTGCGATTATTGGGTTGAGCAACGTAGCGGACAAAGGCGAAGTGCCTGCGACCGTAAAAATTGCGTTTTATGTGGGTGCGGCGTTGCTTGTGTTGACAAGCGCATTAACCATTTTTAAAGTCAAAGAATATGACCCCGAAACTTATGCGCGTTACCACAACATTGACGTAAACGCCAATCACGAAAAAGCCAACTGGATTGATTTGCTGAAAAACGCGCCCAAAGCCTTTTGGACGGTTTCACTGACGCAATTTTTCTGTTGGTTTGCGTTCCAATATTTGTGGACGTATTCGGCTGGTGCGATTGCGGCAAATGTGTGGCAAACCACCGACCCATCTTCTGCCGCTTACCAAGATGCTGGTAACTGGTATGGCGTGTTAGCGGCGGTGCAATCTATCGCGGCGGTGATTTGCTCGTATGTTTTGGCGAAAGTGCCGAACCAATATCATAAACATGGTTACTTCATTTGCTTGGCATTGGGCGTATTGGGTTTAACATCTATTGCGTTTGTGAGTAATCAATATATTTTGATTCTATCGTTTATTTTTATTGGAATTTCGTGGGCTGGGATTTTGACTTATCCTCTGACAATCGTGTCTAACGCCTTATCTGGCAAACACATGGGGACGTATTTGGGCTTGTTTAACGGTTCAATTTGTCTGCCGCAAATTGTGGCTTCGGTGTTGGGTTTTGCGTTGTATCCGATGCTCGGCGGGCAACAAGCGAATATGTTTTTTGTAGCAGGTTTGATGTTGTTATTGGGCGCGTTTTCGGTATTTTTGATTAAAGAAACACACGCAAATCAACAATAATTTTTCAGGCTGCCTGAAAATAAACGGCAAAAATAGGTAGGGCGCGCTCTACCTACGAAAATTATCAAAACAGTAAAGGAAACAAAAAGATGTATTTACGTATTATGGACGTTTTGCCTTGGACAATCCGCTCAAGCAAATTGGAAAAAGAACACAAACGCCTACAAGAGAGCCTGACCAGTATCGGCAACGGTTACATGGGAATGCGTGGCAATTTTGAAGAAACCTATTCAGGCGATAGTCATTTGGGGACGTACATCGCTGGTGTGTGGTTTCCCGATAAAACGCGCGTGGGTTGGTGGAAAAACGGCTATCCCAAATATTTTGGTAAAGCAATTAATGCTTTGAATTTCAGTAAAGTAGCCATTTTTATTGATGATACCGAAGTAGATTTAGCCAAAAATGACGTGAGCGATTTTGCCATTGAATTGGACATGAAAACAGGCGTGTTACGCCGCCAATTCACGGTTTTGGGTGTCAAATTTGCGATTACCAAATTTTTGTCGGTGGCACAAAAAGAATTGGCGTTCATTCGTTGGGAAATGACCGCAACAGATGGCAAAACCCATGCAGTGCGCATTCAATCACTGGTTGATGCGGATGTGAAAAACGAAGATTCCAACTACGAAGAAAAATTTTGGCAAGTGCTGTCGCAAGACGTATCGGCAGAACGTTCAGCAATTGCCACGCAGACCGTTGCCAACCCATTTGGCGTGGAACAATTTATTGTTAACGCGGAACAACGTTTTTCAGGCAGCCTGAAAGCAAGCGCAACCATCAAAACCGATTGGCAAGTGGGTAATGAATTTTCAGGCAGCGTGGATTCAGAAACACAAGTATTTGAAAAACGTGTCATTATTACCACAAGCCGCGATTATGCCGATTTGACCGCCGTGCAACAAGCTGGGCGCGAATTAGCGGACAAAATCGCCGCGCAATCGTTTGAAGATTTGCTTGCTGCGCACGAATCGGGTTGGCAAGAACGCTGGAATATTGCTGATGTCGTGATTGAAGGCAATGACGAAGCACAACAAGGTATCCGATTCAATTTATTCCAATTATTCGCAACTTACTAGGGGCTAATGACATTTTAGCTATAATTTCAACCAAATCAAAGCACAAGCTAATGATACAGTACTTTCATAATTACGTTTTAATTTATCGTACCGTGTTGCCAGCGCACGAAAATGCTTTAATCGTGCAAAAGCGTTTTCTACCAAGTGCCTGATTTTATATAAATACCAATCTGTGCCCACATTAAGATGTTCTCTATTTTTCTTATATGGAATATTGGCTTTACTTTGTTTAGACTGAATTAACCGACGAAAAGTATCACTGTCAAAACCCCTATCAGCACACACGGTTTCATTATCACTTAAATCCAATTGTGCCAATAAATCAGGCGCAACAACAATATCATTTACATTACCAGCTGTTGCAATTCAAACAAAGGCTTTACGCGGCTTTAGCATTAAAATTTGTTCCGCAAATTTTCACAAAGTAACCGTTTTTTTAACAATGAAATCAATTGCTATGATTTTTTTGCGGAACGGATATCAAAAAAATCGTGCTTTGTGGGCAGCGAGTTTTCAGGCTGCCTGAAAAAGAAATAGGCAGAAATAGAAAATTTCTATTTCTGCCTATTTCTTTGATAGATTTCAAATTAAGCTAAATTGGTCTCAACCTTTTTCAACGCGGCAACAGAGATATATGCATTTTTAGCTGCGCTTGCTTTCCATTCATACAATAGAATTTGATTGCGCACCGCACCGTTATGATTTTTTAAACCGATATGTACCCATTGCCCACCATGACGTGGCATTTCACGGATTAACTGGTCTAATTTTGGCAGCTTACCACTTTGAATGAATTCAAAAATATCATAAGCCAACTGTTTAATTGACAAGCCAACTGCTTGAATATCGGCAGCATTGCCAAAACGATGCGCGGAAGTTGGCGCACCGTGAACCGCGCGATTGACTGCTTGAGAGCGGAAGCCTGAAGTAATGCGAATCGGAATAATGCGCCCATATTTTTCAGCCAACAACGCGCGAAGTTTTTCAAGCCATTGTGCCACTGCTTGAATGTTCTGTTTTTCTGATGCTGTGGGTTCATTTTTCAATCCAAGCCGTTCGGCTGTTTGGGAGTGCAAAAATTCACGCCACGTGAAATTTTCGGTAACCCAATCTTCAGGATTTTTTGCTGCAATTGGCGCAGGAATGGACTGAATTTCAGGCGCAATCATTGCTGCTTTCGTTAAATTATCGCAAGCCAATTCATGAGAATCACATTCTTGCAATTCTGTTTTTGTTAATTCAATTTCTTGATTTTCAAGTGTTTCTAAATTTTCCATATACTTAACTTTCTGATTAATCTTTTAAAAACAATTGCATTTCAGCCGCACGTCTGCGTAGCAATCCCTTTAATGGCTTTTTGTTGTCAAAATACCAGCGCGAAAATTCAGCAGCCGCGCCAACATCATCGCCAGCATTCAACTTTTGCAGCAGCGTAGATGATTTCAAATTTCCCACGCCCACATTAAACGCAAATGATACCAGTGCATCAAACTGATTTTGCGACACCGACACTTTCAGGCTACCTGAAACACCGCTTTCAAATTCCACCAAACGATGCGCCAGCAACTCATTAGCGCGTAGCTGATTAATCGGTAAATCCGACAACTGTACCACCGCACCATTTTCATAACGCGTACAGCCATAGCCGATTGTTGGTACGCCCCCTGTATCAAGATACGGTTCAAGGCGATATCCCTCAAATTGCTTGATGATTGCCACCCCTTTATCACTGATTCTCATTATCTTTTTTGCCTTTCCGTTTACTTTTTAACTCTTCGCCTGTCATCATTTTAGACGCACGATTAAACAAATTACTCAAAAACTCGGGCGCGATTTTGCGCCACAAATCCAACGCGATACCCGTAGCTGACCCGATAAATACGCAAACACCAGCGCAAGACAAAAAATTGTTCACTGGCAAATAGGTTTCCACAACCGCGCCCGAAAAAATAACCGCAATCACTATCTCCGCTAGCATACGCGCCCACTGATTTAACATTTCGCTACGCTGATACGTTACCAACACGCCCAACACACCGCCCAAAAATCCACCATAAAACCCAAATGGCAGGGGGGCGATTACAAAATCTAACACCATTCATTCACGCCCCTTTCTTTCACGCATACATTGCAATAAATTTTCACATCGTTCAGCGCGATAAGCACATTTTGCCTGTGCCACACCCGACAAAAACGCAAACATCGTCAAAATAGGGGGCAATACCATTGCTGTGTGGAATGGCGGATATGTTCCGCCAAAGCTTGCGCTGATAATCGCCCACGCCAGCCCTGAAATCAACCGCGCAAACGCAACCAAAAAATCATTCTTGCTTAAAAAACAAGCAGCCTGAAAACACGCCACAGACCACAAGGACAACGCGATTTTCAGGCTGTCAATCGTAGCAATTTTCTGATACAGGTGTTCATTAATCAGCGCGTCCCCATCAATCAGAAACACCGCGCCAAAGCCCAAAAGCCCGAGCATCATGATTAAATCCAGTACCACCGCGCTACGTCCGCACAGCACACTGTGCAGCCTAAAGCCAAGTTTTTTAAATAAAATCACACTTAACCTCCTAAACTCCAATATCCTGTACCGCCAAATCAGGCGCAACACTTAAAATTGCGCCACCGCCTACATCATAATAGACGGTCTGACCTGCGCTGTAGCCATTGCCATACAACAAAACTTCATTGCCAGCCTGTGTAGTACGCGCCAAATAACTGCCATTGCCATTTTTAGCAATGATTTGGGCGACTGCACGGTTGGGTTGATTAAATAATTGATTAAATTGCTGATAAATATTCATTTTTTCCCTTTCAGGCTGCCTGAATTAATCAAATATCCATGTATCTGTCCACGCCCAACGTTTGATAAATCACAGGCACCTCGCCATTCATTGCCACGCTGATTTGCACCGATTTGACCACACCTCGCCACGATTCAGCAGGTTCATTGAATTGCCAAATTTCGCCCAATTCGGCACGGTTTAAACCGTATTTGGGAATCCATGGCAGCTTGACGGTTTCACTTTTATGTATGCCTGTGTTGCTTAATGTTGCCACGCCAGCCGCTTCGCAAACGTTGTAATCCGTGTAAAGCGTGTGGCTCAAATCGGTGGCACGTGGTGTGTTGCCATGTTCGCGGCGGTAAACGTTGGCGGCTTTACCTTGATTGTGGTTGGCTGCTACGCCGACTGCATGGCAACGCAAATTCTGTTGCAGGCTGCCTGAAATGCTGACAATCGCACTGTTTGGCACTTGCACATCGGGTGCAGCGTCTGCCAACGCCCACGCTGCCACGCGCCATGTTGGGCGAATATCCAGTTGTGGCAAATAGGGGTGGCTTGCCACGAATCCGCCAGCTGTTTGCGCGATGTCTTGCAGCACCGCAATAGGCGTTTTGTCGGTTAAACTATAGACATTTGCAGGGACAAGCCAATCCACAATCTGCCAATTTTCAATTTTAAAATTTAAAAATTTCAATTGTGAATCAGCGATTTGTCTGGCGTATGATTCTGAATTGACCAAACCAGCAGACGAATGGGCAAAATCCGCGCCCAATAAAGCCGTTTGGCTACGCCCTGTGATGGTGTAGCTTTTTTTACCAAATGCGCGGTTATCGCTAAACTCTTCTGCCATAAAATCAAAACGTTCTGAATTAATTAATACCGTAATCACGTCTTTTTCAGGCTGCCTGAATTTCACTTTAACGAATGATTCGGGCGACACGGTTAAATCGGCTTGCCAACAGTAACCAGCCGTGTCGGCTTTGATATTCAGCGACAGCAATTCCAATGATGTACCGTCCGCTAATTGTGCTTTAATTTCATTATAAATCATATAATTATCCAAATTTGGAATAATAACTTTCGGCTTACCACACGCGAACGAAATCGGGACTTGTGCCGCGTCGGGTTTAGCGGCTTGGGTGCTGAAATCCAGAGGTAAAGCATCGGGTGGAGGCGGTTTGCCACACGCGCAATCACAATCATCACGGTTAGGCGTGTTGTCAATGGGAATTGGATACCATTCACACGGTGGTTGAACGCTGCGACTCACGGCGGTTTTCAGGCAGCCTGAAAGATGATAACCGCTTGATTGCGCGATAAATCCATTGACAAAATATTGTGTGAATGCGGTTGGCGTGGCGGTGCAATTTGTGAGATGGGGGGCGTTGGCTTGGCGCGTGGTGGTGTGATTGGCGTAGAACTGGTTGGCAGCGATACGCGTTTTCAGGCAGCCTGAAAGTTTAGGCGCGAACGCCACATGATTTTGCCAACACGAATGCAGGCGCGCGGTGCTGCCCGACACGCCCACAAACATCAACCACAACCATGCCAACGTCCCGATTTCCACGTTCAGGCAGCCTGAAACAGGCGCAACCGCCACAAATTGCGCCCAATAATTTTGCGCCAACGCTTGATTTTGTCCCGAAACCGCCAAACACGCGCCTTGAGTGCTTTGAGCTGACCATGCACTTGTCCAATTTGCGCCAATGGTCGGTTTGATGGGGGCGACTGGTTTGGTGGGTTTTGGGGGCGCGACGTTGTCATTCAATGTGAATTTGAATGGCAACGTGTCGGGCTGCTGTTCAACGCGCCGCCCCAATTCAAAAGGCAATTGTGCGCTATTCATTAATTAATTCACTTTAGGTTTCATGCCAGCCCAGCCATCAATTTTGTTGTATTGCCGTAGGTTGTCGTAGCCCATCAGAATGTAAGTGCGTGTTTCATCAAGATTATCCACACGATAAGTGCCATCTTCATGTGAATACACATCGCGCACACACATCATGGTTTGTTCGTCAAATACAAAAATTCGGCGGCGAGCAGGCGTACCAGCAACGGTAACAATACCGCTTCCTTCGCCAGAAAAATAGCCACGTCCTGTGTAACGGCTTTGGCGATGGCGAATATTTAATTTAATTTTCATTTAGTTGTACTCAAAATAACTCAAATTTAACAAGTGATTATTTCCGCCACCGTCCGAAATATCCAACAGCAAATAATCCGCGTCATCGCCATCTAATTTTAATATTGACCATGTCGGCATAGCAGTACGTAAGTTATTCATAGATGACAACAAATTAGGTAAAACAGCACGATAAGTTTGCTTTTCCATGACAAAAACTTCATGGGCAATGAATCCACCATGAATCGGGTCGGGGTAAGGTGCTAGGTTGCTATTGCTATAATAATTGCCACCTAAGTCAGCCATTAATGCGCCACTACCTTGCCACGCTTGTGCCAACATGGGGTTTTTCAAGCTGCCTGTATCCCAATTCGTTGCTCTGCTGTAGTTGCTATGAACAAACACGCAAGCCGTGTTATCGGCAGGAGCAAGCGGTCGCGCATCACCAAAAAACAAAACCAAACTGGTGCTGTTTGTATCCAAAATAGCCAACCAAAATGCACGCTCGCACGCCACCAACAGCCATTTTCCTGTACTACCACCACTACCCGTACCAGCGTAAGCAAAATGGTTTTGCCCAATATCGGTGTAGCCAAAATAGCTCGTACCAGTATTCAAATTACTCATGCGCTGATACGCGCCCAGTACGGCATAATTGTCATTTTCATTATTGATTTGTAAACAAAATTTCGTGGATTCAGGCGATTGACTACGAAAGACAGCACTCACATCATTCTCAAACGGCATCGCCCAACCAGCAGGCTCTTTGCGGCTATCGTCTGCGCCATAACCTGTTACCAAACAAGCTTTTAACAAGGTTTTCAGGCTGCCTGCAACCGCATCTAATTTCGGCGCGTCCTTATCCGTGCTGCGATAGACTTTGGCAGGAATTTTGGTTGTTTGACTAAACATAACTTTTCCTTTTTATTCAATAATATTCGTGTTTCCGCGTAAGCAAGCGGTGAATTTATCCGCGTGGCTGGTTTTGTCGGCACTCGGCTGAACCGCCCGAATAAACCAAATTCCCATAGACGTGGTGGACGTGTTAAAGCGCACGCAATTTCTCGTTTCCCAACCGCCTCCAAACGCCAAATGTGGCAGCGTAAAAAATGGCTTATTCGTGGCAGGATTCAAAGGCGAAAGGTCGCTTAATGTGTCGCTGGCGGCAATTAAGCCTAAGCGTTCTTCGTATAATTTGAATTGCGTCGGCGACACAAATTCAATCAACCAACGCCCATTAATCGCGCCGTCCGATGTTAATTTAATTGGATAATCTTTGACGTTTAATTTGGCTAAAATCTCATCGCCGATGCGCGTGTTTTGCCACACTTTTGTCCACGCTTGCTGACTGAATGGCTCGGTCGCGCGGACAAGTAAATCGCCTTTTTCGCCGCCAATAATCGCGCTGGAAAGATACGTTTTTTCAATAGGATAATTACGTTTTAAACCGTATTGCAGTTTCAGGCTGCCTGAAATATTCACGCCCATCAAACGGTTTTCTTCTTCATAAATCAAACACGCCGACAACGGCATCGCGTAACCCGACAAATCCAACGGCATCGCCCACACAAGGCTACCTGAAACAATATCGTATTGCGTGGCGAGAACGTGTTTGCTATTGGCATCCACCACACACACGCGGTCAGCATCGCTGCGATTAAGCGGAATGGTCGCGCCTGCGGTGTGTGCGCTGCCCAAGTCTTGCAGCATTTTATTTGTCAAGACAACCACATCGCCCACACGAAAAATAGGAACACGTCCATCTTGTGGCAACCGAACTGCGTTGATGCCAATGTCCGTGTCAATCGGGATAGATGTCAGCGAAACGGCGTTGTAGCGCAATGATTCGGGCGGTACGATGGCATTAGCCGATACATTGAATAAACCTGTGTCATAATCAATGCTGCCTGAAAGTGTGCCTGTGATGCTGCCATCTGCTTGCGAATCGCCGCGCAATGTGGTTTCGCCAGTTTCTGCGTAAGCAATGAAACTTTCAGGGTTTACAGGAGCGATGGCGGTGCGTCCGTGAATTTGTTGAACACCATATTCGCCTTGATGGTAAACACCTGATAATACTTTGATATTCGGGCTGGCATTAGGCGCAAGATTATTAATGTTGACAATGCCAGTCGCGGCATTCAAGCTGCCTACGACTGTCCCAGTGCCTTGATTGTAGTTCCAGTTTTGATACAACACGCCGTCGCGTTCTATTGTGAATTTGCCTTGAATTTCAAACGTCCACGAATTAAGCAAGGCAATGCGTGGAATCGCAACACCTTGTAATACATCAAAAGTTTGACTTGCGCTGCGAACGGTGTCGCCAACCGTGCGCGTTTCTTCGCTGCTGACAAATTCCACCATCGCGTGTTTGGGCGCGACCACAACCGTTCGCTGAATCGTGGTGCTGCCTGCAACCGCCACATATCGGGGCGATGTGTCGGTTAGCGAAAATTCGCTGTAAGTTGCTGTGTGAATTGGTTGTTTGAATGGTTCGGTTGGAATCACAATATCGCCTGTAACATAATCAATGCTTGCGCCGTTAATGAGTCGTCCGTTCGTCATCAAACCGCCGTTGCCATTGTCGTAAATTTCGGCATGATTGCTGCTAAAATTTTCCATGTATTTATCCTGTTAACTCAAATAGTTGATGCGGTAAATGCGTAAAATTTTTTTCTTGGTGCAGACGGCGTAGTTGAAACCGTGGCAACCGATGATGAAACCCCCGAACTGATTGATTCACTTAATTTTTCTACTTCTTCCACGCGAATGCCAATCGGTAAACTGATTTTCAGGCTGCCTTTAGCGACCTTTGCGCCTGCGCTCAATGTCATGCGCGTACCATTGGCTTTGACCTCAACGGATTTGCGTTCACTTTGGGCAATGTATTGTTCAGCCGTCCAATCTAATACAGCTGCATTCAAATTAGTCGGATAAAATCGCCCCTCGCCATAATGCACATAACCACCACATGCGCCTGTGATGCTGCCGTTGCTGTCTTGTGCGGTGCGCGGCGTTCCGTCATGCCACGACAAGCGCAACGTGGACGGCTTCAAACGTGGCACTGGAATTTCAGGCAACCGAACCGCCGATGACATCGGTTGTGGCGCAATCACAGAACCTGCCATTTTGTCGCCCAGCGTCTTGTAAAAACCATCAGGCGACCACGACACCAACAAACCACTTCCCACATCAGGCAACACAGGCAAACTGATTTTCAGGCTGCCTGAAGTCGTGATTTCGCCACGTACTTCGCCTGTTTCATCGTGTAAGCTGTTGTCCGAATAGCCTGTTAATTCGTACCACTGACCGCCAGCGCGATACGACACCCCCACGCTGCCACGTGCAGGCATTGGGCGCAACAGCAACGCAAATTCCGTGCTTTGATTGGTTTCTTTGATGGGCGAAGTGGCGGAATAGGCATAATTTTGATATTTCACGGCTGGCGTGGCGTAAATTCGCCCAATTTGTTGATTTTTAACGCCATAAATCACACCTTTGGCGTAATCAATCTGTAAAATTTCGCCATTTGAATTTTTCAGGCTGCCTGAACCATCATCTACCCAACCTGTCAATTCTACTGATGTCGGTAATACGCCAGTATCAAAATACACATTACCATCAGACACATAAGCTGAACCAGCGTACACCACACGGCGTGGCGCGGTGGGAATCCACAACGGTTTGCCACTAGCCCAATCGTCCGCCAACGCAGTGCTAACCGTGGACGTGGGAATTAATTTTTCAAAAATCGTGTCTACATTGATTTCTACCGCGCCTTGTTTCAATTCTTTTTTGATGGGACGAACGCCATAATATTTACCGCTATCAGATACTTGCGTTTTCAAGACTTCCACAGCTGGGGAGATTTGGGTGCGTGATGGCGATTTCACGCCTTGCAAATCCAAACTCAAGGCATTTTGCGTTTCCATTTCAATTACGCGAACTTGGAATGTGCCTTTGTCGTCTTCAAATGTTTGAATACTATGGGTTAATTTGTCAATACGAAAATATTCAAATTGCTGTTGTTTGTTAGCATCTACATAACCCAGCGCGTAGCGTTCGCCTACCAAAGGCAAGGGCGCATCTAAAGATTGATAGGTTTGTACTAAACGGCTGTTCCGTCTTTGTGTCCCCAGTAAAGTCATTCGGCTGGCGATGGTTGGATTAGAATACGCTTCAATGCGCGGCATGATTTCGGCGCGTGTTTGCGCGTAGTAATCAGCAGGACACGCCAAAATAGAGACGGCTGGGTCTTCGGGCGGTTCGCTGATAATCACGTTTGCGCCCAACAAAGCCGCCGCATCAGCACGGCTAACGGCTGCGTAAGCCAAACGCACATTGACGCGTCCACGCGTTTTGTCCAAATCTGATACCGCGTTGAAAAGTTCGTTCGTTGTGCCATTTAATTGAACGCCTGTCATTGCGCCGCCGCCGTCATCGGTATCGGTTAGGCGTTGGCTGGCGTAAAATTTTAAATCTTGTTGTGTGATTTCGGTTTTGCGTTGCATTTGGTTTCCTATTTTTTCAGGCAGCCTGAAAAGAAAAAACGAACCTTTTAAGAGGTTCGTTTGTTATCTTTTTGAATTTGTTTAATGAGTTCTTGGGCGATTTGTGGCATTAACTCTTTAATTAAATTTGGGATTTGCTGTTTAATTTGGTTATCACGCGCTGCCAGTGCTTCGGTTACACCACTAAAATCAAATTGCATACCACGCCAATCCATGTCGCTTAAATCCACCTTGTTTTCAGGCAGCCTGAACCGCATTTGTTCGGCTTCGCGCTGCAAACGTTCGCGTTCTTGCTGTTGGCGTTGCTGTTCGGCTTCACGTTGTTGCTGCAAACGCTGTTGTTCGGCTTCGCGCTGTTGTTGTTGGCGTTCACGTTCTTGTTCGGCTTCACGCTCGGCTTGGGCTTGGTAAGCGGCTTGTTGGGCAGCAATGGCAGCCGCGTAATCGTCTTGCGCTTGGCGGTTGCCTGTTTTTTGCGCTTGGGCTTGTTTTCGCTTGAGCGCATTTAGTTTCTCTTGTTGCTCTAATTTTTGCACATCGCCATCACGACCTTGTGCGCGGAGCAATTCTTTCTCGGCTTCTCTGCGTGCGTTGGCGGCTTCGTCTGCCAGTTGTTGCATTTTTTGACGCGCTTTATCAATCGCTTGGTGTAAATTATTCAACGTGGTTTTGTCTAATTTTCTAGCGTTATTGGCTGCCATGAGTTCGGCGCGTGCCAAATGTTCGGCGATGTTGCCGCCGTTTTCGGTTTCTTCGTTCAAACGTTGGACGGTTTGATTGATGTTGATGTACATATCCTGTACGCTACGCAGCGTGTTAGCCCATGAAGCCGTGCCAAACGTGGCATACGCGCCCATTTTCTTAAGCGTTTCATGGACTTTTGAGCCTAAATCCGACATTTTATGCTGGCTGAATTCGGCTGCCTTGCCCACGTTTTCCACATTTTCCACAACTGCTTTGGCGGCTTGGCTTTGCGCTTGTGCGGATTCGGTCGCCGCTTGGGTAACTTGTTGATGTGCTTGAATTTGCGTATCGGCTGCTTGTTGGGTTTGCGCGGCTGCCTGAAGACTGGCTTTGCCTGTCGCATCAACCGTTACCGCATAGTTGTAGGCGGCGGCTTGTGATTGAACCCATGCTTGTTGTTGGGCATCGCCACTTGCCAGCATGGATTGCGCGGTTTTGGCAAAGGCAGCCTGAATATCCGCCGCCGTAGCCTGACCGCTGTTTTTGACCAATTCAAATGCTTGGCGGCTCTCTTCGCCAGCCAAGCGCAAACTTTCACGCGTTTGAATACCCAATGATTCAAAAGCTTGTGCGGTGGGGTCGGTATTTTGTTTCAATTGATTCAATTTTTGGTCGGCTGCCAAAATAGCGCGTTCCACGTCTTGCATGGACAGTTTGCCTGTCTCACCCAATTGATTGATTTTAAATTTCAACGCGTCAATATCGCCTTCAGACTGCGCGGTATCGGTTAGTTTGCTCAAACTTTCGCGTAACACCATGCCTGTGTTGATACCGTTTTGTTTCAAGCCGTCCAGTTGCGCGGTTAGTTTGTCAAAATGACCCAGTGCAGTGGTCATTGCGCCTGTTGTGCCTAACAACAAGGCATTCTCTAAACTCACACCCAGCGCGGTGGCGGCGGCTTCGGCATCGCCCAACGGTTTGCTGATTTGCGCCAAACCCAGTCCCACTTGTGGCGCAAGGGCAGCGATTTGATTAATCTCATCAGCGGTTAAACCTGCTTTTGCGCCTGCTTCGGACAGGCTATTTTTGAGCGCGAACAAGGCTTCGGGCGAGTCCATTTTTTCTACGGCTGCCTGAAACACGGTTGCCATTTGCTCGGCATGATTGCCAATACTGGCAGCTGCGGTGGCAAAATCAGCAATACTTGCGCTGGCTGCTTTGGATAGATTGCCTGAAAGCTGCTCCGCTGTTACGCCTAGATTGTTTAAAGCTGCTTGAGTTTGTGCGGTGTTGGCGGTGTTGTTGTCGCTGAAGTCTTTAAGTGCCAGTTGGCTTTGCATCAATTTGCCAGCCAGCAAGGCTTGTTCGGCAGATAGGTCGCGATAGGCTTGGGTATTGGCTTTGCCATCATCTACCATTTTTTTCAGGTTGCCTGAAACTTCATCGTATTTTTGCTGAATTTTGCTGTATTCTGCGCGTAATTCGGCTAATTTGGCTTTTTGTGCTTCAGCCGCTTGGGCTTCAGTGGCTTTGCGTTTTTCAGCTGCTTGGGCGGCGGCTTTTTGATTTTTTTCTAATTCACGTGCTAATTCGTTGGTGGTGCGAAATTCACGGTTCACATCTTCAAACGTACGGTCGGTTACCATCGCGTCCATATACGCAATGACTTTTGCCATGTTGTCGCCTAAATTTTGCGCAAACCCAACATTTTCATACAACCAAGTCCCCATGCCATGCCCAACTTCAAACGCTGCAAAGGCTTCAGCAGCAATGGCTGCCATTTCTTTGAGGCTGCCTGAAAGTTTTTTGATGGCGTTGTTATTATTGGACATATCGTCTAAATTGCCTTTGACTGCGTTTTTAATGTCGCGTCCGACTTCTTTAGCGGCTTGTGCTGCGTCTTTCAACTCTTTTTTGAGTTCGGATAATGATTTTTTGGTGTTGCCAAAACTGGTCTCACTGTCCACGCCCAACAGTTTCAAGGACGCACTCAAGCCCTCACTCGCCATTTTCGCGCCCAAAAACAACACCGCCATTTGACTCAAAACGGGATATTGCTCTGATACTGACGTAACCGCTTTGGCGACATCGCCTATGACATTCGCAGTCAATTGAATAATCGGCAGCAAGGTATTACCCAACTCAATGGCGGCACTGGCAATTTCGGCTTTGGCTTGATTCATTTTGCCTTCGGTGGTGTTGAGTGCAGCGTCGGCTTCTCGTTGCATTGCGCCAAAATTTTTGGTGTGGTCGGTGGCAGTGGCGACCGCTTCGGTATAGGTTTTCAGGCTGCCTGTGAGCAACGCCAAATCATCAGAATATTCCGCACCAAACATCTGCCCTAAAATCTCACTACGCGCTTGTTTGTCTAATTTATCAAGACGTTGCAAAAAATCATCTAGGGCGCGTTGTGGGTTGGTGGCGATGTTGGCAGCCATTTCTTCAGCCGATAAACCCAACGCGTTCAAACCGTCTTTGAAGTCATTCGTGCCGATTTTGGCGTTCTGCAATTTAGACAATAACGCATTAATTGCCGTGCCAGCCTCTTCGGGCGATTTGCCTAAGCTGACAAAAGTCGCCGCCAACGCCGCCGCTTCTTCTTTGAGCAAGCCAAATTGCTTGGCATTACCGCCCATTCGCATCAACACTTCGCCAATTTCTTTTTCTTTGGCGGCAGTGGTGTTGCCCAGTGCATTGATGGCATCGCCCAACTCTGCCATTTCGTTGATTTGCAAGCCGTATACATTGCTGATTTTAGCGGACATTTCGCCAGCCGCGTCCGCGCTGATGCCAAAGGCATTTGCCATTTGCGCGGTCATTTGGGTAAACTGCGGCAGCTTGTCAAACGCCAAACCCATTTGCCCACCAGCCGCCGCGATTTGCGCCAATTCATCGGGCATCATGCCCAATTGTCCTGCCATTTCTTTGAGGCTGCCTGAAAGCGCGTTAATTTGCTCGGGCGTGGCATCGGTTACTTTTTTGACTTGCGCCATTGCGCTTTCAAATTTAATCGCTTCGTTGGTTACATACGCCAAACCACCGCCAGCCCCCACCAAACCTTGAATGCCATTGGTCATATCAGCTAATGATGGCTTGGTTCTTTTCAAACTTTGCTCTAATTCGCCCACTTTTTGCGCGTGCAATTGAGCAGCACGCGCCAATTCGGCTTGCGATAAGCCACCGCTGCGCTTCAAATCATCAAATGCTTTGTCTAATTTTTGAATTTCTGCGCGTGCATGGTCGTCCACGTCCAAGCCCAGTGTGGTTTTGGCTGCGGCGATGCGCTGCATTTCTTGTACTTGTTCGCTGGCATCATCAACCGCTTGACTCAAATTGTTGATTTCTTGAATACCGTCCACGTTCGCGGTAATCTGAATACCTGCTGTGATATTGGATTGCGACATGATTTTTCTCTGAAAATAATTTTGCGGCAGTTATTTAAGGCAGCCTGAAACCCAGTTACCCAGTTTTCAGGCTGCCTGAAACGCCTATTTAAGCGTTAAACTCTTGATAAGAATATGGTACTTTGTTGCCATCTACGAGTACCGCCGTTCCTGTGAATTCGGCTTTGGCGAAATCATCGCTTAACCAGTCAATTTCACTGTTTGGCGCAACCACCATGCTGGGAATGTGTAAAATGAAGTTTTTTTGACTGGCGGCGTTGTAGCCGTCTAACCAAAATTCAAAGTCATAATCCGTTTCGGTGCTGGCTTCAATCTGAATCCCACCGCCTGCACGGGTTTTGTACGACACTTTAATCTCTTCGCCCACATTAATTGAATCGGCTTCAGGCGACACTTTAATCCAACCCAAATTATCTTTTAATTCAATGTATTCAGATTTAACGGCTTGTCCTGCTGCGTTTTTGACTTTCACGCTGTCGCGGTCAATATTCTGTTTTGCCAAATCCAGCCATGCGTCCTTAGCGGTTACGCGCACCACTTCATCGGCTACGTTGGCGGCTGCCGTGTCCAATTCAATGGATTTACCCGACAAAGCCATCCCCAAAGTCAATTTGTTGAACGTGTCCGAACCGAACGCAATTTCGGTTGCATCTTTGATGGTTACGCTGTCCAATGCGTTGCCTGCGCTTTCTTTCATGCGCGATTTGCGGACTTTGGTTTCAGCTTTACTGGTTAATTTCAATGAAATCAAGTTGCCAATTTGCTCTTTCATGCTGCCCAAAATGCGGCGGTTACGAACATAGCCCGTCCCGACCAGCAGCAAACCATTATCATTGTCTTGTTTTGTCATGTGTTAATCCTTTGAATAATTAATTAAAATTTCTGTCTCAAAACGCAACGGATACAACGCAAAATTGTCATAATACAGCGGCTCAACCGCCTGAACTTCATCAAACGGCGTAATCGTCATGGGGCGTTGGTCGGCGGTTTCAGGCTGCCAACCTTGCAAACTCGCGCAAATTCGGTGCAACATCTCGCCTGTGGCGATGTCCTCATGCGGCACGTCAACCGCACCATAAAATTGTTTAGCTAAAATCACACTAAAACTTAAGCGTTTCTTTTTCATGCGTTTGTTGCCAGCCGTTTGGTTAATCGGCGCGTAGCCGTCCAAACCCACGTATAACGCGTTGTCTATTGGCTGAATGTCGCGTTGCTCCAACAATTGCGCCAATTCTTGAATGGATTGAACCGTGTGAACATCAGGCAAATCCGCCAGCCGCGCCTTGAGTAATGGCAAAACAGCAAATAAATTCATCAACTTTGCTCCCATTGTTCGCGTACAAAATCGTGCAATAAATCCACAATATCCGCGCTATCTTGCGCCGACAGCCCAAACATCGGACGCGCCACCATGCGTTTTGTGCCAAATTGATGATGCGGCGCGTACACCACATTTGTCCCCACTTGCGCCAAATTGGCTGTGGCATGGCGCGTCAAACTACGCAACAAACGCGATGAATCACGCATTAACCGTTCTTTAGAACGCGGTTTGAGTGCCGCAACATAGCGTTTTTTGTTGCGTTGGCGGTAAATCGGTTTGGCGTAAGCGCGTTGGGTACTGGGTGTCCAGTTTGCCCAACGTGAGCCATCGGGCGCGGTTTTGGTTTCAAAGCGTTTACGCGTAGAGTTTTCCAGTAGCGTGGCAATACCGCGCATCAACGGACGCGTGTTTTTCAGGCTGCCTGAAAGCTGGCGCAACGCTTGTCCGACGTTCCCTAAATCGTCAGAAGTGATTGTTAACATCTTTCCAGTCCTTTAATTCATTCGGGATAACAGCCATGCCACCACTTGCCTTGACTTCTTCCACGCCGTCTGCATCAAAACCCAAAATAGACGGATTTTTTATCAGCAACTTAAACCACGCTATCGCGTTGTCATAACGCTTTTGCACCACATCAGGAATGCCGTTTTCATACAAATACCAACGACATACATCGCACGTTTTAACCACCAACGCGTAAGGAACTGGCGCAAAAGGCTGCCTGAAACCTGCTGCTCGCAAATAGCCGTTGACTTCCGCTTCAGCATCGTTGAGGGCTTTTTGCAGCACGTCAGGTACGATTTCGCGCTTGGCGGTGCGGTCGGTTAAATTAACCAGCTCACGCTCGCCAAAGCGTTGGACTAAATCGGCTTGAGTAATCAGGCTGCCTGAAACCGCATTCATCATCACACCGTCAAAATACGAATCAAATCAGGACGCAACGCAATCGGCAACGGATTAGACTGGCTACGCAAACTCACACCTAAATCATGGTTACCGCCCAATTTGTCCATCGTTGAGTAATAAGGCAAAGCTTTAGTATTGACAGCCGCCGCCATGTCCGCAGGCGCGAAATATTCCAGATACAATTTTTTGCCCACAGGAATCAAAATCGCCTGATTGGTGGCAATTTTCGCGCCTTTGCTACCAAAATTCCCTGTGTATTCAATGAATTTAACGCCATTGTGTTCAAATTCAATCGGATTAATGCCGTTGCTCTCGCGATACACCGCACCATCACGAAAGCGCGTGTACAACGGTTCAATGCTTTTGTGATACTTGAGTTCAGTTAAAAATTTTGAACCACACAAAGCCACAAACCCCGTAACCGCCGCTCCTTTGAATCCTTGACGCAATTCCGATAGCATGGTGTCCATTTTTAAGCCCACTTTCGTGTCATCTTTGCTCAAGTCAAAAGAGATTTCAGCAGGACGCTTCAAGCCAAATTTGTCATATAAATCATGAATAACCGTGCCATCTTTGTCTAAAATTTTGCCTTGCAACGCGCCCAGCATTAAATGCTCACGTGTCATTTCTAATTTCAATTTGGCATTGTTTTGGTATTCGGTGATGACGTTTTTAAAATTGGTTAATTCGTTGCCGCCAAACTCGCGAACATCTTGATAATCTTCTGCTAAGATGTTGTCCGTTACCGTCAAATGCGTGGCTTCAAAATATTCGGCTTTTCGTTGAGACGCGTCGGTTGCCTCGCCGCCCAATTTGCCACGTGCCGAATTTTTAACAATAGACAAACCGCTTTCTTTGTATTCAATCATCGCCACTTTTTTCGTGCCGTAGTACGGCTCAAAAATCCCCAATTCGCGAATTTGCGTAGGAGTCGGCTCAATTTGATTGATGGCTGCGGTTAAATTTTGGGTGCTAAATGCACTGTTATGGGTTACACTCATTGTATTGATTTCCTTTGAAATTAAGAACCTGTATTCATAGCCAACGTGAAATGGATTTTTGTTCCAGTTGGTACGACTGTCAGGCGAATTTCATGCTAATAGCGTTCCTATTAGCGTGAAATTCAACGCAACAGGCGTGCTAAATGGCGCAAAAAGACATCGCGCTTGGCTGTGAATGCAGGTTCTAAGGTCTTGGCGTGCCACGATACATCACGCCGTAGTTATCGCCAGCTTTTTGCAAAGCCTCAAGCGCATCGTGATTGCCAACAGACATCACATTGCCCTCTACGTCAGAGTGCGCCTCAACAGCAAAGGCTGCCTGAATCTCACTCATCGGCGTATATGCCAAATTGATGATGCAATTGTGCGGTTGAATTTGTACCGTGCCATTACGCTCATCAGTCAGCGCAACCAATTTTTGACCACGCAACGGATAATCCACCAGTTGACCAGCTTTTAAACCTGTTGTGGCTGGTACTTCAATTCGCGTGATAGATGAGACTTCCGCAATCAAAATATCACTGACTTTCAAACCTAAAACTTCCATGTTTAAACCCTTTTTAAATTCACATTAAAAATCAAACCATCGGATAACCGCCCAAAGCTGTGGGTTTGGTTTCGGCGGATAACTTCAGGCTGCCTGAAGAGTCGGGTTGATGCTTGTCTGCGGTCAAAGATTCGGGCAATGACGGCTTAGTGGACGGTGCAGTCAATTTCAAATCGCCCACCAACGCATCCAGTGCTGCATCATCATTCAACGACAACAACACGTTGTACGTCTGCTTGGTAATGCCAGCAAAACCATGCTCGGCTGCCTGAAAACCAGCCGCTGATAATTTTTTATCGACTTGGTTTTTCTTGAGAACTTTGGCTAATTCGGCTTTGGTTTCCGCCAATTCTTTTTTCAAATCATCAAATTGTTTTTGTTCTTCGGGAGTCATGTTGGGTGCATCCTTTGTTTGAGTAGGAGGATTTTTGGAATCAGATAAATGCAAATTAGGCGAAAATTCCGTGCCGTCCGACAACATCAAGGCAGACGTATAGGCATCTGCACCCACCGCCACAAACGACACTTCACGCACCATGCAATCACGCAACACCACAATTGGCGTGGCAAGAGTTTGTCCGTTGACGACAATTTCGCCTGACGTGATTTTTTCTTGTCGGGCGGATTGGATTCGGGCGGACATTTCCCATGGATAGCCTTCGCTGGCGGTTTGTGCGACATGGTTGCCATGTTCGGTTGACAATAGCGTCCCTGTGATGTGCAAGCCCGATGTCCCTAAATTAAGGCTTGCCACACCTGTTTTGCGGTCGGAGTCGTGTTCCAATAGGACACCGATTGGGTTACGGTATTGGATATTGGACAAGTCCACCACATAACGCTCGCCATATTTGCTAAAAGGCTGTCCTGAATGCGCTACGCCTGTGAATTGGCGTGGCTTTTCGGTTGATGACGGCTCCGCGAATGTGGCGGATTCGGGTACGGATAATTGCAGTTGGACAATTGCCATAAAATGACTTTCTGATTGAAATGAAATAGTTGAAGTCATCATTTAATGACAGCCAAGTCAAATAGTTTTCTTGATTGATTTCAAACAGGCAGCCTGAAAACAAATAGACACAAAAAAACCGCCCAAAATCGCATTTTTGACACGATGGGCGGTGTGAGGATTTGTCAAACATCAGAGCACCCCTGTTTAAAACCCGTTTAAAATCGCTTCAGATTTTGACGAATGGGGTAAGTGGTTGTTTGGTTGTTTTAAATTTCAATCGCGCTAAATTGCGCTAAAAACGCGATAAGTGATTTGGGTAGGTTTTGGATATGGAAAAGTTTTTAGATGCGCTCAAACGCTTTAAAAAGTGCTTTAACAGCGATTTTTGAAATAGACAAACAAAATCCCACTTGAATTTCATGTTTCAAGTGGGAGTTTTGGGGTTCAGGCTGCCTGAAAACGTTGGTCAGCTTTAAATAATGGTTCAATCACAAATATGCTCATCATCAACATCATCAGATATGGTTTGATTTCGCAACACGTCTGGCACATCAAAGCCAAAGTTCTGTAATACCGTTACCAATTCAGGCAAATAAGTTAGTGGGTCGCTAATCATGGTTGGTCTAGGGGAGTGCGTGAGCATTTTTTCTTGAATGGCGATTTTTATTGCATTAGATAGCACAGAAACCGCTTGTTCCGCACCTGTAATGCGCCCACTTTTCTCAACCCAAAATAAGCCTTTTTTCTCACGCTGCCAATTGATTTGACCGAAGTTTTGACCTGATTTAGATAAATCAAAAGAGATGTTTTCTATTGTCATTTGTGCCACCTAACTAAAATTGCTAGACCAAAATAAAGCAATTCCCGTCTTGTATCCAGTTCTTGATAACGCCAAGACTCACCACCCAATAGAGACTCAAAAATCATTGTCATCAATTCAAGTGGTTCATCAAGCCCTCCGCGCTTATACAATTTACCATAATATACATTTGGGAAATGATTGCGTTTGCCTTTTTCTTTATTATCATATATACGCCCATTTTCAGGTAGCATATCGTTTAATTTCTGTATTGTATCGTTTTTTGTGCGTTCATTAAATAACCGTGTAAACAAATCTTGTAAATCAGGCATGATACTTTGTAAACGGTGAGCAAATTCATGAATATAAATTGCCATACGAGCCTGTTTTGTGCGCTCCAAATTACTTAATATCAAACTATCCCCATGTTTACAAAGATTTTTATTAATATGCTCTTTAAAAGGCAAATAGCGTGGTTTAATACCATGTGTAAAATCACGAATCAACGTATCCGTTACAAAGGAATGGAATGCTCGGTTAGCTTGTCCCTCAACGCGAATTTTGCCTATCTGATTAGATAATTTAAGCCAATTAGTTGGATACACTTGTAAGGCTTCCACCATTTCTTGCATGAGTTCACTTTGCGAACTTGCCACTTTCAGACTAGGTAAGCCCAATTCCACACCTTCACGTTTCATTATTTCTATGATAGCTAAATGTGGTTGTTGAATTGAATTTGCCTTTTTAATTAAATCAATGTATTTCAAATACAGGCGTTTCCCTTCACGCATGATTGCCATACTGCTTTCATGCCACTTAGGGTTGGGTATATCATTGGCGTGAGCAATAATCAATTCATCTATATTACCATTACCGCCACGTTTCTCAATATATTGTCTTAATGTATCCCAAATACCCTCTTGAATATCTAAACCATGCTTATCACGCAATAAATTTTGTAAATCTTCTAATCTGTTATTGTGATTGTGTGCAAAAGTCGGCGTAACATCAAACGGAATTTTGACGGTTTGACCTGTGCGCGGATTGGTAAAATCCACCCACTGAATATCGTCCGTGCCATCATCAAGCACACCGTTTTGGGCATTGATTTTTTGCTGTTCGGTAAAACGTTCAGGCTGCCTGTTGATGTCTTCATTGCGTTCGCGTAGGGCTTGCTTTTTGGTTAATTGGCGCACCGTGCATTGACAACCGTAGCCATTGGGCGGAAAAATGCTCTGCCAAATCGGGTCGTCTGCTGCCCAAATTTTGCCGTAGTAAGTCATGTGGGACTGGCGTTTATGCTCGGCGGTGCTGGCAATGTATTTTAGGTATGGGAACATCTGTTTGTCTTCCTGAATCCGCGCCCATTGCCCTGCTGCGTAAGCCGTTGCTAAATTGGTCTGAAAAATCACGCGCAAACGCCGCGTACTGCCCAGCTGCACCGTTTTGGCGACACCGTCCACAGGGTCAAGCATCACTTGCTCGCCCCACCAGCCTTTTGCCATCAAATACGGCTTCAAACGGTTTTTGAAATCTCTAAAATCCGTGCCGTTTTCCAATGCCGATACCACTGCTGACTTGGTTTCTGCCAACAAATCCATGTCCATCATCTTGGCAACCGTAAAACCCACCGAATGCTCATACAACCACACATCGTAGTGGCTGAAACTGGGCAACAACGTTTTGTTTTGCAGATGTTCAAATGCCGCACGGTCTAGCAAACTACTAAAGTGAATCAATGGTTTAGTCATTGCGAACCTTTCAGGCTGCCTGCGCCGTCCAACCATGCTTGTGAATTTTGCCAAACCAATTTGTCAATCAAGATTTGGTCGCCTACCGACAAATCCAAATTATTTAATTTCTCATTGAATTCATTGAAATTTTCTGAACTGGCAAGCGCGGATAAAATCGCGTGGATTTTCGGTTGCATAATTTGTTGGTCGGCGGATAATTGGCTTTCAGGCTGCTTGAAATCATTTTGATTACCCGACAAATTCAACGATAAAGTTGTATCAGCTTTTACACTATCTTGATTTTGCTTGATTTTAAAATGCTCGGGTTCAAAGCCTAAAATATCCGTGTAATACTGCTCGGTCAATTCCAAATTGCCACTTTCCAAGTATTTTTTATCACGCTCGGCGCGGTTGGTGTCGGGTTTGATTTCGGTTTCGTATTCAAACCACAATGCGCCTTTCACTTTAATCGGTTGATGATAAACGGCATTCAAATCCATCAACGCATCAACAACCTTTTGTACAGCGTCCGCCAACAACAGCAAATACGCACCAATGCGATTTTTCTCACTTTCGCTTTCCACCTGTTGCGCGGAGCGACTGCCTGTTTGCAGCTCGCTGGTTTTGACGCGTCCCAAAATGGATTTCTGAATCCGCGCATTTGCCATTTGTTCCAGCTGCCTGAAAAACGCGCCGTCCGCCGTGTTTTGCAGCAACTTCATCTCTTCTTCAATGCCAATGGCTGCTGCACCACCATTTTTGACGGTGTGGGTTTTACGCGCGGCTTCGTTTTTGTCGCCATCGGTTTTGGTGATGAGCATGGGCTGGGCGTAGCGTTGTGCAAATTGGTAAGCGTAACGCCAGCCTTCTTTGCGTAACATCACGGCTGGGTAAATCCGCACCATAGCCATTTCGCCAGCTGGATTTTTGGACGTGGCTTTATTGTTTAAAAACAAATGAGTATAAGTAGTTTCGGTTTCTTCTTCGCCGTTTTGACCGTTGTAGATGAGTTTGCCGAATTTGGGTGTGTATTTGTCCAATTCATCATGACGGCTAATCACTTGTTTTAATGAGACAAAACCGTCCTCATCTTGCGCATAAACCAAACGCGCCACCGCATAACCGCACAATTTCGCCACCACCACCTGCTCGGCAATGCTAGGCAAATTGCGCCGCACGCACTGATAAAGTTTGTCCATTTGTGTGTCATCGGTTTCTGCACCAAACAAACGCCAGTTGCTTGAAAGCAAAGCAGAAACAATGTCTTCACGACACGAATCCACTTCATCGTCCGACATCACAGCTGAATAAACCTGTTGGCGCGACAAACCCAATAAATTCAATAACTCATCTGTACCACTGCTTGAAAAGGCATTGAGCGCGTAAGCGGTGTCTTGAACAAGCTGCTCCATCTGAATCGCTTGAATGGGCTGTTTGTGTTTTTTGTCTTTTTTAGCCATTTTAAACTCGTTTTAAATGAGGTTTAAACGTTTCAGGCTGCCTGAAACCGCTTAAAATCAATAGGGACAATTGTCATACATGGAGATTGGCTCAATGCTGCTGCCTGCGCTGTTGCTGGTCGCCAGTTTCCACAACATTTCCAGCGCGTCTGCACCGTCATCGTGGTCGTGATTGGGGAAATGGCGTAACTGGGCAATCAATTCGCGCTGTTCAGGCAATAATTTAATGAAACCGTTTTCAAAATGCGGTTGCAAACTCTCAATGCGCAATTCTTTTTCCGTATTCGGTTTCACGCCTTTGGCTGGGACGTGTGCGCTTTGTTTCGCAGATTCTTTGACCAATTCATCTTTGAAAAACTCTTGAAATTGCACGGTTTCCACCGCCCAAAGCTGGCAGTTGTATTCTTTTTGTAATTTAATCACATCTTGAATAATCAAACTGGGAACACGCTTTTTAATTTTGGCTTCAACCACATACAAAATGCCCGTGCTTTTTTGATAGCCACCAACCAAAATTGCGCTCGGGTCTTTGCCTTTGCCTTTTTTGCCCAATGATGGGTCTACCGCGCCATAAAACACCACATCATGTGGCAAAGTGCGGTAGTAACTTTGGTCAATGCAGCCTGAAAAGATTTCGCTTTCAGGGTCGCTCGGTTCGTTTTGATACTCGCATTGAAACGCCGCCAAGCCATCTCGCGCACGGATTTTCATTAAAGTCAGTAATGGGCGTTTAACCCAACTCACTTTGCTACCACGCAACATTTCCGCTTCGTTTTTCAGATAAAAAGCATGGGCGGCTTTTTCGTTTTGTTGATTGATTTTAGGGGTGTTGCGATAGATGTTTTCCCATTCTTCCCACAAATCCATGCGCTCGGGGTATTTCACAATCGCGCTAAACAGCACGCTGCGCCAAAACGGATTTTTCATAATCCGCGCTAACACGCTGTCTTTACATAAAATTGTACCAACATAAATGATGTCAATTTTGCTGCCCGCTTCGCCAAGTGGCTGAATCACACGCGCAATCCATTTTTCTAATTTGTCGCGCAAACGCGGATTTTCGGCATGGTCTTCATTTTCCAAATCGTCCAAATAAACCGCATCGGGGCGTTTATTTTTCTTTTTCGCACCACGAATTTTCTGACCCGAACCATAGGCTTTGAATTTATTGCCTTGTCGGGTCAAAATTTCGCCAATGCGCCAACGCGCACCTTGTCCACATATTTCGGGAAAATCCAAGCGCAACATGGGATTATCGGTCAATTCGGTTTTAATTGTTTCAATGATTTCATCGGATTGCTCTTCCGTGTCCGACACAATAACTGTATTGTGTTTCACATTGCGAACTTCATTGAACAAACTGTTCGCCTGAACCACCTGCGTGGTTTTGGCTTCGGCACGCGGTGCAGCCACGCTTTGAGAAACGCCGTCTTTTTCGCGCGTGATTTCAGGCAGCGTTTTGTACGCCCACGAATGAAAAACCGATTCCGTTTGACATAACGCCACAAAGACGTAATCGCAGTACTAATAACCAAGCCAAACGCCCATTCAATTGTGAGAAATTTTGTGCGTTCATGGCATTGCCTCCAGTCGGATAATCACTTGAATTTCAGGTATATTCGGATTGCACATGACCCATTCCGCGCCGTCTTCTTCCACCCAAAAATGCGGAAACAAACTTTTCAGGCTGCCTGAAAAACCATTCAAGTAAAAAATCACATCAAAATCATCGTTTACAAAGCGGTCGTGGCGAACATGGTTTTTGTACAACACACTTTCCACCCATTCCACAAACCGCTCTTGTCGCTTGGCTTGCGCTTTGCCCATTTCCATTTTGGCGCGATGTTTGGTAAGTACGCGATTGACTTGTTGCCAGTAGGTCATGGTTTGCGCTCCATAGCCCAGTCAATCCAGCCACGCAATTGATTTTCCAAATTTTTCACGTAACGCCCAAATGCCACCGCGTGAGTCAAAATCGCTTCTTGTGAGCCGTTTTGTGGCGGTTCGGGACGTTGTGGCATCACGAGCAAGGCTTGTGGCACAGGTTTACTCGTAACCGAGTGATTTTTTGTAGTGCTGCAAGCTGTACTCGCCAAAAGTGCAATCATGAGTGCCGTTAGCGCGGTCTTTTGCAATAACATTTTGAATTTCCTTTTTCAATTCATTGGCTTGAATTTCGCTTTGCTTTTGAAATTCAAGCTGTTGTTGGCTGATTTGTTCGGCTTGTTTGAGCCAAACTGATTGTTTTGCTTGATGTTCTTGCGCTTGTTTGAGCAGGATTTGTTGATAGTGATGTTCTGTTTTCAGGCTGCCAAAATGGTAGCCCAGTCCCATCAATGCACTCACACAAACAGATACAAGCAAAATAATCAGCAAATCTGTTCGGTATTTTTTTAATAAAAACAAAAGCATTATTTCTCTTTCTTTTCAGAAGTTTGCTGTACTGCTGCAATCTCTCGCCGTGCCAGCCCATAGCCGCCAACCATGCCCCCATACGCCCACCATTGCCATTCGGCAGGTGTGCCTGTGGCAAACTGATACGTCATCACGCCAGCCGCCACGTTTGCCCACACTTTGTCATGCGACAATGCGCCTGTAGTCGGATTGTTGACCATTCCGCCGAGCCATTTTTTCAGGCTGCCTGAAACAGTCTCGGACTGTACGGTTTGTGGCGCGATTTGGGGACTTTGTGGCGGTAAAACCGTGTGCGAGCGATATTGGGGGGCAGGTGGTGGTAGGTTTGCGCCACCTTGTTTGAAATTTTCCATAGCTTTTAAACTGGCTTTAAACCGCGTTTAAAGCGGTTTCAAAAATCCGTGCATAGCCAGCAATCAAATCTGCTTTGTCGGTACCGTTCACGATGCGGCGAGCAGCGACATAATCGCAACGGCTATCAGTAATGTAATCTGCCAACCGTTTACCTGTGAACCAACCTTCTGCCATGCCACAAGCAATGATTTTGGCGGCGGTTTCGGGCTGTGTGGCTAGGTCAGGTTGCGTGACTAAATCTGCACCCACTTTTGCGCCTGCTTTGGCGTAATTGTTGCGCCAAGTTAGCTGCACAAAACCGCGCCCATAAAACAAATGCGGACACTCGTCCTGCGTGTAAACCGAACTGCGCGAGCCATCTTTGAAACAATATTTCACGCCATTGCTGTTGATTTGCCATTTGCCGTAATCGTAGTTTTTGCCTTTGCCATATTCCTCCAAAGGCTTGATGGTTCGGGCGGTTTCGTGGTAAGCGGTTGCCAACACATACGCGATTTGTTGCAAATTTAAGCCTTGTTCCACCGATGAAAGCACCAGTAAATTTAAGCCGTCTACCTGACTTTGATTCAGGCTGCCTGAAAACAATTTTTCACGGATATGCGCGAAAAATGCGCTGTTTGCCAGCGTTTGCGCGATGGACTGTTGGGCGAGTTGAGTTTCATTCATATTTATCAATCCAGTTGTTTAATTTTGCAGTCATTTTGTCATGAAAAACAGCCAAACCGTTCTAATAACACTTCAATTCAGCCACACAAAAAAAGCAGCCTGAAACCAGTTTCCCAGTTTCAGGCTGCCTTTCCATCAACAACAAGCCATTATCACACTTCAGATTTTTGATATTGTTGCAATAATCTCCATTTTTCCAACGGCATATCGCGGTGGCTGGTTTTATCTGTTTCTGTTAGCCACATTCGTACCGTTCGCGTTTGCACACCTAAATATTCAGCCGTTTGCGCTTGTGTTAAGCCGTGCTGCTCAATCCAATGCCGCAAATTGGCAGGCGTGTACCCAATTTCGGGGTAAGTCATGTCAATACCCACCACAATAACAAAGCAATCAAGGTAAACTGCACCAGCCAAATTTTAAAGCGGTATTTAACCACCCAGTCCATTCGCTTACTTAGCTTGTTCCATTCTGCATCAATTTGTTTTTTTTCTTGATAATATGCACTTTTTTTCATGTTTCATTCAGCCCCTTTCGAGGCTGCTCCTATTATTTATTTAGATAATTTTTGATGATTGCCACCAAAGCCGTCATTGCACCCACCGCACCGAATAAAATTTGACTGAATGATAAACGCATATCATAGTTCATTTTTTTGCGTTCTTGTTGGATTTTTAACAAGGTTTCTGCTTTAATTCGCCTGTCTATTTTGCTGTTTAGGATATTTTCTAGTTTTTGTACTGTATCCCAATCCTTACGCTGAGTGGCACGTCTTAATTCTTTGTGAATCATATTGTTTCCTGTTGGTTTGTTGTTGATGCGTAAATTATAGGTTCTATTTGTTCCTTTATCAAATCTTTTTTTGATTTTTGCACCACAAAAAAAAGCAGCCTGAAACCAGTTTCCCAGTTTCAGGCTGCCTGAAAATTAGCTACGAAAATAAGCTCTGCTGCATGGTTTCGCCACTATTGACAATATTCCATATTTGGCGCGCACTCAAATGGTATTCACGCGCCAAATTATTAACAGCGCAAACGCCTGTCATTGGATAATTCGGGCGTGTGGTTAACTCATCAAATTGTCGGCGAATTTCACGATTTCTGCACGTTAACAGCGCAGCTTGGCACTTGGGGACATAAAGTTCGCGCTGCCCATTTAATGCAATTTCAATTTTATCGGCATTGTCTTCGCCGATGATTTCCGCCAAAAGATGATGTAACACTTTGCCTTGATTGGTTTTGTTTTTGCCAATTGGGAACGTTGTTCCGCCGAATTTTTCCACCAATTCAAACGCCATAGCCAAACCAATCACCTCAACTAAGCCAGCAAAACTTGGCGGCAGCAGGTGCTTCAAATCAACAAAATCATCTTGATTTAATTGCATTTTATACTCCTTTTTGTGGTGTGGCGATTGGCGTAAATTTGCAGTGCGGACGTGAGTTTGTGCATTTCATCATCGTTTAGTTGAACCAATTTATCTTTATCAAACATATTCTTAGCCGTACCCACTGCATAATCCCACGTTTTGCCTGTTTGCTTGAGTAGCACCGCAATTTTGTTCAACATCGCCCGATGCTGCACTTGATGCAACGGCATCCGCCCAATGCCAGCCTGACGATTGTCCACAAAACCTTTTGCTTTGAGCTCCGCCAACACATTTTCAAGCTGCTGCACCGTCATCTTGACACACGAGCGCAAGCCAGTAACGCGCTGCAACAAGGCGCGGTACGTGTCGTCGTCTAATCCTAATTGCGATTTAGCAATGTGGATTTTGGCAATCATTTTTTGTCTATTATTTTGATTTTTCATAATAATTACTCCGCATAAAAACCAAAATATACACAAAGTGAAAACTTGAACCACCCCAAAAATCGTTAAAAAATGTAAAAACCGCCTGAAAGATGTAAAGCTTTCAAGCGGTTAGTTGTATCAGCTTTTGCATTACTCTTCATCAATTTCATGCACCAATTTCGCCCGTTTTCATTTAATGAATTGTCTGCAATGTGGCATTTTCATTGCTGTGAATGTCCTGCATAATGCTCAACAAGGCTTGCAATCCCAGCGTTTGCACCATATTCAGGTGTTTTAATGACGGTGGGTCTTCCCAACGCATTAATTTGTCAACAATATCGCGGTCAATACCTTCTACTCTCACACCAATGCCATATTCCAGTTGAATTAATTGAATGGTTACCGTTGTCATGCTTTTGCTCCCACTTCATCAAAATTCGGTTCAATCACAAAATCCTCTTCGCCGCGTTTGATTTTGATGCCTAAAATCTGATTATCTTCAAACATTTCAGGATATTGCAAAATCAATTCACGATTAACTTCCAGTTTTTCACGCACAAAGCGTTTGTAATTCGGGTTTTGCAACAGACGGTCAATCACTTCCGCACCATTTTTTTGCGAAATACTGACGCTCGGATTTTTGATGCGCCACTTCACCACACCTGTGGACAAATCCGCGAATTTCACACGATGGTTGTCGGTCAATTCGGCGCGGTTGGCTTCACACCAAATGTGGCAACTTTCGGATAAAACATTGATTTGCGCTTGTAATTTGGCGACTTTTTCATCACACGCTTGTTTAAGCGGTGTGATTTGGTCGTTCAATTCGGCGTTCAGGCGCAAAATTTCGCGTTGCAATGCACCCATTTGGGCGATGTTGTCCACCACTTCGGCGCGAGATTGCGCGGACATAATGGCTTGGGTTTTGATTTTTTTACTCATGGTTCTTTCTTTCAAAATCAGGAAAAAATTTTACAATTCAATTTCTGAATCATGCTTTGATTTAATTCATGTCGTGCTTGCTTTTGTTCGGGGCTAGGCGAGATAAACGGTTCGGGCGGTTCACGCGCCACCGCAGACGGTGCGACAATCGGTGCTGTTTCGGCTGTCGATTCGGATTCAGTATTTTGAAATGACTGGACAATTTCCAGCGCCTCCAGCAAAAAATCATGCGAATCAAGCGGTGTTTTCAGGCTGCCTGAAACTTTGTCCGATAACAATTTTTGCACCGCTTTTTGCCAATCCCCAGCCGAACAATCCAAGTAAATGCCATTGATTTCACGCAATAAACGGTAAATCTCATCAAATGGCAATTTGTCGTTAATCGGTGCAAACAAACCCACATAACGCATGGCAAGTTGAGTATTTTGTCCACCAAATTTTGCTAATTCCCAAATGGCGGCTCGGGCTTGTTGTAATTCAAATGAATCAGGTTCACTCATGATGTCTCTTTTCTTGTTTCAATTTTTTTAGCCATTGGCGATAAGTACGGATTTCCAATTCGGCGCGATTCTGCAGAGCCAAATCAAACTCATGTTGTGCTAGGATAAGCCGCTCTTCCCATTCATTGATTTTTTGGATAATCCAATCAGGGTCGGTAATCATTTTTTAAATCCTATTAAATCAAATAGTTAATAAAACCAATAGGCAAAAAAATATTATGCTGTCTGTTTTTCAGCAGGCTGCTTGCCGCGTTTGGGCTGAATATTGTTGGGCAATTTTGGCACTTTCAGGCTGCCTGAAAACAGTTTCAGCAAAAAACCCACCAATGCGCAAACCGTCAAAATAAACAACACAGGCAACAGCAATTTCAACCACACCAAAACAGCTTGCAAAAACGTTAAATTCAAATACCATTCAATCATGATGATTTTCCTTGTTTATTAAAGAGTTAAATTCACAACTTCTACAACATTTCGCCCAATTTGCCAATGTTCTACCACGCCCAATTCTTTGAAAATGCCGTAAAAATCGGACTTTACCACAACACGCACAACGCTTCATGCGTGGATATTTTCGTGATTTCATGGCGTTAAGCCCCATGTGCTAATAACCATTTTTCAATCACTTGCAGCATTTCTTCATTGATGGCTGTTTCGCTTTGCTTACTGGCTCTGTCCAAGTAATACATCAAATTTTCCAAACGCCGCAAACTGCCATTTGCTGATTTCACGATTTTTTGGTTCAATTGCATGCTCAAACTGGGTAAAGTAATCCGTAAAATCTGTGCCAATTCATCATCTGCCGTATGCTCGGGTAAGATAAAAGTACAACCCACACGACTAAACAATTGTTCCAATTCGCCATGTCTGCCAATCAAATTGGTTTTCAAACGCATCGTCCCTGCCAACAATAAGCCAATTTTGGCTTGGTCGCGCAAACGGCGTAAAATTTCCAGCGAACGAGTAGACAAATTTTCTGCTTCGTCTGCCAAAATCATGCGCCCCGAGCCTGTTAATTTTGCTAAAATGGCTTCATAAATATCGTTCAGGCTGCCTGAATGGCTTGCGCCGATTTTCTTGGCAATGGTTTTCAAAATCACAGCTGGCGTGTAAGTGGGACTGACTTCCAGCAAAATCACATCAGGGTGGTGGCGAGCGTATTCACGCTGAATGGTGGTTTTACCCATGCCAGCACGCCCCACAAACAAACCTTGACCGCGTGATTGATGCACCATTTCCAAAAATGCCCAAACACGTTTGGCGGTTTCGGTGCGGCAAAACACAATTTCCAAATCTTTGATTTCGCGTTTCTTTTGTTCACGGTGGATAAAATTGGCAATGGCTTCATCTACTTTGGCATTGTTGCCTTTGTACACACCTTTGCGCCATTGGCTGACCAATGCATCCGATTGACCAATCCCTTTTGCTACATCGCTTTGCTGGGTGCCTGTTTCGGACATCAATTTTTCCAGTTGTTCTTGTAAAGTCATGATTAAATTCCTTTAAAAGTGTTTCAAAATCGTTTTAAAAATCAAAAACCAAAATATTTTTTGGATAATTCGCTTACTTCCGCCACTTCTGCCACTTCCACCGTTTCAGGCTGCCTGAAATCCACATCATTAGACGCTACCAAATCGGGCAACCATTTGCTAAAATCAGGTGTATTTTCAATAATGTCGCCACCATTTAAATCCATTTCAATACGCTTAACTTTGTTTTTCAGGCGTGTAATTTGTTTTTTGGCACGATTTTCTTTTTGTGTCTCGCGCATACTCTTCACGTTCGTGAAAGCATCGCGTGCGTTGCCATTTAAAACCGCCTTGCCAATCAAACACCCATTTTTTTGATACACAAAAATATTCTGTGCATTGTCCCAATCATAGGCAATCAACACCGTCTTGCCTTCGTGTGCCGCCAAATCCGCCAAAAAATAGCTTTGATTATTAAAACGAATCCAACCGCGATACGGTTTGCGTTTTTCCATGCTGCGTTCCAACAAAGCCAATTCGTCTTCCGACAAAATTTCAGGCTGCTCTTCGGGTGGTACTTGCGCCATTCGTTGCGCCCAATATTCCGTTGGGTTGTAACGCTCGCCATCGTCTTTTTTGGGCAAGGTGCGATGTGGGCGGTGGTTGTATTCATGAATGGTTGCTAACAAATCCACATAAAACTGTTGCCAAGTCGGACACAACGCCTTGTATTTTTGCTGTTCATCGGTCAGTTTTTTGCCGTCTCGTTCGGCTTTTGCCCAGCTTTCGGTTTTGCGATACATCAAATGCCCTGCGGATTTGTCCATGTCTTTACCGTGATAAGTGGGATAGGTTTTAGCTAATTTAATCAGCGTGTTATCCCATAATCCCTCAATCACGCCACGCCCTTGTGGGTTACCTGCAATCCCTGTTTGATGTTGAATATCCAAACGCGGACAAAAACCCGTCAATTCGCCTGTGATGTCGCGTCCTGTTTCGCCTTTGCCATTGTCCGAATAGATGATGACCGGCAAACCACCATGTCGCAAACCCATTCTTAACGCATCGGCAACCGCTTTACTGCTTTCTGCCAAAGCAATTGAAAAACCAACAATTTTACGCGTACAGCCGTCAATCACAAACGTGATTTCAGGCACAAAGGGCTGACCGTGTTCCATGTGTCGCACACGCGCTTTAAAGCTGTGTCCGTCAATAATCCACACGTTATTGGGATTAATGTTGGTCGTCCAATCGCGTTGCACATAGGGCAGCAACTGTTTGTATTGCGAGCCTGTGCGCCGACCGCGTTCACGGATGATTTCAGGCAAAGCATTCCAAGCACGGCGAACCGCATCAATACTGGGTAACAGTTTCATATCAAAATCCTGTTTTTGTTGATAAAGTTGGGTAAATCGCTGATAGCTGTGTACCAATTTGGGCTTTTGTGGCACACGATGAATGTGCATAAAATCGCGCATCCACCACAGCGACAAAGGCGAGGTTTCGTATTTGGTCGCGCGTGGTGCAAGTGCCAACAGTCGGGCATTTTTGTTGTTGCCAGCCGACTTAAAATTCAACACCCACTCCATCAAAGTGCGCTTGGACAAATCACGTTTGTTGTTGCTCCGCGCATTGGCAATGGGGATTAAATGTTCAATTCGCTCGGGCAGCGTACCTTCGCGCATTTGTTCCAAAAAATAGGCTACGGCTTTGTTTTGCGATAAACTCAATGTATCGCCTATGCTCAACACATCTGCCACAATGGCGATTCGTGCATTGGCGCAATTTTTTTGTTTGAAATTCAAATTTTTAGCTTCTATATTTGGGTCTTCCAAATCCAAAGCCAATTGCGTGTCTTCGGGTCTGTGGACGGTCGGCAAATCTTTTGATTTGGCGCGTGATTTTTTGGGTTTTGCCTGATTTTGGGGGTTCAGGCTGCCTGAAACCGTTTGCATATTGGGTAAATCAGGCTGTTGCGCCAAAATTTCGGCAGCCAGTTTCTTTTCCACCGCTTCGCGAATGGGGGTAGGCAGGGCTGCGATTTCGTATTCCACACCACCACCTCGCCCCACGCGCGGGCGTGAACGCCAGTTTTCGCGTTTGGCTTTTTCTCTCAACCGTCTATCGCTTTCAGGCAGTCCTGAAATTTTCATTTTTGCCATTTCAAAAGCTGTGATGTATTCCATTTTTCCACTCCAAACTTGGACGTTTTATCTTTGGTTTTAGTGTCCGAGTTTATTTTTCTCAAAAATAAACTAACCATTTGATTTTTAATAACTAGGACGTGTCCGAGTTAATTTATTAAAATGTCCAAGTTAAGCTGCTTATTTCAAGCCCAATTTCACGGCAATTTCATGACCGCGACCATAGCGAGCTTTGTTTTGTCCACCGACTACTAACCAAACATCACGCGGTTTATAGCCATTATCACGCGCCCATTGCGCCAATGTTTTGCCTTCTTTGGCAAAATTTTCCTTTAATTTTTCAGCAGTTAAAGCCATGTTAGCTCCTTCAAAATATGGTAAAATGCAGGATTGTTTCAGTCCTATTACTAGAATAGTGCTGTATTGATGTGTGAATTATAGGAAGAGTTCTTCCTTTTTAGCAAGAGAGATTTCATGAATAATTCCTCCGATTTTGGCAACAGATTGAAAACTGAAAGAAAAAAGTTAGGCTTAACCCAAGCGCAAGCTGCTGAAAAATGTGGTGTTTCTGCAAGAATGTGGGGGGATTATGAAAGAAATATCAGTCAGCCAAAAGCAGAACAACTCTTCCTATTTAAAAATGCTGGCATTGATATTGATTATGTGATGACAGGTAAAAATAACAATGTTGAAACTTTCAGGCAGCCTGAAAATTCATTAAGCAACAAAGAATTAGAACTACTGGCTTTATTTCGTCAAGCCAGCGAATTAGGGCAAGCCGTAATTTTAAGTGCGGCTCGCGGTGCAGAGAAAAAAGAAATTCAGACTAATTCAAGTAAATAACTTGGAACATAAAGCAAGAAATTGAGTTCCAAGTTCAGTTTCAAGTTTCGTCCATAAAAAAGCCCTACCAAATGGCAGGGCGTGTGGGGTGCGCTGGCTCGCTTGGGGCGCATGGCACGCTGTTCACAGAGCGCATTATGCCATATTGTCGCGTGTGGCTGGCTGGTAGCACTTCAATTCATATCCTTATCACACGCCATTTTGAGCAGCTGTCTGTTATTTCCGTAAAAGGCGACAGTTACGAACCTTTGAAATTGATTTATCAGAAGAGCATAACACTGAAAGTATTATGATTATTGGGCAGGTTGTGTGGCTTGGTCGCCGCATTTAAAAAATTAAAGCACGTTTAAAAGGTGTTTAAAACCTGATTAAAATGTGCTTAAAATTCTTTAAAAGCTGATAATTTTTCATCAAAATATGCTCATTTTTTCGCATTTTTGACAAAAGCTGATGCAACTGGTTTAGCGCGACAAATTGGGCGTGAGCCTTGTATTCATCAAGTGTTCACACAAATTGAATCGCGCTTTGCACCTATGCAAAAACTATCACTACCCCACAATCAGATAAGAATTTTATTTCTATGATGCGAAATAAACCACATCAATTTGCCAATGGTGCAGAAGTCTTTCAATGGGCATTCAAAACTAAAGGTAATGTGATGGCTTTTCAACAGGGCGATAGCATGATGTTAAATAACTTGAAACACAATGCCGTACGTTTTATTTCTACACAACGTCATGAGTTTGTCCATCGTTTACAAAATGTTTTGCCTGAATTGAACGATTATTTTGTCCGTTTGTGGCATGAGCGTACGGTAAAAGATAAAGTTCAAACCATGCAAAAAATGACAGGGAATAGCCGATATAATGCAAAAGAAATTGGTAAACGTGATGATTTTCCCAATCCCTATTATGGTAAAATGTACGGCGATGAAGACGACCCATTGCCATTGGAAATGATGACCATGATATTTGAGGCATTATTGGGGGGCGATGATAAGCGTTATCAGGAATTGGCAAAAAAGCCTGATTTTTTGTATTTTGGATTGGCTTTATTGGTAAGGTATCAACCATGATTTCTATTCAATTTATGTTACGTAAACAGGGGAAAGACATCGGTCAAATCACTTGGGAACGTGAAACCATTAATAAACGTGGTTTTGAGTTGCCTGTATCGGGTAAATTAAGTGGTGATGATATGGCGGTTCGCACTTTACAAAGCGCGATAAACAAAGCTTTGTCTGCACAGGTTGCTGATGTTTCCCCTCTACCTGCTGGTGGCAGTCTGATTGAAGCCCCTTTGGTGCATGATAGTGAAATGATTTCTGTGTTTGACCATGCAGGTTTTGATATACCTCCCGAATTTGATGAAATTATCCAGCACATGGCTGGCTCGGCACATGAGGTAGTCGGTGTGTGCTACTAATCGTCAAACAGCCTGAACCCCAAAACTCCCACTTGAAACATGAAATTCAAGTGGGATTTTGTTTGTTTATTTCAAAAATCGCTGTTAAAGCACTTTTTAAAGCGTTTGAGCGCATCTAAAAACTTTTTTATATCCACACCCAAGCCCCCTTACCCTTTACAGGACAAAAACGCCGATTTTTAAACCACTTTAAAACGTTATTAAAACAGCAAATTCCGAATGATGGCGATGGCTGGACAATTGTTGATGCCTTTGGTGGCTCGGGACTGTTGGCTCACACCGCAAAACAGGTTTTACCCAAAGCTCGTGTGATTTACAATGATTTTGACGGTTATACCGAGCGTTTGCAAAACATCAATGATACCAATCAATTACGCAAAATCATTTTTGATTTAACCAGAGATTATCCGCGCAATCAAAAGCTGCCTGAAACGCTGAAAAAGACCATTCAGACTACCTTACAAACATTTGGCGGCTATATTGATTTGGATTGCGTGGCGAGTTGGATTTTGTTTAGCAGTCGGCAACCAACTGATTTGCATGATTTAATATACAATCATACTTATTTTAATAATGTGCGATTGAGTGATTATCCCAGCGCGGACGACTATTTAGACGGCGTGGAAGTGGTAAGTAAATCGTATCATGAATTATTGCCTGAATTCCAAGATAATTCAAATGCTTTACTCGTGCTTGACCCACCCTATGTTAGCACCGCGCAAGGCGCGTATCGCAAAGCTGGCTATTTTGGTATGGTTGAATTTTTACGGCTGATGCGTTTGGTGCGACCGCCGTTTGTATTCTTCTCATCAACGCGGAGTGAACTGCTTGATTATTTGGATTTGATTGTGAATGAAAAGGCAGAAGGTTGGCAAAATTTACAGGATTATCAAAAAATTAGCGTTCACATTACAATGAACAAAACAGCGCATTACGAAGATAATATGATTTACAAATTTCAGGCTGCCTGAAAATGAAAACCGTTTAAAATCATAATTATGTGCTTTGAAACGGTTTGGTAGATGGTAGATATTATGCATCAAAAAAATAAACACCCAGTTTGGAGCTGGGTGCAGATGTTAAAATGCTGTTGATGCAAAAGCAGGTGCATTTTTTATTTCTTCGCAATGCAAAAGCTGGCGCGTCCTTACACTTGACGGGTATCTTTAAGAGTGGGGTTATGCCCCTTTTTATTCAATTGCCATATCTTAATTTAGATAGAGTTGAGAATGGCGTGATTATTGTACTGCCGTACAATCTTCCAAGCAGCCTGAAATCCGTTATAATTCATCTATTTTTCACTTTTATGGAAATTAGCATGATGCAACACATTCACATCATCGGTATTGGTGGCACATTTATGGGCGGTTTGGCGCGCATTGCCAAAGAAGCAGGGTTCAAAGTTACAGGCTGTGATGCCAAAATGTATCCGCCAATGAGTACGCAATTAGCCGAGCTAGGCGTGGACGTTCACGAAGGTTTTGATGCAGAACAATTAAAACAATATCAAGCAGATATGTACGTTATTGGCAATGTCGCCAAGCGTGGCATGGAAGTGATTGAAGCGATTTTAAACAAGGGATTGCCTTACACTTCAGGTCCACAGTGGTTGTCTGAAAACGTGTTACAAAAAATGTGGGTACTGGGCGTGGCGGGAACGCACGGCAAAACCACTACCGCATCTATGTTGGCGTGGGTATTAGAATATGCTGGTTATGGTGCAGGTTTTTTGATTGGCGGTGTACCACAAAATTTCAGTGTGTCGGCGCGTTTGCCACAAAATGACAGCGCGTTTTTCGTGATTGAAGCCGATGAATACGACACCGCATTTTTTGACAAACGCAGCAAATTCGTTCACTACCGTCCGCGCACCACCATTTTGAATAATTTAGAATACGACCACGCGGATATTTTCCCCGATTTAGCCGCAATTCAAACACAATTTCATCACTTGATTCGCACCGTGCCAAATCAAGGTTTGATTATCGCCAGCGGTCGTGCAGAAGCCATTCACGAAACCATTGATAAAGGTTGCTGGACACCGATTGAATGGTTTGGTAATCAAGCTGGCTGGCAAATTGGCGAAGCAGACAAACAAGGCAGCTTTGATGTGTTTTTTAAGGGCGAAAAAGTCGGACGTGTGCAATGGGAATTGTTGGGCGAACACAATCGCCTAAATGCACTCGCTGTCATTGCAGCAGCGCGACACGTTGGCGTGAGCGTTCAGGCTGCCTGTGATGCGTTGAGTCAATTTAAAAACGTAAAAAGACGCATGGAAATCAAAGGAGTAGTGAATCAAATTACTGTGTATGATGACTTTGCCCACCACCCAACCGCCATTGAAACCACCATTGCAGGACTGCGTCAAAAAGTCGGCAATGCACGAATCATCGCCGTATTGGAGCCGCGTTCCAACACTATGAAACTTGGCACAATGAAAGCCGCACTTTCAGGCAGCCTGAAAGAAGCAAACGCCGTATTTTGCTACGCTGGAGGTGTTGATTGGGATGTTCAGGCAGCATTGGAGCCATTGGGTGATAAATTGCATATTGGCAAACAGTTTGATGAATTTGTAAATGAATTGGCTAAATTCGCCCAAACTGGCGACCATATTTTAATCATGAGTAATGGTGGGTTTGGCGGAATTCATGAAAAATTATTGGCAAAATTAAATTAAAAATTATTTTCAGGCAGCCAAAAGATAGGGTTTAGCAGAGAAAGGATTCAGGCTGCCTGAAAATTGTAGGTGGGGTAATTTTTCTCGACTGATGATGGATACTAGTTAGTTGTTTAAAATTAAAAATACTACTGCGTTGTCTGCTTCCTTATGTACTGGTATGCATACAGCGGTTGCTTTGTCCTATTTTTATTTTAACTGACTATGTTTATTACGATTCAAACAAAGGCTTTAAGGGGCTTGAGTATAGAAATCCGTTCCGCAAACTTTTAAAAAAACAGCATTTGCTTGCAATTTTAGGCGGTGTGCTTATAAAAAAAAAGAAATAATTGCGGAACGTCTCACATTTTGCGGAACGCATCGGGAAATTTAGTAGTTATTTTAATTTAAAATCAATTGATTAATTTTGATTACTTTTTAATTGTATAACGCGTATAATAGCGCATCTTAAATTTTCGCCCATTTCCAAAAACACATGAGCAAAATCAACACTCAAACCAATCCATTTAGCATCAGTAAAGCCATCAAACGTTATTTAATTACAGGCATACTTGTGTGGTTGCCGATTACGGTAACTATTTGGATTTTATCGTATATTATTAATGCGGCAGACAAATTGGTTAAGCTGCTGCCTGAGCAATGGCAGCCTGAAAAATATTTAGGTTTAACATTCCCTGGTATGGGCGTGGTAGTGGCAATTGCGGTATTGTTTTGTACGGGTATTTTTGCGGCGAACGTGATTGGGCGTAAATTTATTGAGGGCTGGGACAGTTTGATGGGGCGAATTCCCGTTGTTAAATCCATTTATTCCAGCGTAAAAAAAGTATCTGAATCATTGCTTTCGGATAATTCGCGTTCATTTAAAACGCCTGTTTTGGTGCCGTTTCCACAACCCAATATTTGGACGATTGCGTTTGTTTCAGGCAGCGTGCCGCAGTCGATTTCGGACGCGCTGCCTGAAAAATCGGAGTATGTTTCGGTTTATGTGCCGACCACGCCCAACCCAACGGGGGGCTACTATATTATGGTGCGTCATTCTGATATTCGCGAACTGGATATGACGGTGGACGAGGCGTTGAAATATGTGATTTCGCTGGGTATGGTCGTGCCAGATGATTTGCCAATTAAACAACACAATATGTTGATTGAACAAAGGTAATCTTCAGATTGCCTGAAAGGATTTTGACAAATTAATACTGACTACAATCACGATTTAGCCGCTTGGGCAGCACATCAAGCTAATTTAATCAAACTTGGAAAATTCAATGAGTTAGATTTTGAAAATTTGATGGAAGAAATGCAAGCCATGAGCCGAAAAGAACACCGCGAATTACTCCGCCGCATGGGCATTTTGATTGCTTACTTGTTAAAATGGGCATTTCAGCCGACTTGTCAAGGCAATAGTTGGCGAGAACCATTGTTGACCAACGCCAAGAAATCGCTGATTTATTGGAAGATTCGTCCAGCCTATGCAATCATTTTGACGACACTGAATGGTTCAACAAAGTATGGTAACGTGGTACACAACAAGCGCAAAATGAAACAGGCATCAAAACTTTGCCACCACAACCCATTTGGACGATTGACGAAATTTTGAATAAGGATTTTTTTCAGGCAGCCTGAAAGGAAATAATCTATGAGTAAGTATTTGATTGCATTTGATTTAAGTCAAGAATGTTTGAAGCAACACTATCACGCCAATTCGCCCACAAACGCCTATTACAACATCGCGACCATTCTGAAAAAACACGGTTTTGACAATATTCAAGGCAGCGTTTATATCAGCACACATGATGACATTAGTGAGGCGCATGGCACGCTTGCCTTGCAAGAAGTTGCTGCGATTTATGATTGGTTTGCTAAATGCGTTTCTAATGTCAAATTTTACCGATTGGAAGCGGATTTGGACGCGCAATTTATTGTGGACGGTGTGGAACAAGCACGAAATGCGTTTATCCAGCAAATGCAGCAATTGCGTCAAAGTTTATTGCAAGCAGGTTTGCCCGAAGACAAATTAAATGAAATTTTGAATAATCAGAATTTTGCGGTTGGGAATATTACTTTACCGTTGAATAAAATGAAAAATATTGAATTGAAATGAGTTGAAGTCATTTCAGGCAGCCTGAAACTCATTTTTAAATTAGAAACACTATTGTAAACAAGGAAATAACAATATGCGTACAAACTATTGCGGTCTAATTAACGAACAATATTTAGACCAAACCGTAACCGTAAAAGGTTGGGTACACCGCCGCCGCGACCATGGCGGTGTGATTTTTATTGATTTGCGCGACCGCGAAGGCATTGTGCAAGTCGTGATTGACCCCGATACACCCGAAGCATTCAAATTAGCAGACAGTGCCCGCAGCGAATTTGTGTTGAGCATCACAGGGCGCGTGCGTAACCGTCCAGAAGGCACAACCAACGACAAAATGATTTCAGGCAAAATTGAAATTCTCGCCAAAGAAATTGAAATTTTGAATACAGCTGCTACGCCTCCTTTCCAAATTGACGAAGAAAACATCAGCGAAACCGTGCGTTTACAAAACCGCGTGATTGACTTGCGCCGTCCGTATATGCAGCGTAATTTGAAATTGCGTTATCAAGTTGCGATGGGCGTGCGTCGTTATTTGGACGTGCAAGGCTTTATTGACATTGAAACCCCGATGTTGACACGCTCTACGCCCGAAGGTGCGCGTGATTATCTTGTGCCAAGCCGTGTTCATGCTGGCGAATTTTTCGCGTTGCCGCAATCGCCACAATTATTCAAACAATTATTGATGGTGGCGGGTTTTGACCGTTATTACCAAATCACCAAGTGTTTCCGTGATGAAGATTTGCGCGCGGACAGGCAGCCTGAATTCACGCAAATTGACTTGGAAACTTCGTTTTTAACCGAAAACGAAATCATGGACATTACCGAGGGCATGGCGAAACAAGTTTTCAAAGATGCGCTAGGCGTGGATTTGGGTGATTTTCCTCGTATGCAATATTCAGATGCGATGTTCTATTATGGTTCGGATAAACCTGATATGCGTATTTCGTTGAAATTTACCGAATTAACCGATTTGATGAAAACCGAAGAGTTTAAAGTCTTCCGTGGCGCAGCAGACATGAAAAATGGTCGCGTGGTGGCGTTGCGTGTGCCAAATGGCGCAAAATTCAGCCGCAAAGAAATTGACGAATACACGCAATTTGTTGGTATTTACGGCGCAAAAGGTTTGGCGTACATCAAAGTCAACGATGTTACCAACTTATCTAATGGCGAAAATAGCGGCTTACAAAGCCCAATCGTCAAATTTTTGTCTGAAAACGTGTTGAAAGAAATCATTGCGCGAACTGGCGCGGAAAATGGCGACATTATTTTCTTCGGGGCAGACAAAGAAAAAATCGTGAACGAAGCCATCGGCGCGTTACGCATTAAAATCGGTAAAGAACACGGTTTAGAAAACGGCTATTTTGTGGACGAATGGAAACCGTTGTGGGTGGTGGATTTCCCAATGTTTGAATACGATGAAGATGCTGACCGCTATGTTGCCGTGCATCATCCATTCACTGCACCGAAAGAAGGGCATGAAGATTTGATGGTTTCTGCGCCTGAAAAATGTTTGGCTCGTGCGTATGATATGGTGTTGAATGGTTGGGAAATTGGTGGCGGTTCGATTCGTATTCATCGTGCAGAGATTCAAGAAAAAGTATTTGCCGCGCTGAAAATCACGCCCGAAGAACAACAAGAAAAATTCGGTTTCTTGTTGGATAATTTGAAATTTGGTGCGCCGCCGCATGGTGGTTTGGCATTTGGTTTGGACCGTTTGGTTACGTTGATGACGAGCGCAGAGTCTATTCGTGATGTGATTGCATTCCCGAAAACCCAACGCGCTCAATGCTTATTGACCAACGCGCCTAATTCGGTTGATGAGAAACAATTGCGTGAATTGAGTTTGCGTTTGCGTGTGAAACAATCAGAAAATAAAGAAGCGTAATATCATGATGTTGAGCTAAAATACAGGCAGCCTGAAAACGAGTTTTGGTTTTCAGGCTAAGACCTTTGCAAAACCCCTAAATTTACAAATTTCAAAAAATAACTAATTGAAATTTTAAGAATTTATTTTTTATAGCCATCAAAAAAATGAGGTTTTGCAAAGGTTTCAGGCTGCCTGTATTTGATTGGAGAATACACATGAACCTACAATCCGCCTTATATGGTTCACTGCTTGGTACGGCTGTGGGTGATGCCTACGGTTTACCGTTTGAAGGCATGAAACCGCAACGCATCCGCAAAATATTCAAGCGTAAAACAGATTACCGCCTAATCCCATTTATGCATGGTGCGATGGTATCCGATGACACCGAACACGCCACCATGGCTGTACAAGCCTATATCCGCAGCGCAGGGCAGCCTGAAAAATTTCAACAAGCGTTGCAATCGCATTTGCGCTGGTGGTTGGCGCGTTTACCTGCTGGAATTGGCTTGGCGACTTTGCGTAGCATTGTAAAAATGTGGTTCAGGCTGCCTGAAACGGGCGTGTTTTCTGCAGGCAATGGCGGTGCGATGCGTGTGGCGGTGTTGGGTGTGTTGGCGCGTGATGTTGATGAATTAAAACAACTGGTTAAAATCAGTACACGCGTAACCCACACCGACCCAAAAGCAGAACAAGGCGCGTTAACAATTGCGTTGTTGGCATGGGTGGAAACGCATCAATCAGATTGGGCGACAATGCAAGTAATGGATTTTGTATTGAGTCATATTCAAGATAATGATTTAATTGAAAGAATTAAAAATTTTCAACCCAATCCACGTAAAGGTGTTTCGGGCTACATTTACGAAACCGTACCAGCCGTCTGCCAGATTTGGCAACAGCATCGCCATGAACCGATTTTGGGTTTGCAAAAACTGATTGAATGGGGAGGCGATACCGATACCACTTGCGCGATTTTTGGGGGCGTGGTGGGCATTCGGTATGGACAAACGGTGTTTGATGGTATCGCTGGAGCGTGGTGTGAACCCGTGTTGCACCCCGATTATTGGCAAAAACTAGCCACCCAAGCCTCGCAAGTGCAAAAAACAGCACAACCACAAAAGCCATTGGTTTGGGCGAATATTCTGATATTATTGAGGAACGTGTTTTTTACCATGATTGTATTAGCACATGGATTTCGGCGATTATTGCCACCGTATTAATTTTCAGGCTGCCTGAAAGAATTTTTACCATGAAAATATCTGTTTTAATTGCTACTGTATTGGTGTTGTGTGCGCCAGCCGCATTCGCTCAACCTATTTTCCAATGCACCACGCCTAACGGCAAACAAATTCAATTATTAGACAATGGTAAAACGCTGGAATACAGTTTCGGTAAAGTCGGTAAACCTGAAATCGTGGTGCGTGTGCCACGTTCGCAAGCGCGGTATTATGATTGGCGTGGAGTGGGGCGGTCGATTGCGTATTCAGTGGACATTCCAAATGGCGATGTGGTGTACAACATCCATCATGCCTACGATAGAATTGAACAGAAAATTGCTGCGGGTGTAGCGGTCCAAATGCCTGGTAACCAATGGGTTGAAGTGAATTGTCATCCCAAAGCAATTCGCGTAAATCAGTTGGATAATGTAAAAAATATTCCGAGCGGTTATGATGATTAAAATATTTTCAGGCTGCTTATTTATTCAAAAAATATAATTAAATAAATATGATGAAAGTTTATTTAGTGGGTGGTGCGGTGCGTGATGCGCTGCTGGGTTTGGACGTGAAAGACCGTGATTGGGTTGTCGTGGGGGCGGAAGCAGCGGATTTGTTGGCGCAGGGCTTTCGGGCTGTTGGTCAGGATTTTCCTGTATTTTTGCACCCGACAACGCACGAAGAATACGCACTGGCGCGTACCGAACGCAAAATAAGTAAAGGTTACACGGGGTTTCAATTTTATGCAGATAAATCCGTTACTTTGGAACAAGATTTGTTGCGCCGCGACTTAACCATCAACGCAATGGCGCAAGACGAACACGGCAACATCATTGACCCATTTGGTGGACAATCTGATTTACAAAACAAAATATTACGCCATGTTTCAGCAGCATTTGCGGAAGACCCCGTGCGGATTTTGCGCATTGCGCGATTTGCGGCGCGATATGGTTTCACGGTTGCGCCCGAAACCATGCAGCTGATGTGCGATATGGTGGCAAATGGTGAAGTTGATGCGTTGGTGGCGGAGCGTGTGTGGCAGGAATTTGCCAAAGGTTTGATGGAGAAAAATCCACGCAAAATGATTGAAATTTTGCGAGAATGTGGTGCGTTGCGTGTGTTGCTGCCTGAAGTAGACGCGCTGTTTGGTGTGCCACAACGAGCAGATTTTCACCCTGAAATTTGTTCGGGGGAGCATACTTTGCTGGTGTTGCAGCGTGCGGCGGATTTGGGTTTTGGGCTGCCTGAACGGTATGCGGCTTTGCTGCATGATTTGGGTAAGGCATTGACCCCTATTGATATTTTACCTAAGCATATTGGACACGATATGCGTGGGGTGAAGTTGGTTCGGGCGGTAAATGTGCGTTGGCGTGTGCCAAAAGCGTGCGGGGAGTTGGCAGAATTGGTATGCAAATTTCATATTCGTTTGCATCAAATTGGACAGGCGAAAAGGGCAGAAGCAGCGTTAAAAGTATTGAAAGAAACGGACGCTTTTCGTCGCCCTGAGCGTTTTCAGGCTGCCTTAAATGTGTGTTTAGCGGACACTCAAGGACGTTTAGGACGTGAAAATGCAGCTTATCCACAACGTGAGCATTGGTTGGCGGTATTGGCGGCGGCGCAACATGTGGATGCGCGTGCGATTGCCCAACAATTTTCAGGCTGCCCTGAAAAAATTGCTGAACAAATTGATATGGCGAGAAAAAATCAAATTGCCCCTATTCAACAAGCGTTTTATCAGCAAAATCAACATCAGGCAGCCTGAAAAAATCACGCATCACGTTGTGCGGCTAAGGCGGTGGGATTGAGTGTGGGTTCACCGATTTTGTGTAATGTGTTGAAATCGGTGTGTTCAAATGGTTTGTCGTAACCTGTTACCTGCATGACGGTGGTTTGATGATATGACCAAGTGCCATCATCGTGAATCGTAATGGTAATAGTATAGCTTTCTGTTTTAAAATTACTTTCCAAAAATGGATTAGACGAAATGCCGTTGGTGTCGGAGCCGCGCCGTGCGGTAACCGTAAAGGTTTTGGCATTGGCATCGGCATTGCCCACCGCCATTGCAGTCAAGCCACGCGGAATGGAAAGCGTTTGAATCAGGTTGCCTGTAATGGGTTCCCATAACCAGTAGCCGACTTGGTCGTGGAAAGTTTCATCGCTATCGGGTTCAACGATGTGAATGTGGTAGCGCAAGCCATAATACATTTGTGGACCGTTGGATTGTGCATCAATTGGATGCATTTCAATGCGTTCAATATAAGGCGAATCTTCTGCACCATCGGCTTTGGGGCTGGTGTCCATGCCTGCATCGCTTTGCCAAATGCCTGCTAATGGTGCGAGTGGGCCCAAATTTTTGATTGTGTCAAAATCAGCATCGCCTTCGGTGTAGATGTCTTCGGGATAGGTGTAGGGTTTCATATTCATTTCAGTTGCTTTCTGATAACAATGAGTTATTTGATTTCAGGCTGCCTGAAAATGACTCAGCCAACAATTTTTGCCAACGTGCTACTTGATAGCGCACTTGTTCGGGTGCAGTGCCACCTAAGTGGTTACGCGCATTCAGGCTGCCTTCAGGGGTAAGAATCTGGTAAACATCGTTTTCAATCAAATTGCTAAAGCCACGCAACACGTCCAATGGCAAATCTGCCAAATCGCATTTTTGCGTGTCAGCATGGCGCACAGCAAGCGCAACCACTTCATGCGAATCGCGAAATGGTAAGCCTTTTTTCACTAAATAATCCGCTAAATCGGTTGCCGTTGCAAAACCCTGCAACACGGCGGCACGCATATTTTCGGGTTTCACGGTAACCCCGCGCATCATGTCAGCGTAAACACGCAACGTGTTAATCACAGTGTCTACCGTGTCAAATAGTGGCTCTTTGTCTTCTTGATTGTCTTTGTTGTACGCCAGCGGTTGTGATTTCATTAGCATAATCAATCCTGTAAGATGTCCGATAACGCGTCCCGATTTGCCACGCACGAGTTCAGGTACATCGGGATTTTTCTTCTGCGGCATAATGGAAGAGCCCGTACAGAAGCGGTCAGCAATGTCAATAAAACCAAAACGCGGACTCATCCACAAAATCAATTCTTCACTCAAACGACTCAAATGCACCATCAACAAACTGGCGGCAGCAGTAAACTCAATTGCAAAATCGCGGTCGGAAACTGCGTCTAGAGAGTTTTGGCAAATTTGTTCAAAATTCAATAATTGAGCGGTTAATTCGCGCTGAATGGGAAAAGTTGTGCCAGCCAAAGCCGCCGCGCCCAATGGCATACGGTTCACTCGTTTGCGACAATCTGCCATGCGTTCGTCATCGCGCCCGAGCATTTCCACGTAAGCGAGCATATGGTGCCCAAAACTCACGGGTTGAGCGACTTGCAAATGAGTGAAGCCTGGCATGACAGTATCGGCATTTTTCTCCGCCAATTTCAGTAAGGCAGATTGTAATTCTTTGATTAAAATGCGAATTGTGCTGATTTCATCGCGCAACCACAAGCGAATATCGGTTGCTACTTGGTCGTTGCGACTGCGTCCTGTGTGCAAGCGTTTGCCTGCATCGCCGATTTTATCGGTTAGGCGGCGTTCAATATTCATATGCACGTCTTCTAAATCCAAAGACCATTTCAGGTTGCCTGCATCAATGTCGGCTTTGATTTCTTTCATACCTTGTTGAATTTGCGCTAAATCTTGCGCAGATAATACGCCCGATTCGTGCAACATTTGAGCATGTGCCAGCGAGCCTTGAATGTCCCAATGTGCCAAGCGTTTGTCAAAATCAATGCTGCCTGTGTATTGTTTAACGAGTTCGGATACGGGTTCGTTGAAGCGTCCTGACCATATTTCTGAATGACTCATTGTATTTTCCTTATTTAAATACAAAATATTAGAATGAATTTGTTTTCAGGCTGCCTGAAAAGAGAAAGCAGCCTAAAAAATAGGCTGGACGTGTGTCCTTTTTCAGGCTGCCTGTTGATGGGTTAATCGTGTAATTTCAATGTTTGATGCACTTCAGTTTCAATAAATTTAATCAATTCAGGATCTTCTGATAAGTTTTTTCCGAATGATGGAATCATTTCTTGTAATTTGGGTTGCCATGCGGTCATTTGATGGGCGAAACATTTTTTCAAAACTTCCAACATCACTTGTACTGAAGTGGACGCACCTGGCGATGCACCCAACAATGCAGCCACCGAGCCATCAGCCGAACTAATCACTTCTGTGCCAAATTGCAACACGCCTTTTTCCGTGGCGGTATCTTTGATGATTTGTACGCGCAAACCCGCTTCCACCACGTTCCAATCTTCGCTTTTGGCATTAGGATAGAATTGGCGCAATTCTTCCATGCGTTGTTCTTTGCTTAATTGGACTTGTTCAACCAAGTATTTGGTTAAGCTTAAATTTTTGATACCAGCTGCCGCCACCGTAACCATATTGTGTGGACGAACCGAACACGCCAAATCCAATGGTGAACCATTTTTCAAAAATTTAAACGAAAAACCAGCGAATGGACCAAATAATAATGTGCGTTTGCCATCAATAAAACGTGTATCCAAATGTGGGACAGACATCGGCGGCGCACCCAATGCGGCTTTGCCATATACTTTAGCGAAATGTTGATTGGCAATTTCAGGGTTGGTACACGCCAAGAAAATACCGCCCACAGGGAAACCGCCTACATGATGGCTTTCAGGAATGCCTGTTTTTTGCAATAACTGCAAACTGCCACCACCTGCACCAATAAATACGGTTTTGGCGTGATGCACAAATGTTTCGCCAGTGGCGGTGTTGTTGATGGTAATTGCCCATTCATCGCCTACACGTTGGAACGATTTAACAATATGATTAAAATGAATATTGACATTTTGTTTTTGTAAAGATTGGAATAATTGGCGAGTTAATTCACCAAAATTCACGTCAGTACCAGCTTCCACGCGAGTGGCGGCGATGGGTGTATTGGTGTCGCGATTTTCCATCATTAACGGAAACCATTTGGCGAGAACTTCACGGTCTTCGCTGTATTGCATTTTGCTGAACAATGGGTGTTGCGACATGGCGCGATGGCGATTTTTGAGAAATTGCACATCTTTTTCGCCATGCACAAAACTCATGTGGGGAAGTTGGCGGATAAATTCTTCGGGTTTCAGATGCCCTTGTTTTACCAAGTAAGCCCATAATTGCAAAGATAATTTGAATTTTTCATTGATGGCAATAGCACGTTTGATGTCCATACTGCCATCGGCTTGTTCGGTGGTGTAATTCAATTCACATAAAGCGGCGTGTCCTGTACCTGCGTTGTGCCATTCATGTGAACTTTCTTGAGCAGGCGCATCTAACTGTTCAAAGATGGACAGTTTCAATTCAGGCGATAGCTCTTTCAATAACACGCCTAAAGTCCCACTCATGATGCCTGCGCCAATCAACGCGACATCGGATTTTGTACCCTGATGATTCATGTAGTTGTCCCTTTGTGATGTAGCGTTGCTTCATAAATGGCAATCAGTATGGTGCAACGCTATGTTTCTTTGACTTATTTTCAACCAACCAAGCGGACACTTAAATTGGTCTGAAACGATTATAACCGAGTTTGTAAAAAAGTGTTATTGAAAAAATAGGGTAACATGACAATTTGGGCATGAAACTGATTTTTTAACAAAAAAGGTAGCCTGAAAATTTTTTCAAGCTGCCTTTGTGGTGTGAGATTACTGGTCGGAAACATTATTCGGGTTGACCAAAATGGTGCGTTTTCCTGAAGAATCTGCTGGTGAAACAATGCCTTCAGCTTCCATTTGGTCAAATAATGTCGCGGCTTTGTTGTAGCCAATTCGCAAATAACGTTGTAATGATGAAATAGTCGGTTTTTGCGTCCGCAATAAAGTTGCCACGGCTTCATCAAACAAGGCATCGCGTTCGCCACTTCCGCCATTGAAATTCAGGCTGCCTGAAAGTTCGCGTCCACCTGTCAAAATATCTTCCACATATTGTGGTTCGCCAAATTGTTTTAAATATTGAACGATATCATGTACTTCACTATCTGCAACAAATGCGCCGTGTACACGTTGTGGGTAGCCTGTACCTGGGGGCAAGAACAACATATCGCCTTGACCGAGCAGATTTTCTGCGCCCATTTGATCTAAAATGGTGCGGCTATCAACCTTGCTGGACACTTGAAATGCGATGCGAGTGGGGATATTGGCCTTGATTAAACCTGTAATCACGTCCACACTGGGGCGTTGTGTCGCCAAAATCAAGTGGATACCCGCCGCGCGTGCTTTTTGTGCCAAGCGAGCAATCAACTCTTCAATTTTCTTACCAGCCGTCATCATCAAATCGGCGAATTCATCAACCACCACCACAATAGATGGCAATTTTTCCAATGGTTCGGGTTCATCTGGATTTAAGCTAAATGGGTTGGTAAAAGGTGCATTGAGTGCATAACTTTCGGCAATTTTGGCGTTGTAGCCAGCTAAATTACGTACGCCCAAATGCGACATCAAACGATAGCGTTTTTCCATTTCGTTGACACACCAATTTAAGGCATTAGCGGCATATTTCATGTCGGTAATCACGGGGGAGAGCAAGTGTGGAATGCCTTCGTACACCGACAATTCTAACATTTTGGGGTCAATCATGATTAAGCGCACGTCTTCAGGTGTGGCTTTGAACAGCAGAGACAAAATCATGCTGTTCACGCCAACTGATTTACCAGAACCCGTTGTTCCTGCAACCAATAAATGTGGTGCTTTGGCTAAATCGGTAACGACTGGTTTGCCTGTAATGTCTTGACCGAGTGCCAGTGTGAGTTTGGATCGACTTTGTGTGAATTCTGGTGCTGCAAAAATTTCGCTGATTCGAATGATTTGGCGTTTAGGGTTAGGCAATTCAATGCCCATGCAGTTTTTTCCTGGAATGGTCTCTACCACACGAATGGAAGCCATGCCTAAACCACGCGCTAAATCTTTTTCCAAATTTAAGACGGAGTTACCACGCACACCCGTGTCGGGTTCAATCTCGTAACGTGTAATCACAGGACCTGCATACGAATCAATAACTTTTACTTTAACACGGTATTCCGCTAATTTTTCTTCAATAATGATGCCGTTATCCAATAATTGTTGCTCACTTGGCACAGCAGAAATATCGTGTTCGGCTGGCAATAATAAATCCGTTGTTGGCAAAGGATAAGCTGGCGGATTATCTAGTAATTCAATGTTGTCAGGTTGTGTTTCATCATAAGTTTTGTAAGCTGGGTAATACGCTTGTTGATGTTCATAATGAATAGGTTGCGTGTAATCATGTGGCGTAGGTTGGTACGCAACAGGCGAGGCAGCCTGAAAATGTTCGTGCCGCACAATCGCAGGTGGTGGGAAATGGATGTCTTGTTCCACAATCGCAGGGATTTGCAGCGGCGGCACGGCCAATGGTTCCATCATTGCTATGGGTGTGGTTTGGGCTATTGGTGCAGTTTGTGGTAAACGTGTAATGCGTGGTTGTGTGTGGGTAATAGCGTGTTGTGTTGTATTTTTGGCACGAATATACGCAGGCGTGGTAACCACAGAGCGCGGTTGTGCTGGTGGTAAAATCACGGGCGTATCTTGTGCGACATTTGGGTTAATGAGTTGGTCGGCGCGAGTGGGTACGGACGTTTTTTGGCGGCGACGACGCGCAGCAGGCGCATTAGCATCTATTCGCGCTAAATTTGCCAAAGCTTCTTCTTCGGGAATGGTGTTTCGCAAAATGCTGTGAACAGGTGCCTCTGCCAACAATTGCTGGCGACGTGCCAAACGCTGGCGCAACAAACTTTCACGAATTTCATCTTCGCTAATGGTTTCGGTGTCGGCGGGCAGAGGTTTGGGGCTAGGGAACGGAACGTGTTGAGCATTACGTTCACGTTGAGCCATAGCGTTGATGGCATCTTCGTAAGTAAGTTCTTCTTTGGGGAAAATATCGTTTTCAGGCTGCATGGTGGAGATGCTGGGTTCATCATCTTGCCAAGCACGCATGGCATCGGCAAGCGTAATCACTTCCAAATCGGGATCAGGCTGACTCAATGGAAGTGGCACATTTTCTGCAGGTGCATCAATGGTGGCGATTTTATCTTTCTTTTCTTTGGATTCAATGGCTGCCTGAATCTCGGTTTCGGGAATAACATGGGCATCATTAGAATCGGTCATTTCATTGTTGGGTATTTCATTGGGTTTTTCGTCATCTTCGTAATATTTTTGTAGATTTCGTGTGGCCTCTTCCAATGTGATGACGGGCAGGGGTTCATCATCAATCAATTCAAATGCGAAACTATTGAGTTGTTCAGCTGGTACAGGAGATTGATAGTCTTCAATTTTTGCAACAGGTTGTTTGGCAAAAAAAGGATTCACTTCTTCAATATTGTTGAATGCGGGCGGTGTGTTTTTCAGTTGTGTAATAGAGGATTTATTGGTTGGCTCTTTCTCATTTTTTTCTATTTTTTCAATAGGTTGTGTTTTTTGCGACTCAACTGGTGGCGTGGATTCATCGTAACGTAATTCGGGTAATGATTCTGTTGTATCAATAATGATTTGGGTTTTCGGTTGAGCTGTAATGGGGGTGGATTCGGGCAATGTGGATTCTAGTGAAAATGTGATGGCATTTTCGTGGATTTCGGGTGCGTTCAGGCTGCCTGTAGATGTGTTAGGCGTTACAGGAGTGTCTTTTGGGGTAGATTTTTTTTCAGGAATGGATTCGGGTTGTATTTTAGTGGATTTTGTTTTTTCAACAGGCGCACTTGACGTGTTGCGTGGCGTGTGAATACCGCGCAATTCGTCTTGCCAAACGCTTTCTTGTTGATGGTAATACCAAAGCATTGCCGCCAGCACACCCACCAACACCAAAATTAACAGAAAAATCCACATAAAAGCCCAAGCCCCCGAAGCAATCTAAAAAATATTATAATGAATAGCAAGTGTTATTTAATAATTTGAATTTATTATTATTTTGTTGAAAAACCATCGTTGTGATGTGTGTATAACTTGCTACTACACTAATTGTTGAAAAAATGCTGCCCATTTTACCGTGTTTTAGGGGAAAATGACAATTTATGCGATGATGGGTGTGGCTTTTCAGACCGCAGAACATCAGTCATTAAGCAACAATTTGCAGGCTGCCTGAATATGTTCACTTGCTCTTTTTAGATGAAAAATCTTAAAATTTGGGTAAAATAATTCGTTATTTGAAATAATATTTCAAAAATTTAATTTATTTAAAATATTATTTCCTGAATAAAATAATTGAATGCGCATGAATCTGTGAAGTATTTTGTTTCATTTCAATCAATAGTAAAATAACGACAATAAGATAGCCGTTGTGTTTTTTCAGGCTACCTTATTGATGAATCATATTGATTATTTTGAAAGAATTAAAATGGCATTGATTGTACAAAAATACGGTGGCACATCTGTGGGTTCGGCTGAACGCATCAAAAATGTTGCCAAACGTGTGAAAAAAGCGCGTGATGAAGGTCATGATGTGGTGGTGGTCGTGTCTGCCATGAGCGGTGAAACCAATCGTTTGGTGGCGTTGGCACATGAAATGCAGGAATTCCCTGACCCACGCGAATTGGACGTGGTGTTGGCAACTGGCGAGCAAGTTACGATTGGTTTGTTGGCGATGGCGTTGAAAAATATCGGTGTGGACGCAAAAAGCTACACTGGTTGGCAGGTTGCTGTGAAAACCGATACCGCACACACCAAAGCGCGTATTGAGGAAATTGATGGCGACAAAATGCTAGCGGATTTGAAAGCTGGGCGCGTGGTTATTGTGGCAGGTTTCCAAGGCATCAGTAGCGCGGGCGACATTGCGACTTTGGGACGTGGCGGGTCGGATACTTCAGCAGTAGCATTGGCGGCAGTTTTGAAAGCAGATGAATGCCAAATTTACACAGACGTAGACGGTGTGTACACAACTGACCCACGTGTTGTCCCCGAAGCCAAACGCATGGACACCATCACATTTGAAGAAATGTTGGAATTAGCCAGTTTGGGCAGCAAAGTTTTGCAAATTCGTTCGGTGGAATTTGCTGGTAAATACAAAGTCCGTTTGCGCGTCTTGAGCAGCTTAGAAGAGGGCGGTAACGGTACATTAATCACTTTTGAGGAAGACCAAAATATGGAAAAAGTAGTTGTCTCAGGCGTTGCATTTGATAAAAACCAAGCGCGTATCAATGTGCGTGGTGTACCCGATAAACCTGGAATTGCTTATCAGATTTTGGGCGCGGTGGCAGATGCTAACGTGGAAGTGGACATGATTATCCAAAATGTTGGTTGCGAAGGCACAACCGATTTTTCGTTCACTGTACCGCGTGGCGATTGCAAACCTACTTTGGAGTTGTTGAATAATTTGAAAAATACCATCGGTGCGACTGAAGTCAGTGGCGATGATACGGTGTGTAAAGTATCTATTGTGGGTTTGGGTATGCGTTCACACGTTGGCGTGGCGGCGCAAATGTTCCGCGCACTGGCGGCAGAGGGCATCAATATTCAGATGATTTCCACTTCTGAAATTAAAGTATCTGTTTTAATTGATGAAAAATACATGGAATTGGCAACACGCGTATTACACAAAGAATTTGGTTTGGATAAATAATTTTTGTGTTTGTGAATGAAAGGCAGCCTGAAGAAATGGTGATTCAGGCTGCCTGAAAATGTATTGATAAATTTAGATTTAAGAAAGTAAATATTATGGTTCAACATCACAAATTAATTATTTTGGGTTCTGGTCCAGCAGGTTACACCGCAGCGATTTATGCTGCCCGCGCCAATTTGCAACCTGTCATCATCACTGGTATGGCACAAGGTGGACAACTCATGACTACGACCGAAGTGGACAACTACCCACCTTTCCCCGAAGGTATGCAAGGTCCAGAATTGATGGAAAAATTTTTGCAACATGCCGAAAAATTCGGTACGCAAATTTTGTTTGACGAAATCCACACCGCTCAATTACAACAACGTCCATTCAAACTGATTGGCAGCATGGGCGAGTACACTTGTGATGCGCTGATTGTGGCAACAGGTGCGTCTGCCAAATATTTGGGTTTGCCTAGCGAAGAAACGTTTGCAGGAAAAGGCGTGTCAGCTTGCGCAACTTGTGATGGATTTTTCTATAAAAAACAAGATGTTGCTGTGGTTGGTGGTGGTAACACAGCTGTAGAAGAAGCCTTGTATTTGGCAAACATCGCCAATACGGTTACGCTGATTCATCGCCGCGACACGTTCCGTGCTGAAAAAATTATGATTGACAAGTTAATGAAACGCGTGGACGAGGGCAAAATTATTTTGAAATTAAATGCGACCGTAGATGAAATTTTGGGTGATTCGTCTGGTGTAACAGGTGCACGTTTAAAGAATAATGACGGTAGCAATGAAGAAATTAACGTCAAAGGTGTGTTCATTGCCATTGGGCATCAGCCCAACACCGCCATTTTCAAAGGACAATTGGACATGGATGCAACGGGCTATCTCATCACGCGTGGCGGCAACGATGGTAACGCTGGCGCAACCAATATTGATGGCATTTGGGCGGCTGGTGATGTGAAAGATCATGTATACCGCCAAGCCATTACCAGTGCAGCTTCAGGCTGCCAAGCGGCTTTGGACGCAGAGCGTTGGTTGGATAGTCAAGTGTAATTTTTCAAGTTGAAACTTTTGCAAAAACTCTATTTTCAGCAAAAAACTGTTGCGGTAAACGAAACTGTATTTGCAAAGGGTTTTAGAACCTGTGCTGTAAGATTGATAACCTGATTTTATTGACAATTTTTGCGAATAAAAGACGACTTTTTAAGCCAATATCGGGACTATTGGCTTAAAAAGTCAACGCAGTAGGCGATAGTTAACAGTTTTTGTTAAACAAAATGTTTTATTTTTATATAGACGGAATTTTAGTCAATACATATTCTGAAATATTCATTAACCGTTAAACAGATTCAGCCACCACCATCGCGGTAACGTAGCGTTGTTCATCGCTTAAACTCAAATGAATTTTGACAATTTTTTGTTTGTTCAACCAGTTTTGCAATTCTTTTTCAAAGACAAATTCGGGTTTTCCCAAAGGCGAATGTGTGATGCTGATATTGTGCAAACTGACGGGCGTGCGAACCCCCGTTCCCATGGCTTTAGCAAAGGCTTCTTTTGCTGTAAAACGTTTGGCGATAAAACGAACCGCATCTGTGCTATTTTGTTGCGCAAAACGATTAGTAAATTCCAATTCTTCAATTCGACTCAACACACGACGTGGCAGAGCTTCGCCATATTTTTTGTATAATTCTTCAATGCGTTTGATGGACAAAATATCCGTACCAATGCCATAAATCATTGTTTAACTCCAATTTTTTAGTGAATAAATTTTTCAGGTAGCCTGAAAACGAGCGCGAAACATGGTTTCTTTCATCTGTTCAATGGCTTTGGGCAAACCCAAAAACACCGCTTGAGCAATAATAGAATGCCCGATATTTAATTCCACAATTTGCGGAATTTGCGCAATAGGTGCGACATTTTGAATAGTCAAACCGTGTCCTGCATTGACGGTAATACCCAATTTTTCAGCAAATTCAGCTGCTTGGCGAATTCGGGCTAATTCAGCAGCGCGGTCATGTGCTGCTTTTTCAGCGTATGCGCCTGTATGAATTTCAATCACACGCGCCCCCACATCGTATGCAGCCTGAATTTGCGCCAAATCCGCATCAATAAATAAGGATACACGAATCTGATTTTGCTGTAATTTTGCCACATAATCAGCGACTTTATCTTGTTGTGCCACAATATCCAAGCCGCCTTCAGTGGTGATTTCTTGGCGTTTTTCGGGAACAATGCACACATCTTCAGGCTGCACATTGATGGCGTTTGCCAACATTTCTTCTGTCATCGCCATTTCCAAATTCATACGGGTTTTGATGGCTTGTTTAATGGCAAATACGTCTGCATCTTTGATGTGGCGGCGGTCTTCGCGCAGATGCAAAGTAATCAAATCCGCACCATGCGTTTCCGCTACCAAAGCAGCTTCCACAGGACTCGGGTAACCTGCACCACGTGCATTACGTAAAGTCGCCACATGGTCAATATTGACACCTAATAACATTTTAATCTCCCAGTCTACTTATATATAGATTGATTACATTTTCATGAATCATAACACAATTTGTGGCAAAAACTGCGCCAATGGTTTGGGTAAACCATATTCATGCCAATTTTGTGGCTGTACCCAAACACCACTGCCTAAATCTTCAGGCTGCCTGAAAAAATGAGTTGCCAATAACGGTGTGATTTCCAACAAACGATGCGTCAAGCGATGAGTCAATACGGCATATTCCTGCCAATCATCTAAGCCAAACGATTCAATTTCCTGAAGATTCTCCAAACACGGCACACAATATAATCCAGCCCAAATGCCTTTTTGTGGACGTTTTTGCAACCAAATTGCGCCATCATCTCGGCGCAAAATCAGCCAATAAAATGCGATGTGTTTGATGGGAACAGCACTTTTTTTGCGCGGCAACTCTGCCACACGATTTTGCGCCCACGCAAGGCAATCTGAAACCATCGGACAATGGGTGCAATCGGGTTTGCTGCGTTTGCAAACGGTTGCGCCCAAATCCATTAAACCTTGCGTATAAACTGGCATATCATTTTGATTTTTCGGTAATAATGACTCTGCCAACTGCCAAAGTTGCGCTTCAAATTTTTTGTCGCTGGTGTCGCCGTCCAAGGCAAAAATTCGGCATAAAACACGTTTAACATTGCCGTCTAAAATCGTTTCAGGCTGCCTGAAAGCAAACGCCGCAATCGCCGCCGCCGTGCTGCGCCCAACGCCACAAAGTCTTTCTAATTCAATGCGTTGTTGTGGAAATTGCCCACCGAATTCGTAGACAATCTGTTGCGCGGCTTTGTGCAAATTTCGCGCCCGACTGTAATAACCCAAACCTGCCCATAATTGCAATACCGCATCTTGTTCTGCCTCCGCCAAAGATTGCACGTCAGGGAAACGATTGATAAATTTAGGATAATATTCCAAAACAGTCGCCACCTGCGTTTGTTGCAACATAATTTCAGACAGCCACACACGATACGGGTCGGAGGTTTGCCAAGGCAGGTTGTGGCGACCATGTTGGCGTTGCCAATTGATTAATTTTTCTGCAAATTGATTCATTTTAATGTATGTGTTGATAAATTAAATCATAATGTGAAAACCATTTTTCAGGCTTCCTGAAAACAATTCCATTATTTTTTATCTCGCCAGTCCACCAATTCCGTACCAGCCAAATAGTCATACAAAAACTGCTTACGCGGATTGAGCCACGCAAATCCCCACGGCAAAAGCCACCAAATCAACGACAAACCAAACATAGCACGTGGTTTTAGGCTGCCTACATACCCCAACACCGCATACGACAACAACGGCACAAACACCAAAAATACACACGCCCACATAAATCGCAGTCGTAATTCACGCAAAATAGCACGATTACCCGTAACGCTTTGTAGTCCAATTTTCCAAACGCGCATTGGTAAAGTCTGTTGTTCGCGCAACCAGTTCATTTTAAAGTAAAACCACCATGCGCCCAATAAACAAATCACATAAATTGGCGAAAAAATTTTCGGTGAAATTGAGATTTGTTGCTGAATAATCGTTTGCAAAATACCAACCACTAAACCCGTCAAAAGTGTAACCGAACCAATCAGCAGACTTTCATAAATTAGGGCAAAAATACGCCGTTTAAATGATGCAGGATTTTGATTTTTCATAATTTATTACTTTCAGGCAGCCTGAAAAATTCGCGCATAGACTGGGCTGCAAAATGGATTTGTTGATTGACATCGCTTGCAAATGGGTCAAGCGTTAAATCGGTTGGTAATTTGCGTAACCACGTTAATTGGCGTTTGGCTAGCTGACGTGTGGCGATTGTGCCTTTTTCAATTAATTCATTGTAGTTAAATCGATTTTCTAAAAAATCCCACGCTTGGCGATAACCCACACAACGCATAGATGGCAAATTTTCATGTAATTGAGGATATTTTTCGCGCAAATATTTCATTTCATCTAAAAAACCATTTTTTAGAATTAAATCAAAACGTTGTGCTATTTGATTGTGTAATTGGGTGCGATTTTCAGGAATCAACGTAAGCGTGAATAAATCCAATGCTGGCGCGGATTTTTGTTCCGCAAAATGTTGGCTCAATGGTTTACCTGTCAATAAAAAAACTTCTAAAGCACGTTCAATACGCTGGCTGTCGTTGGATTCAAGACGTTGAGCGGTGATGGGATCGTATTTTTGTAACTGATTGTATAAATGGGATAAACCGTATTTTCGCTTATCAGTTTGGAGCTGTTGGCGCGTAGCTGAATCGGCTTGGGGCAAATCGTTCAGACCATGTGTCAGCGCGTGAAAATACATCATAGTACCGCCGACAATCAATGGCAACCGCCCACGCGACTGAATTTCTGCCACCAAACGCGCACAATCAGCTAAAAATTCCGCAGCACTGTAATTCTCTAAAGGTGTAATAATATCAATGAGATGATGCGGTACACTGGCTAGTTCTTCGGGCGTGGGTTTTGCTGTGCCAATATTCATGTCCTGATAAATCAATGCACTATCCAAACTAATGATTTCACAGGGAAATCGTTGAGCCAACGCCAACGCCAATCGGGTTTTACCACTCGCAGTTGCGCCCAATATGGCAAATGCTTTTTTATTTAAATTCATAGGATTAAACTCTTTCAGGCTGCCTGAAGGACTACGCGTCCAGTAAAACAAATTCACAAAATCATCTTATTCTGCTGCTTCATATGCTTCCACAATTTTTTGCACCAAAGGATGTCGTACCACGTCTTCACTGGTAAAAACATGAAAATACAAACCTTCCACACCATCTAATTTTTCACGCGCATCTTTTAATCCTGATTTGATATGAGCTGGCAAATCAATTTGGCTGATGTCGCCCGTAATCACGGCTTTCGTACCAAAACCAATGCGCGTTAAAAACATTTTCATTTGTTCGGGCGTGGTGTTTTGCGCTTCGTCTAAAATAACATACGCGCCATTGAGCGTGCGCCCGCGCATATAAGCCAGTGGCGCAATTTCAATCAAGCCTTTTTCCAGCAATTTGGTTACGCGGTCAAAACCCATTAAATCATAAAGTGCATCATACAAAGGACGCAAATATGGATCGACTTTTTGAGTCAAATCACCAGGTAAAAAGCCCAATTTTTCGCCAGCTTCCACAGCAGGACGCACCAAAACAATGCGTTCAATTTGGTGTTTATCCATCGCATCAACTGCCGCCGCCACCGCTAAATAAGTTTTGCCTGTACCCGCAGGTCCGAGTCCAAATACAATATCGTGGTTCAACAAAGCGCGAATATAACCGTTTTGGCGTGGTGTACGTCCGCCAATGCTACCGCGCTTGGTATGAAAATAATAAGCGTAATTTTCATTATTTTTTTCAATGTGTTGCTTATCATTCGTTTTTGCCTCTACTGCGGCTAAATTAATGTCGTCATCGGATAAATCGCGTTCTTCGGCAATATGCATCAACGAAACCAAAGCATTACGTGCTACATGTGCAAGGCTGCCTGAAAACGTAAAATAATCAAATCGGCGGCTAATTTGTACCTCCAAACGGTGTGCGAGCGTATTCAAATTGTTGTCTAATACACCGCATAGGCGTTGTAAGGCGACTGGGTTGTAATCTTCAAATTGTAAATGGACGGTATGGGTCATGTTTTTTTCCTAGATAATCTTTGGATAATCTTTCAGGCAGCCTGAACATCATTTTGTGGATTGAATAAATTTATTTGCACGTTTGTAACACATCGGTTACACAACGCCATCATCATAACGTAAAGCAACAGAATCACGCAAAAAATCCGTTATAATTATCTTTCTTTAAATCCAATGGGCTTATTTAAAATCATGCAAAAAAAATATTTAACTTTCGCGCTATTTTCCGCTTTTTTCAGCCAAATTGTCGCTGCCGATGATAAACCACAAATCACGCCTCCTCCAGCACCCAAAGCCACTATTCCTGCCAATATTTTGGCAGATATTGCCAACACACCTGCGTCCAAAGAACTGAAAACCGTGAAAAAACAAATTGTTCACGAACAGAAAAAATTGCAAGACAAGCAAATTCAACAAAAACGCAATCAAGAAATCTTGCGTCAAACTCAAGCCGCTATTGCAGCAGCACGCCGCGAATTGGATGATTTAAACCGTCAACAACGCGTCTCTTGGGCAAAATTGCAAGATTTACAAAATCGTTTGAGCCAATTACAAACCGAAGTAGAAAACGCAAAAGCCCAAATTTCTCGTTTACTTGTCAGCAATTATAAAAATCAACAACCTAATTCTATTGTGATTTTTCTGAAAAATGCTGATGCCAATCAAAAAGCTCGTTTTTTGCAATACAGCAAATACATTAATTTGGCAAATGACCAAGTTATCAAAAAATTAAATGAACAACAAGAACAATTAGAACAACAAGAAACCCAAATTCACAAAGAATTAGACCGTCTAAAACAACTTGCCATCGCACAACAAAATAAATTACGTCAATTGGGACAAACACATGAAGTGGCGTTAGCGGATTCGCAAAAATTAAACGGCGAAATCAGTTCACAAAATAATAAAATCAATACATTACGCGAAAACGAACGCCAATTAAGTAACGTCATTATTCAAATTGTCGCCAAACGCAACGCACAACGTAAAGCTGAAGTGGCACAACGCCAAAAAGCCACCAACAAAAAGAATGCAAAAGCACCTGAATCTTATATGGATAATAAATTCAGTCGCTTACAAGGTACAATGCGCCGCCCCGTTTCAGGCAGCATCGCTGGACGTTTTGGGCAAACGCGCAATGGTGGCGGCACTTGGCGCGGTGTGTTCATCTCCACATCGCCTAGCAACGTGCAAACCATTGCGGCAGGGGAAGTGGTATACGCGGGCAATTTAAACGGCTACGGCAATACCGTGATTATTGACCACGCTGATGGTTATGTATCTGTTTATACTGGATTAAGTAATATTAGCGTATCGGTAGGTGAGCGTCTGTTGGCGCGTCAAAATCTCGGCACAAGCGGTGCGCTGCCAACAGGCGAGCAAGGTTTATATTTTGAAATTCGCTACCGAAATCGCCCTATGAATCCATTGGCTTGGGTTAAATAATAATTTAGAAAACCTTTGCAAAAAGCAAAAATTATCGTATATCAATTAGATAAAACTTTTATTTTTGAATATATTGCAAAGGTTTTAGCCTGAAGATTATTCGCAACCCAAATTCCGTGCCACGCCGTTGAAACTTTCGTTTAATGCTGCACACGTTTTATCAGTGGGTTTATCGGCAACCAAATCCAAACGAGCATCTTGATTCATTTGGCGTAATTCTTCGCTGTTTTCGGGTTGCTTGGCAAAACATCTGTCCACACGCTGATAATAACGCTCGCACGTTTCAGGCAAATGCACTGCTGGCGCGGTAGGTTCAGCAACTTCAACAGCTGCACTAGAGGCTACAGCCACTGCACTTGCACCAATCGCCGCGACTTCAGACGCGGTTACGTTTTCCATAGCTTGTTTACTGCTGGCTAAAATATCTTGTTCTTGTGGGCTGTTGAGAATTTGACTCACAATGTCGGACGTAGACTCAGAGGCTGCAATGGGCGTGGAGGCAGATTTAGGGACAATTGTTGTGGGTTTGGGTGTGGGTGCTTGTGTTTCAGGGCGACATGCTAACAATACCATGAAACTACTGAATAAAATTATTTTTCTCATAAGCTCATTTTCAGGCAGCCTGAAATATTTTCCGACTGCATTTGGTTGAAAAATCAATTAAACCGCGAATCCTAACCCGAGTTATTCACAAAATCAATACAATTTCTTCACTTCGGCAACAATATCCGCAGCACGCATAAACGTTTCGCCAATCAAGAATGTATTCACGCCATGATTGCGCATCAAGTCCACATCGGTTTTGTTTCGAATACCGCTTTCGGTAACCACTATGCTGCCTGAAAGCTGTGGCAGTAAATCTAAAGTTTGCTGTAAATTCACGTCAAATGTCCGCAAATTGCGATTATTCACACCACGTAAAGGCGTAGACAAATGGGTACATTTTTCGCATTCTGCTGCATCGTGTAACTCCAATTTCGCATTCTGCTGCATCGTGTAACTCCAATAATACATCCATGCCCAATTCATGCGCCAGTGTTTCCAAACGCAACAGCGTCTCCGCATCCAAAGCCGCTGCAATCAACAAAATCGCGTCCGCACCCCATGCACGTGCTTGATAAACTTGATATTCGTCAATCATAAAATCCTTACGCAACACGGGTAATGCCACCGCATCACGCGCTTGACGCAAATAATCAGGCGAACCTTGAAAATACTGTTCATCGGTCAGTACCGACAAACAAGCCACACCTGCGATTTCGTAGTCTTTAGCGTGGCTGGCTGGATTAAAATCGGCACGAATTAACCCTTTGGACGGGCTGGCTTTTTTGATTTCAGCGATAATGGCAGGTTGATTAGCGGCGTGTTTAGCTTGAATGGCGGCAATAAATCCGCGTGGGGGTGGGGCGTGTTGAATTTGCTGTTTCAGCGTTTCCAGTGGCACGGCCATTTTGGCGGTGGCAACTTCTTTGGTTTTGGTGGCGAGAATTTTTTGTAAAATATCGGACATATTTTTTCCTTGAATTTTATGAATCAATGGAGCATATTCTTCAAAATATTAAGGCAGCCTGAAAATGCACAACGTCAGTTTTTCTAGGCTGCTTGAGTATGGTAATTTATTTGTTGTACAGTTTGGTTAAAATAAACCAATTAAATAATAAATAAATGATTTTTAAGAAAATTTTTTGCATGATGCTTTTTGAAATACTACCAAAATGATTTCTACAGACGAGCAATATCGGGGGTATGAACTTGAACATCTGCATTTTGTGCGCGATGCCGCAGTGCATGATCCATCAATACCAAAGCCAACATTGCTTCAGCAATCGGCGCAGCGCGTAAACCGACACATGGGTCGTGTCGTCCGTGTGTGGCTATTTTTACTGAATTTCCTTTGATATCAATGGATTGACGTGGTGTGGCGATGGAACTGGTAGGCTTAATTGCAAAGTTTGCCGTAATCGTTTGTCCTGTAGAAATGCCCCCCAAGATGCCACCCGAATGGTTGGATTTAAAGCCAGTAGGCGTGAGTTCATCGCCATGCACGCTGCCACGCTGTGCCACCACATCAAAGCCATCGCCAATTTCTACGCCTTTGACCGCATTAATGGACATCAGTGCATAGGCAATTTCCGCATCCAAGCGGTCAAATACAGGTTCGCCCAAGCCAGTGGGAACGTTTCGTGCTTCAATGTGTAATTTTGCGCCTACACTGTCTAGGGATTTGCGAATGCTGTCCATATAGTTTTCTAAATCAGCGATTTGCGATTGATTGGCAGCAAAAAAGGGATTTTGTGAAATAAATTCCTCACTTTCAAATTGGATGCTGCGTTCCCCGACTTGCGTTACCCAGCAAATGATTTCCGTACCAAATTGTTCGCGTAACCACTTTTTCGCCACGGCACCAGCCGCCACACGCGCGGCGGTTTCACGAGCTGATGAACGTCCGCCGCCGCGATAATCGCGCGTACCGTATTTGTGCCAATAAGTATAGTCGGCGTGTCCTGGGCGAAATTGGGTGGCGATGCTGCCATAATCTTGGCTGCGTTGGTCTGTGTTGCGGATTAACAGCGCAATGGGCGTGCCTGTGGTTTTGCCTTCAAATAAGCCTGACAAAATTTCCACTTCGTCTGCTTCACGACGTTGGGTAACATGGCGACTGGTTCCGGGTTTGCGGCGGTCTAGATCAACTTGAATATCAGCTTGGCAAAGCGGTAAATTGGGTGGGCAGCCGTCAATAATACAACCTAAACCGGCTCCATGTGATTCGCCAAATGTGGTTACAGTAAAAAATTGTCCAATAGTGTTGCCTGCCATAGCTGTCTCGCGTGAATTTTCTTAAACAAAACGAGGGTAATTTTAACATAAAAGAGGTTCTAATATATAAGGCAGCCATTTGAAAGAATCACCGAACCATTCTTTCAGGCTGCCTGAAAATTTATAACTCAATATTTTTCAATTTCGCTACAGTATTAATGTCTTTATCACCACGCCCCGACAAATTCACCAAAATCACTTGGTCTTGATTCATGTGCGGTGCGTTTTCAATTGCCCAAGCCAACGCGTGTGAACTTTCCAGTGCGGGAATAATACCTTCTAGTTGGCACAATAAATCAAATGCTAACAATGCTTGATTATCATTGGTGGCGTGATATTCCACGCGTCCGATGTCGTGTAAATGGCTGTGTTCTGGACCAATTCCAGGGTAATCCAAACCCGCTGAAACCGAATGCGTACCTAAAATTTGTCCGTTTTCGTCTTGCATCAAATAGCTGCGGAAACCGTGCAATACGCCAATGGGTGCTTTTGATGTGATGGGTGCAGCGTGGTCGGGCGTATTCACACCCAAACCACCCGCTTCTACGCCAATTAATCTTACGTTATCTTCTTGAATATAAGGATAAAATAATCCAATCGCATTTGAGCCGCCACCCACACAAGCCACCGCGACATCAGGTTGTCGTCCAATTGCTTCGATCATTTGTTCTTTGGCTTCGTTGCCAATCACGCATTGGAAATCGCGGACCATTTCGGGGTAGGGTGCAGGGCCTGCTGCTGTGCCAATGATGTAAAAAGTATCGTCCACACGTGCTACCCATTCGCGCATGGCTTCGTTCATTGCGTCTTTCAGGGTGCGCGAACCGCTGTCCACGCTAACGACATTTGCGCCTAATAATTTCATGCGAAACACGTTGGGTGCTTGGCGTTGAATATCGTCTGCACCCATATAAACGTGGCATTGCATACCGAATCGCGCCGCCACAGTTGCGCTGGCAACGCCGTGTTGTCCTGCACCTGTTTCGGCGATGACCCGCTTTTTGCCCATGCGTTTGGCTAAAAGTGCTTGTCCGATGGTGTTGTTGATTTTGTGTGCGCCTGTGTGGTTTAAGTCTTCGCGTTTTAACCAAATTTGTGCGCCACCCAAATATTTGCTTAATCGTTTTGCGTGATAAACAGGACTTGGACGACCAACATAATGTTTTAAATCATGGCGAAATTCTGCCCAAAATTCAGGGTCGTTTTTAGCTTGTTGATAGGCTTGGGCTAATTCTTGTAGTGCTGGGATTAGGGTTTCGGCGACATATACGCCACCGTGTTCACCAAAAAAGCCATTGGCATTAGGGGCTTGGTAATCAGAATATGAAGACATAGATTTTTTCCTTGAAGCGAATCAAAAAGGTTTCAGGCTGCCTGAATTGTGTTTTGTCATCAAAAGGCAGCCTGAAAGAATTATATCAATGAGATTGTGGTATGGAACGATTGCGTTTTTTAGCCTGACGTGCTTTGCGTTTGGCTAAAATGGCTTTTTTTCGTTCCAGTAAATTTTGACGTTTGCGCCACCAAAACCATATCAACCACAGCGTTAGTATGACAACCAATCCCATAAAACCATTTTGGAATTGATGAATTTTGTGCATTAACCAATCCCGATTTTCCGCGCCAAAATCACCCAAATAAATCCAAATAGGCACAGAAATCAACGCCGCCAAGCCGTCCATAATGAGCCATTGCCAAAATGAAACTTTACCACTCATACCTGCCGTCAAGAAAATCGGACTCCGTAATCCTGGAATAAAACGCGCCACAAATAAAACGCGGTTGCCATGTTTATCAAATTGTTGTTGAACTTGGGCGTAGCGTTTTGGGGGCATTAATTTGGCGATGGGGCGAAAACGCAGAATTTGCGTTCCATAAATGCGTCCCAAAACAAACATTAAGCCATCACCCACCAACACGCCCGCCATACCCACGAAAAACATAATGTGAACATTGGTGTAGCCTAAACCAGAAATCACGCCACCTGCTACCAGCGTTACGTCTTCAGGAATGGGTATGCCAAATCCACATACCACCAATACGAAGAAAACGGCAGCATAACCGAATTGTTGGAAAAAAGTTTCTAATAAGGTAAGCATAAGGTTTTCTATATTATTAAAACAATCAGTTAATTTGATAGCAAATCAGTTCTATGATTCAAACTGACTTGCTTGCGATAAAAATCGGGATACTTTGATTTTCAGGCTGCCTGAAAACAATCAGTAATATGGGGATTCTAGGCTTTGGCTTCAATAGCATCGGCGATTAAACGCGCACTTTTTTCAGCTAAAATTGCTTGCTCTGCCTCCACCATCACGCGTACCACAGGTTCCGTACCCGAAGGACGCAACACCACACGCCCACGGTCGCCCAATTCTTTTTCCACTGCTGCCAAAGCTTGTTTGGAGGCAGTTTGCCAATCTTGTCCTTTTCTGATGCGGACATTAATCATGGTTTGCGGATAAGGTTGCCAATCCACTGCCGTATTCAAATCTTGTTCTAAAGTTTTTAAGGCAGCCAACACCTGTAAGGCAGAAATTGTGCCATCACCTGTATTGTGTTTGTCCATGCACAAAATATGCCCAGACGATTCGCCGCCCAATAGCCAACCGCGTTGTTTCAACATTTCCAACACATAACGGTCGCCGACTTTGGCACGTGCAAACAGAATACCGCGCTCATTTAATGCTTTTTCCATGCCTAAATTGCTCATCACTGTGCCGACCACGCCGCCAAATGGAATACCTTGTTGCATATGTGCTTTGGCAATAATATAGATTAATTTGTCGCCATCAAATACTGCGCCATGTCTATCTACCATCATTAGGCGGTCGCCATCACCGTCTAATGCGATGCCGTAGTCAGCTTCATTTTGTAATACGGTTGCTTGAAGGGTTTTGATGTGGGTTGCGCCGACTTTATCATTAATATTAAAACCATTTGGTTCATGACCAATCTGAATGATTTCCGCACCTAATTCATGAAACACTTTAGGTGTGGTGTGATAGCCTGCGCCGTTGGCGGTGTCTATGACTAATTTTAAACCACGTAAATCCAAGTGGCTAGGGAATGTGGATTTACAAAATTCAATATAACGGTCATCTGCGCCATTAATGCGGCGATTACGTCCCAAATCACGAGACGAACGTGTTACCATTTCTTTGTCTAATTCGGCTTCAATGGCGATTTCCATGTCATCGCTTAATTTCACGCCTCCTTCTGCGAAAAATTTGATGCCGTTGTCGGAAAACTCGTTGTGTGATGCGGAAATCATCACGCCGCCTGATAAGCGTAAAGCGCGTGTTAAATATGCAATGGCTGGTGTGGGCAATGGGCCTGTTTGAATCACATCAACACCAGCTGCCGTGAAACCTGCCACCAATGCGGTTTCCAGCATATAACCTGAAATGCGTGTGTCTTTGCCAATGATGACTTGTGGACGTTTGCCTTGTTCGTGTTTGATGAGTGCGCGACCGTAAGCACAGCCGAGTTTCAACACAAAATCGGGTGTGATGGGGAACTGACCTGCTTCACCGCGAATGCCGTCTGTACCAAAATATTTTCTAGCCATTGTTAAATTTCCGTTCATTTCATAAGATGTTCAGTCAATTTTAAAACAATATCGCAAATTAAAACAGACTCAATTCATCAAAATTTCCAGTTTCCAGTCATAATTGAGTGGATTTGTGTTATTTGTATGTTTCATAAAAACGATTTTTGGTTTGGGTGAATGATGTTTTCAGGCAGCCTGAAATGTTTGGCATTCTTTAATGAGAATGATAGAATATGTCATTTTTATAGAAATTGTAAAAATATTAACAAAAATAAATGGTATGAACCGTATTTTTAATTTGAAAATTGAGGTAATTGATTTTCAGGCAGCTTAACAAACATTTTTCGTCAAAACATGAATAAAGACATAAAAAAAATCATCATATTAACCATCTTATTGATTTGTTCGTCTGCGCTATTTTTGCTGTGGAATGTGCAAGGCAATTGGGGTTTTGTATTGCCGTTGCGTTTAGGAAAACTGGTGGCTTTGCTGTTGGTGGCGTATGCTGTGGGCGTGTCCACGCTGCTGTTTCAGACGCTGACCAATAATCCAATCCTCACACCATCGGTATTGGGCTTTGATACGCTGTATATTTTTCTGCAAACATTGTTGGTGTTTGCGTTGGGCGGTACGGCTTATACGCAGTTGCCGTTGATGGGCAAATTTGCGTTTGAACTGGTGGCAATGATGGGGGGAGCGTTGTTGTTGTTTCGCTTGTTATTGAAACAAGGTGGGCGTGATTTGGCGCGAATGATTTTGATTGGCGTGATTTTTGGCGTGTTGTTTCGCAGTTTGTCCAGCCTGTTTCAACGCATGATAGACCCCGAAGAGTTTGCAGTGGCACAGGCAAATACGTTTGCCAGTTTTAATACGGTAAATACGAATTTATTAGCGATGGGCGGCGCAATTGTGGCGTTGAGTGGGGTATTTTTGTGGCATGAACGTCATCGTTTGGACGTGCATTTACTCGGACGCGACCAAGTTACCAATTTAGGCATTCATTATCAAAAATATACGCTGTGGATTTTACTGTGGATTGCGGTGTTGGTAGCAACGGCAACGGCGACAGTTGGACCTGTGAGTTTTTTTGGTTTGCTGGTGTGTGCGTTGGCGAATTATTTTTCAGGCAGCGTGAAACATGCTGTTCGTTTGCCTATGGTGTTTTTAATTTCAGCAACGCTTCTAATTGGCGGACAAGCGATTTTTGAACACTTTTTGGGTATGAAAGCGGTTTTAAGTGTGGTCATTGAATTTGCGGGTGGATTGGTGTTTTTGTGGTTGGTATTGCGCAAGAAATCGGCATTATAAAATTGAGAAAAATAAAATGATTGAAATTAAAAACGTTTCTTACAAAATTGGCGAACAGCAAATTTTGAATAATGTGTCGCTGAATATTCCACAAAATGGCATTACCGCTCTAATTGGTGCAAATGGTGCGGGTAAATCCACGTTATTGTCGTTGATGGCGCGGTTGAGACCTTTGGTGTCAGGCAGCATTGCTTACAATGGGCGCGATTTAGCCAGCACGCCTACCGCTGAAGTCGCCAAAATTTTGTCTATTTTAACGCAAGAAAACAGCATTCATAGCCGTATTTCGGTGCGTGATTTATTGATGTTTGGGCGTTTTCCATACCACAAAGGGCAGCCTAAACCCGAAGATTATGCCATTATTGATAATGCAATCAACCAATTTCAATTACACGATTTGGCGCAGCGTTATTTAACCGAATTGTCGGGTGGGCAACGCCAACGGGCTTTGATTGCAATGGTATTTTGTCAACAGACGGAATATGTTTTGTTGGACGAACCGCTCAATAATTTGGATATGTATTATGCGCGTCAGTTGATGCAGCTTTTGCGTCAACTCACACACGAACACAATCGCACAACGGTGGTGGTGTTACATGATATCAATATGGCGGCGGCGTATGCCGACCATGTCATTGCCATGCAAAAGGGCGAAGTGAAATTTTCAGGCAGCCCCGATGAAGTGTTTACCGTTGAAAATATTAAATTATTGTTTGATATGGACGTGGATGTATTGGATTATCAAGGTAAGAAATTGATTGTGCATCATATTTAGAACCTGTGTTCATAATCTTAAATAGCTTGATTTCAGGCTGCCTGAATTTTGATAGTCGTTTAAAATTAAAAATATTATTGTCCTATTTTTATTTTAAACGACTATAATTTCACAAAAAAATTTCAATTAAATCATTCAAAAATCTTCGTCCCAATTCAGTCGGGCGCAAAAACATGGGATTGCTGTCCAGCAAATTTTTTTGTTGGGCGATTTGAATTTGCTGGCTGATTTTGGCAATGCTCACGCCCGTGCGCTCGGTGAAATATGTGGTGGGGACACCGTCTACCAGTCGTAAGGCATTCATCATAAATTCAAAAGGCAAATCTGTTGGTTGGATAATTTTTCGTTCAATTGCATCGTTGGGGTTGTGTTGCATAGCGGCTAAATAATCGTTGGGATGGCGTTTGCGTGTGGTGCGTTCAATGTGTTTGTGGTGCGACAATTTGCCGTGTGCGCCTGCGCCGATACCCACATAATCGCCGAATTGCCAATAATTGATGTTGTGGCGAGCGCGTTGGTTGGGGTGTTTACTGAATGCGCTGGTTTCGTATTGAGTGAATCCTACGTTGGCGAGTTCGTTGTGAATGGCATCTTCAATGTCTTGGGCTGCATCATCTTCGGGCAGCCCTTGGGGCGGGGTATGTCCGAAGGGTGTGTTGGGTTCTAGCGTGAGTTGGTATGCGCTGATGTGTGACACGCCCAAACCGATGGCGGTTCGGACATCGTGTAAGGCTGCCTGAACTGTCTGTCGAGGCAATGCATACATTAAGTCTATGTTTACGCGTTCAAAAATCTGGCAAGCCGTTTCAATGGCAGCCTGTGCTTCGGTGGCGTTGTGAATGCGCCCTAAGGTTTTCAATTGGGTATCGTCAAAACTTTGTACGCCGATGGATAAGCGGTTGATGCCAGCATCTTTAAATCCTTGAAATTTATTGCGTTCAAAGGTACTGGGGTTGGCTTCCAGTGTGATTTCGGCTTCGGGATTGAGTTTGACTAAGGCACGAAGACCGCTCAATAATTGATTAATGGAATCAGCTTGAAACACGCTTGGTGTGCCACCACCAATGAAAATGGTTTGGATTTGTCGTCCCCAAAAATAGGGTAATTCTGATTGTAAATCAACGAGTAGGGCGTTAATATATGTTTGTTCATCTAAAGTGGTTTTGATTTTATGTGAATTAAAATCGCAATACGGACATTTTTGGATACACCAAGGAATATGGATATATAAAGACAATGGGGGTAGGGTGGTTAATGATTGTGTGGCAAGCATGGAAATTCACATAATGAAAAATTATAGACAAATAAAATAATCCAAAATTACTCATTGATTTTAAATAGAAATAATTTAATACATTGCTAAGATGTTCCGCAAAACATGAAACGTTCCGCAAAGCTGCAAATTGGAACAGCACAGTAAACCGCATTTAACAGCGAACTACTCGGAATTTCCCAATGGATTCTGTGCCATTCCAATTATAACAGCAAATATCTAATAATTTTGTATCGTTCGCTTATTTCTTTTTCTTATTAAATGGCTTTTGAACTTTGACTTGCCTAATATAGCGGTTTGTCATATTTGTACTGGTGTGTCCAAGCAATTCTCGCGCAGTCTCTTTGTCGTTTTGCAAATACGCATCAGTCGCCGCCTTAGCTCTCAAATCGCGAAATTGAAAATTTCTCAACTCTTCTTCAAGCTCTGGACGTTCTTGCATAATTTGCTTTCTCAAATTTAAAAACCAATTCGTTATTAACTGACGGTTTAATGGCTTTCCGTGCTTGTTTAAAAACAAAAAACCATTTTCAGGCGCAATTCTGTCAATGATTTCTTTCAGGCTGCCTGAAATCTCAAATCGCAAACGCGCCGAAGTTTTCACTTGCTTAATATTCAAAATGCCATCACTAATTTGACTGGTGTGCAAACTACAAATATCAATAGGTCGTTGTCCTGTCAAAAGTGCAATATCCATTAAATCTCGCATCTGTTGGTCTGCGTGTTCATACACTACATCAAATAATTTGTCATTGATGTAATTGTCGCGCTTCTCAATTTTGTTTTTTTTCACGCCTTTGACTGGATTTTTCTTTTCAAAATCAATGTAGCCGCTCTTTTGCGCGTGTTCAAAAATAGCCGAAAAAAAAGCAATTTCAACATTAGCAGACGATGGCGCACTGCTTCGCCATGCCAAAAATCTATTCAAATGTTGAGGCGTGATTTCATGCAACGGCGCATCTTTGGGTGTGCTGAAAAATGTTTTTAATGATTTGATTGAATTTTTCACGCCATTGATGGTGTTGATTTTTCCTTTGGGTTCAATGACTTCTGCAAAGTACTTGTCTGCTGCTTGCGAAAAAGTAATGCTTTGGCTAGGCGAAATTTTCTCAATGTTGATTTCCGCCCATTTTTTCACTGCGACAAAATATTCCGTTCCTAGTGAAATTTCCACACGTTTCCCATTTTGCGACACCTCCCCAAAATAATAGATAACGGTATTGCCATTTTTTCGCCTACGCTTTCTTGCTCTCATACCGCGTGGCAAATTGTTTTGTGCTTTTTTCATGCTCTGTTAATATATTTTTCAAACATAAAAGAAAATAGCACAAATTCAAGTAACTTGTCTTGAATTTGTGCTATTGTTGATTAAGTCAATTTAAATCAATCAAATTCCTGTAATGGCAATGATTGAAGCTCCGCATGCTGCTTTGATATACGGATTGACGCTTGCTGCGCCTGCGTAGAAATAACCTGCGCCCTCTCGCAAGTCTTTGTCAACATTCATTTTTAAGAATGTCGGTGCTGCCACATCACCAAAAATATAAGGATTCAACCCAGTTTGTTCGCTGCGCCCAATGCACAACATCTCAATGCTGCTCGAGGTTTCTTGCACCAAATTTGGCGCATAATATACTTCATATTGCCCAAACAAAGTCCCGATTCGATAGATTCCTGCACGGCTGCTGATTCCCGATGGTACAAACACATCATTTGGCAATGCGGTCAATTCTGCTTTGCCTTTGCCACCCACATAGATAACACCAATTCCAAAAGAATTCGTTCGATCTACCATGTTTTGGTCAGCAGTGGTTAAACTGAACAACACATCACGCCACATACTTTCACGACTGCGCTGGTCTTGTCGCACAGATGCATTCAAATTGACGCTTGAGATATAATTTTTGCCAATTCGATACATAGCTCGCAATGCAGTCATGTGTTTTTCTGCCGCATATTGATTATTCATAGCTAGCATGGATTCGCTTCCCAAATCCAATCGAATTTCTTTGTTCCATTGTGTTTTGGCTTCTTGAGTAGCTTGGTAAATTGCTGAATAGAATCCTGCACGTAACTCGTGTGAACGCGCATTTGCCATTAAAATAGGGCGTTTTTCTTTCATTAACTTGTTTTCATAATTCAACAAACCAACCGCGTAAACTTTCACACCTTCAGGAACGGCTGAATTGAATTTAATGGTTACTTCGCCTGTTTCGTTTGTGGTTGTGCCTGTGAAAGTGTAAGTTACATCATTAATTTCAATGCTGCCTGAAAGCCCACTTGTTTTCTCTGTAACGGTTGCTTGCATTGCTGCGCCGCCTGATGGCAATCCATTCACAAGAATTTGAGTGGCGGACGGAATGATTGGGCTGCCTGCTGAATCATTATCAGCGTATTTGAATTTGGCACTGAACGTGGTTTTGTCGGTTGATGTCATTTCAACAGTGCGCTCGTGTGACATGAACGGTTTTCCGCCTAAAATGCCGTCTAATGACTGATTTTCAGTATATCCTCCAGTCGTGCTGCCTGCAACATGGTTGGCGATAATGATTTTGCCAGCCATATTTTCTGACATATCAATATATCCACCAAATGGAACGGATTCCACTAAAGTGTTGTACAACACAACAGTGACGCGATTGCTATTAATTGGCGCATCTGACTGAATAGAACCGACATCATCAAATGTTACTGGTACGCCTGATTTGCTTAATGAATGAGAAGAGACGCTGTTCAAGGCAACTCGCAAAGCATTGTGAATAATCGCGCCACTTGGTTTAGCACCGTTCGCTTTTTCATAGTCTGAAATGGCTCCATCTAAGACAGCACCGACAAGTTGATTACCACTTGCATACAAACCGCCTTTTGCAACATCGGTTTGTACGACTTCGGATAATTCTTGAACGACTTGAGGTGCCTTTTTCCATTCATTTGACGCGTCGTCAAATGTTGCGTTATTTTTTTTAGCAGCCATCAACTCACTTACCCAATCTTCCATTTGGTCAAACGCTGCGTAGGCTTTGTCTTTTGCCATATTGATTCCCTTTGATTAGATTTTGATTAGAAAAATGTATTTTTTCATGGCTAAAGAAGTTTAAGTTTGGTTGTTCCTGTTTTTAAAGAAAAAGCAGCCTAATATTTTTCAGGCTGCTTTCAAAATCAATTTTGCCCATCCATGATGCCACCAGACGCGTTGTGCGCGATACGCTGATGACTGACCGTTCTTGAAGTGGAATTTGACTGATGAGCGATATTGGAAAATATTTGTTTTCCCATCATTTTGGCAAATTCTAATGTTGGAGAAATGGGTTTCGTTGCTACTGGCGCGACTTTGGGCATATCAATACGCGTTTTTGGCGGATTAATTTTAGCTTTAAGAGGAATGCTAATTTTTACTGCTGATGTTGTAGCAACCATTTGATTAGATGATGAAGAAGAAAGACCGCTAAGCGCATAATCCATAGCCTGCACATCGTTTGCTCCATTTTTCAATGCCAAATCATAACGATTATGGGCTTGTGTGAGTGCTTTTTCCAAATCTTCGGGTTTGTGGTGTGCTTTATCTGTACCATTGCCACTGTAGAATGACTGCCCACGCGTCATGTGGTAAACCACACCTTTTGATGTTCTTGTGGCACTTTGAAGTAATGGAACACTTGCCCATTCTTGCGCCATTCCTAAAGCCGCTGCATCAAAGCCTTGACCAGTGCGAATGTAATTCGCGATTTTTGCACGTTTTTTTGTCAAAAGATAATTGGCTAATGCTTCTTGCGTTTGGGCATCAAATTTAGCGTCTAGTGATGTGCCAGTACCGTTTACCGCTTCAATAAGTGTTTTGGGAATAATTTGGTATCTGCCAGCCGCAAACACACGTTTTTGTTCTTGCAATTTCATCACTTCGCGAATGGTTAGTTGAGATAATTTTTCTTCTGAATAACCGTATCTGGTTTTGCCGTTTGCATATACGCCAATGACTTTGTTCCCGACATCATATGGCGACCAGCCTTTTCTAAAACTTTCTCCTTTTGTGATGAAATCTTTAATGCCTTTTCCGCCAACTGGTAAATTTGCTGCGTCTGCGCTTGGAATAACCGATTCTACGCCACTTTGGATTACGTTTTGCGCGGCTTGTGCAGCACGTCCAGCAGCCGCATTCGCCACTGCTCCAACACTACCGTTCAGTAAATCAATATCGCTGCCATATGGATTCACAACAGTCAAATTATCGCCACGCTTTTGTCTAAATGAGAACCATTTTTCTAAAGATGTTAATGTAACGCCTTTTCGCTTGCCACCGCCTTGCGATTCTGAGACATACAATTGTCCGTCCTGTCCCATAATAACTTTGGCAATATGGTTGTATCGTGTGTGTCCATAACCATTAATTTTAACGCCGCCATTTCCTTGATAATGATTAGAAAATTTGTGCTGCCCAATCAACATACCAGCTTTAATTTTTCCGAAATCAATACCGCCTTTGTCGCGCTGATCGGTAACAACTCCGTATTTATCTGAATAATATTTGATTTGACCTTCGGACGTACGATAGATAGGTTCTTCAAACTTTCTCCCAGTCATTCGGCTTAACTCTTTAGTTTCCATTTTCTGAATTTGAAAAGTCCAGTGAGAACAGTCAATTCCTCTGTTTAAATCATTCCCCCCAAAAACATAGCCAGTGTTAGCGTATTTTTTAGTCATGTCGTAACCAATTAATGATAAAGCACTTTGTTTGATGTCTTGAACTTTTTCTTTAGTCCAATCAATAGCAGCCGCGCCAGCTGCTTGAACAGAACCACCAGCTTGTTGTAGTGTGGTTTGCGTACCGTCTACATTGCCTGTAGCTAGTATATTTTCTTTGATTTTTTGGTATTGCGCGATGGCGGATTTTTTTTGTTCTTCGTTCAGGCTGCCTGAATTTTTCACAGTTTCAATAGACAAATCTATGTTTTTAACAATTTTCTCACGGCGTTCTTTCTCTGCTTCGGTTACTACGCCAAATGTTTCCGCTGCGGTTTGAATTTTTTCTTTAGTCCAATCCACCGTTGCTGCGCCAGCGTTTTGTAAATTTTCAACGACAGGTGCAGCGACTTTTTTAATGGATTCAAACCAATTGCTTGCGCTTTTGCTAAAATTATCCCAAGATGCCTTGCCCCATGAATTCAAATTCTCAAAATAAGTTGTTATTGATGAGGGCATTAAGTCATTCCAAACATGGGCAGCCATAGTATTGAGGCTGTCTGAAAACTCATTCAAACGCATGGAAAATCCACTTGTTAAGCCTGTCCACTTGGTACTTAAAATATTCGTTAATCCTTTCCAAGAACCAAACATTTTTTTGCTTAATTCTGGATCTATGGCATCATCTAATTTTTCCGTCCAAGTTTCCATCAAAGCAGCACCGCCAAATCCGCCCAAAATCGCGCCGATGGTTGTGCCAACAACTGGAACAATTGAACCGATTGCCGCGCCAGCCAGTGCGCCACCCACACCACCTGCACCAACAGCTAAATTTTTCACATGAGTTTTGTTTTTATCCGCGCGGCTCATATTGCTGTTTTCAACGCTTACACCGTCCAATAATCCGAATAATGCAGCCGCCAAACCGCCTTTTGCAAAACCGCGTGCAATGCGTCCCATTTTGCCAAAACGTCCGATTTTTTCCGTACCTTTTGGCAAAAATCGCCCATTTACGCCACGCATCATGGCGTTTTTGCCACCGCGTAAAAAATTGAATGGCGATTTAAACAAACCTTTCGCCAACCCACCACCCAAGCCAAGCAATGAAAATAATCCATTGTTTTTACTTTGACTTTGTCCGCTTGCAATTTTTGTCAATAATTCAGTTTGTATTTTGGCTTCGCGTAAGGCGGTAGAGCGGTCTTTTTGCTCACGTTTCTGAATTGGATTGGCACGCGGAGATTGTTGTGTTTGCGTGATTGCTTTAGCGACGGCTTTGGCGGTATTTTCAGGCTGTTTCACTGCTTGATGAATGGTTGCCTTTGGCGGTTTTGACGCGTTTGGCTGAACGGTATTGTTTCTTGCTTTTCTAGGCAGCCTAGATTGTTGCAATAATTTTTCCGTATTTTCTAAAATCTGTTCAATGTTTTGTTTGTTTTTTTCAGGCAGCAAAAAGCCGTCTTCATCGTGTTTAATTTCATTCATGATTGTTTAAACTATGGAAAAATTTAATTATTAAACAAAAACATCATGATTTGACGTGATATTCCTGTTTCAGGCTGCCTGAAAATAGGAAACGTGAATTTTTCAGGCTGCCTGAAATGTCAAAATGACATCTTTTCACATATTCAATTTTTCAATATGTCCATATTAAACAATCCTTTGTATCACGTATTTGTCAAACGCTACGCCAACGACCCTGTAGGTTTTGTGTTGGGCGTGTGTGGCAATTCGGTTTCTCCTGACCAAGAAAAATTACTTAACGCGATTATTGACCCAACCGCGAAAGTATCGGTAGTGAGTGGCACTGGCACGGGCAAAACGATGTCATTTGGGCGCATTGCATTATGGCATTTGCTGTGTTTTCCTGTGGCAAAATATGATGGAAAAATTGAAATTGGCTCCAACACTTACATTGGTGCGCCCGCGATTAAACAGGTAGGCGATGGCGTTTGGAAAGAAATCACCGATGCGGTTCAAGCTATGAGAGCTAATCGTGCTACAGCGTGGCTGGCTGAATACATTGTGGTACAGGCAGAGCGCGTGTACATCATTGATTACAAAGCAACTTGGTTCATTACAAAATTCGCCATGCAACAAGGTCAATCGGTATCCATCGCAGGCAAACACCGTTTCTATCAACTCATCATCATTGACGAAGCGGCTGGCGTATCAGATGAGCATTACGAAGTCATCAACGGCACGCAAACACAAGGCGGAAACCGCACATTATTAGCCAGTCAAGGCGTGAAACAAGGCGGATTTTTCTATGAAACACATCACAAATTAAACAAAGAAAATGGCGGAAATTGGACGGCGTTGTGTTTTTCCAGTGAAAACAGTCCATTTGTAACAACTGAATGGCTGGAGAATGTAGCGTTGCAAGCAGGAGGAAAAAATACAACTGAATACCGTGTTCGTGTTTTAGGAAAATTCGCCGAAAACGAACATGAAAATCTATTAACACGCGCCCAAATTGAGCCACGCATAGACACCTTGCCCATTATTGAAAAAGGCGAACCGTTTGGCTGGTTATTGTTGGTTGATGTGGGTGCTGGCGAATACCGCGATGACAGCGTTTGTATTGCAGCAAAAGTAATCGGTGATGATGACTTTGGCGAAAATGCGCGGCGCGTGGAATATGAAGCCAATCCCATTATCACAAATACTAAAAACATTCACGAATTTCGCGGTTTAATCGTTGAAAAAGCAGCGCAATTATCCAATGTTAGGATTTTAGTAGATGCAGGCGGCATTGGTTTGGAATTGTGTAAGATGTTGGAAAATGATGGATTTGACGTGGAAAGAATTAATTGGGGAAACCCATGTTTTAAACGCGCTTACAAGGAACGATTTTTCAATCAACGCGCTTGCGCTATGGTACGTTGGCGCGATGCAATCCGACAAGGGCGCGTACTTTTCCCGAAAATGGAAAATGGCTTGCGTGAAAAATTCTTGATGCAAGCAAGCCGAATTCCCTACGGCTTCACAGATACAGGTACTGCGCGGTATCAAATCGCACAAAAAGCCGAAATGCGCAAGCGTGGAATCAAATCGCCCGATATTGCTGATGCAATGAGTTTCGCGTTTTTAGACGGTGCATATTTTAACGTTTCTGACGCGGCTTTTGATGGCGTTTCAGGCAGCCTGAAAGATGATTTGATTGCGCAAGCTTTGGCTGCTTTTGATTGAATTAATTAACCGTTGATGGAGTTATTCAACTTCTTTATTTTTTTGATTTTTCCATTTCAAAATGCGCCACGCACGCTGTCCGAAATACAAAAGTGCTGCCACGTCCATTAAAATTTTGTCAAAATTGGGCGAGATGCCATAATTTAGCGTGTTGTACCAAGAAAAAATCGCGCCGCCAAAGAACATTAAATAAGCCCAACTGCGTATGGATGGTGGCGTTAATCGCCACAAACTGCGCTTTTTGGCATTCACAAGGCAAATCATCAAATAGCAAACACCAAAACTAGGAATAGAAAGAATCAATAATTCAAAATACTTCATTTTCGCGGTCTCCTCAAAATGAAATCAAGTGCTGCGCTAATTAATTCATCAAATCTTCTCTCCAAACTTGGGTACATAGCTACCAATAATTTTGCTAAAAATTGCCAGCCCAACCCAGTAACAGCAGGCGAAAATACATTGATTAACGTTAATTTTTTCTCATTCATGAATTCATGTTCTGATGAAAAAGTTTCCACTAACCAATGACCAAAGATAGGCGCAATGGAACCGCCTAAAAGTCCGCCGATGATGGTGTAACTGATTACAGCGATAATACTTTTTTTGTCTTGGTTAACCAATACAGCAAGAGAAGCAATCGCGCCGATTGCCACTGATTCTGTTGGCATTCCCAAAATATAACCACCAGCAACCGAAATGCCTACTGCAACTGGCACGGTAAATGGTTCTGTCATTTCAAGAAATCCTTTCTTAAATATTGCAAAACGTCCAATCCACGCGTTTCTGTTTGAATGAAAATATCGTTTTGTTCTGCGATATTGTCCATAACTGACAATGATCGGTTTAACCAATTATCCGATACACTCAAGCGCACCATCGGTTGAATTTGGCTTTTGGTGTCGTCCAACGCCGCCTGACATTCGTCTCGTTCACGCGTAACATCATCTAATTGCGCTGACAAACTTTCAATTGTCGCGGCTAATTGCGAATTGACTTTCAATAATTCTGGCGTATGCGAGGCTGCCTGAAAAAGCGCGTCCATAATCGCTTGCTGCTCTTCTTGTCGCGCTGCGATTTCTTGATACTTTTGTTTACTTGTCAATCGGTTAAGTTCCAAATCGTAAGCCGTACTATCCATTACCGCATAACCGCGATTACCGTGAAAATTCGGACTGCGCACATAATCAAATCCCCAAAATTCAGTAGGATTCTGCTCATTTGGCGCAACCACAGACGAAAATCCACCCATATTTGCCAAATGCCATTCTTGGGCTTTTTTTCCAAGTGGTGTATCCAAAAACTCTGCGCGATGTTCTACGGTTCCATCAGGGAAAGCTTTCAAATAAGTGGTAACAAATGCAGGCTCAATTGGAATAAGTTGACCGCCGTTGATAGTCGTTTCAGGCGGATTTAACCCAAATTGTCGCCGAATATCATGTCCCAAGTAGCCGACTAAATCGCGCTTTTTAACCATTTCTTGAGTATATTGACCATTCAACAACTTAACAAATTGATTAACATTAAAATTTCTCGGCGTACCGACAAATTGTCTGCGTCTATCTGTTACGTTGTAGCGGATAACGTCGGTTTCTAAACCCATTTTGATTATCCTTTTCCAAAAAACAAAACCGTATTGTCAAGCAAAACAATACGGTTATTGGTTTTCGTTCCTACTTCTCCTATAATTATCTGAATGAGTCCGTGAAAGCGTCAATCATTTGTTACAGGAAATTTGAATATGTTTTTTGTTGTTGGGTGTTTTGCTGCCTTTTTTTTCTTTTGCTACACCGCCATCATGAAAGAAGAAATGATTCTTTTCATAAGCGATATACCATTGTTTTATCGTATTTTGATTTTTCTGCTAACCTGCTGGTGGCATTATTTCATCATCAAAATCAACCTGTTGAAACAAATACAACAGAAACAAAAAGAATATTTTGATATTTTCAAATCACAACACCCGACTTTAGGACACCTCATAAATATTCAATACGCCAAATTTTTAGCAGTCAAAGCATCAGACATAACCGCAACCATTTCATTAATTCGGTATTGGGTGGGTTTGTTGGTTGTTTTGGGTATGTTTTTTGTATTGTTTATTTTTCCTTGTGATTGATTTTTAATAAGTCTGAAATTAACTTTTCACGCCCAACCAAAAAATACTCAAATTTTCTGTAACGCCTGTATTGTTAATTCGCCAAGTGTGCGCCGCCGTAATGATAACCATGTCGGTATGACCTATTTTCGCCAAATCGCCAGCATGGATGTCTGGGGAAAAATCGCATGGAATTTCTTTGGCATTCAAAATCAATTTCACCATAGCATTTAATTGCGCTTGCGTTTTGTGTGGGACAAATTTCACACTAACCGCCGCATCGCTTGAAATTTGACTTTGTATCATGGCACCGCTTTCATCGGTTGAAATGTAGCGTGGTATTTCATGTTGCACCAAATAATCAGATTTCATTGTTTTATCTGCATTTTTTGGGCTAATTGATTTGGGTTCTTGCGCGAACAAATCATGAATGCGCACAAACGCCAAACGGTTATGGTTCGGCTGCCACTGCACCACTCCGCCATGTTCTTGGCAAACTCGCGCGATTTCAATACTCGGCGTTTGACCTGCAAAAGCGTAGAATTTAGGAATTTTAAACGATTTTTCCACTTCAGATTTGCCGCCACAAGCTCGGTAAATATCTGACAAATCTACATTTTCACGAATAATAGCACGACGTAGCGTTTGTGCAATGCCTGCGCTGTTTTCGTGTAACGCAATGATTTTTCTGATGGTAATCAAATTGCCATTGTGCCATGGCGCGATGGTGTCTTGTGCCAAAATAATTTTCACAGTGGTTTGCTCTTTGCCTACTTTTAAGATTTTGTTTTCCAAAAGGCTGCCTGAAATTTCAGGATTTAGCTTGACGACGCACTCAAAAGTAAGTGGACAAGGTTCAAGCGAAGAGCGAAGAGTTGCTTCAATTAATTCGCTGCTAGGAATAATTTGGTTGTTGTCCAATGTGATAATCATTTTTTCTCTGCCTAAAAACAAAACCGTATTGTCAATCAAAACAATACGGCTTTTAATCTATTTCCTGTTCAGGCAAATTAAGCAAATTGTGAATAATGATGCAGTAAACTCATTGCATCGGTTACATCTTGTTTAATATTTGGTTTGAAAACAAATAAATAACCTGTTTGGTTTGGATTGGTTGAGGAAGAGAAAGCAAGTGAATCCGCTAATGATTTTGCTTCTTTGCTATTTGGGTTATTACACATTAATTCTTGAATTTTCAGATAATGGTCTGCGTAAAAAGCCATTTTTGCCAAATGTGCAAAATAATCGTGTGGCAATTTTGGATTTTGCTGTTTATCCAATTTATCCAACACTTCGCCAGTCAAGGCTTGATTTTGCTCCACTGCCACTCGCGCCATCAAACTCAACACTTCGGGATAATGTTCGGAGGCAACTTCTTTGTACGACACGCCAAATTTTGATTTAACGCTGCTCCACAATTGAATCGCTAACTTGGCTTGTTTTTCTTTGGGTGCCGTTTGGACTAATTCACGATGGAATTTTTTAATCTCGTCTTGCTGTTCTAAAGTTAAGCCGTTGGGCAGTGCGGTTTTGGTTTTCAGCGCATCGGGTTTCAGGCTGCCTGAAACATAGGCATCAAATGTGCGGATAACGAGCAGAAAGAATTTTGCGCTAATCCAAGTGGCATAAGCATAAACCAGTTCTTTGCAAACGAATGTGCCGCGATTTTTGCCGCCTTGTGAAGTGGTAAATGCAGTTTTGCCTTCGCTTTCAATTTCGGCAATCAGTTCTTGGGTTTGTTGGTTACGCAGCCAAAATGTAGGACGGTGAGTTTCAGAACCACCACTTGCTTTGTGCAAGTCATTCAGATTGAATAATTGATTGTCGTTTTGACGAATGGTTACGTTGGAGATTTGAATTTGAGTGTTCATACGAACTTCCTTATAGTTTAGTTAAATAATATTGCCAAATAGGGCAACGGGTCTCAACTACCGCTATAAGACGGCTACTGCTATTCCCCGAAGGTATTTTATTCACAGTTATCAACCCGTTATTGACTTTGTTTTGTGATGTGCAAATTTGCACATCAGCGAAAATTCAATAAGTTAGGCTTTGTTCAGATACAAAAAAACCGCGCTGTCGGGGCGTTTCATATCCGCTTATAGTTTAGTAGTGCAGCAATGATAACCAGCAGCCTAAATTTTGTCAATTTTATTTGAAAAAAAGTGATGCTCAAATTTGAGTATCACATATAAATCAACAATTTATATAATGTAAGTAAAACATGCAATAAAAAAATCCGCACGCGGCGGATTATGGGTTGGGTGTTACTTGGACTAATTCACGATGGAATTTTTTAATCTCGTCTTGCTGTTCTAAAGTTAAGCCGTTGGGCAGTGCGGTTTTGGTTTTCAGGCTGCCTGAAGTTTGATAGCTGCCTGTTTTGCGGATTTGGGGAATAACTTCTTCAAAAATCCAATCTTGGAATTTTACTGCTTCGGGTTTGTTGCTGCGGAAAATCACGCGGTACAAGTTGGGCTCGTTGATGAAAGTGGTCTCTTGCTCTCGCCCTAAAGCATCGGTGAGGGGGAAGTTTTCCACCCCATCTTTTTTAAGATTAAAATTCTTGGATTTTGTGTCCTTAATCTCTAAAATTCCTGCAACATCTTTCAAGCAGAAATAAGGTTCATTGTTGTGAATTTCTACGCGAACTTGAGATTGATTAAAATTGAAAATTGAGATTTGCATTTTGTTTGCCTTTAAAAAACGAGATTAAAAAATCTTGCCTACCGCTCCGCCAAGATTAGGCGGCAAGAACATTCAGGTTGGCGGACTGTTGGCAAACAAACAGCACATCTTACGATGTCCCAAATGTTCTTACCATAAAGCTGGTATATGTAAAACATACGTTAGGTAAAAACAATCATGCAATAAAAAAACCGCATTAACGCGGATTATTGCGTTTGCCAAAGAAACAGACCGCCAAGTCTGCGCTACGATTGAGTAGCTTTTTTTAGCATATCCCATTTCTGTTTCTTTGGCAAGTTTTTTTCACAAGGCAGGTTGCCAACCTTGTGTTTTGGGTGGCTTGGCTTTCGCGCTGCCATCAACCACGCTGCGGCTGACTATCGGGCGATTGGTGGCATTAATGAAAAACGGAATGCCCATTTTTTTAAGCTGCTGAATTTGCTTTGTTTTTCTTTTAAATCCCGTGAGTTGATGCACTTCTTCTGCATTCAGAAACAAATCTACATTCATCATCATCTACTCCATTTTTAATCGTCCCAACCGCCTGTCATGCCTTTTTCATTAACGCATTGCTCAAAGGCTTCAGCAGCAGCGCGAACCACTTTACTGTATGTGATTTTGTTTTCAGATTCTGCGTTAGCGCAAAATTCATCAAGGCTGCCTGAAAAACAACCAGCTCTAATTTTAATGCCATTAGTATGCACAATAATCACGACTTGACCGCCCAGACCGTCTACATTTCCCATTGTCATTAAATCACGACATTTAACACCCTCAATCGTTAATTTTTTGCCAAATTTCAAACCATTACCCAATTTGTTTGATTCGCCCAAAGTGCAGTTGTCGCCCAGCTTGGTGTAATCGCCAAGCGTGTTGAAATCGCCAAATGTATTTTCATCGCCCAGCGTGTTTTCATCGCCCAGCTCGTTGCCATCGCCCAGCTCGTTGAAATTGCCTAGTACATTCCCATCGCCGAACTTGTTTCCATTGCCGAACGTGTTCTCATGACCAAACGTATTTTCATTGCCTAGCTTGTTTTCATTGCCCAGCTCGTTGCCATCGCCGAACGTGTTCTTATTGCCTAACTTATTTTTATAGCCTAGACTGTTGAAATCACATAATTTATTACGATTACCCAGCGTGTTGAAATCGCCAAATGTATTTTCATCGCCCAGCGTGTTTTCATCGCCTAGCTCGTTTTTATTGCCGAACGTGTTACCATCCACGAATGCATTGTAATCACCTAGCTTGTTTTCATTGCCGAACGTGTTCTCATGACCAAACGTATTTTCATTGCCGAACTTGTTTTTATTGCCCAGCTCGTTGAAATCGCCCAGCGTGTTTTTATCGCCTAGCTCGTTATCATGACCAAAGTATTTGTTACTCATTTTCTTTTCCTTGTTTGTGTTTTTTTCAGGCTACCTGAAAATTAAAAAAGTGAAAGCTGATACTGTGGATTGATTTTCTGTAAATCAGTTATTGGAATGGAATAGGTTTTTTTGGGTCTTGCATCAAAAACCACACCATAATAAAACTCTGATAATATAGTCTCTTTACGCTTAACAATCTTAAATTGCCCATAAATTTCAACAATTTTCCCATTGCCCAAAGAACAGTGTTTTACTTTATCGCCAATATTTAAATTCATGATTAGGCTGCCTGAAGTTCGTTAATTAAAGTGTCGTAATAACACTGACAAGCTTCTGCTTTTTCTTTGATTTGTTCAATCTTGGCATCGTCTCGTTTGATGCTAATTGTTGTTATTCGTTTGCGAAGTGGAATTCTCTCAACTGCATCAATCAGCTTTTCTGGTTTATCGTAATGCCCTAGTAACTCTTCAGGGCATGGGAATAGCCAAAAATCAATATCTGCATGGTCGCAATCGTAAAGCCACATATAGCCCTGCATTTGCCAGTCATAACCTAATGATTTAACTTTTGCTTCCGCTTCGCATTTGAAAAATGGGTGCGTGCCAATATCCCACGAACATTTTTCATCAATAATCAGACGCTTTTTGCGGTCGTAGATATCGCATTCGCCTGTAATCCAATTATTCTGCAAACGCTCGCTGTTTTTGGTGTAGTTTTTGGCACGGATTAGTCCACTTGCTTCAATGGCAGCATTTTCTAGCAAATTGCCTTTTTCGGTGTATTTCGCGCCGTCAAAACTGGTAAAGCCAAATTGTTGTTCTTTAGCAAGCTCTATCAAATAGGACTTTGCTAATTGAGTTAAGCCTGTACTTTCTTTTTCAGCTTTGTTTTTTGGCTCGCCCATGATTTTGAAAATTGAACTGCAACGGATTAGTAGACTCATTACAAACTCTCAATCTCTAAGCGTTGCGCTTCGGTTAATTGGTATTTGCCATTTAAGGCTTCTTCAATCGCCATTTCACCAGTGCTGATATTGGTTTTAATGGTGTTAAACAGCGCATCATCAACTTCAATTAACATGATTGGTTCGCTTAGCTGATTGTCAATATAATCAAATTCTTGATTGATTACATTCTTAATAACGGATTGGTCAGAAAGCACGGCTGCTTGCATATCAATAGATAATGGAGCTTGCTTTGATAACAGCAGCTTTGTTACTGTTTTTAATGCCATTGCTTCAAAATTATCCGCCCATACGCCATAGCCTTTTTTGAATGTTTGGCTATATTGTTTGGCGTGTGAAGAAATTTGTTCAGTTGTCCTGTACAGTTCAGACGTGAATCCGTTAATTAAGCGGAAAAAAGCATAATAGCCGATTGGCAATTCGTTTTTGTTTGGTTTGGCTTTCCAATTAAATTTAAAGCCGTTGATTGGGTCTTCTTCAATCAGTTGGCATTCATATACTGGCAGCGATACCATTCGTTCAAATTGTCCGCTTCGTTGCGCTAGTTGAATCAAGCCTTTGTAACCAATTTGGAATTGTGCTTCCACTTTACCTGTTTTACGGTTGTTGAAAGGAACAATGTAGGCAAAACCCAAATTGTTATTAATGGGTAAATTCAGCGTGGCAGCCATACAAGCAGCGTTCAAAATGCTGGTCGGGTCTGCATCTAGCAGCATTGCGTTACTGTTGACTATTTGCATAATACTAGTGGAAAAGCTGGCTGAATTTTTATCAACCAGTTCTTTGATTTTTGCTTGAACTGCTGGTTTTTCAAAGAATGTTTTAATATTTTTCGCTTTCTCTGCTTGCGTTAAGTTACTCATTTGTTTGCCCTTTATTGCTGCTGTTGAAAAAAATCCCAAACTGAAACGGTCTTTGGTAAAACCGTTTGGATTTGAAATTTCTGAATGTTCAATCTCAATCTAAATTCAAATATTCCAAAATGGCTAATTGCTCTAAATCCATCTCGGCTAACGTGTCGGGTGGCAACACAAATTCATCATCATTCATGCTGCCTGCCTCACATTAAGTCTTTGCATAATTTGATTAAATTGAATTTGTAAGCAACCAACGTTACCGTCAAACACACCAAAATCCCAAACAAAAACGCCAAGCCTACCAATTGCCAAACATTCAATTGAAAAGTAATCACTTGTTCCATCATTCAACCTTTTCTTTAAAAACGTCAAAATTATTTAAAAATGCTTCCGCGATTTTCTCTACTGCGTTGAGAAATTCATCTACCGTTTCATCGTTAATGAAACTCAAACTCCAAGACCGAATCTCAATGTGAAAACGAACAAATTCATAAGGTTTGATGTAAACAATCGCCCCTAATTGATTCATAAAACATTCAATTTCTTCAAGCCCTTTGCTTTTCGCTAACGCGGATAATTTCTCTTGAAGAATGAGATTTTTTTGCTCTTCTAATTTCTCTTGAAGAATGAAATTATTTTTCTCTGCTGAAAAAGCCATTTTTCTTGCCTTTCATTATGTTGTTGTTGAAAAATTTGCTTATTTCAGGCAGCCTGAAACAAGACTGCCTGTGCTAAACAAACTTTTTTTATTGCCAATTTTGAAACCAGTAATCCAACTCATCTTGAGTGAATTCTTTTTGCCATTGAAGCGATTCAAAAAACCATTCACGCTGAAATGAAACATCATTTTTGAACTCAATTAATTCTTCTGAATCAAGCTGTTCTATCGCATCTTCCAATAACCAACCACTTACGGCTTTTTTAAATTCTTGTTCAATTGAATGCGCGACATTTTCCATGTGGTCTGTCCAGCTCCAGCCATAATATTCGTCAACAGCAGCGTCGCTAAAACCCCAATAACCATCGTTATAACCAATATTGCTCATCGTTTTTGCCTTTCGTTTTGTTGATGAGTGAATATTACCATTAGTAATAAAATATTACAAGCGGTAATTTTATCATTTTACCAATTTAATATTAGTTTATTGTTTTTAAATAAAATTAATTTTCGTAAGACATAAAAAAACCGCCACAAAGGGCGGTTTTTTAAATTTAACCTTTTAGCTAAATTTTATTTTTTATCCAATCTGAATAATTCTGTTCTATCGCTTCTAGATATTCAAATCTCATAGAGAGAAGATGAGTTTTATATTCTTGAGAATCTAGTAAATCTAAAGGATTATTGCGTAAAGCGGTTATTTGCTCCGTGCTTAATAGTGTCATTTTGGTTCTGCCTTGAATGTGGTTTAGGCGCAGCTCCAAAATAGAAACACGGCTGGATAAGATGGTTTCTAATTTATCACGCTTTAGTGAACGGTCGGTAAACAAAGCTTCCATTTCATCAAATAATTTGTCAACGTATTGAGCAACTGAATCTCGGTTTTTTGAAGTTTCGCTGCGAATAAAGTTTAAATTACTTAAAATATTGCTATTATTCCATCCAACTAGAGCAGTGGATATAGAAATAATAAACGCATAACCTTCTTGTTTAGTTACGAGCCATGCCATTATAAAAATAATGATTGCTGGCAACAACACCAAACGAAAAAAAAGAGAGCTTTTTATTTTATACAACATGACGCATCTCTTCTGCCCACTCAATTCTAGAACGAATCAGCTCCACAATACTGGGCAAATCATCATGACGATAGCTAAGTTTTTGCTGTAAATCATGCAAAGTAAACGCGCCACTTGAAATTAATCCGCCAAATGCTTCATCAATAAAAGAACGAGCATAACGATTGTAGCCTGTTAAATCTACAATTACGTAGTCGTATTGATGTAGTGCTGGCTCTAATAATTCCTTACGGAATCGTTCCCCTGTAGTGTCTTCTTCTCCTGCTTGCACTTCATTTGAATAACGACCATAAGGAGATTTACTGTAATCTTTTACAACTGTGATGATTTTTTGATTTGTCATGATGTTACCTGAATATTCCATTGAATGAGTGTGCCTTTTAATTGACTGGGTAGGTTGGTTAAATCAGCCACGTTCTGCTCGGATACAAATTTCATTTTACCAAAACCGCTAAAAATCCACAAAATTCCTTGTTCGTTATTGCTAACTAAGGCTTTAATGGATTTACTGCCTTGCCCATGCTTTAATTCATCTCTACCTTTCTTACGCGTCATGTCACCATGCATTGCCATAAATATTTTATATGGGTCAGGCAAAAGAATTTGTTGCAGCTGCACGTTATTTTTCTTACACTCTTCCAGTGCCTTAATATGTTCATCAAAAGACAATGGAATTTCAATCCGTAATTGGTTATGTATTGTCCTTAATTCATTTAGCGTTTTTTCATCTTTGGTATCTAGGCGAGACAAATCGGCATTGATTTCAAAACTATTGGGAATGCCAATACCTGCATCATACAATACTAAATAAAGTTGGTCATTGATTACTTCACACCATAACCACCATTTTTTTTGAACTTTTGTATCAAAATTTAAATATGCATGGGCTGCCACATTATTAATTGCTTCTTGTATGGCATCTGCATAAATATTTTCTAATGCAGGTGGCATATCTTTATAGATTTTCTTTGCTATAAAATCTATGATTTCATCACGATATTTTCCACCAGTACTGCTAATGATAGGTAAATATTTATCTGTAAAGCTGCAATATAGACTACCCTTTCTACACAAATAAATCATACCTGAACGGTTTAGTGTATTATTTACTCTTTCATTTACTTGATTATTGATTATTTTGATTTTTTTATTGCACTCTACAATCAATTTATCTACAACAGAGAATAGCATAAGCAAGGCGGCTGCTTTAACTTCTTTAGTTTCCTTGAAATTTAAAATAATTACATTAGTTTGTGAATGTTGATGTTTTTCTAAACGCTGAATAATGCGGAATGTTTCTTCCATACTTTGATTGTCATAAATATCCAAAGTTACAGGCATGAGCAATATTTCACTTAATTGCCCCGTCTTGTTTTTAAAAGTTTTATTTTTATAAGCGTGGTGTGGTTTGCTTTTTCGTTTTTGCTCGGTTAACCAACGTTTATATTTTATTTTTTCATAGTTATTCATATTCTCAATCTCTCACGCGCCACTCAATCACACGCCTACAATCCGTGGGCGGTTGATTAGTGTAAAAGCCTTTCTGCAATCTTTCGCTCCATTGATTCAAATTCGGTTACTTTTGGCACAAAGTCATTGGCTGCGTCCATTAGCCGCTCTAAATCCGCGTTACCGATGTTTTCCAAGCCGTTTAGTACCACCATTTTGTTGCAGTTTATTTTCCATTCTGCCACTTTTAACATGATGATTGTTGCTAATCTTGCTTTTGATGAATCAGGTACGCCAAAAATTAACAATGGTTTATCCTCTCCATTTACTAGATAATCAATGGGAAACAGTTTTTCTCTATCTATTTCAAGGTAGGCATCTTTTTTGATTTCTTGATAGGGAATGATTCTGTGTAGATTGAAATCTAAATCTTCGTAAAATGTGGATTTAATCCGCGCTTTATTCCACAAGCCTAAATCTGAAATGCGTGTTAGGGCTTGACCTAGTTTAAACACTGTTGCGGTTAAGTCTTTTTCAAGGCTGCGCGTGTAGATTTCGCCATTGTCAAAATATACGCCATTTTCATTGATGATTTGGTTTAATACTTCCGTTCTTGCACCTTTGAGTAGTTTTAAGTCGTTCTCGTAGCTTAAGCGCATGATGGTTGAGCCTTTATCGCTGATTTTAAAACTACCATCCACTTGTTTGGCAACGAAAATATTATAGCAATCTCCATCACGACCAACAAAAGGCAAGGCAACCTGAATTGAGCCGTCTGCTTTAATTCGGGTTTGGATAGATTGGCAAAAGCCAATACATAGGCTTTTTTCAATTTCTTCAGGTGTCATAAAATAAGTCCAAGTTATCTTCTATTGGTGTGATGTTGTGTATATTGCAGTATTTTGTTGCGTATTGCAATGCTTCATCTACGGATTGATACTCATTGGTTTCAATGGCATATCCTTCCGCTTTGGCTTGTAAATGAATGTAGCGTTCTGTGGCAATGTGAATGTGTGTCTGCCATTTGATTTCGGTGTTTTCAATGCGATTTGGGTGTATGTGTGATGAGCCATTAAAGCGGATTAGGGTTAAATCTGATCCGTCTGGAAAGTGTGCTAATAATCCCACACTGTAATCTTCTTCATCTTCTGTATTTTGCCGATAGTAAAGTGTGAATTTTATATCAGGATAATCAGCGGCCTGAAGTGTATAGTTGCGCTTTTTGTGCCTAAAATCAATGGTTGTTCTTGGCTTGTTGGTAGCACGTTTGTGGCAACGGATTAATTTATCAATTTCTGCATCGGTTATTTCTTTGTTTTTCATTTTATTATTCTTTCTAATCGTCCACACTCCAACGAATCACACGCCCTACAATCTGCACGTTTTCGCTGCTGACAATTGCGCTTTCAAATTCGGGATTGTCGCAAACGATTTTCAGGCTGCCTGAAATTTGGCTGAAAATCTTCCGAATAAAAAAACGCTCGCCACTTTGAATTTCGTAGATTTTCCCATCAATAATCGCGGTTTGGCTCGTGTCAATGGTTAGCTCGCTGCCCTGTGGAAAGGTCGGCAACATGGCATTGTCGGGCATAACGATTTTTTTTAGGCTGCCTGAATGTGGCTCGCTAGGTAAAAAATTATTATTGACGGTGTTTGTTTGGCTTTGCCCTGTGAAATAATTCTGCGTTCCGTGATTACTTCCTTGAATAGATACACTGCTATTTTTATTATTGACCATTTTCGCCATTTGTCGGATTTCTTCAGCTAGTCTCTCACTAAAATCATCAACGCTAATCCTCAATTCTCGCGCAAATTGGCTCGCTATCTGCGCATTTAGTAGATTGGTTCCATTTAAATAATGATTTAAACCACTCTGACTGATTCCAAGTTTTTCAGCCAAAAGCTCTTGTTTTAATTCAAGCTCTGCCTTTTTTCTATTAAAAATTTCTTTAAGGGTAAAATTTTCAATTTTTTGCTCATCTGACAATTCTCTCTTTTTCATTGTATTTCTATCCCTAATTCTAAAAAACTCTATTTTATGACTTAAGGTAATAAAAAATGAATTCACCGCTAGTAATATTTATTGACTTTATTATGATTAGCGGTAATAATACGATTAGATTTAAATTATTTTGGAGGTTTTATGAATCAGAAAAGTTTACAAGACTGGGTAAATGAAATTGGTCAAGTAGAAACTGCTAGAAAAATAGGAGTTACCCAAGGCGCAATTTGTCGCGCATTAAAGAGTAAAAGAAATATTTTCATCAAAGAAAGTAACGGATTTGTTGAAGCATTTGAAATTAAGAAATTTCCACTTCAGCGAAAAGAAACGCCTGAAAAGGCAGCGTAAGCAACCGTTGAAAGGTTTGATGATGAAACAGGAATATGAAGCATGGCGTTTTTCCGTTAGTGAGATGAGTGAAGCGGAAATTATCGCATATTTTAAGTGGTGGGGCTTTACCGATGAATTAGGGCATGAATTGACAATGTGCCAGCCATTTTTAGATTTGGTTGCTGCTGTGAAAAAAGCAGAAGAATAAAGGAAACCCCCACGCGAACGCAGGGGCTTTATCAACAAAGCTGAAAGGCTTTCAGCAATTTTTCAGAGTAAGTCAAGAAAGCTAACAAAGCTAGCAAACTTAACGGAGAAAATTATGCAACAAATTGAAGAAAAAAGCAAGCCCTACCCATTTAAATTGGGCAGCCAAAACGACAGAATTTGCCAATATTTACTTAGCGGCAAACGCCTAAAAAATTACGAATTCCGCGAGAAATTCAACGTCTTAGCATACAACCAACGAATATCAGAAATCCGTCAACATGGTTTTGATGTTCATTGCGAACAAATCGGCGATTCAGGTGTTTGGGTGTACTGGATTCCCAAAATTTCAAAAACACAGCCATCAGGAGCAACAGAATGATTAATAACAAATTTATCCCAAACAGCTTTCAAGTACCTAATGCTGTTGTTGATGATTTGATGCGTGATTTGAAAGATGTGGAATTTCGCTGCTACATCAGCCTGATTCGCAAAACAACAGGCTGGAATAAAGAAAGTGATTATGTTTCCGTTTCACAATTCATGGAAATCACTGGCAAAGGAAAAACCGCCATCATCGCAGCAATGAAAAATTTACAACAATTTGGATTGGTCATTGAAGTTGCAAGAGCAAAAAATGGTATGAAATGTTTCGCGCTGGATATGGAAAAATTAACGCAATGGAGTTCAGAAAGTGAACCTCAACCGGTTCAAAAAGTGAACGGTTCAAAAAGTGAACGGTTCAAAAAGTGAACCAGTTCAAAAAGTGAACCAGTTCAAAAAGTGAACTGGGGCGGTTCAGAAAGTGAACCTCAACCGGTTCAAAAAGTGAACATACAAAATACCAATAACAAAACACACTCTATTAAAAACAATATACGCGCAAGCGCAAAAGAAATTCAGCTGAAAATGCTGACTGACTTAGGTGTTGATGAACAAGTCGCAAAAGACTGGATTTCCATCCGCAAAAACAAACTTACTCAAACCGCATTGAACGCAATTGAAAAACAAGCACAGCTTGCAGGTTTAACCGTAGCACAAGCGGTTACCGTTGCTTGTGAGAATGGCTGGCAAGGTTTTAAAGCTGAATGGGTGTTGAACAAAATGCGGCTTTCAGGCAGCCAAAACTGCAGCAACTTTGTCCCAACAACAAACGCAGTAGAGACGCTAACTGAAGAACAAGGCGGCGTATTCAATGGCAAGGGTGAACGGATTGATTTATCCGATGTGGATATTGAAGATATTGATTTTTAAGGAGTTTAAAATGGAAAAATGCAGCCACTTCGTTGAAAGTCTTGTTGCACGTTTAGCAGGCGGTAGCGCAAATTTTACTGTTACCGATACGTTTACCGCGCATTGCCAAAAACACGGTCAATACACCGCAAAACGCTATCAAAGTGGTCGAGTTTCGCCTTGCCCAACTTGCCTTAAAGAAAAAAAAGATGAAGAATTTCAAGAATATGCTGAAGAAATTAAACGGCATAACAGTATGCAAGCTGCTAAAGTTGTGCGTGAAAAATTAGCGCAATCGGTGGATATTCCGCCACGCTTTATCGGCAAAACCGTTGCCAATTGGCAACCTGAAAACGATGCAGAAAAGGCAATTAAAAAAGCCATTGTAAATTATGGGTTTGCCATTCAATCAGGCAAAGCAGGCGCATTAATTCTGCATGGGAACAAAGGAACTGGAAAAACACATTTAGCTTGCGCCTTACTCTCAATGCGAAAAGCACAAATGGGAGGCAGCGTCCAATACGCAACAGTAGCTGATTTATTCCGCAAGGTGCGCGAAAGCAAGCGGTTCTCATCAACGCCTGAAAGTGAACTAATTGAAGAATATGCAAAATTTGATTTACTTGCACTTGATGAAATCGGTAATCAGCGTGGCGATGATGACGAAAAACGCATTCTATTTGACGTGTTGAACAAACGCTACGAAAAAGCCTTGCCAACAGTTTTGGTATCCAATTTGACACGAGAAAAACTAGAAGAATTTTTAGGCGAGGTGCTTTGGGACAGATTGCAAGAAAACAGTTTTATCGTTTCTTTCAGTGGCAAAAGTCGCAGGGTCGCGCGAAATATTGCAGACGGTTTTAGTGATTAAAATTTTGGCACTATTTGACAAACGTGGTTTTGGCAAGGCAGCCTGAAATGACGTACCAAGACGAATTAAAAACCTACTACCAACGCCGCGCAGATGAATTACAGGCAGCGTGGCAAAACGCCAAAACCGATGAAGAAGCAGCGCGATTACAGCGCGAACTTGAACCATTGATGAATTGGTTAATGAAAAATGGAGAAAAATCATGAATATTTATATTTCTATTGTGTGTTTTTTAGCTTGTGTTTTAAGCGGTGTGTTTATTTTTCTTCTGGGTCGTTGGATTGGCAAAATTGAACAGGAATCCAAAACACGCCAAGACATCAAAAACACAGGGCTTTTTATGTTGAACGATGGCTTTTATCAAGCAACAAAAGTCAACAAATCGCGCCAAGTGATTGAACCCGAAACGCTGCAACACGCTTTCAGGCAGCCTGAAAAGCCAAATGGAGCAAATCATGAAACACACTGAACGATGCGCAATTTTCGCCCAAAATCTCAACACGTTGCTTGAAGAAAAAGCCTTTGATTCATGTAGCAATGCACAATTAGCCAAGAAATTTAACCAATTCATGGCAGATTGTTTCCCCGAAGAAATGATTGTGATTAATGGCAGCGTGATTGGCAATTGGCGCAAAGGAGTTGTTTTGCCATGCCTTGAGTATTTTGGCTTTTTAACTAAATGGTTGGACTGCGAACCAACGGATTTGTTGGCTTTATTTTAATTGGAAAGGTATTAGAAAATGGCATTAATGCTTTTACTTATTATGTTGTTAATATTTCAGACTTGGTTAACGTGGTACATCACAGAATTGATTTTCGGAAAAAAAACAAAACGCAAACCGCGTTTCAAATGCCAAAGACGACAGCCAAGCGGCAACGTGAAAATCATTTCAAAAATTTAACCACTACTTTTGCCCTACCACTCTTCCTATTTGGTTTCTGTGAAAAAATTCAGCCCTAACAATGTCTTCAGTAGGGCAGAAGTAGCAACTACTCTAATTATTTAACGAGAATTAACAATGAAAGGCACGAAGATGATTAAAAAATTAGCATGGGCAGCGTTATTGTTTTTAGTTGGTTTTTGGTCTGCTATTGAGTTCGTTGTGGATTTGGGAAAATTTTCAGGTGCAATTTCTTTGCTGTTTTTTGGCTTGGGCGTGTTGATTACTTATGCTTTATTAAGTTATTCACAAGATGAAACAGTCGCATGGATTGAGTACGCGCAATACTTGGAAAAAGAGTTGCAAATCAAAGAAAAAGTATGCGCCGATATGGAAGAAATTTATGGCGGTTGGCGTGGCGGAATCCGCGGCGAAATCAAACAAGATTTAGGGCTGGCTTACGGTGCAATGAAAGAAGAAAAGCCTGAACAATTTTTTCGCACAGTTAAGGTGGGCGTGGCAGCGCAGTCATTTTTCAGTAAATCAGCGTGGGCAGATTGGCTAGAGAGTCAATATTTTGAATTACTTAGTGAAATCGCCCAATTAACCGATGACGACAACGACTGGGAACGCGTAGAAGAATGGGAGCGCGTGATTAATGCGTGATTAATGTTTGATGTTATTTTTAGACTGAAAGGATTTTTTGATGGCAACGCGTAAATGCAAAGTTTGCAAAATTGAATTTGAGAAACAACAGCCGTTGCAATTTGTGTGCAGCCCAAAATGCGGTATTGAGTACACCAAAATTCAAAATGCTAAAAAAGCAGAAAAAGAACGGTTGCAAAATCAACGGTTGCAACGCGCAAAAAAGCGTGAACTGGAAACAATACCCGAATTAACACGCAAGGCGCAGGCTGCCTTTAACCGTTTTATCCGATTGCGCGACCGTTTCAAGCCGTGCATCTCATGTAGCAAGCCAAACAATGGCACATCAAACACGTTTGATGCTGGACATTATCGCAGTGTTGGCAGCGCAGCACATTTGCGATTTGATGAAAACAATGTTCACGGTCAATGTAAAAAATGCAATCAATATTTAAGTGGCAACGCGGTAGCCTATCGTGCTGGTTTAATTAATCGTATTGGTTTGGCAGCAGTTGAAGCGTTGGAAGCGAACCATACACCGCGTAAATGGAGCAAAGACGAATTGAGAAACTTGGCGGCGTTGTATCGCCAAAAATGCCGTGAATTGGAATGAAAGGCAGCCTGAAAATGTCCGACAAATTTATCCGCAAATTCGGCAAAGAAAACCGCCGCGCAATCATGACAACGGCTTGGGAGGTTTCAGGCAGCCTCACTGATGACGGTAAGCGTGCGATGATAACCATTGAACCAATTACGCGGAGCCATGAACAAAACGCCAAACTTCACGCGATGCTTGCCGATATTGCCACACAAAAGCTGTTCAACGGTAAAAAGCTGGCTGTTGAACAATGGAAAATGTTATTTGTGAGCGGACACAGCATTGCAACAGGTGGACAAGCTGAAATGGCAATTGGGTTAGAGGGCGAAGTCGTGAACTTGCGCGAAAGCACTGCAAAGATGAGCGTAAGCCGTTGCGCAAGTTTGATTGAATATATTCAAGCATGGGGCGCGATGAACGATGTCCGCTTTCGGGCGAAATGGGACTGATTCACTGGGAATGAAAGGACGCATACTAATATGTTCCAACGAAAACATACGCGCGAAGAATTAAAATTTGCCATGATTTTAGGCAAAAATATCCGCAAAGCGCGTGAAGAAATGAATATGAATTTGCAAGAAGTTTCCACTCATTTGCGATACCCAAAATCAAAACTATCGGAAATAGAAAATGGTAAAAAAATTCCTAATGCCGTCTTGATGGGTCAGTTATCAGAACTTTTTGAAGTGAGCGTATCTTATTTCTACACAGGCAACGAAACAGATGTCGGGATTGAAAAATATTTTGATGTAGCGAGAATGTTTCATTCTTTCAAAACCGAGTTGAACGCCCATGTAGCTTTGAAAATTAAGCAATTTTGTATTCACGCCTTTCCAAATCAAAGCGCGAGTGAAGAATTGATTCATGAGGTTGAAGAATTCACAAAACAATCGCGACGCATGATTGCCAATAATAATGCACCTGATGGCGCATGGCAAGAAATGAAAGGTGGCACAAATTTTGAAATCAAATTGGGACATCTTGAAAGCAAATTACTCATGGCTAAAGATGCCATGAATTTACAAAAACGTGCTAAGAAACAATTAGATGAAAATACACAATTGGAGTTAGATTTGTGAAAGAAAAAAAATTAAGTCCAAAGCAACAAAGATTTGTTAATGAATATATGATTGATTTGAATGCTAAACAAGCCGCTATTCGCGCTGGGTATTCAGAGAGAACAGCTGAACAAGGCGCAGCACAATTATTGAGAAATATTAAGGTATTAGAACAAGTTAGGATTGCCCAAGCCGCCAAAGCCAAACGCAATGAATTAAATGCCGACGAAGTATTGAACGATTTGAGAGAATTGCGCGATATGTGCATGGGTCGTAAGCCTGTCAAAATCAGTCAAAAACAAAAAGACGAAGACGGTAACGTCTTTTATGAGGAAGTTGAAATCACACAATTTGATGCGAACGGCGCAAACAGATCACTCGAATTGTTGGGCAAACATTTGAGTTTGTGGACTGAAAAAATTGATTTGAATGTTGGTGTTTCAGATGACGTATTGGAAAAAATGGCGCAAATGGAAGAGCAATCTCGTCAGCAATCCATCATTTTGGCGAAAAAAATTAATGAACGGCATAATGGGAACGCGTGATTTTCGTCATTTCATCGCGAATATTATTCAGGCTGCCTGAAAGATAGTGATTGCAACACGAAAGCGGTTGTTTCTCTCATTCATCTCACTACCGTTTCTTTCAGGCAGCCTGAAACGTGAGATGAGATTGACGAAAGATGAATGATGAATTTTTTAGAATTGGTGCAACGCAATGGTAACGAAGTGCAAACCGATAGCCGTTTGATTGCCAAAGCGTTTGATAAACGACACGATAATGTCATTTACGCAATTGAAAATTTGGATTGTTCGCCTGAATTTGCTGCCCTTAATTTTAAGGAGAGCTATGAAATCAGTGAGTTAGCGAATGGTCGCCCTGTGAAATATTATCATGTCACCGAAAAAGGCGCGATGTTATTGATTATGGGATTTTCAGGCAGCAAAGCGATGAATGTGAAAGAAGCATTCATTGAAGCATTTGCCACCATGCGAGAACAGTTGAGTTTATATCGTGAACTATGCGAATTGCACGCCTTGCGTGATGCCAAATTTACAGAAGCATCGGAATGTGGGCGCGGTTTAGCGCATTGGGCGCGTGAAAAATCGCGTTTGAATATGATGATTAAGCAGCGTGAACAAAAAATCCAACCGCGCCTATTTGAATAAGGAAAAAATCCATGTTTATCGCAGATTTTGTAACGAGAAGAATTAAATCTCAAATGCAAGAATTAACTTTGCAACAAGCGATTGATTTGTGTCAAGTTCCTGATAGTTTCAATGAGCAAGGCATTTCACGCGCCTTGCAATTTATTGTTAAAGAAACCAATTTGCCACTTGATAAATGGACAGTTCAAGAGCGGATTGTCGCCTTGTTCCACTACATTACCGCCCAAGAAAAAGGCGATTGGCAACTTGTTGACAATGGCAGTGTAACAGATTATTTGATTGAACAGGATTATCCCGAAACACCTTATATATTTCAAGATGATGGCGATTTGTTTCACATTGTCCCACTAACAGGAGAATACGTTGAAGCCATAGAACGCGCAACCGATAGCACGCGTGGAAAGTGGATTTTAGCAGCAATGGCAGCCACTATTAGAGCAGAAAATGATGATTTTGACGGTATTCCAGACGAGCGAATCAGTGAAAATATGACGCGATTGCTAGCCTTACCCGAAAGCGTGTTTAACCGATTTTTGGCACATTTTCAGGCAGCGCAAATTCATTTAGCGCATTGCGTGAATATTGATTTTCACGATGATGGCATTATTCTTTTGCCGAAAGGGGGTACAGGTTTGCCGCCTGTGCGATTTCAATTTGATGAAGTCTTGGAACAACCAACGATTGCGTTATGGCGAAAGCTTGATGAATTTAGCGCAAACAATTTGCTTACAACACAAATTTGATTTGAGAGGCGTGCTGCAATGGCGCGTTTCTGATGCTGAATCATTGGTATCCAGTCAAGCATGGGAAAACAACATCAAGCAAAAAAGTGAAATTATTCAAGCACAAGCGGATATGATTGCGTCAGTCAACAAAACCATATCAGGAGCCGCCAAGTCAACTAATGAAACCATTGCAAAAAATATGGCGGTTTTAAATCGTTAATTTTCAGGCTGCCTGAAACAGGAACGCTGCCTTGTCTTGTTGTTTTTTGTGAAAAAATAAGACTTTCGCAATCTCATATCATATATTAAGGGAAACATCATGGTTGAAACCGTTAAAAAGCAAGAAGTTAAAAAGCAAGAAGTTGAAAAGCAAGAAGTTGAAAAGCAAGAAGTTGAAAAGCAAGAAGTTGAAAAGCAAGTTTTAACAGTTTTAACAGGCGACAATGTTGCGCCTGAAATTTTGTTGCAAGCTGGCGGCGGTAAATATCCGTTTACACTGTATGCGCAAAACATTACACAATCCACAATCGCGCTGCCTGAATTGCAAACAGATGTGCAGGCGTACGCTAAAAACGTACGTCTGACATTCAAAAATGAAAACGCCTTAGGTGTGTTTTGCGTGAATTACGCGCATTTTGCGTCTTTGTGGGGTTGGGATGAAAATAATGGCTTGATTTTGCGCACAAAGGAGATTGAATAATGGCTCAAACAATCTACAAACGCCAGTTAATCGGGCAACAATCAGGCGTGCAAGTCAATATGCCACGCGATACGGTAGAGCGTTTGCTGTCAGAACTTGGCAATCAGTCATTTTCTGTAGTCGGGCAGTTCACACGTGGGCGAATTGACAAGCCGTTTCAAGTATCATCAAGCAAAATGCAGCGTTATCTTGGCAAGCCACAATCCATGCGCAAAAATGCTGCGAATGAAACTTATGTGCAGATTTTTGAAGCATTTGCCAACGGCGCGGCGGCGGCTGTTGTGTCTCGTGTGGTTTCAAGCAATGCGGTTAACAAATGGATTGTGGTCAAAAAAGACCCGAGTACGCCAATTGATGTTGGCGAGACGTTGGATAATGGCTCTGATAATTGGCTGTTTGCTGTGAAAATAGCAGATTGCATCAACGATGGCGTTTACGCAACGATTATTCAAGAAGATGCGGACGGTTACGAGTATACCGTTACCATTCGTGAACGCGATGCCGATAGTTTGGGAAAAGAAACAGGTTCTGGCGAACAATTGTATCAATTTTCAGGCAGCCTGAAAGTTGATGCGCTAGATGATGTAGGCGAAAGCTATTATATCGGCGATGTCGCAGCTAAATACTACGGCGATTGGGTTGAAATTGATGTTAATGAAAACGCTACGTCCGACAAAACCACATTCAAAACGGCGCAATCTGCTACTGTTGTGAATTTTGTAGATGGCGCATCACCTGATGCAAATGCCTATCAAAAAGCAGCAATCGCTTTAGGAAACACGCCATTACAATACCGTTATATTATGGGCGACAGCAACAATACCGCTCTGATTACAACATTATTGGGTGTGGCACAAAAATACAATCGCATCATGATGCAAGAGATTTCAGGTAGCTTGACACCTAACGCCGCCATTGCTTGGAAAAATACGTTTAATTACAATGCACAAGGTGGAATGTATTGTTTGTGGATTTGGTCGCCCATCAAACGAAAAGACCCAACAAACGCGTCAGGCGTGTATCAATATGGCACGGTTGGGCAAAAAATCGGTTACGCGTGCGCCCGAAATTCACAAACGAACGGTTTCGGTTTAGCAAAAATGAATCAACCGATTGCTGGAAAAGATTATTATCTAAGTGGCGAGAGCATCACGCAAACTTATTTCCCTGATGATGTTGAGTTAGCAGAATTGGCAAAAAACCACATCAATCCTGTTCTGTATGCTGAATATCATGATGGTAGCGGTTTTGTTTGGGACGACAGCTTGAGTGGCGCAAAGAAAAACGGTATTTCACGATTGGAAAATGCAGTTGAAGTTTCCCAATGGATTCAAGACAAATGTGGTAAATATTCGCGTTCATTGTTGCAAAAACCGATGACTGAAGCCATTCGTTCAATGAAACGGTTTTTAGAAGATGAATTGCAAGCAATGGCGGCTAGCGGTTGGATAACTGCATCAACACAGCTAGGAGGTTCGCCCTATTCTTATTCTGTTGCACCGTCTGATCGCAATCCTGAAGATGAAATGCAAGTTACTGTCAATATTGCGATTGATGGTGTTGTTCGCCGTATTTTCGTGTCGCAAAATATGTATTCACGCTCTTAATCTTCAGGCAGCCTGAAATAGGAATAGGAACAAATTCAAAAACCGTATTGTTTTTAATCAACAATACGGTTTTGTTTTTTTTGGAGTCAAAAAATGACAATCGCATGGGACAAAACCGTTTCTTTAATTGATGATGACGGATATTTCATTGGCGTTCACAAAGCAGAATTGGATTTAATCGCCAAAGACGGAAGTTACATCATGCCATTTAATGCGGTTGATGTTGAACCGCCCATTTTGAACGAAAATCAAGCTGCACTTTGGAATGCGCCCAATTGGAAAATCGTTCCTGATTATCGCGGCAAAACTGCCTATGAAACCGCGACAGGCAAAGCGGTTAAAGTGGAAAAAATCGGCGAACTAGACAAAAGTTTAACGTTTGCTGAACCGCCTGATTTTGAAAGTGTTTATATTTGGGACGGTGCGAATTGGACGGTTGACAAAATAGCCCAACAAGAAAAAGAACGCCAAAATTTTCAAGCAGCCAAATCGCGCAAATTGCGAGAAGCAAATCGCGCTGCACAAAACCTTGTTGCCAGTGCCAGTGGCATGAATACCACACCTGATTTTGAAGTCCAAACTTGGACTCTTCAGGCAGAAGAAGCACGAGCTTGGGCGCAAAATCCCGAAGCAGAAACGCCTATTCTCAATCAAATCGCTGCCATGCGCGGAGTAGATGCCAACGAACTCAAAAACGCAGCATTACGCAAAGCAACAGCTTATTCATTGCTTGCGGCGAACATTGCAGGTCAGCGTCAATTGATTGAAGACAAAATCAATTTAGCTCAAACGTGGGACGATTTGAACGCAATTGAGTTGGTTTTCAAGCTGCCTGAAATCAAAACGGAGAACTCATGATGATTGTTTTAGCTCTATACAAAGGTCGCGGCGATTGGAAAGACAAGGCGATTAAATTTTTCACACGTGGACAATATTCACATTGTGAAATGGCTGTTGCCAATGGCGATGAGTGGGATTGTTACACTTCAAGCCCAAGAGATGGCGGTGTTCGCATGAAAACAATGAAATTATCGCCAACAGAATGGGATTTAATCAAGCTGCCTGAAAAATACATTATGCCAACTATTCAGTTGTTTCATCAAACAAAAGGCGCAAAATACGATTTAATCGGTGCATTATCGGTGGTTATTTTGGCACGAGAAAATCGTGAAAAATGGTTTTGTAGTGAGTGGTGCGGCAGCGTTTTGGGGCTGCCTGAAAGCTGGCGGTTTTCGCCAAACGATTTAGCGGTATTCGCAAAAGGATTAACAAAATGATTTTAAAAGATTTACAGGTATCGGACAAAACTGCGCCAAAAGAATTGTTGAAAATTTTCAAACGTGCTGGTGCAGAAGTTGTCCAATCAAGCGTAGAAAAAGCCAAGCGACAAAATTCAATTTCATTCAAAACAGTACATTTAACCATGTCCGATAGTCAATTGATTGATTTGCGCGTAAAAGAAACTGGCGATATTTATCAGGTGTTGCTTAATGGAAAAATTATTGCAATTAAAAATCAAGATGATGACAAAGTCGCTGTTTCTGAAATTGTCAAAGCGTGGGTAGCCAATGTAGACAAGTTTCAAGCGGCTCTAGCAAAGAAAAAAACACCATTGCCAAAAGGTGTGAAATCTACCCGAAAAAAAATCATTGAAACATTGAAAACGGAAATTGCTGAATTGGATGCATTAATTGCCGAGCGCGAAATGCAAATTCAGGCAGCCTGAAACAGGATAAAAAATGTCTCTCTACAAACCAATCAGTAGCGCAACACGAGCCGCGTTAGGTGTTTCAGGCAGCGTGTTAAATGGCGCAGTTGGAAATTTAACCAAGAGCCTGAATTTAGGCGACAATTTAGGCGGACAGCTTGCCAACACCGCACTGACCGCCGCAAGTAATTTAGGCGTTTCAGAAATCACTCGCCGCGTGTCCAATCCGTTAATGAATGTGGCAAACAAATTGGATACGCGATTAAAAAATATCGCAAGAAAAGGTTTAAAAACATTCGGTTTGAATGCGTTTGACAATGTCGGATTGGCTGACAACGCCTTACAACACATGGGAAATTTGTCCATTCGTCAAGTTTGGGAAAATTACAAATTGATGAATGTTGATGATTTAAGCCGTAAAAATTTCTTTGTTTTAGAAATCAATGACCGCAGCCATTCTGCCCCAACGAGTGGCGGCGGCATTCATTCGCAATTCAATTTGCTGACAACGCAATTATCGTTCAATTCAGTTGATATTCAAGGCGAAGCGATACCGATTGGTGCAGTGGAAATGGACAAACCAAGCGCAAATAGTCGTACTACGTTGAGTATGAATGTTTTTGACGATGCACACGGAACAATCAAGAGATGGGCAGAAAACAAAGCACACATGATTGCTGCATCAGATGGAACTTTCATGCCGCCAGCTTATTATGTATTTGATGTTCGTATTGTTTTCGGAACAAATATTCCAGATGAAAACTATTACGAGCAAATCTACACCATGCGTATGCAAACCATGCCACACGAACTCTCACGTAACGACAAAGGACTTGAAGAATTGCAGATGACATTCACGCAAACGGATACTTTTATGCCGCATTGGATTTAAAAAATGGCAAACAATACAATTAATTATGAATTCATTACAGCACAATTGAAGCATTGGTTATCGTGTCCACCAAATGGTTATTTGGGTAGCGACTATGGTATTGATTTAAAACAATACTTACATAAACCAATGTCTCAATTTGATGCAGATTACATTATTGCAAAAATGCGAGCGGATATTCCAGTATTGAAAATGCTGCCAATCAATTCCGTAAACATCTACGTTATAGATGACCACGACGATGGCAAAAAAATCATTATTCAAGTGGCAGAGAAATATTTTCAGGCAGCCTGAAAAATGCGATTTAATCATTATTTTTTTTGGAGCAAAAAATGGCAGATGAATTAAGTGTCATAATTACCACAGCAGGAATTAACGCTGCAAAAAACAACATTCCTGATAAGAATGGGTTTAGCATTGTCATCAAATACGCAGATGTTTATTCGGACGGCGTGAAAAAAGGAAGATTTGATGCAACAGGCATTGTGTCTGGTAGTCAAAATCAAATAACCGTTCGCAGCACAATTACAAGCGCAACCGAAGAATACACATACAATGAAGTACATTTGATTGATGGTATTTCTGGTGTGGTTTTTGCGACCGTCAAACGAAAAGATGGCAAAAACTTTGATTTTGTTTCTCCATTAAAAAAATCTCTTTTGGTGTTTGGATTGACCTTTTCATCTTTGGCAAATGAGAAAGTTACGGTTCAATTTTTGGAAAATTTTACCATGTTTGTGGAATTGGACGAACATATCAAAGATGAAAATGCGCATCATGAATTATTTGCTAAAAAAGTTAATATCACACATCCAGCGTTTGAATTGATTGAAGTTAATAATCTTTCCACCATTCAGAATACCGCATTGTTTCGTTTTCAAGGAGACAAGACAAATTTAGTCGGTGCGCCCGATGAAACAGGCAATCCTGATGGAGTAGGTATTCAACTGGGTTTTAATCGTCAGCGTACGCAAATTGTCGATACAGGCGATTCGTTGATGTATCGAAACGATGATTCAGATGATAATTTGCAAGATGAAAACAACTGGAAAGCATGGGAAAAAATCCTAACCGATAGAAATTTCCGCGAAATGTTTCAACAATATCTTGTGCCAGTGGCAACGGTTCAATTTGTGGCGCGTTCCACAGCACCTGATGGTTGGTTAATTTGCAATGGCGCGGCGATTTCTCGCACGGTTTATGTAGATCTGTTCGCGGCAATCGGTACGACATTTGGCAATGGGGACGGCTCTACCACATTCAATATTCCTGATTTGCGTGGGGAATTTATTCGCGGTATTGATTTGGGGCGTGGTATTGATTCGGGGCGCGTCTTCGGCTCAAAACAAACGCAATCTATGCAAAAACATTATCATGGTATAGGCGAATTAAATCAGGGAAATGATGATATTTCAGTGATTTCGAGACAATGGCGTACTGATGAACCGTTTCCGTTTTACTCAACTTATGGCAACAGCGACAGCCAACAATCTGCAATGAATCAAAGTTTTGGTAGATTAGCGACTTCAGATGAGATTATTAACAGTGGCGAAACCCGCCCCCGAAACGTCGCGCTTTTGCCTGTCATCAAATATTAAAAAAATTCAGGCTGCCCATCATGATGATTCATGTTTCAGGCAGCCTGAAATTTTTAATTTTATTGTGCGTGTCCTGTTGTTCCGCCGCTATCGCCTTGATGATGATGATTTTTTAAGCTGATGCCATCTGATGTAACATCGCCATTGACAACATTCAAGCCGCCATCGCAAGATACCGTTCCACCTTTGCCATTATTCATGCCAGCATTCATGCTGACAATTTCTTCATTAACGACTGGAGATTTATTTGTGATTTGGCTGTTGTTGGTTGTTGTACCAGTGGTTTCAATGGTTTCAAATTGAATTTTGAGGTTTTTCCCTTTTAAAATCATTTCGCTATCGGCAGACAATTCAATGTTTTGATGATGGTATCGTCGCCAACCTACAACGTTTCCCACTTCAGGCGGACGAAATCCTACCACAATTGGATAGCGTGGATCATTTGCCAAAAAATCCACCCAAACCGTATCGCCAGACAAAATTTCAATTTCAGTATGACTGGATTTGTCGCCAAGTGAATACATCAAATCACTTTCAGGCAGCAAATTATCACCATCAGTCATGCCTATAATCTCAATGCGAACCTTTCTTCGTGTTGCATCGTATTCACGTATCACCGCAGGATATAAAGACATTTTTTAAATTCCTTTCTTTGGTTGGGTTGTCAAATCAACCGATTCAATGACTGAGTAACCTTTGATTTTGCCATCAGCAGTAAAAGTGTGTGGCATGGGCGCAGTCAAATATGGAATTTGAACTTCAAGCGTGAGTGTCCACGTCAAAATAGTTAAATTCGTGCGTTCTGGCAAATCTGCCAAATCGTCAGAAACAGGTATTTCGTTCAGGCAGCCTGAAAGCACAAAATCATAACCGCCAAAATGCCATTTAATCGGAAATCGGTATTGGTTGAACCTTGAAAAATACAAGCGCATTTGGCTAGTCATTGATTTTGCTGTACTGCTTGTGTGGCTTAAAAACGCGATTTGAACACGCTGCTCCACAAAATCAGAACGCATCTTATACCATTCGCCATTTTCAACTAATTGCGCGTATTGAGGATTGGGCAAAGCGCGGTTACGGTCGGCTGAAATTGGCTGTGCATCTTTAGCAAAAGCTATTAATACAATTGGCAAAGGTGCGTTGATGCCATTTTCACTGCCTTTTGCGGTGTCGTGGTATTTTTTCAGCAATTTTTCAACGTCATCAACCATTCGGTCAGCGCAAATCACTGCACGCAGACTTCTATCACGATTCAACCAGTTTTGCATTTCATCATTGACAGGAATGATTTCATCTATACCTTTTAAAAAATGCTCAACAAATGATTGTTTGATAGGCAGAATTCTTCCAATATTATTTTTCAAGTGATGTCTCCATTTTCAAAATCAAAAGGCTGTTCAAGCGGTTGTAAATGGAAAACCGTCATACGCGCCATCGGCATTTGGATAGATGAAGCTGTGTCATGGATTTGGTAATGTTTGGCAAAACCATGACCAATCCAAATGATGCGGTCATCATTTTTCGGTTCAAACTCGTTTTCATTAAGTGGCACAATGTACGCTACGACATCATTCTCGCCATAGTCAAGCGTATTAACAGCAAAATCACTGCCTGAAATACGTCCTAAAAACAACATTTTACCCTCGCCAATTTTGATTAATTCATATTCATCTTCATCTTCATTGGACAATACTAATGCTCCTCCTAAAGTTTCAGGATTTTGGCGCGTGAATATTTTGCGGTACACCCAGACATCAACGGCATTTGGATGACGCAAAGTTAAAAGACGACTGGATTTATTTATTGCGTGTGGAATTTGTGTCAGCATATTCAGGCTGCCTGAAAAATAAAAAATGTATTTTCGCAGCATAATGAAATGGTTTCATTTCAATTCCTGTGTAATGGAACAGGAACGCTAAATCATTCAGGCAGCCTGAAACCCTAAAATCACATTTAATTGATTGGAATGTGATTTTTATGTCTACCGTTTTTCAGAAATCAGAATTTTATAATGCGGCAATAAGCGAATTATCTAGTGGCAATTATCCTGCCTTGTCGGCGCGTTTGGCGTTAGGCGATGTAACGCTTACTCAGCAAATTGGTGCGATGGCACAAATGTTAGCCATGCTTTCATATCAGTTGGGTTTAGCCGAAGTTGAACCGTGGGTAAAAGCACGAGACAACATGGTTTTAGCAGATGCGGCGATGCGTGGCGTGTTGCCTTATGGCAAGGCAGCGATTTACCGTGCGAACATCATCAACAAAGGCGTTTACACACACAATATTACCGCTGGACGGCGGCTATTGGACAACAAAGGGAGAATTTGGACAATTGCAAATGGCACAACAATTGCATCAGGCGAAACGCAATCGGTTCAAATTGAACAGTACGAATTAAGCGAAAAAGTCCACACCGTAACCGAAAAAAAATCTTTCTACACAATCAATATTCCACAGCCTGAAACCGATAGCTATTTGTTGGATGTTGCGGTTAAACATTCGGACGGTGGTTATTTTCAATTCTCGGAAAAATTCAACAACGTCAGCGCAAATACACGAGCTTATCACTTGGTTTGTGATGAGATGATGAATGTGATGGTGCAATTTGGGTTGGAAAACAAAGCAGGTTACATTCCCGAAAAAGGCGAAGAAATCACATTTATTTTGCGCTACACCAACGGAAACGCCACTTTAAACAACGCTACCGCGTTGGAATTTGAATATATGCAAACGCATGAAGAAGATTTGACGATTTTGTCGGCGGATTTGATTCAAGCAGGTGCAGCACCATTCTCAATTGATGAGTTGCGCGAAATCACGAATTATCCGAGTCTGTACGACAACAACGCGGTTTTTTTGGGCGAATTTCAATTTTTGGTGCAGCGCAAATTGTCGCCGTTTGTTTTTTTGAATGTGTGGAATGAGCGCAAAGAAGAAGCGGTTCGCGGCGCAAATGTGGACAACATCAACACGCTTTTTGTGTCGTTTTTGAAAGACGGCATAGATATTGATGAAGCTAAAACCCAAATCACGCGAATTATTCAGGCAGCCGATAATTCCTACCGTTTGAAATTCGTTGATGCGGTAGAAGAAAAAATCAACATCAACATCACACTAACCCTTGCACCGATGCACGATGAAGCGGCGGTCAAGCAGAAAATTATCGTGTATTTGGTCGCGCAATACGGAAAAAACAGCGCATGGGCAAGAAAAGGCGGACAACGCATCAATTGGCAAAATACCGTTAAATCTTTGCGTGAAAATATTACAGAATTGCAAGACGGTGTTTCTGATATTGATATTGAAAGCGTCCAAAGCAGCAACTTGCTGCCTGAAACATTCCGTTATGTTTCAAGCGATAGCGTGAAAATTGTTGCAACAAAACTCTATTCTTAAAAGGAAAAATCATGATAAATACCAAACAAAAAGCCGTAACTTTGTTTCAATCAACCGATTCTGACGCGCCAAAATTAACCAACAAATCAGGCAGCCTGATTGCGCTGCTTGACGCGTGCTTGATTGATGGTTATGGAAGTAAAAAACCACTTGGCTGGGAAAAAGCCTATTCGGGCAGTAATTCTGCGGCTTATCGTTCAACGAATGTGAGTAGCAATCGCCATTTTTTACGCGTTGAAAACTCAACAACCAAATACGCAACGGTCATGGGTTGTCGCAGCATGAGTGCAATTGATGATGTTTCTGATTCTTTTGCTTATCCTGACAATTTCAGTAGATTTGGTTATATAGAACAAGTCCAAAGTACAAATGCTGGGAAGTGGTTTTTGATTGGGCATGACAAGGCATTTACCTTATTGGTTTCCAGTATTGATGGTGGATTCAGCGAATGTTTGATTTTTGGCGACTTTCCTACTGTCGTGCCAAATGATACTGGCAATACATTGTTCTATTCGGGACATTACCACGATTACGAATATCATTATCCTGTTGGAATGGTAACTAATAACTATTATGTCAACGATTCCTACGCTCGCAATATGCTGATAGCGAAACACTGGGATGGCACACCAAAGGCAGTTTCCGCAAATTTAATTAGTCTGATGCTACATGATTCCTGTCATGCGCCATACCCTGATCGAATTACAGGCGGTCTTCAGGCAGCTGAATGCTATTTGCTTGAGTCGAATAATCAAGGTAATAACACAACAGTTTTTGATAGCATACGCGGATTACTGGCAGGATTTTTTAAGTGTGGTCAATCACTTAATAATCTTCCTGATGGAAGTGTCATTAAAATTGATGGCAGCAATGATAACTATTTGAAATTTAAATTGGGAAGAGCCGACAGATTTTTCTTTTTAATTAATGCATCTTACTGGGCGGACAATGGCGTATGAGTCATTCAATTATTTCAGGCGGTTTTTTGTTTAAAAGCAATACACGCCGTTACAACATGAAATCCTTGGGTAATATTTTGCAAGGTGGTTTTATGTCGTGTGGGTTTTCGGGGGGCGTTGGTTTTTTTTCATCAGGCTTGACGGATATTGTTACGGTTGATAATCAACCAGCGGTTCGTAAAGTTTTTGTACTAGAGCAACAAAGTTTGCGTTTTGTTGCCAGCACTTGGAGCGATACGGACGGCACTTGGCGCATTAACGGTTTGAATCCAAACCGTGAATACATCATCATGTCGTTGGACAACCACGACAGCAATTATCGCCCAGTCGCATGGGATAAACGCAAACCAATCATAGGTTAATCATGCCAACATACCCACTTCAATTCAAAACCACGCAAAACCGTACAACTTTTCCGTTGGCGTTTGGGCGTGAAGAAGAAAACCAAGACAACAGCAATCATGACAGTGGGAATATTAAGCCAATCAATCCTATTGTCATTATTGAGGAAAAACGCAAGTCTGATAGGCAGTTGTTGCCATTGGTTAAATCGCATCGTTATGGAGAAGTAGAAGCGCAGTTTTTCGCGTTATTGATTGCTTTGTTTAAAGCCAAGCTTTCAGGAAGATTCAATGATGTGAATGTTTACGGTGCGCCGCATTTGGGTTCGCGAACCTTATTGCGTCAATATCTTGTTTCTCAAAATGTAGCGAATTTCAATACCGAAGCGTTAGAAGAAAATGCAATGCGTTATTTACTCATGGCTTGGCGGTACTTGAATGGCAAACGTGGCACGGCATTTTTAGAAACTTTTATCCGTTGCGTTTGGGGGAGCGATTTTAAAATTTTGCCATTGTATTGCAAAAAAGACGGCAGCTATCCCGAAAGTTGCGCCACGCTGCCTGAAATCGCCCAACTGGAACATCAAGAAAGTGATTATTTTTTAACCAGTCGCTTACGCGTTCAATTGCTTGATGATATTGGCTATTTTGCAACTGAAATTGGCAATGGCTTGAATAATGTGTTGCCAGCGCGGTTAATGGTGGCAGAAATCGCGCGTGAAGTAACACTTAGTGCGGATTTGTATATCAATATAGGCGGTGCGAGTTATTCAGTGGTGTTTGCCACTGGCAAAGCTTAACAGGAACACAGCCCAAAAAAACACAACAGAACCCTTACACTCAATAGTATTTGAAGTGTAAGGGTTTTTTATGGAAATTGAAATTGAAATCACGCGCGGACAATACCGCATCAAGAACGGCAAGGCACGGCAATACGCCGCCGATTATGGCTATATAACAGAGACGCGCGGAGCAGATAACGAACCGATTGATGTTTATCGCGGCTTGTTTCCAAATTCAAAAATGGCGTACATCATCAATCAGTATCACGGCGGATTTTTTGATGAACATAAGGTCATGTTGGATTTTTACGATAAAGAACAAGCAATTAATGCTTATCGTCTGACAACTGGCAATACACCTGAAATTTTCTCTTGCACGATGCAACAGCTCAAATGGTGGTTGCAATTTGGCAATCACGCTGCGCCTGTTACGGCACAATCTTTTCCTTTTGACAACGAGAACGAAGACATGATGACACAAGGTTTCAACACAAATTGGACGGACAAAACCGCCGCACAATTTATCTACGAAATGCGCAAAACCGATGAATATGGCGAATTAACCGAAGCGGCAACGCTTGATGCGATTTGTTTTGATGAAGAACAAGACGGCGCACAAATTGAATTTCAGGCTGCTTTTGATGCACTGGCAGTAGAAAACAAGCGTTTAGAAAAAACCGCACAATTATTGGGTTTGGCGTTAAACCGCACTTCAGGCAGCCTGAAAGTTGTGGAAAATGGCATTCAGATTTCTGCGCCAATGAAAAAAAACGGTACAACCAATATTGCAGTGATGTATGAAATGACGGACGGACAAACGGTATCGGTTTTGTTCCACAATCCCGACACAACGCCTGCCAAAATCGCGCCTGATGATGTGTTAATTAGCTGGAAATGGCTGTTGAACCGTAAAGATATCACGATTGTAGTTGCCAAAGAAAATGGCAAAGATTTGCCTTTGCCTACTGTTGCGCGGCGTGTCATGGCGTTGGTGGAGAAAAATACCGCGCGTTTTGCCAAAGCCAATGCCAATAAAGCCGCCGAAACCGAAGAATTGGCGCGTTTGGAAAGCGAAAAGGCGCAAAAATTAGCGCGTTTGGAAGAATTGAATGCGCAGATTGAAGCGCGGAATAATTCAGGCAGCCTGAAAACTGAACCGTTAGACGAAAGTGCATTAGAGCCATTGAATGTGCCTGAAAATGCCACTGCAAAAGAAGTCCGTAAGGCATTGGAAACGTATTTGAAACAATTGCAAGGCAAAACGATTACCACATCAGATGGTAAAACCGTACGATTTAGTGGCAAATCTACAGGGCATATTACCAATGACATTATGCAACGTGAGAATGGTTTGGCTTTACAAGCTGCTGAATTTGCAGTTGAAGTGTTAAAAACGGGGCAATTCATTGAACGCCAAGAATTATACAAAGCACGTGAAAAAGATGGGTTCGTGGCATTCCATACCTACCGCAAATGGGTTGAATTGAAAGATGGCACGAAAATGAATTTGCAAGTGAAAGCAGGCGAATTGCAAAATGGATTATTGGTTGCAGGAGATGGCTTGATTGCTTATGCAATGAAGAACGCAGAAAAAATAAAAGAAGCCGAAAACAATCCGACTTCTTTTACTGGCGATAGTGCTAATGATGTATCGGGTATCTCCCAACTTCCGCATCGCCCTACGGTTCAGGTTGAGCCTACGTCCACATCGCAATGCAACAATCATACAGCCATTTACGATGCAGCGCAAGATAATGAACCGTATATTTTCATTGAAATTTTGGAAGTGCGCGAGAAAAATTCAGGCAGCCTGAAAGATGAAAAAAAACCGCTAGTTAATTCAAATATTCCATTGACTGCGGACAAGGCGACTTTTGATGAAGCCGAAAATTTTGTGCAAACTTATTTTGATGACTTAAATTCAGAGCAAGCAGAAATCTTGAAAAACTGGCTGGCTGAAAACCGCTTGCCCGATTTTTTAAATGAGGGAAAAATAAGCCATTACCAAGCGTTAGCGGATTATTTAGGGCAAGAAATTATCAATGGAATCAGAAATCCTAAAAGATTTCATGATAAAAATGGAAGCATTAGCCTGAGCAAATTGCGTAAATTTTTCTTGTTTGAGAATGCCAGAAAGTCAGGTATTTTGAATGAGTTAAATAAAAACGCAAATGAATTAACAGGTCAAGAATTGGGCAATTTTGATTTAAGTAATACTGAAAGCGTGAAACAATTGCGCCAAGCTACGCGTGAGCATTTAGAACGTTTGCGCGGCAAATGGATTTTCAATCATCATTTGGATGCGGATATTGAAATCCGTCAGCGAGGTATTGATGAGATGATTCGGTATTCTGCTAATCCTGTGAAATTACAAATTCTTGCCAATATTGAAAATTTAATTGCAACAGCAAAAAGCGTAGGCAGTGGATTTGAAGTAAATGGCAAACAAGCTGAAAAACCACACATCGCGCATTATTTCCGTTTGTGGAATACTTCAAAAGTGAATGGCGAAAGTTTTCCTATTCAAATTGTGATTGAACAAGATGAAAAAGGTTTGCTGCATTATGATGTTGTTTTGACAGACGAACAAAAAGCCGTTTTGGATAGTACTAGAACCCCCAGCTCCAAAAGCTGGAATGTTGTTCCTAACCAAAACGACTATGCGCTAGATGATATTGATTCGGATAATGAAAGTCAAGGGGATAATTTGAATTTGTTTGTTTTCAATTTGGCAGGTAATGAATTGAAAACAAATGAAGATTTCCAAGAATATGCTGATTATTTGGCTAGCGACCGAGAAAGCCAAAAATTAATTAATGAAAGCAAACAAAAATTTGATGAACAAAAAGCAGAACGTGAGCGGCAGATGGCGCAGGAAAAAGCTGAATTAGATGCGCAAAATACGATTATCAAAGAATGGATTGCGTCTGAAAATATGTCTGTGCGTGATGCAGGTTTGGTACTTAAAGTATTGAATAAAAAAGTAGATTTTTTAGGCAAAATTCAAACTACTGCCCAACATATTGAAGAAATCATCAAATTGAAAAATGGCGTAGTCCGCAACGGAACAATGGAAAAATACAGCCGTAAATTAGATGAATATATTGATGTAGAAACGGTAACTTTATGGGATAGCGATAACAAAGGTTATGCATTAGAAACCAAATCTGAACAAAATTTTGCGCGATATTTGGAGAAAAAATTTAAAAATTCAGGCAGCCTGAATAGTGAAAACAGTAGTCAAGACGTGCAAGATATTCAAGAATTTACTATTAAAAATCCTGATGGGACGTTTTCACACGCACTTATTCATAAATATAATAATGCCCCTGTAAGTCCTAAACAAAATGAAGAACCGCAAGAAATTGACGTTTCTGCGATTGATACGGATTTGAGTAAATATCAAAATGCAGATGATGAAAGTTTCAAAGAAGCGGTTGGGCGTGTGTTAGACCAATTGCAAGGCAAATACGTTAATACGCAAATTGGGAAGGTGTTATTTAATGCTGTATCAGTAGGCGAATTAAAACTGGGTACGAAAGAGAATAAAATCCGTGCAAGCCTTATTCCGTTTGTACCTGAAACGTTACAAAACGGCACATATTTAGGTAAATTTGAATTAGCGAAAGACCGTTCGGGTAAAAAAGGTAAATTTGTTGCATTCCATAATTTTGGGAATACAGTCGTTGTGGATAACAAAGAAATCAATCACGTTGTGAAAGTTGGTGAACGTGAAAACGGCGAATTTGTATTTATCGCGTATCACAGTCGCGCAGTTATGGATAGCGCAAACGAGAAAGAGACTGTTTCAGCCCCCGATACTGTCTCCAACATCAAGGCTGGTCGGTCAGAAGCTGAAACAATCTCTATGAATGCTATTTTGCGTAAAAAAGCTTATGGTGTCAATGGCGTTTTTGACGATATTGAAGATGGCAAAGACGGCTGGAATATTGAAATTATTTCCATTCGTGAGCTTAATTCGGTTGAGACGATTGAAATTGAAAATAGCACCGTGCCAGAGTTGGTAGGCGAAAATGGAAACAATCCACAATCCCCTATCGGGCTTCACGGTGCTAATGAGAATAATCCTACGCAAACGCCGCCAGACAGTCAAGACGATGTCGCTAATAGATTGAAAGAAAAACTATCGCAAATCGGCTTCACTGAGAAAAATGAAGACGACCAAACAAGCGAAGACGAAAACGTCCAAAAAGCCCGAGAATTTGCCAATGAATTAATCGCAAAAAAATATTCCTTGCAGCAAATTTTAGACGGCGAAATTGATGATAAATTAGATTGGCTGTTGTATTTGGACGGCAGCGAATACGAAGATTTAGCCCATGATGCCATGAAAGCCTACGCTGAATTGTTCTAAATGAAAAAAAGCCTTTCGGTATAATGTTAATCCCCATTAACAAATCGAAAGGCTTTTAAAATGAAATACAATCTGATTATTATGTACGATCTGCAACGCCCCAATCAAGATTATCATCGTCTTACCGATGAATTACATAAACTAGGCGCAATCAAATTGCAACAATCCGTCTATTTTCTTTCGGCTCATCAAAATCAAACAGAAATCATGGCAAAGCTGATTGAATGGATTGATGATGACGATAATTTGATTGTCGTGAACGCTAAAAATATTGAGTGGTTTGGTATTGAACAAAACGCACAAGAATTTTTATTAAAAAATTGGCAGCGTTAAAGCCCGTAGTAGGTTTTGCCGCTTTTGGATTGGCGGATTTTGGGTTTCTTGCATTTCCAATAAACAAAACAGCGTTTTAGAATATTCAGCATTTTATCGCTCCCTAATCAGAAAACCGCATTATCCGTTTTTGGACAATGCGGTTTTTGATTGTTCCTGTTTTCAGGCTGCCTGAAATAAATCAAATTGAGAAAATTCCACCCAAGGCGTTTGGGTTTCGGGTGTATGAACAAGAAAATTTTGAATAAGCTGATTAACGGTTGCTGTTAAAGCCGCTTCCATAAAGGCTTGCTGCGATTGCAGAATATGAGAAACGGTTTCTCTTGATGTGTCAGATAATTGCGCGAACGTAAATTGCATATCCAATAAACCGCTTAATTGCCAATTTTCAGTATTCACTTGAATAGGGCAAAACAAGGCACAAACCACGCTGCGATTATCATCGCTAGGGATAACTTGAATACTTTGGTCGTGAAACGTAGGCGGATTATCGGCATGAGACGGCGCGTACTGATATTGCCATTGCAACACGCGATAGGTAAAACTACGCTGCATAATTTTCCCCTAAATGGCGCGGAATATAGCATGGCGCGGCAAATTCAGTTATTTGAACGTGAAACGCGATACCTAGCCATTCACTCACAGAAACGCCGCCTGTTTCACGGCTATATTGCTGCAAAGTTTGATTGATTTCGCGTAATTCATCATCGGATTTTTGCGCGAAAAATTGCGCCATTTTGTCGTGAAAATCGTCCATATCAAAACCTTTCGTACGTGTTGATGCTTTGCAACGTCCATTTTGGGAAAATCGCTTTGGGGCAACTGGCAAAAATGCAAATTTGATGCCGTTCGGCTGCCTGAAAATATTCGCGCCGTGATGTAACAAACGGTATACGCGATGTATGCTTATCGCCCAATTTAACCGCCACGCCGTGAAAAACATCGTGCCACAATTCGGGATTGTCTTTCAAAAACGCCAACACGCCGTGAACCGTGTAACGTGGTGCATCTTTGGGAAAATATTGGGTCAAAATATCCAATAAACTCAAAAAATGCCGAATATGCACAGCGTTTCCAACCAAATCATACAAATGCGTTTCATCTTTAAATTCAATAATATATTTTGCGACAACAATATCATAGCGATGTCTATTCCATTGTGTCGCATCGTATTCATTTGTCCAAAAATAATAGCCTTGTGTTGCCCACATATTCGCACCGTTGCCACTCAAAAACGGCATTTGGGCGGCTAATTGCGCGATATTATCCGTAGCGCGAAATTCGCCACTATGCCACGCGTATAGGCGGTAATTTGGGTTGAGCGACACGAGAGTATCCTTTCTTTTTTAGCGTAATTCTAGCATAAAATTCAGGCTGCCTGAAACAGGAATAGCCCGAAAAAATCACACCTTTTCCAACGAAAATACGGCTTTTGTTAGATTGGATTGTGAAATGAACGTAACCGAAAAATTGGGCTTAATTAAACGCCTAAAAGACGTGAAAACGCAAATTGTGGAGAGCGTATTGAATATGGCAGCGCGTTTGCAATTAACCAAAGAATTAGCCGAAATCAAACTCAAATTGAGTGTGAAGAGCGACAAAACGCTGCCTGAAAATAATACGCCTGCACAGTGGGGGAAAATGGCAAATGATTGGTTAAAAAAACACTTGCAAGGCAAAAGTATTATTGCCTCAAATGGTGCAAAAATTTTCTTTAATCGAAATTTGAGTATTGACCATTTAGCGCATGATGCTCGCCGTAGTCAATTGGCTGCTCAATCTATTCAATTTGTAGCAGATGTTTTTGAAACAGGTGAATATCAAGGTGCAGAGCCATTAAGTAAATCACGCAAAGATAATATTGTCGCGTTTCACGCGTATGAAAAATGGGTGCAATTGGATAGCGGTATGCGTGTGTATTTACGCGCCAAAGCGGCAGAATTTTCAGACGGACGTTTTGAAGCGTATGGCGATACGATTGCCTATACACAACGAATTTTAGATATAGAAAATCGGAAACGCCTCCCCAGCAATCCAACAATGGATAATGCCTTTGGGGGACTTGTTTCCGATGCGCAAAATGATAATGCGCTTTTGACTATTTTGCAAGTATTAGACCCACAAGGAAATGATGTAACACTCAATTATTCAGAAGCTGCCACTTCAGGCAGCCTGAATACGCCAAGTGATGCGCTTGATGTGCCTGAATTAGTACTGCCTGAAAATGCAAGTCGTCATGATTTGGGCAAAACGGTCAATCAATGGTTAAAAGACAATCTACAAGGTAAAGTCATTATTGCATCTAATGGCGCAAAAATCCGTTTCAATTCTGCTCAAAGCGTGAAACATTTAATTCATGATGGACGTCGTGGGAAATTGGCTGCTAAATCAATTGGTCATATCACAGAGGTATTTAAAACAGGAACGTATATTGGACGAGAAAATCTGTACAAAGAACGCAGTGATTTTGTCGCCTTTCACACTTATCAAAAATGGGTAGAAATTGATGGTTATCAATTACATCTTGAAGCCAAAGCTGGTGAAAAAGAAAATGGCGAACTGGAAACATTGCCTGAATTGATTGCATATACACAAAAAATTAAAGAAAAAGTCGCCTTATCCGCGTTCCAGAGCATTGAAGCTGAAAACAGCCAAGCGGGGAATTTTAAGATAAAGACGACTGAACATGATGATACTGCAACTTTTGATAAAGCGCAAATCATTGTAGAGAACCAAGCAACATTAACCATTTTGCAAATCCTTGACTCTCAAGGAAATGATGTAACAACAAATGATTCAGAAGAAACTTCAGGCAGCCTGAATACTGCTCAACTGTACGCCTTTGACGAAACCAAAACCAAAACGCAACGCCAATATGACAACAACGCCGTTTTCGCACTGTTGGACAAAGTGGACAGCGGCGAAATCGCGCCCGAAAACATCACGCCTGAACAAAAAGCCGTGTTAGCCAAATATTCAGGTTCGGGTGGCGGTTTAAAAGCGAGAGACGGTAAAACAGGCAGCGCACACGAATACTACACGCCTGCACCTGTTGCTGCGGCGATGTGGCAAGCGGTTGAAGAAATGGGCTTTTCAGGCGGTAAAGTTTTGGATCCTTGCGGTGGCAGTGGTATTTTTGGTGCATTTGCGCCACAAAATGCCATTGTGCAAGCGGTGGAAATGGACGAAACCAGCGCACAAGTCAATCAATTGGTTAACGGTAGCGACCGCTACCATGTTGACGTGGCAAGTTTTGAAGAAAAAGCGCAATCCATTCCTGATCATTCGGTGGACGCGATTGTTACCAATGTGCCATTTGGCGATGTTTCATTGCGAAAACACCGCAACAAAGACAGTAAATTCCAAAAAGAAAACCTGCAAACCTATTTTGTTTTGCGTAGCTTGGACAAACTCAAACATGGCGGTTTGGCGGCGTTCATTGTGCCATCATCTTTTTTGGATAGCAAAGGTGGCAAAGCCACAAATGCGCGTGTTTTGACGAGCCAAGTAGCTGAATTTATTGGAGCTTATCGCCTGCCCAATAGCGTATTTGGTACGGCGGCGGCTGATGTCGCAACCGATGTGATTTTTTACCGCAAATATTCGCCAGAATTAACCGAAAAAATCGCAGAATTACAAGCGCAAAATCCTGAAGTTCTGAAAACATCTAATGTGATGTGGACACCTTATTTAGACGGACAATATTTCAAGCTGCCTGAAAACAAAAAATTCATTTTTGGGAAAGAAAGCGAAGTAGAAAGTTGGCGAACCGACAAAGATGGTAATAAGAAAAAAGTCTATGCTGTATTAAATAACGACAGCGTGGCGAATATTGCCAGCGCAATCAAACGTTTTTCAGGTAGCCGTATTGATTGGAATATGTTGGAAACAACTCAAACGCAACCCATTGCCTACAATCAAGGCGACACCATCTACCAAAACGGACAAGCGTATGTGTTTGACGGTGTGAAATTTGAAGCGGTAGCCGCCAGTGAAAACGAAGCCGAAAGCATGGCGAATGATATTTTGGCAAAATTGGATACACCTTTGTCTGCGTTTGAAAACAAAGTTACCGCCAAACAAGCCATGCAAACGGCTGAATATTTAACACGTACCGCGCAACATGGCGCGATGCCTAGTTGGACGGTTGGACTTATTCGCGATTTGCCAAAAGTAGCTGAAAACAAACGAGAACAACAATTCAAGCGTGTGGTGGTTGGTTTGTCGGTGCAATACGTTATGGATAATTTCAGTGGACGCGACCAAACCCAAGACCACGCGGATTTGTCCGATGCCATGAAAGCGCGTGTCTCATTTGATAAAGCATTGAATAAACATAAAAAATCAGTTCAGGCAATTAACTTACATTACGACCGCAAAACAGGTTTTTCCGCCGCATGGAAAGGCGAAAGCGCGGTGTTAGACACGCCTGAATTAACGACCGAAAAGAAAGTAGAACAAATCCAATATCTAAACGGTACGCTTGCCTTGCCGTCTGAAAAAGTCCGTGAATTGGGCATTAATCCACTTGAAAACGATGATTGGTGCATCAATGCAGATGGCACAGAAGCCATGAAAGCAGACGATTATTTTTCAGGCAGCCTGAAAGATTGCTTGGACAAAATTGATGCTGATATTCAGGCAGCCAAAACGCCAGAAATCCGCGCCAAATTGGAAAAAATGCGCCAAATGGCATTCAATCGTGCGCCTGCTGTTGATGTCGGTAAGATGCGATTTGATGTACGTTCTCAATTTGTAGACCAAGCGTTAATCTCAAGATTTTTAGAGCAAAAAATCGCAGCGATGTCATCAAAAGGCGAAACAGGTGTTAATCGTGGCGTTTCGCGTATGAAGCTGTACCGTGAACAAAATCCGAATAATGGCAAATTCTATTTGACCATCAACGGCTCTACCAATACCGACAATGACCGCCTTTTAAAACGCATTGGTAACTATTTGGAAACAGGCAATATTACGTTGCAAAATACCCAATTTGACCATTTCACAGACCAAGAAGCATTGGCTAAAATCCGTGAAATCATCAACGATTGGAACAGCGAATTAGACACTTGGTTAAAAGCCGATGATGAATTCATGAATAATCTTCGTGCCAAAGCCCAAAATCCTGAAAATCGCCGTTTTGCGGCGGTTGATGACGGTAGTCCTTTGACTATTCAAGGGGAGAGTGGCGAATTTTCCTTGCACGATTATCAAAATGCTTTCATTCGCAAGCAAGCTCGTGAATTTGGTGGGATTAATAGCTTTGGCGTAGGCTTGGGCAAAACGGTTACCGCGCTGGCAACCGCGCAATACGCATTGGAAACCGGTACGAAAAAGAAAGTGTGTTTCATTGTGCCAAATGCGGTTTTGAGTAATTGGGCAAAAGAAAGCAGCAAATATTTCAAGCAGCCTGAAAAAGAAAACTGCTTATTCATTGGTGCTGACGTGGACAAAAACGGCGATTTTGTTGTGAACAGCAAAAATTATGCGCGTGATTTGAACCGTGTTTTAGAGAATAAGCACAACAAAATTTTCATGACACAACAAGCATTTGAGAAAATCCGTTTGCGTGAAGAAACGGCGCAAGAATATGTGGAGTATTTAGCTTCAGTGGATTCCTCATTTGCAGAAAAACAAAACGCCGCCAAAAATGAAAAAGCACAAGCCAAAGGTGCAAATTTGCTTGATACTATTTTGAGTGGCGAAAAATTAACCAATGCGCCGTTTTTTGAAGATTTAGGCATTGATGCACTGGTTATTGATGAGGCGCATCACTACAAAAACGCGAAACAAGCCATTAAAAACAATCGTGTGAAAGGTATTTCCGCTGGCAGTCAGTCCAATCGTGCGATTGATATGAATGTGAAGACGTGGTTTTTGCGTGGAAAAAATCAACCGCGCAAGGACGGTGTTTTGTTGTTAACCGCAACGCCTGTAACCAATTCACCGCTTGAAATCTATTCAATGATGAGTTTAGCAGTTGGCGAAGAACGTGTTAATCAAGCGATGTTGGGCGGTATTGACGGTTCAGATGGTTTCATTAATGCAATTTGTGAAATTTCATATCGTGATGACCAAAACATCACTGGAGAAGAAGTTTCTATTCAATCGCTTGTAGGCATTAAAAATTTGACTTTAGTTCAATCGTTAATCCAAAACACGGCAGATGTGAAAGAAGCAGCAGACGTAGGCAAATCATTCAAGCAAGTGGAAAGTGAAATGCTTTCAGATGGCGTGCAACTTGATGCACAAACAAAAGCAGAATTAGCCAAATACAAAGCCGCCTACCGCATTGCACGAATGAAACAAGTTAACAAAGATATTATGGTTGGCGTAACGGTTAATGAAATGGAATATCGCGCATATCAAGATATGTTGGATAGCGGCATCACAAACGAATTGCTAGCCAATCCATTCAGTATGATTACGCGAATGTCCAAAGCGTTGTTAGACTTGGAATTGAATACAGGCACGGTAACTTATTTTGTTGAAGATGAAAAATCCGCGCAAAAAGTTGTTGATGAATTTAACCAAAAATCCAAGACATTCAAAACAAATGATATGCCTACCAATTTTGACAGTGTCGTGAGTCAGAAAGTCAAAAAAAGCAATGATGGTTTTGATGATGATATTGAATACACCGTCAAAGCAAGCGCAAAATTGGAAGATGGCAAAATTGTATTGAATTGTGATGTGTTTGAAATTCAGATGCAGCTTGAAAATATGCTTGATGCAGCAAACGTGCATATTGGTAACAAAATCAGCCCGAAAGTTGCTGCGTTATTGGAAAATGTGAAAAAAGAGCAAGCACATATTCGCTACAAAGACGCTTCAGGCAGCCTGAAAAATAAATTTGCAAAACAAATCATCTTTGTAGAAAGCTTGGCAATGCACACCAAAATCAAACGTGCGATTGTGCAAAATTGCGGTATTCCTGCATCAAAAATCACATTCATCTCGGGCAAATTCAATTCAGACCCCGATGAAATCATTGATGTGCAAGAGCGTTTCAATTCAGATGATGAAGAAAATGGCTATGTAATTGTGATTGCGAACAAAAAGGCAGAAGTGGGCATCAATTTGCAAAAAGGCTGTCAAGCCATTCATCATTTGGAATTGAATTGGACACCCGACAGCATTACTCAACGCAATGGGCGCGGCATTCGTCAAGGCAACACTGCCGAAAAAGTCAATGTATACTTCTACGAAGCGGACGGCACTTTTGATACCTACCGCCGAACAACGATTGACCGCAAATCCAATTGGATTGAAAGCGTAATGAGCAAGGCAGAAAACGAAAGCGGTTACGCGGAAATCGGACAAGGAGAAACAAAAGAAGAAATCGATGAATTGATTAATTTTGATGGTTCAGCGGCTGAATTTGAAGCTTTATTGAAAAAACAAGCCAAACGCAAACAAGATGCTTTAGACCGAATGGCAGTCAAATCTCAAGCAGTCAGTGTGGGCATCATGAAATCAGCGAACGAATGGCTAAGAAACAATGCTACACCACGCGATTATTTGATTCAAGAAATTGAAAAAATGCTGAAAGATTTTTCTGCTTTTGAAGTTGCCAAGAAAAATCACGATAAAAACGATAGCAAGAAAAACGAATTTGCTTTCAAACAAGCGTCCTTAAAAATGGAAGTGTGGGCAGAGCGATTCAGTGGTTTGGAAACCGAACGAAAAAGCAATTATGATCGATACAGAGGTGTTTATTTAAACGTGGAAAATGCGCCGATTATTGAAAAAATCACGGCTCAAAATGGTATGGTTGATTTCAAACTTGTTAAAACTCACATTTGGGACTATCGCAACGATGAAAATTTCATGCTGCCTGAAAATCACCGTGAATACACTGTTTGGCAAAACGAAACCGACAAGCAAACGCGTTTGCGCGAAAACGCTGGCAAAAGCGCAAAAAATGCGGTTGGTTTAGATGGTGCTGTTTCATTGGAAGAAATTGAAATTTTGCAAAAAGGCGAACTGTACTTAGTGAATCATGGAAAATTCATTCAAAACAAAACAGTTGCCAAAATGCCTGACGGTACGATTTGTATTTTGAAAATGAATAATCACAATGATTACAAGGTGTTTGAATACTATCCGCGCGAAAAAATCAACAGAAATTCCGCAGGTGGATACAATCATGATTTGAATCATTTTTCTGAAGAAGAAAATATCATTATCACACCAGATGATGCGAATTATTCGGATATTTTCAAAGAATTAGCAGAACGTGAAACGCTTTTGATTCGTCAATTCATTAAACGTAAAGAATATGGAAGCCACGAACCATACCGATGGGTCGGTTATGCCCCAAGCAAAGAATTTGACGAAGTAGTAGATTATCTGCCTGATGATATTCAGAAGATTCGGGTGGGCAATCAATAATCTATTGACGTTTTGATGTGATTATGTGAAATTCGGGCTGTTTCAGGCAGCCTGAAACCATTCATCTCACGTAAAATAAGGAAAAAACACCATGCTAAAATCTTACCGTTTTTTTAAAACCCAAGAAGATTGGGATAATGAAGTCGCGCAAACCGCCGCTAAACTTAAACAAAATACAGGCAAATCGGATTTGGGCGCATTTGCGCTTGAAGTGGTGGCTAATCGGCTGAAAAAATATCCGTATGCTTATCAAGAATTTGGCGTATATTGGTGGGCGGTTAAACAAGAATTGATTGAGGCAAATTATTCATTTGATGCAGACAATGTAGACGCTGAAATGGTGGCAGAATATCGCGGCAAAACGCCAGCACATACCATTGTTGCTGCTGAAAAATTTTCTGCAATGTACCGCCAAACCTATTTCAAAGGCAATACAAAATTCACGCTTGAAGAAGACGATAACCGCGAATATGTTTTGTACGATGAAGAAATGGAAGAGAAAATCTGATGATTTTTAAACTGCCTGAATCTGATTCATGATTCAGGCAGTTTTTTTTCAATTAAGCAAGCTTGGTCTCAACCTTTTTCAACGCGGCGCATTAAAAAAATATTTAATAAAATCAAAAATTAATAAAATATTTCTAAAAAAGCACTTGCATTTGTTCGCAAAAGCGAACATAATACGAACATCAACAGACGACATAATGAAGTCAGTTAATTTTTAGGAGATAAAAAATGAATAACTCAATTAAATTTCATGTTTCATACGACGGCACTGCTCGTGCTCTTTTTAATACAAAAGAGCAAGCGGAAAAATACTGCTTAGTTGAAGAAATTAACGATGAAATGAATGGCTATAAACGCAAGTCATGGGAAGAAAAGCTTCGCGAAGAAAATTGTGCTTCTGTCCAAGATTGGGTAGAGAAAAATTATACTTCCTCTTATAGCGATTTGTTTAATATTTGTGAAATTGAAGTATCATCAGCTGGGCAATTAGTTAAAATTGACAACACAGAAGTTGATGATTTTGTTGAAAATTGCTATGGCTTCACTCTTGAAGATGATTTAGAAGAATTTAATAAAGCAAAACAATATCTGCAAAAATTTTATGCAGAATGTGAAAACTAATAAAGAGGGCAGTCTTTTTTTTTCAGGCTGCCTTTTTTAAATAGGAGCATATATATGACACCAATAGAATTAAAAAATGCACGTATTTTGTTAGGATTAAAAACCAATGAGGCAGCGGTTCACTTGGGCAAAATGTCTTTGCGAGGTTGGCAATATTTAGAAAAGGGCGAACGGACTATTAATCCCGATATTATTGATAATATCAACGCGCTTTTGAATCGAAGACAAGAAATGATTCGAGATTTAATTGATACACAAGGTATGAATTTAAATCATGTTTCGGTTATTTATTATTCAGCACCTGAATATTGTGAGAACATTTTAGAATGGCGTTTCACACAAAGTGTTGCAAGAACACTACATTTTGATTTTGGAGCAAAATTAATAATCTTTAATCCTGAAGAGTATTTCAAATGGCTTGTTGGTAGGGACGATAATCAAAAAAATCGTGCTTTGTGGGCAGCAAGTTTTCAGGCTGCCTGAAACAGGAACACTTAACTAAAAATCCCTTTTGTTATTAGAAAATACCGTTTTCTATCATAGCAAAAGGGATTTTTTTCATGAATATTCTTGACCAAATGCGACAAGCTGCTTTTTCAGGCAGCCTTAAACAAAATAATCCACCGCAAGCTACATTTGACGGTTTGAATTATTCCGCTGAAGACGATATGGCGGCTGCTGAATTATCCACATTGAAATTAGATGTTGCTGGTGGCATCTCTTCGTGGTTGGAGACTGATGACAGCGATTTAGACGCAGGCGAAACGCTTGTAGACCGTTTTGATGCCATCATGATTGGTACGGTTGACGCGGACAAAAATGGGGATTTGGACGATGACGAATTAGATGTGTTGGAGTTGGCATACGGTATTGCTTCAGACTATTTGATTTCACAAGGTGTGAATAATGAAGACGTTGCAGCGATGCTTAATGATGGCGATGAAGCGGCAGCCGAGAATATTCACGAATTTTTAATCAATATGGGTGTGGATGGCGAAGATGCAGAAATGGCAGCCATTAACGCCGCCGCATTTGAATTTGATGAAGACAGCGATTCAGCCGTGATGGACGCAACTTACAAGCGCACAGTCGCGATTCGCAACGGTGTGAAAACCATTGTTCGCAAACGCATTTCAGGCACGGTGAAATTATCCGCTAAGCAAAAAGCAGCAATCAAAAAAATGCAACTCAAAGCGCATTCGGGAAAAGCACGCGCCAAACGTCTGAAATCTTTGAAACGGCGCAAAGCAATGGATTTGTAATTTTTTCAGGCAGCCTGAAAGGATAAAAGCACATGGCAACATGGTTAGAAAACGCTGTTTCAACGGTTTTGGGTTTGGCAAGCACCACAAATGCGCCGTCATCAAATTATGCCAGCCTCAACCCAAATCTGATTGCAAATTTCACACAATGCGACAAAGACGGCGCACCGATTGATGGCGGAGCTTCTTTCAAGGCAGCCGTGAAAGAAGGTAGCGTAGAACAATCATTTAATTGGGCTTCGCCATTTGAAAATATGTCAGCCGAAAGTGAGAAAATGTCGCTAATGGGATTGGCGCAAACAGGTGGCATTGCGGACTTGAGTCAAGCGTTGGGACTTATTGGCGAAAGTTCTGAAGAAAAAAATTCGGATAACAAATTTCAAGCGTTTTCAGATGCTGTCGAGGGGCGCAGCGGCATTACCAAATTAAACAGTACGCAGGTTTATTCGGGGCATTCGCCGCTGAAAGTCAGCATGACCTTGATTTTTCGCGCATGGCAAGACCCACAAAGTGAAGTTGCTGCTCCGTATCAAGCGTTGTTGAAAATGGCATACCCAGCAGAATTAGCAGAAACAGCACTTCATTCTGCCAGTGATGCAGTCAAAAATAGCGATGAGAGTGGCGGCATGAGTGATGTTGCTAAAAATGTGGGGTATGCTACATTTTTTCCGAGTCTTGCGCCAAAATACGTGAAATTGTCTTACAAAGGCGAAACTTATCCACCGATGGTTATTGAAAGTATTAGCAAACCTCTTGATGCACCTTATAGTCCAATGGGGGATATTTTCCTTGAAGTGCAAGTTTCACTACAATCGTTACGTTCTATGGATTTTGCAGATATTTCTAAAATGAGTACAACGGCTGCCAGTAGCACAATCAGCAGTGCGATTAACGAATCAACAAAATTATTTAAAAGTAATACAAATAGTTATGATGAATCCCTATTTAAAGGGACATCAGTTTTTGATTAGGAGTTTTTGAATGTTTAGTATTAAAAATGCTTTTGACGTATATCAAAAAACCAAATCATTAGGTGAAAAATCCATTAACAGCGAATATATGTTCGTGATTGATGGAGAGCCTGATGTAACGTATTTATCAGGCTGCGCCGTAAAACTTTGCCGTTCACGGCGGAGATATAAGGCGCGGACTGCGAAGCAGTCCTAAAACCGATGATATTCAGTCAGGCGTATTTTGTTGCTCAATATACTGCCGAATAATAGAAATTGGCGCACCGCCGCAACTTCCTGCAAAATAAGACGGAGACCACAACGCACCGCCCCACAATTTCTCACGAATACTGGGGTAATTTTTTCGTCTAATCATACGGCTGGATACGCCTTTCAAATTGTTCACGAGTTTAGAAATGGACACTTTTGGCGGATAATTCACAAGCAAATGAACATGGTCGTTTTCGCCGTCAAACTCCACCAGTTGCGCTTCAAAATCAGAACAAACGCTTTCAAAAATCTGCTGCATATCGTCCAAAATCTCTTTTGTGAATACCTTTTGGCGGTATTTGGTAACAAAGACTAAATGAACGTGTAAGTTAAAAACAACGTGTCTTCCACGTCTTAAATCGGTTTCCTTTTCCATAGACCAAGTGTAAAATAATCAAAAATCCCATTATCTATGAAATCATGCAGATACTCAAAGCCTTTAAATTTGAACTGATGCCAAACGGCGAACAAATCCGCAAAATGAAACAGTTTTGCGGTTGTTCGCGTTTCGTGTTCAATCGGGCTTTGTCGTATCAAAATGAACAATATCAAAAAGATAAATCATTTAAATTCAGTTACACCAAAATAGCTAATCTGTTGCCCGAATGGAAACGTGAGCTAGTTTGGCTCAAAGATTGCCACAGCCAAGTTTTGCAGCAATCGCTCAAAGATTTAGAAAATTCATTCAAAAACTTCTTCGCTAAACGTTCGGACTTTCCAAAATTCAAACGCAAGGGCGAAAAAGACAGTTTCAGATTTCCGCAAGGCTGCAAATTGGAACAACAAAATAACCGCATCTATTTGCCAAAAATTGGTTGGGTGCGTTATCGCAATAGCCGAAATGTTTCAGGCAGCCTGAAAAATGTAACCGTCAGCCAAAAATGCGGTAAGTGGTATGTTTCCATTCAAACAGAATTTGAGACGGAAACGCCAAAACCCAACGGCGGAGAAATCGGTATCGATATGGGTATCGTGCGTTTTGCAACTTTGTCCAACGGCGAATATTTTGAGCCGATTAACGCGTTCAAAAACCTTAAAGGCAAATTAGCTAAACTGCAAAAACGCTTTAAAAACAAGACTAAATTTTCTAAAAATTGGCAAAAGTTAAAAGCCAAAATTGCCAAATTACACCACAAAATCAGCAATATTCGTAAAAACTACTTGCATCAAATCAGCAGCAAAATCAGCCAAAACCACGCGATTGTGTATGTTGAAGATTTGCAAGTGGCTAATATGTCTAAGTCAGCAAAAGGCGATGCTGAACAGCACGGCAAAAACGTCAAACAAAAATCAGGTTTAAATCGCGCAATTTTAGACCAGTCTTGGGCGGAATTTAGACGACAGTTGGCGTATAAATTGGCTTGGAATGGTGGCTTTTTGTTTGCCGTTCCACCACAAAATACCAGCCGTTGTTGCCCTAGCTGCGGACATACCGCTAAAGACAACCGCCAAACGCAAGCGAATTTTGAATGCGTAGAATGCGGCTATCAGAACAACGCTGATGTAGTCGGTGCAATCAATATATTGAAACGTGGGCAAGCCATTCAGGCAGCCTAAAACAAAAATCAGGGCAGGACGTGTCCGTAGCGCGTGTGAAGTGAACAATGCAGTAAGGTTGTCAGCAACACGAACCCACCGAAGCGAGTTGGCAGAACATCGCTAACCGCAGTAGGAATCTCCTTGCTTCAGCAAGGGGAGGATGTCAATCAAACAATTTCCGTTACCGATTACTGCGCCAGAAGACATTATTGAAGTACCAATGGTTGGCGGTATTAAAGGAGGAACGCAACAAATTCCACGCTTTGATCATCGTGGTGCTTGCGCATTATCTGAAACGGCTTCAGGTTATGCACGCGACTTTTTGGAACGCGCCCAAGCCACGCGTACGGTGTCGCAACGCCCAAAATTTAGCGGCACAATCTATCATGGCACACCCGATAATCATACTCAAAAATGGCGAATTATTGACGCACAATTTTTCGGATTCGATCCTGTTGATGTTGATGTGGAAAATCGTGGGCAATTGACGGTGTATTCGGGGCAAGTTTTCTATATGTATTTTCCTGGAATTGAGTGATGAATATTGCCCAATTGGCTACGCAGTGGCTAGATGGTTTAGCCACGAATCTGATTGACCAAGCCACCGCTGAAAAATTCATTATTGAAGCGGCGCGTGAGTATCAAGCGTGGGGCAATTTGGCGGTAGAAAAAGCCGATTTTGACGATAACGGCGATTGGGCTTTTCAGGCAGCCAAAATCACGAAAGAAACCGAATTAACCGCATCAGAATGGGGTGTGATTAAACCGTTGGCGGAATTATTCGCTGAACGCGAAAGCGCATTAATTCAAGAAAGCAGCCGCGTTGCCAGTCATGAACCCTATGGACGAAGCAGTGCAGAAATTCAAAGCGATATTACCAATTATCGAATTGAATATATGCGGAAATTTGCATTTTCTATGCCACCAACCACGATTTGAATTTTCAGGCAGCCTGCATATTTAGGCTGCCTGAATATATTAATTATTCTACCTCTTCGTTTTCATTATTGCTTAAAACCATTGACTTAGCATAGATTTTTGCATCATCTTCATCAAATCCCATTTGGTCTTTGACAAATAATGTTATCGCATTTTCATCAAAACCCAATTCTTTGACGCTTGCGAAATTTTGCAATGCGACTGAAGCAGCAGCGTTTTTGCGTTCACGCGTTTCTTGATTTTCTCGTTCAAGAGCAGATGTTGCGCCATTGAAAACAACTTCATACGGACGATTGGCAGACTGAAATACGCCATTGAATTTGTAATTGCAATGCACATCAATAACATGATTAACCCAGCCAGTCAAACCTTGTCTTAACAATCGCGAACGTTGCCCAGCTTGTGCCGAAACACGAAAAAAACCGCCATCACCTAAGCCACCCGACAGCAAATCAGAAAAACCAAGCATAGACAAATCCAAGCCCAACGAACCCGCCAATAATTTAGCGTAAAACATAACATCATCAACACTATACGCATTGGCATTTTGATTCCCCAAAGAACCGCCAGTATCCACGTTGTAAAGTTGTTTTTCATCCCAAACGGGCAGCAAATGAATGATTTTTTCCAATACAGGCGATTTTTTTTCAATTGCATCAGCAGCACGCTTTTTTGATGCCTTTAACATACCTGAAAAAAAATTGAAAAACTGCATTTGTTGCTCTTTGGTCATGTCTTTCATATTCAAGCCGATGATGCTTTCTCTGATGCTATCCAGAATCCGTCCCGAACTTAAGCCAATGAGTGCCGATTGCAGCAAAAGGAATGGTTTTTCCGCGCTTTCCAAAAACGAGCCGCCAATATTAGATGGAACTGGCTTGTGCTTTGAGACATCATCTTGCGTGATTGATTGGACGAAGTAGTTGTATTGCATACGATATTGCGGAACAAAACCCATTCGTGGCATTTTTAATCGTGATAGTTGTATAGGCGTGAGTGTGTGGATTTTTTGCTCAATATTGATTCTGTAGCCTGCTGTTTTTCCTGCTAATTCAAAAGGTTGTATAAATGCTGGCAGGTAAAATTCAGATAACTCAATATGCGAAATCCCATGTTTCTTTTCGCCGTATATTCGCGCATACGCATCACCGAATGCGCAACCCCAAAATGCGATTTGGTAAGCATTTTGATTCAGCATATCTAACAAATCATTTTGAATTTGTTCAATTATTTTCTTTTCAGCGTCGGTGGCATTGGGTTTGGCTTCAATGAAAATCACATCGCCAGTTGTTTCATGACCGCCAAGAGATTGCGTAACGTGCAAATTCAAGGCGGCTGCGATAATCGGATCGCCAGACATATACATATACCGACTGTATATTTCTTGACGGTTGCGTGCTGGCATCTCCAACGCACTCAAAACCTGCGAAATGCTGATTGCGTCAATATCCGTGAATGATGTTTGTGCTGATTGTGTAATCAACTTTTCATCCAATGCAAACGGTTCGCCTGTCATACTCAAAATAGTGCTTTTTGCCATTTGAAAATCCAAAAAAATAAGTGAAATTATGAAGTTGTTTTCTACATTGTTTAACGGCTATTCCTGTTTCAGGCTGCCTGAAAATTAAATCGTTAAATAGAAATCTATCAAATCATTCATAAAATTAATTGCATTATCAAATTGTTGGGTGGTTTTTGTTTGATTAAAATAATACAGACAAATCGCCAAAACAGCCCAATGCCCATTTTTCAATTTGTCAATATTGTATTTTCCATCTCCATTGTCCTTTTGACCGTCAAAATCAACGACGTTTTCGGGTTTGTATCGTGCCAAATCGTCTTGCATCACGCATTTATTTGACTGCATTAAAATTTGGTACGCCTCAAAGGCAGCCTGAAAATCACGCATTTCAAAATGAAAATCAGCCTCAACAAGTGGGTTGTTGCTTAAGAAAATCACATCATCTTTACGAATTTCGGTGTACGCACTCACTTTGGCAATAACAATTTTATGATGAATTTGTGCAGCAAAAATCGTTACGCTTTCGCCAAAAGCCGCGTTAAAGGCTGCCTGAATTTTCATGGGAACTTTTCCTATTGAAATATTAAAACAGCATGATAATTTCATTTTTAAATTGCTTGAAACGAGGTTCACATATATGCCGTTTGATCCTTTGATTGTTGCGCGTCAGCATCGCAACATTCGTAGTCAATCGCAACAATTACAAGCATATAACACACATATTCCACATATTGTGATGCAAAATGAAACGTTGGATGCCAGTTTGTCGCATCGTTTGGTTTACAAAAACCGCGCCGACTGGTACGCATCAGCCGCGATTAACGGTTTTTGTGATGTGGATTTGGCGCAAGAAATCGGATTGCGGCGATACCTAACCGCCGCACAAATCAACGCAACAAATAACCAAAAAAACAATGGAATGAGTTTGTATGAGTGATGAAATTGGACAAAATTTAACCAATAAACCAAGCGATGATTTACGCGCAACCGCAAGAAAAAACACACGCGAAGACAAGGCACGAAGTGAAAGCCAATCGGTTTTAAATTTGGCTGCATTGAATGGTGTTAAAAAAACCGTTATCCAAGCTGCTTTGGAAAAAATCAACGCCAATCAATCCGTCTTTGCCGAACAACTTACCGAACAGAATTTGAAGCAATTTCAACGTGCTGCTGCTAATTTACAAGAAGACTTCAAGCGAAAAAAATTATTGGGTGGCATCACTGCGCAATTGATTATTTCACATTCATCACGCAAAGACATCAAGCGTGCTCAGGACGAAATACATACGATTCAAGCAGTTAAATTTGAAAAAGATGGCACGATTCAATTTCGGACAAACGCATCACGAAAATACGGTGCAACGCATCACATTGTTTCGGTGCAATTTTTGAATTTTCAGGCAGCCTTAAACAGCGGTAATTTAACCAACAAAATGCTTGATGCATATATGAAATCGCCTGTTAAATTTGATTGTTCTTGCGGTCGCCATCGTTATTGGTATCGTTATATTGCTACGGTGGGTGGATTTGCTTATGGTCGCCACGAAACGGCTTTTCCAAAAATTCGCAATCCTGAATTAACAGGTATGGCGTGCAAACACGTTATACGAGTGATGCATACACTTGCGCGAAATCCTGTTGCGTTGCGTGGTGCAATTAAAACGCACATTCAGCGTTTCCAACAAAACCCAAATGCAACCGCCAAAACACTCACAAAAAAACAAGCAGATAAAGCCAAAATCGTGGCAAAAAAAGGTAATGTTATCCGCCGTTCTTTTTTGCAAACATGATGTTTCAGCATCAGCCAATGAAAAACGAGCCAAAATGAGCAGTCGTGAAAATGTTCTTGCAGAACAAAAATTGGTTGATTTGTTAAATATAGGAGTCATTTCTCAAGATGAATATCAATTATTTTTATCGCGTTTAAAAATTAAATAATTTCACAACCACTTAGAAAGTTAAATATATGGAAAATTTAGAAACACTTGAAAATCAAGAAATTGAATTAACAAAAACAGAATTGCAAGAATGTGATTCGCATGAATTTGCTTGCGATAATTTAACGAAAGCAGCAATGATTGCGCCTGAAATTCAGTCCATTCCTGCGCCAATTGCAGCAAAAAATCCTGAAGATTGGGTTACCGAAAATTTCACGTGGCGTGAATTTTTGCACTCCCAAACAGCCGAACGGCTTGGATTGAAAAATGAACCCACAGCATCAGAAAAACAGAATATTCAAGCGTTGGCAGGGTGGTTGGAAAAACTCCGCGCTTTGCTGGCTGAAAAATATGGGCGCATGATTCCGATTCGCATCACTTCAGGCTTCCGCTCTCATGCTGTTAATCGTGCGGTAGGTGGTGCGCCAACTTCCGCGCATCGTTTCGGGAATGCGGCTGATATTCAGGCTGTTGGCTTGTCAGTCAAGCAGTTAGCCTATGATATTTTTGAATTCATTCAAAGTGGTAAGCTGCCAAAATTAGACCAGTTAATCCGTGAAATGCCGCGTCATGGTGGGCAATGGGTACATATTGGTTTAAAAAATCATAACGGTGCGGTGCGCAATCAAATTCTATTGTATGAATGGAAAGCAAGCGCAGCTAAAAATGCGTACATTTCGGTTGCTGCCTTGAAAAAAGTTGAAACAAATTTAGCTTAATTTAAAATCTATCAAAGAAATAGGCAGAAATAGAAAATTTCCGTTTCTGCCTATTTTTTTCAGGCTGCCTGAAAACTCGCTGCCCACAAAGCACGATTTTCTCCCTGCCAATCCGTTTTATCCGTTCCGCAAAAAAATCATCGCAATTGATTTCATTGTTAAAAAAACGGTTACTTTGTGAAAATTTGCGGAACAAATTTTAATGCTAAAGTCGCGTAAAGCCTTTGTTTGAATTGCAATGAAAAATGATCATTTTAACACGTTTGATGTTTCAGGCTGCCTGAAAAGTTTCTATGAATGAATGATGATGTTCTGAAAAAACACCCAGTTTGGGGCTGGGTGTTTTTGATTTATTGAGTAATAATTGATTGAATTAAATTCATAAAATTATTGTGAAATACTGTAACCTTGCAAATTTTTCACACGTTCTTTGGTCATACGCGTATCGCATTGCATATATAATTTGCTGGCTTCTGTATCATTAGATGCTGCATTTGCAGCTTGGCGACAACGTTGATTGCGTTGTTTTTCCCAAGCTTTTTGCTCTTCTACCAAATCCTTACGAATTTCAGGGCTGATATTTCGCCAAGATGATTTGATTTCATCATCGGCTTTTTTATGAGCCTTGCGAATACTGTCTAATTCGTCATCATTGACACTTGGTTTGACTTCAGTTTTTGTATCGGTTTTTGCATTTTGTTGTTTAGAACGTGCAACAAAATCAATCTCTTGTTTTGGTTTTGTTTCGTTTTTTGTGGTATTTTTTGGTTTTTCCGTAGGCGTTTTTGTGGTATCAGCAGTGGTGGTTTTAGCAGGTTTAGTGGTATTTGTGTTGTTGGTTTGTAATTTTGCGGCTTCGGCAGCCTCGCGAGCAGCTTTGGCTTTTGCGGCGCGTTCAGCGGCTTTTTGTTCGGCGATTCGAGCAGCATTTTCAGCAGCACGGGCTTGACGCAAAGCTTTTTGTTCTGGCGACTCGGTTACCGCTGGCGTAGACGGTGTTACGCTGGTGTTTGGTGTGGCTGTGGGGATTGATGAATCATCAGTTGGCGATGATGTGGAGGCAGCGGCGGGTTCGCTATTGGGTTGCTTAGCAGGTTTAGCGGTTGCCAAAGAGCCGCCACCTTGTATGATTTGCAAGGCGGTTTCACGGCTAATGGTTTTGCCATTTACGTTTAATGTGTCTTTCACGCCATAAGGCAACAATGCGATTGCCAAAGCACGCGCACTGGTCGGTAATGATTCATCATCGTAATTTAATTCGCCATTTTTGAATGTATAGCTCAATGGGAAAGATAACGTGCTGCCATTAAATTGGAAATTCACATCACCCATATTATCTTCAATGACGGTGTCGTAATTTTTCATTTCAAATAGAGGTGCGTTTTCATGAGCCAATTGGCTAATATTTTGTGGAATTAAAATACTGAGTTTACCACGGCATTGATTATCTTTTTCTTGAATGCTGTTCAAAACCAATTTCAATTGAGAACCAGCAGTAGCGATTTTATCTACATCAACCCAATTGGGGTCAGCCAAACGGCGTGTTTCAGCCAAAATCGCTTGTTGCAAATCGTCTTGCAAAGTGGATTGCAAGCCTGGATTGCGACACGTATCAGCCACATTACTGGTAGCTGCGGTTGTATTTTTTTCTGTTTTTTGCTCTTCTTTTGGAGAACAAGCCGTCATTAACAAACCGATGGCTGCTAATGCGCAAATTTTTTTATTCATATAAAAAATCCTATGATTAAAGTGATTCAAACAATGTGGTTATTATCATAGCAAAAAAATCAATCAAATGTGCAGCTTTCATAACGCATTTGGTACAAAATGCTTTTCAGGCTGTCTTAAAATAATCACTTTCAGGCAGCCTGAAATAAAAATAACCACGTTAAATTAAAAACTTAACGTGGTTGTTGTAATTAAATTAACATTAAATCGTGTTATTTTAATTAATTAGGAATACGCAACACTTGACCTGGATAAATTTTGTTGGGGTCAGACAACAAAGGTTTGTTGGCTTCAAAGATTTTGTTGTATTGATTTGCATCGCCATACATTTCTTTGGCAATTTTAGACAGCGTATCGCCTGATTTCACGGTGTACATACGAGATTCAGGTTCAGGTGCAGATACAGCGATGTGATCCACAACGTGTGCAACGTGCTGTACGTTACCCACTGCCAAAATGGCTTTTTCGCGTTCGGCTTGGTTAGCGGCAGTGCCTTTGATTTCAACGGTGTCGGTGTCGCCGTTGTAATTGACAACCAAATCAGCGATATTTGCATTTTGCTGAATACGCGCTAACAATTGATTGGCAATTTCTTGCGCGGCGGGTTCTGTTGGTGCAACCGGTTTGTTTTCTTCGCGATGAAAAATTTTGTCGCCAATTTCTTTGGCAAAATCAAAAATACCCATGATGTTTTCCTTTGGTTAGGGTTAAGAATAACAACTTAATTATTAATTTTAATCAAATTAATTTTTAAGCTGTTGAGTACGGCTGCTTAAAAAATTCCTTATTTTTAGGCAGCTTGAAAATGAATTATTTGAAAAAATCGCCCATGCCAGCAGGTAAACCCGCCGTAAATTGAGACATACGTGAAGACGTTAAATCTTCGGCTTTTTCATAAGCATCGGCAATCGCAGCCAACACCAAATCCTCCAACATTTCTTTGTCATCAACTGATTGTGCGATTAATTTGGGGTCAATATCTATTTTGTGAATCACATGATTGCACGTTGCGGTAACTTTGACTAAACCGTTACCTGCTTCGCCATTGACTTGTGTTTGTGCCAATTCTGCTTGGGCTTTTTTCATGTTTTCTTGCATTTTTTGCGCTTGCTGCATCAAGCCGCCTAATCCTGCTTTACCGAACATAATTGTTTTTGCTCCTAAAAATATTTGATGTATGAATTCATTTTTTCAGGCTGCCTGAAAATGGAAAATTAATTGTATAGCAGAACATTAAAACAAGCTAGTTTTTCAGCCTAAAACTCAATTGCCGCCTATTTTCTGATTCAACATTGCCAATAAAGCGCGTGAATTTTTGCGCCCTTTCTCTTGGCTGACTACTTCGCCTGACGTGTGTCCGATTCTCACCACATCATCGGAGGACATTTCATCAAGAAAACGACTGGGTTCGGGATATTGCCAAGTGCCAGCGCGTTTGCGTTTTTTGCAATGGGTCATGGTAAGTTGTTGTTTGGCGCGTGTGATGCCAACGTACATCAACCGCCGCTCTTCTTCCAAGCCATGTTCTTCCACGCTGTCGGCGTGCGGAAAAAGCCCTTCTTCGCAGCCGACCAAATACACAAACGGATATTCCAAACCTTTGGATGCGTGCAAAGTGGACAATTTAACCGCATCAATTTCTTCGTCTTTATTTTCCAATAAAGTCATTAAAGCAATGAGTTGTGTTAATTCCACCAAATTACGCTCTTCGCTTTTTTTTGCTAACCAAGTGCATAAATCTTGTACATTTTTCCAACGACTTTCTGCCATTTTGGGATTTTCGGCGTGATTTTCCAGCAAATAATTTTCATATTGAATATCGTCCAATAAATTTTGCACGGTTTCGCCAGCATCATCGGTTTGGGCGCGTTGCTGATAATCGCGTAATAGCGCAATAAACTGCTGTACCGATTCACGGCTTTTCGTGGACAAAGTCGCCAGTGTATTCAGGCTGCCTGAAGCTTCAAATAAACTGCATTCGTGTTGCTGAGCATACGCATTTAATTTGCCCAATGTGGTTTCGCCAATGCCACGTTTGGGCGTGGTGGCCGCGCGTAGAAAAGCAGGGTCGTCATTTGGGTTGGCAAGCAGACGTAAATACGCCAGCACGTCTTTGATTTCGGCTTTGTCATAAAAACTTTGTCCGCCTGAAATTTGGTATGGAATTCGCGCCACACGCAACGCATCTTCAAACAATCTGGCTTGATGATTGCCGCGATATAAAATAGCAAAATCTGCATAATTTGCATCATAAAGTAGCTTATTTTTGGCGATTTGCTGCACCACAAATTCAGCTTCATGTACTTCATCGCGGCACGCCATAATCCGTGCTGCATCGCCTTCGCCCAAATTGGACCACAGAGTTTTGGGAAATAATTTCGGATTATTGCCAATGACTTGGTTGGCAATTTTCAAAATTCGCGCGGTGGAACGGTAATTTTGTTCCAATTTGATTACTTTTAATTGCGGATAATCTTGTTGTAAACGGCGCAAATTTTCCATATCTGCACCACGCCACGCATAAATAGACTGGTCGTCATCGCCGACCACTGTAAATTTGGCTTCCAATCCCGTCAATAATTTCAATAATTCGTATTGACACGCATTGGTATCTTGACATTCATCAACCAGCAAATAACGCAAACGATTTTGCCATTTTAAGCGTATTTCGCCGTTTTCGCGCAATAAAATAGCGGGTAAACGGATTAAGTCATCAAAATCTACCGCTTGATAGTGTTGCAAAGTGGCTTGATAACGTGAATAAATTTGCGCGGTTTGCATTTGCCAATCATTTTCACAAATTGCGTACACTTCATCTGGAGATAATAAATTGTTTTTCCACAAAGAAATTTGATGCTGTGCTTTTATGATGGGTTCACGCCCTGAACTTGCCAACATTTCACCAATCAGCTTTGCGCTGTCAGAGCTGTCTAAAATAGAAAAATTTTTCTTATAATTCAAATTAGTGGCTTCTTCACGCAAAATTCGCATTCCCAACGCATGAAAAGTGGACACAATCAAACCACGTGTTTGATTTTTACCCAAACGATGACTGATGCGTTCTTGCATTTCTTTGGCTGCTTTGTTGGTGAAAGTGATGGCGGCGATGTGGTGGGGTTTGTAGCCAGCTTGGGTGATAAGATAGGCGATTTTTTCGGTAATCACGCGTGTTTTGCCACTGCCTGCGCCAGCCAGCACAAACAATGCACCACCGATATATTCAACGGCTTGTTGTTGTTCGGGATTTAATTTCATAAATATTTTTTCGGGCGAAAATCCATTTAAACCATTTGGAGGGCTGTTAGATGTTTTATTTAATTCAAACCGCGCACAATTTGCCGAATAATTAAACGATTTGGGTTTAATGCGTGTTGTAAATTTTTTGATAAAACAAGGGGTTCATCGCAAATCAACGCCGCAATGTATGCTGCACAAATTGGCGCAGTGGTCAAACCGCGACTGCCATGTGCCGTGTTCACAAACGCATTCGGATAAAACGGACAGGGCGTGTCGAGTCGATAATTTTTGTCCAACGCCAATTTAGCATAGACTTTGCGCATCAAATTTGGCTCACCCAATGCGCCTACCACAGGTAAGTGGTCGTGGGCATCACAACGTACCGCTGCGTGTCCTTTCAGGCTGCCTGAAAAATCAACTGATTGATAAATGTTATTATTTAAATCTTTTAGAGCTTGCCGATTGGCAATCTCATCGCTTTCACGCCAATCGTCATGCGCATCATTAGGTAAAAAAGTTGCGCCAAAACAATGTATTCCGTCCCATGCTGGTGAAACATATGATGCACCCGATAATGCTACTTTCAGGCTGCCTGAATTTGACTGTGTTTTCGCTATGCTGGTTTGTCCGCGAATGAATTGCAATGGAAGATCTTGAATAATAGGTAAATTTTGACTACTCGCTCCACCGCAAAATACAACATGGCTGCCTGAAAATTGCCCATTTTGGGTGTGAATTTGCCAATTGTTACCGTCAAATTGTGCAGACAAAACATGATGATTTAATTTTAGTTGAATCAATGGATTATCCAATAATTTTGCCACCCACGCTGGTGGATTAACCCACGCACCTTGTGGCCAAAATAAACCATCTTGCTCCACTAAAACACCAGCCAATTCAGATGCTTGTGATGCCGATACGCCATGATACAAATGTTGATGCCAAACGTGTTGAGCCAATTGCGTGTTACGTTGGGTTTCGCTGGTGTTGTGGTTGAGATGTAAAACGCCAGTTTCTTGCCAGTTATTTGATTCAGATAATGTGTTTTTCAGCAAGCGTTTAGCGTAACCATAACCACATAATAATAATTCGGTTTGTGGTGTGGGGTGTGGCGAGATTTTGGCGTATAACAAACCTTGGCGATTGCCTGATGCTGCGCTAGCTGGCGCATTGGCAGCGTCCAATACGGTTACGTGCACGCCACGCGCTGCCAATTCACGTGCGGTTGCTGCGCCTGCGATGCCAGCACCTATCACAATGACATGTTCAGGCTGCTGATGATTTTTTTCAGGCTGCCTGAACCAATTTTTTTCTGGTAAAACATGATGTTGTGGTATGGGTTTGGTTTGCCAATGAATATCGCGTGAGCCAAAATAATCGTGTAATTGTGTGGCAGTATGAACAGGCATAAGCCATAATGTTTTGTTTGGTAAGATATTTTTTAATACATTTGCGCCAGCAAATTGCACACATGCCAAAGCCGATGATAATATCACACAATCCGACCAGTCAGGTAATTGTTTATCTGCCAAACAAATCACCAAATCACTGCCATCAGCTGCCCATAATTGTGCGGTGTTAGGTGGTGTATTCCAAGCTAAAATATTCATTTAATCATCTGATTCTTTTGATTTTTCTTTTTTATCTTTTTTGTCAGGAATGGCAGTATCAATCACTGCGCCTGTGCCTTTGATGACCAGCTTACCAGCCGTCAAAACGGTTGTTGCCACCAAATCTGCTGCTGCACCAATCACACAGCCTTGCAATGCCAGGCAACCAATGACAATTAAGATTCGGATAAATTTCCATATTTGCATTGAAATAACCTTTTTTCAGGCAGCCTGAAACCTTTCAACGTCAATATGAAGGTTTAGCTGCCTTTCTTATTGGAATTATAAAACTGATTTAACTACTAAAACCACATTTTCCACAGTAAAACCAAATTCTTTAAACAATAATTCAGCAGGCGCAGATTCGCCAAAACGGTCTAAACCCACAACCGCTCCGTTTAAACCCACATATTTGTACCAACCATCGGTCGAACCAGCTTCAATTGCTACGCGTGGCAAATTTTCAGGTAAAACCGACTGTTTATACGCCGCGTCTTGTTTATCAAAAATGTTGGTGGACGGCATAGAAACGACACTCACATTCACGCCTTGTTCCGCCAAAGCTTTTTGCGCATTCAGTGCCAATTCCACTTCAGAACCCGTTGCAATCAATACCGCTTGTGCGTTCTGGCTGCCTGAAAGCACGTAACCACCGCGTTTGATGTTAGCCAACTGCTCGCTTGTGCGTGGCATAAATGGCAAATTTTGACGGCTGAAAATCAAAGTGCTTGGATGGTCTTTGGCTTTAGCGGCTTCTGCCCACGCCACCAAACTTTCGGCCGTGTCGCAAGGACGCCAAACCGCCATATTCGGGATTAAACGTAAAGTTGCCGTTTGTTCAATCGGTTGGTGTGTCGGACCATCTTCGCCCAAGCCGATTGAGTCGTGCGTAAACACAAAAATCGGGTTAATTTTCATCAAAGCCGCCATACGCAAAGCATTGCGAGCGTATTCGCTAAACATCAAGAACGTTGCACCAAACGGCTTCACGCCCCCATGCAACGCCAAACCATTCATAATCGCAGACATACCAAATTCACGAACACCATAATGGATATAATTGCCGCCACTGTTTTGGGTAATGGAAACGCTGTTTGACCAATCCGTTAAATTAGACGGCGTCAAATCAGCAGAACCACCAACAAATTCAGGCAAAACTTTTGCCAAAATTTCAATGCTGTTTTGGCTGGCTTTGCGTGTAGCGATTTTTTCGGCTTTTTCACAGATTTCTTTTAAGGCAGCCTGAACGTGTGCATCAAAGTTTTCAGGTAATTCACCACGAATTCGGCGTGTGAATTCGGCTGCTTTTTCGGGGAATTTGACTTGATATTGCGCAAAAAGTTCATTCCAAGCCTGTTCAATTTTCGCTCCTTTTTCAGCAGCATTCCATTCATCATAAATATTTTGTGGCACTTCAAATGGCGCGTATTCCCAACCCAAATGTTGACGAGTTGCTGCGATTTCGTCCACGCCCAAAGGTGCACCGTGTGTTTTATGACTACCTTCTTTATTAGCAGAACCTTTACCAATCAAAGTCTTACAGCAAATGATAGACGGTTTTCCCGTTTCATTTTGGGCAGCCTGAATAGCAGCACGGATTTCATCGGGATTGTGTCCGTCCACATTTGCCACCACGTGCCAACCATAGCTTTCAAAGCGTTGCGGAATATTTTCGGTAAACCAACCATCAACTTTACCGTCAATGGAAATATTATTATCATCATACAAAACAATCAGTTTACCCAATCCCAACGTACCCGCCAACGAACAAGCTTCATGCGATACGCCTTCCATCAAACAGCCATCGCCCAAGAAAACATAGGTATGATGATTCACAATATCCAAACCATCTTGATTGAATTCGGCAGCAAGCACTTTCTCTGCCAACGCCATACCAACCGCATTGGCAATGCCTTGTCCCAATGGCCCTGTGGTGGTTTCAATACCGTCCGCGTAGCCGTATTCGGGGTGTCCTGCGGTTTTGCTGTGCAATTGGCGGAAATTTTTCAAATCGTCTTTGGATAAATTGTAGCCACTCAAATGCAACACGCTGTACAACAACGCAGACGCGTGTCCATTGGACAACACAAAACGGTCGCGGTTGGGAAATTTGGGATTATTTGGGTTGTGTTGCAAAAATTCGCGCCACAAAACGTCCGCCATATCTGCCATACCCATTGGCGCGCCAGGATGCCCAGAATTAGCGGCTTGCACCATGTCCATGGATAAAAAACGGATTGCGTTGGCTGTTTGTGTTGCCATGATTATCTCCTGATTTAGGTGGTAAAAACGTGTTGGATTATGGCAGCTTTACGATGGCTTTACAATCTTTCAGGCTGCCTGAAAGCAATTATCGGAATATAAATCACTCCGCCCCAAACAACAAATTTTCTTTAATATTACGAATTTTATCGCGAATGACCGCCGCTTCTTCAAATTGTAAATTTCGCGCTGCCGTTTGCATTTCTTTTTCCAAACGAGCGATTTCTTTGATGGCATCTTCTTCGTTGTGGATTTGGGCTTGATAAGCGGATTTTTTCAATTCTTTTTTATTGGCGCGCGCTTTTTTCAGGCTGCCTGAAACTTCGGTTTCTTCGCTCTCTGCGCCATACACGCCATCAATTAAATCTTTGACTTTCTTATTAATTTGTTTTGGAATAATGCCATTTTCTTCGTTGAACTTGATTTGTTTTTCGCGACGGCGTTCGGTTTCATCAATCGCGGATTTCATGCTGTCGGTGATTTTGTCGGCGTACAAAATCGCCACGCCATTCACGTTACGCGCGGCACGTCCAATGGTTTGAATCAAACTGCGATGCGAACGTAAGAAACCTTCTTTGTCCGCGTCCAAAATGGCGACCAGCGACACTTCGGGAATGTCCAAACCCTCGCGCAACAAGTTAATCCCCACCAATACATCAAATAAACCCAATCGTAAATCTCTAATAATTTCAACTCGTTCTACCGTATCAATATCGCTGTGCAAATAGCGGACTTTTACGCCCAATTCGGTGTAATAGTCGGTGAGTTGTTCTGCCATGCGTTTGGTTAAAGTCGTTACTAAAACGCGTTCGCCTTTTTCTTTTCTGATGTTGATTTCACTTAATAAATCATCAACTTGACTTGAAACTGGACGAATTTCAATTTTCGGGTCAAGCAATCCTGTTGGACGCACGACTTGCTCCACAATTTGCCCTGCGTGTTCGGCTTCGTAGGCGGCTGGTGTGGCGGATACGAAAATCGTTTGCGGCATAACTCGTTCAAATTCCTCAAATTTCAACGGACGATTATCACGCGCAGAAGGCAGCCTGAAACCGTAATCCACCAAATTTTGTTTGCGAGACGCATCGCCTTTGTACATCGCACCAATTTGCCCAATGGTTACATGGCTTTCATCTACAAACAAAATCGCATTTTTGGGCAAATAATCCATTAAAGTTGGCGGTGGTTCACCCTCTTTTTTGCCTGAAAAATGACGGCTGTAATTTTCAATCCCTTTGCAAAATCCCATTTCGTACAGCATTTCCAAATCAAATCGCGTGCGCTGTTCAATGCGTTGTTGTTCCACAGGACGATTTTCTTTGGTATAAAAATCAATGCGTTCTCGCAATTCTTGTTTGATGGATTCGCAAGCGCGTAAAACCGTATCACGTGGTGTAACATAATGACTGCCCGGAAACACGGTAAAACGCCCAATTCGTTGGTGCAGGCTGCCTGAAAGCGGGTCAAACAAATCCAATCGTTCAATTTCATCATCAAATAAATGAATGCGTAACGCCACGTCCGAACTTTCAGCAGGATATACGTCCACCACGTCGCCGCGCACACGAAACGAACCGCGTTTGAAATCCAAATCGCCACGTTCATACTGCATGGAAACCAAAGTAGAAATAATATCGCGTTGGTTTATTGTGTCGCCTTCTTTGACGGACAAAATCATTTGTTGGTATTCGGTTGGGTCGCCGATACCGTAAATCGCGGACACGGTCGCCACGATAATCACATCATTGCGCGTCATCAAATTTTTGGTGGCGGACAAACGCATTTGTTCAATGTGTTCGTTGATTGCGCTGTCTTTTTCTATGAATAAATCGCGACTGGGGACATAGGCTTCGGGTTGATAATAGTCGTAGTACGATACGAAATATTCCACCGAATTTTCGGGGAAAAATTCACGCATTTCGGCATAAAGTTGTGCAGCGAGCGTTTTGTTGTGCGCCATTATAATTGCAGGTCGTCCGCTTTGGGCGATGACGTTTGCCATGGTGTAGGTTTTACCTGAACCTGTTACGCCAAGCAAAGTTTGACTGGATAATCCGTCTGATAATCCTTCCAACAATCCTGTAATCGCGGTGGGTTGGTCGCCTGCAGGAGGGAAAGGTTGATGGAGTTTGAAAGGGGAGTTTGGGTATTGGATAATTTGCATATTGCGCATTCTGAAAGTAGGGAAGATATTGTAAAGTATGATTTAAACTGGCGTTGTTGACAGTATTCTCGCCGATTACCGTAAACAACGCTAGTTTAAATGACATTTTATTGATTTAAAAACCTATATTCACAGCTTCGCCTTACATTTGCACCAACTGGAACAAAAATCCATTTCACGTTGGCTATGAAGATTAGGTTCTAAAAATGCTGTTTTTTGAGAAACCGCTTGAAATAGGGATTTATGTTACAATGCAACTGGTTTTCTCAACAGATTTGTATTTTGAATTAAGGATAAAATTACATGGCTTTTGCTTCCCTATTTACTCTGCTGGACGATATTGCATCGGTTTTAGACGATGTTGCCTTGATGACTAAATTAGCGGCCAGAAAAACGGCAGGTGTGGTGGGTGATGATTTAGCATTGAATGCCAATCAAGTTACGGGAGTTCGTTCGGAGCGCGAATTGCCAATTATTTGGGCGGTGGCAAAGGGGTCGTTAATTAATAAGGCGATTTTAATCCCGATTGCGTTAATTTTAGCGGTTTTTTCGCCTATGTTGATTAATCCGTTGCTTATGATTGGTGGGGCATATTTATGTTTTGAAGGCGTGGAGAAATTACTGCACAAATTCCTACATAAAAAAGATGAAATTCAGATAGAAACAAGCACATTACCTAAAAATGGTGAAGACGAAGCTGATAAAATTAAAGGCGCGATTCGTACGGATTTTATTTTATCGGCGGAAATTATTATTTTGGCATTGGGTGTGGTTCAAGATGCGCAATTGATGACGAAAGTGCTGTCGTTGGCGGCGATTGGTGTTGGTATGACGATATTTGTGTATGGTGTGGTGGCGTTGATTGTGAAAGCGGATGATTTTGGTGCATATTTATTAACCAAAAAACAATTAATTGTTAAAGCGGTTGGACAAGGTTTGTTACGTGCGATGCCGATGTTTATGCGTTTCTTATCGGTTGTGGGGACGATAGCAATGTTTTTGGTGGGTGGCGGTATTTTTAATCATAACATTCATACATTACATGAATGGTTACACGCACGCCATTGGGACATGGGGTTGATGGAAATGGTGGCAAATTTTGTGGTTGGTGTGGCGGTTGGTACAGTGGCTTGCGTGATTATTTTGCCAATAATGAATGTTATTACTAAAAACCGTCAGAAAATGTCATGAATAAAGCTGCCTGAAAACATTTAATTTTCAGGCAGCCTTTTTATTATTTCAGACAATTGCCATTGCTGCTCAAATCAATACAGACCTTCACGTTCTTCGCGTGTAGAAATATAGATATTTTTCACTTGCGTATAAGCGGCGAGCATCATTTTGTGTGTTTCGCGACCGATGCCAGATGTTTTCCAGCCACCAAACGGCGCACCAGCAGGTAAGCGGTTATAGCAATTTACCCACACACGACCTGTTTCTAACGCACGTGAAACGCGTAAGCAGCGATTGATGTCAGTACTCCACACTGCACCCGCCAAACCGTATTCGCTATTGTTTGCCATTTTGATGACTTCTTCTTCTGTTTTGAATTTGATGACGGTTGCCACAGGACCAAAAATTTCTTCTTGCGCGACACGCGAATCGTTATCTTTAGCTTCAATCAAGGTTGGCGCAACGAATTCGCCACTCGCCAAATTGCCTTCTAATTTTTTACCGCCTGTGATGATACGACAGCCTTCCTGTTCGCCAATTTTGATGTATTTCAAAATGGTTTCCATTTGCCCAGCATTAACTTGCGAACCCATTTGCGTATCGTCTTCCCAAGGTAAACCAACTTTCACTTTTTTGAATTCCTCGGCAAGTGCTGCTACAAATTTGTCATAAATACCTTCTTGTACAAAAATACGCGAACCCGCACAGCATACTTGTCCTTGGTTGAACAAAATACCTTTTTGCGCACCTTCTAAAGCTTTGTCAAACGGCATATCATCAAAGAAAATATTCGCAGATTTACCGCCTAATTCTAAAGTAGCTGGAATCAACATTTCAGCAGCAGCAATACCAATTTTACGACCGATTTCAGTAGAACCAGTAAATGCCAATTTGTTGAATCCTTTGTGATGCAACATATATTCGCCTGATTTGCTGCCTTTTCCTGTAATGACGTTGAATACGCCTTTAGGTAATAAATGATTGATTTTTTGTGCTAAAGATAACAAACTTAACGAGGTGCTAGACGATGGGTGTAATACAATTGTGCAACCTGCCGCCAATGCGGGGGCGATTTTCCAAGCTGCCATCAAAAACGGAAAATTCCAAGGAATAATTTGCCCGACTACGCCAATTGGTTCGCGCAAAATCAGCGACAAATCTTCTTCGTCCAATTGCGTTGCGCTGCCTTCTTCGCCACGGATGACGCTGGCAAAATAGCGAAAATGGTCGGCTGCAAGTGGAATATCAGCAGCACGCGTTTCGCGAATTGGTTTACCGTTATCCAAAGTTTCTTGTAGCGCGAATAATTCGGTACTTTCGTCAATAATATCCGCAATTTTATTTAAAATAGCAGCGCGTTCAGTAGTTGTGGTTTTGCGCCACGTTTTGAACGCTTCTTGTGCAGCAGCAACAGCAGCATCAACGTCTGCATTACTGGCATCAACGAATTTAGCCAATTCTGCGCCATTGGCTGGGTTGTAAGACGTGAGCAACTCTCCGCCTTTTTTCCACTCGCCGTTAATCAATAAACCGTACTCTTTGTCAAACACATTTAAATCTTTTGCCATGATGCTATTCCTTCAAATGGTTGGGGGAAATAAGTAAATTGAATTCAAAACAATTTCATTATATGCCTAAGTGAAGTAGAAAAACAAGAGTTATTCTCATTAAAATAAAAAATATTGATTTGAAGCTGCCTGAAAAAATTCATTACACTAAAAATAAATGGTATGATGATTTTTTTCAGGCAGCCTGAAAAATCAAATTTATGAACATATAAGGAAAACCAATGAATAGTCAATCTGCATTAGAAACCGCATTAAATCATCGCTCTATCCGCAAATTTACCGAGCAAGCCATCAGTGAAGAATTATTCGCGCAACTCATTCAAGCAGGACAAATGGCATCAACTTCCAGTTTTTTACAAAATGTCAGTGTGATTCGTGTGCGTGATCGTGCTATTCGCGCTCAAATTCGTGCCATCAGCGCAGGGCAGGGTGGAGCAGGGCATCATTATGTGGAAAATTGCGCAGAATTTTTGGTATTTTGCATTGACGGTTCACGCCATAAATATTACGCTGTTGATGCTCAATTGGATTGGATTGAATGCTTAATGACGGGTGCAATTGATGCGGCATTGTTTGCACAAAACATGATGTTGTGCGCAGAGAGTTGCGGATTAGGCGGCGTGTTTATTGGTAGTATTCGTAATGATATTAATAAGTTAGCAGAAATCTTGAGAACGCCTGAATTTGTTGTTCCTGTATTTGGCTTGTGTTTAGGTTATCCTGCTCAAGAACCTGCACAGCGTCCGCGTTTACCTGCGAAAATTGTTGTATCTGAAAATCATTATCAATTTTCCAAAGACATTGATTTAGAGGCTTACAATGAAACAGTAGGGCAATATTACTTAGAACGCAGTAACATTGAATTAGATTGGCGCAAACAAATCCGAAACAGTTTGTGTACGGAAGTGCGTCCTGAATTATTAACATTTTTGCAAAAACAAGGTTACGCTAAGCGTTAATTTGCCAATATCGCACAACTTGTTTCGCCAAAGTTTTGGAAATAGGGCGGCAGTCGTGCGAGTTTTAGCGTCAATATAAGAATAATTTGACATAATATTGATTATGAGAATTTATGGATAAGAAAACACAATGCCATATTTATGCTAAAATTCATGTTTTCCAACTTTCCCATTCAAAGGCTTAACACATGACTGCTCAATTAATTGATGGTAAAAAAGTTTCCGAGAAATGTTTAGTAACTGTCCGAGAGTGCGTTGATGCACGTGTGGCACGAGGTTTACGTGCACCAGGATTGGCAGTCGTTTTGGTCGGCGATAATCCTGCCAGCGCAGTTTATGTGCGTAACAAAAAAGCAGCTTGTGAAAAAGTGGGTTTTCAATCGTTTTCATATCATTTGCCCAGTCAGACTTCTGAATATGAATTATTAAATTTAATCAACGAGTTGAATAATAATGATGAAATTGATGGCATTTTGGTACAACTCCCCCTGCCCCAACATATTGATGGTCAAAAGATTTTAGAAAAAATCAATCCAAACAAAGATGTAGATGGATTTCATCCCTATAATGTGGGGCGTTTGTTGGTGCGTATGCCATTGATGCGCCCATGTACCCCAAAAGGCGTAATGACCCTGTTAAAAGAATATGATATTGATGTGAAAAGAAAAAAAGTTACTATTGTTGGTGCATCTAATATTGTTGGTCGCCCAATGATGCTGGAAATGTTGTTAGCTGGCGCAACGCCTACGATTTGTCATCGGTTTACCGAGAATTTAGCTGATGAAGTCGGGCAAGCCGATATTGTAGTGGCTGCGGTTGGAAACCCCAATTTAATCAAAGGGGAATGGATTAAACAAGGCGCAGTGGTTGTTGATGTCGGCATCAATCGTTTGGAAGATGGCACATTGTGCGGGGATGTGGATTTTGCTATAGCGAAAGAGCGAGCTGCATGGATTACCCCAGTGCCTGGCGGTGTAGGTCCAATGACTATTGCGAGCTTATTGGAAAACACATTGCAAGCAGCTGAATTATCAGATAAAAAGTAAGAACCTGTATTCATAGCCAAGCGCGATGTCTTTTTGCCCCATTTAGCACGCCTGCTGCGTTGAATTTCATGCCAATAGGAACGCTATTGGTATGAAATTCGCCTTACATTCGCACCAACTGGGACAAAAATCCATTTCACGTTGGCTATGAATACAGGTTCTAATTTTATTTTTTCAGGCTGCCTGAAATTTTAGGTAGCCTGAAGAACCAAAATCAAATCAACGGCGTGAACCTGCTTCCTGAATCAAGGCTTTGCGTAACTGATTAACATGAGTGATTTTATTGTTGACACAAATAATTTCGTATAATACACGTCGTACGGGATCTGCAGCGTTGCGTTTTCCGCCCAACACTTTCCATTCCGAACGGCGTGGAATAATCCAGCGTTGGTTGCTTAAATCTGCGTATGCAAAGGTTTTTTGCAACAAACCATCGCTGTTGAAGAAACCTTCTGCACAGACTACGCCTTCAGCGGTAATATTGTTGTAGCCACTGGCTGAACGATTATTAAATAAATAACGAATACTATTATCTTCAGCTATCTGCAAGCTATCTAATAGAATTCTCGGATTTCCTGTATGGGTTTCATTTATATATAAATCCAACCATTCGCCTGTATCGGGATTCGGGATAGCGGGCAATGCCATTTCAGTTTCTGAAAATTTGTTGTCTTTGGGTGCATCGGGTAGCCTTTGCAAACCCCATTCACGCGTTTCAGCTTGCGTGTGCGCAATGCTTATTGATAATAATACAATTAAAATCAATTTGTTAAACATTTCAATATTTCCTATTTCACCAAAATAAGGCTGCCTGAAAAATAATATGCATTTTTCAGGCAGCCTTTTATATTATTGACCTAATGCAGTTAAAACTTGTTGTTTCACAGTTTCTACGTTTTGCGTTCCATCAACTTTGATGTATTTTGGCGCATTGTCGCCTGACATTTTCCCATAAAAATCAATTAGAATTGCTGTTTGATCGTGATACACTTGCAAGCGTTTTTGCACCGTTTCGGGTTTATCGTCATCACGTTGAATCAAATCTTCGCCTGTTTCATCGTCTTTTCCTTCAACTTTGGGCGGATTATTGTGAATGTGATACGTGCGACCGGATGACAAATGCACTCGGCGACCGCTCATGCGCTCCACAATGACCGCATCTGGCACATCAATTTCCACCACCGCGTCCAAATTCACACCTGCATCGCGCATGGCTTCAGCTTGCGCCAAAGTGCGCGGAAAACCGTCAAACAAAAAGCCATTTGCGCAATCGGCTTGAGTAATACGTTCTTGAACCAAACCAATGATAATATCATCACGAACCAACCCACCTTCGTCCATGATTTTTTTGGCTTCTAAACCCAATGGCGTTCCTGCTTTAATGGCGGCGCGGAGCATATCGCCAGTAGAAATTTGTGGAATATTAAAAGTTTGTGTAATAAATTGTGCCTGCGTACCCTTGCCTGCACCTGGTGCACCCAGTAATAATACTTTCATTTTCATTCTCTTTATATTGCTAGCGAATAAATTAACAAAATTAATTTTCAGGCTGCCTGAAAATTAATTATTTTTTCTTGGCTTCAGGAGTTGTGGTTGCTTTTTCGGCTTTTGTTGATTTGGCAGCATCTTTAACTGCACCTTTCTCGACTTTTACCACTTTCATATCAAACACCAAAACTGAATTAGCGGGAATTTTGCCACTTGCCATTTGACCATAAGCCAAGTCCGCTGGGATGTATAAAGTGTATTCGCCACCCTCTTTCATTAATTGTAAACCTTCCAACCAGCCTTTGATAAATGGACCATTCGGGATTAAACCGACTGCCAACGGTTCACCGCCATGAGCTTTGGTGCTGTCAAATTCTGTGCCATCAATTAATTTGCCAGTATATTCCACCATTACGCCATCACCCATTACTGGAGCTGCGCCAGTACCTTCTTTATTGACTTTGTATTGCAAACCCGATGCTGTGGTTTTGACGCCTTCTTTGGTTTTGTTTTCACTTAAGAATTTTTCACCGGCGGCTTTGCTTTCAGTGGCTTTTTTCTCGGCTTTTTCGCGCAAAGTTTCCATGAAACCTTTCATTGCAGCTTCACTTTGTTCGGGGGTTAATTTAGCTGATTTGCCTTCTAATTTATCCTGAATACCTTCAGAAATTAATTTCACATCAATTTCGCCACCATTATTTTTTAATTCTAATAATTGCTCGCCCATTTGCTGACCAATGATGTAGCTGACTTGTTGGGATTGGCTTTCCATGCCTTTAGGTGCTTCTGAACCAGCAGAAGATGCCGCCGTATTGCCACCTGATGCAGCAGGTTGATTACACGCCGCTAATGCCAATACACTTGCAGCCAATACAGTTAAAGTTAATTTCTTCATCATTCAGTTTCCTATCCTGCGTATGTTAAATAAAAAATGCGAAAAGGTATTATAACTAATTTTTAGTGTTTATAATCTCACTTTTTACCCATTTTAGCGAATTATGATGTTTCTCCCCAAAAAAACAGTACCAACCAACATAACAGAAGAAGTAGTAACCCCCCCTATTTTTCTCTCCGCACGAGGCTGCCTGAAAACCGTTCGTGATTTTTTACGGTTTGCGGTGAGTCGTTTCAATGAAGCAGAATTGTTTTTCGGACATGGTAGCGACAATGCCTATGATGAAGCCGCGTATCTAATTTTATACACTCTGCATTTACCCTTAGATACGCTTGAGCCATATTTGGACGCACAATTGCTGCCTGAAGAACAGGACCATCTGCTTGATTTAATTGAACGCCGCGTTGTAGAACGCATTCCAGTTGCGTATTTGACGCAACACGCCATGCAAGGCGAATTTGAATTTTATGTTGATGACCGTGTCATTGTACCGCGTTCATTTATTTACGAATTATTAGGCGAACCGTTGCGCCCATGGATTGAATACGATGAATTAATTCATCATGCACTGGATTTGTGTACGGGCAGTGGGACTTTGGCAATTCAGATGGCACATTATTATCCCGATGCGCAAATTGATGCGGTTGACATCAGTTTAGATGCGCTGGAGGTTGCGTCCATCAATATTGACGATTATGGTTTGCGCCAACGCATTCAATTGATTCACGCAGATTTATTTGATGGACTGGAAAATACTTATGATTTGATTATTTCTAATCCGCCATATGTTGATGAGGAATCTGTGAAAAATTTACCAGATGAGTATTTGCATGAACCAACTCTGGCATTAGGTAGCGGCAAAGATGGCCTGGACATCACGCGTAAAATCATCAACCAAGCTGCCCAATTTTTGAATCCAAACGGCGTGTTATTGGTGGAAATTGGTCATAACCGTGATGTACTGGAACGTGCTTACCCAAATTTGGATTTTGTTTGGCTGGAGACAAGTGGCGGTGATGGTTTTGTGTTTCTGCTCACGCGTGAACAATTGGAAGCCAACCAATTGATGAATCAAGAAAATAATAGTCATTCATAATCTTCAGGCAGCCTGAAAACTGAGAACCTGTGTTTGTAAAATTAATAATAAGTTATTAAGATGACGAACACAGGTTCTTATTATCAATCCAAAAATGCTTGCGCAAATGGTTGCACTTCCACCACATCGCCAATTGCTAGATTCTCTGATTCTAAAGGTAAAATCATATACGCATTTGCCCGACTTATCCCTAAAATCCGATGCGAATCCTGCGAACCACATGGCGCAACTGTCCAATTTCCATTTGCTTGACGCGTGAGTATGGCACGTTGAATGTCCATGCGGCCCGCTGATTTTTTCACTGGTACAGATAAGGCAGCCTGTAAACGCAATGGTTGCGGTATTTCAACTACCCCACACAATTGCCACAACGCCGATTTCACAAACATATCAAATCCCACAAATCCTGAAATGGGATTGCCAGGTAAACCAAAATACCACGCTTGCATCATCTGACCAAATACAAACGGCTTACCTGGTTTCATGGCAACTTTGTAATGATGAATATGTCCAATTTGTTCAACTGCTTGACGTAAATAATCGTAATCGCCTACCGATACGCCTCCCGAAGTGATGACCACATCTGCCATTTTTGCTGCGTCATTTAACACACGCATCACGCTTTCCAAATTGTCTTCAACACGTTTTAAATCAATAATATCAATAGGTAAACTTGTCAATCGTGCCATCAACATATGGCGATTGCTGTCATAAATTTGGCTGCTGCCTGAAAGTGGTTGCGATGGCTCAACCAATTCATCACCCGTAGAAAACACCGCCACACGAATTTTACGGTACACCACCACCTCGCCCACGCCCAACGCCGCCAATAACAACACATCTGCATCACGCAAAATGCGCCCTTTTTGTAAAACTTGATGATTGGCTTGAATTTCTTCGCCAGCGTAACGAATATTTTGTTTTTCTTGAACATTTTTTGTTAAAACAATATTACCTTGTTCATCTGTTTGCGTATTTTCCTGAATCACCACCGCCACACAATCTTCAGGCACAACCGCACCAGTCATAATTCGCACGCATTCGCCCTGCCCCACATTACCTGAAAACGCATGTCCAGCCGCTGACTCGCCAACCAAGCGCAACACATCGCCAGTCGCCGCATGATGCGCCAATGCGTAACCGTCCATTGCAGAAACATTAGCATTGGGAACATTTATCGGCGAAACAATATCTTGTGCCAAAACGCGCCCTACCGATTGAGCCACTGGAATATTCTCGGTTTCAGGCTGCCTGAAATGTGTACCAATTTGGTTGTGAATCAAATTTTGTAATTGAGAAACGGTAGTCAGCGACATCATCAATATCCTTAATTGTGTTATTCATAAAAATGGCGCGATTATCGGCTAAATATTGACACGATACAATCCGCCAAAAGAATGAATTTTTCTTGTTTTCTTAAAAATTGGATTGTACAATCCAATTTTTGATACAAAAATTAAGTTTATGAATCCACAGCCTTATCCCCAAAATGCCCCTACTACTCAAGTTCATCAAGCTTTACAATTTGCCTACGATTTTTTTAATCGTCATTTGTTTGCGGGGCAATTGCCTCCGTGCTTGATTTCCTTACAACGCAAAGCCAAAACACAAGGTTATTTTTCGTTTCGCCGCTTTATTTCCGAAGACGGACGCTACACCGATGAAATCGCATTAAACCCTGAATTTTTTGGCGTTTTACCTGTATTGGATACGCTCAGTACACTGGTTCACGAAATGTGCCATTTGTGGCAGCAGCATTTTGGTTCACCTGGAAGACGCGGTTATCACAACAAAGAATGGGCAGACAAAATGGAAGCCATTGGTTTAATGCCTTCTGATACCCACAAACCAGGCGGTAAACGCACAGGCGAACACATGGGCGATTATATTTTGGAACATGGTTTGTTCATGCAGGTGGCACGGCATTTATTGGAAACCGAATTTTCTATTCATTGGTATGATGTGTATCCGCCCTATTCTGCGTCCTTTGGACAGGCGGTTACGCATACTTATTTGTTGAATATTGACCAATCGCTTAAACGTCCGCCAGCTTTAGAGGTGGAACGTGGTATGCGTCCGCTTTATCAGGTTAAACTAAACAATCAACATATTGATATTAATGGAGAATCTAATATAAAGCTGCCTGAAAATACATCACATGAAACAGGTATTTTGTATCATGAATGGGTGTCAACATTAGATCCTGCTGCGCCACATCGTTTATTAAATGAATACAATCCATCGGTTATGCCATTAGAAAACCGCAGTAACCGTTTGAAATATCAATGCCCTAGTTGTTTAAATGCGGTTTGGGGCAAACCAAATTTGAATATTATTTGTGGAGATTGTTCGGTACATTTTGAAGTAGTCAATTAATGATAATGACGTTGTGAATACACAATTCTTTGAGACTACCTGAAAAAATAATATAATACAAACAATTATGTTTTTTATTTAAATAAATTTGTGAAAAAAATTTTATTATTCATTATGTTATGTATGGAATTAAGTGGGTGTGCCACGTTGCCTAGTTTGGTTACGCGTCAACCGAGTATCTATATTCCCACCTATTCCAGCCCCGCTTTGGAAACTGCACTCAAATTACCCAAACAATCAGACAATCCTCCCAACGCTTATATTTACGTTCTGGATAATCCACATGATGCCTACGCCGCTCGTGCTGCATTGGCAGATTATGCTACGGTATCATTAGATGTACGCTATTATATTTGGCATAATGATGTTTCAGGCAGCCTGCTCACGCAAAAGTTGTGGCAAGCAGCTGAACGCGGTGTTCGTGTCCGCCTATTATTGGACGATAACAACACGCGGGGTTTAGATGCACTGCTCGTTACGCTGAATCAGCACCCCAATATTGAGGTACGTTTGTTCAACCCATTTTTGAATCGAAAATGGCGTGCTTTGGGTTATTTATTTGATTTTCCACGCGTGAATCGTCGAATGCACAACAAATCATTTACCGCTGACAACCGTGCCAGCATCATCGGTGGACGAAACGTGGGTGATGAATATTTTAGCCACTACGCGGATACTTCGTTTTCTGACATGGACGTACTTGTTTCAGGCAGCATGGTTACGGACGTATCGGCAGATTTTGATCGCTATTGGCAAAGTGAATCTGCTTATCCCATTAATTTAATTGTCAAAAAAATAAAAAAAACCGCACTGACTGAAGCCCAATCTCAACTCATCGCCCCCCCTACTCTTGAACAACAAACATATCAAAACGAAGTTGTACAAAATAAATTTGCCCAACAAATGCGTTCAGGCAGCCTGAAACATATTCCCGCACAAACAGAATTAATCAGCGATAATCCAGCTAAAGCATTGGACAGGCAGCCTGAAACCGCTAGCAATGTTGCGCAGCAATTAAATCAAACACTTAAAAATCCAAAACACGAAATTTACATCGTCAGTCCTTATTTTGTACCAACCAAAACAGGAACACAAATTTTCCAAAATTTGCGTCAAAATGGCGTAAATATCACAGTTTTCACCAATACGCTTAAGGCGACTGATGTGTCGGCGGTGCATTCGGGTTACTCGCGCTATCGGAAACCATTGTTAAAAATGGGTGTAAAACTCTATGAATTTAAAGCAGAAGATGCCGTCCCCAAGCAGATCGATAAAGGTTTGACGGGCAGTTCCTCTACGAGTTTACACGCCAAAACGTTTATTGTAGACAAAGAACGCGTGTATGTTGGTTCGTTAAATTTGGATCCGCGTTCAGTGAATCTTAATACCGAGATGGGCGTGGTCATTCACAACGCCAAACTTGCCAATCAAATGCAAACCCAATTGCAGCAAAACACGCAAAAAACCGCTTATCAAGTCGCACTCAATCCGCAAAATCAAATTCAATGGCGCGACCCCAAAACAGGCAAAATCAGTACCCGTGAACCAGAAGCAGGTTTTTGGAAACGCGCCATCAGCAAAATTTTGTCGTGGTTACCGATTGAGCGTTTGCTGTAGATATTTTCAAGACAATCTACCAAAGATAAAGGTTAACAAAGACTTCAGGCTGCCTGTAAATCGTTAATTTTGTTTTTCCAACATTGTTTTAAAACGGAAAATCGCCAACGTCATAAAAATTGCGCCACTGATTGCCATCGTCATCAATTGTGGATACGTCATCGCTAAATTTGCACCACGAAACAACACATTTTGCGTGAATGTGGTAAATTGAGTGGTTGTCCAATATTCGCTGATGTTTTGCGCGACTTGGGGCATATTGTTACGCGGCGAATTTGCCCCCGAAAACATCAAGGTAACCACATAAAATGGCATTATCAGTAAACTGTATTGCGGCAAAGTCGGGGCAAACGTTGCCAGCATTACCGCCAACGCAGAAATAGAAAACATAAACATCAATGTGCCAAAAAAATACAACATCAATGCCCCCGATAGTTCTGAACCAATTATACCCATTACCATGATTTTAATAGATAAAATTGCTACCAAACACACGACTAAACCATTGGCAATGATTTTTGCCCACACTATTTGTGCGGCGGTTACAGGCGTTACAAGCATATGTTCTATTGTACTGTGTTCGCGTTCTCGAATGATTGTCGCGCCTACCAACACCAGCCCCAATAATGTCATCATATTATTAATTTGCATCACGCCTAAAAACCATGCGCTTTCACTGTTCGGATTAAACACAATATTCACATTATTTTTCACGGGTGTGATTTGGTCGCGCAAACCTTGTTGCCCGAGAAATTGCGTGATTTCGCGATTAAAAATCTGCGTGATGTAATTCTGCCCCATACCTGCTTGGGTCGTGGTGGTGGCATCAATCAATAGTTGTACTTCAGGTGCGCGTCCAGCTAAAACGTCATGTTGAAAATTTTGCGGAAATTCCAATACAAAGACGTATTCGCCTTTGTTCATTTTGGCATCAATTTCTTCACGACTCACGGCTTGGGCGCGTGCAAACCACGGTGATGGCAATGCATCGGTAATGCGATGCGACAACGTGGACTGATCCAAATCCAACACCCCCACAGTCGCATTTTTTACATCAGTACGGATACCATTAGCAGCTTGATACACCAGTACCGTAAACACAATAACCAATAACCCACCCATCACGCCATCACTGAACAAACTGCGCCATTCTTTGAGTATGAGTGTCCAAATATTTTTTAGGGATTGCATGGGATTCCTTTTCAGGCAGCCTGAATAATCATTCTGAAAATCTGAGAACCTGTGTTCATAATTTTATAGATTGCTTTTATCGCCACCACGAACACAGGTTCTTATTTTTCCTGTTTATGCAAAAAAATACATGCCAATGTTAAATACAATCCAAAGAAAAATAATAACATCGCATATTCTATTAAAAAGCTGCTAAACCCCAACCCTTTGCTCAAACCGCCCTTGCTAATCGTGCCAAAATAAGACGCTGGAAAACTGACGCTGATTGCATATGCCCCACCCGACAGCGTTGCCATCGGATACACCCAACCCGAAAAATTCACAGTCGGTACCACACTTGCCAAAACCCCCACAAAAAATGCTGCCGTCTGCGATTTAGTCAACGCTGAAATCAATAACCCCAAAGCCGTAGAAGCACATACCAATAATACCCCACCCAACATTGTCGCTAAAAACGACCCTTTTATTGGTATGCCAAACCAAAATACCGCTATCGCCATCAATAAAGCCAAATTAAATACACCCATCAAAATGTAAGGTAATTGTTTACCCAATAAATATTGTGGCACATTCGCAGGTGATGCGTATAAATTCTGAATTGTCCCCGTTTCTCGTTCACGTACCACCGCCAACGCACTCATCACACACGGAATCATCATCAACACCAACATCATCATGCCAAATACCATCATATTCACGCTTTTGAAATCTTGGCTATACATTAAACGTGGCACAATGCGTGGATTTTCAGGCAGCCTGAAACCTTGTTGCGCCAAAAGACTCATGTTGTATTCACCTAAAATGGCTTGCGCGTAACCACTGACATTTGTGGCATTAAACGGCACAGCACCATCTACAATAAAACCGATTTCAGGTTGCTGCCCCGAAAGCAATTTTTGTCCAAAATTGGGGGGAATATCAACAAGTAATTTGGCTTGGTCGTTACGAATCATGATGTCTACCACGCTGTCTGAACGCCAATTGGGCTGCTGAATAAAATTCGGCGAACTCGCAAAACGCGCCACCAACTGCCTGCTTTCTGGTGATTGGTCTCTATCTAGCACCGTAAAATGCAAATCAGACACATCAAACGAAGTTACCCAACCCAAACATACCAACAAAATCGCTGGCACGAATGCCACAAAAAACAAACGAATTTTGTCGCGTAATAATTCTTTTGTTTCCCGAATCGCAAACGCATAAACCATCATTAACCAATCAATCAATGAATCGGAATTCACGTGTTGTGGCGCGGATTGCTCTTTCAGGCTGCCTGAAACTTTGCGTACCGCTCCCACACGCGAAATAAATTCCACACTGGCAATTTGCGTATCATCGCGTAAATGAATCCAATCCGCATCATAAGTTTCAATCACAATGCCTTGCGAAACACGTTTGAAGTTTTTTTCAACTTCACAATTGGCGAATTTGCGTTGTGGCAGCAAAGCCACAATTTTGCCTGTTTGTCCATCGGCAAAATGCACGTCATCGCCTACCATCATGGGCATATTATCAGCGTACTCGTAAGCATTCAGGCAGCCTGAACATTCTGAACGTTTGTTTTGCTCTTCAATTTTCAGATAATGAATAAACGCTTCTTCAATATTGGGCTGCCCACTTTGACCTAATAATTCAGCAGGCATACCCATTGCCAACACACGCCCATGGTGCATCAAGGAAATACGGTCGCAATATTCCACTTCATTCATAAAATGCGTGGACACCAAAATGGTTATCCGATTTTCGCGCGACAATTGCCATAATTTTCGCCAAAACATCTCCCGAGTCGCCACATCAACGCCCGAAGTCGGTTCGTCCAAAATCAATACTTCAGGTTGATGCAAACAAGCTGCCGCCAATTGCAAACGTTGGCGAATTCCCAATGGCAATAATGCAGGTTTAACATTCGCGACATCAACCAAATCAAAATCTTGCAAACTGCGTTCTACTGCCTGATTTGTGTCGGTAACGTCATATAATTTGGCGTGTAAATTCAGATTTTGGCGCACAGTTAATTCTTCGTACAACGAAAACGCTTGCGACATATAACCAACGCGCTTTTTGGTTTTCAGGCTGCCTGTATCAATTGGCTCGCCGAATAATTCTGTTGTACCAGAAGTCGCGTCCAATATCCCCATGAGCACCTTCATCGTTGTGGATTTACCGCAACCATTTGAACCAATAAAACCGAAAATTTCGCCTTTTTCAATTTTGAAATCAACATGGTCTACTGCTTTAAAATTGCCAAATTGTTTGGTTAAACCGTGAGCTTCTATGACAGGCGGTGTGTTGGGTTGTGGTGTAAAGGGAGTTAAGTAGGTTTGTTCTAACGTACTTACGCCAAAACGTGCCATGATTTCTTGCGTGGGTGCATGAATCAGTAATTTGCCTGTATCCATGACCAACAATTGTTCAAATGGTTCTGCTTCATCAATGTAGGCAGTGGCAACAATCACAGTCATATTGTGAATTTCTTGGCGCAACTCATTGACCAATTTCCAGAATTGACGGCGCGACAGTGGGTCTAAACCTGTAGTCGGTTCGTCCAAAATCAGCAAATCAGGATTGTGTACCAAAGCACAACACAAACTTAACTTCTGTTTCATACCACTTGATAATTTGCCAACCACACGGTTTGAAAACGGTGTCAACCCAGTTGTGTCCAATAAACGCGTGATACGTTGTTTATGTTCAGTAACATTGAAACCAAACATTCGCGCATGAAATTCAATGTTTTCGTAAACGGTTAACGTAGGATACAGATTTTTCCCCAAACCTTGTGGCACATAAGCGATGCGACGCAACCATTTTTGGCGGTTGGTTTTGTCTGCTATGTTACTACCGAACACATTTACTGTTCCCGTTTGAATCTTCCGTACACCAGCAATCAGCGACAACAACGTGGATTTGCCTACACCATCAGAACCAATCAACCCAACGGTTGCGCCTTGTGGAATATTCAATGACACATCGTCTAACACTTGTATTTTGCCGTAGCGATGCGAGAGATTTTGGATAGAAACAGTGTGATTCATGATGATTTTGTTTTTTCAGGCAGCCTGAAAACAATGGAATAGTAATAATACAATTATATGATAAAAATGAATAAAAAATCAGTCCTAAACCTCTACAAAACCAATCAGATGTGCACGACGACCGCCTTATTCTATTTTGATTTTAAATTCAAACTCAGTATTTATTTAAACGTTGGCGCATCTGTTCAAACAAGCAAATTGTAGCTGCCATTGCCACGTTTAAAGACTCAGTCGCACCAATCATCGGAATTTTCACAGTGGCATTTGCCTGCGCCAACATATCCGCCGACACGCCACTGCCTTCATTGCCAAACACCCACGCTACAGGTTTAGTTAAATCTAATTGTTTGTCATATAAAGAGAAATTATTTTTTTCGGTTAACGCTGTTGCCAATACATCGCCTGAAAAAGATTCACGCCAGTCCAATAAATCCACACGCTCATGAATTTTCAGCAAAAAATGCGCCCCCATAGCAGCACGTAACACTTTAGGCGACCACACATCCGCACAACCTTTACTCAACACAATTTGCGCGACACCAGCCGCTGCTGCACTACGCAATATTGTTCCAATATTACCAGAATTTTGGATATTTTCTAATACCACACAATCATCCGAAATGGGCAGGCTGCCTGAAATGGGCAATTCAACCCATGTCATTATGTCTTCAGCTTCAGTTAATTGGCTGATTTTATTTAGTTTCCCATGCTCAACTAATGTAATAAGATGTTCAGGCAACCTGTTAATGATGCGTTGAATTTCAGGATTAGCCAACCGATTTTGTGGAACAAAAACACGTTTAGGCAAATGACTCGCATCTAAATAAGCGTCCAATAAATGCACACCTTCCAATACTGTGGCACGATGTTCGCGGCGTGATTTGGCATTTTGTAGCAATTTAGAGATAAATTTGAGTTGTTCATTGTGAACAGATGTGATAATTTTCATATTCATAATAAGTCCATTCTACAACATCAAAAAACAGTCGCGGTCGCCTTGTTCTATTTTTATTTTATTCACGATGAGATTCTATATTGTTTTGATTTGAATTACTTTAAATTGCTTTGATTTGTTAAAATTACAAATAAAAAACCTGTACTTAGTTTAAAATACAGGTTTTTTAGTTAGTTTTTCATACTTTGTACAGGCGCAGGAATGCGTCCACCGCGATTGACGAATACTTCACACGAACCTTCTTTGGTTGGCATAATCGGCGCGTATCCCAACAAACCACCAAATTCCACGCTATCGCCGACATCTTTTCCTGTTACGGGAATAATCCGCACGGCAGTGGTTTTGCTGTTAATCATGCCAATGGCGGCTTCATCCGCGATAATGCCTGAAATTGTCGCCGCGCTGGTTCTGCCTGGCACCGCAATCATGTCCAAACCCACCGAGCAAACCGCCGTCATCGCTTCCAATTTATCCAAAGTCAAAACACCGCTTTCAGCTGCTGCAATCATGCCTTCGTCTTCTGATACGGGAATAAATGCGCCACTCAAGCCGCCAACCGCGCTGCTTGCCATCATGCCGCCTTTTTTAACCGCGTCATTCAACAACGCAAGTGCAGCCGTTGTGCCGTGTGTACCGCAAACTGACAAGCCCATCGCTTCCAAAATCCGCGCTACGCTATCGCCTACTGCTGGTGTCGGTGCAAGCGATAAGTCCAAAATCCCAAACGGAATATTCAACATTTTCGCGGCTTCTTGCCCAATCAATTCACCAACACGTGTAATTTTAAACGCAGTTTTTTTCACGATTTCTGCGATTTCGGTTAAATTGTGGCTGTCGCAATCTTTTAAGGCAGCCTGAACCACGCCCGGCCCAGAAACCCCTACATTAATGACCGCATCTGCTTCACCCGAGCCGTGAAACGCACCCGCCATAAACGGATTGTCTTCCACAGCATTACAAAACACCACGATTTTTGCGCAACCAAAACCTTCTGGCGTGATGTTGGCGGTTTGTTTGATGATTTCGCCAGCGAGTTTAACCGCGTCCATATTAATTCCTGCGCGCGTTGAACCAATATTGATGGACGAACACACAATGTCGGTGGTTTTCATGGCTTCGGGAATGGACTGAATCAAAATCTTGTCGGCTGGCGACATCCCTTTTTGCACCAAAGCCGAAAATCCACCAATAAACGAAACGCCAATCGCTTTAGCTGCTTTATCCAAAGTTTGCGCGATGGAAACGTAACTATCCGCGTTGGTAGCGGCGGCAATTTGCGCGATTGGGGTAACAGAAATACGCTGATTGACAATTGGCACACCATATTTGGCGGAAAGATGTTTGGCGGTGGCGACTAAGTCGCGCCCGATGGTGGTAATTTTATTGTAAATATTTTCGTTTAGCACATTGATATTAGGGTGAATACAATCGTGTAAATCGATCCCGATGGTAATCGTGCGTACATCAAAGTTTTGGTCAGAAACCATGCGAATGGTTTCTAGAATTTCATTACTGTGAATATTACTCATGTTTTGTTTTTCCTTTTTCAGGCAGCCTGAAAAATCAGCGTGTGCCAAAATTTTGCACCCAATAATTAGTGTATTCTGTTCCCATTTTGCTGGCTACTGCCATACCAACTTCGGTTAACTCTGGTGTCATTAAATTTTTGCAATGTTCAGGGCTGCTTAGCCAGCTCTCAATAACTTGACTTGCGCTTTCATCGCCAGCAGCAATATTTTCTGCCGTCATAAATAACCGATTTTGCATGGTGTAACCAGCTTGCTGCATACGGTCATGCGATGTGCGTCCGTCTTTGCTATTGTGTTGAAAGTAATTATTTTGCGCCATATCATTGGCGTGTGCTTGAGCAGTACGCTCTAAAATAAGGTTCCATTTAAGCGGTTGAACGGCTGGCATATATTGACTACCACATTTTCGCGCTTGCGAACGTGCTTGATTGATTAAATTTAACATTTCTTGTGGATTAGTTGGTTTGGCGAATTTGAAAGGGAGCGTAATCGCCATCGCATTTGGCATCATCAAAACATTCAAATTCAATGCAATGATTGTTAATAAAATGGATTTGTTCATCAAAATATCCTTTTGAGTATCAAAAAGTAATTTTCAGGCTGCCTGAAAATTATTTATCTTTTAATTTCAAACTTGGATAAATCTGTTTAATCGCCTGCAACATTTTGGTATTGTTGGTATCAAACCGCGAGAATGTCCATTTGCCATTGCTTTTAATCGCCAGCATATTACCATCAAAATTCATCTCATCTACCGTCATTTGATAAGGAATCAGTGCATAAGCTATCCCATCTTTGCTCACATCAGATTTCGCGTTTTGCACATCCATTTTAATCACCAGCTTTTGACTGTTTTCCACCATAGCAATGGTCATGCTTTCTATGAGTCTATACAACATTGGGTCATCTTGAGCTATGTTTTTTAAAATGTTTTTTTCCACATAATCAAAGATTTTTTGCCCATGATGCGCTTGATATAAATTTTCGTAGATTTTCACTTCGGCAGCTAATTCATTTTGCAATGCTTTGGGCAAATCGGCATACGCTGGCGCAGCAAATAAAGCAAGCGCAAGAGCGTTACTTAATAATAGGGTTTTAAATTTCATCATTAATCCTTTCAGGCAGCCTGAATGATTAAATTCGGTGCATGGCATTAAAAATTTCTTCGTTTTGAATGCGGATTTCTAAATGCAAACGCACACTCTCGTCGGCAAACAATTGCGCCAAAGCTTGTGGCGATTGGCTACATTTACTGGTGTCCACCAAAATAATCATCGTGAAAAATTCACCCATTAATTGTTGACTGATGTTCACGATATTGATTTGGTTTTCCGCCAAAATTTTTGCGACATCATACACAATACCCACACGGTCTTTGCCAATAACCGAAATCACGGATTGAGACATAACTAATTCCTTACAAAACAAACAAAAAATTTTTAAATTGAAGAACGCGGTATTTTCAGGCAGCCTGAAAATATATTCATTAAATTTGTTCAAATAGACAACGAAAAATCGCCGAACTACCCACCGCAATCAACACAGTAGGCATCATACTGAATCGCCACGCCGCCCACAATATTACCGCTAACGAAATCAATTCATACGGTTTATCCGACACAAGTGTGGCGCAATGACATTGTAGACAAATAAAATAACCCAAAATTACTCATTGATTTTAAATAGAAATAATTTAATACATTGCTAAGATGTTCCACAAAACATGAAACGTTCCGCAAAGCTGCAAATTGGAACAGCACAGTAAACCGCATTTAACAGCAAACTAATCGGAAATTCCGAATGGTTCGCCAAGTCCACAATTATATTTTTTTGTTGAATGAATTCTGTGCCAATCCAATTATAACAGTAAATATCCAATAATTTTGTATCGTTCGCTTATTTCTTTTTCTTGTTAAATGACTTTTGGACTTTGACTTGCCTAATTTTGTTTTTAAAAAAGCACGGCAAGCCATTAAACCGTCAGTTAATAACGAATTGGTTTTTAAATTTGAGAAAGAAAATTATCCAAGAACGTCCAGAGCTTGAAGAAGAAATGCGGTTTACTGTGCTGTTCCAATTTCAACTTTGAGGAACGTTTCATGTTTTGCGGAACATCTTAGCAATTATTCAATTGACCTCACAATCCTTACAGACAAATTATCCCTAAGCGACATTCCCCCTTGTCAAATGGAAAACTTTACGCTATCTTTACACTTTCTTTTTCCAACAAACCCAGCGTCAAAATTGACTGCCCAAATAATCAGTTGTTACCACGCCTAAGTGAAGCGCGTACCCGAAATCGTTGCCCACTTAGCCAAGTATTATCGTACATAGGTAAAACCCTTATTGACAATCCATTTTCACGCTTAACACAAGAGGTTGTTATGCAAATTTCAGGCGCACAAATCATCGTGCAAAGTCTCAAAGCAGAGGGCGTAGAATACGTTTTCGGCTATCCAGGTGGCGCAGTACTGGAAATTTACGATGCCATTTATCAACTCCATAAATTTGAACATATTTTGGTTCGCCATGAACAAGCAGCAGTACATGCGGCTGATGCGTATGCACGTGTTAGTGGCAAGGTGGGTGTGGCATTGGTTACATCAGGACCTGGCGCAACCAATGCCATCACAGGCATTGCCACTGCCTACACCGACAGCATTCCGCTTGTGGTAATTTCGGGGCAAGTGGGTTCGTCCATGATTGGTACAGATGCATTCCAAGAAATTGATATGGTTGGCATTTCTCGTCCATGCGTAAAACACAATTTTTTGGTAACCAAAATTGATGAACTCGCACCAACCATCAAAAAAGCTTTCCAAATTGCACAATCAGGCCGCCCAGGACCTGTGGTGGTGGACGTTGCCAAAGACGTTACGCAATCAGTGGCAAAATTCAGCTACCCACAAGAAGATATTTTTATCCGTTCATATCAACCTGTTGTAAATGGACACATCGGACAAATGAAAAAAGCCGTACAAATGTTGTCGGCGGCAAAACGTCCATTGATTTATTTTGGTGGCGGTGTAACTTTAAGTAACGCATCACAAGAATTATTTGATTTTGTTCAAACTTTGAATATTCCTTGCACCAGTACGTTAATGGGTTTAGGTGCGTATCCATCTGGCGAACAACATTATTTGGGTATGTTGGGCATGCATGGTACTTATGAAGCCAATTTAGCCATGCAAAATGCTGATGTGGTATTGGCAATCGGTGCGCGTTTTGATGACCGCGTGGTGTCTGTGCCAGCAAAATTCTTGGAAAATGGCAAAAAAATCATTCAAATTGACATTGACCCTTCCAGCATCGCCAAACGCGTAAAAGTAGACGTTCCTATTGTGGGCGATGTGAAAAACGTCTTAACCGAAATGCGCAAATTGTGGGAAAAGCAAGAAATGCATTTTCAGGCTGCCGCATTAGAAAAATGGTGGAAAACCGTGGAATCTTGGCGTAGCCGTGAATGTTTAAGGCTGCCTGAAACCAATGACGGTGAATTGATTTTGCCACAATACGTTATTCAAACATTAGCCCAATTAACTGATAATCAAGCAATTATCACGTCTGATGTGGGACAACATCAAATGTTTACCGCGCAGTATTATCCGTTCCAACGTCCGCGCCAATGGCTCAATTCAGGTGGTTTGGGAACGATGGGGGTGGGTTTGCCATACGCAATGGGCGCGTATCTCGCTGACCCCAGCCAAGATGTGTGCTGCATCACAGGTGAAGGCTCAATTCAAATGAATATTCAAGAATTAAGCACTTGTTTTCAATATAAATTACCAGTTAAAATTATTTGCCTGAATAATGGCTACTTGGGCATGGTTCGCCAATGGCAAGAGTTGTATTACAGCAATCGTGAATCTGAAACCTATTTCCATTCGTTGCCTGATTTTGTGAAATTAGCAGAATCTTACGGACACGTTGGGATTCGTGTTACGAAAAAATCCGATGTAGTAGGTGCATTGAGTGAAGCGTTAGCGATGAAAGACCGCTTAGTATTCTTGGATTTTATTACCGATAAAAAACAAAACGTTTTCCCAATGGTGGGCAACGGCAAAGGTTTAGACGAGATGGTTTTACCACCACATATGCGCGAAACCAAAGCCGATTCTGATGTACACGATGTCAATGACCGTCAATACGATACAAGGAGCGTGCCATAATGCGACACATTTTATCTATTTTAATGGAAAACGAATCGGGCGCGATGAGTCGCGTGGTGGGTTTATTTTCAGCGCGTGATTACAATATTGACAGCTTGTCGGTTGCTCCCACAGAAGATGCCACGTTGTCGCGCATGACCATTGTTACGCGTGGCGATTCACAGGTTATTGAACAAATCACCAAACAACTCAATAAATTAGTTGAAGTCATTAAAGTGGTGGATTTAAACGATAGTCGTTATGCAGAACGTGAATTGATGTTGGTTAAAATCCGTGCAGTAGGCAAAGACCGTGATGAAGTATTGCGTTTGGCAGACATTTACCGTGGCAATGTGATTGATGTTTCCGACAAAACTTATACCGTTGAAGTAACTGGTACCAGTGAAAAATTAGACAGTTTCTTAGAAAATTTGTCTAAAAGTTTGATTTTGGAAACCGTTCGCACGGGCGCAGCAGGCATTGGACGCGGCGAACGAGTGTTACGCATCTAATTCAAATGGTTATTTAAAGGTTATTTAAAAAAGAAGGCAGCCTGAAAACGTAAATGGGTTTTCAGGCTGCCTATTTTATGCTGCTTTTGCTTGCCAGCTATCTTTCAAACCAACTGTTTTATTAAAAATAGGCGTTTGACCTTGTTTGTGGTCTTTACGGTCGGTAACAAAATAGCCAATGCGCTCAAACTGCCAACGGCTTTCGGGTGGCAAATCATTGACCACACTTTCGGCTAATGCGGTGATTTCTTTTTTAGATTCAGGGTTTAAGAAATGAGTGAATGGCACATATTCGCCATCTTCGCCACGCACTGTATCGGGGCGTTCCACCGTAAACAAGCGGTCGTACAAACGCACATTGATTGGCGCAGCGTGTTCGGCAGACACCCAGTGAATCACGCCTTTGACTTTGCGACCTTCGGGATTTTTACCGAGTGTGTCATGATCAATACTGCATTTTAATTCAATTGGTTGTCCATTTTCATCTTTAATCACTTCATCGCATTTGATGACGTAACCATGACGCAAACGTACTTCGCCTCCTAATGTCAAACGTTTCCAGCCTTTTGGTGGAATTTCAGCAAAATCATCGTGTTCAATGTAAATGGTTTGCGAAATGGGAATTTCTCGGCTACCCATTTCAGGGTGATTGGGATGAAAATCTGCGCTACGGCTAGCGGTTTTGCCTTGTTCAAAGTTGGTCAGCGTTACTTTTAATGGGTTCAACACTGCCATTAAACGTGGCGCAGAGTTTTCCAATTCTTCACGGATTGCACCTTCCAAAACGCTCATATCCACCACGTTTTCGGACTTGGAAATCCCCACACGTTTGGCAAACAGACGCAAACCCTCTGGCGTGTAACCACGTCTTCTCATGCCTGAAATTGTTGGCATTCGTGGGTCGTCCCAGCCTGAAACATGATTTTCACTAACCATTTGATTCAATTTTCGTTTTGAAGTAATAGAATACAATAACTCCAAACGCGAAAATTCATATTGACGCGGATGCGATTGAATCGGAATATTATCCAATACCCAATCATACAATGGGCGGTGTGCTTCAAATTCCAAAGTACACAATGAATGGGTAATATTTTCAATTGCGTCCGAAATACAATGCGTGTAATCATACATCGGGTAAATGCACCATTTATCGCCTGTATTATGGTGATGGGCGCGGCGAATGCGGTAAATCACAGGGTCGCGCATATTGAGATTGCCAGATGCCATGTCAATTTTCAGGCGCAAAGTTTTGCTACCATCTGGAAATTCGCCATTTTTCATGCGGTTAAATAAATCCAAATTCTCTTCAATCGTACGGTCGCGATAAGGGCTGTTTTTGCCTGCTTCAGTGAGCGTGCCACGATATTCGCGCATTTCTTCTAGCGTTAAATCATCTACATACGCCTTACCATCTTGAATCAAACCCACTGCAAAATCAAACAGTTGGTCAAAGTAATCGGAAGCGTAACGCGGTTCATCTGCCCATTTGAAACCCAACCATTGCACATCTTCTTTAATAGAATCAACATATTCTTGGTTTTCTTTTTCAGGATTGGTGTCATCAAAACGCAAATTGCACAAACCGTCATAAACATAAGCCAAGCCAAAATTCAAACAAATGGATTTAGCATGCCCGATGTGCAAATAACCATTGGGTTCAGGCGGAAAACGTGTGTGAATTTTCGTGTGTTTGCCGCTTTTTAAATCGTCTTCAATAATGGTGCGGATAAAATGATTATCTGCAAATTGTTCTTTGTCTAGCATAATTTTCTCGTATAATTTTTTTCAGGCTGCCTGAAAATGTGAAATGTGAAAATACAGTGAAATTGTAACCGAAAAATCAGATTTTTGAAAAACAATGCACCCCATTAGTGCATATGAAAATCCGCAATTGTTGACAAAAAAGCAGTCATAATTAACGAGTTTTACACACAATCATCAAAACTTTGCTAAAATAGCAGCACACTTTTAGCCCTGCAAAATTTGCCCATTGTTGCAGGCATACTGCGATTATTTAACCCCTTTTATTTTAAGGAAAAATCATGGCGATTGAACGCACTATTTCTATTGTGAAACCCGATGCGGTTGGCAAAAACGTTATCGGTAAAATTTACGACCGCTTTGAAAGCAACGGCTTAAAAATCGTAGCTGCCAAAATGAAACACTTAACTCGCGATGAAGCCGAAGGTTTTTACGCAATACACAAAGAACGTCCATTTTTTGGTGAGTTGGTGGAATTCATGATGAGTGGACCTGTGATGATTCAGGTTTTGGAAGGTGAAAATGCCGTTGCCAAAAACCGCGAAATTATGGGTGTAACCAATCCAATCAACGCCGATGTTGGCACAATCCGCAAAGATTTTGCCGACAGCATGAGCGAAAATGCTGTTCACGGTTCAGACAGCTTGGAAAACGCCCAAATTGAAATCAACTATTTTTTCCAACCCGAAGAAATTTTTGTACGCACACGAGGTTAATCCATGACACGCACCTTCTTAAAAACAACTTTACTGGGGCTGGCTTGCGCTGCTGTGGTAGCGTGTAGCGACAGCAAGCCAGCCGCCACCGATACCACCCAAAACGACGCCTCAACTGCCCCCCAAAAAACTGGCAAAACTTATCGGGTCATTAGCGAACAAGTCAAACCTCCACTCATTACCTATGTAGATGGCAAACCCACAGGTTTTGAATACGACGTGTTACAAGCCATCGCCAAAAAACAAGGCATCAATTTAGATTATCAAACCGTCAATTCACGCGAAGAATTATTGACAAGTTTGTCTGAAAACAAAGCCGATTTGGCTCTAGGTGCGATTACCATCAACGATGACCGCAAACAACAAGTAGATTTTTCTAACCCCATTTTGGATTATTCAGGCACAATTTTGGTCAGAAAACCATTGGCAAATGCCACCAGTTGGGCGGATTTAAAAGGCAAAAAAGTAGCTTCGCGACATGGTACAGTGTATGACAAAATGGCTTTGGATAATTTATCCGCCCCCGATGGCAAAAATATCGTGTACTACAACACCGTTTGGGAACAAGTCAAAAGTCTTATTAATAATCAATCAGAAGTCGTACTGGGCGATAGCCTGATTTTGGATTATTATGTACAACAAAATGGCAGCAATGAAGTCGCTTTTGTACACGGCATCACTTTCCCTAAAGAAAGCTATGGTTTCGCCATCAAAAAAGGCGATACTGAATTACAACAACAAATTAATGATGGTTTAGCTGCTAAATGAAGTCGCTTTTGTACACGGCATCACTTTCCCTAAAGAAAGCTATGGTTTCGCCATCAAAAAAGGCGATACTGAATTACAACAACAAATTAATGATGGTTTAGCTGCTATTCGTACCAATGGCACATACGCCAAAATTTACCAAAATTATTGGACTACGCGTCCAGAAAATTAATATTTTATTAAATACATTGTTCAGGCAGCCTTTTATAAATTTTACTGAAAACCATCTTTCAGGCAGCCTGAAAAATACATTAAAGAAACATGATGAAAACCAATCTGCTGAATTTTGATTTACCTACTCTCACCGAACATTTCGCGCAAATGGGAGAAAAACCTTTTCGCGCCAAACAAGTGATGCGTTGGATTCATCAAAGTGGCGCAGAAAATTTTGACCAAATGACCGATTTAGCAAAATCACTGCGCGCCAAATTAAACGACAATGCTCAAGTTGGCATTCCTGCACTGATAACCAGCCAAGAATCTAAAGACGGTACACGTAAATGGCTACTGGACGTTGGTACAGGCAATGGCGTGGAAACCGTGTTCATTCCCGAAACTGAACGCGGTACTTTGTGTATTTCATCACAAGTCGGTTGTGCTTTGGAATGCACGTTTTGTTCCACTGGGCGACAAGGTTTTAACCGCAATTTATCCACTGCCGAAATCATCGGGCAATTGTGGTGGGCAAACAAAGCATTAGGGGTTACCCCAAAAAACGAACGTGTGATTTCCAATGTTGTGATGATGGGAATGGGCGAGCCGCTTGCTAATTATGACAATGTCATCAATGCGTTATCTATTATGCTAGACGATCACGGCTATGGTTTATCACGCCGCCGCGTTACTGTGTCCACATCGGGTATGGTGCCACAAATGGATAGACTAAAAGAAGATATGCCAGTCGCACTGGCGGTTTCGTTGCACGCGTCCAATGACCAAGTACGCGATAAAATTGTGCCGCTCAATAAAAAATATCCGCTCAAAGAATTGATGGCAGCCTGCAACCGCTATTTGATGAAAGCACCACGTGATTTTATTACTTTTGAATACGTGATGCTGGACGGTATAAACGACAAACCTGAGCACGCACATGAATTGGTTCAATTGGTTAAAGATACGCCGTGCAAATTTAATTTGATTCCCTTCAATCCTTTCCCGAATTCGGGTTATGAGCGTTCGTCCAATAAAAACATTAATATTTTCAAAGAAATTTTGATGGAAGCCGATTTAGTAACGACTGTTCGCAAAACGCGTGGCGATGATATTGATGCTGCCTGCGGACAATTAGCAGGTCAAGTTCAAGACAAAACCAAACGCCAAGAAAAATGGCAACAAATTTATTTGGAGAATAAATAATATGTTCAATAAAATGAAGTGGTTGTCATTAATGGGTGTACTTTCAGGCTGCCTTTTACTCAGTGCTTGCGTATCCGACAAAAAAGCCAACAAAGCCAATTACGCCGATTACGAGCAGCCCACCAAGTTACGTAAACAAACACGCAAAGAACGTGCAGATGAAACCACACGCATCAAAACCGAATTAGCCATCGCTTATTTGAGTAGTGGCAATTACCGTGGCGCAACACAAACCATTGAATCTGTTCTAAAAAAAGAAAAAAATTATGACATGGCCTGGCTAACTCGCGCACAAATTTATCAATACTTAAAAGAATATGATAAAGCCGATGAAAGTTTCCAACGTGCTTTAAAATTAAGTCCCGCTGGCGCAGAAATCAACAATAACTACGGTTGGTTTTTGTGTAGCGCCATGAATCGCCCCAATGATGCCATCGCTTATTTTGACAAAGCCATCGCAGATGCCACCTATCCCACGCCAGAAGTTTCATATTTAAACAAAGGTATTTGCCACGCAAAAATGCAGCAATATCATTTAGCCGATTCTTATTTCCAACGCGCTTTGCAAATGAATCCGCAATTTGTGCCTGTCTTTAAAGAACGCGCTCGTGCCTTTCTCATGGCAGATAACATTAAAGAGGCAGGACAACTATTCCGCCAATATCAAAGCATGATAGAAAGATTAAGTGCTGATGATTTGTTGCTGGGCTGGAAAATCTCCAAACACGAAGGCTCTGGGCAAGCTGCTATAGAATATGAAATGCAATTGCGCGAATTGTATCCCTATTCAGATGAACTCAAATCCATTACCAATGGCGATTTTAACCAAGAATTTGGTCATGATTCATCTGCCCAATCCGATGATGAATCCACACCAGAAAAAGGAAAATAAACATCATGATAAACAATTTCTTAGAAACCAATGATACCCCACCTAGCGATTTATCCACCACCAATGAGTTAGGTTCAGAATTACGCCGTTTGCGTGAACAAAAAGGTTTAAGCATCAAAGATGTGGCAGACCGCTTAAAATTGCCCTCACGCCAAATTGAAGCCTTAGAAAATGGCTTATATGAAGGTATGCCAGAACCTGTGTTTATTCGGGGTTTCTTACGCAGTTATGGGCGTTTTTTGGACATGGACGAACAACGCTTAAGCAGTTATTTAGACCACATTGCACCGTCTTCCGCCGTAACACGCAACATGACCCAAGACCAACATGATTTGAATTTCAGCAACACCGCCATCAAAAAAGCATCACCTAAGTGGATTTTAGCCGTCTTAGCATTGGCAATTGTGGGCGCAGGTGTATATTTTTGGCAAAGCAAATCACATTCCGAGAATGAAAAATTGGAAAATGTTTCCACCATTCCAACCAACAACAATGAAGTCGCTGCACCCAATCTAAACACCGACAACATGATTGTAAAACCCATGACTTCCAGCGACACCGCCACCGAAACAGCCATCGCCAGCCAAGTGATGCAACAACCCAACACCACCACACCACCACCAATCGCACCAGCACCTACTGTGGCTGGTGTCACAGGCGAATTGGTCATCACAACCAAACACCGCACCATGCTGACGGTTACCGATGTTAATGGCAAAGTTTTGATGAATAAAATTGTGCCAGCCGCCACCGAACACCGTTTCAAAGAAGGCGCACCATTTGATGTTCGCATGGGTTACGCAACCGATGCCACCGCCACATTTGCAGGTCAACCAATCAATTTGGCAGACAAAATGAAAGATGGTAAATCTGCAGCGTTTATCGCTGGCGAAACAACTAAACCTTAAAATAAAGGCAGCCTGAAAAATATTTAATTTCAAGCTGCCTGTTATTTTGTTTTTAAAAATTATTTATTGTGATTATGTCCACGGCGTTGGCGTGATTTGCTGTCTTTTTTGAAACTTTTTTTCGCGCCGTCTTTTTTGAAATCGCCATCACGTTTAGCATATGGCTTTTTATCACCATACGATTTTTTTTCACCACGACCTGAAGACCAACGCTCGCCATCACGTTTTCCACCACCAAAACCACCTTTCCCACGTGGTTTGCGGTCGGCATTTTTATTGCGTTTGCGTGTTGGCTCTAAACCTTCAATCACGACTTCAGGCAACTTGCGTTCAATATAACGCTCAATTTTATGCACTGCAATGTATTCATTCACTTCCGCAAACGAAATCGCCATACCCGTACGCCCTGCCCGCCCCGTGCGCCCAATACGATGCACATAATCTTCGGCTTGTTTGGGTAAATCGTAATTAATCACATGGGTAATCGTGGGGACATCAATGCCACGCGCTGCCACATCAGTCGCCACCAAAATTTTGCAACGCCCTTTGCGCAAATCCATCAATGTACGATTGCGCCAACCTTGTGGCATATCGCCATGCAAGCAGTTTGCCGCAAAACCCTTTTCATACAATTCATCCGCCAACACTTCGGTCATCGCTTTGGTTGATGTGAAAATCACGCATTGGTCAATATTGGCATCGCGCAAAATATGGTCAAGCAAGCGGTTTTTGTGATTTTTGTCATCACAGTACAGTAATTGTTCTTCAATTTTACCTTGTTTATCTTCGCGTTCAATTTCAATAATTTCAGGATTTTTGGTTAATTTACGCGCCAATTTTCCTACCGCGCCATCCCAAGTTGCTGAAAACAACAACGTTTGACGATCTTCGGGTGTGGCAGCAACAATGGTTTCAATATCATCAATAAAACCCATATCCAACATACGGTCGGCTTCGTCCAAAATCAATACTTCTAAGCGTTCAAAATCAATTCGCCCACTTCTCATGTGATCCATCAAACGCCCCGGCGTCGCAACAATCACATCAATTGGACGACTCAACATTTTGATTTGTTGACCAAAAGATGAACCACCCACCAATGTAACCGTCCGAACCCATTTCATGTTATTGGCATAAATTTGAGCATTTTTTTCCACTTGCGCCGCAAGTTCGCGTGTCGGTGTCAAAACCAAAACACGCGGGCCTTTGCCTGGTTTTTCGCTGCGTTTGATGATTTTTTGCAAGCTGGGTAATAAGAATGCAGCGGTTTTGCCTGAACCTGTTTGCGCGGACGCCATGATGTCTTTGTCGGCTAATGCGGCAGGAATAGCTTGCATTTGAATGGGTGTTGGACTATGATAACCTGCTGATTGTAAAGCAGAAAGAATGTTTTTATCTAAATTTAAATCGGCGAATTGAATCGTCATGTCTTGTCCTAATGGGAAACAACAACATTTTGCCTGAATATTTTTTCAGGCCGCCTTAGAAGCATGGGCATAGAGCAATTAATTTGCAAAATCAAAAAGATATTTTCAGGCAGCCTGAAAATCATTGCACAAGAATTTAATCACAAAGTTGTCGCCAGTTCTCAAACTGGTGGGTTACATCGGCGACAACCTGCAAAATAAAAAAATGCCCCAAAGGGCATTGTTTTTCGGACTCATTTCAATTCAGTAATCTGAATAATAGAAATGGTAGGTCGAAGACGATGGCTTCAAGAAATAGAGTGCAGCATTATAGCAACAATCATCTAAAAGTCAAGGATTCTTTTCAGGCAGCCTGAAAATGCTGTACGCAAAGCACTCACCCTAAAAACCACCTGAATCATGTCCCTACTCTTCTTCTGCTACACGTTCAATTTTCACACGTTCAATTTTATGCCCATCTTTTTCAATAACTTGAAAACGCCAACCCGCATATTCCACTGAATCGCCAACTTCGGGCAAATCGCCCAATTGCTCCATAATCAAACCCGCTACCGTATGAAAACCTGCGTCTTCTTGCAACGGTAAATTCAGTTGTGGCGCAAGCTCCACGTATTCCAACGCGCCATCTACCGTTAAACTGTCATCGGACAATTCTTGTAAAGTCGGTTCGAATTCACGTTCAAATTCTTCGGGGAATTCGCCTGCGATGGTCTCCAGCAAATCTTTAATCGTAACCAAACCCAATACCGCGCCAAATTCGTCAACCACCAACGCATAATCCGCACTGTGTGTACGAAATAATTCTATTGCCATCAATGCAGTAGCACTTTCAGGCAGCATCAACGGTTGACGCAAGGCTGCATGAATATTCAGTTCACCAGTCGCCAACAATTGCGTGAGTAAATCTTTTTTGTTGATGTAGCCTAATGGTTCGTCCACACCAGCTTTGCCCACCACCAGCATTCTCGTGTAAGGGCATTCGGCTAATTTGGCTTTTTGTTCGTCTTTGCTTTGCGAAATATCCAGACGCACAATATCGCTGCGCGGAATCATCACACCAAAAATCGGGCGTTCTGCCAAAGTCAGCACGCTGCGAATCATGGATTTTTCATTTTCTTCAAAATGTTCGTTGTCATTAGACGCATCGCCCTCAGTCGCCAACAAGCTTTCTCGTATGCCCATCATACCCAACACATTTTCGGCGGTTCGTTGTCGCCACGAACTGCCAATATACTCATTTTTTTTGGTATTTTTAATGGAAACCTGATTAAAAATTTCAATCAAAATAGAGAAACCAATCGCCGCATACAAATAACCTTTTGGAATATGAATATGAAACGCTTCTGCAATCAAACTAAAACCAATCATCAGCAAAAAGCCCAAACACAACATCACCACTGTGGGATGTTTGTCCACGAATTCGGTGAGTGGTTTGCTGGCAGAAATCATGACGGTCATCGCTACCACTACCGCTCCCATTGCCACGACAATGTGTTCCACCATCGCCACTGCCGTAATCACACTATCAATGGAAAACACCGCATCCAAAATCAGAATTTGCGCCACCACACCCCAAAATGCGGCGTGTTTTTTGTGGTTATCAGCGATTTGAAAGTGGTTTGCGCCTTCTAAGCGTTCGTGTAATTCGGTGGTGGCTTTGTAAAGCAAAAAGATGCCACCACCAAGCATAATCAAATCCTTACCTGACACGTCTAAGCTGTATAATTGGAATAAAGGTTGCGTCAGCGTCATGATTTTCGCCATAAACGCCAGCATCATGATGCGAATCACAACCGCTAAACTCAAGCCAGTAATCCGCGCCCTATCGCGCAAACTGGGTTTGACTTTGTTCGCCAAAATCGCCACAAAGACGAGATTATCAATACCCAAAACCACTTCTAAAATCAATAACGTAGCAAATCCAATCCAAGTTTGCGGTTCGCTAAGCCAACTTAAGTCCATTGTAATGTTTTTCCTTCATTTAATTAAATCATATTTTTTCAGGCAGCCTGAAAACAGCAAGCAACAAAAGGCTGCCTGAAAAGCGGTTGATGCGTTTCAGGCAGCCTTTTGTTGAAACCCAACTGTTTGGGGTTTATTCATTGCGGTACATAAATGTAATAAAGATATTTGCAGTTTAACAGTTTGGCGATGAATACGCAAACAAAAACACCCCTATTTTCTTACCCAATCATGGCGTTTGTTTAAAGATGACAACAAGTTAAAAACAAATACACTTCAACGCATTATTTAATGTCAGTCAATGGTTTTCATTGCGCCTGACTCGCCTCATGTGCCAATTTCGCACATATTTTTCAGGCTGCCTGAAACCGTTGCAAAACCTTAGATTGAGGTGCAATTCAAAGCATAGCATCACATAACAAACAGATAATATTGAAATATTTTTAAAATTTAAAGAAATTCATCGAGAAGAAATTGAGCTAAGATGAATTTTTGCAAAGATATCAACTTGAAAGATAATCTTGTGTTCATAAACAATCTTACCTATTATACCGCTAACAACAAAATAATTTCATTAACAAGGAGTTTTTGTATGAACATTTTGATTTCAAATGATGACGGTTATTTAGCGCAAGGCATCGCTATTTTGGCGCGTGTGGCAAGCGAATTCGCCAACGTCCGTGTAGTCGCCCCCGAACGCAACCGCAGTGGCGCAAGCAATTCACTCACACTGGATAGACCGCTTAGTTTTCGCGCTGCAGAAAATGGATTTTATTATGTAACAGGTACGCCAACTGATTGTATTCATTTGGGTTTACACGCACTGCCCGATTTCAAACCCGACTTAGTCATCTCTGGTATCAATCACGGTGCAAACATGGGCGATGACACACTCTATTCGGGCACAGTCGCCGCCGCAACCGAAGCCTTTTTGATGGGCATTCCTGCGGTGGCATTTTCACTTAATACGCACAAATTCGCGCAATATTCGGAAACAGCCGAACAAGCCGCGTGGATTGTATTATCACATTTACTGAAAAATCCGCCTATTGCGCCTGTTTTGTGGAATGTGAATATTCCAGCCGTTGCGCCCGATGAATTGCAAGGCTACAAAACCACACGTTTAGGCAAGCGTCATCACATTCAAAATGTGATTGCGTCCACTAATCCGCGCGGTGAAGCAATTTATTGGATTGGTGCGGCTGGTGATGTGTCGGACAATGAAGATGGCACGGATTTTGCTGCGTGTGAAGCCGGATTCATCAGCATTACGCCCCTGCAAATTGATTTAACGGCTTATCGTGAAATGGATTATTTGCGTGAATATTGGCGTGGTATGTCGGTATGATTTTTTTCAGGCAGCCTGAAAATACCGCAAGGCAGCCTGAAAAATCATTTTGATTTTATGAATTATTGCGTCAGCACATTTAATGCTTCTTGATATTTTTCAACGGTTTTTCTTAATACGTCTGCTGGCACTTTTGGTGCAGGCGGCTGCTTATTCCAACCGCTGGATTCTAACCAATCGCGTACAAATTGTTTATCAAATGATGGTGGATTTTTGCCCACTTCATACGTTTGCATCGCCCAAAAGCGACTCGAATCAGGCGTTAACACTTCGTCCATTAACGTCAAAACACCGTTTTCATCTAAACCAAATTCAAATTTAGTGTCAGCGATAATGATGCCACGCATTTTGGCAAATTCGGCCGCTTCTGTGTACAACTGAATGGCTTTGGCGCGAACTTGCTCCGCTAAATCGGCACCGATAATGTCAACACATTGTTCAAATGAAATATTTTCATCATGATCGCCTACTTCTGCTTTGGTGGACGGCGTGAAAATCACTTCGGGCAATTGTTCGGCTTGGCGCAAATTTTCAGGCAGCCTGATGCCACAAACCGCACCAGATTGCTGATATTCTTTCCAGCCACTGCCACTCAAATAACCGCGCACTACCGCTTCAATTTTCAATGGAGTCAATCGCTTAACCACAACAGCACGTTTTTCAATGGCTTTGGCTTCGTTTGCAGGCAACACATCATAAACCGTTTGCCCCGTGAAATGATTAGGCAAAATATGCGCAAGTTTACCGAACCAAAAATTGGAAATTTGCGTTAAAATTTCGCCCTTTCCATCAATGGGTTCATTCAAAATCACATCAAATGCCGATAAACGATCAGTCGCCACAATCAGCATGGTTTTGTCGTCAATTTCATATAAATCGCGGACTTTGCCAGAATAAATTTTTTTTAAAGAAATGTTCATGATGAGGCTTTCGCAATAAGAAAAATACAGGAGAAATTCTTTTTCAGGCTACCTGAAATCCATTCATATTTTATTCAATGTTCAAACGATCCAAACGATAACGCATACTGCGGAAACTAATGCCCAAAACTTTTGCCGCTTGCGTACGATTATATTTTGTATAATCAAGAGCTTGTTGCAAAATTTGGCGTTCTACATCGTCCAAATAATCTTGCAATTGCATATGTCCCATCTGGAAAGTTGGTAAACCACTGGCATTGTGTTCCGCCAATGAAAAATGTTCGCCATCCAAAGCCATCGGCTGCGTATTGATTTGCAAATCGTCTACATCAATTGTATGGTTGCTTGCTAAGGCAACGGCGCGTTCCAAAATATTTTCCAATTCACGAAAATTGCCAGGATAGTTGTAATGCAGCAAAGCTTGACGTGCTGCGGAAGTCATTTTAATGCCCGTCCCGTGATGTTTGCGCAATAAATGCACAATGAGATATTCCAAATCTTCATGCATCTCGCGCAACGGTGGCATTTTTAGCGTAACCACATTCAAACGGTAAAACAAGTCTTGACGAAACGCGCCACTGTCCACCAACGATTCCAAATTTTTATGCGTGGCAGAAATAATACGAACATCTACTTTCACTTCTTGCGCATCCCCAATGCGGCGAACGGCTTTTTCTTGAATGGCTCGGAGCAATTTTACCTGCATGCCAAGCGGTAAATCCGCCACTTCGTCCAGAAAAAGTGTGCCGCCATGTGCGTGTTGGAAAAAGCCCAAACGGTCTTGGTCTGCGCCTGTAAAACTGCCTTTTTTGTAACCAAAAAATTCGCTTTCCATCAAATTTTCAGGGATTGCGCCACAGTTTACCGCGATAAAAGGTTTGTCGTAACGATTGGATAATTCATGAATACTACGCGCCGCTTGTTCTTTACCCGAACCACTTTCTCCCGAAATATACACGGGAACATTGCTGTCTGCGAGTTTGCGAATCAAGCGACGAGCTTCTTCAATTTGCTGTGATGAACCCATGATTCTGGGGACGCTGCTGTCTTTTTTCAGGCTGCCTGAAGGCGAATCAACCACTTCAATCTTGTCTAATTTATCTGATTTGATTGTTTTCTCGGGCGTATCAATTGTTTCGGCTTTCAGGCTGGCTGAAGACAGATTGCGCCCACGCGAACTACGCGTAGCTTGAGTGAGCGTATCTGCGATTTCACTCCATTCATTTTCTTCTTTTTCTTCTTTGTTATCGGATTTTTTTGGGTCGGATTTTTTTGGGGGAGCGACAGGAGTATCGTGTTCGTCTTGCACTTTAATCGCCGATTTAACCAGCGTACGTAATTGCGCCAAAGTAAAAAGTAATCGGCTTTTGCAAATAATCAAACGCACCAATTTTTAATGCCTGTACCGCTTGGTCAGCATTACCAAATGCGGTAATCACTGCAACTGGCGTATCCATTTGATTTTTTGTAATATGTTCCACAACTTCCAAACCAGAGCCATCAGGCATGCGCATATCCGTTAAAACCAAAGAATATTTGCTCTGATTCAATTTATTTTTGGCAATGGCAACCCCCTCTGCGGTGTCCACGCTTAAACCCATTTTCATGAGTGTCATTTCCATCAAATCGCGAATATCGGCTTCATCGTCCACCACCAATACGGGGCGGTTCAGGCTGCTTCTAGTCATAACGTGCTTTCGGTAATAAAATTTCAAAGGCTTTTCGGTTGGGCAAATAGCGCAAATCACCACGATTGGCATGGGCTAATTCTCGCGCCACATACAAACCCAAACCCGTACCTTCAGATTGTGATTGTGTGGTAAAAAAAGGTTCAAACAAATGAATTTGCATTTCATCGGGTACGCCACCACCATCATCGCGTACCGTAATAGACACAAAATCGCTGTTAATTAAAGGCAATATCGCCACATGAATGGAATGGGCTTTTTTCTGACAATGTCGCCACGCGTTATTGCATAAATTCCACAAAATTTGTTGTAAATGCATGGGGTCAAACACGGCTTCACTGCGTCTACTAATATCTACTTTCAGGCTGCCTATGGCTTCTGGACGTGTGAGTAAAAACTCCTGCTGAAAATTTTTCCAAAACTCGTCTAATTTAATGGTTTCTTTGTTGGTTCGGTCGCTTTTGTTGAGTGTGGAGACTTCTTCAATCATGCGGTCGATTCGGGCAATATTCTTATCAATAATACTGCACAATTTGGTCATTATAGGGTCATCTTCCGCGCTTTCAGTCATCAAACCATTGGCTTGACGAACGGCAGAAAGCGGATTGCGAATTTCATGTGCCAAATTTGCCGTGAGCAAACCCAACGAAGTTAATTTAACCGATTGTGCTTCAGCCTGCCTATCTTTTTCCGAGCGAATAAATAAAATCAACAATTCAACATCATTTTGATACACAGGCGTCGCGCGGATATTCATGTCCACATCATTAATCATGATGTTGGTTTCAAAAAATTGTCGCGTATTGCTGCGCCAACGTCTAACCAATTCTTGTAGAAAATGCGCTTCAGTATTCACTTTCAAATTGGGGAAATAAAAAATGGCTCGACGATTGTGTAACCAAACACGGCGCGTTTCATCTACAACAATTACGGCTTCTCGCATTCGATTCAACACGACTTTATTCAATGCGCTGATTTGTTCGTAGGCGGTGCGGTGTTTTTCCACCGATTGACTCGCGCTCGTCAAATAACTGGCAGACAAAGAAGTCAACACCGAAACCAAATAAAATCCCACAACCAACAAAATAAAATTTGCACTCACACCCACATATGCGTGCCAACCACGATCAAACGGAACATATTGAACCAAAAAACTAATCGTCAATAATAATGCCGCATAAGACGCATACAATAACCAATATCGCCCATAACTCAAAACACATGATACCGCCAAAAAGGGCAAAATCAAAATCCCAAAACCCACACCAACACCCACACTGCCCAACAAGTGTGTGAGCAGCACCATCATGGTAATGTCCACCACCGAAGTGATATTAGGCATTTCCCAACGATTTTGTTTCTGCCAACTCGGGTAAAATACGCCCAACAGCAACAAAAAACCGTACACCGCAAACCACACTTTCATACCGGAGCTTTGCAGATACACCATCACTTCAGGCAGCCTATTGGCGGGACTGTCTTCATCTACTAATTGTTTGAGTAAATGTTTGGTATCGCTGGCGATGGCAGAAAACATCATCAATGTGAATAAAATGGTAATACGCGCGATATTGGTAAAACCAATGATTCGGTCAATTTGGGTATCCCAATCTTGCTGCTTCCAAAAGCGATTTTTTAAATCTTTGACTTTAATCATGGCATTCAATTTTCATATTCACTTAATTTTTTCAGGCTGCCTGAAATGTTCGACACCTTACCTTTGTGTCCTCGTTTGTTGATGATATCAACAAGATGCACAATTTCTTTGCTTTCGCCACCACGCTTACCCACAATATCTAATGTACAGTTTTCCGTTTTTAATACATTAATTAAAATCAGTTTATCATTACCTTGCAAACGGATTAATTGTAAACCACGTCCTTTTGCCATGATTTTCATCTCACCAATTGGAAATGCCAATAAACGTTTTTGTTCGGTCGCTAATACCACTTTGCAATCAGGATTAATGAGTGCGGACAAATACACAGGCACTGGCGGCAAAACGGTTTCGCCAGCTTCCAACATCATGACGGTTTTACCTGTTTTTGAGCGAGAATGCAAATCTTCCAGTTTACAAATAAAGCCGTAACCACCTGAATGGGCAAGCAAATAATGGTCATCATTGCTGCCTGAAAGCATCGCCAACGCTTTTGCGCCTGCCTGAATCTCAATCAACGAACCCAGTGGCACACCATCACCGCGCCCTTTTGGCACATCAGCAGGATTAATCGTGTAACTGCGCCCCAAATCGTCCAACACCACAACCGATTGAACGGTACGCGTTTGCAAAACCTGTTGCAAATCATCGCCTTCTTTAAACGCGATTTGCGACAAATCCACATCATGCCCTGCACGCGCACGAATCCAGCCTTTTTGCGACAAAATCAGCGTAATCGGTTCATCGGCGGTTGTTTGCGTTAAAGTGGCGCGTTCGGCGGCTTCCACCAAAGTGCGTCGTGCATCACCAAATTGTTTGGCATCAGCTTTCATCTCTTTGATAATTAACTTTTTCTTTGCGTCTTCATCAGACAATAAATTTTTCAGGCTGCCTTGTTCTTCGCGTAATTCGTTCAATTCGCTTTTTAATTTTACGCCCTCTAAACGTGCCAATTGGCGCAACCGAATTTCCAAAATATCGTCTGCCTGAATTTCAGTTAAACCAAATTGGCGGATTAAATCTTGCTTTGGTTCGTCTGATTCACGAATAACGCGAATGATTTCATCAATGTGCAAAAACGCAATCATGCGTCCGTCCAGAATGTGAATGCGCTTTTCAACGGCGTGCAGACGATGTTGCAATCGGCGCGTAACCGTTGCCACACGATAATCCAGCCATTCTTGCAAAATCGTTTTGAGATTTTTTTGCGCAGGACGATTGTCCATGCCCATCATCACCAAATTGACTGAAACATTACCTTCTAAACTGGTTTGCGCCATGAGTGTATTGACAAAATGTTCTGGCTCAATACGACTGGATTTCGGTTCAAAAACAAGGCGAACAGGATGTTCACTGTCGCTTTCATCACGCACTTTTTCAATCAAATCCAGCATCAATTTTTTGGTATTGAGTTGGTCTTGATTGAGTTGCTTTTTACCTGCTTTGGGTTTGGGATTGGTTTGCTCTTCAATTTCGGCAAGAATTTTTGCAGCAGACGTATTCGGTGGCAATTCAGACACAATCACCCGCCACTGTCCACGCGCCATTTTGTCAATCTGGTAACGCGCACGCACACGCAGGCTGCCTTTACCTGTTTCGTAAATATGTTGCAAATCTTTGGTTGGCGTGATGATATGCCCGCCCCCAGCAAAATCAGGCGCAGGAATAAAATCCATTAAATCAGTTAGCTGTAAACTTGGTTTTTTTAACAAAGCCACCGCAGCTTGCGTAACTTCGTTCAAATTATGCGATGGAATTTCAGTCGCCATACCCACCGCAATACCGCTCGCACCATTAAGTAGCACCATCGGTAAACGCGCAGGTAATGAGACAGGTTCATCAAACGCGCCATCATAATTCGGCACAAAATCCACAGTACCTTGATTGATTTCACTCAATAAAAGCTCCGCCAATGGTGTCAGACACGCTTCGGTGTAACGCATCGCCGCCGCCCCATCGCCATCACGTGAACCAAAATTGCCCACACCATCAATCAAGGGATAGCGCAAAGTAAAATCTTGTGCCATGCGAACCATCGCTTCATAAGCCGAACTGTCACCATGTGGATGATATTTACCCAAAATTTCTCCCACCACACGCGCTGATTTAACAGGTTTCGCGCCATGTACCAAACCCATGTCTTTCATCGCAAACAAAATACGGCGTTGTACTGGTTTTTGTCCGTCTTGCACGGCTGGCAGGGCGCGACCTTTGACCACACTCATGGCGTATTCAAGGTAGGCGCGTTCGGCGTAGGGGGCGAGTTCTAGGGTGTCGGAGTACATGGCGTTTGAATTTTGAGAATAATTTAATTAAATTAAGATGGATTATTTTAAAGGAATTTCAGGCAGCCTGAAAGGTTTTCTCTTCAGAGAAATAATTATAGTGCTTTAAATTCAAATCAGTACAACATTGCTAACGTCATAATGTACCATGCGTACACGGCAGATATTATCACTTTGTCCTAATTTAGATTTAAAACACTATAAGTTAATCAATCAAGCTACCAAGATGCGATTATGGTAACATCATTTTAAAAAATAAAACTCAAAATCCAATACAATACGCCACTCAATAACATCGCGGCTGGCAAAGTGGAAACCCATGCCAATAATAAATTAATCAACGTTTGTTTTTGCACACCCGAACGATTCGCCGCCATCGTCCCCGCAATACCAGAAGACAAAACATGTGTCGTGGAAACGGGTAACCCCCAAATATCCGCCGCACCAATCGTCCCCATCGCAATCAACTCCGCAGATGCACCTTGCGCGTAAGTCAAATGTTGTTGCCCAATTTTTTCGCCAACCGTAACCACAATGCGCTTCCAACCAACCATTGTCCCCAATCCTAACGCCAACGCCACCACAATTTTCACCCACAATGGAATAAATTTGGTTTGTTTATCAATTTGTTGTTGATACGATTTGAGTGCATCGGCTAATTGAGGTTGTGTAGTTAATGCGGCTTGTTTGTCTAATTGTTTGATGGTTTCGGCAGTCAAATAAATTTGATTGCGTAACTCACTGACTTGCTGATTATTTAATTGCGACAAATCAGGTTGCTGCATGGTTTTTTGTTCCACGTCTTGAATGTGTACTGCCAACGCAGGCAATAATTTTTCAGTTTGTTTATGAGATTGAATATAATCAATTAATTGCTGTTGCGCATCTTTCAGGCTGCCTGAAAATGTATTCGGTGAATGCTGCTGAATCATTTGAACAATGCGATGTGATTCGGATGCAAATTGGGTCATTTGTTGCGGCGTAATTGAATGATTCACACCGTAAGCCACAGGCAAAATCCCCACTAAAATTAACATAATCAAACCCATGCCTTTTTGTCCGTCATTAGAACCGTGTGCAAATGAAACCCCCGTACACGTCAAAATCAACAACGAACGAATCCAAGTCGGTGGAGGCGCATCGTTTTGAGGCGCATCAAATAATTCAGGCTGCCTTGCCAACGCGCGTTTTGCCAGCAACAACAATACAGCCGCTAAACCAAATCCCACCAACGGCGAAATCAATAACGCCATGCCCACTTTTTGCACTTGCGTCCAATCCACACCCGTAATCGCAGGACGACCGTGTAACATCGCATTGGCAATGCCCACGCCCATAATAGACCCCACCAAAGTGTGTGAAGAAGATGCTGGCAAACCAAAATACCACGTCCCCAAATTCCAAATGATTGCCGCTAACAACAACGCAAACACCATCGCAAAACCATGCCCACTACCCACGTTCAAAATCAGCTCCACGGGTAACAGCGCAATAATTCCATACGCCACCACGCCACTGGACACCAACACACCCAAAAAATTAAACATACCCGACCACACCACCGCAAAAGTAGGCGGTAATGAATGCGTGTAAATCACGGTAGCGACTGCGTTAGCGGTGTCATGGAAACCATTGACAAATTCAAATCCCAGCGCAATCAATAGCGCAACGACCAGCAAAATCACGGTTCGCGTATCCAAACCACCCACTTGCACAATGTCGCCGTACAATTGATAAAATAAATAGCCTAATCCACTGAATAAAATCAATAAAAATATTAAAATGGCAGATAAATGACGCGGTTGATTCATGGCAGCCTGAAGACTGGTTGAGCTGTCTGAATGTTGATGAGTTTCAGAATTAACAGAGTTCATTAATAACCTAAAATATTGACAATAAAAAAAACATTTTTTCAGGCCGCCCAAAAATTTTGTCCAACTCCCAATTGAGTCCAACAAATTCAGTAACGCCTAAAAATCAACAAAACTAATGTAATCAATCAAAATATGCGAATGATACACCATACCCAGTCTATTTCGTGCTATTCTTCACACTTTATCTGGCAAATAGAATAATTATCTATAAATTATCTATATGAATTTAATGAGATTTATTAATATATAGTCGTTTGAATCTTCAGAGCAGACAAACATTAGACGCAACTTGTTTCAGGCTGCCTGAAAGCGTATCCTTACATTTTTTATTATTTTCATACACAAAATTAAATTATGAATCAAATAATCAATAACATCGTCATTCCGCACACCAACCGCACCATTGGCAGCGAAAAAGCCTTGATTTCAGCTAAAGAATGTTCAGGTAGCCTGAAAGTAGTTTTGCAATTTGGCTTTCCTGCCGCGTTTTTAGCCAATGAATTGCGCCAACAAATCACACAACACACTGGGCAATCAGTTGAATTGGAAATTCGTCAACGCATTCTTGCGCATAAAGTTCAGGCAGGCATCGCCACCATTGAGGGGGTGAAAAACATTATTGCTGTGGCATCGGGCAAAGGGGGAGTTGGCAAATCCACCACCACTGCCAATTTGGCAACTGCCATGGCAAAAATGGGCGCACGTGTGGGCGTGTTGGACGCAGATTTATACGGCCCCAGCCAACCGACCATGTTAGGCGTGGCGATGCAGCAACCGCAACAACGAGATAACCGAATGATTCCCGTACAAAATGCAGATGGCATTCAAGTTATGTCGATTGGTTTTTTGATTGACCCCGATCAAGCGGTTGTGTGGCGTGGGCCAATGGTATCACAGGCGTTGCAACAATTATTGTTTCAAAGTCAATGGGATAATGTGGATTATTTGTTTGTGGATTTACCCCCTGGCACGGGTGATATTCAATTGACTCTGTCGCAAAAAATCCCCGTAACTGGCTCAATTGTGGTTACCACACCACAAGATATTGCGTTGATTGATGCACGTAAAGCCATTGATATGTTTAATAAAGTTAATATTCCGATTATGGGCGTATTAGAAAACATGTCGGTGCATATTTGCAGCCATTGCGGACACCACGAAGCGATTTTTGGCACAGATGGCGGTAAAGAATTGGCAAATAAACTAAATGTGCCATTATTGGGACAATTGCCTTTGAGTTTGCCTGTACGCGAAGCCATGGACGCAGGCACGGCTGGCAATTTGCACGCACAATATGAAAAAATTGCGCAAATTTATCAAGATGCTGCATTATCGGTTGCGCTGGCAATTGCCGACAAAGGGCAAGATTTTAGCAACCGTTTTCCCAAAATTATCGTGGAATCACAAAAATAATGGTTTGACATATTTTCAGGCTGCCTGAAAAATAGGCAGCCTGAAAAATAGGGGTTTTATCCCCTTTCGGTTTTGTTTACAGATACACAATTTCGCCCGTGTGTCCTTGACTTTGTTGACTCAACCACCACACAAACGCTGGTGTAATGTCTTCAACATTTTTGCGTTCTTGAGCGGTTTCACCAGGATGAGTTTGAATCCGTTGTGGCGAGTTAATGGCACCAGGAATCAATACATTAGCACGCAAATTCGCAAAACGCTCCCACTCATCAGCCGTAACCTTACACAAATAATTCACACCTGATTTAGACGCACCAAAACCTCCCCAATACGCTTGCGGTTGTTCGCCATGCGACTCGCCAACAAAAATCACAGACGCATCCGCCGCTTCTTTGAGCATCGGAAACACCGCCCGATTCAACGCCATCGGCACAACCGTATTCATGCGATATTGGCTTACCCACTCATCAATCGTCTGAAAATCCAACGGCGACAAAGCAATAAAATGACTGGCACAATGCACCACACCATCTAATTTTCCCGATGTGGCTTGAGCAATGGTTACGGCTAACTGACTGAATTCATTTTCTTTTGCATTCATCAAATCAAAAACCACCGCATAAGGTTCAGGCGCACCACTTGCCACAATTTCATCATAAATCTTCTCCAAACGCTTCTGATTTCGCGCCACCAAAATGACAGTTGCACCCGCCAATGCTGTTGCTTTTGCCACAGCTTCGCCCAGTCCTTGCGATGCGCCGGTTATCAAAATCACTTTATCCTGCAAGACTTGTTCAGTCATTTTCATTCAATCCTAAAACAAAAATTAATCAAAAATACCATAGATTTATATATATTAGCAATTTTCAGGCAGCCCGAGAAAGTTTTTTTCATTTCAATCAGAAACGTGGCGTATTACTGCTACACTCACGCTCTGCCACGCAACATTTTGCATTAAGTTGCTGAATTTTTTGCATAACACATCAAGGCAGCCTGAAAACCGCTTTGTACCGCTGCTTCCAAAGTAGCAGGATAACGCTCACTCAAATAATCGCCAGCCAAAAAAATACCTTTTTTGTTCAAATAGTTTTGATTAAATGGCACACGATTGATGGCAATAGCAGTGGTGGCACGCTTTTCTGTAATCACTTGAAATGCAATAGGTTTTTCCAAATTTGGCGACACGCGCAACACATCGGCATGAATTTTCGCTGCCCATTCATCGGCTTTCAGGCTGCCATATTGTTCGGACAAACTGATAACCGCGGCTATTTCATTATTTCCATTTAAATAATTTCGGTCAATTAGCCATTGTGCTGTACCATACACCAACCCCGTCATCATGGCAGGCAACTGAATTTCTTGAGAATATTTCAGATAAACCGTTGTAATGGCATGATAATACCAATCCTTTTCGGCAGCCTGAAAATCTGCCCTCCCCCATTCAGGCAACACACCCGCCACATGATAAGGCGCAACCGCCACAATTACATTATCAAATTTTTCATTTTTAATCAAATATTTATGATTAATTTGCGTCAACTGTTCTACCCGAGTTTGTGCCACAAACCGTCCCCCTAAATCCGCCAGTTTTCGCAATGCAGGATTAACCAATAATGCGCCCAAATCTCCTTTTGCTAAACAAAAATCACACCCCAAACCATCAGCCAATACATTCGCCAAAATACGCAAACTGGCTGATTCTAAAGGTGTATTTAATGATCCCCATACCAAAGGTTGCCAAAATTCATCACGCCATTTTGCCGATACCCGACGTTGCGCCAAAAAATCCGCCACCGATTTATCGCCAGAACCCAATCTCTGCCACCACGACAATGCCAATAAATCACACAACAATCGCCATTTTTCAGACAAACTTGCATTCTTTCCACGCAACAAGCCAACCAATACATTCAAAGGCTTAGGTAAACAGGCTGCCTGAAACTGCCAACCGTCTGCCATCAACCAACGCATAGGCGTTCGCGCAAAAACCGCATCCGCATCCACGTCAATTCGCCGCAACAATTCAAAAACCGCCGCATAACCATCAATCAGCAAATGTTGACCATTGTCCAGCATCGCAAAACCATTCGCTTCCAGCGACCGTGCTCGCCCCCCAGCCACGCGCCCTGCTTCAAAAAGCACCACTTCCACACCCATTTCAGCCAATCGCACCGCCGCCGCCAAACCCGCCCAACCTGCACCAATTACCGCTACTTTCATGGCTTAAATCCAAATAACCAAACCCGCATTGCAATGCAAAATTTTCGCGGACTGGGAATTCTAATTTTATATTTCAACACATTAGCCCCACCATCACGCGCAATTTCTTCCAACAACGCATAATAAATACCGCCCATCACTGTTCCCACTTTTTGTCGTTTTTTGTCCTTTTCAGGCAGCAATGACATTGCTACACGATAGGTTTCACGCGCACGCATAATTTGGAAATCCATTAATTTTTCAAATGATTGATTAGGTTGATATGACAAAATGCTTTCTTGTGAAACACCAAATTGCGCCAATTCATCAAGTGGCAAATAAATGCGTCCATTTCGTGCATCTTCACCCACATCACGAATGATGTTGGTCAATTGCAACGCCAACCCCAATTTATCTGCATACGCAAGTGTTTGATTTTCCGAAAATCCCAAAATTCGCACAATCAAACGCCCCACCACACCAGCGACCCGATGGCAATAATATTGCAAATCTGTAAAATTTTGATAACGGACATGGTGTAAATCCATTTCCATACCATTGATAATATCTTCCAATTCATCTTTTGGCAAACTGAACATATCTACAATTTCACATAAAGCCTGATTAATAGGGTGTTCAGGTTGCTTTTGCGTGAATATTTTATCCAAATCCTGTCGCCACCATGCCAAAGTTTGACGCGCAATATTAATATCTAAACAATCATCAACGACATCATCTAATTCACGACAATACGCATATAGAATGATCATGGCATTTTTTTGTTGTTCGGGTAAAAATCGGAAACCTGCTAAAAAACTAGAGCCACTAGACTGGGCTTTTTCTTGACAATATATTAATGGATTCATCTTTTATTTTTACAATGTTTCACATGAAACAATCTTTTCAATATATAGTTAATTAATTGATTTTTAAGGAAAAATTATTTTTAAAATACGAAAAACAGGGCAGGTTAAAAACCTACCCTGTCTTCAGGCAGCCTGAAAATTAGAATTTCGCACCAGCTTGATTTGCCATATAAGTTACCACGGCTTTCACTTCATCATCACTTAAAGCAGAACCGCCTTTAGGTGGCATCACACCACCTTTCGCACCAGTGAAACCCTCAATTGCGTGTTTAAACAAAGTATCTTTGCCTTGCGCGATGCGAGGTGCCCAATCGTCTTTATTACCCAATTTAGGTGCATTCGGAATAGCCGAATTAGCTGCATGACACGCTTGACAAGATTTTTCAAAATTAGCTTTGGCTTGACCATCATCGGCTGCTGCTACTTCTGTATTTTTTTCTGGTTCAGCCTGACCTGCAACCGCTGCACCAGATGCACTGGCAGGAGCTGACGCGGCACCACCTGCCACAGGTTCAGGGAATGAGCCACCTGAATTATTTGCCATATACACAACAGCGCGTTTGACTTCATCATCAGTCAAATCAGTCGCACCGCCTTTGGCGGGCATGTTACCTTGACCCGTAAAGCCATGTAATGCACTATTAAATAACGTATCCAAACCTTTGGCAATGCGTGGCGCCCAATCTGCATTGTGAGTCATTTTAGGCGAAAATGCGGTTGAACTGTCTGCTGCGTGGCACTGGAAACATACTTTATCAAACACTTGTTTGCCTGTCCGTTGTCCAGGTTCTGCGCCATCGCCTAATTTTAAATTACCTGCTGGCATAATTCGCGTGGCAGTTGCATTTTCGGTTACTAGATCCACATCAGCTGAATAACCACTGTTGGCTAATTTTGCTAACAAAAATACGCTGATTCCCAAAATGGCGATACCGCCTACCAAATTGGTTAATGCTGAGCCTTGTTGTTTGTTTTTAAATGAATTCATTTTGGGGTTGCCTCGCCATGTTCGGTCGGTTTGTGTTAATGCTTCAATTATTGTGTTAATGCTTCAGTTATAATTAACATGAATTTGCGTGATTATACTGAATTTTATGCGGACTTTCCAACGTAAAAATAGGTTTGTGGTAAAAAAATCATGACATAGATTTTTTCAGGCAGTCTTATAACGGCACGAAGCTGATTTTTTAGGCACAAATAATTATTTTAAAGTTAAAGCAAAAACATAAACCAACATCATCCACTGATGCATATTTTCAATACAGAAATACACGTTTTTTAACAAAAAAGCGGTAGAGACCCAAATGATTAAATTTCTGCAAAAATTGGTAATTTTAACGCCCAAAATAACCGTGAAATAAATTATCGTACCCCATCACTCCAAAGCCATCTTTATTTATGCTAAACTGATGCGATTTTTTATTCATTGTTTTTGAAGTTATTTTAATACAATTAATCAATTAACTAGATTATAAAAGACAGATTACTCAAAAGGCAGCCTGAAACCCTTCATCAAACTTTATATAGGAAAAACAAATGATTAACCCTATTTTTGCTCTATCTCCATTGGATGGGCGTTATGCTCAATCTGTAGAAGATTTGCGCCCTATTTTTTCAGAATTTGGTTTAATGAAAGCACGTGTTCGCGTGGAACTGGAATGGCTTAAGGCCTTGTCCGCAGAGCCCAAAATCCGTGAAGTACCCATGTTTTCAGGCAGCACGATTGCTGAAATTGATGCCGTCATCGCCAACTTTAATTTAGACAATGCTGCCGAAGTCAAAGCGATTGAAGCAACCACCAATCATGATGTCAAAGCGATTGAATATTGGCTGAAAAATCGTTTTAAAAACAATCAGGAAATTCAAGCAGTCAATGAATTTATCCATTTTGCTTGCACATCGGAAGACATCAATAATTTGTCGCACGCTTTGATGTTGAAAGAAGCACGCGAAAATGTGATTTTACCGAAACTAGCCAAAGTTAGCGAAAAATTGCAACAATTAGCGCATGAATTAGCAGAGATTCCAATGATGTCGCGCACACACGGACAACCTGCCACGCCCACCACTTTGGGTAAAGAAGTGGCAAATGTTTTATACCGTTTACAACGCCAAATCAAACAGTTAGCCTCACAAGAATTTTTAGGTAAAATCAATGGCGCAGTTGGCAATTACAACGCACACATGCTCGCCTATTCTGATGTAAATTGGGAGCAACATTGCCAAAATTTTGTTGAAAAATCATTGGGTTTAACATTCAACCCCTACACCATTCAAATTGAACCGCACGATTACATGGCTGAATTTTTCCAAACCATCAGCCGAATAAATACTATTTTGATTGATTTCAACCGCGATGTTTGGGGTTATATTTCATTGGGTTATTTCAAACAAAAAGTAAAAGCAGGGGAAGTGGGTTCATCCACGATGCCACACAAAGTCAATCCAATTGATTTTGAAAATTCCGAGGGTAATTTGGGCATGGCAAATGCGATTTTGGGTTTTTTATCGGAGAAATTACCGATTTCCCGTTGGCAACGCGATTTGACCGACAGCACCGTCTTGCGCAACATGGGTATAGGCGTGGGTTACACAGTTTTGGGCTTGGCGGCACATTTACGCGGTTTAAACAAATTGGAAGTGAATCCACCAGTTTTGGCAACGGATTTAGACGAAAATTGGGCATTATTAGCCGAGCCAATCCAAACCGTGATGCGCCGTTACGCGGTGCCAAATGCCTACGAACAATTAAAAGAATTGACACGTGGCAAAGACGGTATCACACCCGAAAAACTGAAATCATTCATCAATCATCTGGCGATTCCCGACAACGCAAAAACCGAATTATTGGCTTTAACACCCGCACTTTACATCGGCAAAGCAATTGAATTAGCAAAACGCATTTAATTCAATTTTTGATTTTTTAGGCTGCCTTTATGTTCAGGCTGCCTGAAAAATCAAATTATTTTTAAGGCACGAATCATGCAACTACAAGTTGAAATTGGTAAAATTATTTTGGCGTTTATGGTGCTGATTAATCCATTCAGCGCATTGCCAATTTATTTGGATTTGACACGTGAATACACACCCAAAGATCGCCGAAAAGTGGCGCAAATTGCATCGTTTAGTGTGTTTGTTACGATTGCGGTATTTGCGGTTTCAGGTAATTTTATTTTGCATTTATTTGGCATCAGTACGGGGGCATTTCGTGTGGGTGGGGGCATTTTGGTGTTTTTGATTGCGGTCAGCATGATGAGTGGTGGCGATAACATAGCCAAACCCACCATCGGCGACAGCGAACACCACGAAATTCACATTGAACAAATTGACCGCAGCAAACTCATTTCCACGGCGGTCGTGCCAATTGCGATTCCCATGATGATTGGGCCAGGTGGCATTTCTACGGTAGTCATTTACACATCATCGGCACACTCTTGGTTAGATTTGGGTTTGGTGATGGTGGCTGGTGGTTTGATTGCGTTAATTTGTTTGATTTCACTACTATTAGCAAACAAAATCAGCCAATTTTTGGGCGAGACAGGTTTAACCATCATGAATCGCGTCATGGGGATTTTGTTAGCGGCGGTAGCGGTAGAAATTGTGGTAACGGGTTTAAAGGATTTATTCCCGATGCTGCGATAAAATAATACTGCGTTGTCCTATTTTTTATTTTAAACGACTACACTTTTAGGCTAAACCTCTGCTTTTAGCTAAAATCAAAAATTAAAATTTAAATGTATCAATTTAGATAAAATTTTGAAATTTTCGTTTTTAAAGATTTTGTAAAAGTTTCAGGCTGCCTTTGTTTTATAATTGAACTTTAATCTAAATAAAATTGCGAAACATCATGTCCAGAAAAACCAAGTCTGAATTAGAAAACAATAAATTACAAAAACGCCTACGTCATGCCGTAGGTCATGCCATCAACGATTTCAATATGATTGAAAACGGCGACAAAATCATGGTGTGTTTGTCAGGTGGTAAAGACAGCTACGCCCTACTGGATATTTTGCGCCAATTACAAGCGTCCGCACCCATTGATTTTGAAGTCATTGCCGTGAATTTGGACCAAAAACAACCTGGGTTTCCCGAACACGTTTTACCCGAATACCTAGCCAGCATCGGCGTGCCATTCAAAATCGTGGAAGAAGATACCTACTCCACCGTTAAGCGTGTGCTAGAAGAAGGCAAAACCACTTGTTCATTGTGTAGCCGTTTGCGACGCGGTATTTTGTATCGCACAGCCAAAGAATTAGGCTGCACCAAAATCGCACTCGGACATCATCGCGATGATATTTTGGCAACAATGTTTTTGAATATGTTTTACGGGGGCAAACTCAAAGCAATGCCACCTAAGTTGGTATCAGACAATGGCGAACACATTGTAATTCGTCCGCTTGCCTATGTGAAAGAGAAAGATTTGATTCAATATGCTGAATTAAAAAAGTTCCCCATTATTCCGTGCAATTTGTGCGGTTCACAGCCAAATTTGCAGCGTCAAGTGATTGGCGATATGTTGAAAGATTGGGATAAGCGTTTTCCGGGGCGTATTGAATCCATGTTTTCTGCGTTACAAAATGTTGTGCCATCGCATTTGGCAGATACAGAATTATTTGATTTTGTTGGATTAGAACGTGGGCAAAATTTGAAACACGGCGGCGATTTAGCATTTGATAGCGAAACCGTTTCATTCACACCCCAAAACGATGAAGAAGAAAAATTGCCTGAAAAATCAAAACGCAAAATCATCAACATTCTTGCCAGTAAACCGAAAACGTCTTGTGATTAATTTCAAGATGCCAGCAAAAATGTTCAGGCTGCCTCAATGATTAAATAGGCAGCCTGAACATTTTTTATTGAATTTACATACGACTTAATTCGCGTTGTAAAGCTTGGATATTTTGCTGACGGTCTAACACCGCGCTCTCCAATTGCCGAATACGCGTTTGATGCGTGGCATCAACCATTTTGCCACTCACAGCGCGACCATCAATTAAAGCACGTTGTGCTTGTGCCAAAGCGGTACGTTCGTTGGTTAACTCTTGCTCCAAGATGGTGCGACGACCACTGGTCAAGCGCATATTAGGTTGTGGCACGCTGGGACGTTGCAACGCCACTGGTACAGGTGCTGCCACGCTGGGCGCGCGTAATGTGGAATGTGTCCGCCGGATAGGTGCAACTTGGCGTGGTGCAGGCGCAGCGGCGACTTGAACGGTTTTGGGTTCAACGATTTTGTCAGCAGAAACGAGTTCCTCTTTCGGTAATGTATTGGTGTAACTGCCAATTTGTTTACCCAAGTTGGCGCGTCCTTTTGCTGCTTTTGGATTGGACGTGTAGCAACCATTGCCACAGCTATATACTTTCGCATCCAGCGCGGGGCTAGCGGCGATAGCAAATGCCAAGACAAATAAAGGTTTTTTCATCGTAATTTCCTTGTATAACAACAGAATAAGCACTGCTTGAATTTTTTTTCATGCAGTCTGAAAACGTGTTGCATTTTTGCTGATTAACGAGCAAATTCAGCGTCAATTTCCGCGTTGACAGATTCTAACTTTTCTTGCCATTGCAACCAGTTTTCTTCCAATTCACTTAATTTTACCTTAATTTCTGCGGATTGGGTTAAAAATTGTTGTAAATTTGTCTTATTTTCGGGTAGATACGTGGATTCATCGGCAAGATAGCCCTCTAATTCACTCAATTTCGTCTGCAAAGTGGATAGCTCTTTTTCTGTTTTGTCAATTTCTTGTTGAATCGGTTTGGTTCGTTTGGCGCGTTCTTGACGAATTTGCGCTTCTAGGCGTTTCACATCTTTGCGGTTTTGCGAATGGGCGGATGCAACTGGTGCATTAGATTGATTATTTTCTTGTGATTGCGCCAAACGATAAGCGTGATAATCGTTCAAATCGCCATCAAACGTTTTCAGGCTGCCTGAATCTATGAGCAAAAATTGGTCAGTAGTCGCTTCAATCAAACTGCGGTCGTGCGATACCAAAATCATCGCGCCTTGAAAACTTTGCAACGCAACCGTCAGCGCATGACGCATATCCAAATCCAAATGGTTAGTCGGTTCGTCCAACAACAGCAAATTTGGTTTCTGCCACACCAGCATCGCCAACGCCAAACGCGCCTTTTCGCCGCCAGAAAACGGCTCAATTTTTTGCGCTGCCATGTCGCCCACAAAATGAAAACCACCCAAAAAATTGCGAATATCTTGTTCTTTCGCATCGGGCGAAAGTTGCCGAATGTGCCACATGGGACTTTGGTCATCACGCAGCGTATCCAATTGATGTTGCGCGAAATATCCAATATTTAATTTATCCGATTTAATAATTTGCCCCGAAAACGGTTTCAGGCTGCCTGAAAGCGATTTAATAAACGTGGATTTACCCGAACCATTTACCCCCAACAAACCAAATCGCGCTCCATTTTCCAGCGACAAACTAATATTTTTAAAAATCACATTATCCGCGTAACCCAATGAAACTTCGTCCATTTTCAATAATGGATTAGGCAAATGCGTAGGTTGTTCAAATTCAAAACTAAATTCGCTGTCCAAATGCGCGGGCGCGATGCGTTCCAATTTCGCCAACGCTTTCATGCGACTTTGCGCTTGAACGGCTTTTGTTGCCTTTGCCTTAAATCTATCAATAAATGATTGTAAATGTTTGATTTTTTCTTGTTGCTTGGCGTAGGCAGATTGCTGATTGGCTAATCTTTGGGCGCGTTCTTTCAGATAAAAATCGTAGTTACCGCCATACACATTTAATTTTTGATTGGCAAGTTCAATCGTATGCGTGGTGGTGGCATTGAGAAAATCGCGGTCATGCGAAATAATGACTTGCGTACAACTCAATGATGCTAAATGATTTTCTAACCACAACACCGTCTCCAAATCCAAATGGTTAGTCGGTTCGTCTAACAACAACAAATCAGCGCGACACATCAACGCTTGCGCCAAATTCAGCCGCATACGCCAACCACCCGAAAACGCTTTCACAGGTTTAGCGTGTTCTTCTTGCGCAAACCCCAAACCATTCAGTAACTTGGCGGCACGCGCAGGCGCAGTGTAGGCATCAATTTCATCTAATTTGGCATGAAATTCAGCAATTTGAATACCGTTATTTTCGCATTCCGCCTGTTTTAAGGCTGCCTGAAAACGCTGCAAATCCGCATCGCCTTGCAACACATAATCCAACGCAGAAATTTCCAACGCTGGCGTTTCTTGCGCCACAGCAGCGAGTTTCCACGTTTTCGGAATGCTGATTTCGCCAGAATCGTGCGTAATTTCACCTTTAATTAACGCAAATAAACTGGATTTGCCCGTACCATTTTTGCCAATTAAGCCAACGCGTTGGCGAGGATTGATGGTGGCGGTGGCTTGATTTAACAAGACTTTTAAACCGCGTTGTAAGGTTAACTTTTTGATTTCAATCATGAGAATTATTTTTCTGAAAAAATTTAGGCGCGTATTTTAGCCTAAAAAGGAAAGCAGCCTGAAAAGATTTAGATATGCTTTTCAGGCTGTCTGGTTATCTAATTTATTAAATATTATCATAAAATGACGTTTCGCCATTTGGACGCGTCTTGAATCGCTTGTGCAACCAAAAATATTGTTCAGGTCGCTCCCGAATTCGCGCTTCAATAAAATCGTTCATGCGCTGTGCATCTGCTTCCATGCTGTCGCTGGGGAAATTCTGCCACGCTGGGTAAAAACACAAATCCACCGTACCATCAGCTTGACGCGTGGGAATCGCTGGAATCACGGTCGCATTGGTCATTTTCGCAATGCGCCCTAAACCACCAATTGTTGCGGTTTGAATGCCAAAAAAATCAACAAAAACAGAATCTTTTGCACCAAAATCTTGGTCAGGTAAATACAAAAATGGCGCATGGGTTTGCTTGATTTGTTTGATGATGGCGCGGAGTCCTTCGGTTCGCCCAACCAAAAAAACATTTTGATAACGATGTCGTCCTTGTAAAATTTGCTCATCTAACCTATTGTTTTTTTGATGAGAATATACGCTAATTAAGGGGGTGTCTTGATTGAGTGCGTACACTGCCGCTTCAAAAGCCGTAAAATGCGGATACAGCAAAATCACGCGTTCACCTTTTGCCAACGCATTGTCTAATATAAATTTATTATGATAACGTACACGATTTTTTAACACAGATGCTGGCGCGTACCAATATTTCCCATATTCCAACATCAACAACGCCATATGATAAAAATGTTGTTTCAGCCATTTGCGGCGTGTTTTTTCAGGCAGCGTGGGATAACATTTTGCCAAATTGATTTGCCCCACTTTTCGGCGCGGTACAACCACATAATATGCCAAAAAACCCAATATTTTCGCCAAATAAATCAAAACAAAATAGGGAGAACGTGATAATTGTTTCAAAAACCAAAAAGCAAAATTCATACGATACGCCAAATTAAAAAAATTGTTCTATTATAAATCTTTTCAGGCAGCCTGAAAAACACAACAACTGACAATTCAAACGCTTTCGGCTAAAATAAGATTTTTTAAAATCATGGAAATAAAGGTTCTATCATGCTTACTGGCAGCCTTGTCGCTCTGATTACCCCCATGCACGCAGATGGCAGCGTGAATTTTGAACAATTAAATCAACTCATTGACTGGCACATTGCCAATGGCACACACGGCATTGTGGCAGTCGGCACAACTGGCGAATCAGCCACTTTATCAGTAGATGAACATTTGGCGGTGATTGCTGCCACCGTCAAACACGTCAATAAACGCGTCCCTGTCATTGCTGGAACAGGCGCGAATAATACCCATGAAGCCGTTGCGTTATCACACGCCGCCAAAGACGCAGGCGCAGATTACACTTTATCGGTTGTCCCCTATTACAACAAACCATCTCAAGAAGGCATTTATCAACACTTCAAAACCATTACACAAGAAGTTGATATTCCGATGATTATTTACAACGTACCAGGGCGAACCGTTGTGAATATGAGCAACGAAACCATTTTGCGTTTGGCACAATTACCTCATATCGTCGGCGTAAAAGAAGCCAGTGGCGATGTGGCCCGCGCATTATCATTGTTTAAAGATGTGCCTGAAAATTTTGCGGTTTATTCGGGTGATGATCCCACGAGTTTGCCATTTATGTTGTGCGGTGGACATGGCGTCATTACAGTCGCCGCCAACGTTGCTCCCAAAGTATTCGCCCAAATGTGTGAACACGCGCTCGCTGGCAATATCGCCGAAGCCAAAAAATTTAATAATCAACTCATCCCTATTTATAATGTGATGTTCTGTGAACCCAGTCCCGCGCCCGCTAAATTTGCATTGGCGCAATTGAGTTTGTGTGCCGAACACGTCCGCTTGCCCATCACAACGTTAACCGATAATGGCAAAACCAAAGTTCAGGCTGCCTTAAAAGCAGCGCAATTAATTTAATTTATTTCATGATTTTTTAGGCTGCTATCGTGGAGTTATTCCTCAAAGGCAGCCTGAAAAAAACATCAAATGGGAAAATAATCATAATGAAAAATCAATTAAAAATCATTACATTAATGCTTACTGCAACCACATTAGCAGCGTGTAGTACGTCAGACAAAAACAAGCTAGATTATCAAAGTGCCAACAATAAAGTCCGCAGCCTAGAAATTCCCCCTGATTTGCGCGACCCACGTCAAGGCGATTTGTACACCTTGCCAACAGGCGTGAAAGCCGACCCAAATGCACTTAAATCCAATCCAGCCGCCGCCACGCGCAGTAGCCAAGTGCTAACACCCGTCAAAAATGCCCAAATTCAACGCAGTGGCACACAACGTTGGCTGCACATTGACGACAAAGACAATACCGAATTATGGGCATTGTTACGCGCATTCTGGCAAGAAAACGGCTTCACCCTTGAAAGCGAAGAACCACAAGCAGGCATCATGGAAACCGACTGGGCAGAAAATCGCGCCAAATTACCCAATCAAGGGGTGCGCAAATTATTTGATAAAGTGGGTTTAGGGGGCGTTTACACCACCAGTGAGCGCGATAAATTCATGATTCGCATGGAATTAAACAATAAAGGCGGCTACGACATTTTCTTTACCCATAAAGGTTTGGAAGAAGTGTATGACAGCAAAAAAGAAGACCGTACCGCTTGGCAACCGCGCGCCAATGACCCCAATTTAGAAGCCGCATTCTTATCACGTTTTATGCAATATTTGGGCGTGGACGAAGCCACCGCACAACAACAAACGCGTACCCAAAACGACCAACAAACAGGCTCACAATTTGCCAAACTGGAAAATAACAGTGTTTTGGTATACGGTGAAGCCGAACGCAATGTCAATCGCATTGGTTCAGCACTTGACCGCGTGGGTTTGATAGTACAGAATTTTGTTTCTGAACGTGGAATGTTTGTCGTGCGCCCTGCCCCCAAAACCAGCGATGTGCTGAAACAAGCTAACCAAAAAACAGGTATTTTGGACAAAATGTTCGGTAAGAAAAAAGAAACCGAATCCACCGACACCAGTGCGCCACAAATGTTTGTCGCTTTGGAACAGGTATCAAATGGACAACGCATTCATTTACTTGACCAATTTGGTAAACCTTATCAAGGTGCAGATGCCAATAAATTGTTAAACAACCTTTATTTACAATTACGCTAATTTGATGTTCAGGCTGCCTGAAATAGCAAACAAGTTTTAGTTTTTACGCTATGTATCGGGATTTCAGGTCGCCTTTTTTTATGTTGCACGCCCATTTTTATGTCAAACAAAAAAACTTTTTTAATTTTAACCATGTTGTTTTCATTGCTATTTATTGCTTTAATTGCATTAGGCAGTCATTGGTTATCGCTCAAAACGCAGCCTGAAAAACAATTTGGCATCGCAGCATTTTTATTTGCATTTGCGGCAGCGTTTGGACAAATTGGCTGTTTGGCGATGTATATTCGGCACGTGGCGCGTGAAAAAGTAGCACAGCAATTGACTCAACAAAATAAATTAAAAAATATCAAATAATTAACTGAAAAATCTCATGCTAAATCAAATCGTACTCGCCAGCAACAACGCAGGCAAATTACGCGAATTCTCTGCCCTATTCGCCACGCAACACATTGAAATCTTGCCACAATCCGCATTCAACGTCCCCGAATGCTCCGAACCACATTGCACCTTTCTAGAAAACGCATTAGCCAAAGCCCGACATGCCAGTCAAATCAGCGGTTTACCTGCATTGGCAGATGATAGCGGTATTTGCGTCAATGCACTCGGTGGCGCACCAGGTGTGTTGTCTGCCCGATTCGCAGGCGACAGCCCCAAATCCGATGCCGCCAATAACGCCAAATTATCTGCTAAATTGGCTGATTTTTCTGATAAATCATGTTACTACGTTTGTGTTTTGGTGTTGGTTCGCCACCCAAACGACCCACAACCGATTGTCGCCGAAGGCATTTGGCGTGGCACATGGCAGCTTGAAGCGGCTGGTACATACGGCTTCGGTTACGACCCACATTTTTATTTGCCAAAACAAGGGTGTACCGCAGCAGAGTTATCGCCAGACATAAAAAATCAAATTAGCCACCGCGCTTTGGCGTTGCAAGAATTGTTGCATAAAATTCAGGCAGCCTGAAACCTAGAAAAGCCATTTCTGTACGATTGTACCAAATGGCTTTTGTTGAATTAATTAACCACGATAAATCTCCATGTGCTCACGTTCATCAGTCAGCATAAGCAATGGATTAATTTGATAATTTTCAATTGCTTCTAATAATTCAGCGCGTGTTTTCAACAGCAAACGCTTTTCTTTTTCAATGAAACCCATTTCGTTATCCACCTGCATCAATGTCAGAACAAATCCTTCTAAATCAATATTATAAATCGCATCAAAAATAAATTGCGCGTCAGGTGAAGAACCATGAATCAAATTTGCCTGCAAATACGCATTCATGTTTTTCAAATTTGGCTCTTGGTTAGGCAATATGGATTGAATACGCCAAGTCATGTTTGTCTCCTTGTATATTTAAATTTTCTGTAAACAAAATAAATAAGTACGCTCTTTTTGGCGTGCAAATGAAAGGGCGTCATGCTGCCCAATCGCTTTACTGTGGCGTGGTGCGGTTTCCCATTGTGCGGCAATTTTCCAGCCAAACTGTGCGAACCACGTTTGTAGGCTGCCTGAATCACGCAAACCCAAATGCTCTGCCAAATCCGACATAATCAACCACAATTCGCCATTTTCTGCTAAAAAATTACCAGATTCTGCTAAAATATGTTTTAGCATAGTATGATTAGGGTCATATAATGCAGTTTCTATGGCAGATGTGGGTTTTGCTGGCAACCATGGCGGATTACAAACAATCAAATTCGCCAAACCCGATGGAAAATAATCTTGTTGTAAAACATCAATTTGTAAATCAAAACCCAATCGCGCTACATTGGCATGCGCACATTGTACGGCGCGTGGATTATTATCAGTAGCCAAAATTTTACAAACGCCACGTTGTGCCAATAAAATCGCCAAAATCCCACTGCCTGTACCAATATCAAACGCTAATTGGCAATTTTCAGGCAATTTGGCTTGTAAAATCAAATCTAAATACTCACCACGCAACGGAGAAAAAACCCCAAACGGTACATGAATTTTCGCATCATTCAATGCAGCAATAACCACGCCCTTTTTATGCCATTCATGTGCACCAATAAATCCAAGCAATTGATTAAATGGCAATAAAAATCTTTCCGAATTATATTCGCCATACACATCCAACAAGGCAGCCTGAACATCTGGAGCCCGTGGCAAATTCAACACAAAATGCGCATCAATTTCAATCAATAACATATTGATTTCACGGCTTTGTTGTGATTGCGCCAAACGATATTTATGAAACGCATCAGCTGGATTATCAGCGGATTTAGCGGGTTTGCGAATCCGCTTTTTGATGGCATCAAGCAATTGTTTGCCTTGATAAAAATCGCCACGCCAAACGGTTGCGGTATGTTGTTTGGCAGCCTGAAGCACGGCATCGGCAGAAATTTGCTTGGTTTCAGCTAATTTTCGCGGTGGTTTTTGCTGGCTTTCATTACGATATTCAATGGCTTGGTCGTGCAAAATCAACGTGTGCATGGCTTGAGTACCCCCTGAAAATGGTTGCTTATTGTAATACCAATGGCACAAACATCAAAGTTTTCAGGCTGCCTGACAACTGTCCCTACCCCATCATTGCGCAAAAATAACCGCCGAACCATCCAAACCATGCAACGAAATCTACAAAAATGATGTAAATTAGTGTAAGATTGCGCGTTCAAATTGTTTAGCAGCAAGCGCAGGCACAACCCACGTTTGCACCGAAACGCAGACGTTTCACACAAAACGCAGCACGTTTCAGGCAGCCTGAACCTTCCCATTTTCAATCAATTCCCAAAGGAAAAACAATGCAAGTTTATTACGATAAAGATGCTGATTTGTCTCTGATTAAAGGTAAAACCGTTGCCATTATCGGTTACGGTTCACAAGGACACGCGCACGCCGCTAACTTGAAAGATTCCGGTGTGAATGTGGTCATTGGCTTGCGTCAAGGCGCATCTTGGAATAAAGCGGTTGCTGCTGGTTTTGAAACGTTGTCTGTGGCTGATGCAACCAAAAAAGCCGATGTGGTAATGATTTTGTTGCCTGATGAAAATCAACCTGTTGTTTATAAAAATGAAATTGCGCCAAATTTGAAAGAAGGTGCTGCATTGGCATTCGCGCACGGTTTCAACATTCATTACAACCAAATCGTGCCACCTAAAAATGTGGACGTGATTATGATTGCACCCAAAGGTCCTGGTCATACCGTTCGCAGCGAATTTTTGAAAGGCGGTGGCGTGCCATCATTAATTGCGGTTTACCAAGATTTCACAGGCAAAGCCAAAGAAATCGCGTTGTCTTACGCGTCAGCCAATGGCGGCACCAAAGGGGGCGTGATTGAAACCAACTTCCGTGAAGAAACCGAAACCGACTTGTTCGGTGAACAAGCTGTATTATGCGGTGGTGTGGTTGAGTTGATTAAAACCGGCTTTGAAACTTTGACTGAAGCTGGCTACGCACCTGAAATGGCTTATTTTGAATGCTTGCACGAAATGAAATTAATTGTTGATTTGATTTACGAAGGCGGCATTGCCAACATGAACTACTCCATTTCCAATAACGCAGAATACGGCGAATACGTTACAGGCGTGGAAGTGATTAACGACCAATCTCGTGAAGCAATGCGCAATGCCTTGAAACGCATTCAAACTGGCGAATACGCCAAAATGTTTATTCAAGAAGGCGCAGTCAACTACGCATCTATGACTGCTCGTCGTCGTTTAACCGCCGATCACCAAATTGAAAAAGTAGGTGCGCAATTGCGTTCTATGATGCCTTGGATTGCCAAAAATAAACTGGTAGACCAAGATAAAAACTAATTTTAATCTGCTTTAATTTGTTTTGATGAACAGGCTGCCTGAAAATATCCATGTATTTCAGGTAGCCTTTTTGATTCTTTAGGAAATAATCATGAATAAAACCAGAGTATTAACAGGTGTTACCACCACAGGCATTCCACACTTGGGCAATTATGTGGGTGCAATCCGCCCTGCTATTCGCGCCGCTGCACAGGAAAATGTAGAATCGTATTTATTTTTAGCCAATTATCATGGCATCATCAAATGCCATCAACCTGAAATGATTGAAGAATCCACTAAAGCCGTTGCAGCGACTTGGTTGGCGTGTGGCTTGGACACTGAGCGTACGGTGTTTTATCGTCAATCGGATATTCCTGAAATTTTGGAGTTAAATTGGATTTTGACGTGCATTACCACCAAAGGTTTGATGAACCGCGCCCACGCTTACAAAGCCGCCGTAGATAAGAATATTACTGAAAACCAAGATGCTGATTTTGATATTGAAATGGGCTTATACAGCTACCCTATTTTAATGACTGCGGATATTATTATGTTCAACGCGCATCATGTGCCTGTCGGACGCGATCAAATCCAACACGTTGAAATGGCAAGAGATATTGCTCAACGATTCAATCATCGTTTTGGCAAAGACATTTTCAGGCTGCCTGAAGTCGTGATTGATGAAAATGTGGAATTATTGGTGGGTTTGGACGGGCGTAAAATGTCCAAATCATATGGCAACACGATTGAATTATTTTTAACGCCCAAACAACGCCAAAAAGCCGTCAATAAAATTCTCACCAATTTAAAAGAACCTGGTGAACCCAAATTCAAAGATGAAAGCCCATTATTTGAGATTTATCAAGCATTTGCTACACCAGCCGAATACGCTGAATTTGAAAGCAACCTCAAAAATGGCATGGCTTGGGGCGAAGCAAAAAAAGTGCTTGCCGCAAAAATTGGCGAAGAATTAGAACCACTTACAGATAAATATAATGAGTTAATTGCCCATCCTACACAAATTGAAGAAATTCTACAGGCTGGTGCAGCGAAAGCGCGTGTGGAAGCACGTGAGCGTTTGGCGCAAGTAAAAGATGCAATTGGCATCAAATCGTTGGCATAAAAATTTCAGGCTGCCTTGATTCTAATTTTAAGGCAGCCTGAAAAAATGCAATTAGAAATTCACAATTTATTCAATACAATACCATTATGTCAAATGCTTACACTCAACTTATTCACGCACTGAAAATCCTGCCCAATGTCGGTAACAAAACCGCCCAACGCATGGCGCATACTTTGTTACACACCAATCGAGACGGTGCAGCGCAATTGTCCCAAGCTATTGAAAATGCACTTAAACAAATTCATAATTGCCAACTTTGCCACGATTTTTGCGAAGGCGAACTGTGCGCCATTTGTGCAAATCCGCAACGCGATGCCAGTCGCTTGATGATTGTGCAAATGCCAGCTGACATTGCCGCTATGGAGGCCGCACGTTGTCATGATGGTTTGTATTTTGTGCTGATGGGGCAAGTCAACCCCTCACAGGAAATGGATTTGCGCAGCATCGCGCTAGAACAATTGATTGCGCGGCTTTCAGGCAGCTCAGTTGAAGAAATCATCATCGCCACTGCCCACACTGCCGAAGGCGATGCCACTGCTTATATTTTAGCGGAATTATTTAAAAATCAACATTATAAAATCAGTCGATTGGCACGTGGTATGCCGTTGGGAAGTGAACTGGAATATGTGGACGCTGGTACATTAGCGCAGGCGGTATACGATCGTAATTTATTGAAATAATATATTAAAAATGGGACAAAATCACGTAATAGATTTTGCCCCATTTTTTATTGATTTTCGGAATCTTCGTGTAATGCTTTTTCCAATTCGTACCATGTGATATTTTCTGGAAATTCAGGACGATAGAATCGATTCATGGTCGGCGAAATGCCTTCCCAATTATTGCGATCATAAACGCCCTCTGGCAACTCATTGCGAATCAAAACCACGGTCAATTCTTTTTCCACATCAAACGACAAATAATAAAATGCCGCTAAATTCAGCCGATGTAAAGTATGAGAAAAATGTCCCGCCGCTTCGCATAATTCTTCTTGAACCAATGATGCAATCTGCCTATATTTCATAGAAAAAGTGTGAACATCAAAACCGTGCTGTGGCATTTGATCGTCTTCACTCAAGCCATTTTCACGCAAAATCAAGGTAATGATGCGGCGATTTGTCCCCGACACCAGCAAATGCTTGTGTAAGCGGACACGCTTTTTATCTTCACTGATGGATTTATCTTTAATTAAATTAGAATATTGCGACAAAGGCATAGTGTACATATAAAAAGTATTCATGAATCCGTCCTAGTAACACATTTTCAAGCCACTTATCCAAAATAGGCAGCCTGAAGAATAAGCAAATGAATAAATTCAGAACCTGTATTCACAGCCAAGCGCGATGTCTTTTTGACGTTGGCTATGAACACAGGTTCTAAGCTTTTTTCACAGCAGAAATTTTGATTTCTACTTTCCACTCGGGTTTGGCTAAACTCGCCTGAACACAAGCACGCGCTGGTGTGTTTTGCGTATCCACCCAAGCGTCCCAAGCCACGTTCATGCCATCATAATCCGCCAAATTCGGTAAAAAAATCGTGGCTTCCAAAATATGCGATTTATCTGAGCCACATTGCGCCAACCAATAATCAATCTGTTTTAAAACATCGGTCGTTTGCGCGGTAATGTTACCAGATGTGTCTTCTGGCACGATGCCTGACAAAAACACAAAACCATTCACGCAAACGGCTTCGGACAAACGGGCATTGCTACCAAATCGTTGAATATTTGTCATATTATTTTCCTAAATTTAATGAAAAATCGCACTTCAGGCAGCCTAAAACGTTTCAAAACGCTTTTCAGGCTGCCTGAAAATACCATCTAATAAATTTTATAGTCGTTTAAAATAAGAACAAGGTAACCGTCTTGTACAATCCAGTACATAAGGGAGCGAACAACGCAGTAATATTTTTAATTTTAAATGACTAAATAATAAATTAAATCAAATTACAATGAGTAATACATTTCAAATTCCAATGGGTGGGGTGCCATTTGCATACGGCGCACGTCTTCTTCTTTGAATGCAATGTATGAATCAATCCAATCTTTGCTGAACACGCCGCCACGAGTCAAGAATTCGTAATCAGCTTTCAACGCGTTCAACGCCTCTTCCAAAGACGCACAAACGGTTGGTACTTGCGCATCTTCTTCAGGGGGCAAATCATACAAATTTTTGGTCGCAGGATCGCCTGGGTGAATTTTATTTTGAATGCCGTCCAAGCCTGCCATCAACAATGCCGCAAATGCCAAATAAGGGTTAGCGGTTGGGTCTGGGAAACGTGCTTCAATACGAACGGCTTTCGGGCTGGTAACCGCAGGAATACGGATAGACGCAGAACGGTTTTTCGCAGAATATGCCAATTTCACAGGTGCTTCAAAATGAGGCACAAGGCGTTTGTATGAGTTAGTTGAAGGATTGGTAATTGCGTTCAAGGCTTTGGCGTGTTTGATGATACCGCCGATGTAGTACAATGCGATTTCAGACAAACCAGCGTAACCATCGCCAGAGAATAAGTTTTTGCCATCTTTCCAAATAGATTGGTGGACGTGCATACCAGAGCCGTTGTCGCCCATCAAGGGTTTGGGCATGAATGTTGCGGTTTTGCCGAAGTTGTGGGCGGTATTCCACACCACATATTTTAAATCTTGCGTCCAGTCGGCACGTTTAACCAATGTGGCAAATTTTGTACCGATTTCCATTTGAGAACCTGTTGCCACTTCACCGTGATGCACTTCCACAGGAATGCCAATCTCTTCCAAAATACGAACCATAGCAGAACGCAAATCTTGACCAGCGTCCACAGGCGCAACGGGTGCGTAACCACCTTTTACGGTTGAGCGGTGTCCAGTATTTTGACCATCAAAATCCAAGCCACTAGCCCAAGCACCTGTTTCAGAAGTGATTTTGAAACTGGATTTTTCCATATGGGTTTCAAATTGCACGCCATCAAATACGAAGAATTCAGGTTCTGGACCAAAGAATGCGGTATCGCCGATACCCGATGATTTCAAGTAAGCTTCAGCACGTTTAGCAATTGAGCGTGGGTCGCGATCATAGCCTTTGCCGTCGGCTGGGTCAATCACATCACAAGTCAAAACGACGGTTGCATCATCATAAAATGGGTCAATAAATGCAGTTGTTGCATCGGGACGCAATTGCATATCCGATGCTTGAATGCCTTTCCAACCACCGATTGATGAGCCATCAAATGCTTGACCATTTTCAAACCACTCTTCTGGGTCTTCCAAAACCACACGAGCTGGAATCGTGAAGTGATGTTGTTTGCCTTTGGTGTCGGTAAAGCGCAAATCAACAAAGCGGACATCATTGTCTTCAATCATTTTTACAACGTCTTTGATAGACATGGTTATACTCCTAAAAAGGGAAGTTGTGTAGAGAAAGGTGCAGTTTTGTGATGGATGAGATTGTGCCACAAGCAAGCAGATTTATTCAATAGGATTTTGTGCATTTCTGTAATTTTTCTACGATTAAATTCATTTCAAATCAAATTTTTGTAATTTTATTACTAAAATTTATGTTCCAAATTCGTTTATCAGGGCTTTAGCATGAATAAGCGATAGAAAATTACATTAACAACATCATAAAAACAACTAAACTGGCATTATATTTTTGAATATAAAAATAATTTAGCGATTTTATTCGCTTGCCTAAAAATTTATTCAGGCAACCTGAAAAAATTGTAATGCAATTACATTAAAAAACGTGAAAATCAATTAATTAATTGTGAAATTAAAAAATGATTAATTTTTTTTGACATTTTCTTACAAAACGTGTATTTTGGGTAAGAATTGTCGCTGTAGTCTTGTACTACAATTATGTATTTTACTGATTATATTGGTTTTAATAATAAAATACATAAAAATCTAATTATTTAAAAAAATATTTTTGTAGCTAAATTACTCAATTACTTCCTTTCAGGCTGCCTGAAAAGATGTTTGTTTCAATAAACCACTACTTTGGAAGTTTTTATATGACCAAGCTCTATGACCGCTCTTTGGAAAAGGACAACTGCGGCTTTGGCTTAATCGCCAATATTGACGGCGTGCAAAGCCATAAAGTCGTTCGTAACGCGATTTTGGGTTTATCGCGAATGCAACACCGTGGCGCAATTTTGTCAGACGGCAAAACTGGCGATGGCTGCGGTTTGTCTATTCAAATGCCCGAAAGTTTTTTCCGTGCCATTGCCCAAGAACAAGGCATTTCATTGGCGCAAAATTTTGCAGTGGGGCAAATTTTCTTGCCAACCGACGAAACATTGGCTGCCGATTACATCAAAATCATCAACGAAGAATTAACGCGCGAAACTTTGGGTGTGGCAGCTTGGCGCGATGTCCCAACCAATCCTAATGTATTAGGCGAAATCGCATTAGCAGATATGCCTTTGATTAAGCAAGTTTTTGTGAATGCACCCAATGGCTGGCGTGGCGTGGATTTGCAACGCCGTTTGTTTGTGGCACGTCGTCGCATTGAAAAACGCATTGACCACGACGATTTTTATATCTGCTCATTATCCAATCAAACCATCATCTATAAAGGCTTGTGTATGCCCAAAGATTTGCCTAAATTCTATTTGGATTTGGGCGATTTGCGTATGCAATCGGCTATTTGCTTGTTTCATCAACGTTTTTCAACAAATACCATGCCACGTTGGAAATTGGCGCAACCATTCCGCTACTTGGCACACAATGGCGAAATCAACACAATTTCAGGCAATCGCGCTTGGGCAAGAGCGCGTGCTCACAAATATTACACGCCACTGATTCCCGATTTGCAAACAGCTGCGCCTTTTGTTAATGAAACGGGTTCAGATTCCAGCTCAATGGATAATATGTTGGAAGTATTGGTGTGTGGCGGTATGGATTTATTCCGCGCCATGCGCTTGCTTGTGCCACCCGCATGGCAGCAAAATCCTGATATGAATGATAACTTACGCGCATTCTACGATTTCAATTCCATGCACATGGAACCTTGGGACGGGCCTGCAGGGATTGTGTTGTCAGACGGCCGTTATGCCGCTTGCAATTTGGATAGAAACGGTTTACGTCCAGCGCGTTTTGTGATTACACAAGACCGTTTAATTACCATTGCATCTGAAGTCGGCATTTGGGATTATGCCCCCGATGAAGTCGTGGAAAAAGGACGGGTTGGGCCTGGCGAATTACTCGTGATTGACACGCAAAACGGTAAGTTATTGCATTCACATGAAATTGATAATGAATTGCAAGCGCGACACCCTTATCGCCAATGGCTGGATAAACACGTTATGCCGCTTGTGCCATTTGAACAGCTGCCCGACAGCGAAGTAGGTGAAGCGTCTATGGACGAAGGCAGCCTGAAAATCTATCAAAAACAATTCTTGTACGATTTAGAAGAATTGGAAAGCACATTGCGTGTGGCGGGCGATGACGGTTATGAAGCCGTTGGTTCAATGGGCGATGACGCACCATTTGCGGTACTGTCCGAACGCCATCGCGTGATTTACGACTATTTCCGCCAATTCTTCGCACAAGTAACCAATCCGCCGATTGACCCATTGCGCGAAGCTCATGTGATGAGTTTGAGTACCAGCATTGGGCGAGAAATGAGCGTGTTCTTTGAAGCAGAAGGCATGAGTAGCCGCGTAAATTTTAAATCGCCTGTGTTATTGTATTCAGATATGCAGCAAATTTTAAGGCTGCCTGAAACCGATTACCAACACGCGATTTTAGATGCCACTTACAATCCAGATGAACAAACATTAAAACAAGCAGTTGAAAACTTGTGTGAATCTGCTGAACAAGCAGTTCACAATGGCGCGGTTTTATTGATTATTTCAGACAAAAACATTGCAAAAAATCGCCAACCAATCCCCATGCCGTTTGCTGTGGGTGCGGTACAAAATCGCTTAGTAAACGCAAAATTGCGTTGCGATACCAATATCATCGTGGAAACCGCCGAAGCGCGTAATCCACACCATTTTGCGGTATTAATTGGTTTGGGTGCGACTGCCGTTTATCCATATTTGGCGTATGAGAGTTTGGCGAATATGGTCAAAGTGGGCGCGATTCAAAAACCGATGCGCGTGGTCATGCAAAATTTCCGTAACAGCATTAACAAAGGCTTGTACAAAATCATGTCCAAAATGGGCATTTCGTGCGTGTCTTCGTACCGTTGTGCGCGATTATTTGAAAATGTCGGTTTAGGTAGAGAAATCAGCGAATTATGTTTCCCTGAAATGACCAGTCGCGTAGCAGGTGCAACGTTTGCCGATTTGGACGAAAAAATCACGCAAACACGCCAAAATGCTTGGCGTAACAGCGTGGGTTTAAGTGCAGGCGGTTATTTGAAATTCAAACCACAAGGCGAATACCACGCCTATAATCCCGATGTGGTAAACAGCATTCAGGCAGCCTGCAACTCTGGCGATTACAACAAATACAAAATTTATCGTGATTTTGTCAATAATCGTCCTGTGATGTCCATTCGCGATATGTTCCGCTTGAAAACCGAACAATGTCAGCCGATTGAATTGGACAAAGTTGAGCAGCCTGAAAACTTGTACAAACGCTTTGACAGCGCGGCGATGTCTATTGGCGCGTTGAGTCCAGAAGCACACGAAAGTTTGGCCATTGCCATGAACCGTTTGGGTGGTTTTTCCAATTCGGGCGAAGGCGGCGAAGACCCAATTCGTTACAACACAGAAAAAGTATCGCGTATTAAACAAGTGGCATCTGGGCGTTTTGGTGTTACTGCCGCGTATTTGATGAGCGCAGACGTGATTCAAATTAAGGTAGCACAAGGTGCCAAACCAGGCGAAGGCGGTCAATTGCCTGGCGACAAAGTTACGCCATATATCGCACAATTACGTTATGCCGTTCCTGGTTCAACGCTGATTTCCCCACCACCACACCACGATATTTATTCAATTGAAGATTTGGCGCAATTGATTTTTGACTTAAAACAAATCAACCCAAATGCCTTGATTTCCGTGAAATTAGTGAGTTTGCCAGGTGTTGGAACCATCGCGACAGGCGTGGCAAAAGCGTATGCCGATTTAATTACGATTTCGGGTTATGACGGCGGTACAGGTGCAAGCCCATTAACCAGCGTGAAATATGCAGGCAGCCCTTGGGAATTGGGTTTAGCCGAAGCGCAACAAGCATTAGTAGAAAATAATTTGCGCCACAAAGTTCGCTTACAAGTGGACGGCGGTTTAAAAACAGGTTTGGACGTGGTGAAAGCCGCCATTTTGGGGGCGGAAAGCTTTGGTTTTGGTACAGGGCCGATGGTGTCATTGGGTTGTCGCTACTTGCGTATTTGCCACTTAAACAACTGCGCAACAGGTATCGCCACTCAAGACGATACGTTACGCGACAAACATTTCCATGGTACAGCCGAAAAAGCCATGAATTACTTCAAATTCATCGCGCAAGATGTACGCGAAATCATGGCAAGTTTGGGCGTGGAAAAATTAACCGATTTGATTGGACGCACCGATTTATTGGAAATCATTGAAGGCAAAACGGCACAACAACGCAGTTTGGATTTGAGCAAATTACTGTATTCGCCCAAAATCCCAGCAGGCAGCGCACCGTATAACACACAACGCAACGATCCATTTGACCAAGGCTTATTAAATCAAGCCATCATCAACGAAATGCAGGCTGCCTTTGATGCAGGCGACAGCCATGAAGCATCGTTTGACATCAGCAATTTGGATCGCTCGGTGGGTGCAACGCTTTCAGGCAGCATTGCCAAATTACACGGCAACACAGGCAAACGCGGACAAGAATTTACCGTGAATTTAAATGGTACAGCTGGACAAAGTTTGGGGGTTTGGTTGGCAGGTGGCATCACCTTGAATTTGACAGGCGATGCGAATGACTATGTCGGCAAAGGCATGGGCGGCGGCACAATCATCATCAAACCACACAATGGCGTGGCATTCCAATCGCACAAAGCCACAATTGCAGGTAATACTTGTTTGTATGGCGCAACAGGTGGCGAATTGTTCGCGGCTGGACGTGCTGGTGAACGTTTTGCAGTACGCAATTCAGGCGCAACGGCTGTGGTGGAAGGCATTGGCGACAACGGTTGCGAATACATGACAGGTGGCGTAGTTACCGTATTGGGCAAAACAGGCATCAACTTCGGTGCTGGTATGACAGGCGGATTTGCCTACATTTTGGATACAGACGGCAAATTCCAAAAACGCATTAATGGCGAAATGGTAGAAGGTTTATCCATCAATGATTTACCTCAACACCAAGAGCATTTGCGTGGTTTGATTGCACGACACGTTGAATTAACTCACAGCCACATTGGCGAAGAAATTTTGGCAGATTGGGAACAATATGTTACTAAATTCGTGTTGGTCAAACCCAAAGCCAATGACGTGAACGCACTTTTGGGACACAAACGCCGCAGCGTGGTGGAATTGCGCCAAGTAACTGCTTAATTTTACTGTGAATAAAATGTGCAATTTGTTTCAGGCAGCCTGAAAACCAAAAAACAAATAAATTCAAGGAACAAACCATGTCCAAAGAAAATATTTATCAATTTATTGATTTACCGCGTACCGACCCACAGAAAATCCCATTGGCGGCGCGTAAAAAAGAATTCGTAGAAATTTATCAAGCTTTTACCGATACACAAGCGCAATCACAAGCCGACCGTTGTTTGGGTTGTGGTAATCCGTATTGTCAAAACAAATGTCCGTTGCACAATAATATTCCGAACTGGCTGCGTTTGGCGCACGAAGGTCGCATCATTGAGGCGGCGGAATTGGCGCACACCACCAACACGCTGCCTGAAGTGTGTGGACGCGTTTGCCCACAAGACCGCCTGTGTGAAGGCGATTGCACATTGAACGCGGAATTTGGCGCGGTAACCATTGGCAATATTGAAAAATACATTACCGAAGAAGCATTTAAATTGGGCTGGAAACCCAGCGTCAAAGGTGTACCCAAAGCCAATAAAAAAGTAGCAGTAATTGGTGCAGGGCCAGCGGGTTTGGGTTGTGCAGATATTTTAATTCGCAATGGCGTGGATGTCGTCGTGTATGAACGCCAACAAGAAATTGGTGGTTTGCTGACATTCGGCATTCCAGCGTTTAAATTAGAAAAAGCGGTAATGCGTCGCCGCCGGGAATTATTCAGCGAAATGGGCGTGGCATTTGAATTGGGCGTAGAAATTGGCAAAGACATTCAACTAAATGATTTGGTAAATCAATATGATGCGGTATTTTTGGGCGTAGGCACATACAAAGGCATGACGGCAAATATTCCCAATGAAAATGCGGCTGGTGTGTATTCTGCGTTGCCATTTTTGATTGGCAATACGCAAAATTTGTTGAATTTGGACGCTCCTGAATACGTCAGCATGGCTGGCAAACGCGTAGTGGTGTTGGGTGGTGGCGATACGGCAATGGATTGCGTTCGCACATCGGTTCGCCAAGGCGCAAGCGAAGTAACTTGCGTGTATCGTCGCGATGCTGCCAATATGCCAGGCAGCAAAAAAGAATATACAAACGCCAAAGAAGAAGGCGTAGAATTTGAATTTAATGCACAACCCATTGAAATTGAAGCTGAACCCATTTCAATTGAAACCAACCAAAACGGTCAAACCACAGGCATCAAAATCATTCGCACGCAAATGGGCGAACCCGATGCCAACGGTCGCCGTCAAGCCGTCATGATTGAAAGCAGTGAAGAAGTTTTACCTTGCGATGCGGTCATTGTCGCGTTTGGTTTTGCACCACACGAGATGCCTTGGCTTGCAGATGCAAACGTGGTAACCGACAATCGCGGCCGCATTGCTCGCGCAGGCAGCCTGAAACAGCAAACGTCTAATCCCAAAATATTTGCAGGTGGCGACATCACACGCGGTTCGGATTTGGTGGTAACCGCGATTGTAGAAGGACGCACGGCCGCTGAAAGCATTTTAGAATATTTGGGTGTGTAAAAATTGACTTGCTTTAAATTTCAGGCTGCCTGAAAAGTATTTTAACCAATCTAATCAAGGAATAATGATGAATACCATTCAAACTGAAAAACGCATGAACGTAGAAAGTTTCAATTTAGACCACACCAAAGTCAAGGCACCCTATGTGCGTTTAGCATGCGTTACCGACGGCGACCACGGCGACAAAATTTACAAATATGATTTGCGTGTTTGCCAACCAAATCAAGACCATATGGAAATGCCTGCACTGCACTCATTGGAACATTTAATGGCAGAATTGTCGCGCAATCATTCCGACAAAATCATTGACATCAGCCCAATGGGTTGCCAAACAGGTTTTTACATCGCCTTGCTGAATTTACCCGAATACAATGACGCATTGAATTTAATTGAAAAAACGTTGCAAGATGTATTAACCGCCACAGAAGTCCCCGCGTGTAATGTGGTGCAATGTGGCTGGGCAGCAAGCCACAGTTTGACGGGCGCGCAAAAAATCGCGCAATATCTGTTGGATAAACGAAATGAATGGACAACCATTTTTGCGTAATCCATTTTGCAGGCAGCCTGAAAATAGAACGTACCGTCATTTTATGGTGTGTTGGCTAAGTGGATTGCTGCCTGCGCGAGCATGACAATATTTTGAGATAGCACACTTTTTCAGGACACCACCAATTATTTCAATTGATTCAGGAAACAATCATGACCATCAAACCCCAAATTATTGGCATCATCGGCGCAATGGAAAAAGAAATTGAATTACTCCAACAATCCATGACCAATATCCAATCACATCAATTCGGTCAATTATCGGTTTATTCAGGAGAATTAGATGGAAAATCGGTTGCTTTGTGTTTGAGTGGCATTGGCAAAGTGAATGCAGCCATCGCCACCACCATTTTAATTGAACATTTTGCCACCGATTGCATCATTAACACAGGCAGCGCAGGCGGTTTGGGAACAGAGTTACACATTGGCGATGCCGTCATTGGCACACAAGTGGCGCATCATGATGTTAATGTAACCGCGTTTGGCTACACACATGGGCAAGTCCCACAAATGGCAGCACGTTTTAACAGTCATGTGGATTTGGTTCGCGCCGCTGAATTAGCTGCCCCCAACGCGGGTTTGCGTGTTTATCGTGGCTTGGTGGCAAGTGGAGACCAATTCATTCACAGCGAATCGGACCGCCAACTGATTCGCCAACATTTTCCCGACATTGTAGCGGTAGAAATGGAAGCAGCAGCCATCGCACAAACTTGCGTGGTATTGAACAAGCCTTTTGTGATTATTCGCGCCATTTCGGATACTGCCGACAGCAGCGCGGCAATCAGCTTTGACGAGTTTTTGCAAACAGCGGCGGCACATTCAGCACAATTGGTACGCGGTTTAATACAAAATATTTAATATTCTGCTATTTTCAGGCTGCCTGAAACCTTGAGCAACACCCAAATTTAAAGGCAATAACCATTCAGGTTCTAAGAATGGTTAATTGTCCCTAATGGTTTCTTTCTGAAATTTAAACTTCTGTTTGAGAATGGAAAACAGTTCATAATGAACAAACCATTCACCATTGTCCAATAATAATGCACCACGTTCCACTGTAAAATCAACAAACTGCCCACTTAATTCATCGGTTTCGCGAATAAATAAACGTGGACTATTTAACCAATCCGCAGTAGGCAGCTTGTCGGAAAACTGCCTCACTTTCTGATTATGCAAATTTAAATCTTGGGATTCACACGCACACGTTTTCGCTAAAGCCACAGGACAAGGCGCAGATTTGGGTAATGTGTACGGCAAAACCCCCAACCAAGTCGGACAAATTTCATGCGTAGTTGCCCATTCTTGCACAGCTTTTTTAGCGGCTTTCGGGTAAATGAACACGCCAGTAGGCGGCGCAGTATAAAAGCCATTTTTCAAAAGCGTTACTTTGGCTTTCAGGCAGCCTTGTTGTTCATAAAATTCAATGGTGTGCCGTCCACTTGCGCCCAATTGCTGTTCAAATTCTCGTGCCAAACGCGCAAAAGTCGCTATATTATGCAACATACCAACCGTTGGATAAAACGCCAATTTATTGATTTCATTTGATAATGAAATATGACTCAATAACCAAGCGATGGTCTCCCGATACGCATTTTCACAAATTAACAATTCCACACGTTGCGCCAAATGAATCGCGACCACACCAAAATCATCAGAAAATTCAAGTAAATCATGATGAATATTTTCAGGTATATTTGTTGGTAAAACAGGTGGTTGTATCAAAGATAGCGCAATTTTTTGCCACCTGTCGGCATTATCCAGCAAAGCAGCCTGCAAAAAATCCGCCAATATCGCCACATCAGCCCACGCCCGATGACGCTTACCATCAGACGTAAGACCAAATCGGTTGGCAACAGCATCTAAATTATGTTTATGCTCATTCGGATACAGTGTGCGCGACAATTTGACAGTACACAAAGTTGGCGTAGCAAACGGCACGCCAGCACGACGAAATTCATTTCGTAGTAACGTGTAATCAAAACGACTGTTGTGCGCCACCAGCAAGCTACCGCGCAGCATGGGCAAAATATGCGGGATGACATCAGCAAACGTTGGGGCATTTGCCACCATTTCATTACTGATGCCCGTAAGTTGCGTGACGAACTCGGAAATTTCTTTTTGTGGATTAACCAGTTGTGTGAAACGTTCTACATTTTGCCCATCAAAACGCAAAAAGGCAATTTCTGTAATGCGGTCATGCATAAAATGTCCGCCTGTGGCTTCCAAATCCAAAATCACCACAGGCAGTCTGAAAAAAGCCAATTGTTTTGCTAAAAAAGCATCATTGTGTTGCATGATTAAAAATTATTTTATTTGAAAAATAAATATATTATACAATTAAAAAATCAATTCCGCTAATCAGTATTGACATAAAATATCGCATTCTCTATAATCCGAATCTTTCAAGGCAAGCACCCGTAGCTCAGTTGGATAGAGTATTTGGCTACGAACCAAAGGGTCGGGCGTTCGAATCGCTCCGGGTGCGCCATCATAGAGAAAGTGCATATACGCGCCCATCGTCTAGCGGTTAGGACATCGCCCTTTCACGGCGGTAACCGGGGTTCGATTCCCCGTGGGCGTGCCACATTTTGAAACCACTCTTATAATAAAGGAGTGGTTTTTTTGTTTTTATCTGTAACATGTCTCGGTTTTTTTTCATTTGTTTTGCAAAGGTTTCAGGCTGCCTGAAAAAATTTCAGATTTAAATATGATACAATACGCCCCGAAAATTTTTTCATCTTTATATTTTGTCAATATCATGGACGACCTTCCCAGTATATTGTTTTTCATACACAAATAATCTTGCCTAAACCGCTTGCGATTAGGCAGGCGGAGCATGGCATGGATTCTCTACTCATCAGTGAAAATAGCGAACAACGTATTTCTTACGACATTGACCAAATTCACGAGTTAGCAACTCAATTGCTACCTTTCAGCAAAGACATTCAACACGATAATACACATTTGCCCGAACCACGAATTAATGCACAATTGCAAATGTTGGTCGGTATCTTGCACGAATTGCACCCAGCCGATGTCGCAGACATATTGGAAAATCTCCCCCCAAAAGAACGCGCTTTAGTGTGGCAAATTGCAACTCCCGAAGAGGACGGCGAAGTTTTATTGGAAGTGTCCGAATCCGTTCGCGAAAATTTGATAGAACACATGGACGAACAAGAGTTAATCGCTGCGTTGGAAGATTTGGACGCAGACGAATTAGCTGATTTAGCCGATAGCTTGCCACCACAAGTACTCGCCGAAGCCACCAAAGACTGGGATGATGAAGAGCGCGCCCAAGTGCGAACCGCGCAATCTTATGCGGATAATCAAGTAGGTGCAGTCATGGATTTTGAGATGGTTCGTGTACGTGCTGATGTGTCATGTGAAGTGGTGCTTCGTTATTTGCGCCGTTTTGATGAATTACCCAATCATACGGATAAAATTTTTGTGGTTGATGACCATGATATTTTGCAAGGTGTGTTGCCAATTCGCAAATTGTTGATTTCTGACCCAGAAGAATTGGTAGTGAATGCGATGGCAACCGAAATTGTGGTTTTTCGTGCCGAAGATGACACCGAAGAAGCCGCATCTGCATTTGAACGCTACGATTTGGTTACCGCTCCTGTGGTAGATGCCGATAAAAAACTCATTGGGCGTTTAACGGTTGATGAGATGATGGACGTGATTCGTGAAGAAAGTGAAGCGGATATGTTGAATATGGCGGGTTTGCAAGACGATGAAGATTTATTTGCACCCGTGTGGCGTTCTGTAAAAAACCGTTGGTTTTGGTTGGCGGTGAATTTGGGGACGGCGTTTGTTTCCAGTCGGGTGATTGGGGCGTTTGAGCATTCTATTGCGCAAATTGTGGCGTTGGCGGCGTTGATGCCGATTGTGGCGGGGATTGGTGGTAATTCTGGCAACCAGACCATCACGATGATTGTTCGGGCGTTGTCCAGCAGCAACATTTCCAATTCTCAGGCGTTGGCATTATTGAAAAAAGAGATAGGTGTGGCTTTGGTAAATGGTTTGGTCTGGGGGGGCGTAATGGGACTGTTGTCGTGTGTGTTGTATCATAGTGTGGGGATTGGTTTGGTGATGGTGGCGGCGATGACATTAAATTTATTGTTTGCGGCGATTTTGGGTGTGCTTATTCCGATTGGCATGGAGAAAATGGGCAAAGACCCAGCGTTGGGAAGTTCGGTGCTGATTACCGCATTTACAGATTCTGGAGGATTTCTGATTTTCCTAGGTTTGGCGACTATGTTTTTGTTGAAATAAAAAAGACAGCATCGGTTAATTAATAAAAATATGGTGTTTCCTGTATTCGCAGCCAATCAAATGAGACAAAAATATGGGACAAAAATCCATTTCACGTTGACTATGAATACAAGTTCTTAGTTTTGCCAAGTTTTTAACTTCGCATGGTGAAATATTGAATTTTCATCACGATTCAGAACAGGCTTTGCTTAAAGATTGGGAACGCATTTGGCGCAAAACTTGCGGTTGTAAAATGCGAATGTGTTTGTGTTCAACCGACACAATGCCATCATGATGCAAACGCGACAACGTTCGACTAACCGTTTCCAATTTCAAACCCAAATAGCTGCCAATTTCTTCCCGCGACATGCGCAACACAAAATCATTGGCAGCAAAACCACGCGCCGCCAAACGTTGCGACAAATTGATTAAAAAAGTGGACAACCGTTCTTCTGCATTCATGTTACCCAACATCATCATGACATTTTGGTCACGGATAATTTCGCGACTCATTAAGCGAAAAAAATGCAAATTCAAACTCGGAATGAATTGCGCTAATTCGTCCAAACGATTAAATGGTAATTCACACACTTCACTGTCTTCCAACGCCACCGCATTATTTGTGTAAGCATGATTATCAATGCCGTCCATACCCAACAATTCGCCCGACATAAAAAAACCCGTAACCTGATCGCGCCCGTCTGATAAACTAACCAGTGTTTTAAAAAAACCTGTCCTAATGGCATAAATTGATTGGAAATTTTCGCCAGAATGGTACAAATAATCACCTTTTCTCAAACGGCGACTTTGTTTAATCACACCATCTAATTTTTCAAAATCAACGGATTGTAATCCAACAGGTAAACATAATTCCTTGAGTGAACAGGAGGCGCATTGAGTTTTGATGCGTCGCGATGTGTGTGGCATAATTTCACTTTCAAATTTCAAAATGAATCAATTAACGGTTGCGGTTTTTGAATAATATAGAAAATTGTTTTGATTTTAGTCAAAGCAACCTTAAAAATTATAGATGTATTTTAACAAAATTTATCTCAAACGTGGTAATAACTAACCCCATAATTATTTATTTCATTCCAATCATAAAGTCTTATATCCATGAAAACCATTACCCTTCATCCACAAAATCACACACTCTTTGAATTTGACCGCGAACTCATTTCCAGCCTACCCAATCAAGGTCCGCGCTACACCTCCTATCCAACCGCCGACCGTTTTCACGATGGTTTCAGGCAGCCTGAATACATTAAGACATTGGATAATGTGTTAAATGCTAATGAAAAACCTGTTTCTTTATATATTCATATTCCGTTTTGTAATGTGATTTGCTACTACTGCGGCTGCAATAAAGTCATCACAAAAGACACCAGCAAAGCAGATGAGTATCTGAATTATTTAGAAAAAGAAATGGCATTACTCAAACCACATTTACATGGCAAACACCAACTTGCCCAATTGCATTTTGGCGGTGGTACGCCCACATTTTTAAGTGATGAACAATTAGAACGCGTATTCAAGATGATTCGCGAACATTTTGAATTACTGCCCAATGGCGAATATTCCATTGAAATTGACCCACGCAAAGTCAGTCGCGAAAGCGTATTTAAATTGGCGAAACTCGGATTCAATCGCATGAGTGTTGGGATTCAGGATTTTGACCCCAAAGTTCAGGCTGCCGTCAATCGCATTCAAACCATTGAAGAAACACAGAATGTAATCGAAGCAGCGCGTGAAGCAGGATTCAAATCCATCAGCGTAGATTTGATTTATGGCTTGCCACATCAATCGGTTCAAAGCATCAAACCGACTTTGGACACTGTTTTGACCGCGCTGAACCCAGACCGCATCGCGCTGTATCATTATGCGCATTTGCCGCATATCTTCAAACCGCAACGCCGCATCGACACCAACGCGGTGCCATCCAGCGAAGAAAAATTAGATATTTTGCAATACGCAGTACATTTATTGGACGAAAAAGACTATGTTTTCATTGGCATGGATCATTTTGCCAAACCCGAAGATGAATTGGCGATTGCATTACATGAAGGTCGTTTGCAGCGTAATTTTCAGGGTTATTCCACTTATGCTGATTGTGATTTGGTGGCAATTGGCGTAAGCAGCATTGGTAAAATCGGTAACACTTACAGCCAAAATCAACGTCTGTTGGACGATTATTACGCCGATTTAGACGCAAATAAATTGCCAGTGATGCGCGGTTTTATCTTGAATGAAGATGACGTGTTGCGCCGTCAAATTATTCAAGATTTGATGTGTCGTTTTGAATTAGAATTATCGGATTATGGTATTGATTTTGTAAATTATTTTTCTGAAGAATTACCCGACTTGGACAATATGGCAAAACTGGGCTTGATTGAGTGGAATGCGGTTTCAGGCAGCCTGAAAGTTACGCCCAAAGGTCGTTTTTTGATTCGCAATATTGCCATGATTTTTGACTACTATTTACGCCACAAAGAAACCAAAGCCAAATATTCGCAAACCGTCTAATTCATTCATTTATTCTAAATATTCTAAGAACCTGTATTCATAGCAAACGTGAAATGGATTTTTGTCCCAGTTGGTGCGAATGTCAGGCGTGAAAGTCAACGCAGCAGACGTGCTAAATGGGGCAAACAGACATTGCGCTTGGCTATAAATACAGGTTCTAAGACCTTTGCAAAGCCTTTTGATATATTTAAATGGGGATTTGCAAAGGTTTCAGGCTGCCTGAATTTTCAGTATAAAATATCAATGATTTTGTCTATAATCATGGACTAATTTATTTTTGGATTTGATTTTTTATGCTCACTTATCTTCCCAAAAATCAGCAATCTACTGATTCAACGCAAAAATATCCTTGGTTATTGATGTTATTGGTATTTGTGTGGTTGTGGCCAGGTATTTTTTCCCACGATTTATGGAAACCACAAGAACCGCACTTGTATCAAGTCATTGACGAAACAACATCTTATTTTTTCCCAACTTTGTTAGGTGATGCGTATTTTCAGGCTGCCCCGATTTACATTTGGACGGCACAATGGACGCGTTATTTGCTATCGCCTTGGGCAACTGATGTTTATTCAGCTGCTCGTTTTGCAACTGTTATTTTTACTGCATTGGGTTTAACAGCAACGGGCATGGCGGCTTATCGTTTATTGGGAAAATCGTATGGGCATAGCGTGGTTTTGATGTTGATTGGCTCGGCGGGATTGCTGGGCATGGGGCATTTTTTGAGTAGTATGTCGGTGGCATTTGCTGGTGTGGGATTGGCGTTGTGGGGATTAGCGGTGGCGGAACGTCAAGTGGTTTTTGCGGCGTTTTTATTGACAATTGGCATATTATTTTTATCACAATCAGTCGGTTGGCTATTTTCAGGCTGCCTATTATGCGTGGCATGGCTGCTGAGTTTGACTCAGCAATGGCGCAGCGTTCGTTATTTTTCGGTGTTATTGGCAACTATGGCGATGGTTATTCCATTGATTGGATTGCAAATTTTGGTAATGACAAAAATAAATCCTGTTGCCACACAACATTATTGGCATTTATATGTATTTGGTGCGTATGGTGGCGTCGGCAATCTACACGCAAATTGGAACATATTGTATTATTTATATCATTTTTTATGGTTTGGTTTTCCAGCGTATCCATTAGCAATTTGGACACTGTGGCGTGGTCGTCGTCATCATTGGTGGCAAACGCGTTGGGGCGTGTTGTGTGTAGCGTGGGTGGTGATTTTTTTGGCACTATTGGCGGTAAACCCACAAAGCTATCAAGATAATTTAATTGTGATTTTACCTGCAGTGGCAATTTTTGGAGCGGCACAATTAGATAATTTGCGGCGTGGTGTCGCGGCATTTTTAAATTGGTTTGGGATTATGCTGTTTGGGTTGATGGCGGCATTTTTGTGGGTGGGATTTGTGGCAATGAACTATGGTTTCCCCGCAAAATTAGCCGAACGCGCAGTGTATTTCAGCCCATTTTATACGCGTGATATTAACATCATGCCAATGGTGGTAGCCATTTTGTTTACGCCTGCATGGATTTTCGCCATTACACGCAAACGCATTCGCGGACGGCAAGCCGTGAATAACTGGGCATCAGGCATGACGTTGGTATGGGCGTTGTTGCTGACGTTGTTTTTACCTTGGCTGGACGCAGCGAAAAGTTACCGCCCAGTGGTGCAGCAAATGGAAGCGAAATTGCCTGATGCGTCGACAACCGATTGCGTGTATATTGCGCCGCAACATACAGTGGCACGTTTGGCGTGGCGTGAATACAGTTTCGTGAAGACGGTTTCAGATGAATCGGGTAAACGCTGTTTGTATGAATTGATTCAATATCAACAAGATGCAGATTTACACAACATCAATCCGCAAAACATCATTTGGCAAGGCAAACGCCCGCGTCAAAAAATGGAAATGTTTGCATTGGTTAAACATTCATAAAAACTTGCTAATCAATAAGTTGAGCCATTCTACGCAAACATAAAACCCAAATTTAAAGGATTTTTTGGGAGCTTCGCAAAGGCTTCAGGCTGCCTGAAAATTTATGTTAAACTGAAAACCGTGTGTCATAACACAACAAAATCGTGGGCGCGTGATTTTTTTCAGGCTGCCTATTTGATTATGTAAACCTGTCCAAAGGAAAATAAAGATGACCGAATTACACCAAAAAGTACAAAATTGGCTCAACCAAGACCCCGATTTTGAAACCAAATCCGAATTACAAAATTTATTCAATCAAGCCCAATCAGGTAACACCGATGCTGAAAAAGAATTGGCAATGCGTTTTGATGGGCGTTTACAATTTGGTACGGCTGGTTTGCGTGGGCGTTTACAAGCAGGCAGTATGGGCATGAATCGCGTGTTAGTCGCGCAAGCTGCCAAAGGTTTGGCAAATTACTTGTTGGTAAACGACAAGGAACCATCTATTGTCATTGGCTACGATGGGCGAAAAAATTCCAAAATTTTCGCCCAAGACACCGCCGAAATTATGGCTGGTGCGGGCGTGAAAGCGTTACTGATGCCTCGTTTGCTGCCAACACCTGTATTGGCATACGCTATTCGTCATTTTGATGCGACTGCTGGCGTGATGGTAACTGCCAGCCACAATCCACCCGATGACAATGGCTACAAAGTGTATTTGGGCAAAAACAATGGTGGTGGTCAAATTGTGTCGCCTGCTGATAAAGAAATTGCACAACAAATTGATTTAGCAACACAAATTAATATTGACGAATATGCGCGTAGTCAAAATTATCAAATTTTAGATGAAACCGTTATCAATCAATACATTGAAAAAACAGCTAAATTGGCAATTGAACCTAAATGTGAATTGAATTATGTGTACACCGCCATGCACGGTGTAGGCAAAGAAATTTTACTCAAAACGCTTCAGGCTGCCCATTTACCATTACCACACATCGTGGCAGAACAGGCCGAACCCGACCCCACTTTTCACACAGTCGCTTTCCCTAATCCCGAAGAAAAAGGCGCACTGGATTTGGCAATTGAATTGGCAAAAGCCCAAAATGCCGAATTCATTATCGCCAACGACCCCGATGCCGACCGTTTGGCGGTGGCGATTCCCGATGAACAAGGTAACTGGAAACCTTTACACGGTAATGTAGTGGGTTGTTTGTTGGCGTGGTATGTGGCACAACGGGCAAAAAAATCAGGTAAAACAGGTACATTAGCGTGTTCATTGGTGTCATCGCCAGCATTGGAACAAATCGCCCAAAAATATGGTTTCCATAACGAAGAAACGCTAACAGGTTTTAAATACATCGCCAAAGTACCCAATTTGGTATTCGGTTTTGAAGAAGCATTGGGCTATTTAGTAGATCCCGATAAAGTCAGCGACAAAGATGGTATTTCAGCCGTAATCATGTTTTTGGATTTGGTACGCAGCCTGAAAGCTACAGGCAAAACAATTCAACAGCATATCGCTGATTTCACACAAGAATTCGGCGCATACGCCAGCAGTCAAATTTCATTGCGCGTGAAAGATTTAGCAGATATTCCCAAATTAATGGACGCATTCCGCCAAAATCCACCGACTCAAATTGGTGAAAATAAAATTGTACAATCAAAAGATTATCTTCAAGGTACTGAACCCAATAATATTTTGGTATACGCATTGGATAATGGTAGTCGTTTGATTGTGCGCCCATCTGGCACAGAACCGAAAATCAAAGTGTATTTGGATGTGAAAGGCAATGATGCAATTGATGCGATGCGAGTACTAGAAAAATTTGATGGCGCAGTGCGTGAATTGTTGCGTTCAGAGCAGTTTGGTAAACAAGATTGTTAATGATTAAGCGGCTCTAACAGTACACAACAATTATGCCCGATATTGGAAATTTGTCGTGTACTGTTAGGTTAATGCAGTGATATTTCTAATTTTAAATGACTATAGAATCATTTATTCAATATTAACACCATATTGATGACACAGACTCGACAATCCACCCGAATATCCTTGCCCAATGGCACGAAATTTCCAATCATTGTTGTAGCGATACACTTCACCGAATACCATCGCGGTTTCGGTACTATAATCTTCAGATAAATCAAAGCGTAAAACTTCTTGTCCTGTTTCATGATTGACCAAACGCACAAATGCATTGCTCACTTGACCGAAATTTTGTTTACGTACATCCGCATCGTGAATGGTAACCGTAATGAACAACGATTTGATATTAGCAGGAACTTTCGCCAACTCTACGATTAAACTCTCATCGTCTCCATCACCATCACCTGTGAGGTTGTCCCCTGTATGCTGCACCGAACCACATGGCGAAACCAGTTGATTATAAAAAATAAAATAATCATCGGATAATACTTTACCATTGTCTGTAGTCATGAAAATACTGGCATCTAAATCAAAATCTTGTCCATCACTGCTGCGTGCATCCCAACCCAAACCAATAAGAATATGTTTCAATAATGGGTCAGTTTTGCTCAAAGAAACGTTTTGACCTTTGCTTAATGTAACTGCCATAATTTAGATTCCTTCTTACAGATAGTCGTTTAAAATCATATTGTTATTTTAAACGACTATATTTATTTGAACAATTAATTTTCTTTGGTTTCGTCTTTTTTCTCTGGGAAAATAAACGATGCCACCACGCCCAACACCAATACCACCAACACAATCAACAAAGACGTATTGGCTGAAATTTCAAAACCGTGATGGAACAAATGATTAGTCGCCGACAAACCCAATTTAAACGCAATGAAAAACAGCAACACAATCACCGCTTTTTCTAAATGCACCAAATACCCCTTCAATGCTTCCAACACAAAATACAATGTTCGCAAACCCAAAATCGCAAACATCATCGCACTGTACACAATCAACGGCTCTTTAGACACCGCAATCACCGCAGGCACACTATCAAACGCAAACATCACGTCTGACAATTCAATGACCGCCAAACACAAAAACAACGGTGTGGCGACTAATTGCCCTTTTTTCATGGCGTGTGGGTGGCTATTTTCTGGGTGTTTCACATCTTCGCCAGCCAATTCCAAACGAACATCAGGGTACGCTTCGCGCGCTTTTGCCAACTCATCGCCTCTCAAAAAGAAATGGTGTCCATACAAACGCGGAAACACAGGAAAAAATTTGTGTACCAAACGATATGCTAAATGTTCTGAATAATCTTCGTTTTCGTCTTCAGCATCATCTTGTTTAAGCATCATCACAGCCGTCCAACCAACAATCAACGCAAACACCAATTCCACATAAGGACCCAATGCCAACAAACCCGCACCAATCGCTACGAAAATCATACGGAAAATAATCGCCCCAATAATTCCCCAGTACAACACGCGATGACGCAAACCGTCAGGTACTTTGAACCATGCAAACACAGCCATCATCAAAAATAAATTGTCCACCGACAACACTTTTTCTAATGCGTAACCTGTGAAGAATAAACTCGCCACTTCACTACCATGATGCAGCCACAAAAAGCCACCAAATGCAATAGACACCAATACCCAAAATACTGACCACAGAGCCGCACTTTTGAGTGTCATTGGTTTGTCATCTTTGTGTGCAAACAAATCAATCGCAATGGCGCCGACTGAAAAAATCACAAATACCGCTACCGTTTCTATTGGGAAGCCTAAATGTCCTGTCATACTACTACTCCAACATTCACATGGTTAATCATGTCAATTATTGTAAACGATTTTGTGTAAGCTCGCGACTACTTTGATTCAAAAAAAAAAGATTAACAAACAATAATCAAGTTGGCATATTTTGCACAAACGTTGGAGTGTAGAACGAACGTCTGCATAGTTAGATTGGTCTCGATGTCTGGCAAAGAATTTTGAGCAAACGATTTTATCTGCTGAAAATTTTGTCAAATTGGGGTATATTTTACAAATATTAAAATTTATCAAATAATTCGTATAAATAATATAGGTTCTTAGATTTTCATTGTTTGAGTAATTAACTGTGTTTAGTGGATGCAACACGATAGATTTGCACGATTTTTTGACCAACCAAACTTAGAACCTGTATTCATAGCCAAAGTGAAATGGATTTTTGTCCCAGTTGGTGCGAATATAAGACGAATTTTATGCCAATAGTGTTCGTATTAGCATGAAATTCAACGCAGCAGGCATGCCAAATTGGGCAAAAAGACATCGTGCTTGGCTGTGAATACAGGTTTTTAATTTTTGCATTCGTTTTGTCATAACAAAAATATGCTAAATTGTGACAAAATAAGTGCTATTTTATAAAAGGGTATTCAAAATGACTCAAAAAATTACATTTTTAGGTATGGGCGCAATGGGCGTTCGTATGGCAAAGCACTTATTGCAAGCTGGTTATCCATTGACGGTTTGGAATCGCACTGCCAGCGCGTGTGATGAATTGGTGGCTTGGGGGGCGGTTGCTGCACCTACGCCGATGGACGCGGTTGCCGATGCTGATGTGGTCATCAGTATGGTACGCGACAACGAAGCATCGCGTGATGTGTGGCTGAATGCGCAAACAGGTGCATTTTTTGGTATGAAAGAAAATGCCATTGCTATTGAAAGTTCAACCTTAACTGTTGATTGGATTCAATCTTTGGCTAATATGTTTACAGTGGAGGAGCGTTTATTTTTGGAAGCGCCTGTGTCGGGTTCGCGTCCGCAAGCGGAAGCAGCAGAATTGGTATTTTTGATGGGTGGTGAGCAAAGCACATTTGAACGTGTGCGTAATGTTTTGAAATGTATGGGTAAAGTACCAGATAATGTGATTGGAAAAGTGGGTTCGGGGGCGTTGGCGAAATTGTGTACCAATACGCTGATGGGTGTGCAAGTGGTTGTTTTAGCGGAAATGATTGCTATGTTGCAACGCAATCACGCCAATGTGGATAATACGTTGGCGGCGTTGGCGCAAACGCCTGCTTGGAGCATGATTGCCACACGTAACACACCGTCCATGTTGAATGGTCATTTTGCGCCGTTATTTCCTGTTGAATTGATTGAAAAAGATATGCGCTATATGTTGGACAGTGTGGGTGAGAATCAAATGTCGCCTGTGATTCGAGCCACGCAACAAGTGTTCCAACAAGGTGTAGAGCATGGTTTTGGTGCGGAGCAAATGACCGCCGTTATCAAATTGTTTCAAAAATAAAAAATAATTAATAAAGCTGCCTGAAAATGATTATGACCATATTTGTGATTATTTTTTATTTTCAGGCAGCCTGAAAGATTGATGTAAATAACCCATAAGGAAAACATGATGCGCCGTTTACCGATTTTTTTAGTGATTGATGTTTCAGAGAGTATGGTTGGGAGTCCTTTGCGTCATATGCAAGAAGGAATTAATCAATTAATTAATGAGTTACGTAAAGACCCTTATGCATTGGAAACAGTGTATTTATCGGTTATTGCGTTCGCGGGTGTGGTAAAAACGCTTGCGCCGTTGATGGAATTGTATGCGTTTTATCCGCCGCGTTTGCCTGTAGGTGCGGGGACTTCGTTGGGGGCGGCGTTGAATCATGTGATGGACGAGATAACGCAAAAAGTGATTTTAAGTAGCCCAACGCAAAAAGGTGATTACAAACCAATTGTTTATTTGATGTCAGACGGTAGCGCAACCGATAATCCAGATGCGGCGATTGCGCGATGGAAACGTGATTTTATGCAACGTGCCACGTTGGTGTCTGTTGGGATTGGACCATTTGCGGATTTGTCGCGCTTGAGTGAAATCAGTACGAGTATGCTGCGTTTAGAAGATGTTAAAGAAAATGATTTTAAAGAATTTATTCGTTGGATTTCACAATCGGTTTCATCACAGAGTCGCAGTTTAGGTGTGGATTTACCAATTAGTTTGGATAAAAAAGAATTGCCTATGTTGTCATTGGTTAAAAGTTTGAATGATGCGGCAGCAATTGATGAAAATTATGTGATTATCAGTGGATTGTGTGCGAAAACCAAATTACCCTATTTATTAAAATATGAACGCGCTCCAATGATGAATGATGTGCCATATTTCAAACAAAAAGCACAAGTTTATGGTTATGTTGGGGTTTATCCGTTGGAAGCGGATTACATGGCTTGGTCGGATTCGCGTGTGAACATGAATAAAATTGCGGCATCGGCGTTAATGGGAGGCGGTGGCTGTCCGCATTGTGGGGCGTTGGCGGCATTGGCGCAATGTGGCTGCGGTCAGATTTTTTGTGTGAATGGTGAAGGTGTGGCTCAATGCCCAGCGTGTCATCAAGAAGTGTATATGTCGGCATCTGGTGAGGATTTTGATATTTCGCGGTCTCGTGGTTAGGATAGTAAGATGAAAAAATTAATGAATACGCACGACAGTTGGCGGTATTGGGCGAATGATTTAAGCGAACAAGATTGGTTGGATTTTGTTCAGGAAAATGATGCTGTGGTACAAGCATTTATTTCAGCGTGGCAAACTTTTTATGATAAAAATTACCCAGTTACAACAGTTTCTATTCAAGTGGCTACTCCTAATGCACCCAAGAATCATTTGAATCCAGCCACTGAATTAATTGCGCCGACTGAAAAAAATGAGTCTTCCAGCGAATTGATGCCCATCAGGCAGCCTGAAAATCCAAAGCCTGTATATGAATTGCAACAAAAAACAGACTTGCCATTGGCAGAAGTGGCGAATTCTCCCACCGAATTAATTGCACTAAATCCAGAAATCAGGCAGCCTGAAAATCCCAAAACCGTTTTATTAACTAAAGAGCCTGTCATGCCTATTGCCCCGAAAATTACCCCATTACCCAATGCACGCTGTGGTGAAAATTACTTGGTTACGCTGCCTAAATCAGCACAAGATGTTGTATTTAAACCAGATTGCGGTTTGATTTGGGACGCTGCCACGCGAAGCATTCACGGAAAACCCACGTATTCTGGTGATGTGGAAGTGCGTTACAGTTTGGTGTACGGTGATAATGTGATTCCCACACGTCAGACGTTGTATATCAATCCGAATCCGCGTGATTTGTGGAAAAATATTCCGTCCAACGAAAAAGCACGTTTTGCCAAACCCGATGTTTTTTGTGATGAAATCGACACAATTGAAGGTAAATTATTGGCTGCGCGTGTGCGGGGACGTTCGCATGCTCATGTGGGTACGCACTGCGATGATGATTTTACCATTCGGCATCATTTACGCACCAATTTGCATTTAATTGCGGTATCGGACGGTGCAGGCAGTGCTGAATTTTCGCGTTTGGGTTCGCAAGTGGTGGTAGATGCGGTCGCGGATACGGTGTGGGAATTGTTGGATAGTCAAGAAGACAATTTTACGATTTTGTCGCAGTTTGATTTGGATAATTGTAAGCGTGTGTTAATTAATTTGACGACTCGAGCCGTTTATTGTGCTTACACATCTTTACACAATGCCGCTAAAGACGAACAAATTCCACTTAAGCAATTATCGTGTACTTTATTGTTTGCCTTGAGTTTACCGATGGAAAATGGGCAATGGTTAACCGCTACTTATTCTGTAGGTGATGGCGCGGTGGCGATTTGGCGACCTGAAAAACAGCAGTTAGATTTTGTCAGTAAAAGCGATGGAGGTAGCTATTCGGGCGAAACCAAATTTTTAACTGTGGAAGAAACCACGAAAGATAGCTTAACTAAACGCGTGCGTTGTATCGTTAGTGATGATTCGCCTGTTTTGTTGTTGATGACCGATGGCGTGTCTGATCCAAAATTTGAAACGGACGCGCAATTGTCTAATCCGCAACGTTGGGCAGATTTGTGGGCGGAATTGCAAACGCCATTGCGTAACACGCAGCCTGAAAAAGCATTAGAAGCGTGGTTAGACTTTTGGTCGGCAGGCAATCACGATGACCGCACGTTGGCATTATTTGTGCCATCTGTTTTTTTCAGGCAGCCTGAACGTTTAACCGAATTGTCATCATCATCTATCAAAACGGAAAACGCATCATGAGCCAAATCATTACTCTAACCGCAACCAATGGCGAAACCATTAAATTTGTTGATGAAGTCAAAGCACAAGGCGGCATGAAAGATGTGATGTTTTCGCCAAACAAAGATTATGTCGTGGCATTTTTTCGCGAACCTGCTGATGCTGCCACGCGCGAACGTTTGGAGCAAATCACTGGTTTATATCGCGAACGCATTTTCAATCAAGAAGGTGGCGAATATTTAAAAAAATTATATTGTTGGCCCACAGCAGTGGTGGAATACAACGGTAAATTAGGTGTGGTGGTGCCATTTTATCGCGAGTGTTTTTTCTTTGAATACGGCAGCCGAAACAACGATATGTTGCAAATCAAAGGCAAAGACAAAGACGGTAAATGGTTTGCCAGTGCATCTAATCGCAATCGTTTTTTAGACGAACGCGAATTAGGCACTTGGATGACGCATTTGAAAATTTGTATTATGTTATCAAGAGCGGTGCGGCGTATGCACATGGCAGGTTTGAGCCACAGCGATTTGGGTTACAAAAATTGCTTGATTGATCCTGTAACAGGGCAGGCATGTTTGATTGACATTGATGGTTTGGTTGTTCCTGGTAGGCATCCGCCGACTGTGGTGGGAACGCCTGATTTTATTGCGCCTGAAGTGGTGGCGTCCGCACATTTACCTAAAGACGACCCAGACCGTAAATTACCAAGCCGTACAACGGATTTACACGCGTTGGCGGTGTTGATTTATATGTACTTACTGTACCGACACCCATTACGTGGCGACAAAATCCACGACCCAAACGACACTCAACGCGATGAAGAACTCAGCATGGGTAGTCAAGCTTTGTTTGTGGAACACCCCACCGATGTCAGCAATCGCATCAAAGTCGCTAACTGTAAACCTACTGAATTGCCATGGAAAGATACCGATAAAATACCTTATACCGTGTGTGGTCCATATATTGCAGATTTGTTCAGACGCGCTTTTATTGGTAGTTTACACAATCCGCAGTTGCGCCCGACAGCAGATGAATGGGAACGCGTGTTGGTAAAAACAGTGGATTTGTTGCAGCCATGCGCCAATCCCGATTGTGAGCAAAAATGGTATGCGTTTGACAATACGCGCCAGCCAAAATGTCCATTTTGTGGGACGGTACATTCAGGCAGCTTGCCTGTGTTGAATGTGTATTCAGCTGCACCTAATGGTAGTTATCGTCCTGATAATCATCGTATTATGGTGTACAGTGGGCAATCTTTGTTTAAATGGCATGCTGATGGTACTGTTTTTCCAAATGAACGCTTAACAACCGAAGATGCCAAACGTGTGGGATATTTTGTGCAATATAAAGGTGATTGGTGGTTGGTTAATGAAAGGCTACCTGAAATGTATGATGTTACAAATAAAATGGCGATTCCAATAGGTGGCAAAGTGAAATTGGTGGAAAATGCGCACATTTTGTTGCAGAAAGGGCTGGGTGGTCGTTTGTTGATGGTGCAGATGGCTGGCAATTTGTGAAAGGAATAGGCAACAAATTTTGGATAGTGCTTCAAAAAGTATGATGCTGAAAAAACAAGAGGCAACAAGGTAAAAAAGCGTATCTTGTAGGGCTTGTGTGTAATTCATGCGTACCCCAAAGAAAACGGTGCGTGTGCTTGTTTAAAACACACGTACCGTTGGTTAGGCACGCTCGGTGCGCGAAAAAACTTACTTGGATTCAAACGTATTGCGCGTTTTACAACGGCGACATTGAATGATAATACGGTAATTTGTACCCATGACTTCACCAATTTTTCTTTTACAATGAATATTTTGACATTTTAATGATTTCAGCATTTTGCGCTATCCTATATACAAATGATACAATCGCGCCGCCTAGCTAGGGGCTATTGACAATTCAAAAAAAGAGGCAAAGGATTTAAGATATTGTTTCCACGCAACCATCCCAAACCTTTGCCATGTCCCGAAACACGCTTACAAATGAAACATGGTCAAGACTGTTGCCTATTTTGAAACAGCTTGGCATTTATCGCAAGAAAAATTTACGCAAAACAGTAGAAGGTATCCTGTTTCGCTTACGTACAGGCTGCCAATAGGCTGATATACCTAGTTATTTTGGTAAAGCAAACAGCCTTTACCAAAGTTTCAATCGCTGGTCTAAACGCGGTATTTTTACCCGATTATTCAAACATTTCAAACATTTGGTAGATACACCCGATATGGAATGGGTCTTTATGGACGGTAGCCATATCCGCGTTCATCAACACGGTATGGGTAAACAATCCATTACGCATCAAGCTGTTGGTAAGAGTATCGGTGGTCATACGTCTAAAATTCATTTAGCGGTTGATGCTTGTGGTAATCCAATTGAATTTATCATTACAGCTGTTATAGACAAATAAAATAATCCAAAATTACTCATTGATTTTAAATAGAAATAATTTAATACATTGCTAAGATGTTCCGCAAAAAATGAGACGTTCCGCAAAACTGCAAATTGAAACAGCATAGTAAACCGCATTTAACAGCGAACTACTCGGAAATTCCGAATAGTTCGCCAAGTCCGCAATTATTTCTTTTTCTTATTAAATGGCTTTTGAACTTTAACTTGCCTAATATAGCGGTTTGTCATATTTGTACTGGTGTGTCCAAGCAACTCTCGCGCAGTCTCTTTGTCGTTTTGCAAATACGCATCAGTCGCCGCCTTAGCTCTCAAATCGCGAAATTGAAAATTTCTCAACTCTTCTTCAAGCTCTGGACGTTCTTGCATAATTTGCTTTCTCAAATTTAAAAACCAATTCGTTATTAACTGACGGTTTAATGGCTTGCCGTGCTTGTTTAAAAACAAAAAACCATTTTCAGGCGCAATTCTGTCAATGATTTCTTTCAGGCTGCCTGAAATCTCAAATCGCAAACGCGCCGAAGTTTTCACTTGCTTAATATTCAAAATGCCATCACTAATTTGACTGGTGTGCAAACTACAAATATCAATAGGTCGTTGTCCTGTCAAAAGTGCAATATCCATTAAATCTCGCATCTGTTGGTCTGCGTGTTCATACACTACATCAAATAATTTGTCATTGATGTAATTGTCGCGCTTCTCAATTTTGTTTTTTTTCACGCCTTTGACTGGATTTTTCTTTTCAAAATCAATGTAGCCGCTCTTTTGCGCGTGTTCAAAAATAGCCGAAAAAAAAGCAATTTCAACATTAGCAGACGATGGCGCACTGCTTCGCCATGCCAAAAATCTATTCAAATGTTGAGGCGTGATTTCATGCAACGGCGCATCTTTGGGTGTGCTGAAAAATGTTTTTAATGATTTGATTGAATTTTTCACGCCATTGATGGTGTTGATTTTTCCTTTGGGTTCAATGACTTCTGCAAAGTACTTGTCTGCTGCTTGCGAAAAAGTAATGCTTTGGCTAGGCGAAATTTTCTCAATGTTGATTTCTGCCCATTTTTTCACTGCGACAAAATATTCCGTTCCTAGCGAAATTTCCACACGTTTCCCATTTTGCGATACCTCCCCAAAATAATAGATAACGGTATTGCCATTTTTTCGCCTACGCTTTCTTGCTCTCATACCGCGTGGCAAATTGTTTTGTGCTTTTTTCATGCTGCCTGTTTATCCCGAATTAATCTTATTTAAAAACCTTTCAGGCTGCCTGAAAAAAATAGGGGCGTGCAAAATACAAAACCGTACCAAAAAAAATAGCTAGCCCAGTTAAGATAAGCAACCAACGCGCACCACTCGCTAAAATTTCTACAGCCACACTCGCGCTTTGTTCATTAGCTTTGATTTGAATACTCATATTTAAATCCAGTTTACATTGATATATTTATAAAAGAAAATAGCACAAATCCAAGCTGTTTGTCTTGAATTTGTGCTATTTGGCTTTAGGCAAATTGTGAATAATAGTGCAGCGAATTCATCGCATCATTTACATCTTTTTGGATATTTGGTTTGAAAACAAACAGATAGCCTGTTTGTTTTGGGTTGGTTGAATAATTCAACGATGTCAAAAAATCTTGCGCTGATTTGCTGTTGGGGTTGTTGCACATCAACTCTTGAATTTTGCGGTACGAATCAGCATAATGAATCATTTTCGCTAAATGTTCAAAATATTCAATCGGTAATGATTGCGGATTTTGTGGTTTGTCCAACACTTCGCCACTTAAGGCTTGGTTCTGCTCCACTGCCACTCGCGCCATCAAACTCAACACTTCGGGATAATGTTCGGAGGCAACTTCTTTGTACGACACGCCAAATTTTGATTTAACGCTGCTCCACAATTGAATCGCTAACTTGGCTTGTTTTTCTTTGGGTGCCGTTTGGACTAATTCACGATGGAATTTTTTAATCTCGTCTTGCTGTTCTAAAGTTAAGCCGTTGGGCAGTGCGGTTTTGGTTTTCAGCGCATCGGGTTTCAGGCTGCCTGAAAGTGAATTTAAAAAGTGCTGAATCACTTGTAAACTGAAAGCTGGGGAAATCCACATCGCATAGTGAATAACCAATTCCTTGCAAACGAATGTGCCAATTCCTTGTTTTTTAAAAATAACTGGATTTCCAGTTTTCTCACATTCAGCAATAAAATCAATAGTTTGTTGATTTGCTAACCAGTTACTGGGCTGATGTTTTTTCAGGTTGCCTGATGCAATATGTAAATCATTGATTGAATAAAGACCATTGATTTGACGGATTGAAGTATTGCAGATTGAAATTTGATTTTGCATTTTAGTTGCTCCGTTTGGAAGTTATAAACTTGCCTACTTTACGCCAATAAAGGTGGGCAAGAGACGTATGGATTGGCGTACTGTTCAAACGGTAACAGCGTATCTTGCGATACTCCACACGTTCCTGCCCATTGGGTAGAACGAAAATGCAATAAAGAAACCGCATGAAAGCGGCTATTGCCGTTTGAAAGAAACAGGACGCCAATCCTGCGCTACGATTGAGTAGCTTTTTTTAGCATATCCCATTTCTGTTTCTTTGGCAAGTTTTTTTCACAAGGCAGGTTGCCAACCTTGTGTTTTGGGCGGCTTGGCTTTCGCGCTGCCATCAACCACGCTGCGGCTGACTATCGGGCGATTGGTGGCATTAATGAAAAACGGAATGCCCATTTTTTTAAGCTGCTGAATCTGCTTTGTTTTTCTTTTAAATCCCGTGAGTTGATGCACTTCTTCTGCATTCAGAAACAAATCTACATTCATCATCATCTACTCCATTTTTAATCGTCCCAACCGCCTGTCATGCCTTTTTCATTAACGCATTGCTCAAAGGCTTCAGCAGCAGCGCGAACCACTTTACTGTATGTGATTTTGTTTTCAGATTCTGCGTTAGCGCAAAATTCATCAAGGCTGCCTGAAAAACAACCCGCTCTAATTTTAATGCCCTCAGTATGCACAATAATCACGACTTGACCTTGACCGCCCAGACCGTCTACATTTCCCATTGTCATTAAATCACGACATTTAACACCCTCAATCGTTAATTTTTTGCCAAATTTCAAACCATTACCCAATTTGTTTGATTCGCCCAAAGTGCAGTTGTCGCCCAGCTTGGTGTAATCGCCAAGCGTGTTGAAATCGCCAAATGTATTTTCATCGCCCAGCGTGTTTTCATCGCCCAGCTCGTTGCCATCGCCGAACTTGTTTCCATTGCCGAACGTGTTCTCATGACCAAACGTATTTTCACTGTCTAGCTCATTTTCATCGCCCAGCTCATTGCCATCGCCGAACGTGTTCTTATTGCCTAACTTATTTTTATAGCCTAGACTGTTGAAATCACATAATTTATTACGATTACCCAGCGTGTTGAAATCGCCAAATGTATTTTCATCGCCCAGCGTGTTTTTATCGCCTAGCTCGTTTGCATCGCCGAACGTGTTGCCGTTACCGAACACATTGAAATCGCCTAGCTTGTTTTCATTGCCGAACGTGTTCTCATGACCAAACGTATTTTCATTGCCGAACTTGTTTTTATTGCCCAGCTCGTTGAAATCGCCCAGCGTGTTTTTATCGCCTAGCTTGTTTTCATGACCAAAGTATTTGTTACTCATTTTCTTTTCCTTGTTTGTGTTAAAAAATAGTTTCAGGCTGCCTGAATGTTGGTTAATAACAAATTTTCAAATGTGGCACTTCGCCATTTTGAAGTTTGAGCAAAAAAGCTTTTGCTGCGGTTTCTTCAATTTCACACGAAATCATCACGTTGTAAATTTCACGGTTGATTTGTCGTTTATATTCAATATCTTGAGCGCGTTTGGCTTCTGCTTCTTGAATTTCGCGTTGCTCCGCTTCAATCCGCATTCGTTCAGCTTCGGCTGCTGCTTTCTTTTCAACTTCCATGCGTTCTTGCATGGCTTGTTTCTCTCGCTCGGCGGCTTCTGCTTTCATTTGCGCTTCAATTTTTGCACGTTCAGCTAATTCGCGTTCTGCTTGTGCTTTGGCTTCCGCTTCACGTTTGGCTTTTTCGGCGGCTTCAGCTGCAATTTTTGCTTCATATTCAGCTTTTTCGCGTGCTGCTTTTTCCGCTTCCAATCGGGCAATTTCAGCTTGTTGAGCTTCGTATTGCTCGGCTGCCTGAATGTGCTGCTCCAATTGATTTAAGGCATCTTTGGCAGCAGCCTGAATATCTGCATTATCGGATTGAATCCGTTGGCTAATTTTTTCAAAGTCTTCACGCAGCTGAATACTGTTTTTACGGTTGCCGTTTTCATCAATTGCTTGTGATAGTGTTTTGATAAGGGCTTTTTCAGCTTCAAGCGCAGCTTCTTCTGCTTTTTTAGCTTCTTCCCATTCGGTTACTGGTTTGCGGATTTCATCACGCAGCGCATCTAAGCTATCGCGCACATTTTTGCGATTGTCATCAACAATTTTAATTTTCGCTTTTGCATCTTCTACTAAACTTTTCCCTGTATCATCAATGGAAACTTTGGCACTCGCCACAGTACGCGCCAATGATGAAAGAGCAGTACGATTTTTCTTGATGTTAATATCGCCCGATAATTCAACAGCTTGTGCTTTGGCTTGTTGGGTAATTTGGTTGATGATTTCTTGCAAGCCATTTTCTTGGCTAAAAGCCGCCATATATACAGCTTGTTCTACTTCAACGCCTTGATATAAAGCGATTTGAGTGTTGGTTGTCATAATATTTCCTTACTTTAAAGTAATAATCCGTCTGTTTGGATTGATTCGGTTGATGATTCGGTTGATGTTGCATCTTTAAAATCTGCTTCGGCTTCTTTAATGCCTGCTGATTTGCTTTCCTGTTCAACTTCAAATACTTCTGCGCTGTTGTCAGGATAGCTGTATGCGGCATCAATCACGTTATCGCTTTCGGGGATTTGCTGGATAACAGATTGGTCAGCAAGTGTGGCTCGTTGCAATTCAATACTCATCGGTGCGTATTTTGAAAGCAGTTGTTTCATCACGGTTTTTTTCGCCATTTCATCAAAATTATCTTTCCATACGCCGTAGCCTTTACGATAAGTTTGACTGTATCGTGATGCGTGAGACTGAATTTCTTCAACCGTCATAAAGACTTCAGCAATGAAACCATTGATTAATTCCATATACGCATAAAATCCTGCTGGTGCTTCGGTCTTTTTCGGTAAAACATCAAAATCAAATTCATAGCCTTTAATTGGGTTGCGGCTGATAATTTGTTCTGCGTAGATTTCTGTTGTTACCAAGCGTTTGATTTGCCCACTTCTCATCGCAAGTTGAATTAAGCCTTTGTAACCGATTTGAAATTGTGCTTCGGTTACGCCTGCTTTGTTGTTGCGAAATGGCACGATATAAGCAAAACCCAGTGCGTTGTTAATTGGTAAGTTCAACGTGGCAGCAACAATGGCAGCACTGATAACGGTATTAGGTTCAGCTTGCTGTAACATCGAATTGCTGTTGCAAATTTGAATCAGGCTGGCGCAAAAGCTGCCTGTATTTTTGCCAATAATTTCTTCCAAACGTTTAATGATGTTTGGACTGGCAAGCATCGCTTTCAAATCGCGTGGCGCGGTTTGGGTTTGTAAATTGCCTTTGGCGGCGGCTTTTAATGCAGTGGTGTTTGTCATGATATTTAGCCTTTCAGTTATGCGCGAAATACACGGCTTTCGCTCGTTTTAATAAATTAATAAAAAGCCCACGCTGGCAGCGATAAGGTTTCAATTCCTTGGTTATAGGCTTGCCATTGATGACTTTGTTTTGCTTGATGAAAAGTAAGCAAATCTCGCTGATATAATTCACGACCCAATTCAATCGCAGCATTATTTAAGTCATAAACGCCAACTGCATATGGCGGCTCTTTCTCAATCGCTACAAAAATAAAACGTTCAGGATAAATCCCAGTAGCTTGATAGAAACCTTGCATATAAAAGGCTGCCTGAACGTGGTAGCGATAATTAGCCATACTTTTAGCAAATCCTTTTGGGCTAGCATCTTGCGTGGTTTTCAAATCAACAATAATGTTGTATTGTTCATTCAAAAAGTCAGGACGACAGCGACAAAGTTCACTTGTGTTTTCATCTTGCCAAAAGATAGACACCTCCGACTCGCCCACTTTGAGTAATTCGCTGGCTGCTGGGTGGTTTTGTACGCTTTGTGCCATCGCTTGAATTTTTTCAAAATCTTCATTTTTAATGATAATTTTGCCATCTTCTTGCCACGCTTCTAATTGCGCTTTTCCGTCTTTCGTGCGGCTATTGAATGCTTCAGGTAAAACGATATAGTCGTTTTGGAAGTTTTGAGGCAACAGAATGTAGTCATGCAATGCGCTTCCAAACTCCAATACGGCGGTGCGTTTGCCTTTGCCTTGCAAGTAAGCCTGATAATGAGCTGGACTAATGGCAATTTTGTCTAACCCACTTTTGCTAATGGCTTCATGGGCGTGATAATCAGCGTTGCTGATGCCACGTAAAATCGTGTTTAATGCGAAATTCATTAACATTGCCTTGCTGTTGAAAAAAATCCCAAACTGAAACGGTCTTTGGTAAAACCGTTTGGATTTGAAATTTCTGAATGTTCAATCTCAATCTAAATTCAAATATTCCAAAATGGCTAATTGCTCTAAATCCATCTCGGCTAACGTGTCGGGTGGCAACACAAATTCATCAAATTCATCATCATTCATGCTGCCTGCCTCACATTAAGTCTTTGCATAATTTGATTAAATTGAATTTGTAAGCAACCAACGTTACCGTCAAACACACCAAAATCCCAAACAAAAACGCCAAGCCTACCAATTGCCAAACATTCAATTGAAAAGTAATCACTTGTTCCATCATTCAACCTTTTCTTTAAAAACGTCAAAATTATTTAAAAATGCTTCCGCGATTTTCTCTACTGCGTTGAGAAATTCATCTACCGTTTCATCGTTAATGAAACTCAAACTCCAAGACCGAATCTCAATGTGAAAACGAACAAATTCATAAGGTTTGATGTAAACAATCGCCCCTAACTGACTCATGAAACACTCAATCTCTTCAAGCCCTTTGCTTTTCGCTAACGCGGATAATTTCTCTTGAAGAATGAGATTTTTTTGCTCTTCTAATTTCTCTTGAAGAATGAAATTATTCTCTGCTGAAAAAGCCATTTTTCTTGCCTTTCATTATGTTGTTGTTGAAAAATTTGCTTATTTCAGGCAGCCTGAAACAAGACTGCCTGTGTTAAACAAACTTTTTTTATTGCCAATTTTTAAACCAGTAATCCAACTCATCTTGAGTGAATTCTTTTTGCCATTGAAGCGACTCAAAAAACCATTCACGCTGAAATGAAACATCATTTTTGAACTCAATTAATTCTTCTGAATCAAGCTGTTCTATCGCATCTTCCAATAACCAACCACTTACGGCTTTTTTAAATTCTTGTTCAATTGAATGCGCGATATTTTCCATGTGGTCTGTCCAACTCCAGCCGTAATATTCGTCAACAGCAGCGTCGCTAAAACCCCAATAACCATCGTTATAACCAATATTGCTCATCGTTTTTGCCTTGCGTTTTGTTGATGAGTGAAGTATAGTTTTACTTTACTTAATTGTAAATAATTTTTTTACAATAAATACAAAAATAATTGATTTTATTGAATTTAAAGTTTTGTATTAATTTACAACATACATAAAAAAAACCGCCACAAAGGGCGGTCTATAAATTTTTCCAATGCCAAAAATGCTTAAAGTAGAGTATTATTAGCTTTATGGATACTTTGACTCTTTATACTGTAGGCTATGAAGGCTTGAATATTGAACAGTTTTTATTGATGTTAGATAAATATGATATTGAAAAAATTATTGATATTCGCGAATGCCCGATTTCACGCAAAGCTGGTTTTTCTAAAAACGCGCTAAAAAACGTATTGGCAGCAAATGGCTTCGATTATACTCATTTAGCGGCTTTAGGTTGCCCAAAGCCTGTTCGCAATTGTTATAAACTCAATCATGATTGGGCGATTTATAAAAAAGGTTTTAAAGCATATTTGCAAACGCAAGATTTAGCACTGGACGAACTGCATAATTTGGCGCGTGAAAAGCGTTGCGCATTGCTGTGTTTTGAGGCAGACGCGCAATTTTGCCACCGTTCATTGGTTGGTGCAGAAATGATTCGCCGTTATGGCGTTGAGATAATTCACGCTGATGTTAAAGCCGCTAAAAATCAAACAATGAACCAGTTGCAGCCTGAACTTCTGTTTTCTTAAGGAAAGTTAGTTTTTTATTCAATATGACGCATCTCTTCTGCCCACTCAATTCTAGAACGAATCAGCTCCACAATACTGGGCAAATCATCATGACGATAGCTAAGTTTTTGCTGTAAATCATGCAAAGTAAACGCGCCACTTGAAATTAATCCGCCAAATGCTTCATCAATGAAAGAACGAGCATAACGATTGTAGCCTGTTAAATCTACAATTACGTAGTCGTATTGATGTAGTGCTGGCTCTAATAATTCCTTACGGAATCGTTCCCCTGTAGTGTCTTCTTCTCCTGCTTGCACTTCATTTGAATAACGACCATAAGGAGATTTGCTATAATCTTTTACAATTTTGATGGTTTTTTCATTTGTTGTCATGATGTTATCTGTTAATTAACTTAAATGCGCCTTAGGCACGCGCTGGGCGTGGGCGGTATGCCAGTGCATTCAACCGCCAATCATGCGTAGATTGAATTTTGGTAGCCATTTAGGAAATTTAAATGAAAGTGCCAACGCCAATTTTAGTGCATCGGATAACGCGGCATTTAATAAAGATAATTCGCCTTGCGCGGTAATTTCGCCATCATCATTAAATTGGGCAAAACGAATACCGTGTGTTTGATTAAGGTATTGCTGTTTGTTTTTATCCCATTTTGCGCCAAATTGCGCACTTTGTAGCCAGTGTTCCATATGGTCAGTTAAAGCAAAAGTATTGGGCGTGGGAAAAACAACAGTAAAAGCAATACACAATCCATCTTCACCAAAGGTGCAAGGCGATACAACACGCGCATATTGGTCATTGCTGTGTTGAATTGTCCAAGCAGATAATTTTGAGATAATTTCTTGGGTTTTCATGATGTTGCTTCTAAAAAGGTAGATTAAGTTGTTCTTGCGGTATGCTGTAAAGCGCGGATTAAATCCGCGCTTTATTCCACAAGCCTAAATCTGAAATGCGTGTTAGGGCTTGACCTAGTTTAAACACTGTTGCGGTTAGGTCTTTTTCAAGGCTGCGCGTGTAGATTTCGCCATTGTCAAAATATACGCCATTTTCATTGATGATTTGGTTTAATACTTCCGTTCTTGCACCTTTGAGTAGTTTTAAGTCGTTCTCGTAGCTTAAGCGCATGATGGTTGAGCCTTTATCGCTGATTTTAAAACTACCATCTACTTGTTTGGCAACGAAAATATTATAGCAATCTCCATCACGACCAACAAAAGGCAAGGCAACCTGAATTGAGCCGTCTGCTTTAATTCGGGTTTGGATAGATTGGCAAAAGCCAATACATAGGCTTTTTTCAATTTCTTCAGGTGTCATAAAATAAGTCCAAGTTATCTTCTGTTGGTGTGATGTTGTGTATATTGCAATTAAATTTAGTCATGTTATGGGCTCCTATTTTATCCGAAATGAACAGAGAATTTGTGAATAAAATCTAAATCATCTTGGCTTGTATGGGCGATACCGTGCTGTTTGAATTCACTCAATACTCTTTTAAGTGCTTGATTTTGACTGTTGCTAGGGTCATAGGCTGCTTTGTAGGGCAGTAAAATAGCGGTATCCTGATTTATCCAGCCAAAATCGCGCAAACGCTTAAAACGCGCTAACCAATTATCGGCTTTTCGGTAAATTTCAGAAGCATCTTTTTGTGCTAAATATAATGGCTTGATGATTTTGTGAACTTGTTTGCCTTGCTGTTGCACCAGTGGTAGTGAAACATGGTATTCATCATTGCCTAGTTTGGTTTCAATAAATGGAATGGGCGTGTGAAAACTTTTCACTATTTCTACAATTTGGCGCGTAAGCAGCTCTTCAGGCTGCTGTTTGGCAAAGCTGCAATGAATGTAGTAATCAAACAGGGTTTGTAATTGCGTGGCTTCATCGGCTGCCATACATACGCTAATGCCGTTGGTTTGCAATATGGTTTCGCGTGGTTGGGCTAGATGCTCTGTGGCTGCCTGAATTTGGCTCGGGGTGGCGTAATGCAAATTGTCTTGTACGCGTTTTAGCTCCATTTCAAACGCGATTAGGGATTGACGGAAGACTTCTGCATTAAAGTATTTGAAAAAATGGCTTAATCGGCTGTATCTGCTTTCTATTTTGTAATCAAAATAGCCTGTTTTGGGGCAGGCAGCAATAACGCCAATATTGGCAAATTCGCGTGTTTGCACATGTGGCATAAAGCGAATAATGGTGTATTGCATGGCTTTCATGTTCAGCTGCTCCATAGTGTGCCGTGTTGTAGGTGGTAAATTTGTTGTTCTATTTTGTGGTATGGATAATGAGTTGGCAAGTCCAGTTCCTCGTTTTTGTAATGCCATTCTGGTGGAATTTGAGATTTTGCGTGGTAGTACGCGGTTATGGCTGGCTGCAAAAATTGTTCCATGTGTTGTTGATATACAAAATCGTTTGCTAATTTTTGCGCGGCTGCCTGAAAAATATGCAGTTGGCAAAATTGGGCAGCCTGAAATTCATTATCAAAGGCTAGATTATGGTCGATTACAATCATTTTTTGCGTGTGTGGTTGGAAAAGTAGATTGGTGTTACCTTGGGTTCTATCCATGTTTTGAATAAACCAATCAAAAGCAACTAATTGTATTTGTTGTTTAAATGTGATTTTCTCAATATGCGCCATTTCCAACAAAACACAATGCGCCTGACTGCGTGAGGCAAAAACTGCACCTTTGCCAATATTGCGTTTAGGCGTTGGTAGTAGCTCTATCATTTCTTCTGTTACTTGTAGCAAGCAAAAAGGGGCAATTGGCAGTCCTACGGCTTGTGCCATATTGCCACATAGCCATTCGTTGATTTGGCTGATGCGTGTAGAACGTAATCCTTTAACGAAGTATTCTTCATCATCTACTAAGCAGCGATAGGGTTGTGAAAATCCCTGCTCTGCAATGTCTTGTATATCGGTAATGTAGCGCATGGGTTAATCTCTTACACGCCACTCAATCACACGCCCTACAATCTGCACGCTATCGCTGCTGACAATTACGCTTTCAAATTCGGGATTGTCGCAAACGATTTTCAGGCTGCCTGAAATTTGGCTGAAAATCTTCCGAATAAAAAAACGCTCGCCGCTTTGAATTTGGTAGATTTTGCCATCAATAATCGCGGTTTGGCTCGTGTCAATGGTTAGCTCGCTGCCCTGTGGAAAGGTCGGCAACATGGCATTGTCGGGCATAACGATTTTTTTTAGGCTGCCTGAATGCTTTTCGCTAGGTAAAAAATTATTTTGTGTGGCAATGTTATGCCCTGTGCCTGTGTGGTTTTGAGAAATTTTAAAATCATGTAGCGGCAATTCCATGTTAGTAATTTGAGCTATTTTTAAAATATGCTCGAATGATGGATTGGTTCTACCTTTTTCCATGTTTGAAACATTTGCCTTTGTCATACCAAGTTCAAAACCAAGGGATTCTTGTGTCATCTTTGCAGATGTTCTTGCTTCTTTTACCCACTCTCCTAAATTTATCAATTTACTTCTCCAAGCGTTAAAAATGAAAATTGTAAAGTAATTTTATACAATAGTCGTTTTAAATTTCTTTACTTATTTGTAAAATAATAATATACTTTGTTTTATTGAGATTTACAGAAAGCATATATGAATAATGGAATTGAAAAAGCGATTGGGCTTTTCGGTTCACAAGCTGAATTTGCAAGAATTTTAGAGATTAAACGAATGAATATTCAGCATTGGAAACGCGGAAATGTTGAAGTACCAGTCAAACGCTGCGTTCAGATTGAAAAACTCACAGATGGCGTGGTAACGCGTCGAGATTTGCGTCCTGATGATTATTGGGAAATCTGGCCAGATTTGGCAAAAGATGAGACGCCTGAAAAGGCAACAGAATAAAGGAAACCCCCACGCGAACGCAGGGGCTTTATCAACAAAGCTGAAAGGCTTTCAGCAATTTTTCAGAGTAAGTCAAGAAAGCTAACAAAGCTAGCAAACTTAACGGAGAAAATTATGCAACAAATTGAAGAAAAAAGCAAGCCCTACCCATTTAAATTGGGCAGCCAAAACGACAGAATTTGCCAATATTTACTTAGCGGCAAACGCCTAAAAAATTACGAATTCCGCGAGAAATTCAACGTCTTAGCATACAACCAACGAATATCAGAAATCCGTCAACATGGTTTTGATGTTCATTGCGAACAAATCGGCGATTCAGGTGTTTGGGTGTACTGGATTCCCAAAATTTCAAAAACACAGCCATCAGGAGCAACAGAATGATTAATAACAAATTTATCCCAAACAGCTTTCAAGTACCTAATGCTGTTGTTGATGATTTGATGCGTGATTTGAAAGATGTGGAATTTCGCTGCTACATCAGCCTGATTCGCAAAACAACAGGCTGGAATAAAGAAAGTGATTATGTTTCCGTTTCACAATTCATGGAAATCACTGGCAAAGGAAAAACCGCCATCATCGCAGCAATGAAAAATTTACAACAATTTGGATTGGTCATTGAAGTTGCAAGAGCAAAAAATGGTATGAAATGTTTCGCGCTGGATATGGAAAAATTAACGCAATGGAGTTCAGAAAGTGAACCTCAACCGGTTCAAAAAGTGAACGGTTCAAAAAGTGAACGGTTCAAAAAGTGAACCAGTTCAAAAAGTGAACCAGTTCAAAAAGTGAACTGGGGCGGTTCAGAAAGTGAACCTCAACCGGTTCAAAAAGTGAACATACAAAATACCAATAACAAAACACACTCTATTAAAAACAATATACGCGCAAGCGCAAAAGAAATTCAGCTGAAAATGCTGACTGACTTAGGTGTTGATGAACAAGTCGCAAAAGACTGGATTTCCATCCGCAAAAACAAACTTACTCAAACCGCATTGAACGCAATTGAAAAACAAGCACAGCTTGCAGGTTTAACCGTAGCACAAGCGGTTACCGTTGCTTGTGAGAATGGCTGGCAAGGTTTTAAAGCTGAATGGGTGTTGAACAAAATGCGGCTTTCAGGCAGCCAAAACTGCAGCAACTTTGTCCCAACAACAAACGCAGTAGAGACGCTAACTGAAGAACAAGGCGGCGTATTCAATGGCAAGGGTGAACGGATTGATTTATCCGATGTGGATATTGAAGATATTGATTTTTAAGGAGTTTAAAATGGAAAAATGCAGCCACTTCGTTGAAAGTCTTGTTGCACGTTTAGCAGGCGGTAGCGCAAATTTTACTGTTACCGATACGTTTACCGCGCATTGCCAAAAACACGGTCAATACACCGCAAAACGCTATCAAAGTGGTCGAGTTTCGCCTTGCCCAACTTGCCTTAAAGAAAAAAAAGATGAAGAATTTCAAGAATATGCTGAAGAAATTAAACGGCATAACAGTATGCAAGCTGCTAAAGTTGTGCGTGAAAAATTAGCGCAATCGGTGGATATTCCGCCACGCTTTATCGGCAAAACCGTTGCCAATTGGCAACCTGAAAACGATGCAGAAAAGGCAATTAAAAAAGCCATTGTAAATTATGGGTTTGCCATTCAATCAGGCAAAGCAGGCGCATTAATTCTGCATGGGAACAAAGGAACTGGAAAAACACATTTAGCTTGCGCCTTACTCTCAATGCGAAAAGCACAAATGGGAGGCAGCGTCCAATACGCAACAGTAGCTGATTTATTCCGCAAGGTGCGCGAAAGCAAGCGGTTCTCATCAACGCCTGAAAGTGAACTAATTGAAGAATATGCAAAATTTGATTTACTTGCACTTGATGAAATCGGTAATCAGCGTGGCGATGATGACGAAAAACGCATTCTATTTGACGTGTTGAACAAACGCTACGAAAAAGCCTTGCCAACAGTTTTGGTATCCAATTTGACACGAGAAAAACTAGAAGAATTTTTAGGCGAGGTGCTTTGGGACAGATTGCAAGAAAACAGTTTTATCGTTTCTTTCAGTGGCAAAAGTCGCAGGGTCGCGCGAAATATTGCAGACGGTTTTAGTGATTAAAATTTTGGCACTATTTGACAAACGTGGTTTTGGCAAGGCAGCCTGAAATGACGTACCAAGACGAATTAAAAACCTACTACCAACGCCGCGCAGATGAATTACAGGCAGCGTGGCAAAACGCCAAAACCGATGAAGAAGCAGCGCGATTACAGCGCGAACTTGAACCATTGATGAATTGGTTAATGAAAAATGGAGAAAAATCATGAATATTTATATTTCTATTGTGTGTTTTTTAGCTTGTGTTTTAAGCGGTGTGTTTATTTTTCTTCTGGGTCGTTGGATTGGCAAAATTGAACAGGAATCCAAAACACGCCAAGACATCAAAAACACAGGGCTTTTTATGTTGAACGATGGCTTTTATCAAGCAACAAAAGTCAACAAATCGCGCCAAGTGATTGAACCCGAAACGCTGCAACACGCTTTCAGGCAGCCTGAAAAGCCAAATGGAGCAAATCATGAAACACACTGAACGATGCGCAATTTTCGCCCAAAATCTCAACACGTTGCTTGAAGAAAAAGCCTTTGATTCATGTAGCAATGCACAATTAGCCAAGAAATTTAACCAATTCATGGCAGATTGTTTCCCCGAAGAAATGATTGTGATTAATGGCAGCGTGATTGGCAATTGGCGCAAAGGAGTTGTTTTGCCATGCCTTGAGTATTTTGGCTTTTTAACTAAATGGTTGGACTGCGAACCAACGGATTTGTTGGCTTTATTTTAATTGGAAAGGTATTAGAAAATGGCATTAATGCTTTTACTTATTATGTTGTTAATATTTCAGACTTGGTTAACGTGGTACATCACAGAATTGATTTTCGGAAAAAAAACAAAACGCAAACCGCGTTTCAAATGCCAAAGACGACAGCCAAGCGGCAACGTGAAAATCATTTCAAAAATTTAACCACTACTTTTGCCCTACCACTCTTCCTATTTGGTTTCTGTGAAAAAATTCAGCCCTAACAATGTCTTCAGTAGGGCAGAAGTAGCAACTACTCTAATTATTTAACGAGAATTAACAATGAAAGGCACGAAGATGATTAAAAAATTAGCATGGGCAGCGTTATTGTTTTTAGTTGGTTTTTGGTCTGCTATTGAGTTCGTTGTGGATTTGGGAAAATTTTCAGGTGCAATTTCTTTGCTGTTTTTTGGCTTGGGCGTGTTGATTACTTATGCTTTATTAAGTTATTCACAAGATGAAACAGTCGCATGGATTGAGTACGCGCAATACTTGGAAAAAGAGTTGCAAATCAAAGAAAAAGTATGCGCCGATATGGAAGAAATTTATGGCGGTTGGCGTGGCGGAATCCGCGGCGAAATCAAACAAGATTTGGGGCTGGCTTACGGTGCAATGAAAGAAGAAAAGACTGAACCATTTTTTCGCACAGTTAAGGTGGGCGTGGCAGCACAGTCATTTTTCAACAAATCAGCGTGGGCAGATTGGCTAGAGAGTCAATATTTTGAATTACTTAGTGAAATCGCCCAATTAACCGATGACGACAACGACTGGGAACGCGTGGAAGAATGGGAGCGCGTGATTAATGCTTAATTTTGATGATTGTGATTATTTGGAAAACTTAACCCAAAATTGTGTGAAATTGCCCTTTCCGCATAGTGATTTGATGCCAAACAAAAAAACACACTGGGGCAAAAAAAGCAAAATTGCAGAAAAAGCCAAATATGATGCGTGGCTGCTGTCTAAAAAACTACATGGGCGTACAGGTAAATACGGTTTAGCGTGCATTTTTCTCATGCCAGACAACGTGAACCGCGATACGGATAATTTGGTGGCGGCAATGAAACCCGCTTTTGATGGAATGGCTGAAGCCATGCGCGTGAATGATGCCAAATTTAGGGGGCAATTCGCGCTAAAACTTTACCGCAGGGATTATCCTAAAAACATAAACGCTGGTGTATTGGTTTTCGTATTGAGCAGCGAACAGGAGACTTTTGAATATCTCGCGGCGTATTTTGATTTGATTAATAGATTGCCTGAATTTCAGGCAGCCTGAAAAGGAATAGAAGATGTCAATTGAACTTATGATGACAAAAACGCCTAACGGTGAGTTGATTCCATTGTCTGAATACGACTCGGAATTTTCAGGCAGCCTGAAAGTCAATCAGCCATACAAGGTGGTAATCAAACAGGTTTCAAGCAGAAACTTGAAATATCATCGTTTATTTTTCGGTGGATTGATTCCTTTTGCATTTCAATATTGGCAGCCATCAGGAGGCATGATTGGCGAAAATGAACGCGATACGGTGCAATGGGTAATCCGAAGAATGGCGGAACAGTCAGGCGCGAATGTTGCCATTTTGCAAGACTACGCCAACCACGCCCTTGAAGAATTGGCGTTGAAACGCGCTGAAAAATTCGGGCAGCCTGAAACCAGTCTTGAATCTTTTCGCCGCTGGCTAATCATCGCGGCTGGTCGGTTCAAAATCATTGAAACGCCACACGGCATTGTCAAAGAACCTGAATCAATTAGCTTTGCCAATATGCCACATCAAGAAGATTTTGAAAAACTGTACAAAGATTGCGCAGATGTTGTTTGGAATCTTCTTTGCAAACATCAATTCAAATCGCAGGAAGAAATGCACAACGCCATCAATGAATTTTTAGAGATGAACTAAAAATGAGCAAAATCACTCAAGCCGCGCGTGGGCAACCATGCCAAATACGCATCATGGGCGTTTGCAACAAAAATCCCGAAACAACTGTATTGGCACATTATCGCTTAACTGGGACGTGTGGCATGGGCATGAAACCGCCTGACTATTTGGGCGCGTTTTGTTGTTCTGCTTGTCATGATGTGGTTGATGGGCGTGTTGACATTGGGCTATCTCAAGATGAGCGTGATTTGTTACTTGCAGAAGGTGTCATGAGAACGCTGGTGTTATTGGAAAAAATGGGACTGATTCACTGGGAATGAAAGGAAAATTTTATGAAAAATATTAAATTAATTCATGGGGATTGTTTGGATTTATTGAAAAAAATCCCCGATGGCAGCGTTGATTGTGTAATAACCGATCCGCCGTATTATGTTGGCATGACTCACAACGCCCAAAAAGCCGTATTTAGCGACTTGATGATGCTGAAACCATTTTTTACACAATTATTCAATGAATTAAAGCGTGTTGTTAAAAAAGGCGGATTCATTTATGTATTTACAGATTGGCGAACCCTACCATTTTTACAACCTATTTTTGATGAAATTTTAGGCGCAAAAAATTTGTTAGTGTGGGACAAAATTGTTGGGCGTGTATCTCCTTATTACCGTTATCAGCATGAATTCATTTTGTTCGCGACCAATGGCACAAGTGAACGAAAAATCTATGCAAGCAGCATCATTAAGGAAAAATCATTTTCAAGCGGTGCGCATTCTACTAACAAAAAAATCCATCCAACGCAAAAACCTGTTGAGTTATTTCAACGATTAATCACTGATGGTACTGATTGCGGTGATGTCGTATTAGATTGTTTCATGGGTAGCGGCGCGTGTGGTGTGGCTTGCGTCAGATTAGAACGTGAATTTATTGGTTTTGAAATCAACGAAGAGTATTTTAACGGCGCAAAAAAAGCAATTAATAGTGAATTAAATCAATTACCTTTGAATTAAAGGGCGAAGTCGTGAACTTGCGCGAAAGTACTGCAAAAATGAGCGTTAATTAAGTAATGGAGAAAGTATGTATCGGAATATTGACGAGTGTTTAAGTGATGTTTATCGTTTTGGCGCATTGCGAATTGAACCACAAGGAAACACAGGCATGGTGATGCGCTGGTGTGAAAACAAAGGAGTGATTGGCGGTACGAGCAAATTCACACAAGTTGAATGGCACGCAAATGCAGCTATGATTCAAGCACGAATTAATCGTGTGTTGAGCCGTTTTGAATGCGCGGTAATTGGCGCGAAGTATGGTGCGGATTTTTCGGGTTTGGCAGAAATAGCGGTGGCGTTGTATGGGCGTGGCGCGATAAAAGACATGGCGTTGGCGTATGATTTGTTGCAACACATCTATTCAGGCAGCCTGAAAAGAGTGGCAATTATGGATAAGCATAATTTAGCGCGTATGACGTTCCACAGAAAGCGTGAAGCAGTTAAAAAAGTGTTAGCAGAATGGGAAAATACGGCACGATTGAAATTAGATGATGAATTTAGAGCGCGTGGCATTATAACTGCTTGACGTTTGGGAATATTTAGGTATAATTATGCTATATTTCGGAGAAAGTTACGTATAGGTAATTTTCTCCTCTTTATTTTTATTTTGGCTTGATTGTTGGTGGTGGTGCAATCAGGTAGCGGACTAGCGCGTGTATGGTCTCACTCAATCAAAGCGGTTCACGCCCGCGTTTTTTATTTAGACTTCGTTTTAGGCTGCCTCAGGCAGCCTTTGTTGTGTTGCTTTTGCAACTCAATATATTCAGCGCGTAAAATTAGGTATGCTTGCGCGTATTGTGGGACACCTATTTTATGCCAACGGCTGATGGCTGTTCGAGTTATTCCGAAAATTTCTGCCAGTTGTGCTTGTGTCAAATGGGCATCATGTAACATAGTAACAAAATATTGATTTTTTTCTTGCATAAGTTGTATTAGTATGATTAAATAATATTTAGTATTATTTTATCAAATAAAGGCATTTTATGAAAGCATTAAGTGTGCGGTTCCCATTCGCTATGGACATTTTATTGGGTTTAAAAACGATTGAGTTACGCAGTCGTCCAACAAATCACCGTGGTGAATTATTGATTGTCTCTTCAAAATCAGGTGTTGAATATTATTGTAAAAACACCGAAACAGGAGAGTTATTTGAAGCTCCAAAAGGTGCGATGATGTGCGTAGTAAAAGTAGTTGATTGCCGCCCTGCTACCCCTGAAGATGCCGAATTGGCATTTTGTGAAGAAGAAGATATTAAAGAAGGTACATGGGCGTGGGTGCTTGAACCGCAATATCTAACCGAATTTAAACCTTGTGCTGGTAAATTAAATTTGTTTGATGTTGATGATAATTTGATTCAAAAAAATCACGACAAAGATGAATTTGTTAGTCAGTTTCAAAAAGTTGAAAGAACCAAAGGCAAATATCCATATATTGCTGAATTTTAATTTGAATTTAAACTTAAACAAGAAAAGCAGCCTAAAATGGCTGCTTTTTTAACTTTTGGAGAAACATCATGGCTATGACTGCATTTGAAAAAATGGTTACTGGGCAACGCAAGGCAAATATTCGCAAAGGCGGAGCGAGCAAGGCTGGTAATAAATCGCGCAGATTGAGTAATAACGATTTAATTAATAAAGCTAAATCAGGCAAGGCAACAACTTATGAAGCGCATCTATTGTCGCGTCGCAAATCTATGGGTGGTAAAGGTGGTTAAGGCTGCCTGAAATGTCTAACTTGTTATTTGAAACAATCAAAGCTGCAAGCAGAATATCTGATAAGTGCATCGTGTTTTTCTCGGGCGGTAAAGACAGTATTGTTACGCTGGATTTATGCGCTCGTTATTTTAAAAAAATCCATGTGGTTTTTATGTACTCCGTGCCAAACTTGTCGTTTCAAGAGGCAAATTTGCGTTGGTACGAATCAAAGTATGGGATTAAGATTGAGCGTATTCCGCATTTTATGATTTCTGAATGGCTACGTTTAGGCACATTTCGCAAGGCGGATTTTTCTGTACCTATAGTGTCTATTAACGATGTTTACAATTATGCGCGTATCAGTAATGATATGTGGTGGATTGCAGCTGGGGAGCGTATCGCAGATAGCATTGTGCGCCGTGCAATGATTAAAAATTCAGGCAGCATTGATGAAAAGCGTGGGCGTATTTATCCAGTCGCGCATTTTTCCAAAGCCGATATTATGCGCTACATTCAATACCATAGTTTGAAACTAGCCCCTGAATCGCGTTGGCTTGGGCATTCGTTCCGCTCACTTGACGGCAAAGAAATGTTATTAGTTAAACAATATTATCCGCAAGATTATGAAAAAATCCGTGCATGGTTTCCATTTGTGGACGCAGCGATTAAACAATATGAGATGACACAAAATGAAAACTGATTTGCAAAAATATGAACTAGTAACAGTTAAACGTAGTCAATTGCACGAACACCCAAAAAATCCGCGCGTGATTTCTGAAAGTGCGAAAAAGAAACTGAAAGAAAAAATGCGCCAAGTTGGATTATTGCAACCGCCTATTGTGAACAAGCGTTCTGATGGGCGGCTGGTTATTTTAGGTGGGCATCAAAGAATAGGCGTAATGGATAGCTTGAACCGTTATCAAAACGGTAAAAATGACTACGAGCTTGATGTGGCACTGGTTGAAATTGATGAACAAGCTGAATTGGAAATGTTGGTATTTCTGAATAATCCGTCTGCAAGCGGTACATGGGACACAGATTTACTGGCTGAAATCAATCAAGATTTAGGTATTGATTTTGGCGATATGGGCTTTGATAAAATTGACGTGGATTTGCTTTTTGACGGTGATGCGCGGTTTTCTGAACTGTTTGCTGATAACGTAGAAGTTGATGAAACAAAAAACGCACTGGCAGAAATCAAAGAACATCGTAAGGAAAGTACCGCACGTTTGAAAGAAGAAAATAAAGCGGATTTTTACGCTGTTATTGTGTGCCGCGACCAAACTGAAAAAGACAATTTAATGGCGGTGTTACATTTACCCAAATACGAAACAATGATTAGCGCAGATACAGTGTTGTCTGCTGTGAAAGGTTAATTTATGAAAGAGCAGTCTAAACGTGGAAGAAAACCAATTGTGTTTAGCGATGAACAAATTGCACAAGTAGAAGCGTTGGCTGCTTTTTTTACCGTTGAGCAAATTGCGGATTATTTCGGCATCGGGAGAACGACTTTTTTTGAGTTAATGAATCGGCAACCTGAAATTTCTGAACGCTATAAAAAAGGACGAAGCAAAGCCATTGGTCGCGTTGCTAAAACATTAGTTGAACAAGCTGCAGAAGGAAATATGACGGCAGCTATTTTTTATCTGAAAACACAAGGCGGTTGGCGTGAAACACAATCAGTGGATTTGTCTAATTCTGACGGTAGCCTAAATCCAACCGTTATTGAATTGGTGGCGGTTAATGGCAAAAATACAGATTAAGTTACCCGCTAAAATTCAGGCTGCCTTTATTAAACCACGTGGCACTTTACGCTATCGCGGCTTTTTTGGTGGGCGTGGCTCTGGGAAATCGTTTAATGTGGCAAAAATGTTGGCAATTTGGGGTTATGCTGAGACGTTGCGAATTTTATGCACACGCGAATTTCAAAACTCCATCAAAGAAAGTTTTCATGCAGAATTGAAAGCTGCAATTGCCAGTGAGGCGTTTTTGGAAAACGCTTATGATGTGGGCGTGGATTTTATCCGTGGCAAAAATGGCACAGAATTTCTGTTCAAAGGTTTACGAAACAACACGCAATCCATTAAATCATTGGCAAATATTGACATTTGTGTCATTGAAGAAGCAGAAGACATTTCTGAAAGCGCGTGGGAAGTGTTGGAACCGACCATTCGTGCTCCAAAATCTGAAATTTGGGTAATTTGGAATCCAAAACAGCGCGGTAGTGCAACAGATACGCGTTTTAGACAAAATACGCCACCGCGTTCATGTATTGTGGAAATCAACCATAGCGATAACCCATTTTTTCCAGATGTGTTAGATGAGCAGCGAAAATATCAACAAAAAGTGCTAGACCCTGCACGGTATGCGTGGATTTGGGAAGGTGCGTATTACGAGCAATCTGACGCGCAAGTCTTCGCTGGGAAATACGCCGTGCGTGAATTTACACCGCAATCAGATTGGAACGGCGCGTATTTCGGATTAGATTTTGGTTTCTCGCAAGACCCTACAGCCGCGATTGAATGCTACGTTGCCGATAATTGCTTGTGGATTTATCGCGAAGCTGGGGGCGTGGGCTTGGAGTTGGACGATACCGCAGGCTGCCTGAAAAGTATCATGCCCGAAATTGATAAACACATCATTCGCGCAGATTCTGCCCGACCCGAAAGTATCAGCTATTTGCGCCGACATGGTTTACCGCGCATTGTGGCGGTGGAAAAGGGACGTGGCAGCGTGGAAAGTGGCATTGAGTTTATTAAAACGTTTGAAAAAATCTACGTTCACCCAAGCTGCAAACAAACATTGAATGAATTGAATTTATACAGCTACAAAACTGACCGATTGAGCGGTGATGTGTTGCCTGTGTTGGTGGACGCGTTTAATCATTATCTTGATGCACTACGTTACGCGCTTGAACCGCTGATTAAGCAAGCAAGTAAACCCAAACGGGTGGATTTTAGATTGTAGTTTTTAGGTTGCCTGAAAGGTTGTTATGACAGTATCCAGAAAAACAAAAGCGGTTACCCAAATGCACATTCACGGCGCAATGATTGATGCACTGCTGGGTGGCACTGAATCCATGCGTTTGTGTGGGAAAACCTATTTACCACAATGGGCAAATGAAACGCACGAAGCCTATCAAGACCGTTTAGCGACTTCTACGCTATTGCCTGTGTTGAAAGAAACCATTGGGCAAATGGTCGGACGTGTGTTTTATAAAGATTTGGACACTAGCCAAGTTTTCGGTAGCTTGAAAGATTTTTTACCCAATATTGATTTGCAAAATAATTCATTAAATGTGTTTTGCGCAGCGTGGTTTGCTGATGCACTAACAAAAGGTGCAAGTTTTGTGTTAGTGGATTTCCCCGAAAATATCAACAGCTTTACGCGTGCCGATGAAAAACGTTTGAATTTTCGCCCTTACACGGTGTTGATTAAAAATAGCGATGTGTTGGGATTTCGTTATGAAATGCGCAATGGACGAGCCGTCTGTACCCAATTTCGCTATCGCCAAATGATTACAGAATATGATGGTGAATTTGGTGAGCGTGAAATTGAACAAATCAATGTGCATGAAATCGGTAGCGTTCGCCGTTATCGGGTGAATGAAAAAGGAGAAACCTTTATTCATTCTCAATCACGCTTATTACAAAACGGTAAACCGCTTGATGTAATTCCTATCGTAGATTTGGTCTTGGAAAAAACAGGCTTTTTTACAGGGAAACCGCCACTTTTAGAGCTGGCGTATTTGAATATCAAACATTGGCAATCACAATCAGACCAAGACAATATCACGCATTATGTGCGCGTACCATTGCTGCAATATCAAGGACAAGAGAGCATTGATAGCGTGGTTAGTAGTGCAGGCAGCCTGATTAACGTGGGAGAAAGAGGTAATTTGTCGTATGTAGAACATTCAGGAGCCGCAATTGCCGCTGGCGTAAACGCGCTGGAAAAATTAGAGAATGATATGCAAGTGGCTGGCGCAAAATTACTCACACGCACCAAAATTGCCCTAACCGATACGCAAGCGCGTGATGAAGCGGGGCGTGAAGTGAGCTTGTTGCGTCATTATGCCAATTTGCTTGAAGACAGTATAGGGCGAATGCTGGATTTTATGGCAATGTGGCAAGGCGAAACAGATGGCGGTAATGTAGAAATTTCAGGCAGCATTGATGCAGATTACAATCCAACAGCCAGCCTTGATGTGTTGCTAAAAATGAACACCGCAGGCATTTTGAGCCATCAAACACTGTTTGACGAAGCCAAAAAACGGGGCTTATTGTCGCCGTTGCGCCAATGGAAAAACGAACAAAACCGCCTTCAATTGCAAGGTGGCTTGAACATGGATTTCAGGCAGCTTGATGATGAACAAAATCCTAATCAATGAACTGATAACGCGCCAAATTGATTTGTTGCGCTATGAGAAAACCGTTCGCAATGATGTGTTTGCGTTGCTAGACTTTATGCAATCCAACATTCAAACCCAATTATTTTCAGGTAGCTTGAATGCACAAATTGAACACATTGAAAATATTATCAAAAATGGTTATGCCAGTATTTTGAAAATACTTGATGTGTTGCCTGTATTGGACACAGAGATGATGTGGCTTGCTGCAACTTTAGGCGGATTGGCGGCAGCGTATAAGCTTAAAGATAAAATCATTCCATTCGCACAAAAAAAGCTTAAAGATTTAGCAGAAAAATTCACGGTAGGCGGTTTGACGCTGCCTGAAACCCTTGCTAAACAACAAAATGATTTAACCGCCAAAATCAAAGCATGGCTACGACAAGCCAAAATAGATGACATCACGCCCGACTTATCCGAGTTGGGCGATTTGTTTAGCCATGCGAAAAATACCGCCAAAACCATGACGCGAACATGGATTAATAGCGTAGCACATACCGCGCATGATGCGTTTGCCAAAATCAATCCGATGATTAAAGGCTTTCGGCATTTGTCGGTGTTAGACGGCACAACAACTGCAGTTTGCACACATCGCAACGGTTTATTATGGGACAAAAAACGCAATCCCATTGGACACAATGAAGCGTTTAAACGCCCACCTTTGCACTACAATTGTCGCAGTAAATTAGTATACGTATATGATTTAAAAGAGCCTTTTAATGGTTATTCGGGCGAAGATTGGATTAAGTCGCGTAGCTTATCTCAATTGCAAGAGCAGTTTGGCAAGGGTATTGGGCAAATGTTGTTTGACGGAAAAATTCAGTTGTCTGATGCGTTAGATGGCGTGAAACAGCTTACCTTGCAAGCATTGCAATTGAAACAATTGCGCGAACAGTTTGGTACAACATTGACTGATTCTGTTTTAATGAATAGCTTGGTTCAACCTGTATTACGTGAGATGATTTTCAGGCTGCCTGAAATAAAACAAACTGCAAAACAATATCATTTAAGCGATACAGATTACACTGCATTATTTTTATATTCGCGATTAGGACAAACAATTAACCGAGTACAATACAATCGTCAATTTGGTAGTGCTGAGATTCGTGCGGTTTTTGATGAAATTAACACTGCAATCAATCATGCTTTGGCAAAATTACCTAACTATGCTGGCGTGGTAATAAGATTCAGCCATTTACCTAATGATTTTTTAGATTTGCATCAAATTGGACAAGTGGTTCATTATGATAATTTAGTTAGTGCATCATTATTGGAAGTCAAATTATCTAGCCATGAAAATAATCAATTAATTATTTTTTCTAAAAGTGGTAAATTAATTGAAAATTGGAGTGCATTACCACATCAACATGAAGTATTATTTAGAGCAGGTACACGCTTTAAAGTATTGGATAAACAGCAATATGGACAAATGACATATTTATGGTTAGAAGAGATTGACGATGAAAAATGATTTTGCTTTTTGGGATAATCTAACTGAAGATGAAAAAAAACTGCTGTATCATTTTGAAAAAAATAACACAACTTACACTCAAGCACAATCATTTGAACAATGGCTTGAATCACAACAACATTGGCTGGCATGTTATCAAGAAATGAGTCATAACCCCAATAAAGCATGGGCTAAAATGGGGCGACCTTTTCTATTGCCTACGCAAACGTGCTTGACTGATTTAATGGATAAGTGCTGGCTACCATTTTTGACATTGTCAGAAAGTCATCTTGATTTTTACGAACAAGAAGCAAAAGCATTAATTTTATTGCAAAGATATTTAGAAAATTAGCGACTGTTTCGGTATAACTGATTTTTTAATTTTCAGGCAGCCTGCACATTCAGACTGCTTTTTTTACGCCTGATTAAGTCGGGCTTTTTTCGTTTCTAGGAGACAACAATGAATTTTCGTAACCAGTTTTTGAAATATTCTTTTTGCCAAAAAGCAGATGATGATGGTGCTAACGGTGGTTCAGGCAGTCAAGGGCAGCCTGAACAAACATACACAAAATCAGATTTGGACAAGGCAGTCGCTGAACAAGTCGCTGGACTAAAAAATAAAAACAACGAATTAATCAGCAAAGAAAAAGAATTAAAAGCGCAATTGGCGCGTTTTGAAGGCATTGACCCTGATGCGGTTCAGGCAATTTTGAAAAATTTTGCTGACCAAGAAGAAGCCAAGCTGATTACTGAGGGTAAAATTGATGAAGTGCTGGCAAAACGAGCAGAGCGCATGAAAGCAGATTACGATAAAACGCTGTCTAAATTGCAAAGCGATTTAGATAACAAAGATGCGCGTTTAGCAAAATTTGCACAACGTGCCTTATCTGCAAGCGTTCGCGAAGTGGGAGCAAAATTGGCTATTCACACATCGGCATTTGATGACGCGCTTTTACGAGCACAATCAGCATTTGATATTAACGATGAGGGCAACGCTATTGCCAAAGATGGTGTGTTTGGCAAAGATGGGAAGCCTTTGACTTTGCAAGAATGGTTTGAAGATATGAAAGAACTTGCGCCACATTGGTTTGCGGCATCTAGCGGTGGCGGTTCACAAGGAAATTTTAGCGGTGGTTCAGCTGCACCTAAATCCTTGTCTGATTGCAAAACCGATGAAGAACGTGTGGCTTATTTAAAAAGCAAAGCATATTAATTTTAGGCTGCCTGAAAAAAGGCAGCCTTTTTAACAAAAGGAAAAGTAAATGTCTTTTGATTTACAAGTATTTAATAAACAAACTTATACCGTGATGACAGAAGTCGCCGACCAAGATGTTGCTAAATTCAATGAAGCATCAGGTGGTGCAATTGCGTTGTTTAATAAACCATTTTCGGGTGATTTCAATATTCAATCTGCATTTAAAGCAATTGGTGGACTGGTTCGCCGCCGTAATGCTTATGGTTCAGGCAGCGTCAATGCGGTACGCTTGCAAGAAATGTTGAATGTGGCAGTTAAAATTGCAGTAGGTACTGCACCTGTGGAATTTGAACAACAACAATATGACTGGACTTTGCGTAATCCTGAATTGGCAGCAGTACAAATTGGTACACAACTGGCAAAAGCGCGTTTGGCAGATATGTTGAATGCTGGTGTGGCAGCGATTTCAGGTAATTCGTCTATGGTGCATGATGCTTCTAGCAGTGCGCCTACGTTTGATGTGTTGAATTCGGGTGCAGCAAAAATGGGCGATCGTTCAGGCAGCTTAAAAGCATGGGTGGTGCATTCAGCTACGATGCACAAATTGTATTCGAATGCTTTGACCAATGCGGAGCGTTTGTTTGCGTATGAAGGTGTGAATGTGATACGCGACCCATTTGGACGTGTGTTTGTGATTACGGATTCGCCAGCTTTGTCTAGCGATTCGGTTTATCACACGTTGGGCTTGGTGGATAATGCGATTGTGGTAAACGACAACAACGATTTCCGTGCGGTTTTAGACGACAAAACAGGCGAAGAAAACCTAAAAACAGTTTATCAAGCTGAATGGACCTTTGGTGTGTCGGTAAAAGGTTATGCGTGGGATATGGCAAACGGTGGCAAATCGCCTACTGATGCTGCGATTGCGACACCTACCAACTGGGACAAAGTGGCAACTAGCAACAAAGATACGGCTGGCGTATTGGTTAAAACCGCATGATGAATTTCAGGCAGCTTGAGCAACTTTCAGGCTGCCTGAAAATATTTGAATAAGGAAAAAATGTATGAAAATTTTGTATTTTACGCGTGATTTTTCGGCTAAAAATGTGGCGTTTGCCAAACAGCATGGTTTGACAATGCGTAACGCTGGCGCGGTGGACACTGGCGTAAATCCCGAGCCGTGTGATGCAGTATATGGCGATGATGTGCCTAGTGTGTATTTGGAAAAGTACGAGATTTACACGCTGCCTGAAAAGGTTGATGTGCAAACCGTTGAAAAACTACAAGCGCGTATCGCTGAATTGGAAGCGCAATTAGCTGAAAAATCCAAGAAAACGGTTAAAAAAGATGAAGCGTAGTTTTCAGGCTGCCTGAAAGGTTTGAATCATGATTAATAATAGTGCTGATTCTATCCCCTTTTCTTTTGGCGGTGGCGAATCTACGCATTCTGCCCAATCCAGTGCTTATGCGGATTTGAAAGTGGCTGATGCTTATCATGGGGCGCGTCAATCTTCAACTGTATGGAATGGTTTTGATGATGAGCAGAAGTTGCAGCGTTTGACTTCAGCCAGTGATTTTATTGACCGTGTTGCACCTTTAGGCTACATCGGACAGCCTGAAAGTGTGGCACAAATCCGCGCCTTTCCGCGTGTGTTGCCTGATGCTTCGGTGGCGGTTACGCCTTATCAAGTGGTGGCTGCGTGTTGTGAGTTGGCATTGTTGAACGATATTTCAGGCAGCCTGCCTAATTCGGCTGATTTGAAGTCTATCGGCAGCGTGTTACTCAAAGGCGAAGAATGCGACTGTGATAACAAGGAAATGTTGTTGGCGGTGCAAATGGCAGTGTTGATGCTGGGGCAATTTTTTAAACGTAAAAGCGTCCATTGCGTGAGATTGGGGCGTGGCTGATGATTCGAGTAATCGCGCAATTTAACGCGCCTATTTGGTTGCCATTGGATAAATTAGCGGCGGTGGATTTAGCTAATCCGATGCGTGAAATTGGGCGCAAACTGGAAACTTCGGTTTGGCAAAATTACAATCAGCAAAGGCAGCCTGACGGTGTGCCTTGGATTCCGTCTAAACGTGCCATTCAAGACGGTGGCAAAACACTGATTAACACAGGGCGTATGTTGGCGAGTTTGTCGTTTGTGTCGGGGCGTGATTTTGTTGAGGTAGGTTATCCGCAAGGGGATATTCCGCGCTGGTTGCATTTTGGCGTATCGCAAAACAATTTACCTGCGCGTGAACATTTGGGTTTACGTGATGACGATGAAACCGCCATTCATCAAATTTTGTCGAATTATTTTGACAATTTGTTGAAATAATTCAGGCTGCCTGAAAGGGATTTGAGTGAAAGATTATTTTGCAGTAGGCAAGGCGATTGAATCGCGCTTAGCTGAAACCATGGGGCAAGATTTTGATTTAATTTGCAGCCCTTTTACCGCTAACGACCCAAATGTTTTGAAAAAGCTGGCAGTGTCGGCGCATATTAATCAGTTACCCAGTTCGTTTGAAAACAGTACAGGCAATGGGGAACGACAGACAGAAACGCAAAAATGGCAAGTTTCGCTGGTGTTTCAATCGCCCCAAACGGTGCAAGAAGAAGCGGCTTTGCGTGAAAAGGCTGGTGCGTTGTGCTTGAAATTGCGCCAAGCATTACAAGGATTTAAACCGTTTGATGCGGAATGTAAGCCTTTGCGAGCGGTGGGCAATCAGTTTTATTTAACTGATGATTGTCGGTTTCGGATTTTTGCATTCACGTTCACATCGGTGTGTGTGATTTGATGTTGTGGCAACTTGAGTTTTTCAGGCTGCCTTTTTTTTGTTTGCGCCTTCGGGCATTTTCTATTTTGGAGTAGGTTATGGCAACACAGGAAATTAAGGAATATTTTAGCGGTCAAGGACGTGTGAAACTTGCACCGTATTTTGGCGGTGTCGTGAAAAAGCACAAGGCGCGTTGGATTGGTAACGTGCCATCTTTGGAATTGGAAACAGAATTAGAAACGGACGAACATTTAGAGAGCCATACAGGCACTCGTTCTGCCGACCGTGTGCGTGAAAAATCGCGCAAAGTGAAATTTAAAATGACGCTGGAAGATTTCGCTTCAGCTAATTTGGCGATTGCGTTTCAGGCAAGTTTAACGAATGTGCCTAAGGGCAATGTGGCGGATTTGACTTCAGCTGATGATTTAGCGGTGGGCGATAGCTGGCAGCTTGGTAAAATCAAGGTGTCGGATGTGGTTTTAACGGACAGTACAGCTTCTTCGCCTAAAACGCTTCAGGCTGGTGTAAATTATCGTATTGATGAGCGTTTTGGTATGGTGGACGTGTTGGATTTGTCGGGCTTGAAATTGCCACTCAAAGCAAGTTTTAAGCATGATTCGGCTGATGTGTTGGGTTTGATGCTGGAAAAGGCGGAGGGTTATTATTTGGTGTTTGAAGGCTTGAATACGGCTGAAAGTGATAAACCTGTATTGGTGGAAATTCACAAAGCTGCAATTTCGCCTGCCAAAACTTTGGCTTTAATCAACACAGATTTGGCTTCGTTTGATTTGGAGGGAACGGCTTTAATGTCGGACGGGAACATGGTTACGGTTACCAAGTAATCTGGTCTATATTTGAAAAAAAGGCATAAGGATTTTTAGAAATGTCTTTTTTTAAGATAAATTAAGCCAAAAAGCGAAACGCCCAATAGGCGGCAATCTATTGAGCGTTTCTATATTCAAACCTTGTCAAAGGAATAAACATTGAATAAACAGGATAATAACCCAATTAAATTAGATTGTAAACTGGATTTAAATATGAGTATTCAAATCAAAGCTGATGAACAACGCGCGGGGGAGGCTGTAGAAATTTTAGCGCGTGGAGCGCGTTGGTTGCTTATTTTAACTGGGCTAGCTATTTTGTTTGGTACGGTTTTGTATTTTGCACAGCCCTATTTTCAGGCAGCCTGAAAGGTTTTTAAATGAGATTAATTCGGGATAATGGCGAAGTGGTGGCGTTGTCGCATGATTTGATTTGGGTTGATGAATTTGCGTGGTCGGATTTGGCGCAAACTTCGCCTGAACGAACTTTGTCAGGCGGCTTTGTGGTGCAGCAAGGACTGAAACGTAAGGGTCGCCCTATTTCTCTTGAACCTGCTGATGATTCTATGGCTTGGACGAGCCGCGCTGTTGTGGAAAAGTTACAACAATGGGCAATGCTGCCTGAAGCGGTGTTTTCGCTGGAATTGCCGCAAGGGGCGTTTCAGGTTATGTTTGATAACAGTCAGGTGGCGGTATCTGCCAAGCCTAAGGTAGCTTGGTTGTCGCAATCAGCCGATGATGATTTTTTGTTAAGTTTGAAGTTTTTAACCATTTGATTTGATGTTTATCCGCCTTTTGGGGCGGTTTTTTGTTTTCAGGCAGCCTGAAAGGTAGTGTATGGCAGGGAATTTGGATTTTAAATTGCGCCTTGATGCAGAAGTGCGTCAGTTTATTCAGCAAATGCAGCAAGCTGGACATACTGCTCAAGCAGTGGGTAAGGCGATTGAAAACGCGCTGAATGTGCAACCTAATGCTCAAGGCTTAAATCTGGCAGTGCAGCACGCGCAACAGCTTGAAAGCCAGTTGCATGGGGTAAACCAAAGTTTAGCCACGATGCAAACCAATATTCGGGCTGCCACACAGGCGCAACAGCATCAAATTCAGGCAGCACAACAATTAGCACACGCTAATCAGCAAGCCGCCAATGCTTCAGGCAGCCTGAATACGCAGCAAACGCAAATTGCGTCTTCTATTAGCAGTATCGGAAAATTAGGCGCGGTAACAGCTGGTGTAACCGCATCGTTTTGGGCGTTAAAAGAAGGCGTTCAAGCAGTGGTAGATACCACGATGCAGTTTGACGGTATTGAGAGGAAGCTGGAATATGCTTTTGGCGCAGAAAATGCCGCTAAACAGCTTGAATTTGTGCGTGAAACGGCTGATAAACTGGGCTTGGAGTTAAAAGGCTTAGGCTCGGAATATGGTAACTTTGCCGCTGCCACTAAAAACATGAACATCACGCACGAACAAACGCAACAAATTTTCAAGGGCGTGGCAAGTGGCGCGGCTGCTATGGGTATGACAGCTGAACAATCTAGTGGCGCATTCATGGCTCTAACGCAAATTGCTTCCAAAGGCAAGGTGTCTATGGAAGAGTTGCGCGGTCAATTATCGGAGCATATGCCAGCAGCTATGGGGATTGCTGCTAAAGCAATGGGTGTTACCACGGCTGAATTGGAAAATATGGTCGGGGCTGGATTGTCGGCTGAAGAGTTTTTGCCGAAATTGGGCGCGGCGATGCAAGAAGCGTTTGGTGGTCAAGCGGAACAAAATGCCAATTCGCTTTCAGGCAGCATCAATAAGCTGAAAAATGAGTTTTCAGAATTATTGAATTGGCTGGGCGAAAATGGCGTAGGCGATGCGGTGAAAACGGTAGCGCATGATATTAGCGAGATGCTGAATGATGCGCAGGATAAATTGAAATCGTTTGCAGATTCGCCTGAAGCGGAACGCTTGAAAGCGGTGTTTGAAAATGTTTACGGCTTGCTAAAAGATGTTGTTAGCGGTGTAGTAGATACTTTTAGTGAATTGTATGGCTTGCTGAATGATGTAGGCGCAGCGATTGCTGGGTTGTTTAATCATGAAGCCGCACAGAATTTTAGTTTGGCTCAAAATTTAATTGATAGCTTAAATATTGCCGTCGGTGTATTGCGCGATGCGTTTACTGGCTTAAAGGTGGTGTTTTATGTTGTCGGTGCAGCGATTAAGCAGGTGTTGTCGGATATTCTAAGCGGTATGGGCTATATTGCCGACAAGATTCCATTTTTGGGCAAAGTGGCTGATGAATTAGACGCGGCCGCTAAGCGCATGGAAAAAAGCAGCAAGGAGAGTTTAGAAAAAGCTGGCGATGCAGTCATGCAGTATGGCAGCAACACCAAAAAAGCAATGGGCGAAGCACTTGAAACCGTTTTGCAAAAACAAACGCGTTTACGCAAAGAGACATCTGATTTATATGCGCAAGCATCACGTTTAGCCAAAGAAGCGGCTGATGCACAGATTTTAGCCAATGCTGCCATTGGTACAGCATCGGAAGCCACCGCGAAAAAGCAAGCGGAAGATGCGCAAAAAGCCGCTACTGCTGCCAAAATAGCTGCCGATGAAAGCAATCAAGCGTGGCAAAAATCTATGGGGATTGAAGCACCGAAAGCGGTTGAAACACTTAAGCAAAAAATTGATGAAACAACCAAACAATTAGCCGATGCCAAAAGTGCTGCCAATGGCTTGGGTTTGGACTTACAGGCTGCCATGCTGAAACCTACACAAGCAACACAGGCAACGCTGGAGAAAATCAATGCGTTAGGCAACGGATTTGATGCGTTGGCAAAAAATGGTTATCAAGCTGGTGTGTTGTTGCAACAGGCATTAAACAAGGCGGTAGATAGCAGCGCAAATCAGGCAGATATTGAAGCGTTACGCGCTAAGTATCAGGAGTTTGGCGAAAGTGGTAAGTTATCCGCTGTGCAGGTTGAAGCTGGTTTTTTGTCGCTGGATAAAAAATTGCTGGATATTCAGGCTGCCACCGACCCTATTCAGGCTGCCTTTAAGCGTTTGGGTGTGGAAAGTTTGGCATCGGCTGATTTGGCAAAGCGACAAGCTGAAGCGGATTTACAGGCGATTGAACAAAGCGGACAGGCTTCTGAAATGGCGTTGGAAAAAGCGCGTCAGAAAGTGTTGGATTTGAAAAACGCTGCCGACCCTACGGCTGATGCGTTTAAGCAATTAGGCATCAAAACGAAAGAAGCATTAGCGCAAGCTGCCAACGAACAGATGCAAGCCTTTGAAAAAGTGAAAGCAAGCGGACAAGCCACGCAAGCGGATTTGCAAAAGGCTTTTGAACAAACCGCGCAAACCGCAATCAATAGCGGAGACCAAACGGCTATTGCGTGGGTTCAATCACAAGCCGCCGCCTACAACTATGCGGTAACGGTTGATGCGACAGGCAAAGCCAGTCTTCAGGCAGCCGCGCAAACCCAACAAGCAGCCGATACGCAAATTCAAGCACATCAACAAGTTACCCAAGCGGCGACCGAATCCGCACAAGCGCAAAGCCAAGCCGCCAAAGCAGTTGTGGAAAATGTGGAAAACGTGGGCAAGGCAGCCGAATTCAGCCAGCATAAAATGTCGGATTTAGGCTCAAAAGTCCATGAAACGCTTAAGAAAATGGGCGCGTATGCCACGTTTGGCACGGCTTCATGGGCTAACACGCTGCGTAGCGTACAGGATATGTACATCAACATCAATCAAACCGTCCAACGTTTGAACGAAGAAACCGAAAACGGCGGCAACATCGCCGAACATTTGGCACGCGCCGAACTCATGGCAGCCAATAACGCTAGAAAATTAGACAAAACCACGTTGAATAATTTACACCAAGCGATTGATAAAGCGCGTCAAAAAATGCAACAACTGGCAGACGAAGCCGCCAACGCACGCAGAGAAGCCGAGAAAGAATTGCTCCGCGCACAAGGTCGTGATGGCGATGTGCAAAAATTAGAGCAACAAGAGAAACTAAATGCGCTCAAGCGAAAACAAGCCCAAGCGCAAAAAACAGGCAACCGCCAAGCGCAAGACGATTACGCGGCTGCCATTGCTGCCCAACAAGCCGCTTACCAAGCCCAAGCCGAGCGCGAAGCCGAACAACAGCGCGAACAACAACAGCGTGAAGCCGAACAAGAACGTGAACGCCAACAACAACAGCGCGAAGCCGAACAACAGCGTTTGCAGCAACAACGCCAAGCCGAACAGCAACGCCAACAGCAAGAACGCGAACGTTTGCAGCGCGAAGCCGAACAAATGCGGTTCAGGCTGCCTGAAAACAAGGTGGATTTAAGCGACATGGATTGGCGTGGTATGCAATTTGATTTTAGTGGTGTAACCGAAGCACTGGCAGCGCGTGATAACCAAATTAAACAGCAAATCCCAAATTTAATTAAAGAGTTAATGCCACAAATCGCCCAAGAACTCATTAAACAAATTCAAAAAGATAACAAACGGAGTATGTGATGGACGACATCATCTTAACGCGCAACGACAACCAAGCCAGCATTCGCCTGCCACCCGATATGCGTTGGACAGATGAATACGCATGGCACGCAATCGCCCAAGCCGAACCCGAACGCACACTAAGCGGCGGACTGATTATCCAGCAAGGCATCAAGCGCAATGGTCGCCCAATTACTTTGTCAGGCGAATGGGCTTGGTTGGATTTAGCCACCGTTCGCATTTTGCGTGATTGGACGGATGTGCCTGAATTAACTTTAACGATGCGCCACTACGATGGGCGTGAGTTTAACGTAGCGTTCAGGCTACATGATAACGCATTGGGCGGTGTTGAGCCTGTGGCGTTTTCCGTCCCCGAAATGGGGGCGGAAAAATATCAGGTACAAATCGCGCTAATGACGGTTTAAACCGTGTTTAAAACACTTTTAAATGCTTTTCAGGCAGCCTGAAGATTTTATTTTGTGAATTTATTCGCTGGACGCGTAGTCCTTCAGGCTGCCTGAAAAAATAGGAAACCACCAAATGCAACGCAAAACCGAAATCACACAACAAGACTTGAAATTTTATGCCAGCCAACGCCTAACCGATACCGATGACGGCGGCGGCGCAATGACAGGCGTTCAATTAAATGGCACAACGAACGAACTTTTCAACGCGGTATCAGATTTAGACAAAACGCGTGGACGTGTGAACGTGCGCCTTGCTTACGCAGCTGTCAGCCGTGCTGATGCGGCGGCTTTGTTGGGCGCAAACGTGATTATCAGCGAACCGCCCGAAGACCCAGCCGTCTCTATTTTGGCGTGTCCTGCTGATTACTACGCGCAAACACGCGCCGAAATCATGCCGCGCATTGAAGCGTATTCTAATCCAACCATCGCCAGCCGAATGACTTTACTGGGGACACAAAGACGGAACAGCCGTTTAGTACAAACCTATCAATCTTTAGATGCGCCCTTGCCTTTGGTAGGCGAACGCTACGCGCTGGGTTATGTAGATGCTAACAAACAACAGCAATTTGAATATTTTCGTATTGACAAATTAACCCATAGTATTCAAACATTTGAAGACGACAAAGGCACATTCCAAGTTCGCGTAATTGAAATGGAAACGCAAAATGCCTTGAGTTTGGATTTGCAAGGCGTGAAATCGCCATCACGCACCCAAATCTCCCCAGCTGTGGAAGTCTTGAAAACGCAAGTATCTGATAGCGGTAAATATTATGGCGTTCGTCCCATCAAAAAAGAATTGAAACAAGGCGCGGTAGAAATCAATGTAGACACGATTTTTGAAAAATTAATTCCCACGTCCACGGTTAGCACTGCGTTGGCGGACGATTGGGCTAGTGGCAAACCGTTGTGGATTCCCACCGCGCCACGCCGTGTGGTGTACGCTGGTTCAGCTTATGTGTCTGATGGTAATGTGTATTTTGATACTGGCGTATTACCGACATCAGTAGAATTGACAGGTTGGGTAGATGATGGTTCAGGCAGCCTGAAAAATTCAAATGGCGAAATTTTACAGATTGATTACGCCAAAGGTGTGATTTATGGCGTTAAAAATCAACAAATTGGGCGAATTTACGCCACGCCAGCCGTGAAATATCAAAATTATGCCTATTCCGCCACTTCGCCCATCAAAGAAACCAATCAAAGCACGGAATTTGCGTTGCTGTTGCGCCCAATGCCTGCACGTGGCAGCGTGGGGGTGTCGTATCGCGCTGGCGGTCAGTGGTACGAATTAACAGGCTATTCGGACAACAGCTTACACGATGAAACAGGCGAAGTACGTGGCGAAATCACGACTTCAGGCAGCCTGAAAATCAGTTTGCCTGTGTTGCCTGATGTGGGAAGTGGTTTGTTGGTGTCGTGGTCGCCTGATGGTTTTTACAAGACGCTGGGCGACAAAATGGCAGGTTCTGTGATTGCGCCACAACCGATGTCATCGGCGGTTCGGTTGCCTGAAATTCCAGTGCCACGTTTGAAGCCGTCCACGTTGCGCTTGTCGTGGCATGACGGAACGCCGCGCACCGCACAAGACAGCAACGGCAGCATCACAGGCGCATGTGGTGGTTATGTGCATTATGGCGAGGGGCGATTTTATCCGACTAATTTGAATGCAGCTGTATTAGATTGGACGGCTGAACAATACATTGCCCAAAGTGAACGCAAATCCGTTGAGGTCAAAGCCAATGGTACGCGCATGACATTGAGCGCAGGCGCAAAGGTCGCTAAAGGCAGCCTGAAAATCAGTTTACCGATTGGCATTCGCGTGGAAGAAGTAGAAAAATTAAGTGAATCAATCAGTTCGGGGGTTTCATCATCGGTTGCCACGGTTTCAACTACGCCGTCTGCACCAAGAAAAAAATTTTACGCATTTACCGCATCAACTATTTGAGTTAACAGGATAAATACATGGAAAATTTTAGCAGCAATCATGCCGAAATTTACGACAATGGCAACGGCGGTTTGATGACGAACGGACGACTCATTAACGGCGCAAGCATTGATTATGTTACAGGCGATATTGTGATTCCAACCGAACCATTCAAACAACCAATTCACACAGCAACTTACAGCGAATTTTCGCTAACCGACACATCGCCCCGATATGTGGCGGTTGCAGGCAGCACCACGATTCAGCGAACGGTTGTGGTCGCGCCCAAACACGCGATGGTGGAATTTGTCAGCAGCGAAGAAACGCGCACGGTTGGCGACACCGTTCGCAGCGCAAGTCAAACTTTTGATGTATTACAAGGTGTTGCGATTCCACGCATTGCCTTGCTTAATTCGTGGACGTTTGAAATTCAAGGCAAATTCACAATAGAACGCGACGGCGTGTTGTATCAAAACTGGAACTACAATCAAGGCACTGGGACAGTCGTAGGCAGCTTGAATGCCGCGACTGGCATTGTCAACATTAATAATCTTGCGCCTAATGCCAGCCCGAATATCAAAGTATTATCAGGTGTTTACCATCAAGGCGAATATGGTGTTCAACAAATTCACGGACGCACCGCCATCGCTCCTGTAAACCCTGAAAGTTTCATTGCTTACGCAGAAACTGGCGAAACCACATTGCGCGGCGATTCGCAAGCAGATGGCAGCATCACAGGCACACTTTCAGGCAGCATTGATTATGACACAGGTTTATTCAATGTATCGGCTAATGCCATCGTACCGCCCGAATCATTGCGCTACAACGCCGTTTCGCTGACATCTATCCCGATTGACACGGACATTGGCATCAACGCAGTTCGGTTGCCACAAGATGGACGTGTTCCTATTTTTCGTGTGGGCGATGTGGTTGTCTTGACAAATAAAATGCTGCAAGACTTGGGCAGCGCACACACCGCAGGCGCGACCATTCCGCTTAATCGCAGCGATGCTGACCGCGTGTGTGTGGTGGATGCCAATAGCAAACACGTTCTCGCCACGCAATACGATATTGTTTCAGGTAGCCTTGTGTGGGCGATGCCGTTGGATTTGTCGGGTTACGCGATGCCGTTGTCGGCGTGTTTGATTTATGAAGAAGAAAACCGTTTGATGGGCGTGAATATTTCAGGCAGCCTGAAACTGCAATACGGTTTAAAACGTAATTATCCTATTGAAAAAACGTATCTTTCCAGCGCGATTATTGGCGGCGAAAAAGGCGATTTACTTGTCCGCGCGACCGAGCCATTCAGTCAGCAAGCGTGGACAAAAGTGTGGCAAAACACGCGCATCGGCGATGAGATTTTAGCCAAATTAAACGTCAAAGATTATCCAATTAAATTAACATCGGACGGCGCGATTAATGGGCGTTGGTTGATTGAATTTGTGTCGCCGACGCAATTCAAATTATACGAAGAACGCTTAGGCTTAATTGCCGCCAGCGACACATTAAGCGACCTTTCGCCTTTGAATCCTGCCACGAATAAGCCATTTTTTACGCTGCCACATTTGGCGTTTGGAGGCGGTTGGGAAACGAGAAATTGCGTGCGCTTTAACACGTCCACCACGTCTATGGGAATTTGGTTTATTCGGGCGGTTCAGCCGAGTGCCGACAAAACCAGCCACGCGGATAAATTCACCGCTTGCTTACGCGGAAACACGAATATTATTGAATAAAAAGGAAAAGTTATGTTTAGTCAAACAACCAAAATTCCTGCCAAAGTCTATCGCAGCACGGATAAGGACGCGCCGAAATTAGATGCGGTTGCAGGCAGCCTGAAAACCTTGTTAAAAGCTTGTTTGGTAACAGGTTATGGCGCAGACGATAGCCGCAAAGAGCCTGCTGGTTGGGCGATGCCGTTTGAGAATGATGTGAGTGCTGTCTTTCGTAGTCAATCGCCTGAATCCACGAAATTTTGTTTACAAATCAATAATGAAAATGACAATTATGCCGTACTGGGCGCGTATCAGCGCATGAGTAATTTGAATACTGGTACGAGCTATTTTGGCTACACCGATATTGGGCAAAACCATTTTGCTTACGCTGGTACGGGTAGTGGTGGTAGTACAGGAAAATGGCTGTTGGTGGCGTGCGAGCGTGCATTTTGGTTGGCTATTTTGGATACAAACAGCACCAGTTTGGTTTTGTTTTTTGGTGATGCGCGACCGCTTGCTCCTGCCGATAACACGGCTTGCGTGTTTGTTCATAGCAACTACAGCAGAGCAACGAATTGGGATACAGGCAGCTTGAAAAACCCCATGTTGGCACAAGCGTGGCAAGGTAGTGGCGCATTAATGGCTGACTTAGGTGGCAATTATTATAGCAATAGCAACCTAGCACCTTACCCCGACCCGATTCATGGTGGATTCATTGCCCATGAAGTTTTTGTCATGGAAAAGCAAACTTATCGTGCTGTTTTACCTAATTTGTTGTCATCTATGAATAACTTACGTACTGCTATGCCGACATGGTCAATATTAAAATTAGATGGCGATGACGCGGATTATTTGCTGTTGGATATTTCGGACGGTGGCGGAAATAATCACTTGTTAAATTTGAGTTATTTTGAGTACAACTAAATGAAAATTAAATTAAATATTCGCCATCGCCAAAGCCGTTACACAGGACGTGGCTATTTTTCTGGCGAAGGAAGCGGTATTGTTACCGTTGCTGGTACGCCTGCTCGCCGCCGAATTTTTGTATTTGACGAACAAACCATGATGTGTGTGCGCGATGTGTATTCACATGAAGATGGCACTTATCGTGTGGATAATCTTGATGAAACACGCACTTACATTCTGATGGGCTACGACAACCTACGGCAATACAACAAAATTGATGGCTGGGCTGGCATGAAACCTAAAGTGAATTAATTAATGAATAGCGCACAATTGCCTTTTGAATTGGGGCGGCGCGTTGAACAGCAGCCCGACACGTTGCCATTCAAATTCACATTGAATGACAACGTCGCGCCCCCAAAACCCACCAAACCAGTCGCCCCCATCAAACCGACCATTGGCGCAAATTGGACAAGTGCATGGTCAGCTCAAAGCACTCAAGGCGCGTGTTTGGCGGTTTCGGGACAAAATCAAGCGTTGGCGCAAAATTATTGGGCGCAATTTGTGGCGGTTGCGCCTGTTTCAGGCTGCCTGAACGTGGAAATCGGGACGTTGGCATGGTTGTGGTTGATGTTTGTGGGCGTGTCGGGCAGCACCGCGCGCCTGCATTCGTGTTGGCAAAATCATGTGGCGTTCGCGCCTAAACTTTCAGGCTGCCTGAAAACGCGTATCGCTGCCAACCAGTTCTACGCCAATCACACCACCACGCGCCAAGCCAACGCCCCCCATCTCACAAATTGCACCGCCACGCCAACCGCATTCACACAATATTTTGTCAATGGATTTATCGCGCAATCAAGCGGTTATCATCTTTCAGGCTGCCTGAAAACCGCCGTGAGTCGCAGCGTTCAACCACCGTGTGAATGGTATCCAATTCCCATTGACAACACGCCTAACCGTGATGATTGTGATTGCGCGTGTGGCAAACCGCCTCCACCCGATGCTTTACCTCTGGATTTCAGCACCCAAGCCGCCAAACCCGACGCGGCACAAGTCCCGATTTCGTTCGCGTGTGGCAAGCCGAAAGTTATGATTCCAAATTTGGATAATTATATGATTTGTAATGAAATTAAAGCACAATTAGCGGACGGTACATCATTGGAATTGCTGTCGCTGAATATCAAAGCCGACACGGCTGGTTACTGTTGGCAAGCCGATTTAACGGTGTCGCCCGAATCATTCGTTAAAGTGAAATTCAGGCAGCCTGAAAAAGACGTGATTACGGTATTAATTAATTCAGAACGTTTTGATTTTATGGCAGAAGAGTTTAGCGATAACCGCGCATTTGGTAAAAAAAGCTACACCATCACAGGACGTAGCCAAACGGCTTTATTGGGCGCGGATTTTGCCCATTCGTCTGCTGGTTTGGTCAATTCAGAATCATACGCCAGACAAATCGCTGATTCACAATTGAAATTTTTAAATTTTAAAATTGAAAATTGGCAGATTGTGGATTGGCTTGTCCCTGCAAATGTCTATAGTTTAACCGACAAAACGCCTATTGCGGTGCTGCAAGACATCGCGCAAACAGCTGGCGGATTCGTGGCAAGCCATCCCTATTTGCCACAACTGGATATTCGCCCAACATGGCGCGTGGCAGCGTGGGCGTTGGCAGACGCTGCACCCGATGTGCAAGTGCCAAACAGTGCGATTGTCAGCATTTCAGGCAGCCTGCAACAGAATTTGCGTTGCCATGCAGTCGGCGTGGCAGCCAACCACAATCAAGGTAAAGCCGCCAACGTTTACCGCCGCGAACATGGCAACACACCACGTGCCACCGATTTAAGCCATGCGCTTTACACGGATTACAACGTTTGCGAAGCGGCTGGCGTGGCAACATTAAGCAACACAGGCATACATAAAAGCGAAACCGTCAAGCTGCCATGGATTCCCAAATACGGCTTAAACCGTGCCGAATTGGGCGAAATTTGGCAATTCAATGAACCTGCTGAATCGTGGCGAGGTGTGGTCAAATCGGTGCAAATCAGCGTGGCAATGAATGGCGAGGTGCCTGTGATTTATCAAACGTTGGGCGTGGACAGATACATGGATATTTGATTAATTCAGGCAGCCTGAAAGGAAAGAAATGAATATTTATCAGCAATTTAATCAATTATTTAATCAACCCAACCGTGCAGTCGCCCAAATCATTGCTAAAAATGGCAATGGCAGTTATTTGGCGCGTACTACACAGGCTGGCAATGAAGTTTTGTTGTATGGCAATGGCTACAGCGCAGGTCAAACCGTCTATTATGATGTAGGCGGTGGCGCAATTTTAAGCGTTGCGCCTGATTTGGCGGTACAGGATATTGGGGTGTGATGTTATTTTGTATTGAAATGCTACATCACAAAAATCAAACGCTGCCAAGTTACAATGGCAGCGTTGAAAGAAAGACGGCGAGTGGACGGCGAGTGGACGGTGTAGAAGACCGTTTATTCCACCCACATCAGCAGAGAGTGCCTGCATCCGTATAGCCGTCACCTAGCTAGGCGGCGCGATTGTATCATTTGTATATAGGATAGCGCAAAATGCTGAAATCATTAAAATGTCAAAATATTCATTGTAAAAGAAAAATTGGTGAAGTCATGGGTACAAATTACCGTATTATTATTCAATGTCGCCGTTGTAAAACGCGCAATACGTTTGAATCTAAGTAAGTTTTTTCGCGCACCGAGCGTGCCTAACCAGCGTACCTTTGCGTACCGAACCAACGGTGCGTGTGTTTTAAACAAGCACACGCACCGTTTTCTTTGGAGTACGCATGAATTACACACAAGCCCCCTTACCCTTTACAGGACAAAAACGCCGATTTTTAAATCACTTTAAAACGTTATTAAAACAGCATATTCCGAATGATGGCGATGGCTGGACAATTGTTGATGCCTTTGGTGGCTCGGGATTATTGGCTCACACCGCAAAACAAGTTTTACCAAAAGCTCGTGTGATTTACAATGATTTTGATGGTTATACCGAAAGACTGAAAAATATCAATGATACCAATCAATTACGCAAAATCATTTTTGATTTAACCAGAGATTATCCGCTCAAGCAAAAGCTGCCTGAAACGCTGAAAAAGACCATTCAGGCTACCTTACAAACATTTGGCGGCTATATTGATTTGGATTGCGTGGCGAGTTGGATTTTGTTTAGCAGTCGGCAAACAACTGATTTAAATGATTTAATATACAATCATACTTATTTTAATAATGTGCGATTGAGTGATTATCCCAGCGCGGACGGCTATTTAGACAGCGTGGAAGTGGTGAGTAAATCGTATCATGAGTTATTGCCTGAATTCCAAGATAATTCAAAGGCTTTACTCGTGCTTGACCCACCCTATGTTAGCACCGCGCAAGGCGCGTATCGCAAAGCTGGCTATTTTGGCATGGTTGAATTTTTACGCTTGATGAGATTGGTACGACCGCCGTTTGTGTTCTTCTCATCAACGCGGAGTGAACTGCTTGATTATTTGGATTTGATTGTGAATGAAAAGGCAGAAGGTTGGCAAAATTTACAGGATTATCAAAAAATTAGCGTTCACATTACAATGAACAAAACAGCGCATTACGAAGATAATATGATTTACAAATTTCAGGCTGCCTGAAAATAAAAACCGTTTCAAATCATAATTATGTGCTTTGAAACGGTTTCGTAGATATTATACATCTTTAAATGTATGCTATAAAATCGCGCCCGATTTGTCATAATTTAGCATATTTTTTGTCATGACAAAACAAATGCAAAATTGAACCAATAATTGCCGTAAATAATTGTTTTCTTTAATTCTTTTAGGATAATTTTTTCACGTTTATTTAATCTGGTTAATACTTTTGTTTCTGCAATAGAAAAAGCAAAAAATCTAGCTAATGCCCATATGCAAATATAACTGAGCAAGATGCTAATCGGCGGAGAAATGGTGCTAATCAATTTCATTGTATTAGCGTCCAAATTTAGATAATTAGCCACCGCACTCATGAAAGTTGCAATACCCGCCGCAGCCAAAGCAGGATTTTGCCAAATATTTTTCTTATCACTCATCGCACTATTCCGTATATTTTTTAACCAATAGTGGCTGGCTGCTATCCGCTTTAATAATGGTTTCACTGACTAATTTACCATTATGGAAATGTTTAATAATAATGTCTTTTTGATTGTATCCAAATTTCGCATAAAGCCATAATGTCATCGCATAGGCGAAACGATATAGGATTGGACTTAATAAGATAAATCCAATCCAAATCATATTTTGGCTAAGAAATTCCATTACGGCTAACATTATTAAACTCTTGGCGGCTATGATAAAACCTGCAAAATTTTATACTTTTTGGATTCTTTCCCTAAATCATTCGTATAGGTAGTAACTTCTAAAACCATTTTATACCTATCTTCTTTTTTAAAGCTTTGTTGATTAGCGGAAACTTGATTTAAAAACGAATCATCTAATAAAGGCGCAGTTACGATTGTTTTTTCATCTAATTGAATTTTCCAACCCGTATTGCCTTCAAAATTAACTTGGCTAAACGAAGCAGTAACCGTCATTTTATCAATTTTTGGCGGTAAAGATTGAGTTTTTACTTCTTTTATGGCTTTAATATCAGATTCATTGAAATTTAATTCAAGTTCATCAGCACCATTTAGGATTTTAAAAACAGGCTCATCACGATGATACAACGGTGCTGCCACAATTTGTTTAATATGTGAGCGAATGGCAGATGATGCAGTTAATAATGCTTCATCTTTTGGCAGCTCCATGGTTGTACCGTCAGACAACTCCAATTTAGCAAATTCAGGATGCTCATCAGAAGTATACACCGCAATAATCTCTTTACCACTAATTTCACGTAAAGCCTTAAAAACACCACCTACTATCGCGCCACTACTAGCCATAATCCCCAAAGCCTGCAAAATATTTTTAGCCAGTTCAGGGTTAATTAATTGGGCAATAAATTCCACTTCCAAAGAACCTTCTTTGGCAGGAAATTATTTACGGCAATTATTGGTTCAATTTTGCATTTGTTTTGTCATGACAAAAAATATGCTAAATTATGACAAATCAGGCGCGATTTTATAATTATGTGCTTTGAAACGGTTTGGTAGATGGTAGATATTATGCATCGTAGCCGTGATTGATAAGTGCGCTGTTAAATGTGTTCATGGTGTTGTCCTTGTGGGGCGATGTTGATTAAGTGATACCATAAAATAAACACCCAGTTTGGAGCTGGGTGCAGATGTTAAAATGCTGTTGATGCAAAAGCAGGTGCATTTTTTATTTCTTCGCAATGCAAAAGCTGGCGCAATTTGATGCAAAAGCTGTCGCGTCCTTACAGCATTATGCAGTTGCTGACCAATCGTTATATGGCAATGCAAACCACACATATCGCTGCGCGTGCTGTGGCACCAATCAATCCATCTATGGCAAAACAATTCAAAACCGAATTTGAACGGGATTTTCCGTTGCTGCAAGGTATTGTGCATGGTTTGCAACGCTTTTCGGAGCAATTGCGCGACCCTTTGTGTATCAAGGAATTTGAGTTGAATTTGAATTATTTGCAAAGGGCTAATTTAGCTTGGTAACTTCTCTTTTGTTGGCAGCCTGAAAATAGAAATGTTTTCAGGCAGCCTGAAACCTACCGATTAACCAACGCCGCGATATTTTTCGCAATCGTTTCATTAGTGGATTTCGCTGCCCCTGCAATGGTTTTATTGACTGACGCAATCATATCCGCTTGTGCTTGAATAATTTCACTTTTTTGCTTGATGTTGTTTTCCCATGCTTGACTGGATACCAATGATTCAGCATCAGAAACGCGCCATTGCAGCACGCCTCTCAAATCAAATTTGTGTTGTAAGCAAATTGTTTGCGCTAAATTCATCAAGCTTTCGCCATAACGCAATCGTTGGTTGTTCCAAGACCTCATCAAATTGAAATCGTACAGGCGGTAAACCTGTACCCCCTTTCGGCAAAAGAATAATGCCATCATCGTGAAAATCAATATTCACGCAATGCGCTAAATGAATTTGCGCTGCCTGAAAATGTGCCAAAAATCGGTTAAACACGCTTTCGGGTAAGGCTAGCAATCGCGTCATATTTTCACTGATTCGCTCGTCTGGAATACCGTCAAAATCATCATTTTCTGCTCTAATAGTGGCTGCCATTGCTGCTAAAATCCACTTTCCACGCGTGCTATCGGTTGCGCGTTCTATGGCTTCAACGTATTCTCCTGTTAGTGGGACAATGTGAAACAAATCGCCATCATCTTGAAATATATAAGGTGTTTCGGGATAATCCTGTTCAATCAAATAATCTGTTACACTGCCATTGTCAACAAGTTGCCAATCGCCTTTTTCTTGGGCGGTAATGTAGTGGAACAAGGCGACAATCCGCTCTTGAACTGTCCATTTATCAAGTGGCAAATTGGTTTCTTTAACAATAAATTGCAAGGCGCGTGAAATGCCTTGCTCATTGAAACTATCAGGAACTTGACACAAATCAATCGCTTGTTGCAAAGTTAATTCTTGCATTTGAGATTTAATTCTTCTCGTTACAAAATCTGCGATAAACATGGATTTTTTCCTTATTCAAATAGGCGCGGTTGGATTTTTTGTTCACGCTGCTTAATCATCATATTCAAACGCGATTTTTCACGCGCCCAATGCGCTAAACCGCGCCCACATTCCGATGCTTCTGTAAATTTGGCATCACGCAAGGCGTGCAATTCGCATAGTTCACGATATAAACTCAACTGTTCTCGCATGGTGGCAAATGCTTCAATGAATGCTTCTTTCACATTCATCGCTTTGCTGCCTGAAAATCCCATAATCAATAACATCGCGCCTTTTTCGGTGACATGATAATATTTCACAGGGCGACCATTCGCTAACTCACTGATTTCATAGCTCTCCTTAAAATTAAGGGCAGCAAATTCAGGCGAACAATCCAAATTTTCAATTGCGTAAATGACATTATCGTGTCGTTTATCAAACGCTTTGGCAATCAAACGGCTATCGGTTTGCACTTCGTTACCATTGCGTTGCACCAATTCTAAAAAATTCATCATTCATCTTTCGTCAATCTCATCTCACGTTTCAGGCTGCCTGAAAGAAACGGTAGTGAGATGAATGAGAGAAACAACCGCTTTCGTGTTGCAATCACTATCTTTCAGGCAGCCTGAATAATATTCGCGATGAAATGACGAAAATCACGCGTTCCCATTATGCCGTTCATTAATTTTTTTCGCCAAAATGATGGATTGCTGACGAGATTGCTCTTCCATTTGCGCCATTTTTTCCAATACGTCATCTGAAACACCAACATTCAAATCAATTTTTTCAGTCCACAAACTCAAATGTTTGCCCAACAATTCGAGTGATCTGTTTGCGCCGTTCGCATCAAATTGTGTGATTTCAACTTCCTCATAAAAGACGTTACCGTCTTCGTCTTTTTGTTTTTGACTGATTTTGACAGGCTTACGACCCATGCACATATCGCGCAATTCTCTCAAATCGTTCAATACTTCGTCGGCATTTAATTCATTGCGTTTGGCTTTGGCGGCTTGGGCAATCCTAACTTGTTCTAATACCTTAATATTTCTCAATAATTGTGCTGCGCCTTGTTCAGCTGTTCTCTCTGAATACCCAGCGCGAATAGCGGCTTGTTTAGCATTCAAATCAATCATATATTCATTAACAAATCTTTGTTGCTTTGGACTTAATTTTTTTTCTTTCACAAATCTAACTCCAATTGTGTATTTTCATCTAATTGTTTCTTAGCACGTTTTTGTAAATTCATGGCATCTTTAGCCATGAGTAATTTGCTTTCAAGATGTCCCAATTTGATTTCAAAATTTGTGCCACCTTTCATTTCTTGCCATGCGCCATCAGGTGCATTATTATTGGCAATCATGCGTCGCGATTGTTTTGTGAATTCTTCAACCTCATGAATCAATTCTTCACTCGCGCTTTGATTTGGAAAGGCGTGAATACAAAATTGCTTAATTTTCAAAGCTACATGGGCGTTCAACTCGGTTTTGAAAGAATGAAACATTCTCGCTACATCAAAATATTTTTCAATCCCGACATCTGTTTCGTTGCCTGTGTAGAAATAAGATACGCTCACTTCAAAAAGTTCTGATAACTGACCCATCAAGACGGCATTAGGAATTTTTTTACCATTTTCTATTTCCGATAGTTTTGATTTTGGGTATCGCAAATGAGTGGAAACTTCTTGCAAATTCATATTCATTTCTTCACGCGCTTTGCGGATATTTTTGCCTAAAATCATGGCAAATTTTAATTCTTCGCGCGTATGTTTTCGTTGGAACATATTAGTATGCGTCCTTTCATTCCCAGTGAATCAGTCCCATTTCGCCCGAAAGCGGACATCGTTCATCGCGCCCCATGCTTGAATATATTCAATCAAACTTGCGCAACGGCTTACGCTCATCTTTGCAGTGCTTTCGCGCAAGTTCACGACTTCGCCCTCTAACCCAATTGCCATTTCAGCTTGTCCACCTGTTGCAATGCTGTGTCCGCTCACAAATAACATTTTCCATTGTTCAACAGCCAGCTTTTTACCGTTGAACAGCTTTTGTGTGGCAATATCGGCAAGCATCGCGTGAAGTTTGGCGTTTTGTTCATGGCTCCGCGTAATTGGTTCAATGGTTATCATCGCACGCTTACCGTCATCAGTGAGGCTGCCTGAAACCTCCCAAGCCGTTGTCATGATTGCGCGGCGGTTTTCTTTGCCGAATTTGCGGATAAATTTGTCGGACATTTTCAGGCTGCCTTTCATTCCAATTCACGGCATTTTTGGCGATACAACGCCGCCAAGTTTCTCAATTCGTCTTTGCTCCATTTACGCGGTGTATGGTTCGCTTCCAACGCTTCAACTGCTGCCAAACCAATACGATTAATTAAACCAGCACGATAGGCTACCGCGTTGCCACTTAAATATTGATTGCATTTTTTACATTGACCGTGAACATTGTTTTCATCAAATCGCAAATGTGCTGCGCTGCCAACACTGCGATAATGTCCAGCATCAAACGTGTTTGATGTGCCATTGTTTGGCTTGCTACATGAGATGCACGGCTTGAAACGGTCGCGCAATCGGATAAAACGGTTAAAGGCAGCCTGCGCCTTGCGTGTTAATTCGGGTATTGTTTCCAGTTCACGCTTTTTTGCGCGTTGCAACCGTTGATTTTGCAACCGTTCTTTTTCTGCTTTTTTAGCATTTTGAATTTTGGTGTACTCAATACCGCATTTTGGGCTGCACACAAATTGCAACGGCTGTTGTTTCTCAAATTCAATTTTGCAAACTTTGCATTTACGCGTTGCCATCAAAAAATCCTTTCAGTCTAAAAATAACATCAAACATTAATCACGCATTAATCACGCGCTCCCATTCTTCTACGCGTTCCCAGTCGTTGTCGTCATCGGTTAATTGGGCGATTTCACTAAGTAATTCAAAATATTGACTCTCTAGCCAATCTGCCCACGCTGATTTACTGAAAAATGACTGCGCTGCCACGCCCACCTTAACTGTGCGAAAAAATTGTTCAGGCTTTTCTTCTTTCATTGCACCGTAAGCCAGCCCTAAATCTTGTTTGATTTCGCCGCGGATTCCGCCACGCCAACCGCCATAAATTTCTTCCATATCGGCGCATACTTTTTCTTTGATTTGCAACTCTTTTTCCAAGTATTGCGCGTACTCAATCCATGCGACTGTTTCATCTTGTGAATAACTTAATAAAGCATAAGTAATCAACACGCCCAAGCCAAAAAACAGCAAAGAAATTGCACCTGAAAATTTTCCCAAATCCACAACGAACTCAATAGCAGACCAAAAACCAACTAAAAACAATAACGCTGCCCATGCTAATTTTTTAATCATCTTCGTGCCTTTCATTGTTAATTCTCGTTAAATAATTAGAGTAGTTGCTACTTCTGCCCTACTGAAGACATTGTTAGGGCTGAATTTTTTCACAGAAACCAAATAGGAAGAGTGGTAGGGCAAAAGTAGTGGTTAAATTTTTGAAATGATTTTCACGTTGCCGCTTGGCTGTCGTCTTTGGCATTTGAAACGCGGTTTGCGTTTTGTTTTTTTTCCGAAAATCAATTCTGTGATGTACCACGTTAACCAAGTCTGAAATATTAACAACATAATAAGTAAAAGCATTAATGCCATTTTCTAATACCTTTCCAATTAAAATAAAGCCAACAAATCCGTTGGTTCGCAGTCCAACCATTTAGTTAAAAAGCCAAAATACTCAAGGCATGGCAAAACAACTCCTTTGCGCCAATTGCCAATCACGCTGCCATTAATCACAATCATTTCTTCGGGGAAACAATCTGCCATGAATTGGTTAAATTTCTTGGCTAATTGTGCATTGCTACATGAATCAAAGGCTTTTTCTTCAAGCAACGTGTTGAGATTTTGGGCGAAAATTGCGCATCGTTCAGTGTGTTTCATGATTTGCTCCATTTGGCTTTTCAGGCTGCCTGAAAGCGTGTTGCAGCGTTTCGGGTTCAATCACTTGGCGCGATTTGTTGACTTTTGTTGCTTGATAAAAGCCATCGTTCAACATAAAAAGCCCTGTGTTTTTGATGTCTTGGCGTGTTTTGGATTCCTGTTCAATTTTGCCAATCCAACGACCCAGAAGAAAAATAAACACACCGCTTAAAACACAAGCTAAAAAACACACAATAGAAATATAAATATTCATGATTTTTCTCCATTTTTCATTAACCAATTCATCAATGGTTCAAGTTCGCGCTGTAATCGCGCTGCTTCTTCATCGGTTTTGGCGTTTTGCCACGCTGCCTGTAATTCATCTGCGCGGCGTTGGTAGTAGGTTTTTAATTCGTCTTGGTACGTCATTTCAGGCTGCCTTGCCAAAACCACGTTTGTCAAATAGTGCCAAAATTTTAATCACTAAAACCGTCTGCAATATTTCGCGCGACCCTGCGACTTTTGCCACTGAAAGAAACGATAAAACTGTTTTCTTGCAATCTGTCCCAAAGCACCTCGCCTAAAAATTCTTCTAGTTTTTCTCGTGTCAAATTGGATACCAAAACTGTTGGCAAGGCTTTTTCGTAGCGTTTGTTCAACACGTCAAATAGAATGCGTTTTTCGTCATCATCGCCACGCTGATTACCGATTTCATCAAGTGCAAGTAAATCAAATTTTGCATATTCTTCAATTAGTTCACTTTCAGGCGTTGATGAGAACCGCTTGCTTTCGCGCACCTTGCGGAATAAATCAGCTACTGTTGCGTATTGGACGCTGCCTCCCATTTGTGCTTTTCGCATTGAGAGTAAGGCGCAAGCTAAATGTGTTTTTCCAGTTCCTTTGTTCCCATGCAGAATTAATGCGCCTGCTTTGCCTGATTGAATGGCAAACCCATAATTTACAATGGCTTTTTTAATTGCCTTTTCTGCATCGTTTTCAGGTTGCCAATTGGCAACGGTTTTGCCGATAAAGCGTGGCGGAATATCCACCGATTGCGCTAATTTTTCACGCACAACTTTAGCAGCTTGCATACTGTTATGCCGTTTAATTTCTTCAGCATATTCTTGAAATTCTTCATCTTTTTTTTCTTTAAGGCAAGTTGGGCAAGGCGAAACTCGACCACTTTGATAGCGTTTTGCGGTGTATTGACCGTGTTTTTGGCAATGCGCGGTAAACGTATCGGTAACAGTAAAATTTGCGCTACCGCCTGCTAAACGTGCAACAAGACTTTCAACGAAGTGGCTGCATTTTTCCATTTTAAACTCCTTAAAAATCAATATCTTCAATATCCACATCGGATAAATCAATCCGTTCACCCTTGCCATTGAATACGCCGCCTTGTTCTTCAGTTAGCGTCTCTACTGCGTTTGTTGTTGGGACAAAGTTGCTGCAGTTTTGGCTGCCTGAAAGCCGCATTTTGTTCAACACCCATTCAGCTTTAAAACCTTGCCAGCCATTCTCACAAGCAACGGTAACCGCTTGTGCTACGGTTAAACCTGCAAGCTGTGCTTGTTTTTCAATTGCGTTCAATGCGGTTTGAGTAAGTTTGTTTTTGCGGATGGAAATCCAGTCTTTTGCGACTTGTTCATCAACACCTAAGTCAGTCAGCATTTTCAGCTGAATTTCTTTTGCGCTTGCGCGTATATTGTTTTTAATAGAGTGTGTTTTGTTATTGGTATTTTGTATGTTCACTTTTTGAACCGGTTGAGGTTCACTTTCTGAACCGCCCCAGTTCACTTTTTGAACTGGTTCACTTTTTGAACTGGTTCACTTTTTGAACCGTTCACTTTTTGAACCGTTCACTTTTTGAACCGGTTGAGGTTCACTTTCTGAACTCCATTGCGTTAATTTTTCCATATCCAGCGCGAAACATTTCATACCATTTTTTGCTCTTGCAACTTCAATGACCAATCCAAATTGTTGTAAATTTTTCATTGCTGCGATGATGGCGGTTTTTCCTTTGCCAGTGATTTCCATGAATTGTGAAACGGAAACATAATCACTTTCTTTATTCCAGCCTGTTGTTTTGCGAATCAGGCTGATGTAGCAGCGAAATTCCACATCTTTCAAATCACGCATCAAATCATCAACAACAGCATTAGGTACTTGAAAGCTGTTTGGGATAAATTTGTTATTAATCATTCTGTTGCTCCTGATGGCTGTGTTTTTGAAATTTTGGGAATCCAGTACACCCAAACACCTGAATCGCCGATTTGTTCGCAATGAACATCAAAACCATGTTGACGGATTTCTGATATTCGTTGGTTGTATGCTAAGACGTTGAATTTCTCGCGGAATTCGTAATTTTTTAGGCGTTTGCCGCTAAGTAAATATTGGCAAATTCTGTCGTTTTGGCTGCCCAATTTAAATGGGTAGGGCTTGCTTTTTTCTTCAATTTGTTGCATAATTTTCTCCGTTAAGTTTGCTAGCTTTGTTAGCTTTCTTGACTTACTCTGAAAAATTGCTGAAAGCCTTTCAGCTTTGTTGATAAAGCCCCTGCGTTCGCGTGGGGGTTTCCTTTATTCTGTTGCCTTTTCAGGCGTCTCATCTTTTGCCAAATCTGGCCAGATTTCCCAATAATCATCAGGACGCAAATCTCGACGCGTTACCACGCCATCTGTGAGTTTTTCAATCTGAACGCAGCGTTTGACTGGTACTTCAACATTTCCGCGTTTCCAATGCTGAATATTCATTCGTTTAATCTCTAAAATTCTTGCAAATTCAGCTTGTGAACCGAAAAGCCCAATCGCTTTTTCAATTCCATTATTCATATATGCTTTCTGTAAATCTCAATAAAACAAAGTATATTATTATTTTACAAATAAGTAAAGAAATTTAAAACGACTATTGTATAAAATTACTTTACAATTTTCATTTTTAACGCTTGGAGAAGTAAATTGATAAATTTAGGAGAGTGGGTAAAAGAAGCAAGAACATCTGCAAAGATGACACAAGAATCCCTTGGTTTTGAACTTGGTATGACAAAGGCAAATGTTTCAAACATGGAAAAAGGTAGAACCAATCCATCATTCGAGCATATTTTAAAAATAGCTCAAATTACTAACATGGAATTGCCGCTACATGATTTTAAAATTTCTCAAAACCACACAGGCACAGGGCATAACATTGCCACACAAAATAATTTTTTACCTAGGGGCTATTGACAATTCAAAAAAAGAGGCAAAGGATTTAAGATATTGTTTCCACGCAACCATCCCAAACCTTTGCCATGTCCCGAAACACGCTTACAAATGAAACATGGTCAAGACTGTTGCCTATTTTGAAACAGCTTGGCATTTATCGCAAGAAAAATTTACGCAAAACAGTAGAAGGTATCCTATTTCGCTTACGTACAGGCTGCCAATGGGCTGATATACCTAGTTATTTTGGTAAAGCAAACAGCCTTTACCAAAGTTTCAATCGCTGGTCTAAACGCGGTATTTTTACCCGATTATTCAAACATTTGGTAGATACACCCGATATGGAATGGGTCTTTATGGACGGTAGCCATATCCGCGTTCATCAACACGGTATGGGTAAACAATCCATTACGCATCAAGCTGTTGGTAAGAGTATCGGTGGTCATACGTCTAAAATTCATTTAGCGGTTGATGCTTGTGGTAATCCAATTGAATTTATCATTACAGCTGGTAATGTAAATGATATTGTTGTTGCGCCTGATTTATTGGCACAATTGGATTTAAGTGATAATGAAACCGTGTGTGCTGATAGGGGTTTTGACAGTGATACTTTTCGTCGGTTAATTCAGTCTAAACAAAGTAAAGCCAATATTCCATATAAGAAAAATAGAGAACATCTTAATGTGGGCACAGATTGGTATTTATATAAAATCAGGCACTTGGTAGAAAACGCTTTTGCACGATTAAAGCATTTTCGTGCGCTGGCAACACGGTACGATAAATTAAAACGTAATTATGAAAGTACTGTATCATTAGCTTGTGCTTTGATTTGGTTGAAATTATAGCTAAAATGTCATTAGCCCCTAGCGAAAAGCATTCAGGCAGCCTAAAAAAAATCGTTATGCCCGACAATGCCATGTTGCCGACCTTTCCACAGGGCAGCGAGCTAACCATTGACACGAGCCAAACCGCGATTATTGATGGCAAAATCTACCAAATTCAAAGCGGCGAGCGTTTTTTTATTCGGAAGATTTTCAGCCAAATTTCAGGCAGCCTGAAAATCGTTTGCGACAATCCCGAATTTGAAAGCGTAATTGTCAGCAGCGATAGCGTGCAGATTGTAGGGCGTGTGATTGAGTGGCGTGTAAGAGATTAACCCATGCGCTACATTACCGATATACAAGACATTGCAGAGCAGGGATTTTCACAACCCTATCGCTGCTTAGTAGATGATGAAGAATACTTCGTTAAAGGATTACGTTCTACACGCATCAGCCAAATCAACGAATGGCTATGTGGCAATATGGCACAAGCCGTAGGACTGCCAATTGCCCCTTTTTGCTTGCTACAAGTAACAGAAGAAATGATAGAGCTACTACCAACGCCTAAACGCAATATTGGCAAAGGTGCAGTTTTTGCCTCACGCAGTCAGGCGCATTGTGTTTTGTTGGAAATGGCGCATATTGAGAAAATCACATTTAAACAACAAATACAATTAGTTGCTTTTGATTGGTTTATTCAAAACATGGATAGAACCCAAGGTAACACCAATCTACTTTTCCAACCACACACGCAAAAAATGATTGTAATCGACCATAATCTAGCCTTTGATAATGAATTTCAGGCTGCCCAATTTTGCCAACTGCATATTTTTCAGGCAGCCGCGCAAAAATTAGCAAACGATTTTGTATATCAACAACACATGGAACAATTTTTGCAGCCAGCCATAACCGCGTACTACCACGCAAAATCTCAAATTCCACCAGAATGGCATTACAAAAACGAGGAACTGGACTTGCCAACTCATTATCCATACCACAAAATAGAACAACAAATTTACCACCTACAACACGGCACACTATGGAGCAGCTGAACATGAAAGCCATGCAATACACCATTATTCGCTTTATGCCACATGTGCAAACACGCGAATTTGCCAATATTGGCGTTATTGCTGCCTGCCCCAAAACAGGCTATTTTGATTACAAAATAGAAAGCAGATACAGCCGATTAAGCCATTTTTTCAAATACTTTAATGCAGAAGTCTTCCGTCAATCCCTAATCGCGTTTGAAATGGAGCTAAAACGCGTACAAGACAATTTGCATTACGCCACCCCGAGCCAAATTCAGGCAGCCACAGAGCATCTAGCCCAACCACGCGAAACCATATTGCAAACCAACGGCATTAGCGTATGTATGGCAGCCGATGAAGCCACGCAATTACAAACCCTGTTTGATTACTACATTCATTGCAGCTTTGCCAAACAGCAGCCTGAAGAGCTGCTTACGCGCCAAATTGTAGAAATAGTGAAAAGTTTTCACACGCCCATTCCATTTATTGAAACCAAACTAGGCAATGATGAATACCATGTTTCACTACCACTGGTGCAACAGCAAGGCAAACAAGTTCACAAAATCATCAAGCCATTATATTTAGCACAAAAAGATGCTTCTGAAATTTACCGAAAAGCCGATAATTGGTTAGCGCGTTTTAAGCGTTTGCGCGATTTTGGCTGGATAAATCAGGATACCGCTATTTTACTGCCCTACAAAGCAGCCTATGACCCTAGCAACAGTCAAAATCAAGCACTTAAAAGAGTATTGAGTGAATTCAAACAGCACGGTATCGCCCATACAAGCCAAGATGATTTAGATTTTATTCACAAATTCTCTGTTCATTTCGGATAAAATAGGAGCCCATAACATGACTAAATTTAATTGCAATATACACAACATCACACCAACAGAAGATAACTTGGACTTATTTTATGACACCTGAAGAAATTGAAAAAAGCCTATGTATTGGCTTTTGCCAATCTATCCAAACCCGAATTAAAGCAGACGGCTCAATTCAGGTTGCCTTGCCTTTTGTTGGTCGTGATGGAGATTGCTATAATATTTTCGTTGCCAAACAAGTAGATGGTAGTTTTAAAATCAGCGATAAAGGCTCAACCATCATGCGCTTAAGCTACGAGAACGACTTAAAACTACTCAAAGGTGCAAGAACGGAAGTATTAAACCAAATCATCAATGAAAATGGCGTATATTTTGACAATGGCGAAATCTACACGCGCAGCCTTGAAAAAGACCTAACCGCAACAGTGTTTAAACTAGGTCAAGCCCTAACACGCATTTCAGATTTAGGCTTGTGGAATAAAGCGCGGATTTAATCCGCGCTTTACAGCATACCGCAAGAACAACTTAATCTACCTTTTTAGAAGCAACATCATGAAAACCCAAGAAATTATCTCAAAATTATCTGCTTGGACAATTCAACACAGCAATGACCAATATGCGCGTGTTGTATCGCCTTGCACCTTTGGTGAAGATGGATTGTGTATTGCTTTTACTGTTGTTTTTCCCACGCCCAATACTTTTGCTTTAACTGACCATATGGAACACTGGCTACAAAGTGCGCAATTTGGCGCAAAATGGGATAAAAACAAACAGCAATACCTTAATCAAACACACGGTATTCGTTTTGCCCAATTTAATGATGATGGCGAAATTACCGCGCAAGGCGAATTATCTTTATTAAATGCCGCGTTATCCGATGCACTAAAATTGGCGTTGGCACTTTCATTTAAATTTCCTAAATGGCTACCAAAATTCAATCTACGCATGATTGGCGGTTGAATGCACTGGCATACCGCCCACGCCCAGCGCGTGCCTAAGGCGCATTTAAGTTAATTAACAGATAACATCATGACAACAAATGAAAAAACCATCAAAATTGTAAAAGATTATAGCAAATCTCCTTATGGTCGTTATTCAAATGAAGTGCAAGCAGGAGAAGAAGACACTACAGGGGAACGATTCCGTAAGGAATTATTAGAGCCAGCACTACATCAATACGACTACGTAATTGTAGATTTAACAGGCTACAATCGTTATGCTCGTTCTTTCATTGATGAAGCATTTGGCGGATTAATTTCAAGTGGCGCGTTTACTTTGCATGATTTACAGCAAAAACTTAGCTATCGTCATGATGATTTGCCCAGTATTGTGGAGCTGATTCGTTCTAGAATTGAGTGGGCAGAAGAGATGCGTCATATTGAATAAAAAACTAACTTTCCTTAAGAAAACAGAAGTTCAGGCTGCAACTGGTTCATTGTTTGATTTTTAGCGGCTTTAACATCAGCGTGAATTATCTCAACGCCATAACGGCGAATCATTTCTGCACCAACCAATGAACGGTGGCAAAATTGCGCGTCTGCCTCAAAACACAGCAATGCGCAACGCTTTTCACGCGCCAAATTATGCAGTTCGTCCAGTGCTAAATCTTGCGTTTGCAAATATGCTTTAAAACCTTTTTTATAAATCGCCCAATCATGATTGAGTTTATAACAATTGCGAACAGGCTTTGGGCAACCTAAAGCCGCTAAATGAGTATAATCGAAGCCATTTGCTGCCAATACGTTTTTTAGCGCGTTTTTAGAAAAACCAGCTTTGCGTGAAATCGGGCATTCGCGAATATCAATAATTTTTTCAATATCATATTTATCTAACATCAATAAAAACTGTTCAATATTCAAGCCTTCATAGCCTACAGTATAAAGAGTCAAAGTATCCATAAAGCTAATAATACTCTACTTTAAGCATTTTTGGCATTGGAAAAATTTATAGACCGCCCTTTGTGGCGGTTTTTTTTATGTATGTTGTAAATTAATACAAAACTTTAAATTCAATAAAATCAATTATTTTTGTATTTATTGTAAAAAAATTATTTACAATTAAGTAAAGTAAAACTATACTTCACTCATCAACAAAACGCAAGGCAAAAACGATGAGCAATATTGGTTATAACGATGGTTATTGGGGTTTTAGCGACGCTGCTGTTGACGAATATTACGGCTGGAGTTGGACAGACCACATGGAAAATATCGCGCATTCAATTGAACAAGAATTTAAAAAAGCCGTAAGTGGTTGGTTATTGGAAGATGCGATAGAACAGCTTGATTCAGAAGAATTAATTGAGTTCAAAAATGATGTTTCATTTCAGCGTGAATGGTTTTTTGAGTCGCTTCAATGGCAAAAAGAATTCACTCAAGATGAGTTGGATTACTGGTTTAAAAATTGGCAATAAAAAAAGTTTGTTTAACACAGGCAGTCTTGTTTCAGGCTGCCTGAAATAAGCAAATTTTTCAACAACAACATAATGAAAGGCAAGAAAAATGGCTTTTTCAGCAGAGAATAATTTCATTCTTCAAGAGAAATTAGAAGAGCAAAAAAATCTCATTCTTCAAGAGAAATTATCCGCGTTAGCGAAAAGCAAAGGGCTTGAAGAGATTGAGTGTTTCATGAGTCAGTTAGGGGCGATTGTTTACATCAAACCTTATGAATTTGTTCGTTTTCACATTGAGATTCGGTCTTGGAGTTTGAGTTTCATTAACGATGAAACGGTAGATGAATTTCTCAACGCAGTAGAGAAAATCGCGGAAGCATTTTTAAATAATTTTGACGTTTTTAAAGAAAAGGTTGAATGATGGAACAAGTGATTACTTTTCAATTGAATGTTTGGCAATTGGTAGGCTTGGCGTTTTTGTTTGGGATTTTGGTGTGTTTGACGGTAACGTTGGTTGCTTACAAATTCAATTTAATCAAATTATGCAAAGACTTAATGTGAGGCAGGCAGCATGAATGATGATGAATTTGATGAATTTGTGTTGCCACCCGACACGTTAGCCGAGATGGATTTAGAGCAATTAGCCATTTTGGAATATTTGAATTTAGATTGAGATTGAACATTCAGAAATTTCAAATCCAAACGGTTTTACCAAAGACCGTTTCAGTTTGGGATTTTTTTCAACAGCAAGGCAATGTTAATGAATTTCGCATTAAACACGATTTTACGTGGCATCAGCAACGCTGATTATCACGCCCATGAAGCCATTAGCAAAAGTGGGTTAGACAAAATTGCCATTAGTCCAGCTCATTATCAGGCTTACTTGCAAGGCAAAGGCAAACGCACCGCCGTATTGGAGTTTGGAAGCGCATTGCATGACTACATTCTGTTGCCTCAAAACTTCCAAAACGACTATATCGTTTTACCTGAAGCATTCAATAGCCGCACGAAAGACGGAAAAGCGCAATTAGAAGCGTGGCAAGAAGATGGCAAAATTATCATTAAAAATGAAGATTTTGAAAAAATTCAAGCGATGGCACAAAGCGTACAAAACCACCCAGCAGCCAGCGAATTACTCAAAGTGGGCGAGTCGGAGGTGTCTATCTTTTGGCAAGATGAAAACACAAGTGAACTTTGTCGCTGTCGTCCTGACTTTTTGAATGAACAATACAACATTATTGTTGATTTGAAAACCACGCAAGATGCTAGCCCAAAAGGATTTGCTAAAAGTATGGCTAATTATCGCTACCACGTTCAGGCAGCCTTTTATATGCAAGGTTTCTATCAAGCTACTGGGATTTATCCTGAACGTTTTATTTTTGTAGCGATTGAGAAAGAGCCGCCATATGCAGTTGGCGTTTATGACTTAAATAATGCTGCGATTGAATTGGGTCGTGAATTATATCAGCGAGATTTGCTTACTTTTCATCAAGCAAAACAAAGTCATCAATGGCAAGCCTATAACCAAGGAATTGAAACCTTATCGCTGCCAGCGTGGGCTTTTTATTAATTTATTAAAACGAGCGAAAGCCGTGTATTTCGCGCATAACTGAAAGGCTAAATATCATGACAAACACCACTGCATTAAAAGCCGCCGCCAAAGGCAATTTACAAACCCAAACCGCGCCACGCGATTTGAAAGCGATGCTTGCCAGTCCAAACATCATTAAACGTTTGGAAGAAATTATTGGCAAAAATACAGGCAGCTTTTGCGCCAGCCTGATTCAAATTTGCAACAGCAATTCGATGTTACAGCAAGCTGAACCTAATACCGTTATCAGTGCTGCCATTGTTGCTGCCACGTTGAACTTACCAATTAACAACGCACTGGGTTTTGCTTATATCGTGCCATTTCGCAACAACAAAGCAGGCGTAACCGAAGCACAATTTCAAATCGGTTACAAAGGCTTAATTCAACTTGCGATGAGAAGTGGGCAAATCAAACGCTTGGTAACAACAGAAATCTACGCAGAACAAATTATCAGCCGCAACCCAATTAAAGGCTATGAATTTGATTTTGATGTTTTACCGAAAAAGACCGAAGCACCAGCAGGATTTTATGCGTATATGGAATTAATCAATGGTTTCATTGCTGAAGTCTTTATGACGGTTGAAGAAATTCAGTCTCACGCATCACGATACAGTCAAACTTATCGTAAAGGCTACGGCGTATGGAAAGATAATTTTGATGAAATGGCGAAAAAAACCGTGATGAAACAACTGCTTTCAAAATACGCACCGATGAGTATTGAATTGCAACGAGCCACACTTGCTGACCAATCTGTTATCCAGCAAATCCCCGAAAGCGATAACGTGATTGATGCCGCATACAGCTATCCTGACAACAGCGCAGAAGTATTTGAAGTTGAACAGGAAAGCAAATCAGCAGGCATTAAAGAAGCCGAAGCAGATTTTAAAGATGCAACATCAACCGAATCATCAACCGAATCAATCCAAACAGACGGATTATTACTTTAAAGTAAGGAAATATTATGACAACCAACACTCAAATCGCTTTATATCAAGGCGTTGAAGTAGAACAAGCTGTATATATGGCGGCTTTTAGCCAAGAAAATGGCTTGCAAGAAATCATCAACCAAATTACCCAACAAGCCAAAGCACAAGCTGTTGAATTATCGGGCGATATTAACATCAAGAAAAATCGTACTGCTCTTTCATCATTGGCGCGTACTGTGGCGAGTGCCAAAGTTTCCATTGATGATACAGGGAAAAGTTTAGTAGAAGATGCAAAAGCGAAAATTAAAATTGTTGATGACAATCGCAAAAATGTGCGCGATAGCTTAGATGCGCTGCGTGATGAAATCCGCAAACCAGTAACCGAATGGGAAGAAGCTAAAAAAGCAGAAGAAGCTGCGCTTGAAGCTGAAAAAGCCCTTATCAAAACACTATCACAAGCAATTGATGAAAACGGCAACCGTAAAAACAGTATTCAGCTGCGTGAAGACTTTGAAAAAATTAGCCAACGGATTCAATCCGATAATGCAGATATTCAGGCTGCTGCCAAAGATGCCTTAAATCAATTGGAGCAGCACATTCAGGCAGCCGAGCAATACGAAGCTCAACAAGCTGAAATTGCCCGATTGGAAGCGGAAAAAGCAGCACGCGAAAAAGCTGAATATGAAGCAAAAATTGCAGCTGAAGCCGCCGAAAAAGCCAAACGTGAAGCGGAAGCCAAAGCACAAGCAGAACGCGAATTAGCTGAACGTGCAAAAATTGAAGCGCAAATGAAAGCAGAAGCCGCCGAGCGAGAGAAACAAGCCATGCAAGAACGCATGGAAGTTGAAAAGAAAGCAGCAGCCGAAGCTGAACGAATGCGGATTGAAGCGGAGCAACGCGAAATTCAAGAAGCAGAAGCCAAACGCGCTCAAGATATTGAATATAAACGACAAATCAACCGTGAAATTTACAACGTGATGATTTCGTGTGAAATTGAAGAAACCGCAGCAAAAGCTTTTTTGCTCAAACTTCAAAATGGCGAAGTGCCACATTTGAAAATTTGTTATTAACCAACATTCAGGCAGCCTGAAACTATTTTTTAACACAAACAAGGAAAAGAAAATGAGTAACAAATACTTTGGTCATGAAAACAAGCTAGGCGATAAAAACACGCTGGGCGATGGGAATGTACTAGGCAATGAAAACGAGCTGGGCAATGAAAATACGTTTAACAACTTCAACGAGCTAGGCAATGACAATGCGTTTGGTAATGAGAACACGTTCGGAGATGGCAACAAGCTAGGCAATGACAATGTATTCATTGATGCCAACACATTCGGCAATTTTAACGAGCTGGGCAATAAAAATGCGTTTGACGACTTCAACAAGTTCGGCAATGGAAACAAGCTAGGCAATTTCAACAGGTTGGGCTATAAAAACAAGCTAGGCGATAAAAACACGTTCGGCGATGGCAATGAGCTGGGCGATGAAAATGAGCTAGACAGTGAAAATACGTTCGGAAATGAAAACACGTTCGGCAATGGCAACAAGTTAGGCGATTTCAACACGTTCAGCGATGAAAATACGTTCGGCGGTGGCAATAAGTTCGGCGATGGCAACAAGCTAGGCGATTTCAACGAGCTGGGCGATGAAAATGAGCTGGGTGATGGCAACAAGTTAGGCGATAAAAATAAGCTGGGCGATGAAAATACATTTGGCGATTTCAACACGCTTGGCGATTACACCAAGCTGGGCGATGAAAATACATTTGGCGATTTCAACACGCTTGGCGATTACACCAAGCTGGGCGACAACTGCACTTTGGGCGAATCAAACACGCTTGGCGATTACACCAAGCTGGGCGACAACTGCACTTTGGGCAAATCAAACAAATTGGGTAATGGTTTGAAATTTGGCAAAAAATTAACGATTGAAGGTGTGAAATGTCGTGATTTAATGACAATGGGAAATGTAGACGGTCTGGGCAGGCAAGTTGTGATTATTGTGCATACCGAGGGCATTAAAATTAGAGCTGGTTGTTTTTCAGGCAGCCTTGATGAATTTTGCGATAAAGCAGAATCTGAAAACAAAATCACATACAGCAAAGTGGTGCGTGCTGCTGCTGAAGCCTTTGAGCAATGCGTTAATGAAAAAGGCATTACAGGCGGTTGGGACGATTAAAAATGGAGTAGATGATGATGAATGTAGATTTGTTTCTGAATGCAGAAGAAGTGCATCAACTCACGGGATTTAAAAGAAAAACGAAGCAAATTCAGCAGCTTAAAAAAATGGGCATTCCGTTTTTCATTAATGCCACCAATCGCCCGATAGTCAGCCGCAGCGTGGTTGATGGCAGCGCGAAAGCCAAGCCACCCAAAACACAAGGTTGGCAACCTGCCTTGTGAAAAAAACTTGCCAAAGAAACAGAAATGGGATATGCTAAAAAAAGCTACTCAATCGTAGCACAGGTTTAGCAGCCTGTTTCTATCACTGGCAATAGAGTCGCTTTCATGCGGTTTCTTTATTGCATTTTAAGTACGTCCAGTTTATGTGGCGGTACTTTGGGACATCGTAAGATGTGCTGTTACCCAGTGAAACAGTCTGCTAACCCGAAGTATCGCCACGCCTATTTTTAGCAGAATAAGCAGCGATTTTATTAAATTTCACTGGAGCATTAAAATGCAAAATCAAATTTCAATCTGCAATACTTCAATCCGTCAAATCAACGGTTTATTTTCTTTAAACGATTTACATAAAGCGTCAGGTGGAGAAAATCGCCATAAACCTAATCTTTGGTCTGAAAATAAACAAACTATTGATTTTATTGTTGAATGTGAAAAAGCAGGAAATCCTGCTATCCTTAAAAAACAAGGACTTGGCACATTTGTTTGCAAGGAATTGGTTATTCATTATGCGATGTGGATTTCTCCAGCTTTCAGTTTACAAGTGATTCAGCACTTTTTAAATTCACTTTCAGGCAGCCTGAAACCCGATGCGCTGAAAACCAAAACCGCACTGCCCAACGGCTTAACTTTAGAACAGCAAGACGAGATTAAAAAATTCCATCGTGAATTAGTCCAAACGGCACCTAACCCATAATCCGTCGCGTGCGGATTTTTTATTGCCTAAATGTTTCGTTAATGATGTAAGTAATTGATTTATTTTCAGTGCTCAAATTTGAGAACTGCTTTTTTGAAATAAATTTGACTGTTTTAAACAATAGCAGTAATATTGAGCTTCCTAACAAAACGATTGCGTGCGCCAATCAGCGCATTTTTTATCTTCAAAATTCTCTATTTTGTTGCCTTTTCTTGTGTGTTGTTGCAACAAAATTTAAGTTTTTGGGGGTTGTGGGTATCGGTAACGACCCAACACATTCGTTTTGTGTAGGACAACCTCCACCCATTTTGGGTGTTTCTTAAGACCTTTCCTAAGGAAACGAAAATGAATAATCAAATCTCAACTTTCAAATTTTCTGAAAATCATTCAATCCGTACCATCGCTGATGAAAAAGGTGAATTTTGGTTTTTAGCCAATGACGTTTGCGGTGTTTTGGGTTATGTCAATCCGCGTGATGCTGTTTCTAAACATTGTAAATTAAAGGGTGTAGCAAAACGCGACACCCCCACCGAAAGCGGTAATCAAGAAATGACCTATATCAATGAACCTAATCTCTATCGCTTAATTATTAAATCACGCAAACCTGAAGCCGAAGCATTTGAAGAATGGGTAATGGAAGATGTTTTACCCACAATCCGCAAAACAGGCAGCTATCAAACTTCAGGCAGCCTGAAAACCAAAACCGCACTGCCCAACGGCTTAACTTTAGAACAGCAAGACGAGATTAAAAAATTCCATCGTGAATTAGTCCAAACGGCACCCAAAGAAAAACAAGCCAAGTTAGCGATTCAATTGTGGAGCAGCGTTAAATCAAAATTTGGCGTGTCGTACAAAGAAGTTGCCTCCGAACATTATCCCGAAGTGTTGAGTTTGATGGCGCGAGTGGCAGTGGAGCAAAATCAAGCCTTGACTGGCGAAGTGTTGGATAAATTGGATAAACAGCAAAATCCAAAATTGCCACACGATTATTTTGCACATTTGGCAAAAATGGCTTTTTACGCAGACCATTATCTGAAAATTCAAGAATTAATGTGTAATAACCCAAATAGCAAAGAAGCAAAATCATTAGCGGATTCACTTGCTTTCTCTTCCTCAACCAATCCAAACCAAACAGGTTATTTATTTGTTTTCAAACCAAATATTAAACAAGATGTAACCGATGCAATGAGTTTACTGCATGATTACTCTTTGATGATGTAAGACCAGCGTACATTTGGCAGCCTAACAGCACAAATTCAAGACAAACAGCTTGGATTTGTGCTATTTTTATCACAAAATCAACAACAGCATAAGCACATGAAAGCACCCAACAACCTACCCAGTGGCATGAGAGCGCGAAAACGCCAACGGAAGAACGGAAAAATTGTCATCTATTATTTTGGCGAAGTTTCCCAAAATGGGAAGCGCGTAGAAATCTCGCTAGGCACAGAATATTTTGTCGCAGTAAAAAAATGGGCGGAAATCAACATTGAGAAAATTTCGCCTAGCCAAAGCATTACTTTTTCGCAAGCAGCAGACAAATATTTTTCAGAAGTCATTGAACCCAAAGGAAAAGTCAACACCATCAATGGCGTGAAAAATTCAATCAAATCATTAAAAACATTTTTCAGCACACCCAAAGATGCGCCGTTGCATGAAATCACGCCTCAACATTTGAATAGATTTTTGGCATGGCGAAGCAGTGCGCCATCGTCTGCTAATGTTGAAATTGCTTTTTTTTCGGCTATTTTTGAACACGCGCAAAAGAGCGACTACATTGATTTTGAAAAGAAAAATCCAGTCAAAGGCGTGAAAAAAAACAAAATTGAGAAGCGCGACAATTACATCAATGACAAATTATTTGATGTAGTGTATGAACACGCAGACCAACAGATGCGAGATTTAATGGATATTGCACTTTTGACAGGACAACGACCTATTGATATTTGTAGTTTGCACACCAGTCAAATTAGTGATGGCATTTTGAATATTAAGCAAGCGAAAACTTCGGCGCGTTTGCGATTTGAGATTTCAGGCAGCCTGAAAGAAATCATTGACAGAATTGCGCCTGAAAATGGTTTTTTGTTTTTAAACAAGCACGGCAAGCCATTGAGTCGCCATTTAATAACGAATTGGTTTTTAAATTTGAGAAAGCAAATTATGCAAGAACGTCCAGAGCTTGAAGAAGAGTTGAGAAATTTTCAATTTCGCGATTTGAGAGCTAAGGCGGCGACTGATGCGTATTTGCAAAACGACAAAGAGACCGCGCGAGAGTTGCTTGGACACACCAGTACAAATATGACAAACCGCTATATTAGGCAAGTCAAAGTTCAAAAGCCATTTAATAAGAAAAAGAAATAATTGCGGACTTGGCGAACTATTCGGAATTTCCGAGTAGTTCGCTGTTAAATGCGGTTTACTATGCTGTTTCAATTTGCAGTTTTGCGGAACGTCTCATTTTTTGCGGAACATCTTAGCAATGTATTAAATTATTTCTATTTAAAATCAATGAGTAATTTTGGATTATTTTATTTGTCTATAACAGCTGTAATGATAAATTCAATTGGATTACCACAAGCATCAACCGCTAAATGAATTTTAGACGTATGACCACCGATACTCTTACCAACAGCTTGATGCGTAATGGATTGTTTACCCATACCGTGTTGATGAACGCGGATATGGCTACCGTCCATAAAGACCCATTCCATATCGGGTGTATCTGCCAAATGTTTAAATAATTTGGTAAAAATACCGCGTTTAGACCAGCGATTGAAACTTTGGTAAAGGCTGTTTGCTTTACCAAAATAACTAGGTATATCAGCCCATTGGCAGCCTGTACGTAAGCGAAACAGGATACCTTCTACTGTTTTGCGTAAATTTTTCTTGCGATAAATGCCAAGCTGTTTCAAAATAGGCAACAGTCTTGACCATGTTTCATTTGTAAGCGTGTTTCGGGACATGGCAAAGGTTTGGGATGGTTGCGTGGAAACAATATCTTAAATCCTTTGCCTCTTTTTTTGAATTGTCAATAGCCCCTATTAAGAAAATTAGCGGTAATTCTTTGGAGCATTTCTTGACGTTCTTCAATGGAATAAGTACTGTGCTTATTGGGATTAATACCAACAAAGATGACCATTAGTGGGAGGGTCAAAACTACCAGCATATACTGCTTTTCTATGTATTGGTTGAATCATATTTACCCAATCTTGAATTAATTCTAAAAAGCAAAATCCCTTAGCACACAACATAGATTGGCTAAGGGATTTTTGAATAAAGAGTTTGGCGATGACCTACTTTCGCATAGGAACTATACTATCATCGGCGCTGGTTTGTTTCACTGTCCTGTTCGAGATGGGAAGGAGTGGGACCAAACCGCTATGGTCGCCAAACATAAACTGTCAAATTGGTAAGCCGTTGGTAAGATAATTTTAATTTTTCTTACCCTATTTATTCTTTAATCAACTGATTTTTTGAGTGATGAAGTGTATTCATCAGTAAGCTTTATCTTTGTGCTTTGGTATTTCTATTTCTTCCAAAGTCCTTCAAATGATAGAGTCAAGCCTCACGAGCAATTAGTATGGGTTAGCTTCACGCGTTACCGCGCTTCCACACCCCACCTATCAACGTCCTGGTCTCGAACGACTCTTTAGTGTGGTTAAACCACAAGGGAAGTCTCATCTTCAGGCGAGTTTCGCGCTTAGATGCTTTCAGCGCTTATCTCTTCCGAACTTAGCTACCCGGCTATGCTTCTGGCGAAACAACCGGTACACCAGAGGTTCGTCCACTCCGGTCCTCTCGTACTAGGAGCAGCCCCCGTCAAACTTCCAACGCCCACTGCAGATAGGGACCAAACTGTCTCACGACGTTTTAAACCCAGCTCACGTACCACTTTAAATGGCGAACAGCCATACCCTTGGGACCGACTACAGCCCCAGGATGTGATGAGCCGACATCGAGGTGCCAAACTCCGCCGTCGATATGGACTCTTGGGCGGAATCAGCCTGTTATCCCCGGAGTACCTTTTATCCGTTGAGCGATGGCCCTTCCATTCAGAACCACCGGATCACTATGTCCTGCTTTCGCACCTGCTCGACTTGTCGGTCTCGCAGTTAAGCTACCTTTTGCCATTGCACTATCAGTCCGATTTCCGACCGGACCTAGGTAACCTTCGAACTCCTCCGTTACTCTTTGGGAGGAGACCGCCCCAGTCAAACTGCCTACCATGCACTGTCCCCGACCCGGATGACGGGTCTGGGTTAGAACCTCAAAGACACCAGGGTGGTATTTCAAGGACGGCTCCACAGAGACTGGCGTCTCTGCTTCTAAGCCTCCCACCTATCCTACACAAGTGACTTCAAAGTCCAATGCAAAGCTACAGTAAAGGTTCACGGGGTCTTTCCGTCTAGCAGCGGGGAGATTGCATCTTCACAACCATTTCAACTTCGCTGAGTCTCGGGAGGAGACAGTGTGGCCATCGTTACGCCATTCGTGCGGGTCGGAACTTACCCGACAAGGAATTTCGCTACCTTAGGACCGTTATAGTTACGGCCGCCGTTTACTGGGGCTTCGATCCGATGCTTGCACATCTTCAATTAACCTTCCAGCACCGGGCAGGCGTCACACCCTATACGTCCACTTTCGTGTTAGCAGAGTGCTGTGTTTTTAATAAACAGTCGCAGCCACCTATTCTCTGCGACCCTCAGATGCTTACGGAGCAAGTCCTTAACATTAGAGGGCATACCTTCTCCCGAAGTTACGGTATCAATTTGCCGAGTTCCTTCTCCCGAGTTCTCTCAAGCGCCTTAGAATTCTCATCCTGCCCACCTGTGTCGGTTTGCGGTACGGTTCTGATTCAACTGAAGCTTAGTGGCTTTTCCTGGAAGCGTGGTATTGGTCACTTCATGTCCGTAGACACTCGTCATCACGTCTCGGTGTTAAGAAAGAGCGGATTTGCCTACTCTTTCCACCTACTGGCTTAAACAAACTATTCCAACAGTTTGCTAACCTAACCTTCTCCGTCCCCACATCGCATTGAATCAAAGTACGGGAATATTAACCCGTTTCCCATCGACTACGCATTTCTGCCTCGCCTTAGGAGCCGACTCACCCTACGCCGATGAACGTTGCGTAGGAAACCTTGGGCTTTCGGCGAACGGGCTTTTCACCCGTTTTATCGCTACTCATGTCAACATTCGCACTTCTGATACCTCCAACAATCCTTACGAATCACCTTCTCAGGCTTACAGAACGCTCCCCTACCATATACTAAAAGTATATCCGCAGCTTCGGTTATAGATTTGAGCCCCGTTACATCTTCCGCGCAGGAAGACTCGACCAGTGAGCTATTACGCTTTCTTTAAATGATGGCTGCTTCTAAGCCAACATCCTGGCTGTCTGTGCCTTCCCACTTCGTTTACCACTTAATCTATCATTTGGGACCTTAGCTGGCGGTCTGGGTTGTTTCCCTCTTGACACCGGACGTTAGCACCCGATGTCTGTCTCCCGAGGAGCAACTTGATGGTATTCTGAGTTTGCCATGGGTTGGTAAGTTGCAATAACCCCCTAGCCATAACAGTGCTTTACCCCCATCAGTCTCATACTCGAGGCACTACCTAAATAGTTTTCGGGGAGAACCAGCTATCTCCGAGTTTGTTTAGCCTTTCACCCCTATCCACAGCTCATCCCCGCATTTTGCAACATGCGTGGGTTCGGACCTCCAATGCGTTTTACCGCACCTTCATCCTGGCCATGGATAGATCACTCGGTTTCGGGTCTACACCCAGCAACTAGTCGCCCTATTAAGACTCGGTTTCCCTACGCCTCCCCTACTCGGTTAAGCTCGCTACTGAATGTAAGTCGTTGACCCATTATACAAAAGGTACGCAGTCACACCTTAACGGTGCTCCCACTGTTTGTATGCATCAGGTTTCAGGTTCTATTTCACTCCCCTCCCAGGGTTCTTTTCGCCTTTCCCTCACGGTACTGGTTCACTATCGGTCGATGATGAGTATTTAGCCTTGGAGGATGGTCCCCCCATATTCAGACAGGATTTCTCGTGTCCCGCCCTACTTCTCGTATACTTAGTACCATCATTGAGATTTCAAATACGGGGCTATCACCCACTATGGCAGAAGTTTCCAATTCTTTCTTCTATCTCAATAATTATCATATACAGGCTACTCCGCGTTCGCTCGCCACTACTTGCGGAATCTCGGTTGATTTCTTTTCCTCTGGGTACTTAGATGGTTCAGTTCTCCAGGTTCGCTTCTCTAATCCTATGTATTCAGATTAGGATACACATTGCTGTGTGGGTTTCCCCATTCGGACATCGCGGTATCAATGCTTTTTTGCCAGCTCCACCGCGCTTTTCGCAGGCTTACACGTCCTTCTTCGCCTATCATCGCCAAGGCATCCACCTGATGCACTTATTCACTTGACTCTATCATTTGAAGAACCTTCTGACTTCGTAGATACTGGCGTTGACTGCCAGCATTACTTAGATTCTCTAATCTGACAAAGCTTACTGCTTTGTTGTGTATTGTTCTTGCCTTTTGTCTTTCAAGAACAATTGATACAATCATCACCCAAATTCTTATGATTTGCTTATTTCTTCTTTCAGTACCAATACCTTTTCAGGCTGCCTGAAATGTGAACACTACTTGTTGCATCAAACAGCATTCTAAACAAATCAACATTGTCTTTGTTTGTTGATTTCGGCTTTCCAATTTGTTAAAGATCAATGCGTTTCTTAAATCGCAAATTAAAGTAAGTTATAAAAAGTAAGTTATAAAACTATCTAGTAAACAACTTCTTCGTAAACAACTTCCACAAACTCACTTTAATTTGAAATTTCTACTTTTAAATTCTACTGTTCAGCTCTACTTCTAAATATTTGACTTCTAAATATTTGGTTCTACCTCTAAATATTTGGTGGAGGCAAACGGGATCGAACCGATGACCCCCTGCTTGCAAAGCAGGTGCTCTACCAACTGAGCTATGCCCCCAATTAGGTCTTGGTGGGTCTGGTAGGACTTGAACCTACGACCCCACGCTTATCAAGCGTGTGCTCTAACCACCTGAGCTACAAACCCATTAAGTCGTCTCTATTCTTTTGCTCTTCGCATTCTTGCTCTTCGCATCTCAATTCAGTATACCGATAAGTGTGAGTACCTAACAATCTCTTCTTTTCTCTAGAAAGGAGGTGATCCAGCCGCAGGTTCCCCTACGGCTACCTTGTTACGACTTCACCCCAGTCATGAAGCATACCGTGGTAAGCGAACTCCTCGCGGTTATTCTACCTACTTCTGGTATCCCCCACTCCCATGGTGTGACGGGCGGTGTGTACAAGACCCGGGAACGTATTCACCGCAGTATGCTGACCTGCGATTACTAGCGATTCCGACTTCATGCACTCGAGTTGCAGAGTGCAATCCGGACTACGATCGGTTTTTTGGGATTGGCTCCACCTCGCGGCTTGGCTACCCTCTGTACCGACCATTGTATGACGTGTGAAGCCCTGGTCATAAGGGCCATGAGGACTTGACGTCATCCCCACCTTCCTCCGGTTTGTCACCGGCAGTCTCATTAGAGTGCCCAACCAAATGATGGCAACTAATGACAAGGGTTGCGCTCGTTGCGGGACTTAACCCAACATCTCACGACACGAGCTGACGACAGCCATGCAGCACCTGTGTTACGGCTCCCGAAGGCACTCTCCCGTCTCTGAGAGATTCCGTACATGTCAAGACCAGGTAAGGTTCTTCGCGTTGCATCGAATTAATCCACATCATCCACCGCTTGTGCGGGTCCCCGTCAATTCCTTTGAGTTTTAATCTTGCGACCGTACTCCCCAGGCGGTCAATTTCACGCGTTAGCTTCGCTACTAAGGCATCTAGTGCCCCAACAGCTAATTGACATCGTTTAGGGCGTGGACTACCAGGGTATCTAATCCTGTTTGCTACCCACGCTTTCGAGCATGAACGTCAGTGCTATCCCAGGGGGCTGCCTTCGCCATCGGTATTCCTCCACATCTCTACGCATTTCACTGCTACACGTGGAATTCTACCCCCCTCTGACACACTCTAGCTACCCAGTTCAAAACGCAGTTCCCAAGTTGAGCTCGGGGATTTCACATCTTGCTTAAGTAACCGTCTGCGCTCGCTTTACGCCCAGTAATTCCGATTAACGCTCGCACCCTACGTATTACCGCGGCTGCTGGCACGTAGTTAGCCGGTGCTTATTCTTTAGGTACCGTCATCAGCATCTGATATTAGCAAATGCCTTTTCTTCCCTAACAAAAGTACTTTACAACCCTAAGGCCTTCTTCATACACGCGACATGGCTGGATCAGGGTTCCCCCCATTGTCCAAAATTCCCCACTGCTGCCTCCCGTAGGAGTCTGGGCCGTGTCTCAGTCCCAGTGTGGCGGATCATCCTCTCAGACCCGCTACGGATCGTCGCCTTGGTAAGCCTTTACCCCACCAACTAGCTAATCCGATATTGGCCGCTCAAATAACGCGAGGCAGTTGCCTGTCCCCCGCTTTCTCCCTCAGGACGTATGCGGTATTAGCCATCCTTTCGGATAGTTATCCCCCATTACTCGGTACGTTCCAATATTATACTCACCCGTTCGCCACTCGCCGGCAGTAATGCAAGCACTACCCCGCTGCCGTCCGACTTGCATGTGTAAAGCATGCCGCCAGCGTTCAATCTGAGCCAGGATCAAACTCTTATGTTCAATCTCTAACTTAATAACTTCTGGTCTGCTTCAAAGAAACCAACAAAGAGTAATCGGCTCAGCACCTATTACAATCTTGTCTGTTTTTTCTTGCAGTGTGAGACCATCAGGCACTCACACTTATCGGTATTCTGTAATTTTAAAGAGCTTCAAATAATCCTTGTACTCAGCCAAATAAACCAGTAAACTAATTCGTTTTGACTAACTCAACCGCCGTAGCAGCGAAGAACCGAACTATACGCCTATACCCAAAAACCGTCAACAAAAAATAAACAAATATTCCCCTCAAAATTAATAACTACATTGTTTCTTAATAGTATTTAATCTCAACATAATCGCAGTTTTTAAACACTCAAAAAAAATAAAACCCAAAAGTATGACAGCAAGACACCATACTACCCTCTCCATATCAAAACCAGACAAACCAAAACCTTTGCAAAATCTTCATATTAAGGAATATTTAAAGTGATAGCATCACATCATATTCAGATAATATTGAAATACTTTCAATTAGTTAGAGAGTAACATCGCAAAGACATACACCTAAAATGAGGTTTAGCAAAGGTTTCAGGCTGCCTGAAAAATATCGTTTCATAAAAAACGACAATTTTTATCCGTACGAGCAGAATCCCCTTTGAAAAATACTGAATCATCACAAGTACTGCTACTGTTCTCACATATCATTAACTGAAAATCTTCATTTAAAATCAATGAACCAGCATCAGCTTTCTTATCAAATGCCACTGCTTTCATCGTATAATGGTCGCCTTTCACACCTCTAGGATTACCTTGCATTTTAATGCAAAAATGCCCTGTCTTTGACCCAGTATACAACTTCTCATCTTCAGGAAACGTTGGCCAAGTCGTACTATTTTGCTTAAAACTATATTTGCGACTGTAAAATTGCTCCATAAATTTTGCGTTGTTCATCATCATCCGCTGCGCATCATATCTCCGACTTTTGCGAATATACTCAAAATAATTCGGCAATGCCCATGCCACTAAAATTCCCATGATACCCACCGTAAACATCATCTCTACCAAACCAAAACCCACCTGTTTTTTCATTTAAATTCCTTTAGTTAAATTATTAATTAATTTTCAGCACAATCAATATTAAGGATAACTGACAATTCTCTTGCAAAATTAAATCTTACAAAAAAATCGTCAAATCTCAAAAGAAATATGATTAAGTTATGTACTCTGATGCGTATTTCCAAGACAAAAATAAGCAATCCACTAAAAAATACACAATTTACATTAGTAAATCGTGTATTTTCATTCATTCAATCAGTTATTATTTTGCAGATTGCGTGGCCGGTACCGATGCACTACTTGGCGAATCATCTGCTTCAATGTCTGCCAAAATGTCTTCGTCAGGCTGAATGGTAAATGGTTTACCATTCAATTTCACTTGATTATTTTCCAGCAATACATTGGTTTGAATAGTATTATTACTTTGCTTAACATAACCATCTTCTGCTAAACTCTTCACAGTACCCGCCACCATTAAGCGAATGGTTTCGTTTACATCTTCCAATGCTTTTGGATCTGGATTGGTCGCACTTGCACTGGCGTCATCCGTGGCAAACAAGCCTCGCGCTTGACTAATCGCAAATTGTTCCAGCAATTGATTAGATACATCAAAGTTCACATTGGCACGCATTTTTTTCAATAACATATTGAAATCATTCAAATCATTTTTCTGCAAACCGTTAAATTGTACATCGCCATTCACTTTAATATAGCCAGATGGCGCAGTAAAATTAAAACTTTTAATTTTGAAAACAGGATTATGCACAAACAAATCTGCACCTTCCTTGCGAACAGCTTCCAAAATCATGTCTTGCGCTTGCCCTTCAGGAATTTTATCGGTAGAAATCTGCTCCCAACGTTTTTTCAAGGCAGTCAGGCTTTTACCATCTAAATGTTCCGCACTGATGTTCACATCTAAAGGACCGTATTGTTCAGTACCGTAATTAAGTTTTTCAAACGTAAAATGCCCTTCACTATCCACAAATTGCTCATCTTTTTCAGTGGTTTGTGCTTGATAAGACAATTTTTCCACATTAATATTAGATGGTGCAATGGTGCCTGTTGGATTGATGAATGCACCGATTTGTAAATCAGTAACCATATTAATTAATTCATTGATTCGGAAGTTGTAATCAATATTTTCTTTCCACGCAATGCTGAATTTACCTAATTTAACATCTGTACTGCCCAAATCCACGCCTGTTTTACCTTCTTGGGTATGAGTTTTAATGGACAAATCTTCTAAAGCAATATCGCCTTTATCCGCTAAAACAGCTTTTAATAAAGGGATTTGATATTGACTGGTGTATGATTTAAAGCCACTTTGGTAATCTACTTGCGACTGCATACCTTTCCAGTCCAATTTGATGCCCGATAATTCTTCGTATTCAAATGGTGAAACATTGGTTTCTAATTTACCGCTACCATTCAAATAAATAGTATTTTTCATGGTAACGGGAACTTTATCATTGAAAAAGCGCGATAAAACCTTTTGAACTTCGGGGTCGTATTGAAATTCACTGGTAACCGATGCACGTACTGGCGTGAAACCATCAGCAAATAAACCGTGTTTGACATGATTCACAATGGTAATTGGCTTATCTAATACGGTTTTGATGTTGGCGGGAATCTGCCCAGATAAATTAGTCAGTAAAGCGGGATGAAAACGAATGACTGTGGTTTCGGTCGCACTGAACCAGCCACGTTCATAATTGTGTGAAACCACATCAAAAAAGAATGTGTCAGATAAAATTTTATGCTGCTCTTCTAAACTTTGTTGCGCTTTAATGCCAAAGTAGTAAGGCGTACCCAAAAAGGCCGCCAAAATTACGGGAACAGCTCCGCCAATCAATATTTTTTTCATAATGTAAATAAAATAATTAGGTTAATTAAACGCGCAATTATATACCATTAAAGGCAGCCTGAAAAAAGTTTTCAGGCTGCCTAAAGCATATTCTACCAATATATTCGATATTTGTTCCGATTTAAACTTTAAACCTTTAAACCTTTAAACCGAAAAAGATGAACCACAACCACAAGTGGTTTCTGCGTTTGGATTGCGAATGACAAATTGTGAACCTTGCAAACTTTCGGTGTAGTCAATTTCCGCACCGACTAAATATTGATAACTCATTGGGTCAACAAGGAATTTCAAACCATTTTTTTCAATTTCAAAATCGTCATCATTTTTGATTTCATCAAATGTGAAACCATATTGAAAACCAGAGCAACCGCCACCGTTCACAAAAACACGTAACATCAAATTAGGGTTATTTTCTTCAGCAATTAAATCAGCAACTTTTACGCAGCAAGCATCAGTAAAAATAATAGGAGATTCGTCCGACATTTTTTATATTCCTTATGTGTGAATGTTTAATAGAGTATAAGGGCAGCTTTAAAAAAATCAAGTAATTCATTTTTCAGGCAGCCTATCTTGATGATTATAATAAAAATAAGACAAGGCAACCGAACCGCGGTGTACACACAGTACAATTAACAGAGCAAACAATGCAGTCGTATTTTTAATTTTAAACGACCAGAAAAAAGTTTCAGGCTGCCTGAAAAATAATTTTGTCAATCAAATTTACATCATCTAATCCTAAATAACTAATTTATACCATGCCAATTATCAATGAATATCCGCTTTTGGCGCATGGTTATTTTACAGGCTGCTGATTAAACTGCACAGGTAAAAAACCAAGAGTTGCCCCAAAGCAGCCCTTTTATCTAATCACAGGAACATTACCATGAGCCATTTTTTAGACAGATTAACCTTTTTTAAGCAAAAGCGTGAACCGTTTGCTGACGGACATGGCGTTTTAACTACCGAAGACCGTAAATGGGAAAAAGCCTATCGTGGTCGCTGGCAACATGACAAAACCGTCCGCTCAACACATGGCGTGAATTGTACAGGGTCGTGCAGTTGGAAAATTTACGTGAAAAGCGGCATCATCACTTGGGAAACCCAACAGACCGATTACCCTCGTACGCGCCCAGATTTGCCAAACCACGAACCACGCGGTTGCCCACGTGGCGCATCGTTTAGTTGGTATGTTTATTCAGCACAACGTATTAAATACCCCATGATGCGTGGCGTGTTGGCTGAATTATGGCGTGAAGCGCGTAAAACCAAAAATCCAATTGAAGCATGGGCTTGGATTGTGGAAGACGCTGAACGCGCTAAATCATATAAATCTCAACGTGGTTTGGGTGGTTTCGTGCGTTCAAATTGGGAAGAAGCATATGAAATGGTTGCGGCCGCCAATGCTTATACAATTAAAAATTATGGGCCTGACCGTGTGATTGGTTTCTCGCCAATTCCCGCAATGTCTATGGTGAGCTATGCAGCAGGCGCGCGTTATTTAGGTTTAATTGGTGGCGTGCCATTGTCATTCTACGACTGGTATTGCGATTTGCCACCTGCATCGCCACAAACTTGGGGAGAACAAACAGACGTAGCAGAATCAGCAGATTGGTATAACTCAAATTATTTATTGGTTTGGGGTTCAAATATTCCAATGACGCGTACACCTGACGCACACTTCTACACCGAAGTTCGTTATAAAGGCACAAAAACAGTCGCCATTTCATCTGACTTTGGCGAGATGGCAAAGTTCAGTGATATTTGGATGTCGCCACGTCAAGGCACAGATGCCGCATTAGCGATGGCAATGGGACATGTGATTTTGAAAGAATTTCACATTGACAATCCATCTGATTACTTCGTGGACTATACACGCCGTTTAACTGATATGCCGATGTTGGTGTGCTTGCAAAAAGATGAAAAAGGTTATCGTCCTGAATACACTTTACGCGCATCACAACTGATTGACCAGTTGGGCGAAAAAGAAAACACAGAATGGAAAACCATTGTTTGGGACGAAAAATCTGAAAGTTTGGCTGTACCAAATGGTTCAATCGGCTTCCGTTGGGATAAAAGCGCAAAATGGAATTTGGAAACCAAAGCTCAAGGCGATGAAATTCAGGCAGCACGTTCATTGAAAGAACGCGCTGACGATGTGGTACGCGTGGGCTTTGGCTATTACGGTGGTGAACATGACGACATGATTTACCGCAAAGTACCAGTGAAAAAAATCAAATTGGCAAATGGCGAAGAACAATTGGTTGCCACCGTATTTGATTTGTTAATCGCGCAATACGGTGTGGATAATGGTTTAGATGATGAAAACGTTGCCAAAAATTATTTTGAAGATAAACCATACACCCCTGCTTGGCAAGAAAAGCACACAGGTGTCAAACCCGAATTGGTCATTCAAGTAGCGCGTGAATTTGCACAAAATGCACACGACACCAAAGGTCGTTCTATGGTCATCGTGGGTGCGGGCTTGAACCACTGGTATCACTTGGACATGAATTATCGCGGCCTCATCAATATGTTGATGATGTGCGGTACGATTGGCAAATCTGGGGGTGGTTGGTGCCATTATGTGGGTCAAGAAAAATTGCGCCCACAATCAGGTTGGGCTCCCTTGACATTTGCGCTTGACTGGCATCGTCCAGCACGTCAAATGGCTGGTACATCATTCTTCTACGCTCACACTGGTCAATATCGCCACGAAAAATTGGGTACAAATGAATTGCTCGCGCCTGATGCAACAAAAAACTTGTGGGACGGCATGACTGCCATTGACCTGAACGCCAAAGCCGAACGCATGGGCTGGACACCATCTGCTCCACAAATGCGCGAAAATCCTTTAGACATCGCAGATGCAGCGGATAAAGCAGGCATCAGCGCAGCCGATTACATCGTTCGTGGCTTAAAAGACGGTTCGTTGGATATGTCTTGTAACGATCCTGAAAACCCCAAAAATTTCCCACGCAATATGTTTGTATGGCGTTCCAATATTTTGGGTTCGTCTGGCAAAGGGCACGAGTATTTCTTGAAATATCTGCTCGGTACACAAAACGGCTTAATGTCCGAAGAAGAAGACTGCCTGAAACCCAAAGAAGTGAACATGGGCGAAGCGCACGAGGGCAAATTGGATTTGTTCACGCTGTTAGATTTCCGTATGAATACAACATGTTTGTATGCAGACGTGATTTTTCCAACCGCAACTTGGTACGAAAAACACGATTTGAATACGTCTGATATGCACCCATTCATTCACCCATTTACGGAAGCCGTGCAACCATTGTGGCAAAGTAAATCCGACTGGGAAATTTACAAAGGTTTGGCGAAAAAATTCAGCGAATTAGCAGGCGATTATTTGGGTACACGCAAAGATATTGTCTTAACGCCATTGATGCATGACAGCCCAAGCGAATTGGGGCAACCATTTGACCCCAAAGACTGGAAATTAGGCGAATGCGAGCCAATCCCTGGTAAAACCATGCCAACAATTACCGTTGTGGAACGTGATTACAGCAAAATTTACGAAAAATACACGTCTCTTGGGCCATTATTGGAAAACGTGAACAACAACGGTAAAGGCATGACTTGGGACACCAAACACGAAGTCGAATTCTTGCGCCAGTTGAACGGTGTTCACAGCGAAGGCGCAGGCAAAGGTCAACCCAAACTAGAAACTGCAATTGATGCTGCTGAAATGATTTTGACGCTTGCCCCTGAAACCAATGGTCATGTTGCAAAAAAGGCATGGCAATCATTAGGCAAAACCACAGGACGCGATCACACGCATTTAATTAACGCCAGCGAACACACCGCTATTCGTTTCCGCGACATCGTGGCACAACCACGCAAAATCGTTACTTCGCCAATTTGGTCTGGTGTGGAAAGCGAAGAAGTGTGCTACACCGCAGGTTACACAAATGTACATGAATTAATCCCTTGGCGCACATTGTCAGGTCGTCAACAATTCTATCAAGATCACAAATGGATGCGTGATTTTGGTGTGGAATTCTGTGCTTATCGCCCTGCTGTAGATTTGAAAACCACCCAAAAATTATTGGGGATGAAACCAAATGGTCATCCAGAAATTACCTTGAACTTCCTGACTCCGCATCAAAAATGGGGCATTCACTCAACCTATTCCGAAAACTTGCGTATGCTGACTTTATCACGCGGTGGCCCACACGTTTGGGTATCCGAGATTGACGCGAAAAAAGCAGGTTTGGTGGACAATGATTGGGTAGAGGTATTCAATGCCAACGGCGCAATTGCGTGTCGTGTGATTGTCAGCCAACGCATTCCTGAAACGATGATTTTGATGTATCACGCGCAGGAAAAATTGGTTCACACACCAGCCGCGCAAACCACCAAAAAACGTGGTGGTATCCACAACTCGGTTACCCGTGCCGTATTGAATCCAACACACATGATTGGGGGCTATGCCCAGTTGGCGTATGGCTTTAACTATTATGGTACGGTCGGTTCTAACCGCGATGAGTGGGTTATCGTGCGCAAAATGAACGAGATTGATTGGATGGACGAACCTGCTGAATAAACCAGCGTCATTGTTTCAGGCAGCCTGAAAGATGTTGTTTTTAGGTTTTCAGGCAGCCTGAAAAGAAACAAACATAATAATTCAAAATATCGCGAATTTTATTTTCAGGCAGCCTGAAAAGCTGCCGCGAATCGCAAACCTATTTTAAGGAATACACCATGAAAATTAGAGCCCAAGTCGGCATGGTTCTGAATTTGGACAAATGTATCGGCTGTCACACTTGCTCCGTTACTTGTAAAAACGTTTGGACTTCACGCGATGGCGTGGAATACGCTTGGTTCAACAATGTAGAAACCAAGCCAGGTATTGGTTTTCCAAAAAATTGGGAAGACCAAGAAAAATGGAATGGCGGTTGGGTGCGCAAACCCGATGGCAAACTTGTTCCCAAACAAGGTGGTAAATTAAAAATCTTATCCAATATTTTTGCCAATCCCAATATGCCAAAAATTGATGATTATTATGAGCCCTTTACCTACGATTACGAGCATCTGCAAAATGCGCCAAAAATGAAAACACCACCTACTGCACGTCCAATTTCCGTCATCACTGGCAAGAAAATGGACAAAGTAGAATGGGGTCCAAACTGGGAAGATGATTTGGGCGGCGAATTTGAAAAACGTGCCAAAGATGTATTGTTTGAAGGCATTCAAAAAGAAATGCACTCTGCTTTTGAACAAACATTCATGATGTATTTGCCACGTTTGTGTGAGCATTGTTTGAATCCAACTTGTGTTGCATCTTGCCCTTCAGGCAGCATTTACAAACGCGAAGATGATGGCATCGTATTGATTGACCAAGATAAATGTCGCGGTTGGCGTATGTGTGTTTCAGGCTGCCCTTACAAAAAAATCTACTACAACTGGACAAGTGGCAAAGCCGAAAAATGCACATTCTGCTATCCACGAATTGAAGTGGGTGAACCTACCGTTTGCTCTGAAACTTGCGTGGGTCGTATTCGCTATTTAGGCGTGTTGTTGTACGATGCGGACAAAATTGAACAGGCTGCCAGCGTGGAAAATCCACAAGATTTGTATGAGGCACAATTGGGCTTATTTTTGAATCCGAATGATCCAGAAATTGAAAAAGAAGCTTTAAAACAAGGTATTAGTCAAAGTTGGCTAGATGCTGCCAAACGTTCGCCCGTTTACAAAATGGCAATGGAATGGAAAATCGCGTTCCCATTACACCCAGAATACCGCACCATGCCAATGGTTTGGTACGTCCCACCATTGTCGCCAATTCAATCCGCCATTGAACGTGGTTTAGTCGGCGAAAATGGTATTATTCCAAGCGTGGACGAAATGCGTATCCCATTGCGCTATTTGGCAAATTTGTTGACGGCAGGTCAAGTTGAACCCATCAAACAGGCGTTGGAAAAAATGATTGCTATGCGCCGTTTCAAACGTGGTCAAGTGGTTCATGGCGAAACATTGGAACAAACTTTGGACGGCACTGGTTTAACCGCAGCGCAAGTGGAAGAAATGTATCAAGTCATGGCAATCGCCAACTACGAAGACCGCTTTGTGATTCCAACCAGTCACCGCGAATTGGTTGAAAACACATTTGACGAAAAAGGCGCGTGTGGTTTCACATTTGGTAATGGTTGCTCAGGCGGTTCATCAGAAGAAAGCTTGTTTGGCAAACGTAAAGGCACGCCAATTGTGTTCTTTGACCGCCGCAAAGACCTTGAAGAAAATCGCGAAAAAGGAATGCGTTAATCATGGAAATCAAGCCATTAACCTATAAATGGTTGTCTGCATTGATGTGTTATCCAGAGCGCGATTTAATTGACGCATTGCCAGAGTTTCAGGCTGCCTTAAATGAATTGCCCGAGTTAAAAAACAATCCATATCGTGATGATTTGGATAAATTACTCAATCACTTAAGTAGCCATACGCTGCGTGAATTGCAAGAAGATTACGTGCTGGTGTTTGACCGTAACCGCCATCACGCGTTGTATATTTTTGAACACGTTTACGGCGAAGACCGCGACCGTGGCAGCGCGATGGTGGATTTGCTAGAAGAATACCGCCGCTATGGTTTTGAGTTGGGAGATGATGAATTACCCGATTATTTGCCTGCATTATTGGAATTTTTCTCGCATATTCCTGCTGATGAAGCACAAAAATTGCTTGGAGATGCCGTTCACGTCATCGCCCATATTGCCAAAAAATTGGATTCGTATGGTTCGCCTTATGCGGCTTTGTTGAATGCGACTGTGGCGTTGAGTCCAGTTGAACCACAACCACTCATTGACCCACCCGTACGCGATATGGACGAAGCCATGGAAACATTTGGACCTGATAATCAAGGTTTAGAACCATTGTTGAAACCCAAAGCAAGTGGCATTCAAACCGTACAATTTTATCCGCATGGCAACCGACCCATGTAATATTGGAGCATAAATCATGAATACTTTTCATCAATTCTTTTTTGGTATTTATCCATATATTTGTTTGGCGATTTTTTTCTTCGGTAGCTTGGTACGTTTTGACCGCGAACAATATTCGTGGAAAAGCGATTCTAGCCAATTGTTATACGAAGGCGATTTGAGACGTGGCAATATTTGTTTTCACGTCGGTGTATTAGCGGTTTTCTTCGGGCATTTGGTGGGCTTGCTGACACCATTATGGTTTTGGGAATTGATTGGCATCAGCCATGGCGCAAAACAAATTTTATCTATGGTTGCAGGAGGTATTGCAGGCGGTTTAGCACTTTACGGTTTGATTTTATTGATTAAACGCCGTTTCAAAATTGACCGCATCAACATCAACAGCACTTGGCGTGATAAATTAGTGTTGATTTGGATTGCGATTACCTTGAGTTTGGGCTTGCTGACTATTTTGCCAAATTTAAAACATACTGATGGCGAAGAAATGGTGAAATTCATTGAATGGGCGCAACACATTGTTACATTCCGTGGTGGCGCATCTGAATACATTGAAGATGTGGGCTTTTTATTCAAATTGCATATGTTTATGGGCATGACTTTTTTTGCCATTTTCCCATTCACGCGCATGGTTCACGTTTGGAGTGGTTTTGGTGCCTTGGCGTACATTCCACGCGCATGGCAACTGGTTCGCCGCCGTTAATTGATTCATTTAAATAAAAATAAAAACGTGTTAATCCGTATTTTGATTAACACGTTTTAAATTATTTTTTTGGGCTGAAATATTGTCAAACGTTAGAGAAATTAGAGAAAAGATAGGAGGTTTGAAAGGTTTCAGGCTGCCTGAAAATGCTTATATTAACAAAATTCAACAATCATGCCATCACCGCGCTCGGCAGCATGACGATAAAAATCGCATAATTGTTTGAAACACGCAGTTAAAGCAACTTGACGTTTTTCAGATTGCATATTCTCAAATTCATCACAACCATCAAATTGAACATCGTGCTTTTTTATGGCTTCAGGCGAAAGACCTTGTGCAACCTTATTTTGATAAGCATTAAAAATATGTAAACGTTCTGCGAAATCCACTTTAGCCAATGCGTTGGCAATTTGTGTTACGCGTTCGGGTTCTATCCAAGCTGCGCCTTTCTTACACCAGCCATCTAAATAATTTTGACCATCAATACACTCAGTTAAACAATCATTATCAGGTGAATCCACACCAGTTAACACCGATTGCAACACGCGCCACATAGAAGGAAGTGTCATGTATCGTTCATCGCCTTCTTGAGGAAGTGTGAAAACCGTATTTAGTGTTTGTCTGTCCACATTATTTTCCAGTGCATGAATAATGGCATCTAATCCAAATGGTGAATAAGCAGTGTAAATAATGCCAGACATGAGAAAACCCTTTATGTAAATAAAATGAATTTTAATAGTAAAAAAATTAAAATTGACGATTAACTGACTTCGCCGAGTTTAAGTATAACACAATCATTTTCATATTGATGTATTTTTTTAGGCTGCCTGAATAGTGCAAAACATCGTATAATATGGCAATTTGCAATCGTGTTGCATTCGCTAAATACTGACTAAAATAACTCGTAAGCAATCGGCGTGCCATTTTTTCAGGCAGCCTTAAATAATAAGAGAATAACATGAAATATCAAGATTTAAGAGAATTTATCGCCATGTTGGAACAACAAGGCAAACTCATACGCATCAAAACCCCTGTTTCCCCTTATTTGGAAATAACCGAAATTTCCGACCGCGTGTTACGCGCAGGGGGTGCTGCATTGTTATTTGAAAACCCTATTCGCCAAGACGGTACGCCATATCATTATCCTGTATTGGCAAATTTATTTGGCACAACCGAACGCGTAGCAATGGGAATGGGTGTGAGCGATATCAGCCAATTGCGCGAAATCGGTAGAACACTCGCCGTACTCAAAGAACCCGAACCACCTAAAGGTTTGAAAGATGCATTTACGAAATTGCCCTTGTTAAAAGACATTTGGAGCATGACTCCTCATGTTGTCAAAAATGCGCCTTGCCAAGAGATTATTTTAGAAGGCGATAAAGTGAATTTGTATGATTTACCTGTTCAACATTGCTGGGAGGGTGATGTAGCGCCACTGATTACATGGGGTTTAACGGTAACCAAAGGCCCACATAAAAAGCGTCAAAATTTAGGGATTTATCGCCAACAATTATTGGACAAAAATAAATTGATTATGCGTTGGTTAGCGCATCGTGGTGGTGCATTGGATTATCAGGCTTTCAGGCAGCAATATCCTGATAAACCGTATCCTGTTTCGGTGGTATTGGGTTGTGATCCTGCGACCATCTTGGGTGCAGTTACTCCTGTGCCTGATAGTTTGAGTGAATACCAATTTGCGGGCTTATTGCGCGGTTCGCGTACTGAATTAACCCAATGTATTGGAAATGATTTGCAAGTACCTGCACGCGCTGAAATTGTATTGGAAGGTGTGATTAATCCCGATGAATACGCACTTGAAGGTCCATACGGTGATCACACTGGCTACTATAATGAACAGGATTATTTTCCAGTTTTTACCGTAGAACGCATTACCATGCGCGAAAATCCGATTTACCACAGCACTTACACGGGTGCGCCACCTGATGAACCTGCGATATTGGGCGAAGCATTGAATGAAGTGTTTGTGCCATTGTTGCAAAAGCAATTTCCTGAAATTGTGGATTTTTATTTACCGCCCGAAGGTTGTTCATACCGCATGGCAGTGGTCAGCATAAAAAAACAATACGCTGGACACGCTAAACGTGTAATGATGGGTTGTTGGTCGTTTTTACGCCAATTTATGTACACAAAATTCATTATTGTGGTAGATGATGATATTGATGTGCGTAATTGGAAACAAGTCATCTGGGCGATGACCACACGCATGGACCCTGTACGCGACACGGTTTTGATTAACAATACGCCAATTGACTATTTGGATTTTGCCAGCCCCGCGAGTGGGTTAGGTGGCAAAATGGGTTTAGATGCCACCAATAAAATCGGCAATGAAACCAGCCGTGAATGGGGGCGTGTGATTATGCGCAATCCTGAAACAGTCGCGAAAGTTGATGCAATGTGGCAGGAATTGGGTTTGTAAAGAATCAATAAAATATTTTTCAGGCTGTCTAAAAATAGGCAGCCTGAAAAGTAGGTCAGTTATTTCAACAATAAAATCAAAAACAAAACCACAGCAATGACCGCCAACCACACATTTTGTTGTCGTTGACTAGCAATCAAATGTAAATAGGCATCACGCATTTCTTGCTGACGTTTTTCGTCCAACAACTGGTTAAGTTTACGCGGAATACTGGGCAAAATATCCGCCCAATCTGGGGCTTCTTCTTTCAAATTTTTCAGCAACGCGCGTGGACCAATTTGCGTGTCCATCCATTTTACTAAAAACGGTTTGGCGGTATCCCACAAATCCAATTCAGGATCCAACTGTCGCCCAAGTCCTTCAATATTCAATAAAGTTTTTTGCAGCAAAACCAATTGCGGCTGAATCTCTACATTAAAGCGGCGACTGGTCTCAAATAATCGCATCAACACCAACCCAAACGAAATCTCCGATAATGGTTTATTGAAAATCGGCTCACACACGGTACGCACTGCCGCTTCCAAATCTTCAGCACGCGTATCAGGTGGTACCCAGCCGCTCTCAATATGCGCCGTAGCAACACGATGATAATCGCGATTAAAAAATGCCAAAAAATTAATCGCCAAATAACGTTTATCGTAATCCGTCAGGCTGCCCACAATACCAAAATCCAATGCAATGTAACGCCCATCAGGTGCAACCAAAATATTACCAGGGTGCATATCTGCATGAAAAAAACCATTGCTGAATACTTGCGTAAAGAAAATTTCTACACCATAACGTGCTAATTTTTTTAAACTAATTCCTTGTGCTTTCAAAGCATGAACGTCTGAAATGGGCGTACCATCCATCCACTCAATCGTCATCACTTCACGGCTGCATAAATCAAAATACACTTTAGGAACAATGATTTGATTGGATTTTTCAAATTGACGACCCAATTGGCTGGCATTAGCAGCTTCACGCATCAAATCCAATTCATCATGTAAATATTTGTCAAATTCCGCCACCACTTCACGCGGTTTTAAACGTTTTCCATCGGTAAACAAACGCTCAATCCAAGTCGCCGCAAATCGCATCAACGCCAAATCTTGGTCAATTACCTCACCCAAATTTGGACGCAACACCTTCACCGCCACCCAAGTCCCATCAAATAACCGCGCCTTATGCACCTGCGCAATGGACGCACTGGCAACAGGTTCGCTTTCAAATTCCGCATACAATTGCGCAATTGGTTTGCCTAAAGCCCGCTCAATTTGTTGGCGCGACAAAGTCGCATCAAATGGCGGTACTTTGTCTTGCAATTTCGCTAATTCTGACGCATATGCTGGTGGAATCAAATCGGGACGCGTAGACAAAACCTGACCCAATTTCACAAAAATTGGTCCCAAACTCTCCAATGCCAAACGCAAACGCACAGGCATATTTTGTTTTTTCGCTTCAGGCGATTGCGGAATGCGGCGAACCAAATTTTCCACCCAACCATGATGAATATAAGGCAAAATAATATCCGTCAAACCATAACGGTACACAGTTTTAAGAATGGTAGTGGGACGCGAAAACCAGTTCATAATATTCGATCGTTTGTTTGGTAAAAGCAGAATTATACCGTTTAATGGTGCGTAAATGTTTTCAGGCAGCCTTTTTGTTGCAATTCAAAGGCTGCCTGAAAATATCTTTTGCCAAATAATCAATTTGCCACACAACGAAAACCCATGTTTTTCACGGTAAAATTGGCTTGCACGCTGGTTCGCATACCATAACGCATAAACGCCGCGTAGTCGCTGGGGTCGGTGCTGTTGGCTGAACCGCCACCGCAAAATAAACTACTGTCCGCCGAACCTGCGTTGAGCAAACTGCTGTTAAAATCTTCCGTCCATTCCCAAATCAAGCCGTGCATATCGTAAACACCGTAATAATTGGGTTTGGCTGCACCCACATTGCGTAAACCGCGCCTACCGCCTTCAGCGTACCAATCCAAAATCACTTTGCTGAAATTGGGGTCGCTGCTGCCATTTTTGGCTTTCTCCGATGCCAAACCCGCAAACTCCCATTCATCTATGGTGGGTAAACGCTTATTTTGCGCCCGACAATACGCATTGGCAGCAAACCAAGAAACATGCGTAACAGGATAATTTAATTCACTTTTTTTCGGATTAAATACACCGTTTTGCGCCTGCCAATGACGCAGATAATTGCCATCAGCATGGCGACTGGCGACTTTGCCACGTTGCCATTGTGGATTTTGGTGTACAAACTGGGCAAATTGCGCATTGGTTACGGGAAATTTGTCTATTTTAAATGGCTTAACAAAGGTTTGTGGCATATTTTTTTTCAAATATAAAGGACGATAATTGCCACCTTGAATGCTGACCATGTCGTTGCCAGCCGCCACAATAACGCTGCCTGAAAACAATAACGTTGCGCCCAATAAAATTGAATTAATGATTTTCATAATTTTATCCTAACTAATTAAGAACCTGTGTTCGTAAAATTGATAACTTGATTTTATTGACAATTTTTGCGAATACAAGGCGGCTATTAAGAACCTGTATTCATAGGCAACGTAAAATGGATTTTTGTTTCAGTTGGTACGAATGTCAGGCGAATTTCATGCTAATAGCGTCCCTATTAGCGTGAAATTCAACGCGGCAGGCGTGCTAAATGGGACAAAAAAGACACCTCGCTTGGCTGTGAATACAGGTTCTAAGATTATAAACATCAGGTTCTAAATAAAAATGGCGCAAATATTTTTCAGGCAGCCTGAAAAATTATTGGACTGATTTCATTTCACGCTGACGACGCGTTTCCGCCAAAACCATGCCTGCTGACACCGAAATATTCATGCTTTGCACCGTGCCAAACATCGGAATGGATACCAACGCATCACAATGCTCACGCGTCAAACGGCGCATCCCCGCACCTTCATTGCCCATGACCCACGCCACCGCTTGTGGGATGTCGTAGTGGAACAAATCCGCCTCGCCGCCCATATCCGTACCAACTACCCAAATGCCGTATTCTTTCAATTCGCGCAAGGTTCGCGCCAAATTCGTAACCGTAATATAGGGGACGGTTTCCGCCGCACCACAAGCAACTTTGCTAACAGTGGCATTCAGACCTGCACTTTTGTCTTTGGGCGCGATAACGGCATGAACACCCATCGCATCAGCCGTCCGCAAACACGCACCTAAATTGTGTGGGTCGGTAATACCGTCCAAAACCAACAAAAAAGCAGGTTCACGCAAATTATCCAATACATCTTCCAAATGAACATGATTTTTTGACGCATCAATAAAACCCACCACGCCCTGATGTCGCGCCCCTTTTGCCATCGCGTTCAAGCGGTCGGTATCGGCAAAATGTACTCGGACATTTTCTTGCGCAGCTTTTTCGAGCACTTCTCGGGTACGAACATCATTTTTATTTTCAAGAATATACAATTCGATAATGGATTTTGCGTTTTGCCACAACCGCGCATTAATCGCGTGAAAGCCATAAATTAAACGTTGATTTACCATGTGTTTCTCATTATAAATAATGTGGTTAAAAAAATATTTGTTCTGAATCAAATTATGTTTTCAGGCTGCCTGAAAAATATTCATTCAATTGATTTTTTGGTTTTTGGTTTTTTAAATTGTTTCAAATAAATCAAACATAAAACAAAAAATAACACGCTTAGCAAAACTTGCACACCAGCAAACCACGCACTCCACGCCACCGCATCCCACAACCGCATCACACCTTCCATAAAAGGCAATAAAATCAACATAGAACAATATTGATAAGTGTAAATTCGCCCCGATAAAATCCCACGCAAAGGCAACGCCAGCGAAATCAATTTAATCAGCATCAAAACATAACTCGTCTGCAATGGCGAAAAAATGCCGTCCCATAAAATCGTCAGCAGCATTAAGCCCAACCAACACGTTGCCGCCAAATGGTGTTTTTTTAAATTTATCATTGAATTATCATCACTAAAAATATTTTTAGGCAGCCTGAAAACCGATTATTGCGTTTTTTCAAGCTGCCTGTTTATGAATTATTTTTTCTTGGTTCCATCTTCGGGTTCTTCGTAATCAGTCAAAAACAAATTGTCCAACACGCCATCTGAACCCGCGGTTTTATTTTTCTTACTGTTCAATTGAATTTGCAAGCGCAAGTCATTGACAGAATCCGCATTTTTCAAAGCTTCTTCATAAGTAATCAAATTTTCTTCATACAAATCAAACAACGATTGGTCAAATGTTTGCATACCAATATCACGCGATTTTGCCATGATTTCTTTCACAGCATGAATGTCGCCACGCAAAATCAACTCCGAAATCAACGGTGAATTGAGCAACACCTCCACCGCCGCCACGCGCCCCTTGCCTTCGGCTTTGGGAATAAGACGTTGCGAAATAAAACCTTTCAAATTCAATGATAAATCATTCAACAATTGGGAGCGGCGTTCTTCTGGGAAAAAGTTGATGATGCGATCAAGTGCTTGGTTAGAATTATTCGCGTGCAACGTTGCCATACACAAATGCCCCGTTTCCGCAAACGCCAACGCATAATCCATGGTTTCGCGGTCGCGAATCTCACCAATCAAAATCACATCAGGTGCTTGACGCAGGGTGTTTTTCAGTGCTGCAAACCAATCTGCCGTATCCACGCCCACTTCACGTTGTGTGATGATGCAATTTTGATGCGGATGAACGAACTCAATTGGGTCTTCAATGGTAATGATGTGTCCGTAGCTGTTGGCGTTGCGATAGTCAATCATCGCTGCCAACGACGTAGATTTACCCGAACCCGTACCACCCACAAAAATCACCAAACCACGTTTCTCCATCACAACCTGTTTCAAAATCGGTGGCAAATTCATGTTGTCAAATTTTGGAATATCGCTGGTAATCACCCGACACACCAACGCCGCCGCTCCACGTTGCACCATTGCATTCACACGAAAACGCGATACACCCGCCAAACTAATTGCAAAATTACATTCGTTTGTCCCAAAAAATTCTTCGGCTTGTTTGTCGTCCATAATAGAACGAGCGATTTGTTCAGTATGCTCGGCGGTCAAGGGCTTATCGGTGATTTTGGTCAATTTGCCGTCCAATTTCATTGCTGGTGGATAACCTGCCGTGATGAATAAATCCGAACCTTTATTTTTGAACATATGCGTTAATAAATTGTGAATGAATTTTTTCATTTCCTCATTTACGGGTGGGATGTGTACTTTTGACATGGTTTTCTCAATGATTTAATTAGTAAAATACGAAAGGGGTAATTATACTAGAAATTTAATTTTCAGGCAGCCTGAAAAATTATTTCATTAATGAATACGTGCCATTGGAATAAAACACACCATCAAAGACACAAAAACAATGACGACATCCCCACCGAATGAATTGTCTACAGCCCCTAAAAAGCCGTATAATCGCGTACCGTTCTTTAAAATCAAAAAATCAACTGTTTTATTTATTTTAATTGGGGCTGCAATTTTTCAGGCAGCCTGAAAATATTTTCTCCGAAAGTTCACCCATGAGTACACTCAATCCTGCCCTAAACACCGTATTCAAAGCCGCCCGAAAAGCAGGCGATTTCATGATTCGCGCATCTGCCAATTTATCAAACATCAAAATTGACAATAAAGCTTTCAACGATTTCGTCTCTGACGTGGACCGACAAGCCGAAGCCATTTTAGTCAATGCCATTCAAGAAGCCTATCCACATCACAAAATCATCTGCGAAGAAAGCGGCACAATCGGTAATGAACACGCTGAATTTGAATGGATTATTGACCCATTAGATGGCACAACCAATTATTTACATGGACACCCACAATATGCCATCAGCATGGCATTACTGGAAAAAGGCGTTTTAAAAGAAGCACTTGTTTACGCACCCGAACGCAACGATTTATACACCGCATCACGCGGGCAAGGCGCATTGCTGAACGACCGCCGCATCCGCGTATCCAATCGTTTTGATTTGCCTAATTGTTTGATTGGAACGGGTTTTCCTGTGGTCAATCAATCCATGATGGAGACTTATTGGGCAATTTTGCGCGAGTTCTTAGAAAAAACCGCAGGCGCAAGACGCGAAGGCGCGGCAGCGTTGGATTTGTGTGCGTTGGCGGCTGGACGATTTGACGGCTTTTTTGAATTCAATCTGAAACCTTGGGACATCGCCGCTGGGGCATTGATTGTACAAGAAGCTGGTGGCATCGTAACCGATTTTAACGGCGAACAAGACTGGCTGCGTACAGGTAATATCGTTGCGGCTAATCCCAAAATGTTGGCGCAAATGCTGAAAATCATCGGCAAACATATTTAATTTATTGAATAAAAACATCATTATAATTATAATCTTGTTGATGTTTTTCATTTTCAGGCACCTAAAAAAAGGCAGCCTGAAAATCATCAAAATGCTATACTTTTTCATTTTCAACACACCATCAACATCGCAATGAATATTCCAGACATACAAAGTACACGCGATTTACGCAATTTGCCAATTAATCAAGTGGGTATCAAAGATTTACGTTTTCCAATCAGCGTGCAATCACAAAGCGGCATTCAAAACACCATCGCACGCATGACCATGACCGTTTTTTTGCCAGCCCATCAAAAAGGCACGCATATGTCGCGTTTTGTGGCACTCATGGAAGAACAAACCGCCACACTCAATTACACACAATTACAACATTTAACGCATGAAATGTTAACGCGACTGCAATCTGATTCTGGCAAAATCAGCATCTCTTTTCCCTTTTTCCGCCAAAAAACCGCACCTGTTTCGGGCATTAAATCGTTGATGGATTATGATGTAACCTTATGTTCAGAAATGAAAAATGGTGAATACAGCCACATTTTGAAAGTGATGATTCCCGTAACCAGTTTGTGTCCGTGTTCCAAAGAAATTTCACAATACGGCGCACATAATCAACGTTCACACGTTACATTGTCGCTGCGTTGCACCCAAGAAGTTCAAATTGAAGAAGTGATTGACTTGGTTGAAAATAATGCATCTTGCCAATTATACGGCCTACTCAAACGCCCCGATGAAAAATACGTTACAGAAAAAGCCTACGAAAATCCCAAATTCGTAGAAGACATGGTACGTGATATGGCTTTGGCACTAAAAAATGATTCACGAATTCAATCATTTGAAATTGAAAGTGAAAATTTTGAGTCCATTCACAATCATTCAGCGTATGCATATTTGGCTTACCCCTAAAATCATTTTTCAGGCTGCCTAAATATTCAGGCTGCCTGAAAAATAATGTGCCAAAATATGCTAAACTTTCGTTTTTCCAACAACCCCATTTTCACAATTGCAAAGGAATGATGATGAAATTGAATCAATGGTTTACCGTATCTTGTGCAGCAATGGCTTTGGCGGCTTGTGGTGGCAGCCAATCTTCAGGCAACACCGCCCCCCTGTGGCATCGTCCGCCAATCCTACCGCTACTACTGGCGAAAAAGTATTGCGCATTGGCACAAACGCCGAATTTGCCCCGTTTGAATCACTTAACGAAAAACAAGAAATTCAAGGTTTTGACATTGATTTATTAAACGAAATGGCAAAAGTCGGTCATTTTAAAGTGGAATTCAAACACACACCTTGGGACGGGATTTTTGCATCTTTGGATAACAAAGACGTGGACGCAGTGGCATCGGCCGTTACCATCACCGACGACCGTAAAAAAACCATGGATTTTTCCGAGCCTTATTACAAAATTACCCAAGTCGTGTTAATTCCCCCATCAAAAACCGTCAAAAATGTTGATGATTTGAAAAAATTGCCCAAAGTGGGCGTGGTATCGGGGCAAACTGGCGATTTAGCCGCACAAAAAATCTTTGGTGCAACCAGCCCGAATATCGCACGTTTTGATACCGTTACTTTACTGACCAAAGAAGTGGAAAATGGAGGGGTAGATGCAGGCATCAGCGACAGTGCCGTGATTGCCAATTACATCAAAAACAACACAAACAAAGGCTTTAGCATGGTTCAAATTCCTGATTTCCAAGAAGAACATTATGGATTTGCCGTTCGCAAAGGCGACACCGAAACCTTGAATTTGCTCAACGATTCATTGAAACAAGTACGCGAAAGCGGTAAATATGCCGAATTAGAAAATAAATATTTCGCCAAATAATCATTAAATTAATCATTCAGGCAGCCTGAAAACACATCATTCGGTTTTCAGGCTGCCTAAAAATTTATGATACCTGCCCCCAATCACACCATAAAACCTTTGAAACCTTAGAACTTGTTATCATAAAAGCATGAGCAACGCCGTACCATTGCAATTTTATTTCACCATAAAAATTGCTATAATTCACGTTCCTTAACCATTTTCAAATTATCCCCAAATGGCTCAAACCGTTATTAAGAAATCTGTCTTGGTGCTGCACAGCGCGGAAAAAATGTTCCAACTGGTTGATACTGTGGAAGATTATCCCCAATTTCTACCATGGTATGGTAAAACCGAAGTAATTAGTCGCGAAAATAATGAATTAAAAGCACGTTTATACATTGATTATATGGGAATTAATCAATCTTTCGCCACCCACAACATCAATCAACCACCGCATCAAATCCGCATGAATTTACTAGAAGGCCCATTCAAATCATTGCACGGCACTTGGACATTCACGCCATTGGGTGATGATTGCCAAATTCAATTTGAATTACATTATGAATTAATGGGTTTACTCAGTCGTATCATTAGCCCCGTATTCAGCGTGGTTACAAGTAAATTGGTGGACGCATTCATTCAGGAAGCAAACAGACGCTATGCCTAGTATTGAATTGGCTTACGGTTTGGCAGAACGACAAATTTTGTATCGTTTTGATGTTAAAGATGGCACAACCGCCCGACAAGCCGTATTACAAAGCCCTATTTTACAAGATTTTCCTGATGCCAATATCCACGCGCCTATCGGCATTTTCGGCAAAATCGTCAAAGATGATACCGTGTTACACGAACATGACCGCGTAGAATTGTATCGCCCCCTACTCGCCGACCCCAAAGACGCACGGCGCAAACGCGCTCAACAAAAAGGTTAATCAAATCATGAGTATCAAATTAATTGTCGGTTTAGGCAACATCGGCACCGAATACGAATACACTCGCCACAACGCAGGCTTTTGGCTGATAGACGAGTTAGCCAAGCAATGGAACGTATCGTTACGCGAAGAAAAAAAATTTTTTGGTGATGTGGCGCGCGCTCGTTATCACGGCGAAGATATTTGGCTATTAAAACCCAATACTTACATGAATTTATCAGGCAAAGCAGTTGGCGCATTGGCTCAATTTTACAAAATCCAATCCAATGAAATTTTAGTCGTACATGATGAATTAGACATCGGTTGCGGCAAAATTCGCTTCAAACTCGGTGGTGGCAACGGTGGGCATAACGGCTTAAAAGATATTCAAGCCAAATTGGGTACACCCGATTTTTACCGTTTGCGTTTGGGCATCGGACACCCTGGCGACCGCAATTTGGTCGTCAGCTATGTGTTGAACAAACCCAGCGCAGCAGAACGCGATTTAATCAATCAAAGTATTGATAAATCATTGAATGCACTGCCTAATATTTTAGATGGCAAACTAGATGACGCGGTGCGTTTTTTGCATTCCGCATAATATTTTTTCAGGCTGCCTGAACATTTTTTATTCAATAAAATAAGGATTTAACCATGTACAGCGATTACCAATCCGATACCACCCAATTTCTCAATCAATACTTAGAACAACACCCCGAAGAAGCCAAACAACGCTTAATCAATCGCGGTTTGTTGTGGGACGTAACCTTGAATCCCGAAGAACAAGAAGATTTCTCTGCCGCCAAATTACCCAAAAAACCCTATACTTATCAACCCGATTAATCTTCAGGCTGCCTGAAACCATGACCGTTCACTGTACGCCGTTTTCTGCCGAATTATTGGCTTATTTGCGTCAAATCAGCGCGACCGAACATCCTATTTTGGCACAAATTCGTGCCGACACCGCCACTCACCGTTTGGGTAAGATGGCGATTGCGCCCGAACAAGCTGCTTTGTTGGCTTGGATAGCGCAACTGATTGACGCAAAAAAATATTTGGAAATTGGCACATTCACAGGGTACAGCAGCACCGCAATGGCGTTGGCGTTGCCCGATGATGCACAATTGACTTGTTGCGATATTAATGTAACCTTTACCAATTGGGCGCGTGATTACTGGCAACGCGTGGGTGTGGCACACAAAATCACACTGCATTTGCAACCTGCCATCATCACAATGGACGAATTGCTCGCCAATGGTGCAGCCGAAACCTATGATTTGGCGTTTATTGATGCCGATAAACCCACTACACCGCATTATTTTGAACGCTGCCTGAAATTGGTGCGCTCGGGTGGCGTGATTGCAATTGATAATATGCTATTGGGTGGGCGCGTCATGCACGAACCGCATGACACCAGCCCCCCCAGTCATCGTATTTTGCGCGAATTTAACGCGAATTTGCCACACGATAATCGGGTTGTGCCACTCACTTTACCTTTGGGCGATGGCTTGACATTGTTACGCAAAAAATAATGAAGCCAACATTCAGGTAACCTAAAAAACACACAATCCGATTCATTATGGCAATTTTATGTAAAAGTTTTTTTAAAAACAGGTAAAATACATTTTTTCAGGCAGCCTTCAATCAACAACAGAATCGCCATTATGACCCGACTAGAATACATCGCCCAAGAATTAACCGCTCGCAAAAAAACCATCACCACCGCCGAATCTTGTACAGGCGGTTTGCTGGCAGCAGAGTTAACATCCATCGCTGGCAGCTCCGCGTATTTTCAACGCGGCTTCATTACCTATTCCAATCAATCCAAAACCCAAATGCTCAGCGTAAACGCCAACACCATCCGCCATTACGGCGCAGTTAGCGAAGAAACCGCTCGTGAAATGGCTTTGGGCGCATTAATCGCGACGCGCAACGATTACGCCATCAGCATTACAGGCGTGGCAGGCCCTGACGGCGGCACAGAAAAAAATCCTGTCGGAACAGTATGGTTCGGTTTTGCCACCAAACAACGCATCTGGGCAAAAATGCACCGTTTTGAAGGCGACCGCAGCCAAATCCGCCAACAAGCCGTTCAATATGCTTTGGCGATTTTGGAGCATTATTTGAAAACCAATCAATAACAAAAAATATCTTTCAGGCAGCCTGAAACTTTTTTTCTTTTTCTTACTCAACCGCATGAGTCTATTTTAATATGGTAAAAAATTTCACTCTCTTGACATTGTTTAGCGTACTACTGACCGCTTGTGGCACACCGTCCACGTCCAGCAGCAATACACCCAAAAACACACGTTTGACCGAATCTCATTTTTTAGGCAAATGGCTTATTACCGAAGGCAGTACCCCCGCTTGTCAGGAAATCACCACTTTTTTACCCAACAGAACTTGGATAATCAGCAGCAACAAATCACGCACCGCAGGCATTTGGTCATTTAACGATAAAACGCAAAAATTAACCATGCAATTTACCAGCAGTAATTTGCAAGCCAATTGCGAAGGCGACAAATTAGATGCCAATGATTTCAATCAAATCAAAGGCATTGATGCGGTTCACGCGGTTCGCGTTACGCCACAAGGCTTATTCGTGGAAACGCTGGATGCCAACGGCAAACCCAACAACGATTCCTATCATTTACAAAAATTACCTTAACACATGATTTATCCATGGCATTCAAATACTTGGCAACAACTCACAACGCATTGGCATCATCAACCTAATGCGTGGTTGTTATTGGGTAAAAGCAATACTGGCAAATCCGCTTTCGCGCTGCATTTGGCGCAATCCCTACTCTGCGAATCCCCACAACCTCATCACGACCCCTGTGGCACGTGTCCGTCTTGCCATTTGTTCAATCAAGGCACACATCCCGATTTTTATTCACTCACACCCGAGCAACCCGAAGAAGGCACAACTTCACGTAAATTATTGAATATTAAAATTGATGCGGTTCGTGCGATTTTAGAGCCGTTGATGCAGTCATCGGTACGCGGTGGACGGCGCGTGGTGCTGATTAACCCAGCAGAAAGTCTCAATACCCAAGCTGCCAACGCCCTACTCAAAATCTTGGAAGAACCACCCGAAGCCGTGATTTTCCTACTGGTTGCCCACAACCGAGACCGCGTTTTACCCACCATCAAAAGCCGTTGCCGACAATTATTATTGCCCGCGCCCGATTTTCAGGCAGCCTTAATATTTGCAAAAAAACAACAAATTGAAAATGCAGAAAATTTATTGGCATTTCACAGCCACGCGCCGCTTTTCCCCCATACACCCGAACAAGATGAATTGCGCGAAAAACTCATTGACCTGCTGGCACAACCACGATTATTGGCAATTTTGGATTACGCGGCTGAATTTGATAAAACCAAATTACCACTTGCCACGTTATTGGATTGGATGAATAAGTGGTTGATTGATTTAGCATTGGCACAACAAAACATGAACGTGATGTATTATCCCCACCATAAAGACAGCCTGAAAAATCTTGCCACCCAAACCAATCCTGCGACACTTTTTCATTTTCAGGCAGCCTTAAACGCACTAGCCCCTTACGGACACCATAGCTTAAATGTTAAAATGCAAACCGAATCGCTGTTATGTGAATATTTAACATTTACGCAAAATAAATCATCAAATTAAAGGAATAAAACATGAGTCAAGCTCCTAGAATGCTCAGTCTGCGCTTAGACGGCAAACCCGTTATTTACGCCAGTTATATGTCTTTCATCGAATACGGCGGCGTGTTCGTCCCCACCAATGACACATTTAAAATGGGCGAAGAAATTATGTTAATGCTCGAATTGGTTGGCCAAGCCAACACCGAAAAATTCCTCATCCCCACCAAAATTTGTTGGATTAACAGCAACCCCAGCTCATCAGGTCGCCCAAAAGGCATCGGCTTGGCGTTTGGCACGGACGAACAAAGCGTAAAAGCCAAAAATGCGTTTGAAGCCTTATTAAGCGGCATCCTTAATAACGAACGTCCTACTTATACTCTTTAAAATCATGAATTTGCCAATTTGGCATTTTCAGGCTGCCTGAAAGTGTATTTTATTATGCAACTAATTGATTCACATTGTCATATTAATTTTGATGGCTTAATTCAAAGATTGCCTGAAGTATTGGACAATATGTCCGCCAACCAAGTTTGCCAAGCCCTAGCCATCAGCGTGAGTCGTGATACGTTCAACGAAGTCCGCGCCCTTGCAGAACAACACAACCACATCTACGCAACTGTTGGCATTCACCCCGACAGCGAAACCGCCGAAGAATTCAGCCTAGAAGAATTGCTACAACACGCACAACACCCCAAAGTAGTCGGAATTGGCGAAACGGGTTTGGACTATCATTGGTGTAGCGGCGATTTGACGTGGCAACACAATCGTTTCATCACGCATATTCAGGCAGCCAAACAGGCTAATTTGCCGCTCATTATCCATACGCGCCAAGCCGCAGACGATACCATGCGCCTGTTAAGCGAACACGCCGCCCCTAAAGCCGTGATGCACTGTTTTTCGGAAGACATTCGCGTGGCAAAAATAGCATTGGATTTGGGTTACTATATTTCGTTTTCTGGAATTTTGACGTTTAAAAATGCCAAAGACATTCAAGCAGCCGCACAATATTGCCCGCTTGACCGAATTTTAGTGGAAACCGATGCACCGTTTCTCGCACCTGTGCCACATCGTGGCAAACAAAACGAACCCGCTTATGTGCGCCACACAGCTGAATTTTTAGCACAATTACGTGGCGAAAGTTTGGAACAAGTTGCCCATGCGACCACAGAAAATTTTTACCGGTTATTTGAAAAAGTCCAACGCATCTGATGTTCAGGCTGCCTGAAAACTAATTTAAATAATTACTTCATTAATAGAATTAAATATTTATGCAAAATATGTTAGAATACTGGTAAATGTTTTGATTGCAATTATTTTATTCAAAACTTAATTTTTGACATTACTTTCAAGATTATTCACTATGCAACAACACGCTAACTGCTACGAATCCGCCACCAACCCTCTGCACTATACTGATAACACATTAGTGCAGCGTGGCGATGTTGTGCTGTATTTACATGAAGAATTCGGTCGTGTAACAAAAGCACAAATCATGCGCGTGTGGGATACCATTTATTACGAAGACGGTGAACCCATCGGCGTTGTATTGATTGATGCTGAAAGCCCAAAAAATTCATTGCCCGAACTCTACACATTTACCGTTTACCATAACGTATTTGGCGAAGCTAAAAGCTATTTTCGTGGCAACATTACCGTGCCACAACACAAAATTGCTTCGCAATTGTGCCCACTGTTTCGCATGGGTATCTACATGAAAAAATGGGACGAAGAACACAAACGCATCAGCGTTGTACCACAACCCCCACACGAGCCTTATCCAGACCCAGAAGAAATTTATGAAGATTTCTTCCGACAGGCTGTGCTGAAAGAAGCCAAAAAGCGCAATCCCTATTGCCTGTTTACCGCAGGATTGTGGCAACGTGAGAATTTTTACCCACATCGTGCATTGGAATTTTTCCGCGCCGCCGCTCAATTCAATTTCGCAGCCGCTTGGCTAGAATTGGGTTTGGCGTATGATGGTAGCGATTTACTAGAACGCAATCCACAAAAAGCTGCCACTTGCTTTCAACAAGCTGCTTTATTAGGAAATTCGTTGGCTTATTATGAATTGGCTTTGTGCTATATTGATGGCAGAGGTATTGAACAAAGTGATGCTAAAGCTTTGGATTATCTGAAAAAAGCTGTTGATAATGGAATTTACCCTGCTTTTCTCACATTGGCGTTGTATTACACGCATGGCACATTCAATTTTTTGCGTAAAAAAAACAGCCCCTATCGCTTAATCAAATTAGTCAAGCCCAAATACCGTGAGGCTTTCAAATTGCTCAAACAAGCAGCGCAAACCCCTTGGGAAAAGCAACCTGTCTGCCAATTTTACCTTGCAGAATGCTATCGTTTGGGACACGGTGTGCGCCTAGACCCCAGTGAAGCCACTCGATTATACAAAGAAGCCATCAAATATGGCGACATCATGTTGCCCGAAATTCAAGAAGCCTGTTATTACACTGGCGATGTTTCTCGTTTAATGGCGGCTATTGAAGCAGATTCACCTTACGCATCTTATTTGGCTGGACGCATGTATTTATATGGCGAGCGAAATGTTGAAAAAAATAAATTACAAGGCAAAAGTTTTTTGAAACTTGCCGCCGAATCCGCCCACGAATGCGCCGAGATGGCCGCACGAATGTTGCAACAAAAAGACGAAACTTCGTGGACATTTAACCAACTTTAATCAAACTGATGTTTCAGGCTGCCTGCTCTTATTAGGCAGCCTGAAAACTTTTTATAGTATAATTCACTCCATTTTTTAGCTGAAAAATCATCATGACCGAACACAAAGCCCGTAAACGATTTGGGCAAAATTTTTTACAAGATACACGAATCATCAGCGACATCGTGAACGCAGTACGTCCGCAAGCAGATGATATTGTGATTGAAATTGGGCCAGGATTGGCGGCAATTACCGAACCACTCACGCGCAAACTCAATCAATTGCACGTTTGCGAAATTGACCGTGATATCATTCAATTTCTAAAAAAACAACCCTTTGCCAACAAACTCGTGATACACGATGGCGATGTGTTGCAATTTGATTTTCGCAGCATTGTGGGTAAGAAAAAAATTGTCGGGAATTTACCCTATAATATTTCCACGCCGCTATTATTTCGCTTGGCAGATGTGGCAGACGATGTGATTGATATGCACTTTATGTTGCAAAAAGAAGTGGTTGAACGCATGGTTGCCGTACCCAAAACCAATGATTACGGACGATTATCCGTGATGCTACAATACTTTTTTGATATGGAATTGCTGATTGAAGTGCCACCCGAATCGTTTGACCCTGCCCCCAAAGTGGATTCAGCCGTAGTGCGCATGATTCCTGTGTTGAACCGAATTGGAAAAGCAGAAAATTTCAAACATTTCAGTGATTTGGTGCGTGATTCGTTCCACCAACGGCGCAAAACCATTCGCAATAATCTGAAAAACATCGCCAATGATGATGATTTATTGGCTGTTGGCATTGAACCGCAACAACGTGCCGAAGAAATTGCGCCCGAATTGTATGTAAAATTGTCTAATTATTTGGTTCAGGCAGCCTGAAAACAAAAAACAACGAAAGAACAAAAAATGACCGTAACCAATGAGCAAAAAATTATGGTGAGCTTTAAAAATGTTCACAAATACTTCAAAGAGTTACACGTCATCAATGGCGTGAATTTGGACATCAAACAAGGTGAAGTAGTCGTGGTGTGTGGGCCTTCGGGTTCAGGCAAATCCACGTTAATTCGTACCGTGAACCAATTAGAAAGCATCGCTTCTGGCGAGATTTGGGTAGACGGCGTGAACGTCGCTGACCCTAAAACCGATTTAAATAAAATCCGTACCGAAGTTGGTTTTGTATTCCAACATTTTAATTTGTATCCACATTTGTCGGTTTTGGACAACATCACGCTTTCCCCCATCAAAGTCAAAGGTATGAACAAAGCCGATGCCGAAAAATTGGCGTTGGAATTGTTGGAAAAAGTCGGTTTGGCACACAAAAAAGGCGCTTTCCCCAACCAATTATCAGGCGGACAACAACAGCGCGTGGCAATTGCGCGTGGTTTGGCAATGCAGCCACGTGTCATGTTGTTTGACGAACCGACTTCCGCGCTTGACCCCGAAATGGTGGGCGAAGTGTTGAAAGTGATGAAAGATTTGGCGCAATCAGGTATGACGATGATGTGCGTCACACACGAAATGGGCTTTGCGCGTGAAGTCGCCGACCGAATCATTTTCGTGGACGCGGGGCAAATTTTGGAAGACCGCGAACCCAACGAATTTTTTACCAACCCACAAACTGACCGTTCCAAACAATTTTTAAGCCAAATTATGTCGCATTGATTGTTTCAAGCAGCCTTGCAGTACACGACAATTTTACGACAATATTTTGCATTTTCAGGCTGCCTGCAAGATTTTTTTGAGTCAAACCAATATGAATAATCCTCAATCTCTCGTAATTGCCAGTCGCGAAAGCGCGTTGGCGATGTGGCAAGCACAACATATTCAAGCACAATTGCAACAACTTTACCCCCAATGCGATGTCTCTATTTTGGGCATGACCACGCAAGGAGACCAAATTTTAGACAAAACCTTATCCAAAATCGGTGGAAAAGGTTTATTTGTTAAAGAATTGGAAGTCGCATTACAAGATGGACGCGCTGATTTAGCTGTCCATTCCATTAAAGATGTGCCAATGGTCTTACCCGAAGGTTTTGCACTGGTGGCAATTAGCGAACGAGCAAATCCATTTGATGCTTTTGTATCCAATCATTATACGCGTTTAGAAGACTTACCCAAAGGTGCGATTGTCGGTACATCAAGCCTAAGACGTGAGGCACAACTTCGTGCCCGTTTTCCACATTTGACCATCCAACCCTTGCGTGGCAACGTGCAAACGCGTTTGGCAAAATTGGATAATGGCGATTACGATGCGATTATTTTGGCGGCGGCGGGCTTAGAACGCTTAGAATTACACAATCGGATTCGCCATGTGTTGTCACCTGCCGATAGTTTGCCTGCTGCTGGGCAAGGAGCATTGGGCATTGAGATTGCTGCACATCGTACTGATTTAATTGCAACTTTGTTACCACTCAATCACGCCAAAACAGCTGCCTGCGTAACAGCTGAACGGGCATTGGCACGCGCACTCGGTGGCAGTTGCCAAGTACCATTGGCAGCATATTGCACAGCAGATGACGCAGGTTTGCTGACGTTACACGGTTTGGTGGCGCATCCTGATGGTTCGGTGGTTTTGAACGCAAACGCGCAAGCTCCCGCCCAATACGCAGATGCTCTGGGTCGTGCTGTCGCCAAAAAATTGGCGGATGATGGCGCAATGGACATTATTCAAGCTGTATTAAATTCATGAATTCAAAAAATATGGTGTTTTAAATTAGGATAAACCATGACCAGTAAATTTTCCCCAAAAACCATTCAACAATTAGATGACAATCTAGAGCGCGAACACGCCACCATTGACATCTTTAATCAAGCCATGGAGGACAACGATGCCGATACAGCTCGCGAAGTTTGCGAATTTGTGATTAATGATGATGAAACACGAAACAGCGGATATTCTCGTGGTTGGCAATTTCATTGCTTAAAATGGCTCACTGCCCACTACATTGTGCGCTGGCAAAACAGCCCAGACGATAGCGAAGAAGAAACCATTGCATTAGATGGCTTGATGGAGTCCCTTTGGAAACACAAATGGTTAATCGGCTCGTTGCCCTGTGATGTCAGCCTAAGCCAAGATGACATCAAGGAAGCCACCGATAGCATGAGTACATTGTACAAAGATTTTGAATTGAGCCAAGCCATGGTATACAAAGCCCGATTAGAACAAAATATCTATATGGGCAATGTCGCTGATGCCAAGAAAAATTTCGCTAAATGGCAATCTGAAGAAAAAGACAATATGAGCGATTGCGATGCCTGCGAACAAAATACATTGATTGCATACTACAATTTTATCGGCGACCACAAAAAAGTTGAACAACTCGCCAAACCCATTTTATCAGGCAAACTCACTTGCAGCGAAGTTCCACATACAACGTACCCGCCAGTTATCAACAGCATGATTCAATTAGGTAAATTAGACGAAGCGCAAGAAATATTAAACGATGCCATTGAGTTAATCCGCGAATCCAGTGAGCATTTTTTATGGCTGATGTCGCTGATGATTCAATTTGCGATGCGTTTGAATAATCAAGATTTAGCCCTAGAACTGCTAGATGAATTCAGTAACAATATTGTTAAATCAATTAAAAACAATCACTTTGAATATTTACAATACCTAATTGCCGTTGCACCATTTAATGATGAAGCCTTAATTGCAGCACGTGGTTTAGCCAAAAATTTTGATGACCGCAACGGCAATCGTCATTATCAAAACCAATTAGATTTTCTGTTCACGCCCCCTACTTTACATTGATTTAAAAAGAGAAACCAAATGACTATTTTTCTAATTGTATTGGCAATTATGTTGCTGTTAGTGGGTGTGGCTGGCACGATTTTTCCTGTGATTCCTGCCTTGCCATTGATGTTGGGTGGTGCGTGGTTACTGGCTTATGCGCAAAATTACACCGTGATGGCTTCAGGCAGCCTGATTACCTTGGTGTTGATTGCGGCATTTGGTTTTGCGATGGATTTTGTGGCGGGATTGTTGGGCGCAAAATACACGGGGGCGAGTAAACAGGCATTGTGGGGGTCGCTGATTGGTGGCTTAGTAGGTATATTTATGGGTTTGTTTGGTATGATTTTTGCGCCGTTAATTGGTGCAATGATTGGCGAATTCATGGCAAAACAAGATTTGTTACGCGCCAGTAAGGTTGGCATTGGCACTTTTGTGGGCATCATTGTCGGGACGGTGGCAAAAATCGGGGCAGCATTGGCAATGATTTTGGTTATCTTGTCGCAATATGGTGTTTACTGGTTTCAGGCAGCCTGAAAACTGGTTATAATTCGCCAATTAATTCACTGTATTAAATTGATTTGGAGCAAATCACATGGATTTCAAAAAAGCGCGTTTTAACATGGTTGAACAACAAATTCGCCCTTGGGACGTTTTAGATTTTGCGGTACTGGACGCGCTGGAGTCGATTCCGCGTGAAGAATTTGTCTTGCCAGAACAACAAGGTTACGCATACGCAGACTTGCCATTGAAATTACTCAACGGTAGCTATATGCTTGAACCGAAAATCGTAGCGCGTTTGGCTCAAGGGTTGAATTTAAAAAAAACCGATCAAGTTTTGGAAATTGGTACAGGTGCAGGTTACGCCACAGCAGTTTTGGCATATTTGGCAGCGCACGTCCACACGGTAGACATGGATGCACAACAACAAAATTTCGCACATATCGCATTGAATCGCATCAATTTATTAAATATCAGCTACGAAGTTTGCGATGGTTTTGCTCAAGACAAGAACACACGCTACGATGCAATTTATGTGGGTGGCAGTTTGCCTGCCATTCCTGAAGTACTCAAAAATCGTTTAAATGAAAATGGGGGACGCATGGTGGTGATTGTGGGCAGCGAACCTGTACAACGTTGCATGCTGATTACACGACAAGGAATTGATTTTAGTGAAAAAGTTTTATTTGATACACTCGTACCACCACTAAATGGTACTTCGTTAACATCACACAATAAATTTGTATTCTAATTTTTGTTACTACACTAATAAGGCTGCCTGAAAAAATCCATGTGTTTCACACAATCTCTTTTCAGGCAGCCTAAATTATTCTTCATCAACCGAATCATAAGTATCGTTATTTTTGTTTCGTCGCGTAAAATTAATGCCGAGTTGTTTGAGTTTACGATACAAATGCGTACGCTCCAAACCCACTTTTTGCGCCACGCGACTCATATTTTGTCCTTCACGATGAATATGATATTCAAAATAACGGCGTTCCAATTCTTCGCGCAATTCACGCAATGGCAGGTTAAAATCAAAACCGTTTACCATTTCAGTGTCATGATTCTGGATAAATTGATTTAACATTTTGCTCACGGCTGCCTGACCAACTTCATAACCATCTGTATTCATGACCAAATTTTTCACAACATTTTTCAACTGTTCCAAATTACCTGGCCAGCTATATTGTCTCAATTGATCAATCGCATCCGATGTGAAACGAATAGGTTGTGATTTTTGAATCTCCGCCATTTCTTCTGTGATTTGTGCCACGAGAAACGCAATGTCTTCTGTTTGTTGGCGCAATGCAGGAATATGAATCACCAATGACGACAACACATTCAATAACCGATTGTCTTGACTGGGATTATTTAATAACTCGGACAAAGATTGATTGCAAGTACACACAATCCGCGTGTTATAGCGTTCAGCTTTGGTCAATAAAAATGCGATGCTTTGTTGTGTGCTTTTGTTGTACTGGGAAATGTCACCCAAATACAACACGCCTCCTGCTGATTTTTGCAAAATTTCCAATGGTGAATCAACAATATGCTCTGCACGAGCAGGTTCAATCCATGGTGTGCCTTGTTTATGGAAATAACGCGCAATCATTTCAAATGGCGAACCCGATTCACCCAATAACAAAATAGGACTATTGTGCTGCAAAGATGCTCGTTCTAATTGTTTGCCTAAATCCTTAATAACACTACTGTTACCTAACTTCTCCAAAGACAAACCCGAACCCGATTGATTTTTGCTGTATTTTAACGCACGTTCTACGGCATTTAATAGCTTTTGCAATGGAATCGGTTTTTCCAAAAAATCTAACGCACCAATTTTGGTGGCTTCCACAGCGGTATCAATGCTACCATGCCCACTCATCATGACCACGGGCATGGTTAATTGTCCATTTTTTGCCCATTCTTTCAATAAAGTAATGCCATCACTGTCGGGCATCCAAATATCCAACAAAACCATCGCTGGACGTGTTTGGTTGCGTAGTTGCCGTGCTTCTTCGGCGTTTTCTGCCAAAGCAACGGTATAGCCTTCGTCTTCCAAAGTTTCTTGCAAAACTTCGCGAATGCCAATTTCATCATCTACGATTAAGATGTCTGTACTACGCATGATTATTAGATTCCGTATTAAATTCAAGGGTTACGCACGCACCGCCTGATTCCTGATTGGACAAACTGATGCTGCCGTTGTGATCTTCAATAATTCTTTTTACAACAGGCAAACCTAAACCAGTACCACTGGGTTTGTCTGTGATATAAGGTTCAAACGCATTTTGGAGCATTTGCTTACTGAAACTTTTGCCATTATTGCGAACCGTTAATGTGATGACGTTACCATGCTTTTGGGTTCGCACATTCACGGTCGGTAACGCATCACTGGCGGCGGCTTCGGCTGCATTTTTAAACAAATTGTGCAACACCTGACGCATCGCTGTACTGTCTGCTTTTAACAACAATGGCATCTTACTCAATTCTGCTACGAATTTGCAAGCATGGTTTTCATACAGCACCAACACTTCTTCTGTCAGTGAATTCAAATCAATCTCTACCATTTTGAGTGATGGCGCACGCGCATAATTGCGAAAAGCTTCCACCATCTCTTTGAGTGCAGCCACTTGTTTGATAATGGTATCCGTTGATTTTATTAAAATTTGTTCATCAGCAGAATTTAATTTTCCTTGCAATTTCCATGCCAATCTTTCTGCAGAAAGCTGAATCGGCGTGAGTGGATTACGAATTTCATGCGCCAAACGCTTCGCCACTTCGCCCCAAGCCGCTTCTTTTTGCGCCACAACCAGTGTTGTAATGTTGTCAAAAACCAACACAATACCGCTACCGTTCTCTTCAGGCAGCCTAACTGCCTTACCCAAAAGTATGCGCGTTTCGTCCAAACCCGCATACGCAATTTCCACTGCTTGGTCGGTGTGTTCGCTCGCCAACAAATTCAACAACGCATCAGACAAAATCGCGTGTTGTGGCGAATCACTCGCCCAATCGTTCAGACTTTTGCCCAACAAATCACCCAAAGAAACATCTAAAATTTCCGCCGCACGATGATTGTATGTTTTCAGGCTGCCTATCGCGTCCAGCGTTATGACGCCAGAACTCAAACTCTCCAACACCAATTCTAAATAATGTCTCGCTGCGTCTTGTTGAATACGGTGCATTTCATCGGCATCTTTGGCGATGGAAAGCTGCTCGGTCATGTGGTTGAACAAATCCGCCAAACGCCCCAACTCATCACGCCGCGTAACAGGAATTCGACGACTGAAATCGCCCTGCGCCACCGAACGCGCCCCATTTGCCAATGATAAAATAGGCTCAACAAAACGTTGTGCAAAATACAACGCCGTTACCAACGCCAATAAAATCGCCAACAACGCCGCCAACACCAGCGTAATAATAAAAAATGTCTGCAAACCTTTTTGCGCAAACACCAATTCCGCATATTTAGACCGCGCCGATTCAATCAATTCAGCGTCTTTTGCTACCTTGTCGGGAATAGGCTGCCTGAAAAATAACGCGTATTGCTCACCTGTTTGTGGCGGCAACAACAACCAACCGCTTGCATATAAAATGCTATTTAAACTCTCTGCACTGGATAATTGATGCTTCTCACCCAATTCACGTAGCATATTATTGTCTAATTCAGGCGTATTCAGTTGATACGGATTACGCTCACTAATCGGCTTCATGCGTTGCATATCCCAAACCGCCAACTGACTGAATTTAGAGCCTTTTTCACTACGAAAAACCTGTTGCACATCACCATGTTGCGCCATCATCACCATTAAATCAGCGCGAATTTGTTCTGCATCAATGCTGCTTTGCTGCACCGCTACATCAACCGCCGACTTACTCAAAGTCAAACTGCGTTCCAATGCTTCTTTAGTGTCGTTACCAAACCACGTTTTGATGTTATGCGAAATGAATTTTACCGACACCGACAATAAAAACAGCCCTGGCAACACCGCCACCAACGTAAACATTAGCGATAAACGTCTGGTAATTTGCGAACCAAAAACCCTATGATTTTTATATCGTATAATCAAATAGATATAACGCAAAATCACACCACACATCGCCAAAATCAACAACGCACAAAAGGTTACAATCGTCCAAAAATGCCCTGATAAGGTGCTGGTGCTGTCGGTAGAAGTGGTCAATAAATACAATGCAATACACGCCAATGTGCCTGCAATTAAAATAAAACGCTGCATGGTCAAACTTTCGGTTTTCAGGCTGCCTTTTGGGTGAAATAATGGGCAGATAGCCTGAAAAATCTAATCAAATCTAATTAATGGTTAAACGTTTCCAACCCGAATCTAACGACCAATCACTTGATGTTAATGCATTGATTTGGAAAGGTTTAGGTAATTTTGTGGTACTCAAATTCAAACGCACTGACGCACGAACATCTTGCACATTGGTATTAGATAAAGTGTTTTCACTCAAAACATGCCAATTGGCAATCGCGCCCACACCACGCAATGCAGTATCTAATTTATTGTATTCAGTAGAAAAAGTCCCAACACTAATCCGATAACGCCCCGTAATCGGATGATACGACAAACGATAATTTACGGTGTCATCGCTGCTAACCCAATTGACAATTTTATGCCGATAAGATGCGATGGTTGGCTTTTCCAATTGATAAGTAAGTGTAAAATCCAGCGATACGCCTTGTTGTAACGCATTGCGGAGCTGTTCGGGCAAATCTATTTTAAAGCGTGTATTGATAGCAAGCTGCCCATTAGACAAAATCCGCCCTTCACTGCGCGTGGGCGTAACACTTTCCGCCCATACCAAAGAGCTGCTGACAGAAAAATACAACGCAATCAATGTTAATAATAAATTTCTTAAAATAATCATTTCAGGCTGCCTGAACATAAGGCGATTTAATCATGAATGCAACTATACAATAAAAAACAATCAATTAGGTAAATTTCCACACACAGCAGCCTGATTCAAAATTCACTTTTTTCACACTCCGCTTCATTAAAATAAACAAAATTTATTTTAAAAACAAAAAATTAATTGACCCACTTTCATAACATAAATACTTTTCAGGCAGCCTGAAAGATTTAGCAAATTTGCAACAATTCAGTAGATTATTTCGCTGCTTGTTTCACAAATAAGGCGTAATAAAATCCGTCCTGTTTTTCATTGGGCAACAACATTTTTTCTTCTTGCAAGATTGCATCGTTGTGGCGTTTATTAAACTTTTGACATTGCAATGAATTTTCTTCGGCAAAAATAGAGCAAGTTGCCAACAACATACGCCCACCTACCTTCAACGTACCCCATAACTCGTCCAGCATCGCTTCTTGCTGCTTGGCGGTTTTAAGCGCATCGGTGGGACGGCGTAACCATTTGATGTCGGGATTACGCTTCATCGTGCCAGACGCGGTACACGGTACATCTGCCAAAATCGCATCAAATGGCTGTCCGTCCCACCATTCATGCACATTTTCCGCAGGCGCACAATGTAAGGTTGCCTGAAAATTTAAACGCGACAAATTCTCCTGCACACGTGCTAACCGTTTGTTATCAATATCCAAAGCAACCACATCACAATCGGCTAATTCCAAAATATGCCCTGTTTTGCCTCCAGGTGCAGCGCAAGCGTCTAACACACGCTCACCGGCTTGCGGGTTCAATAAATAAGCCGCTTGTTGCGCACCAAAATCCTGTACAGAAACAACACCTTCTGTAAATTTTGGTAACTGATTCACGGGTATGGGTTCGGTAATGCGAATGGCATATTCGTCCAACACTTTGGCTTGAATATTAAGTTCTTGTAATAACTTAAAATATTGCTCCGAATTTGCATGACGGCGATTCACGCGCAATGTGAGTGGCGGACGCGACTGAAATGCCGTTACCATATTATGCCAATGTTTAGGATATTGATTTTTCAATAATTGAATCAACCAAATAGGTAAATTATATTTTGCCACGTCATTAAATTGACATGCTTTATTTAGCCCATCTTGTTCGCGCAAAAATCGGCGTAGAATGGCGTTAGCAAACGAGCGATATTGCCCACGCCCAATTTTGGCGATGTTGCTCACGGCTTCATTGACCACCGCGTGTGGTGCGTTGCGCGTGTAATTGAGTTGGTAGAGAGCAACCAGCAAATAATGCTCCAACACTTTGTTATCAATCGGTTTATTTAATAATTTGCCGAGCATATATTTCAGGCTGCCTGAAAAACGTTGGCAACCGTAAGCGATATCTTGCAACATACCTTTGTCTTGTGGCGACAATTCGGGGTTTTGTACGATAATGTGTGCCAATTCGTCCGATAAATTTTTGCCATTTTCTACGGCAAATAAGGTTTGTGTAGCAAGGGTTTGAACTTGTGATAACGACATGATTTTTCTTTGTTAATTTAATGAAATAAATTCTTCAGGCTGCCTGAAAAATTAAAATACCGCCTTTTTGACAATACGTAACCAATCTTTCCAACCTAATTTAGGTCTTTGATTAAACACATCATATTGGCAACCATCTAATTTTTGTAAAATAGATTGTCCGCCCAATACAATCATGCGCAATTCCAAACCCAGTCGCCCTTTCAGCGTCCGCCCCAACGGCGAACCTGCGTACAACATTTTAAATGCGCGTTCACATTCATACGCCATCAATCTTTGGAACGCAAAATCAACTTTACCATCAGCGATTTGCTGTTCGGTTACGCCAAATTTTTGCAAATCATCTTGCGGAATATAAACGCGATTTTTTTGCCAATCAATTGCCACATCTTGCCAAAAATTAATCAGTTGCAAGGCGGTACAAATGCCATCGCTTTGGGCAAAACTGCGCTCGTCAGTCACGCCATACAAGTGCAACATCAGTCGCCCCACAGGATTTGCCGAACGCCGCGCATAATCCACCAATTCGCCAAAATTCGCATAACGCGTTTTGACGACATCTTGGCTAAACGCGTCCAACAAATCATAAAACGGTTGGAGTGGTAATTGATGAGGCGTAATTGCTTCATTCAGTAAACGTTGCATAAGTGGAGTCTCGGGAATTTGATTTTTCGCGATTCGGTCAAGTTCTTGCTTTAAAACATTTAAATCATGCAAACGCTGTTCGGGATTGGCATCGCCTTCGTCTGCTATGTCGTCTGCGGTACGCGCAAACGCGTAAATGGCGTGGGTGGCTTGACGTAAACGGCGCGGCATGGCGATTGAGCCAACAGGAAAATTTTCATAATGATTAACGGACATGATGCAATCAACTTTCAGGCTGCCTGAAAAATAGGCTATTTTAACGCCATTCTCAACTCTATCTAAATTAAGATATGGCAATTGAATAAAAAGGGGCATAACCCCACTCTTAAAGATACCCGTCAAGATAATCCGAAAGAGAGACAGTTATGCCCCAAGACGAATTTATCATTAAAACGTATCTAATGGTAGATGCTTTATACAATCAGCTCGTTCAAAAACCATTAAGACAAGGTGGCTTTGCACCCAAACTTTCAGATTGTGAACTGATTTGTATGGAAATTGTTGGCGAATTTCTCGGTATGGATACCGATAAAAAAATTTGGCAATATTTCAAACAACATTGGCAAAATTGGTTTCCCAATTTAGGCTCTTACCCTAATTTTGCCAAACAATGTGCCAATTTGTATTGGGTTAAACAACAAATGCATCAAAAAATCACTGCAAATTGGTGTGAGCAAACAGAGTATTATGCAGATGCCTTTCCTATTGCAGTCTGTAAATTTGCCCGAGCTAAACGCCATCAAAATTTTCGTGCATATGCGACGTTCGGTTATTGCGCTTCCAAAAAAGAGACCTATTATGGTTTTAAAGGTCATCTTTTGATTACTCGCTCAGGTATGATTAAAGCCTTTACTTTTACAGCTGCCAATGTTGATGAACGGCAGGTATTACCTGAACTTTTAGAAGGCAAAACAGGGTTTGTTGGTGCGGACAAAGGGTATTTAAGTTCTGAATTAAAAGATGAAATGAAACAAAGCCATATTAATTTACAAACACCTTATCGTAGCAATATGAAAGATGACAGAAGTCCTCAATTTCTCAAATGGCTAAAAAATAGTCGCCGTATGATTGAAACAGTTATTGGTCAATTAACAGAGAGATTTAACATGGAAATAGTTCGTACAAAAAATCTGTTTCACCAATCTAACCGTTTTATTCGGAAAATTTTATCGCATAATTTTTGCTGTTTACTGAATCAACAAATTCAACACCCAATTACTCAATTTGCTGGGTTAATTGGGTGTTGAGAATGGCGTTATTTTAACAAACTTTCAGGCTGCCTAATAACAAATAGGCAGCCTGACAATCAAATAAAAATTAGAACTTGTATTCATAGTCAACGTGAAATGATTTTTGTCCCAATTGGTGCGAATGTAATGGAGCAAAAAGACATTGCACTTGACTGTGAATACAGATGTTTCTTAATCCGCGTATTGTTTCTTGATGCGTTCGCGGCGTTCTTGCGCTTCTACAGACAACGTGGCGGTTGGACGCGCCAATAAACGTTTCAAACCAATCGGCTCACCAGTATCACGACAATAACCATAATCACCTTCTTCAATATCACGCAAAGATTCTTGAATTTTCGCCAATAATTTACGCTCTCGATCGCGAGTACGTAATTCCAAAGCATATTCTTCTTCTTGTGATGCGCGGTCGGCTGGGTCGGGGGCGTGTTCGTTATCTTGCATATTGTTGGTGGTTACCGATGCTTTTGCAATCAACTCGTTTTGCAATTTTATCAACATATCTTGAAAAAATTCCAAATGTTCGGCATTCATGTAATCATCTTCCGCACCGTTCCAATTTTGGATATCTTGCTCAGTTAGTTTAGCCATGATGTTGTTTCCTTTCTGTTTTTGCAATCAAATTGCAGATTATTGAAGTTTAAGGCGCGCATCATAGCATGATTTTAAGTAATTAACCAAAAAAACCCATCTTAACCTGTATCAATTTTTCCAATTCATGCAACACCCTACGTCTGGCAACGAAGAAAATTAAGTGGTCATTTTCCTGAATAACGTGGTCATGATTGCGCCCCATAATCACATCTTCATCACGCACAATCGCCGCCACATAACAACCTGAAGGAAATTTAATTTTACTGATTTTACGCCCCACCAACGCAGACGTTTTTTCATCACCATGAATCACAACTTCAATTGCTTCCGCCGCACCACGTCTCAACGGATACACCGCCGCAATGTCGCCGCGCCGAACGTGTGCCAACACGCTACCAATCGTAATCAAATGTGGCGAAACCACAATATCTATTTGATTACCTGTAATTAAATCCACATAACGCGCTCGGTTAATAATCGCAATCACACGTTTCGCGCCCAAATTTTTCGCCAACAACGCCGACATAATATTGTTCTCATCGTCATTGGTAATGGCGCAAAATACGTCAATCTCATCAATATATTCACGCGACAACAAATTCTCATCGCTGGCAGAACCATGTAAAATCAATGCATTATCCAACTTTTCAGCCAACCATTCAGCACGGTGAATATTGGATTCAATAATTTTAATATTAAAATGCGATTCAAGTTGTTTTGCTAATCGGTAGCCAATATTGCCACCACCTGCAATCATCACACGGCGGCGACTGTTGTCATAATGAAACATACTTCGCATCACCGCTTCCAAATGCAAACTATTGACAACAAAACAAATTTCATCACCCTCTTCAATATGTGTATCGGCATTGGGGACGATTTGGCGGTTATTGCGGTAGATGGCGCAAATTTGACAATCAGTGTGCTCGGGTATCGCATCAACGATTTGTTGGATATTTTTGCCAGTGATGTCGTCTTGGGATTTGGCTTGCGCGGTAACCATTTTCACGCGATCGTGAGCAAACGGCAGCACTTGCAACGCACGAACATAATTCAACAAACCAATAAAATGCTCGGTAACCAGTTGTTCTGGATGAATGGAATCGGTTACGCCAAAAGCTTTCAGGCTGCCTGAAAGCGTTTCTTCCTGCAATTGTTCGCTAGACAAACCGTATTCACTGTAATCACTGGAACGCACACGCGCAATCCGACTGGGAATATTAAAAATATCCGCCGCCATTTTGCACGCCACCAAATTGGTTTCATCGCTGCGCGTGAGTGCCAACAACATATCGGTATCATTCGCGCCCGCCTGCTCCATGACAACAGGCGATGCACCATTACCGATGATGGTTTGTACATCTAAATGGCTGCTGATGTTATGTAATGCGTTGTCGTCTGTGTCCACGATGGTAATGTCGTGGTTGGACATGGCGACTAATTCATGCGCAATGGTTGAGCCGACTTGCCCACTTCCTAAAATTAATATTTTCACAGTTTAATCAATCAATTATATTATTTTTTATTTTTCAGGCTGCCTGAATCAATTAATCACACAATGCCATCAACCATAAAATTGCCAATAAAATCAATGCCAACATTTGTGCAGCAGAACCCACATCTTTGGCACGTTTGGCGAGTGGACGCAATTGCAACGAAATATCGTCCACCACCGCTTCAATGCCCGAATTGAATAACTCCACAATCAACGACAAAAATGATGCTGCAATCAACATCATGCGAATGCTGGTTTCTGTATCAAGCCAAAACGCACCAAGTATCAATAAACCATTTAAAACAATCAGTTGACGAAAAGCCGCCTCATGCCGAAAGGCTGCCTGAATACCATCACGTGAATAATATGCCGCGTTAATGATGCGTTTAAATCCTTTTTTTCCTTTTAATTCATTGGATTGAATTTCATTCATAATTGATTCTCCAGTTTATACTTTTTTGCCATTTTTTTGGCACGGCGATACCACATTTTGCTGACGGTGATTGGCGGTTCGTGGCTATTGGCGTAACGCAGTTCAATATATTGATTAATCAGATGATTTAAATCTTCAGACAACCTATTTTGTTGAATCAATTCATCACGTAACTCCAATGGCGTAACGCTCGCCAATTGCGGAAAATCCTTGCCCAAAACCTGACGTTTCAACAACACAAACCCATGCTCCAATGGCAAAATTTCTTGGCTACGCGAACGCCACCACCACAACCACAGTGGCACTAAACCCACCAACACACCCACCACCATAATTATAAATAATAACAATGGGGTAACTTGTTCAAAACCCAATTTAGCAAATAAATTTTGTTGGCGGTCGCTGTCGTAATTAACAATCCACTGTTGCCAATAAAACCGCCCTCTATCTAAATACTTGTTTACAAAATTATATTTTCTAAATGCTGTGGCTTCGTTTTCCGATAATGCACTGTCAATGCTGCCTTCAATACGATTTGCTGCAACAGCAGACGTGGGATCAACGCGTTTCCAAACTTGTCTTTGAGGCAACCACACTTCCACCCACGCGTGCGCGTCTTTACTGCGAATTTGCCAGAATCCGCCTTCTTCGTTGTACTCACCTCCCTGATAACCCGTAACCACACGCGCTGGCAACCCCGCCGAACGCATCAAAATCACAAACGCATCAGAATAATGTTCACAAAATCCCAATTTGCTCTCAAAAATAAATTCATCAGTTTTGTGAGACGAATTCAGCAAAGGCGGATTCAATGTATAACTAAATTGATTTTTCTTCAAATACAAATAGGCAGTCTGAACAAACTTTTCTGCATCGCCACCTGCTTGTTGCCACAATTGCTGTGCCAATGCGCGTGTGCGCGGGTTAGTGTTTTCAGGCAGCCTGGTGTACCATTCTTGCGCAATTTTATTCAATTGATGCGGTAATTCATCGCTCAATGCCGATTGTAAATCAAATCGCCGTACACCCTGACGGCTCAATACACGCACCATATTACCTGCTTCACGATGCAAACCACGCTGTTTATCCACATCAACAGGATAATCCAAAGCAGGTACACGCCCTTTATCGTCTTGCATCATCACATGATAAGTTATGGTTTGTTCTGTATTTTTAGGTACTGCGCCATCAGCAAAATCACGTGCTGCGTACCATTCCGACCCAGAATAACCCGACAATAACAACACTCGCCAATACAAATCTTTTTGTTGTGGCTGATATTGATTGTCAAATATGGCAGAAAAAACAGGCTCATTACTTTGCACCAAATTACTGATGCTGCCAGGTTTCATGCTATTAGACAGACCAGTGGTCGCTTGCTGTTCATTTTTAATCTGCGGCATACCCCACAATGGCATTTCACGGCGCGGCATCGCCACAAACAGCACAATCGTGGGCAATAATGACAATAAAAAAGCCAGTACGCTTTGACGAAAGGCAGCCTGAAAGCGCAATTCGTTCAACACCGCCAACGAAGTTGCCATCAACACCAAACAAACCATCACCCACAAACTGGCGAGCAAACCCTGTTCAAACAAAATCCCAGCCGCCAACAAAAACATCATCACCACAACCAAAACTTGCCAATCACGGCGCGTTTTGCCTTCAAACGACTTGAGCAACGACAACAACAGCAAAAGAGATGCACCGCCTTCCAACCCGATAATCGTCCCCAACTGCTGCATGACCAATGCAGCCATACCTATTGCCAATATAAACAATTGCCATTTTTTCAATGTGGTAATACCTTTGGACAACAAAACCAATCGAATCAACAAAAAAATGCCAAATACCGCCACCACACCCACAGGCAATTGCACCAATAACGGTATAGAAACCGCAGCCAGTGCAGCCATATTAAAAAACATGGCTTTAAAATGGGGCTGACTATTGAGATAACTCGGATTGGATAACAACATGGCGTATCACAGAATAAAAAGTAAAGCTGAATTATATCATCAAACTTTCAGGCAGCCTGAAAGTTCATTTTGTTGCGAAAAATGCTTTTTTCAGGCAACATCATTACTTGATTTTGACACGGAATAAATTCAATATGAATCATCAGCTCCCCCGACGCAGCAACACTGACCAATCGCCACCACACGCGGTATACCAAACTTTTTACAGCGAACACGATTACCGCAGCAGCATTTACTTTCCGCAATCAGATGGCAGCCTGAAAGACGCACAACAACAAAATCCAGAACCATATATACTTGATGAACAAAAAGAATGGTTGCATTGCGTGGGCATTAACGACCCTATTTTGCTGCACAATTTGCTCGCGCCCTACGGGGTGCATGAATTGGTAATAGAAGATTTACTCTCCAGCCAACAACGCCCCAAAATTGAAGATTACGGCGATTATTTGTTTATGGTTTTGCACGTCAATCAGTATTCGGGCAGTAAATTGAATACCGATACAGTTTATTTGATTGTTGGTGCGGATTATATTTTCAGTTTTCAGAATCGCCCATTGGGTTTATTCAGCAATTTACACGCGCAATTTGCCGCTAACCAATACAATATTCGCAGCAAAAGCATAGAGTTTCTCGTCTACCATTTTATAGACCGAATTGTAGATGATTATTTTGCCACACTCGGCGGCTACAACGACCGCGTAGAATCGCTAGACAAACAAATTTTCAAAAACACAGGACGCGATGAAGAATTATTGAGCAAAATTCACAAACTCAAACGTGATGCGATGAAATTACAGCGCAATTTATTGCCACTACGTGAGATGACTGGGCAATTATTGCGTGGTAATTTTCGTATTTTTAGTGGCGACACGCAGCTTTATTTGCGTGATGTAAACGACCATATTTTGCAATTAATTGAAACGTTGGACATGGCGCGAGATTCTGTACACAGCATGATGGACATTCAATTGTCTTTTCAATCTAATCGATTAAATCAACAAATGCGTGTTTTGACGGTCATTACGATTATTTTCATGCCGTTAACCGTTATTACAGGGATTTACGGCATGAATTTTGACAATATGCCCGAATTACATTGGCATTATGGTTATTTCATGGTTTTGGCGATTTTATTGTTTATTATTATTGGATTGCTTGTATTTTTCAAAAAACGTGGTTGGCTGTAATTAAATTTTCAGGCTGCCTGAAAACAAAAAAGCCATTCCTATGATTAAGAAATGGCTTTTTAGGCAAATTTACTTATGTTTATGCGCTTTAATATAATCCAAAGTTTTGAGTTGGGCGATAGCCGCTTCCAAAGCGATTTCAGCTTTAGCACGTGAACCAGGTGTTTGTGCTTTTGCCAAACTTTCTTCGGCTGCTTTTTTCGCTGCGGTTGCACGCGCTTCATCCATTTCTGAACTACGCACCGCAACATCAGCCAATACTGTGATTTTATGGGGACGCACTTCCAATACGCCACCTGCAATCGCTACCAAAACTTCTTCTTTCCCATCGGGCATGGTCAAACGCAATGCACCAGGGCGAACCAAACTCATCACAGGCTCATGTCGTGGATAAATACCAAGCTCGCCATTTACTGTAGGAACAACCACAAAACTGGCTTCTCCCTCGTAAATGCTCTGTTCGTTACTGACCACTTCAACTTGCATGGTACTCATGCTAGCCTCCTTAGTTTAAGGTTTTTGCTTTCTCAACAGCTTCTTCAATACCGCCTACCATATAGAACGCTTGTTCAGGTAAGTGATCGTATTCGCCAGAGAGAATCGCTTTAAAGCCAGCAATGGTATCACGCAACGCGACATATTTACCTGGAGAACCAGTAAACACTTCAGCCACATGGAATGGTTGAGACAAGAAACGTTGGATTTTACGTGCACGCATCACTGTTAACTTATCTTCATCAGATAACTCGTCCATACCCAAAATAGCGATAATATCGCGCAATTCTTTGTATTTTTGCAAAGTAGACTGTACACCACGCGCTACATCGTAATGCTCTTGACCCAATACCATCGGGTCTAATTGACGTGAAGTAGAATCCAATGGATCTACGGCTGGATAAATACCCAACGATGCAATATCACGACTTAATACTACGGTCGCATCTAAGTGAGCGAAAGTCGTTGCTGGTGAAGGGTCTGTCAAGTCATCGGCTGGTACATATACGGCCTGAATAGAAGTAATCGAACCTGTTTGGGTAGAGGTAATACGTTCCTGTAAACGACCCATTTCTTCAGCCAGCGTTGGTTGATAACCCACCGCAGATGGCATACGACCCAACAATGCAGATACTTCAGTACCCGCTAATGTGTAACGGTAAATATTGTCCACAAAGAACAATACATCACGACCTTTACCATTTTCATCTTTTTCATCGCGGAAATGCTCCGCCATAGACAAACCAGTTAAAGCAACACGCAAGCGGTTACCAGGTGGTTCATTCATCTGACCGTACACCATCGCTACTTTATCCAATACATTGGAATCTTTCATCTCGTGATAAAAGTCATTACCTTCACGAGTACGTTCGCCCACACCTGCAAACACAGACAAACCACTATGTGCTTTGGCGATGTTATTAATCAATTCCATCATATTAACGGTTTTGCCCACACCCGCACCACCGAACAAACCTACTTTACCACCTTTAGCGAATGGGCAAAGTAAATCAATCACTTTAATGCCTGTTTCCAGTAATTCTGTTGCACTAGAAAGCTCATCAAATTTTGGAGCGGGTTGGTGAATCGCACGCGTTTCATTTGAACCGATCGGACCTGCTTCATCAACAGGATTACCCAATACATCCATAATGCGACCCAAAGTTGCTTTACCAACAGGCACAGTAATTGGTGCACCTGTATTATTTACTGCTAAACCACGTTTTAAACCATCGGTACTACCCATGGCGATGGTACGAACCACGCCATCACCCAATTGTTGTTGCACTTCCAGTGTCAAATCAACATCAACCAGTTTCAACGCATCATAAACGCGTGGAATGGAGTCGCGTGGAAATTCCACATCAACTACCGCACCAATGATTTGTACGATTTTGCCTTGGCTCATTATCGTATCCTAATCTTCTTGACAGGTCTTCAGGCTGCCTTAAACGGCTGCCGCGCCTGCCACAATTTCTGACAATTCTGTAGTAATCGCTGCTTGACGAGATTTGTTATACACCAAGCGCAATTCTTTAATAGCATTCCCTGCATTGTCGGTTGCTGCTTTCATTGCAACCATACGAGCAGCTTGTTCAGAAGCCATATTATCACTAACTGCTTGATAAACCACAGATTCTAAATAACGGCGAACCAAATATTCCAACACAGTTAATGGATCAGGCTCATAACAATAATCCCAGTTAAATTTACGTTCTTCACCGGTCAAATCTTCGTTCAATACATTTGAACCAATTGGCAATAATACTTCTGAGCGTGGCTCTTGCTTCATTGTATTGATAAAACCTGAATACACTAAATGAATAATGTCTAATTCGCCATCAATGTAACGTTTGAAAAATTCAGATAAAGGACCCAACAGAATTTCCATTTTAGGGGTATCACCCAAATTTGTTACACTTGCAACAACATTTAAACCAATTCTTTGGCAAGCCATTAGTCCTTTGCCACCAAAACACACAACATCAACTTCAACGCCTTGACTTTGATATTCTTGAACTTTAGCGAAAAATCTTTTCAGTAAATTGGCATTCAAACCACCACATAAACCTTTGTCTGTGGTAATTAAAATAAAGCCAGCACGCTTCACATTCTTGTGTTGCTCCAAGATTTTAACGCCATGATATTCATGCGTTTGCGCCAGCTGGTTCATAACAGAACGAACTTTCTCTGCGTAAGGACGAGCCAAGCGCATACGCTCTTGAGTCTTGCGCATTTTAGAGGTTGATACCATTTGCATCGCTTTGGTAATTTTTTGTGTATTTTGTACACTGCGAATTTTGGTAAGAATCTCTTTACCTACTGCCATTTTAGACCCCTTAGTTTATGCCTCAAAAAAAATTAAGACGCATAGTTGTTAGAAGCCTTAAACACTTTCATAGCTTCTGTCAGTGTTTTTTCATGTTCTTCAGATAGTGCACCCGAAGCATTGACAGCATTCAACAATTCACCATGTTGAGTACGCACAAACGATAAGAAATCTGCCTCAAAAGCCAGTGCCTTTGATACAGGCACATCACCATATGAGCCATTATTAATTGCCCACAAAGTCAATGCCATTTCTGCTGTACTTAATGTATTAAATTGTTTTTGTTTCATTAATTCAGTTACCACCTCACCATGCTGCAACTGTTTGCGCGTTGCTTCATCTAAATCAGAAGCAAATTGCGAAAACGCTGCCAATTCACGGTACTGTGCCAAAGCTAAACGGATACCACCGCCTAACTTTTTGATAACTTTAGTTTGTGCAGCACCACCTACACGAGAAACAGAAATACCCGCATTAATCGCTGGACGAATACCAGAGTTAAACAAATCTGTTTCCAAGAAAATCTGACCGTCTGTGATAGAAATCACATTAGTTGGTACAAATGCAGAAACATCGCCAGCTTGGGTTTCAATAATCGGCAATGCGGTCAATGAACCTGTTTTACCTTTGACTGCGCCATTGGTTAATTTTTCTACTTCAACTGCGTTAATGCGTGCAGCACGCTCCAACAAACGTGAATGCAAGTAGAATACATCACCCGGATACGCCTCACGACCTGGTGGGCGGCGTAACAGCAAAGAAATTTGACGATACGCAACAGCCTGCTTAGACAAGTCATCGTACACAATTAAAGCATCTTCACCAATATCACGGAAGAATTCCCCCATCGTGCAGCCTGAATAAGGTGCAATAAATTGCAAGGCAGCTGCTTCAGAAGCAGTAGCAGCGACAACAATCGTATGCCCCATTGCACCATGCTCTTCTAATTTACGCACAACGTTTGCAATAGAAGAAGCCTTTTGACCAATGGCAACATAAATACAGATAACACCTGTATTTTTTTGATTGACGATGGCATCTAAAGCAACGGCTGTCTTACCTGTTTGACGGTCACCAATAATTAATTCACGCTGACCACGACCAACCGGCACCATTGAATCAATCGCTTTAATACCAGTTTGCATAGGTTGGTCAACAGACTGACGAGCAATTACACCTGGAGCAATTTTCTCAATAGGTGCAGTTTTATTTGTGTTAATTGGACCTTTACCATCAATAGGCTGACCCAGTGCATTAACCACGCGACCCACCAATTCGCGACCAACTGGCACTTCCAAAATACGTCCAGTGCATTTTACTTCGTCGCCTTCCTTGATGTGTTCGTATTCGCCTAAAACCACAGCACCAACCGAATCACGCTCCAAATTCATCGCCAAGCCGAAAGTATTACCAGAAAATTCCAGCATCTCGCCTTGCATTACATCTGACAAGCCATGTACACGAACAATACCATCAGTTACAGAAATAACCGTACCACGTGTACGAACTTCCTGTTTGGTATTCAAGTTCTCAATTTTGGCTTTCAGCAAATCACTGATTTCAGCAGGATTAAGCTGCATGAAAACTCTCCTAATTTGTCATAGTCGTATACAGAGTTTTTAATTTGCCCTGCACCGACAAATCCAATACTTGATCACCTACTTCAACCTTCACACCACCAATTAAATCGGGCTGTGTTTTGAATGTAGCCTGCAACCGAGTATTAAAATGCTGCTCCAAGTCACTAATAATTTTTGCTCTTTGACCCTCTCCTGCAATATCAAACGCAGTATAAATAACAGCTTGTTTGGTGTTATTGCGAGACAGTACAAAATTTCTATATTGAACATAAATTTCAGGCAAAGCAGCCAATCTTTTTTCTTGAGCGACAACATGAACAAAATTTCGAAATTCGGCTTGTTTAACGGCTGGAGATTCAGCCAGTAGGCGAATTAATTCATCTGCTTTTTGTGTCGCACTCCAATCTGCCTGTTCCAAGAAATCTGCGACTTTGGCTTGTTGTATTAACCAAGCCAATTCCACAAGACCATTCAGCCATGTTTCAACTTGCTTATTTTTTTCAGCTAATTCAAACAATGCTTTAGCATAAGGACGGGCAACAGTTGCGAACTCACTCATACGATTACAGCTCCTGCTTTAAAGTGCTCAATAATTTCGCGTGTTGTTTTTCATCAATCTCACAACGCAAAATAGATTCAGCTCCTTTTACAGCCAAAACAGCCACTTGCTCACGCAACACTTCACGTGCACGATTAATTTCTGTTTCGACATCAGCTTTGGCTTGTGCTGTAATGCGAGCAGCTTCATTTGCAGCTTGAGTTTTAGCCTCTTCTACAATCTGTGCTGCACGCTTTTCCGCATTAGCTACTAATTCAGTAACTTGTGTGCGACCTTCGGATAAGAGTTCTGCAACTTTCTTTTCTGCTTGTTCAAAATCACTTTTCCCACGCTCGGCAGCAGCCAAACCTTCGGCAATTTTGTTAGCACGTTCATCAAGTGCTTTTGCAATTGGTGGCCATACATACTTTACCGTAAAACCAACCAAAATAATAAAAACAAACACTTGAACGATTAAGGTTGCATTTAAATTCACTTTACTTAACCTTTTCGTTAGGGTTAATCAAATCCGCTAGGATAATTTATTAGCCTTGGAACGGATTAACGAACGCGAACAACAAGGCAATAGCAACACCAATCAAAAATGCCGCATCAATCAAACCAGCAATCAAGAACAATTTAGTTTGCAATGGACCAATCAATTCAGGCTGACGTGCAGAAGACTCTAAATATTTAGAACCCACCATCGCGATACCAATAGAAGCACCTAACGCACCCAATGCCACAATTAAGCCACATGCAATAGCAATTAAACCCATGTTAAACTCCTTAAGAGATATAGTAGTGTAGAAGAAAATAAAACTAAAAAAATAAATAAATTATTAATCAATGATGATCATGTGCTTGACCAATATATACAAACGCCAATGCCATAAAAATAAACGCTTGTAATGTAATAATTAAAATATGGAAAATCGCCCAAGCCGAACCTGCAATCAAATGGAAAATAACCAAAAATGGATCAATCAAACCAATATGACCAGATGCATAAACACCACCACCCAGTAATGCGATCAATAAGAATACCAACTCACCCGCATACATATTACCAAACAATCGCATACCATGTGATACTGTTTTAGATAAAAATTCCAGAATATTTAAGATGAAATTAGCAGGTGCCAACCAAGGACCAAACGGTGCAGTGAATAACTCATGAATCCAGCCACCTAAACCCTTAATTTTAACACTGTAATAAATACAAATCAGCAACACCCCAATCGCAATAGCCAATGACGTATTCAAATCCGCAGTTGGCACAACACGCAACAATGCATGATGCTGACCTGTCATCCCCTGCCAAATTGTCGGCAATAAATCAACCGGCAACAAATCCATCGCATTCATCAGGAAAATCCAAACAAACAGCGCCAGCCCCAATGGGGCAACCACTTTGCGCGACTCATCATTATGAATAATGCTTTTACACATATCATCAACAAATTCAAATAATAACTCAACAGCAGCCTGAAAACGATTAGGCACGCCAGCAGTCGCAGATTTAGCACCACGATACAAAAAATAACTGCCCAGCATACCCAAAACAATGGAAAAGAAAATAGCATCAAGATTAAAAAATGAAAAATCAGCAATATTTTTCAAACCTTGCCCATGAGTTACATCTGCGACACTGGTCAAACTTTGTAAATGATGCTTAATATAATCGGCGGGATTCATTGCTTCACTTGCTGCCATAACGATAAACCTTCAAAAATAACAAAAAAATCAAATGACTGACAATTAATAACCCTGTAAAAAAGGATAAAAAATAGACATTCGGATAAACAAAGAAAGAACCAATCATTAAGATTAGCGATAATAGTATTTTTAAACTTTCTGCTAGAACAAATCCACCGCCTGCTAACGCAGGATAAGGTTTCAAAAAATTTAAAAATAATACAGAAATCAAAGTAGGTATCGCATATGATGCACCCCCCAACAACAACGATACCGCATGATGTACGCCCCAAACAACATAAAGCACGATAGCTAATAGAAATAGGACTACCCATTGCGTTATTGCTAACTTAATCATTGCTATACCCTACTTCAAATTGCCCGAATCATAATAAAACGCGTTGAATTAGTCAAGATTTTTGTAAAAAAATGTGAAAAAAGTCTGCTTTATTCATCAATCATTTAACCAATTATTTGAATTAATTACAACGAGTTTCATTGTACATGACTACCGTGCTTATTTCTATTGTTTTTTTGTCTTTTAAATCTTTCTGTTGACGTTTTTTGCTTTTTTCAGGCAACCTGAAAGTTTCTTTATCTGTTTTATTTTATGTTAGAATTCGTGTTTTTTTAAATGGAGCAATTCTTAGCGGGACACAGTAAATGGGCCAATATTCAACACAAAAAAGCGCGTGTTGATGCACAGCGTGGCAAAATTTTTACCAAATTAATCAAAGAAATCACTGTTGCGGCACGTGAAGGTGGTGGCGACCCTGCTTCCAATCCACGTCTACGATTGGCTATGGATAAAGCTTGGGATGCCAATATGCCCAAAGACAACGTACAACGCGCCATTGACAAAGGTACTGGTAACCTAGAAGGTGTTGATTATATTGAACTTCGCTATGAAGGCTATGGCATCGGTGGCGCAGCTTTGATGGTGGATTGCATGACCGATAATAAAACACGTACTGTTGCAGATGTGCGACACGCATTCACTAAAAACGGCGGCAATTTGGGTACAGATGGATGCGTGGCGTTCAATTTCGTGCATCAAGGTTATTTAGTTTTTACCGATGCAGACGAAGACAAATTAATGGAAGCTGCTTTGGAAGCTGGTGCGGAAGACGTCATTGTTGATGATGAAGGCATTATTGAAGTGATTACCACACCTTCAGATTGGGCATCAGTAAAATCAGCTCTAGAGACCGCAGGTTTTACATCACAAGCTGGCGATGTAACCATGAGAGCACAAAACGAAACCGTTTTAACTGGCGATGATGCGGTGAAAATGCAAAAACTATTGGACGCACTGGAAAGTTTAGATGATGTGCAAGACGTTTACACATCTGCGGTATTGCATCTAGAATAATCAGCACCGATTAAAATTAGAAGATACTGTAATCAATGTCAAGCAAAAAATCAAAATAAATTAGTAGTAACCCATTCCACAACATTTGTTCATTAAAATAATGTGGCAGCAAGCCACATTATTTTTAGACCAGCGTTGTTTACAACGCTTCTGGATTAACCAACCAAGCCGTTTTATTGATTTTATCGGCATAAAATTCCTGTTTCCAAATAGGCACTTCAGCTTTCACGGTATCGATGATGAAACGGCAAGCCGCAAATGCCGCATCACGATGCCCTGCAGTTACACCCACCCAAACCGCCATATCGCCAATATCCAACCGCCCAACGCGATGCACACACACAGCATCTTCTATTTTAAACTGTTGTTTTGCTTGCTCAATCACGGCTTTACCTTGCACCAAAGCCAATTCCAAATAAGTGGAATAAATCAAATAATCCACGCCTTTACCGTCATTGTAATTGCGAACCCAACCTTCAAAACTGCAAAACGCACCACAATTGGCTTTTTGCGTGAGTTGTTCACGTAAAATATTTGGGTCAATCTTATTTTCTGTAATATCAAAGTATTGATTCATTTTAACCTCCTGAAACAGGCGGAATAAACGCCACCACATCGCCATCTTTCAATTCAGTTTGCCAATCACAAAACGCATGATTGACTGCCACGCGTAAGCGTTCTTTTGGTAAATTAAAGTGATAGACAGCCTGTAATTCGGTGTAGAGTTCAGCCGGTGTATGAGCGGCAGTTTGGCGCGATTCTTGCTCTTGCGCTGCCTGTTCACGCAAGGCAGCAAAATATAACACATTAATTAATTTTAACATTTTATAAATTTCCTGATATGTAAGTCAGATTCAAACGTCCAACATACTCAATTAACGATTAAATTCACTTTTCCCACCTGATTTATGAACAAGTTGAATATCGCCAATCACAATGTCATGGCTTAACGCTTTGGTCATGTCATATACGGTTAGCGCAGCAGCAGATACGGCGGTCAATGCTTCCATCTCCACACCTGTTTTGTGGGTAATGCCCACTTCTGCACGAATGTGCAAACTATTTGTATCATCTTGATATTCAAAAAATAATTTACAACGTTCCAACATCATCGGATGACAAAGTGGAATAATACTGGCGGTATTTTTTGCTGCCATAATCCCCGCAATTCGGGCAATTTCGGTAATTGTGCCTTTGGCGGTTTGCCTGTGAGACGCTTGGATTTGAGCGTAAATTTCGGGCGGAAAATAAACCGTCCCTTCGGCAATCGCCATGCGTTTGGTAACGGCTTTATCAGAAACGTCCACCATATGCGTGTGTCCGTCTGATGTCAAATGTGTGATTTTACTCATATTATTCTCAAAAACATTTTCAGGCTGCCTGAAACGCCAATTTCGCCAATTCAAATTCATTAGGCGTATTAAAATGACAAAATTTTGCCCATTCTCTTGGTAAATCAATGGATTGATGTGGCTGCGATTTCACAAACCATTGAACACGCTTATTATTTTGTTCTAACGCATTTTTCAGGCTGCCTGCAACTTCAACAGACCAATGCGCCAATAATGGCAAAAATTGCCCATCATCATTCAATAATGTAATACCTTGTTTAAAAACAGAATTATCTTGAACAGATTGAAATAATGAAATCAGTTGTTCAGGCAGCAATAAAGTATCACATGACAAGACATAAATTCCTGAAAGTCCTTGTTTTTTTGCCAATTCCAACGCGGGTAAAATCGCTGATAACGCGCCCTGCTTTCCAGGCAATTGGTCGGGCAAATAATGTGCGCCATCTGTATTCGGAAAACGCGTGTTGTCCGCCGCCAACCAAACAGGGCGATTTGACAAAGCGTTGGTGACTTGTCGCGCAATCAGCGTTTGACCGCCAAACATCAAAAGCGGTTTAGGGCTGCCCATACGCGAACTGCGTCCACCACAGAGAATAAGTACTGGATTGTTATTATTCATCATTTATTTTCAGGCTGCCTGAAAACGCGGACAAGCCATCCACGCTTCCAAATTACGCCTTATCCCACATATTAAACACGCGCGTAAAACCGCAACTTTCAATGCGTGGGTCTAATTGTTTTTGAATGATTTTTTCCCAAGCCGTGCGACATGCCCCCGTTGAACCTGGTAAACAGAAAATCAGTGTTTGATTGGCAATGCCCGCAATTGCACGCGATTGGATTGTAGACATACCAATTTCTTCAAATGAAACTGCACGAAACATTTCGCCAAAACCATCAATTTTCTTATCAAACAACAATTCTACTGCGTCAGGCGTTACATCGCGCGGAAACATACCCGTTCCACCTGTAATTAAAATCACGTCAATTTCAGGATGCGCAATCGCTACCGACACTTTGGCACGAATACCGTACAACTCATCACGAACCAAATCACGTGAATGCAAAACGTGTTCAGCAGCCTCAATCGCGTCCGCCAAATAATTGCCGCTACCGTCTTCTTTGGCGGTTCGGGTATCGGTTACCGTTAAAATATGCACATTCAACGGACGAAATGCAGGTGCAGGTTTTTTGAATGGATTGTCTTTATCTGGAATTTGATTATTGGACATTGTGTTAGCCCCCTGTCATGGATAAGTTTCTGATTAAACCGACTTTTTTGTCGTGCAAATAATGATGTTCGGGTTTTTCGCGAATGGTTTCGTGTAAAAATTGGCTTAATCCTGCGCGGTCATTATTGCGCAAAAAATCACGCACATCATACGCTATTCCACCAAATAAACATAGGTGCATTTTCCCTTGTGAAGTAATGCGCAAACGATTACACGAATGGCAAAAATCCTTGCTGTATGGCGCAATGAAACCCATTCCGCCTGCAAAATCACGATGATAATATTCACGGGCGGGTCCTGAATGTTCATCACGTGGTTTGAGTTGCCAACCTTGTGAAATTAGGGTTTGTTCAATTTTGCTGGTAGAAATATGCTGTTGATTAAAAAAATGAAAATTATCACCCGTTTGCATCAATTCAATAAATCGCAAAGTAACGGGACGCGTTTTCACAAATTCAATCGCATCAGGCAAAGTTTGTTCAATATGTTCTTTCAACAATAATGTATTGATTTTAATATTATTAAACCCATCTGCCAAAATCTGTTCCAAATCATTCAAAATGTGATGACATTCGTTTTTACCTGTGATTTTGTGGAACGTTTCGGGCTGAAAACTGTCAATACTCACATTTAATTTGTCCAAACCTGCGACGCGGTATTGCGGAAATAATTTACCTAATTTGAATGCGTTAGTCGTGAGTGCGATGTGTTGAATTTCGGGATTGGCACGACACGCTGCGATGATATCGGGCAAATCGGCGCGTAAAGTCGGTTCGCCGCCTGTCAAACGAATTTTGCGCGTGCCGTTTTGTGCGAATACCGCCACCAACGTTTCAATTTCAGGCAGCGTGAGTTCATCGGGTTTGGCTTTGCCTTGATAGCCGTTGGGCAAACAATAATTGCAACGGTAATTGCATAAATCCGTGATAGATAAGCGCAAATAGCTTAATCGGCGGTTGAATGGGTCGGTTAAATTCATGATGTGTTCTCGTGTGTTTCAGGCAGCCTGAAAATTTAATCGTGCGTTTTATTATACAAATCTTGTCCGTACAACTGAATGCACCAAAAGCAGCCCAAACAACCCAAAAGAATAATGAATTTCTAATACCAAATAACTAATGATATTATATCGTGATAAAAGATAGCGTATAATTCCTCTCAATCTCAAATAAAAAAATAATTGATTATGTTGATTTTATTATTTAAATTCATTTCTCGCATACCATTGCCCATATTGCATTTTTGGGGCAATATTTTAGGTTATGTTATGTATTACGCCGTACCACGAGAACGCAATAAAATTGCTGAAAATTTACAAATTGCGCAATTACCTCATGATAAAAAATCCGTATTACACGTTTGTCAAGAAACCATCAAAGGTGGTTTAGAGTTGCCTGTGGCGTTTTTCAGGCAGCCTGAAGAGATTTCTGCATTATTTCATGAAGTTTATGGTTGGGAGCATATTCAAGCTGCTTTATCGCAAAATCAAGGTTTATTATTGCTGACACCACATTTGGGGAGCTACGATTTGGCTGGACGTTATTTGAGTGAACGGCTGCCATTTCCACTTACCGCCATGTATAAACCGCCTCAAATCAAAGCATTTAATGAAATCATGCAATTAGGGCGCGTACGTGGCAAAGGCAAAACCGCCCCAACCAATTTGCAAGGCGTCAAACAAATCATCAAAGCCCTACGCGCTGGCGAAGCCACAATTGTGCTACCCGACCACGTCCCCGACCCTGCCGAAGGCGATGGCGTGTGGGCGCATTTTTTCGGTAAACCCGCACTAACCATGACATTAGCGAGCAAATTAGCGCAAATTAATCATGTACGTACATTGTTTTTTGTGGGCGAACGGCTGACAAATGGACGTGGATTTGCGTTGCACATTGCCCCGCTTTCAGGCAGCCTGAATGGCAACAAACAACATGATGCACAAATCATCAATAACAATATAGAACAATGGATTAGGCGTTTTCCTGAACAATATTTGTTTGCGTACAATCGTTTCAAAAACCCGACTGGTGTTCCGCCAACCGTTGAATAAACAAAAAGAGTGAATATCGTTTAGGAGAATATTCACTCTTGATGTTTTTTGGGTTCTAGGCAGCCTGAAATTTTACCTCATCAAGGTTGCCCAATTGTTTCCGCAATTTCTTTTTTCAACATCTCAATCAACTCGTTTACGCTGACACTGCCCAAATTCTCTGCTTTTTTGCGAATGGAAACTTGACCGTTTGCCATTTCCTTGTCGCCGACCGTTAATTGATACGGATAACGCATGGTGCTGTTGTCGCGAATTTTGTAGCCAATTTTTTCGTTGCGCGTATCCAAATCCACGCGGAAACCAGCTGCCTGCAATTTCGCTTGCACTTCTGCTGCGTAAGCCGCTTGACCTTCGGAAATATTCATCACCACCATTTGTACAGGTGCGAGCCACAACGGGAACGAACCCGCGTGTTCTTCAATCAAAATGCCGATAAAGCGTTCCAACGAACCCAAAATCGCACGGTGCAACATCACAGGACGAGCTTTGTTGTTGTCTTCGGTAACGTATTCCGCGTCCAAGCGTTCAGGCAGCACAAAATCTAATTGAATTGTGCCACATTGCCAAGAGCGTCCCAATGCGTCTTTGATGTGATACTCTACTTTCGGGCCATAAAATGCGCCTTCGCCAGGTAATTCTTCCCATTCCACACCGCAAGCGGTCAAAGCATCGCGCAAACCTTGTTCGGCTTTATCCCAAATTTCATCGCTGCCTGCACGTTTTTCGGGGCGTAACGATAATTTAATGCTCACGTTTTCAAAACCAAACTGTTGATAAATTTTCATCACCAGCAAATTAAATTTACGTGTTTCTTCAGCGATTTGGTCTTCGGTACAGAAAATATGCGCGTCATCTTGCACAAAACCACGCACACGCATCAAACCATGCAGCGCACCGCTTGGCTCATTGCGGTGGCACGAACCAAATTCCGCCAAACGCATCGGCAAATCACGGTACGAACGCAACGCGTGATTAAAAATTTGAACGTGTCCGGGACAATTCATGGGTTTAACGGCATAATCGCGTTTTTCCGATGAAGTCAAAAACATATTGTCTTTATAGTTCGCCCAATGCCCTGATTTTTCCCAAAAAGTTTTGTCCATCACTTGTGGCGTTTTCACTTCTTGATAACCCGCCGCTGTCAATTCGTGGCGCATATGTTGCTCAATGACTTGCCACAATGCCCAACCGCGTGGATGCCAAAACACCATACCAGGCGCTTCGTCTTGCAAATGGAATAAATCCAATTGCTTACCTAATTTGCGATGGTCGCGTTTTTCTGCTTCTTCAATGCGCGTGATGTAGGCTTTGAGCTCGTCTTTGTTTGCCCAAGCTGTGCCGTAAATACGTTGTAATTGCTCGTTATTGCTGTCGCCGCGCCAGTATGCGCCCGACATTTTGGTTAATTTAAAATGTTTCAAGAAACGTGTATTGGGGACGTGTGGACCGCGACACATATCCACGTATTCTTGATGAAAATACATGCCCATTTCGGTGATGTCGTCCGCCATATCATCAATCAGACGCAATTTGTATTCTTCGCCACGATTTTTAAAAATTTCAATCACTTCAGCACGCGGCGTCATTTTTTTAATCACGTCATAATCTTGATTAATCAACTGCTTCATGCGCTCTTCAATCGCTGCCATGTCTTCGGGTGTGAATGGTTTTTCGGTGGCGATGTCGTAGTAGAAACCTTCGTCAATCACTGGCCCAATAACCATTTTTGCATTGGGAAACAACTGTTTCACAGCGTGCCCAACCAAATGCGCACACGAATGGCGGATAATTTCCACGCCGTCTTGGTCTTTGGGTGTGATGATTTGTACGGTGGCGTCTTCGGTAATCGGGTCGCACGCATCGCGCAACACGCCGTTGACTTTGCCTGCCACAGTCACTTTGGCAAGACCTGCGCCAATAGATTGCGCAATTTGCATCACAGTAGTGGGCGACTCATATTGGCGCACACTGCCGTCTGGTAGGGTAATATTTAACATATTAATTCCTTGATTTATAAAAATAATATTATTTAAGTAATAATCAGGCAGCCTGAAACCGTTTCAGGCTGCCTGAACATTTTTCTTGGACGAAATTATAATGAAAACAAAGGGGCTTTACAAGAAAACACGCTTTTCAGGCTGCCTGAAAATCAAATTACGCGTAAAATACTCACTTTACTTTTTCAGGCTGCCTGAAAGTTGATTATGATGTCTCCGAACAACGAAAAACCGATTGGCGTTTTTGATTCGGGTGTGGGCGGTTTAACCGTGGTCCGCGCTTTGATGGAACGCTTGCCCAATGAAAACATTGTCTATTTTGGTGATACTGCGCGTGTACCCTATGGCGTAAAATCGCGTAACACAATTGAAGAATTTACCGCACAAATTGTTGAATTTTTATTGCAAAATGAAGTCAAAGCCCTTGTGATTGCATGCAATACCATTGCTGCCGTTGCCTACAAACGTGTACAACAAATGGTGGGCAATATGCCCATAATCAGCGTCATTGAAGCAGGCGCACAAGCCGCACTTGCCACCACGCGCAACAACCATATTGGCGTGATTGCCACCAGTACCACAGTAAACAGCAACGCCTACGCTCGCGCCATTCACGCACAAAACCCCGATACTCGGATTTTGTCGCAAGCTAGCCCTATTCTCGTGCCATTGGTCGAAGAAGGTTGGCTCGATCACGAAGTAACGCGCCTAACCGTACGCGAATATTTGAAGCCCATTTTGGCAGAAGATGTGGACACACTGGTGCTGGGTTGCACCCACTATCCATTACTTAAACCATTGATTAAAAAAGAAGCCAATACATTAGAATTGGTGGATTCTTCCATCACAACCGCCGAAGCCACCGCACAAGCTTTGTTGGATGCCCATTTGCTCAACACCAGCCAACAAATGCCCGATTACCGCTTTTATGTATCTGATATTCCATTGCGATTTCAGACGATTGGCGAACGATTTTTGGGACGCAGTTTAGAACAAATTGAGATGATGCGGTTGGGTTGATTTTTTCAGGCAGCCTGAAATATTTTTTGAAAGCAAAAACATGAAAAACATTGTCATTTTAATTTCAGGGCGTGGCAGCAATATGCAAGCCATTGTTAACACAGCTATTCCTAATGCTAAAGTTGTCGCTGTTTTGTCCAATAACCCAAATGCCGCAGGTTTGGCATGGGCCGCAGAACATGGTATCGCTACTGCCGCCTTGAATCACAAAGATTTCGCCAACCGCATGGATTTTGACCGCGCCATGATGCAATTAATTGATGAGTACGCCCCTGATTTGGTGGTTTTGGCAGGCTTTATGCGGATTTTGACCCCCGAATTTTGTGCGCATTACGAAAATCGCTGCATCAATATTCACCCATCTTTGTTACCATCGTTTACAGGTTTGCACACGCATCAACGAGCATTGGACGAAGGTTGTCGTATTTCAGGCTGCACCATTCATTTTGTAACTGAAGTGCTTGATAATGGTGCGATTATTGCTCAAGGCGTTGTCCCGATTTTGGATAACGACACGGCGGACGACATCGCCACGCGCGTGCTAAAAGTGGAACATCAATTGTTGCCACAAGCAGTAGCAGATTTTATTTCAGGCAACCTGAAAATTGTCGGTAAACGTGTTATTAAATCCAATCAAGTTGATGATTCGGTAACATTATTGGCGTAAATATTCATGCCCAAACAATCAGGCAACCTGAAGAACAATTTTTCAGGCTGCCTGATTTGTTTAATCATATGAATTAAAATGGAATATCTTCATCAATATCTTCCACTGGCACAGTGGGTGCCACAGGCGCAGAACGTTTTTGTGGTGCTGAGGGAGGAGGCGCATCAGCAACTTCAGCTTTAGGAGCAGCGTATGAATGAGACGAATAAGCACCATCGTCCCAACCATCCGCATTATCGCTATGGCTGTTGTCATTTTTACTGCCTAACATTTTCATTTCATTGGCAACAATATCATAGGCGGTGCGCTCCATGCCTTGCTTGTCGGTGTATTTTCGTGATTGAATGCGCCCTTCAATGTAGACTTGACCGCCTTTTTTTAGGTATTGCCCCGCAATTTCGGCTAAACGCCCATACATGGAAATATTGTGCCATTCGGTACGCTCCACGCGATTACCGCTTTTTTTGTCATTCCAACTCTCGGACGTGGCAAGCGAAAAATTGCACACCGCTTCACCACTTGGCATATAACGAACTTCTGGGTCTCGCCCCAAACGCCCAATTAACATCACTTTATTCAATGACATATCATTTAAACTCCTGTTAAAATTTGTTTCACTTTATCTTCGTCAAAACCTTGTTGTAATGCTTTGATAAAAATATTGCGTTTATCTTCACTAAAGCTCACGGTTTGCACGCCTGCGACATTTTTCAGGCTACCTGAAAGCTCGTCTAAACGATTATGCCATTGTTCAGGCAATGCCAACACGATATTTTTCACGGGTAACGGTGCAGGTGCAGTCATCGCCAACACCAACCACACGCCAATTAACACACAGCAAAAACCAAAAACCCCCGAAAATCCAGCCACCGCGTACATTCTGGCACCAATCATGCCTCCTGAAAACACCCCAATTGATTGCAGCGTATTGTACACACCCATCGCCGTACCTTTTAAATCAGGTGGCGCAATCTTGGAAACCAAAGATGGCATACTCGCTTCCAAAATATTAAAACCAATAAAATACACAATCAACGCCACACCAATCGCCCAAATAGAATGCAAGCTGAAAATCAACCCAAATTGTGCCAATAAAATCAATAAAATCCCTAAAACAAATACGGGTTTCAATTTATGACGCGTTTCGCCAATAATAATCGCTGGAACCATCAAAACTAAACCAATCACCGTAGCTGGCAAATAAATTTTCCAATGCTCGGTTTTGTCCCAACCCAAATTGCGTAACGCAAATGGCAACGCGGTAAAAATCGCCATCAAACCGGCTTGCAGGGTAAAAATGCCAAAATTCAAGCGTAATAATTGACTGTTTCGCAACACTTCGCCCAAACGACTGGTTTGTGCTTGGGTATCTTGATGCAGATGAGATTGTTCAGGGTTGGGCGTGTAAAAAGCAACCAAAACAATACTGGCCACACTCAAAACCCCCATAATCATAAATAAACCATTCACACCAACCCAATTGGTCAAAATCGGCGACAACACCAAACCCACAGAAAATGTCAGACCAATACTCAATCCAATCATAGACATGGCACGTGTTCGGACTTCTTCGCGTGTCAAATCAGCCAGTAACGCGGTTACCGCCGCACTCACCGCGCCCGCTCCTTGAATCGCTCGCGCCAACACCAGCATTTCTACCGAATGCGCTGTCGCCGCCAAAAAACTCCCCCCAGCAAATACCGCCATACCCATGTAAATCACTTTTTTGCGCCCGATTTTATCCGATAAAATCCCCAATGGCAGTTGCAAAATGGCTTGAGTCAAACCATACATCGCCATGGCTAAACCCACCATTTTAAGTTGTTCGGATTCAGGTAAATGCGCTGCCAAACCGTGTGCGTGCAATGCCAAAACAGGCAGCACCAAAAACATGCCCAGCATCCGCAACGCGTACACCCCAGCCAACGAAGTGCTAGCACGCCACTCATGCGACAACATTTGAATTTTGTTCTTTTTTACCATAATTTTTTGATAACCACCCTATTTCAGGCTGCCTGAAAAATAAAAACGAGCAATTATAAATTAAACGCATCAGCTTATGGTAAATGTTTGTGTAAAGCACAATCGAATAATTGGAATTGATGAAAACAAATTTACATTTATTTGCAAAATCTGTATATTTGTCAATCTACCGTATGATGTGGTTTTCAGGCTGCCTGAAAATTCACAAAACATATTTAAGAATAACATTTTTGTAGGTTAATAAAATATGAGTAATAACACAAATAAATCAGCATTTATTGCCACAGGCTTGATGCTGTTTGCACTGTTTTTTGGTGCAGGCAATTTGATTTTCCCAGCCAGCATGGGACAACAAGCAGGTAACCATATTTGGGAAACCATGTTGGGCTTTTTGATTACGGGTGCTGGTTTACCGTTACTGGGGGTAATTGCGGTGGGTTATTCCAATTCACGCGATTTGCAGCAATTGGCCTCACGCGTAACACCTTGGTATGGTGTGATATTTACGGTGGCATTGTATTTGGCGATTGGTCCATTGTTTGCGACACCGCGCACGGCGACTGTGTCATTTGAAATTGGCGTATTACCATTTTTGGGCGATGATGCGTCTGCCACCGTTAAAGATACCGCCTTACGTGTATTTTGTTTATTTTTCTTTGCATGTTCTTATTGGTTGTCTATTTCTCCTGGAAAATTGGTGGACAGAATTGGCAAAATTTTAACGCCCATTTTGTTGTTAAGCATCGCGATTTTGGTGTTGACTGCAGCCATCAAACCCATGGGCGAACCAGCTGCGCCAACCGATGCCTACCAAACTGGCGCATTTGCCAAAGGCTTAATTGAAGGATATGGCACAATGGACGCGTTGGCATCATTGGTGTTTGCGATTATCGTGATTGATGCGGTACGCGCAATGGGCATTACAGATTCGCGCCAAGTTTTAAGTTTGACCACTCGCGCAGGCTTGGTGGCGGCAGGCTGTTTAGCGGTAGTGTATGTATTTATTGGCTACATGGGTGCAACCAGCGTGGCTGGGATTGGCGTACAAGAAACAGGAGCCGCGGTTTTATCCCAAAGTGCGGGGCATTATTTCGGACATTTTGGTAAAATTTTATTGGCAGTGATTGTATTTTTGGCGTGCTTATCCACGGCAGTGGGTTTGATTACATCTTGCGCAGAATATTTTGACCGTTTATTACCCAATCGTTTAACTTATGGTAAATGGGTATTGATGTTTACGCTGGTGTCGTTTGGTTTTGCCAACTTTGGCTTGAGTGCGATTATTAAATTTTCTGTACCAGTATTGATGTTGTTATATCCATTAACGGTGGCGATTATTGCATTGGCATTTTTAGACAATTTGTTTGGTGGCAAACGTATTGTTTATATTTGCACCATTTTGGGTACGCTACCCATTGCCATTTTAGACGGCTGGAAAACCGCACACAGTATGCTCGATGGCGCAAAAGATGGCTTAGTGATGCAAATTGATTCAACTTTGAAAACGATTTTACCGTTTTACTCATCTGGTTTAGGTTGGTTATTGCCTGCGGTCGTGGGCTTTGTGGTGGGCTTTGCATTGAGTAAAACCATGAAAACAGAATCCAAATAATCAATCATCTCAGAACCTGTATTCATAACCAACGTGAAATGGATTTTTGTCTCAGTTGGTGCGAATGTAAGGCAAATTTTATACCAATCAGGTAGCCTGAAAACACGCAACAAATATGGTTTTCAGGCTGCCTTTTTTCGGTGAACTAAAACAAATATGAAAAATTGTCAAGCCCTATCGCACAAAATACCACACATTAATCCGCCCAAACTTGAGAAAAAAGTAGCTTTTGATTATGATAGCGGACATTCTCAAATTTCTGTTTTAATCATCAAGAAAGTAAATCTCATGTCTCCACATCACACCAAATTGCTTGCTATTAGCGTTGCTGCGCTCTCATTAGGCGCGTGTGCTACCCAACAAACGCCCGCCCCTGTTGTATCGGGGCTAGACAACAGCAGCTACAACACCCCAGCAACCGACACCACAACCACAACTGATACTACAGCTATCGCAACAAGTAATCCTTCAACTAATCCTTATGGTGCAACACCTTACGATCCAAATACTACAACCACTACAACCACCACAGCAGAAACACCAGTCGCCACCACCAACACAACCACACAACCGCATACTTATGTTGGCAATTACTCACCCGTAGATGTCAATGCCAACACACACGTTGTTCAATCAGGCGACACAGTCTATAACATCTCCAAACGCTACGGCATCAGCCAAGAAAATTTACGCGCTTGGAATAATATTAGCGAAGACAACACCGTACATTTAGGACAAACTTTGCGCGTGAAACCCATCAGCAGCACAACCACCACAACCGTAACCGCCTCTCCTGCGGTAACAGCACCTGCCAGCACCCCTGTAATTGCCAGTAGCAGCCAAGAAGTCGCAGGCATCACTTGGCAATCGCCTACCAAAGGCAAAATCAGCAAACCATTTGGTCAAGGTACTGAAAAAAATCAGAAAAACAGTATTTATTTATCAGGCTCACGCGGACAAGCAGTGGTTGCAGCAGCCAATGGTCAAGTGGTATATAGCGGTAAGAGTTTGAAAGATTATGGCAATTTGGTCATCATTCAGCACAATTCAAAATATTTAACCGCCTACGGTAGCAATGAAGCCCCATTGTTGGTGCGTGAAGGTCAGCAAGTTAAACGTGGACAACAAATTGCTACCATGGGCGACAGCGATAAATTTGGTACACTCAAACTGCATTTTGAGATTCGCGAAAACGGCACACCCGTTAATCCAAGCAATTTCATTAAATTTCAATATTAATCAACATGATTCAAAAACCTAATTTAACTTTCAGGCTGCCTGAAAGTTAAATTAGGTTAATTTATAACGACTGCAAAACACATTGCGTACACCATAAAATTTTAACCAATCCGCCGAAACGGTGGCAAACACGCCAACATTTGTTGACCATATCTTTGTGTTTTCAGGCGATTGTCCAAAATAGTAACGCGCCCATAATCGTTTTCAGTGCGAATCAGTCGCCCCACCGCTTGCACCAATTTGATGCTCGCTTCAGGCACAGTAATCTCAATAAACGGCTTGCCGCCGCGTTTTTCAATCCAACGACTTTGCGTTTTCTCAATTGGATTATCAGGCATGGAAAATGGTAACTTCACAATAATCACGTGAACACACGCTTCATGTGGTAAATCCAAACCTTCCGCAAAACTGTCTAATCCAAAAATAATGCTGGGTTTTCCATTTTTTAGAGCTTGATAATGCTGCTCCAATAATTTAGATTTGGATTGTTCGCCCTGAATTAAAACATAGGGCAACAAATTTTCAGGCAGCCTGAAAGCCACATCATTCATTTGTTTACGAGATGTAAACAACACCAACGTCCCAACCGCCGCCTTGTCATCAATCAATTTGGGCAACCACTGCACCACTTCATCGGTGTGGGCAACGGAATCTTTCGGGCTAGCAGACAAAGGCGGTAAATACAATTCGCCTTGTTGCACGAAATCAAATGGGCTGTTTAACGCCAATGTGGTGGTTTCAGGCAACCAAATCAAACCCGTTTGTTGCAACAACAAATTAAAACTCCCCAAACTTTGCAAAGTCGCTGAAGTCAACACCACACCAGCAGCACGCCGCCACAAACCATTTGCCAACATTTTTGCGCTGCTAATCGGACTGGCATGGAACATATAATCCAATCGTTTATCCTCAAATTGGCGACTAATCCATTTGGCAAGTGGTGGTTCTTTTTCGTCTTTGATGACGGTTGCCATCAATTCCCACACGTCCAAAATCTGTTCGGCGTGTGCTATAAAAATACCAAATTCACTGATTAACGCATCAATTTCTGGTTGATTTTGTTCTTTGTCGCGTTTGGCATGACCAAGCGCATCATTTAACTCATTCAAATGTTTGAGTAAAGTTTGTGCCACAATGTAAGTGTTGTGTGTAAGTGTTTGCAGAGGTTCGGGAATTTGTCCATCTTCCCATAACCAAATGGCTTCGTGTTCGGCAGTATCATTTTGGTTAAATTCGGGGGCGATTTGCAAATGAAATTGCCATTCATTGAAATATTCTAACAGTTCACTGGCGGCATCATCAGCGGCATTGGCTAAATTGATTTTGTCGCTAAGTCTGGCAATTTTTTGTGTGATGTCGGGCAATTTTTCCAACGCCCAAATCGCGTGTAGCCACGAATGTTCCGCAGCGAATTGGTTCAGTGCTTTTTTGGGCAAATGATGTGCTTCATCAATGCAATAGAAGCTGTTTTCTGGCGCAGGCAAAATCACGCCACCGCCCATATTAATATCCGATAACAACAAATCATGATTGCAGACCACCACATCAACCGATTCTAACGCATCACGCGCCAAAAAAAACGGACATTCGGGGCGATTTGGGCAACCGTTTTTCAGGCAGCCGTGTCTATCATTGGTCACTTTTTGCCACAATGAATCGTCAATTTTTTCAACCCAAGTATCGCGGTCGCCGTTGAATTGGCGGTTAGCGAATTGTTTTGCCATGTTAGACAAAATATCCAAATCATGCGGACGTGGTTTGTTTTCCCATAATATGGGGGATTCTATGCCCAATAGGGTTTGCTGCGCGTGATTTTGAGTCAATTGATATAATTTATACGGACACAAATAGCGACCGCGCCCTTTTGCCAATGCAAAACTCAATTCCAAGCCACTTTTTTCCACCACAAAAGGCAAATCGCGCCCAACCAATTGTTCTTGCAAAGCGACTGTTGCACTGGAAACAATCAAGCGTTTGCCGCGTGTTTGTGCCATAATGCCACCAGCGAGCAGATACGCCAAACTTTTACCGACACCTGTTGGGCCTTCAATCACAACGATGCTTTCTCCTTGACGCTCTGGCGGGGTATCGCTGTTGTCTTCGCGAGTCAGGGTTCGTGAAAATGCGTTGGCAATGGCGGCGAGCATTTCGCGTTGCGCGTGGCGTGGGCGAAAATGAGGAAGGTTTTTAGAAATCGTGCGATAGTGGTCGCGAATGGCATTTTTTTCTAAATCAGTAAGCATTTCAGGCAGCCTGAAAAATAAAATTACCCTATTTTAACAAAACTACGAACCTAACGAATCGATATCAGGTAGCCTAAAACAAAATTTTCAATCATTTACTCAAGCACAGGAATGAACATGATAAAAATCAATCAAATTCAAGTATCAAATAATCAACCATTTGTTTTATTTGGTGGAATTAATGTACTGGAAGATTTAGACAGCACATTGCACGCGGCGGAACATTATGTGCGCGTAACCGAAAAATTAGGCATTCCCTACGTTTTCAAAGCATCGTTTGATAAAGCCAACCGTTCATCGGTACATTCTTATCGTGGCGTGGGTTTGGACGCAGGTTTGGAGATTTTCGCCAAAGTCAAACAAACTTTTGGTTGTCCCGTGATAACCGATGTTCACGAACCTCATCAATGTGCGCCAGTAGCGGAAGTGGTGGACGTGCTGCAATTACCTGCATTTTTGGCGCGACAAACCGATTTAGTCAGTGCGATGGCAGCAACTGGGCGCGTGATTAACGTAAAAAAGCCACAATTTCTCAGTCCTAGCCAAATGAAAAATATTGTGGAAAAATTCGCCGAAGCAGGCAATCAACAAGTTATTTTATGCGAACGCGGTTCACAATTTGGTTATGATAATTTAGTAGTGGATATGTTGGGATTTGGCGTGATGAAACAAACTTGCGACAACGCGCCCATTATTTTTGACGTAACCCATTCGCTGCAACAACGCGAAAGCGGTTCAGCCGCATCGGGTGGTCGCCGAGCGCAAGTTTTGGATTTGGCTTTAGCAGGTATGGCAACGCGTTTGGCAGGTTTGTTTTTGGAAAGCCACGCCAACCCCAATCAAGCTAAATGTGATGGTGCAAGTGCATTACCCTTGAATTTGTTGGAAGAATTTTTGATTCGCGTAAAAACGGTTGATGAGACCGTCAAGTCATTCCCTACCATTCAAATTGATTAATTGTGGGATTGTATAGTCGTTTAGAATACAAATACGACTGCGTTGTCCGCTTGCTGATGTACGAGATGTAAACGACGACTGTGGTCGCTTTGTTCTATTTTTATTTTAGAACCTGTGTTCATAAGATTGATAACTTGATTTTATTGACAATTTCTGCGCATACAGGGTGGCTTTTTAAGCCAAAGCAGTAGGCGCATGAAATGGCGGTAAAGCAAGCTATTAAAATTATGAAAACAGGTTCTTAATAATGTTTCAGCTTTTTGAGATTTGTTTTGCAAAGGTTTCAGGCAGCCTTAAAATCTTTCGCAACTGGATGTCGCCTTAACTTTACAACGCTGTGCATTGCCTGATTCATCAATGGTTAAAAAATATTTTTTTCCTTGTTTTCTTGGTGTAATTTTAAATGTAAAACCCACAGGCGCACCACCATTTTGAGCGCCAAATGGTGTTGGTGTGAATGTGTACAATAACGTGCTTTTTGCTGAAATTTGTGAAGTCATCGTATTTAATTCTTTATTAAAACCTACGGCAGTCTGAAATTCACGTGGACGCGCCAAACGATTGGCTTCAAAATTTTGTCGTGCGGCTAAAGCGGCTTGTTTTGCGTCTGTCAATTCGCCTTTTTCAATGTAATCACTGTATGAAGGAATGGCGATAGCAGCCAAAATACCCAAAATAGCAACAGCTACCATCATTTCAACCAGCGTAAAACCTTTGGATTGTAGTGCTAAATTTTGTTTCAGTTTCATAATAAATCCTGTTTGATTAAATACTGTTTGCTTCTACATAGCTTTGTAACGTTACGGTTGTATTGGGGTTTTCGCCTTTAGCGCGAGCCGTTACTCGGAAATAACGTCCCAATGCGCCAGTTGAATTATCATTGCGTTCACCCAAAAACTCAATAATATACCGAACCGTACCTGATTTTTGGTCGCCACTATCATTTAGTGGATAACTGGTTGCGCCATTATTATCAAAAACAGACTTACCACTGAATGTACGTTTCCAAGCCACAACCGTACTTTTTGTACCGCTGATTTTATAACGTGAAGTACTTGGATCGCTTTCCCAATGCACTTCTTCTACGGGCGCACAGTTGCCTGTATTACAATCGTATCTAAATAATTTATCAATATCTTTATTATCTTCACTGGTCATTTGACGAATAGTGTCTTCTGCATTACGCAAACCCGTTTCTGCCAAAGACATGGCAAATTTTCGGTCAGCTTCATTGGTACTTACACGCATTTCTGTACTGGCAGATTGACTGGCAACCACAACCAATAATGCAATCACCAGCATAATAATCATCACCATAAACAACGAAAAACCTTGTTGTTGATTCTTGGATTTCATCATAATTTAAGCTCCAAATAATTTAAATAGGGGTACGATTACCACAAGTATTGCCACCACGCACAGTTGCATTAATCACATAATCTGCTGTACCAGCCGTACCATCAGTATTGGCATCATAATTTAAGCGGATTTGTACAATAGCAGGCAATTGTTTTTTGTCTGCACCCGTTGCCATATTTTTGGTAAATGAGAATTTCTCCGCAGGACCACTGGCTGTACTAACGCTTTGCAATGGGCAATCATCGGCGTAACCAAAACCCACATCCATACTGTTAATACCATTAGACACCACTTGTGGTGCCCCCCAATTACCATTAGGTTGCGTATCCAATCGCATCAATTGTTTGGTGTTTTTGTTTAAAATATAGGCGGCTGCATAAAGTTGTGTAACGGTTAATTCACCAATATCGGCATCACGGAATGTTGTATCCAAATTTAATGGAATGGTATCACCATTAATAGCACTCGGTAATTTCAGCCCATGCGCTTCACGGCAACTACTAATCACAATATTGCCTTGTTGTGCTAAAGTCTGACGCAGTGGGTCAATTTCTTTATTAACATTTTGCGCCAATTTAATACTCGTTAAAATATTATTATCCACATTAGATAATTTTCCAGCAGTAGTTGTTACTTCGGTTACACCAGTATCAGTTAAACCATAAATAAATACCAAACCTTCATAGCTTCCCCCACTTAATGGCAACACCGCTTTTTTTATGCCATAATTGCCATCGGCAGTATCATCCAACACCAATGGCGCAGCAATGCCGTTAAAGATTGGTGCTTTTCTACCCGATAAAGTGCTGCTGGTATTGTAACAACCAAATGACCCCGCCATACGCGCATCACGACTAATTTGGGCAGTAGCATTACGCAAATTTTGTTGGATATTTAATCGCTTTTGTGCAGTATCACCTAATTTGCGCGTCATAAAATAGGTGCTGCCTGCTGCCATAATCACAATCATGGCAAGTATGCTAGCAACCAAAAATTCAATAATGGTAAAACCTTTTACTGATTTACCGAATTTAGATGAATTCATCATTTTTCCTTAGTGGTTCAAAACCTTACCATATTATGATGGTTCAGGTGAATAATATATTTGGTCAAAAATCATATGTTGCCAAACGTTCTTTCAAGCTGCCTTTTTCAGGCTGCCTGAAAAAATAAGCCTATTTCATTCAAATTATTGCGGTACGTCCATACGATATGAATACACAGGTGGCGTAGATTTTTGATTTTCTGATTGAATGGTCCACATGACTTTAATCACAGTTTTGTCATTAGACGTATTACTTGGGCGACAGTTGCCACTTATGGTCGTACCATTCATGGTTGGCTCAGCAGGATTGCTATTATCTAAACAAATAACGTATTGCACGTTGCTGGCATTGGGAATTTGATTCAAACTATAGTTGAATAAATTCAATTGTTGTTTTGCCAATGCAGCTTTACTGATATCCGACACGCTACTTGTGGCAGACCAACTGCTACCCCAAGATGGGTTAGGTAACGTCATGGTTGGATTGGGTGTAATAGACTGGGTTGTCAGATAATCTGGATAACGGCGTACAACGGCTTTACTTCCTATCTGTACAACTTCTGGATTAATTTGCATACCATCGGCTAAATTCTCGGCAGCTTGAGCGACAATACTGCGATTTTCTGCTTCACTGATGGCTGCCACCGAACGAATTTGCGCCGCCATCAAACCCAACACGCCAAAAGCAAGCAAAAATACCGAAACCATCACCTCAACCAGCGTGCTACCTTGCATTGTATGTTGATTTAACGAGATATTATTTGAATTTTTCATCATAAAATTTCCAAAATAGGTTTAAGTGCTAGGTAAACTACAAACGGATTGTTGCTCATAATAATTAGGTGATTTATTGGACGTTACAGGGTGTGTGGTGGTATCACGACACACTTGCACCATACCCATTGGGTTAATCGCCACAATACGTCCTCGCAAATTACGATCTGCTGAATATTTAGTATTTTCATATATTTGTATTGCTACATATTGATTGCTCAATTGCAAATTTGCCAAACTCGCGGCCGGCTTAGTACCGAATGCACCATTTGGCATAAAAATAAATTCATAAGGCTTCCTTGTTGATGCGCTAACACGACCAGAAACATTGGTGGCATAAGTAACAATATTGGTTGTATTTTTAATATTTTCGCCACCATTGATGGCAATGGTTCGCAATTCAGTATCTTTTTTTTCATCGTATATGCCATCACGATCCACATCTACAAAAGCGCGCATACCACTTTGAAATTGGCTCGCATCACAAGTACCTGTGGCGCGTCCATCGTTGCGAATTTTCATACCACAAATTACCACAGGCTGATTCAAACGTACCGCTTCCCCCCTAGCAAAACGAAACAAATTAGCCACTTGCTCCGAACGGTTAGCAATACGTGAACTGGCAATAAAATCACTCATATTGGGAAAAGCAAGTGCCGCCATAATCCCAATGATGGCAATCGTTACCATCAATTCAATCAGCGTGAAGCCTGACATACGTTTATTCATTAAAGTTCCTTCCCATGTTCAAGCCCATCAACCCAAAACCAATAATTGCAGCCTGAAAAATGATTTATCAATTTAAATAAGATTTTACCAAGTTTACAGGCTATTTGGTAAGTATTAAATTTAAAAGCATTAATCTTCGTTACCCATATTTTCAGGAATATAGGCAGCATTTTCAAATTTGGTAAACTGACCCAAGAATGTTAAAAACACCCTGCCTGTTGGGCCATTACGATGTTTACCAATAATGCACTCCGCTAACCCTTTGTATTGACTAGATTCTTTTGTGTAATACTCATCGCGAAACATGAACATAATCAAATCCGCATCTTGCTCAATCGCACCCGATTCACGCAAATCGGACATCATTGGGCGCTTGTCGGTACGATGTTCCACTGTGCGTGATAATTGCGACAGTGCAATCACAGGAACTTGCAATTCTTTGGCTAACGACTTCAATGACCGAGAAATTTCACCCAACTCTGCTGCACGATTATCAGTACGTCCTGAACCTGCCATCAATTGCAAATAATCAATCACAATCAAGCCCAATTTGCCATTAAATCGCCGCGCCAATCGCCGCGAACGCGCCCGAATTTCTAACGCCGTTAAACCAGCCGTTTCATCAATAAATATTGGCGCATCTGCCAATCTTGCGACCGCTTCATTGAGTCTATCCCAATGTTCATCTTGTAATTTTCCGTTTTTGAGAATACTTTGATCCACGCGCCCAACCGAGCTAATCATACGCATTACCAGTTGTGCCGCGCCCATTTCCATAGAAAAAATGGCAACAGGCTGCTTGCTACTCAATGCCACGTCTTCGGCAATGTTCACCGCAAACGCGGTTTTCCCCATAGACGGCCGCCCAGCCACAATCACCAAATCACCCGCTTGCAAACCCGATGTGATGTGATCCAAATCCACAAAACCAGTGGATACTCCTGTGACATCTTCAGCATTATCTCGTTGATACAGCAAATCAATTTTTTCTATATTTTGTTTCAACAATTCGGGCATTTCCAAAAAGCCTTGTTTGGATTTCGCGGTGCTTTCTGCAATTTGGAAAACTTGATTTTCGGCTTCATCTAGTAATTGCTCAGCGGTTTTGCCTTGTGGATTATAAGCATTTCTAGCAATTTGTGTTCCAACTTCAGCAAGCTGGCGAATAATGGAGCGTTCACGCACAATCTCTGCATAACGGCGAATATTGGCAGCCGATGGCGTATTTTGTACCAGCGTAACTAAATAGCTAAATCCGCCTACTTGTTCCAATTTATCATTTTGCGCCAATTGCTCTTGCACTGTAACCACATCAGCAGGGCGATTTTCATTAATTAAAATAGCAATGGCGCGAAAAATCAGCCGATGTTCATGGCGATAAAAATCGTCATCGCTCACCACATCGGCAATTCTATCCCACGCACTGTTTTCCAAAATCAAACCACCGATTACGGATTGCTCTGCTTCTAGCGAATGCGGTGGCGTGGATAAGGCGCGGATTTCTGGGTCATCTTGGTAATCTGTCATCATCATATGCTTTGGGAAAAAAGTAACAATTTTCGGCACTTTATCTTTTCAGGCTGCCTGAAGATATGCTGCAAGGCTGCCTGAATCAATCATTTTCAATTATTTTAAGAACCTGTATTCATAGCCAACGTGAAATGGATTTTTGTCCCAGTTGGTGCGAATGTAAGGCGAACTTTATGTCAATAGCGTTACTATTGGCATGAAATTCAACGCAGCAGGCATGCCAAATGAGGCAAAAAGACATCTCGATTGGCTGTGAATACAGGTTCTAATTTCGTCCAGTGCTGCCAAACCCACCTATGCCACGTTCGCTGGTTGCGAATTCATCCACCACTTCAAAGGTAGCCTGAACCACAGGAACAATGACCATTTGTGCAATTCTATCAAATGGTTGAATCTCAAAATCAGCATCACTGCGATTCCACAATGATACCATCAACTCGCCCTGATAATCCGAGTCAATCAACCCAACCAAATTTCCTAATACAATTCCATGTTTATGCCCCAAACCCGAACGTGGTAACAGCATCGCCGCCAAATTGGGATTATCCAAATAAATGGCAATGCCTGTAGGAATTAGGGTACTCTGCCCTGCTTTGAGTGTGATTTTACTGTCCACACAAGCACGTAAATCCAGCCCAGCCGAGCCAGTTGTGGCATAAGTAGGCAAATAATTTTGCATGATTGGGTTGATGATTTTCAGTTGTACATGATTCATATTATTCTTTCAATTGGATAAATTTTTCTCGCGCCACATTGCATAATCGCGTAATGGTGGCACCGGTGGGTTTAAACAATGCGGGCAAATTGCGGTACTTTCTTCATCTTCATCATAAAATTCATCGGCAATGTGGTTGGCATTGGGGTCAAAACGGCTTTGCTGCACAACAGCTTGCGCCAACGCTTGCACATAAATAGGATTATCAAATTGAAATTTTTCAACAATTTCATTCAATAATGCCATTTCCACAGCTGAAAAAGATGACGAAAATCTTACCATCAAATCCCGATAATGAGCATCGCAAATTTTTTGATTCAATAAAATAATATTTAACATAAATTTTCCATATGATTTTTTTCAGGTTATCTAAAAAATAAACAGGTTGAACCATTCATTCAACCTGTTTATTTTAGAACCTGTGTTCGTAAGATTGATAACTTGATTTTATTGACAATTCTTGCGAATACCAAGCGACTTTTTAAACCAACGCAATAGGCACATGAAATGGCGATAAAAGCAAGCCATTAAGATTATGAACACAGGTTCTTAATTTAATCATCATTTTTTGGCATATTTATTTGCATAATTACCATATGAATAATAATTTTTCTCTGTGCGCTGAATACCATTTAACACCACGCCATCAATTTTCACATGATTTACCGAAAAACGTGCCGCACAAGTCGCCAATTCACGTGAGTCGGTTTTACCAAACTGCGTAACCAATAACGTTGTACCCACATACTGCCCTATTACCGCCGCATCGGTAACTGCCAACACAGGTGGTGTATCCAAGATAATGTGGTCGTAATGCTTTTCTGCCCATTTAAGAAATACAGACAACTTATTGTTTAACAATAATTCTGATGGATTTTTAGGCACATCTGTTCCCAAGCTTACAAAATCCAAACCTTCAACCATCGTGGTTTGAATATAGTTATCATATGGATTATTTTTGTTTAATTTATCATTTTGCAAAATATTGGACAAGCCTTGTTTTTTTTCAGGCAGCTGCATCAAATAATGCAAATAACCCTTACGCATATCACCATCAATTAACAAAATCTTACGCCCAGCTTGTGCCATTAACACCGCCAAATTCGCGGAAATAAATGATTTTCCAACTTCTGGTGCTGCCCCGGAAATCATAACCACTTTATTTTTAGCATCTAATGAACGGAAATGCAATGTGGTACGCAAAGCACGCAATGCTTCTATTGTTGGATCGGTTGGGTCTTTGATTGCCAACAAACTATTAGAGCGGATATCTTTATTTTTATTATTTTTTCGGAAAAATTTATCGCGCTTATTTTGCAAATCGGACAAAGGCACGCTACTCAATACTTCCAAACCCATGGCTTCAATTTCATCTTCAGAAGAAATACCTTGTTTCATCAAAGATTGAATCAAATAATAGCCACAAGACAAAAATAAACCCACCATCATCGCCAACAACACAATAATTTTCTTCTTCGGTTTGATTGGCTCTTCTGCCGTGATGGCTTGATCAATCAAACGCACATTACCCTGTGAGCTAGCGCGAAGAATATTCAATTCTTGCTGTTTATTCAGTAATTGCACATAAATCGCTTGGTTAATATCCACATCACGCGTCAAACGAATGATTTCTTGTTGCGTTTCAGGCATACGCGAAATTTGTTTATTCAAGCGTTCTTTGGCTTGTTGTAACACCTTCAGTTTATCTTCTAATGCTTTATAAGCTGGGTGTTCATGTGTATAAACACCTGATAAAACAGACTCTTCTGTGCGCAAATCCACAATTTGCATTTCAATTTTATTCAGACTTTCCAATGTACTTTTGGCTTCCGCAGGCACGTCCAATGAACCACTTCTGGCACGATAAGCATTCAATTTATTTTCCGCATCTTCCAACACACTAGATAAACGCGGTAATTCAGAATTGATGAAATCCAAACCACTACGCGCCGTTTGTACTTCTTTTTCACGGTTTTGCACCATATAATTTTCAATGATTTTCGCCAATGTGGTCTGAATCTGCAAAGGTTCAGTGCCCGTCAAACTCAAACTCAAAATAGGTACATTTTTGCCTTTTGCTGCCACCGACAGATTTTTGCGAAGATGCTCAATAGTGGATAATTGTGTGAATTTGGTTAGGGTAAATTTCTGACCGACTGGCGCAGTGATTTTTTTTACCAACAAACGCGTCTCCGCATTGATTTGCAACGGCTGCCCAATCACACCAGCAAACGTTTTCTCTTCAGGTGTTTTAATTCTAAATTGCTGATTCCCCTGATAAGTTAACTCAAACTCCCTATTTAACCACAACGCATCAACCGTAAATGATTCCACATTGATTTCAGGCTGCACATCTGTTTTATCGCCCAATACTTTATTAAAAAAAGAAATTTCAGGCTTGGCAACCAAATCCAAACCCAAATCACTAACTGATTTGCCCAGCACCAAACGCGATTTAATCAACTCAATTTCGGTATCCGTAGGGGCTTGCGGTGTACCACCTAACAAATCGCCCAATTCACCTAAAATTTGGTTTTTAGTGCCTGTAACTTCAACCATTGCATCAGCTTGATACACAGGTGTTGAACCTAGTGCAACCAGTACGCCAACTAGCGTACAAAGCACAGTAACAATAATAATTTTCCATTTATGAAACCATAACGTACCGAATAATTGCGTTAAATCAATTTCGTCATCGTCAATGGTTTGATGATTTTGTTGTGATGAATGAGTTTGAACCATGGTTTATCTATTTGAATTCAATAAAATTTAAAAATAATAATTTACGGGCTTTCAGGCTACCTGAAAAATATTCTAAGCGCGTTTTAATTTGTCCACCCACAAATCCGCTGCTTGCGCCAATTGCTGATAAGTTAATTGAAACATTTCATCGCTTTGTCTATATGGGTCAGCAATTTCACGGCGACCTTGCGGCAACCATTGCCCAAACAACATGGTTTTGCTACGCGCTGACGGTGAAATTTGACTAACAGCATCAATATGCCCTTGTTCCATAACTAAAATCAAATCGTATTGCGCCGCCAATTCACTGGTCAATTGTTGTGCCACATGAGTGGACAAATCCACACCATGTTGTTGTGCAACTTGGCTGGCTTGTGCGTCTGCTGGGTCCCCCACCAACGCCCCTACACCCGCCGATGCAATGGTATGATTAGGTAACTTTTGTTTCAATAACGCCTCACCAGTTGGTGAGCGGCAAATATTCCCCACACAAACCACCAAAATTTTATTAAACATCATGTTAATTTCTCCACTTTTCAGGCTGCCTGAAAAATATTATTCATATTATTCAATTAGAAAAACGCATTTTTCACAGTAGAAATACTGCTGACACTAGGCATAATTTGCGACAAAACGCGATTCCAACGTGTTACAGGTGCTGCGGTAACATAAACCACATCATTTGGTTTCAATTTAAACTGCGTACCCAAAGCATAAGCCGTTGCATCTTTTAAATTTAATTGATAAACATAAATATCTTTACCATTCACATCACGTGGTGTGTTGCGAATCACAAACACGCCAGTTGCATTACTAAAACTTTGACTAATGCCTTCAGATTTTGCCAAAGCTTCTGTCAAATTCAAACCATTATTGTCAATGGTAATCACATTTTGCTTACCCACTTCACCCATCACGTAAACCTGCACATCAGCGCGAGACGGCACATAAATCGCATCACCATTACCCAACAATTGATTTTGCGCTGCATCACCGCGTTGCAACAAATCTTGTAGTGAAATCGTGATGTCGCGACCATTACGCGTCCATTTGATGTTATTGGTGTCGGCAGCTTCGGTCAAACCACCAGCCAAACTGATGGCATCTAATAAAGTCAAAGGCACATCATTCAATGGGAACTTGCCACTTTGTTTCACTGCACCATTAACCGAAATACTTTGGGCTCGATATTGCAAAATACTGACATCTAATTGTGGATTTTTATAATAACGCGCCAAACGTTGCGTAATTATTTGTTGAATTTCCGCCAAACTTTTGCCTCGTGCCTGCACTTTGCCTGCTAGTGGATAATAAATATTACCCGATTCATCAACCACTGTTCCTTGCCCATTATTTTGTCCAACTTGTTGATATGAATTAAAATCTGGCTGATTAAAAATTTTAATAGACAACACATCACCAACACCCAAACGGTAGCGATAATTACGCTTTTGAGCTTCCAATGCAGGATTACTGCGTGCATAACTTTCGGGTTCGCGCATTTGTTGCACCAACGATAAATTAATTGGGTAAATCACAGCACGTTGATTTAATTCAGCTTGAGACATCTCGGGGGTACTGTTGTCGGCATACACTACCTGTTTGTTTTTCATGTCCAAACTACTGCCTGGCACAAACGAAATATTCCCATTATTCGCACACGCAGACAGCAGCAAACTGCTTAATAATAAAGTAAATTTCAGGTTCATAATGTCAATAGAATAATTTATGATGTGTGGCAATTTTACCATTTAATTCAATTATTCGGGATTATTTTCTCTTTATCAGGCTGCCTGAAAAAATATTTCTTGAAATTTGAATTCAATTTCTATTTTAAATCATATAATTAAATACTAAAACAATTATTTTTATTATTAACAACTTACCAACAAATTTGTTTAATTCGCATGAGTAACAAATCGTTGCCAAGTCCTAAATTGAAGCGCAATTCAAAAAGAAATCCATCCAAGATAGAGCTTTAAAAAAGCTTTAGATAACTTATATCATATTGTTTATAAATGAAATTATAAATTTTTATATTAATATCTAATATTTTTATTAATACAAAATAATCAATGAACCTTTAACTGCTAAAATAAACTCAAAATATACAATCTCAATTATTCTCCAAACCAAAATTCACAAAATTTGACAATAACCTGCGTTATAATGATTCGCTTATTTAATTTTATAGATAATAATATTATGTCTTTTCGTCAAATTATGAACGATTACGCCCAGCAACGATGGTTACGTTGGTATTTACCATCTGCCACGTTGCCTGCACATTCGGTGGATTGCCCCGAATGCGGTTTGCGCGTCCATCTGCCTAAGCTGCGACAAGGACAACAAGCACAATGCCCTCGCTGCGGACACACTTTAGTGCGAATTGAAAATTTGGCGTTTCAACTACCACTGGCATGTGCATTGGCAGCATTGATACTGGTTAGTTTGGTGTATAGCCAAACGTTTGCAGAAATAACCATCGGTGGCATTTACACGCGACTCACGCTGCCTGAAATGGTGAATTCACTGTTATTGCGTGATTTTAATTTTTTGAGTAGCATATTGTTTTTGCTTACATTTGGCACGCCTGTATTGTTTTTATTATTGACAATTTACGTGTACGCATCTTTGATTACAGACAAACCATTTCCTTACCAATTATACGCCACCCGCCTGCTGGCCCGTTTGAATCAATGGATAATGGTCGACGTGTTTTTTGTATCGGCTTTGGTGGCGGACATCAAAATGAGTTCAGTGGCACAAGTAAAATGGGGAGAAGCATTTTGGTTAATGCCAGTATTGGCGTTATTGCTGTTACGGACAACAACTGCCGTACCCATTCATTGGGTGTACCACCAAATTCATCGTAACGAAAACCGAGAATTATTTCAATCTGCTGATAAACAACATATTTGTTGCACACGCTGCCTGTATTTTCGCCCCAATACAGAACGCAATTGCCATATTTGCGGCTCACAATTATTTGATAGAAGACCGCGTAGTTTATGGATTTCATTTTGTTTTTTGTTGGCGGCGATGTTGCTGTACATTCCAGCCAACACCTTGCCTATTATGATTTCCGCCGACCCCACTAGAAAAATGGTTAATACCATCATGAACGGAATCATTTATATGTGGCAAGACGGTGATTACATGATTGCGGCGATTATTTTCAGCGCAAGTGTACTGGTACCGAGTTTGAAAATTGTGTCTATGCTGATTTTATTATTTAGCGCAACAATTTATCCCTTAATGTCGGTGGAAAAATTATCGGTACAATATCGCTTAACAGAAGCCGTTGGGCGGTGGTCAATGGTTGATATTTTTGTGATTATCATTTTGATGACGGCGTTTCATACACATATTGCGCGAGTAACGCCTGGTCCTGCTGCATTTTATTTTTGTATGGTGGTCATTTTAACCATGTTGTCGGCATATTTTTTTGATATGCGTTTAATTTGGGATTGGAAAACCAAATCATCTCAATCATAAAATCATATTAATAAAATAATTAAACCAATTATTAATCATTTATTTTCAGGCAGCCTGAAAAACGCTCACATATCATTTACATTACTTTTATTTTATTTTCTTATGAATAAACCCGAAGAACCCCATCATCTCGCCAAAGTACGCCAAACCAATGCATTGATTTCCACCGTTTGGATTATTCCCGTGCTGGCTGCCATTATTGGTATATGGTTGTTAATACAGAACTATCGCGAAAAAGGTCCTGAAATCACCCTGCTGTTGGACAACGCCGAAGGCATTGAAGTCAATACCACAGCCGTGCGCATATTAAGCGTGGATGTGGGACGCATTACCAAAGTTCGTCTGCGCCAAGACCAAAAAGGCGTGGCACTGACTGCCCGACTCAACAAAGACGTCGAAGATTTGATGCGCGAAGACACACAATTTTGGATTGTCAAACCACGCATTGACCAAAACGGCATCACTGGTTTGAACACTTTGGTATCGGGTTCGTACATCGCGTTTTCCCCTGGTAAAAGCGAAGTGGAAAAATCCACGTTTGAAGTGTCGGATTTACCTCCTGTTACCGCGATTGGACAAAATGGGATTCGCGTGTATTTGTCGGGCAAAAACACCAAAATGCTGAGTGTTGGTAGCCCTGTTTTATTTGAAAATCATACAGTTGGCACAGTAGAAAGCGCGAAATTTGACCCCAAAACCCAAATGGTTAATTATTCCATTTTCATTCAAAGTCCTAATGAAAGTCTGATTACATCAGCCAGTTTATTTTGGCTGGATAGTGGCGTGAGTATTCGTACTGATGGCTCAGGCATCAGCGTCAATGCGCCGCCTTTACCAGCGTTGTTGTCGGGTGCAATTTCATTTTTCACACCCAAATTCATTGATAATCAAACACCTGTTACCAATGGCGACCAGTTCAAAATCTACAACGACCGCCGCGAATTAGAAAGCCAGCCCAGTCCACGAACGTTGTATTATGTGGCATTTTTCAATCAATCGGTGCGCGGTTTGGAAATTGGTGCACCAATTGAATACAAAGGCATCAAAATAGGCACAGTCGCTGATGTCCCCTATTTTGATGGTTCAGATGGATTTAACCTATTGAAAAATGGAAAAATTCCTGTTCGCTTGCGCTTAGAACCATATTTACTGGAAACCAATAATCGCCGTGAATTGCACCAATCCAAAGAATATTGGGAAAATGAAATTCAGGCTGCCTTAAATCGTGGACTGACCGCATCAATTGTTAGCAACAACATGATTTTAGGCAGTAAAATGATTGAATTATCAGATGAAAAATCCGACTTACCTATCCTGAAACCTGTGAATGAATACCACGGACACACCGTCATCGCTTCACGCAGTGGCAGCAGCTTGGAAGATTTACAAGCACAAGTTGGCAAATTATTGGAAAAATTCAATGCGTTACCACTGGAAAAAACCATAGGCAGCCTAAATGCCGATTTAGCCGAATTAAAAAACACGCTCAAATCCGCCCAAACCATGCTCGCCAGCACCCAGCAAACCATGCAAAACGTTAATCAAGCCGTCATAACAGGCGACAAAACCCTAAAATCCGCCAATAATGCCATGAATTCAGTCAATAAATTAATCAACAACCCAAGCATTCAACAAATGCCTACAGAATTGAATCAGACTTTGCGTGATTTGCGTGAAACACTCAAAGGGGTGTCGCCACAATCACCTGTGTATCAAGAAGTGCAAACCACATTGCAAAGTATTGACCGTACTTTGAAAGACGTGAAGCCCGTCATTAAAACCTTGAAAGAAAAACCCAATTCATTAATTTTTAATCATAATATTCAAGACCCTAATCCCAAAGGGCAATAATCAGGCAGCCTGAAAGACTTTTTTATGTGGAAAACGGTGGGAATCCCTGCATTTTGTGTGGGTGTGGTGGCGATGTTTTTTGTGCCAGCATTTGTCTCTGCATGGACAATAACTGCGGTTGTGCTGCTGTTAAGTGGTGCGACGTATGGAGTTTGGCGTGGGCAAAAAACGGCGATATTGCTGTGTGCATTGGCGGCGACAGGAACGGGCATGAGTTATGCCTATGTACGGACGCAACACGCTTTGGCACAACAGTGGACATTTCCTGCGCAATCTCAATCACTTGACATCATCATCACAGGATTACCCGAACGCATCAACGACCAACAAACTCGTTTTATTGCGCAAGCACAAACCGCTAATGGAAAAAAATTTCGCTTACTATTTAATGACTATGTGCCACGTGATTGGCAAGTAGGCGAACATTGGCGCATCAAAGCACGTGTGCGTGCGCCAATTGGCACGCGCAACATAGTTGGGTTTGACCGCGAAGCGTGGGCATTGGCAAATGGTGTGGACGGTTTGGCTTCAGTTGGCAAAACACGTTTCAGGCTGCCTGAAAATTCATTCGCTGGATTCAACGGTATTCGCGCTAAAATTGTCAAAAATTGGCAAATTACATCAAATATTTACCCACAAGGTTCAGCATTAATGAAAGCCCTATCGGTGGGTGATGATAGCGGTTTGTCGCATGAAGCGTGGGCGGCATTTCGTCCACTGGGTCTGAATCACTTGATTAGCATTTCGGGTTTACACATCACGTTAATTGCACTGCTAGCAGCATGGTTAAGTAAAAAAATCATGTGGTTATATACACCACGTCGTCCGCGTGTGGTCATGTTGCTGGTGGGGTGGTTGGCGGCTGTCATTTACACGGGTTTGGCGGGATTTGAGATTCCTGCGCTGCGTAGCTTGTTGATGTTAAGCGTTTTTGTGTGGAGTTGGATTCGGCGAACACAACAATCCAGTTGGCAAATTTGGTGGGCAGCATTAGCGGTGGTATTACTGTATCAGCCGATGGCGGTATTGGCGGTGGGATTTTGGTTGTCATTTGGTTTGGTGGCGGCGTTGTTGTGGGCATTAAGTTTCAGGCTGCCTAAATTGGGCAAACGCGGTTTTTGGTTGCATCGGTACCTTGTTTTAAAACAGGCAATTACTGGGCAATGGGCAGCAACTTTAATCGGTGGGGTGGCGACCATTTTTTTATTTGGTTTGTTGCCTGTGTTCAGCCCATTGGTGAATGCACTGGCCATTCCATTTTTTTCATGGATACTGACGCCATTGGCATTATTAGCATCGTTTTTACCATTTGATTTCCCAAAAATTATAGCGGCATGGCTAGGTGAACACACGATTAATATTTTGATTAATTTGGGAAATAGTCTGCCTGAAACCGCATTTACTCACACGCCAGCGACATTATTTGGATTGGCAATTGTGGCGGCTCTCATTATTTTATTACCGAATGGTTTGCGCCTGAAACCGCTTGCTTGGGTATTACTGGGAGCATTTGCGTTGTACCAACCACCGCCGTTTTCAGGCAGCCTGAAAGCCACTGTTTGGGACGTTGGTCAAGGATTATCTATTCTTATTCAAACGCCTACACAAAATATTTTGTACGATACAGGCACACCAGCTGCCGACCTTGCCCTACTCCCAAACCTACGCGCTACCAACGTGCGCCAATTGGATACAGTGATTTTGTCGCATCACGACAACGACCACGATGGCGGTTTTGAAGAATTAAAAAAATCAATTAAAATCAAAAAATTATATGCAGGTCAACCCGAATTTTATCCCAACGCCCTACCCTGCCACGCTGACACACACTGGACAATAGACAACGTGCAATTTGAATTTTTCAGGCTGCCTGAAAATTTACAAACCAATATAAAAGACAATGACTTAAGTTGTGTACTGCGCGTATCCACCCAAAATCAAGCCCTACTGCTCACAGGCGACATCAGCAAAACAATCGAAGCACAACTAATTGAAGAATATGGAGAAAAACTAAACAGCAACATTCTGATTTTGGCACACCATGGCAGTAAATCCAGCAATAGTAGCCCATTTTTACGCACCGTTGCACCACAAACGGCAGTTGCCAGCAGTGGTTTTGCCAATTCATACCGCCACCCAAGTGCCGATGTACAAAAATTATTGGCGGCCTTAAACATTCAATTATTACGTACCGATTTACAAGGTGGAATAGAGTTTTATTTTACTAAACAAGGAATTACATACAAACTACTCGCCCAAAATAAATATTGGTGGCAACGTAAACCGTTTTAATCTGCTAAAATCCACGCTCCAAAAATTCACATTTAAAAACTTAAAATGACCACTTATAACGAACAATTGCAACAAAAAACCAACTACTTAACCGAAAAATTGCGCCCATTTCACGCGCCTAAACTCCAAGTTTTTCCATCTGCCGAACAACATTACCGCCAACGCGCCGAATTTCGTATCTGGCACGAAGGCGATGCCATGAGCTACGCGATGTTTCAGGCAGGACAAAAAGCCAGCAGCGCATCATTAATTAAATTAGACAATTTTCCGACTGCCGCCCACAGCATCAATGATTTAATGCCTAAATTGATGCACGCCATTTCAGACTGCCCTGTATTGCGTGAGCGGTGGTATCAGGTTGAATTTTTAGCGACTTTAAGCGTAGACAGCAAAATACTGGTTACGCTGATTTACCATAAACGTTTGGACGATGCTTGGGAAGCCGCCGCCCGACAATTACAAAATGATTTAAATATTTGGATAATTGGGCGAAGTCGTGGGCAAAAGATTGTTTTAACACAAGATTTTGTAACCGAAAAATTAACAGTTCATGGACGCGAATTCCAATATCGCCAATTGGAAGGCGGTTTTACGCAACCAAACGCACAAATTTGTGAAAAAATGTTAGCGTGGGCGTGTAATGCAGCTGGAAATTCAAAACAGTTTGATTTATTAGAACTTTATTGTGGAAATGGCAATTTCACGTTGCCACTGTCGCAACATTTTCGCCGCGTATTGGCGACCGAAATCTCCAAAACATCAGTAGCCGCCGCGCAATGGAATATTTCTGCCAATCAAATCAATAATATTCAAATCGCCCGATTATCCGCCGAAGAATTGACCGAAGCCTTTTCAGGTAGCCGTGCTTTTCAGCGTTTGACTACACAGGGCATAGATTTACAACATTATGATTTTTCAACTATTTTTATTGATCCACCCCGCGCTGGCGTGGACGATGAAACGCTGAAACTGGTGGCAAAATTTGAACACATTATTTATGTGTCATGTAATCCCGAAACATTGTGTGAAAATTTGCAGTACTTAACACAAATGCATAAAATTCAAGAAGTTGCATTATTTGACCAATTTCCATTTACGCACCACATTGAAACAGGTGTTTTGTTAATTAAGAAATAATAAAAACAAATCAAGGCAGCCTGAAACGCTTGTAAAACCCCTATTTTCAATAAAACTAGAAATTAAAATTTAAATATATCAAACAGATAAAATTTTAAATTTCTTAGTTTTGAAAGTTTTACAAAGGCTTCAGGCAGCCTTGATTGCTATGATTTTATACGTTAAATAAGAAATGAATCACGTCCCCATCTTGTACAACGTATTCTTTGCCTTCGGCACGCATTTTGCCTGCTTCTTTGGCTTTGCTTTCGCCACCTAACGCAATAAAATCATTATAAGCAATCACTTGCGCACGGATAAAGCCACGTTCAAAATCGGTGTGAATCACGCCAGCCGCTTGCGGTGCGGTATCGCCTTTGTGAATTGTCCACGCGCGAACTTCCTTTACACCAGCCGTAAAATACGTTTGCAGCCCCAACAAATCATAGCCAGCACGAATTAAACGATTCAACCCAAGTTCTTGTAAACCCATTTCTGCTAAAAATTCTGCTTTTTCGTCATCGTCCAATTCGGCGATTTCACTTTCCATTGCAGCACACACCGCCACCACAGGCGCATTTTCGCGTGCCGCCAATTCTTTCAAACGGTCATAATGTGGATTGTTTTCAAAACCATCTTCTGCCACATTCGCCACATACATAGCAGGTTTCGCCGTCAATAAAAACAATGGCTTAAGCAACGCCAAATCGTCTGAATCCAAACCAAAAGCACGAACAGGTTTACCTTCATTCAAATGTGGCAACAGTTTTTCCAAAATCACGACCAATTTTTGCGCATCTTTATCACCTGCTTTGGCACGTTTACTCTCACGCAAAATGGCTTTTTCCACGCTCGCCAAATCCGCCAACGCCAATTCTGTGCCAATCGTTTCAATATCAGCAATCGGATCCACGCGCCCTGCTACGTGAATAATATTATCATCATCAAAACAACGTACTACATTCACAATGGCATCGGTTTCACGGATATTCGCCAAAAATTGATTGCCCAAACCTTCGCCCTTGCTCGCGCCCGCCACCAGACCAGCAATATCCACAAACTCCACAATTGCAGGCTGCATTTTTTGCGGATTGACGATTTTCGCCAATTCGTCCATGCGCGGATCGGGTACTTCCACGATACCGACATTCGGCTCAATCGTGCAAAACGGATAATTTGCCGCTTCAATACCTGATTTAGTTAAAGCATTGAAAAGTGTAGATTTTCCCACATTAGGTAAACCCACAATGCCACATTTTAAACTCATAATTTTGCTTTCATTTACAAAAATTCAAAGGCGCGATTTTAACACAAAGGCAGCCTGAAAGGACTGAACGTCCAGCGAATAAAATTCACAAAGTTATGTTTTTTTAAATTCAACAGGATAGGTCCATAATATCCAACTTGTACACGTGGTACATCAGGGCATTAGCCAAACCGTATTAATTTGAATTTAAATAACTATATTTTTTCATCAACCCAAATGATGATTATTCAGCAAAAGATAGCCTGAAAATGCTAGAATCCCATTCGCTGTTTTCATCATAGGATAATCATCATGTACCCCCAACCCGACTTTGAACGCAAAATTATTTCCCCAAATCAATTAACTGACTTTATTCAGCAATTACCACGACCTTTGGTGTTTACCAATGGCTGCTTTGACATCATTCATCGCGGACACGTCAGCTATTTAGCGCAAGCGCGCGCTTTGGGTGCGAGTCTTATTTTAGCTTTAAATACAGATGCTTCTGTGAAACGCCAAGGCAAGGGGAATGACCGTCCCATCAATTCATTGGAAAATCGGGCAGCAGTGTGCGCAGCGTTGCAAAGTATTGATTTGGTTACATGGTTTGATGAAGACACGCCATTTAATTTAATTGAATTCATTCAACCTGATATTTTGGCTAAAGGCGGTGACTGGCAGCCTGAAAACATTGTCGGTGCAAAAGAAACACTGGCGCGTGGTGGACAAGTTCACAGTATTCCCTTTTTACATCAAACATCTACTACGAAAACATTAACCAAAATTCGTCAATTGGGTTAAAACTTTTTCAGGCAGCCTAAAATTTTTTACGCTTCATTTTTACTATTTTTTCATTTCGCGAGATTCATTTGATGAAATTCACATTTTGGCAAAACTGGCGCTTATCCTCTAGCAAACTGATTTTGAGTTTGGTAATTTATTTCACGCTAATCTTGAACTACCCATTTATCAAGAAAGTTTTTCAAAGTTATCAAACAATTGGTACATTTCACGATTATTTTATTTATACCGTTCCTTTCGTTTTGATGGCGGCGTGTTATGTGATTTTTTCGCTGCTATTGTTACCTGTGGTACACAAAATCATCATGCCGCTTATCATCGTCATCAGTGCAGCGATTAGTTATAATACCTTATTTTTTAACGTGTATTTTAATCGTGATATGCTGGACAACGTGCTACAAACCACACTCCCCGAAACGGCACGAATGATGAGTGTATCCTATATTACGTGGCTGCTGATGTTGGGCGTATTGCCTGCACTGGCGTACATCCTGACGCGTGTGCAATACCGTATTTGGTGGCGTGAAATTTTACAGCGCTTGACTGGAATTGCAGTGGCATTATTGGTTGTAGTGGGAGTGGCGGCGGTATTTTATCAGGATTACGCATCTTTTTTCCGCAAACACAATAACTTCAAACACATCATTTTACCCAGCAATTTTATTGATGCAGGAATCAGTAAAATCAAACGATTACGTATGGCTAATATACCGTATCAAGCTTTAGGCAAAGATGCGAAACTCGCACCGACTGATGGCAAACGTCATGTTACCGTTATCGTGGTGGGCGAAACCACTCGCGCCCAAAACTGGGGATTGAACGGTTACACACATCAAACCACACCCAAATTAGCCGAACGCATTCAAAAAGGTAACCATTTGATTAATTTCCCCAAAGTACAAAGTTGTGGCACAGCAACGGCACTTTCTGTACCGTGTATGTTTTCCAGTTTCACACGTGATAATTACAACGAAACCTACGCAAAACGTCAAGATAATCTGTTAGATACGCTCAAAGCAGCTGACGTAACCGTGCAATGGGTGGAAAATAACAGCGATTGTAAAGGTGTTTGTCAAAATATTCCCACAACCAATGTTATTGAATTGAATTTACCGCAATATTGTACCAAAGGTGAATGCTTAGATAATATTATGCTGCCTGAAATGGATAAGGCATTGAAACAAGATAGCCAAAATTTGGTTTTGGTACTGCACACCATTGGCAGCCATGGACCAACTTATTTTGAACGCTACACGCCAGCCGAACGGTTATTCACACCCACTTGCGACACTGAAGAAATCAATCGTTGCAGCAACGAACAATTAACCAATACCTACGACAACAGTATTGTTTATTTAGACCAATTTTTAGACAAAGTCATTGGCAAATTGGAGGCGCATTCAGATTGGCAAAGCGCGTTATATTATGTATCAGATCATGGCGAAAGTTTGGGAGAAGATGGCGTGTATTTGCACGGTACACCTTACGCGATTGCCCCCAAAGAGCAAACGTCTGTTCCGATGATAATGTGGTTTTCGTCAGCATGGGCGCAGCAACAGCCGTATGATTTGGCATGTGTGAAACGTGTCGCCAATCAACCTTATTCACATGATAATTTATTTCACACGGTATTGAGCATGGCACACATTCAATTAAATACCGTGAAACAATATGACGCGAAATTAGATATTTTGGCATCTTGTATGAAATCAAAGTGAGATGAGAATTTTTTCTAAAAATCAGCTTTTGGCTGTATTTTCATTTATTTACATCATCATGTATAATAAAAAAATACCAGCCAAAACAGGCTATTTTGCAATTTAGACTGTTTATTTAAAATTCGTTTTTTAGATGCCTCCAAAAACTACTCAATTTAATTAAATACAAAAAAACAGCCGTTTTCAGGCTGTTTTCTTAATTTGGTGCCGGCGGCAGGAATCGAACTCGCGACCCCCTGATTACAAGTCAGGTGCTCTACCAACTGAGCTACACCGGCTGAACAAGTCGCTATTATGCCAACTCACTCTCAAATTGACAAGCACAAAATCAACATTAATTTACAATATTTTCATTTCAAAGTAAATTTAATTTTCAGGCTGCCTGAATTAATGATATTTGTACATGTGATGTTGCTGAAAAATTAAATTTGCGTCGCTTGAACGGCAGTCAAAGCAATCGTGTACACAATGTCTTCCATCAACGCACCACGCGATAAATCATTCACAGGTTTACGCAAACCCTGCAACATCGGGCCAATACTCAATACGTTCGCATTGCGTTGCACGGCTTTGTAAGTGCAATTACCAGTCGTCAAGCTCGGGAACACAAACACTGTCGCTTTGCCTGCCACTGGGCTATTCGGTGCTTTGGATTTAGCAACGCTTTCGGTTACCGCCGCATCGTATTGCAATGGACCATCAATCAGCAAATCTGGGCGTTTTTCACGAACCAATTTAGTCGCTTCAATCACCAAATCCACATCTGGACCATTGCCTGAATCAATAGTTGAATACGAAATCATCGCCACGCGCGGCTCAATGCCAAACGCTTTTGCGCTATTGGCAGATTGAATGGCAATTTCTGCCAATTGTTCGGCAGTTGGATTCGGGTTAACCGCGCAATCACCATACACCACCACTTGTCCTGGTAACAACATAAAGAAAATACTGGACACAATGCTTGCATCGGGTACGGTTTTAATTAATTGAAATGCTGGGCGAATCGTATTGGCAGTCGTATGCACTGCACCTGACACCAAGCCATCTACATCATTTTGTGCCATCATCATGGTGCCAAGCACAACAGTATCTTGCAATTGTTTACGCGCTTCATCGGCAGTCATGCCTTTGGATTTACGCAATTCACACATTGGCGCAACGTATTTTTCCACCAAAGTGGCTGGGTCAATGATTTCCAAACTTTCAGGCAGCGTCAATTGATATTCTTTGGCAACTGCTTCCACTTCAGCGCGTGGCGCAAGCAACACACAACGTGCAATTTGTTTTTCATGGCAAATCACCGCAGCGCGAACCGTGCGCGGTTCAGAACCTTCAGGCAACACAATGCGTTTGTTGGCATTTCGGGCGGTTTCAATCATTTTGGCGCGAAATTGAGCAGGCGACACGCGGTCAGTCGCAAAATCTGCCAATTTAGCAATCGCCGCAGTATTCACATCATCAGCCGTACCCAAAGCTGGCAAATCATTTGCCAATGCAGCCGCTTCATTGCCCATCACACCAGCAAAATACACGGTTTTCCCCGCAAATGACTGTTTTGCCAACGCCAAACGTTTATCTGCACCCGTTTCATTGGCAACCGCAAACACGATTTGCGCGTTGAATGAAGTGGCTAATTCAACATTGTATGCAGACAAAAACAAATTCTCTTCATCGGGTTGAATGCCTTGAATAACCACATTTTTTTTGCCTAATTGATTCACTTTTTCAATCAACAAATCAAACCAATCGTCATTTTTACCCACTGAAATCAAATCAATGGCACGGTCTTTGTCCGCCATTGGATTAAAAACAATGGAGTCTGGTAACGCAGATGCCAATGCTTTAGCAGCGACGGTTACATTGGAATGAGCGCAAGTAGGTAAAACCAAGAAATAAGCCATAATCAATACCTTACAAATAATAACAATAAAATAAATTCGTTTGCCAATGTACAGACAAACTCATCAAATGATACGCCTGTTTACGTGCTTAATAAAGTTTTCAGGCTGCCTGAAAAATAGACAGCCTGAAAATAAAAGAAATTACGCGACTTCTACCACAACTGGCAACACCCGTTCTTGACGGCGCAACAGGGTAATTAAATCCACCAAACGCTGTTTCATTTCGCGGCGGTCAATGATTTGGTCAATAGCACCTTTTTCCAATAGAAATTCAGCGCGTTGAAAACCTTCAGGCAGCGTTTCGCGAACGGTTTGCTCAATCACGCGAGGACCTGCAAAACCAATCAACGCGTTAGGTTCAGCCACCACAATGTCGCCCAAAAACGCAAAACTCGCCGACACGCCGCCCATGGTTGGGTCAGTTAAAACCGAAATAAATGGCAAACCTTTTTCCGTGAGTAAATGCAAAGCGGCGCTGGTTTTTGTCATTTGCATCAGTGAGTTCAATCCTTCTTGCATACGTGCACCACCCGAAGCCGCCACGCAAATAAACGCGCAATTGTCTTCCACAGCACGGCGCACGCCTTGCACAAAACGCTCGCCTACCACCGAACCCATTGAGCCACCGATGAAGCGAAATTCAAATGCAGCCACCACCACAGGCAGCCCATTCATTTGACCTTTCATCACAACAATTGCATCATCTTCGCCTGTGGTTTTGCGGGCAGCGGACAAGCGGTCGGGATATTTTTTGCTGTCTTTAAATTTCAAAATATCAGTGGGTTTGATATTTTCGCCGATTTCCACACGATTGCTGGAGTCAAGCAATAAATCCAAGCGTTCACGCGCTGTGATGGCATTATGATGCTGACATTTGGGACAAACGTGGGCGTTTTGGATTAATTCGGTAGTGTACAAAGTTGCGCAACAAGATGGGCATTTACTCCACAAACCTTCAGGTACGGCAGATTGCGAACTGGGTTCACGTTTAATTTTGGGTGGGAGAATTTTGTCTAACCAGCTCATAGAGTTATCCTAAAATTGAAATTATCAAAATATGGTTTGTATGATTTTTCAGGCAGCCTGAAATAGTATTTTCACACTAAATTAAATTTTCTGAATTATAACAAGAAAAAGCTGCCTGAAAACGATTTCATACATTTTCAAGCAGCCTTATTTTACAGTGAAATAAACGCAATGTTACAGCGTTTTCCACATTTTCATATACTATTTATTTAACCATATCAAACAATTACACTGCCATATTTTCTGCTTCACTTGCCAAAAAACCGCGCAATTTTTGCATGGCTTTCGCTTCAATTTGGCGAATTCGCTCGGCGGAAACGCCATACTCTGCCGCCAAATCATGCAAAGTCAAACCGCCATCATCAGCCAACCAACGTGTTTCTACAATACGGCGACTGCGCTCATCTAATTGCGCCAACGCATTTTGTAAGCCTTCGGTTTGTAAAGCGTAGTGAGCTTGTTTGGCAATTTGTTGGCTGGGTTCACTGTCATTATCTGCCAACCAATCAATTGGCGCGAAACTGTCCTCGTTGTCATCATCGCTTTCGGCAAGCAGAGCAACATCATTGCCCGTCATACGTTGTTCCATTTCCATGACTTCAGTAAGTTTCACGCCCAAATCATCGGCGATTTCTTGTGCTTCTTTAGGCGAAAGCGCGTTCAGACTTTTACGCATACTGCGCAAATTAAAGAACAATTTACGTTGTGGTTTGGTAGTGGCGATGCGAACCAAACGCCAGTTACGCAAAATAAATTCGTGAATTTCGGCTTTAATCCAATGCACCGCAAACGAAAATAAACGCGCACCATGCACAGGTTCAAAACGTTTAACCGCCTTCATCAAGCCAATATTACCCTCTTGAATCAAATCTGCTTGGTTCAAACCATAGCCATCGTAGCCACGCGCAATGGAAACCACCACACGCAAATGCGATAAAATCAATTGTTTAGCGGCTTCAATATCGCCACGCAACTGCCGTTCGGCCAGTTTGGTTTCTTCTTCCAAACTCAACATGGGAATGGCATTCACGGTATGAATATACTGCTCCAAGCTACCGTGTCCACTCGGAATAGGTAATGCAAAAGCGTTTGTCATGTGAAATTCCCTTCTTGTGGTTATATTTACCATGCTGCATTTTAGCACTTTAACTGTGAAATAGCTTGTCTATTCGGTAAATTTGTGCATAACCACTTGAATAATATTAATTATATGATTTATATGAAATAATTATTCGCAGACTGCCTGAAACATAATTTTCAGTCCAACTTATTGATATTATTATTTTTCACGCAATTCGCGGCGCAAAATTTTGCCCACATTCGATTTGGGTAATTCGTCTCGGAATTCAATTTCGCGCGGTACTTTGTAAGCGGTCAGTTGGGTACGACAATATTCAATCAGTTCCTCTTTGGTAAGAGACGCATCTTTTTTGACGACAAATAATTTTAATGCTTCGCCTGTTTTATCACTTTTGATGCCAACACACGCAACCTCTTGAACTTTAGGGTGATGTGCCACCACATCTTCAATTTCATTTGGATAAACATTGAAACCCGACACGATAATCAAATCTTTTTTTCTGTCCACAATTTTCAGCCAACCTTTTTCGTCCATACTCGCAATATCGCCAGTTTCCAGCCAGCCTTCTGCGTCCATAACTTTGGCGGTTTCATCGGGACGATTCCAGTAGCCAGCCATCACTTGCGGACCACGAATCCATAATTCACCCACTTCACCAATGGCAACCAATCCACCTTTACCATCACGCAACTGTACTTCCGTGCTGGGCAAGGGCAAACCAACGCCACCAATATTTTTTTTGATATTCAATGGATTAACACAAACACCAGGACTTGCTTCAGTCAAACCATAGGCCTCAACAATAGGTAAACCTGTGACTTGCTGCCACTTTTGCGCGATGGCTTCTTGTGTGGCTGTACCGCCACCCAAAGTTAATTTCCAAGTACTAAAATCAATGTCTTTGAATGCAGATTTGTTTAATAACCCATTGAACAACGTATTCAAACCAATAAACACAGTAATGGGGTATTTTTTCATTTCTTGAATAAAACCATCTAAATCGCGTGGATTGGTAATGAGAATACTGTGTCCACCAGCATGGAAAAACAACAACAAATTTACAGTTAAAGCAAAAATATGATACAAAGGCAACGCAGCGATAACCACTTCTTTTCCGAAAATCAATTGGTTACTTATCCATGCACCAGCTTGTAAGGCGTTGGCGCAAATATTACCATGAGTGAGCATTGCACCTTTGGCAACACCAGTCGTACCGCCTGTGTATTGCAGAAAAGCCAAATCATCTTGCTGCAATGCAATGGGGCTCAACGATTGTTTTGCGCCTTGCGCTAATGCGTCTTTGAAACGAATAGCGTGAGAAATTTGGTAATTTGGGACAGCTTTTTTAACATTTCGCACCACAAAATTCATCAGGCTGCCTGAAAACATACCAAATAAATCACCAATACTTGCCACAACGACATTGACGTTTTTCTTTTCCAAATTGGGTAAAACCAATTCCAATGTGTTCGCAAAATTTTCCAATACAACAATCGTACTGGCACCACTATCATTGAGTTGGTGTTCTAATTCACGTGGTGTATACAAAGGATTGGTGTTCACAACAACCAAACCTGCTTTGAGGATGCCAAAAGTAGCAATCGGATATTGCAAAATATTCGGCATCATAATAGCAACGCGCTCGCCTTTGGGTAATTTAAGTGTGTTTTGCAAAAATGATGCAAATTGGTCTGATAGTTTGCCAACTTCTTGGTAAGTTAAGTGATTGGAGAAAGGAGCAACTGTATTACTAAAAGCAATTTGATGGCTATATTGTTGAACACTTTGATTAATCATGTCCACAATTGATGAATAGCGTGTGGTATCAATTTCAGCTGCTACGCCATTTTGGTAGCTTTTAAGCCAAATTTTTTCCATAATAAATGGTCTCCGACTGGTTCTTATTATTGCATTTTAAATGGGGAATTATAACAAACTATTATTAAATCCTTTGTTTGAATCACACACATTTATTATAAAAATAAGTAAATGATTATTTATCTCCCAATTAAATTGTCAATAAATTTTATTTACGTTTTTTATTTTTCTTACGCTTCGGTTTGATATTTTGACGCTTATTTTCGGATTGCCTGACAATATCATCTTCGGCATTGTGTGGTGGCGCAATTGGACGCCACATTTGTTTGCTGGCATCTAGCGTGTCTGGTGCAGTAAAGATGATTTTATTGCTATCAGGCATGACCGCACTTGCCTGTGCCTGTTGCACTTTTTCGGGGTCAACAACAAACGAATTAACCGATTTACGTTGCACCATTTCGGGCTGCGCCATAGGTATTGGTATGGTTTCAATTGGTTTTTCAACTGGTTGCTCAATTTTATCGTCTTTGGATTTTTGATGTGTAGCTATTTTGTCTTGAGTTAATGGGTCAATTGGCGATTCATTTTTTGGCGCATTTTTTTCAGGCTGCCTATTACTTTTGCCAAACGTATTTTTATCAATTGATTGATTATTCGGATTAATAGTTGGCAAAATAGGCGTTAATTTGGTACGCGGACGATAACTCATCAACACACCAGCCACTGCCAGCATCGCGTAAAATAAATACCACGAACTCCCCAAACGCATATACGGCGTTTCGCCAGTCATACCATGTACCTTACCCTCCAAAATTGCCGTAGTATTGGGTTTGGTGTACTCCACAACTTTACCATTTGGCGCAATAATGGCACTTGCACCATTATTTTGAGCGCGAATCAAATAACGCCCCATTTCCAATGCGCGAGTTTGCGATTGTTGCAATTGTTGCCACATGGCATTGGAATTGCCGTACCAAGCCATATTGCTAGCATTGGCAAGCAAAGTGGATTTTTTCGCAGATTCAATTAATTCATCACCAAAACCATCTTCATAACAAATATTCATGGCAACTTTTTCACCTGCCATATCAAAAGGTTCTTGTCCAATGCCGCCGCGTTTAAAATCCGAAAGTGGCATATTCATTTGTTTGTACAACGGCTCAGTTAATTGCGGAATGGGCTTGAACTCACCAAACGGAACCAAGTGATTTTTGGCATAAACTTGCAATTTTTCAGGCTGCATCGGATTGAAATTTGCCAAATTAATCATGGCATTCAATTGTCCTTTGTTGTCTTCGGTAAACGCAGGAATGCCCACCGCTAATGCACTGCCATTTTCTTTGGCTTTTTCGGCAAATCGGTCAATGATTTTTTTGTCAATATGTTGTAAATATTGTGGAAATGCGGTTTCAGGCAGCACGACAATTTCCGCTTTGGTTTTGCTGACTAAATCAAAATATCGGCGATAAGTGGGCAATAATTGCTCATCATCAAATTTCAAATGTTGTGGAATATTGCCTTGCAGCAACGCCACACGTACTTCCTTAGGCTGCTGATAAGTATATGAAATAGTACGTAAAATTTGTGCCTGATACGTCAAACCAGCAATTGCCAAAACGAAAATCACGCGTTGCCACCAAAAACGGTTACGTACCACCAACACCAACCAACAACTCAATGCAGCCGTTGCCAGCGTAACCAAATGAATCCCACCAATCGGCGCAAATGCCGCCAATGGACTGTATTCAGAAATTTGACTGTAACCCAATGCCCCCCAGCCAAAACCTGTAAAAACGCGTTCGCGTCCAAATTCAGTAATCGTCCACAACAACGGTAGCATCACACCCAATGCCAATGGACGTGGCAAATGATGCTTTTCGTATAACCAAAACGCAATGGCTGGAAACAACGCCAAAAATGCAGGCAGCAAAAAAGTAAGCGGAATCGCGTAAATATTGGGTAAACCCGATACAGTATGTAATGCGGTGTGAATCCACCAAAATTGGCTCGTGTATGCCACCAAACCAAACCAATATGCCGTAGAAATCCGCGAATTAGGACGCAATTCCGTCAAAATAATCAAACCTGCAAATAAAAACGGCATCAGAAAATGATAATAATAAGGTGCAAATGCGTAAGGTGTCGCCAGTGCCAACGAAGTCAGCACCAAATAATAGCGAAACGGTTTGCGTAGAAAATGTTCAAGTGTGGGAATTGCCATAGTTGTGTGTGTGTTTTCAGGCTGCCTGAATCAAGCGAATCAGACAAATATTAACTTGCGTAAAATCTCTAATTGTATAACAACTTGGCGGTTTTGTTAATTTTTTTTAATCACTTGAAGGCTGCCTGAAAGATTTAGACAGCCTACAAATATCATGCTTTTGGCAAAGTAACGCCCGTTTGTCCCATGTATTTGCCGTTGCGATCTTTGTATGATGTTTCGCAAACTTCATCACTTTCAAAGAATAAAACCTGCGCCACGCCTTCGCCCGCATAAATTTTGGCAGGCAGCGGTGTAGTGTTGGAAAATTCCAACGTAACATACCCTTCCCATTCTGGTTCAAATGGGGTTACGTTCACAATGATGCCACAACGCGCGTAAGTAGATTTCCCTAAGCACACCGTTAACACATTGCGCGGAATGCGAAAATATTCCACCGTCCGCGCCAAAGCAAACGAATTAGGCGGAATAATGCAACAATCATCTTCCACTGTTACAAAATTTTTGGGGTCAAAATTTTTCGGGTCAACAATGGTGCTGTTTATGTTGGTAAAAATTTTGAATTCATGGGCGCAACGAATATCGTAGCCGTAGCTTGATGTGCCATACGAAATGATTTTTTGCCCATTGACTTCTTTGACTTGATTCGGCTCAAATGGTTCAATCATGCTGTACCGCTCTACCATTTGGCGAATCCACTTGTCGGATTTAATACTCATAAAATATCCTTAAGTAATGAAATAAATGATTTTTCAGGCAGCCTGAAAGCTCAATTCAAAGCGCAATAATAATTCCGCCATATCACGCGGTAAAATCGCCAATGCCTGTTCACGTAGATCTTGTGGAATACCGTAAAATGCTTCTGCGACTGACCCCGTAATTGCGGCCATTGTGTCCGAATCGCCCCCCAACGACACCGCTAAACGAATTGCATGTTCAAAATCGACGCTCTCCAAAAACGCCACTATTGCTTGTGGTACAGTGCCTTGGCAACTTTCATCAAATTGATAATGGGGACGAATTTCATCACAAGTCATATTCAAATCATAACCAAATTGCTCGGTAATTTGCTCGCGAATAAAGGCTTTATCTTTACCCATTCGCGCCCAAAAAATAGCAGCAGCAACCGCTTGTGCCCCCTTGATGCCTTCAGGGTGATTGTGGGTAATTTCAGCAGATTTTTTTGCATATTCCAACGTCTCTTCTAGCGTGCGAAAAGCCCAACCCACTGCCGACACGCGCATTGCCGAGCCATTACCCCAACTACCATATGGCTCTGGATTATCGTCATCTAACCAACAACCAAAGCGAAAGCCATACGCACCGACTGGATTGGGATAACGATTCCCCCACATCCGCATGATTTCCACCAAATCATCACCACAACCACTCAATACCCACTCTGCTACCGCCACGCTACACACCGTGTCATCTGTAAAATCACTTGATTTATCAAATAAATCAAATTTCGTATTCCGATTATTCGCAAATTCAAATCGTGAACCTACAATATCACCAATCGTTACGCCTAACATAATAATTGTACTCCTTCAATTGAATAATATAACAGACACCTCAAAAACTATTTTGCCAACTTCATGTCTCTGGCAATGCCTTGATGAAACGTAAAATTAAACAAATAATTACCGTCTTGATATACCTTAAATTTGCCATGCGCCATGCCGCGCGAAAAATGTCCAACCAGCACCATATTTTTCAATTTATCGCTGTTCATGCCAAACGGCGTGATTAAAATACCGTGCTGATTTGGCACAATATATTGACCTTGTCCCTCAAACTCGCCACGCACAAAATCACCTGTATAAATGCGTCCATCAGGGCAAGTCAAAACGCCCTTACCATGCGGTTTGTTTTGCACCACATCGCCTTGATACGCGCAACCTTGATGATTCAATTGTTGCGCCCAAGCCGATGCAATATAAAAATTAATTAATAAAAACAAATATTTTTTCACTTTCAGGCAGCCTGTTCCTCAAAACCCACCACTTCCAAACCAAAACCCGTCAAACCATTCATACTGGATGGTTTACCCAATACACGCATTTTGCTGACTTTTAAGCCTGCTAAAATTTGTGCGCCAATGCCATAAGTTTTCCTGTCCCATTTTTTGATTTGGAAACTGTTTTTGGGCAACGTGCGCTCCAACAACGCGCTGCCATCCTCAGTGCGGTGCAACAAAATAATCACACCTGCTTCCGCCGCCTGAATCCGCATCAACGCAGCTGGCAAATCCCAAGAATGATTCGGGTCAAATTGAATAAAATCCATCGCGCTAAATGGTTCGTGAACGCGTACCAGCGTTTCACTGGCATTTTCAGGCTGCCCTTTAACCAACGCCAAATGCGTATCACCATTTAATTTATCAACATAAACATGCTGTTGAAACTCACCCCAAGGCGTATGAACAGTGGTATCGCCCATTTCTTCCAGCAAACTTTCATTGCGGCTACGGTATTCAATCAAATCAGCGATTGTGCCAATTTTTAAACCGTGTTCTTCGGCGAATGCCACCAAATCGGGCATACGCGCCATTGTGCCATCGTCTTTGAGCACTTCACAAATCACGCCCGCACCTGATAATCCAGCCATTTTTGCTAAATCCACAGCAGCTTCGGTGTGTCCTGCACGTACCAATACGCCACCCTTTTGGGCGCGAAGTGGGAAAATGTGTCCAGGTTGCACAATATCTTCAGGTTGGACATTTTGAGAAACGGCGGTTTGAATGGTGTGAGCGCGGTCGGCGGCAGAGATGCCCGTACTGATGCCCTGTGCAGCTTCAATGGAAACGGTAAAATTAGTACCATATTGTGCGCCATTTTTTTGAGTCATCATGGGTAAACCTAAGCGGTCAATTAATTTATCTTCCATTGGCAAACACACCAAGCCACGCGCATATTTAATCATAAAATTAATGGCTTCAGGTGTAACAAATTGTGCAGCCATAACAATATCGCCTTCATTTTCGCGGTCTTCAGCATCGGTAATGATGACCATTTTGCCAGCTTTGATGTCGGCTAAAATTTCGGGGATAGGAAAGATGGACATGATGAAACTCCGAGTTGTGAAAATAAGCGGTATTTTACGCTTTTTCTGCATAAGGTGCGCAGACTTTCAGCCAGAAACCTTTGTAAAGCAAATTAAAAAAGCTGAAACACATTACATTTCAGCTTATTGAGATACTTTAAATGTCATTTAAATCAACGTTATTTACGGCCAAAAACCTTTGCAAAACCTCATTTTTTTGATAGTTATAAAAAAATAAATTCCTAAAGTTTCAATTAGTTATTTTTTTGAAATTTGTAAATTCAGAGGTTTTGAAAAGGTCTCATTATACAATATTCAAGATACTTAAACGCAAAAAAACAGCCATTTTCAGGCTGTTTTTTTAATTTGGTGCCGGCGGCAGGAATCGAACTCGCGACCCCCTGATTACAAGTCAGGTGCTCTACCAACTGAGCTACACCGGCTGAAGAAGTGGCTATTATGCCAATCTGCTTTCGGCTTGGCAAGTATTATTTTTTACTAAATAATTAACATATTGTTTTATATGAAATTAATTACATTAAACTTGATGCTAAATACTTTAGGCTACCTAATAAGGTTGTAAACCATGCTCCGTCATGGTCAAAACACGCTCAAAGCGAGTCGCCAATTCATCATCATGCGTTACCACCACCAGTGCAGTTTGCAGCTCATTTTTCAATTCCAACATCATATCCAAAATATTCAACGCATTTTTTCTGTCTAAATTACCTGTGGGCTCATCCGCCAAAATACACGTGGGACGTTTGACCAACGCACGTGCAATCGCTGCCCTTTGACGCTCACCACCCGATAATTCAGTAGGACGATGCAACATTCGTTGTTTTAAACCCACGCGCTCCAACATCGCTGCCGCTTGTGCTTCGGCTTCGTTGCGCGACATTTTGCCAATCAAAAGCGGCATCATCACATTTTCCAATGCACTAAACTCTGCCAATAAATGATGAAATTGATAAACAAACCCAAGATATTGATTACGCAGGTGCCCTAATTGCGTTTGATTCAGGCTGCCTAAATGCCGCCCCATTAATTGCACGCTGCCTGAAGTCGGTTTATCTAAACCACCCAAAATGTGCAGCAATGTGGACTTGCCACTGCCCGATGCGCCAATGATACTGACGCTTTCGCCAGCGTTCACATCAAACGTTAAATTTTGCAATACTTCAACGTGTAACGTACCATCTTCGTAGATTTTGCCAACGTTTTGGCAAGAAATAATGGGTTGATTATTCATATCGCAATGCCTCTGCTGGTTGAGTTTTGGCCGCACTCAAACTTGGGTAAATCGTTGCTAAGAAAGATAAAATCAATGAAATGACCGCCACGCCAATCACATCGGCAGCCTGAATATCACTTGGCAAATAATTAATAAAATACACTTGTGAAGCCACAAAATGTACACCAAATATTTGTTCTACAAATGAAACTATTGTGCCAATTTTCCACGCCAATAATAAACCAAAAATCACACCAAAAAATGTCCCTAAAATACCAGCCACCATGCCTTGTACAATGAAAATTTTCATCACGCCACGCGGCGACATACCCAAAGTTCGCAAAATCGCAATGTCAGATTGTTTTTCGGTAACCGCCATCACCAACGATGACACCAAATTAAATACCGCCACCACAATAATACACGTTAATAACAAAGTTAATAACCGTTTTTCCATTTCTACTGCATTGAAATAACTGCGATTATTATCCGTCCAATTGCGTACCCAAATTTTGTCTAGCAAATCTTTGGGAACAATTTCGCTCATGAAAGCTGGCGCATTTTGTGGATCAGCCAAACGCAAACGCAATGCAACGCCTTCATTACCCAAACGATACAATTTTTGTGCGTCTGCTAAATGCGTGATAGCAAGCGAACTATCTGCTTCATCTACGCCCGTTTTGACGATACCCACCACGTTAAATTGTTTCAAACGTGGCACAACACCAGCAGGCGTTACGTTGCCTTCGGGTGTGATGATGGTAATTTTGCCGCCTTTTTCTGCGCCAATGCTTTCAGCCAGCCCTGAACCCAAAATGATACCAAATTCATCATCTTTCAAATCGTTGAAGCTGCCTGAAACCATTTTGTTGCCATAATCCACGACTTTGGTTTCCATGTCTGGCAAAATACCGCGAATTTGTGCGCCACGTACTTCGCCAGAACTGGCCAATAAGGCTTGTCCTGCTACATAAGGTGCGGTAGAAATAACGCCTTTTTTATCAACGACTAATTTTTGTAAATTTTGCCAAGTATCGTTTTCTTCAGTTTGAATGTAACCGATTTCTGCGTGGGGAGCGATGTTGAGCAATTGTCCACGAATTTCTTTTTGAAAGCCGTTCACGACAGACAGCACCAATATCAAAACCACCACGCCCAAAGTAATGCCCACCATGGAAATCATGGAGATAAATGACATAAAACCACTACGTTTTTTGGCGCGTAGGTAACGTAAACCTATCCAAGTTTCTAATCCCATTTTTATAGATTTTGTTGTGAATGAAAAGTTTAGGATTGTATCAAAGTTTTGCGTTTTCAGGCTGCCTTTACAGTACACGACAATTTTTCTGTATTTTGGGCTGTATGCCAGTCGCACGCCATATTTCAGGCAGCCTGAAGATTATGGTTATTTTAAAGAATCAAGCGATAATTTTCGCTATATATGATTGATTAATTTTAATTTAAAGCACTATATTCATTCTTGTGCATTCGCATAACGTTCAATTTCCACACCCACTTCTTGCACATTCGGCAAAATGCCTGGTTTGATGATTTGCAAATGAATCCACGCAATTTCTACAAATGTCTGAAACAAAAATTGTGCCACATCATTCGCCAAACTCTCTAATAACAAAAATTGTTGTTCATGCAAATGCTGGCGCAATCGCTCGTGTACCACGCCATAATGTACAGTTTCACTGATTTCATCATTATTCTTGAAAGTGTCCTTTAAACCAATTTCCAAATTAAATACAAGAGATTGCCTATTTTGACGCTCCCATTCATACACGCCAATCAGCGTTTCTAAATGCATACCGCGCAGGAATATTTTGTCCATTTTGTTAAGTTCCGTTAGAATAGCGAAATATTTATTGTAAACCAATTTTGGAGTGTATTCATGGCTTTCATTTTAATTCCCTTAATGACAGTAGTGGCTTATTTACTCGGTTCGCTATCGGCGGCAATTATTGTATCGCGCTATTTTGGCATGGAAGACCCACGTACTTACGGCTCGGGCAACCCTGGCGCAAGCAATATGCTGCGCAGTGGACGCAAAGATGCAGCAGCATTAACATTACTCGGTGATGCACTCAAAGGTTTGGTGGCAGTATGGTTAGCAATGGGGTTGCAATCTCTGTTTGACATGGGTGATGGCATTGTGGCAATGGCAGGATTGGCGGTTGTTATTGGTCATATGTGGCCTTTGTTTTTCAATTTTAAAGGCGGCAAAGGCGTGGCAACTGCATTGGGTGTGATACTGGGTATGTCGTTGTGGGTAACGTTTTGGGCATTGGCAATTTGGTTGGTGATTGCATTTAAATTCAAAAAATCATCTTTAGCTGCTTTAGTGGCTGCGGCAATTGCGCCATTTATTTCCTTTATCGTCCAAATTCCGCATCCTAAATTAAGTTGGTCATTATTCTTCATTTCTGCGTTGGTTTTGTATCGCCACAAAGACAATATCAAACGCTTGATGGCTGGCAACGAATTAGGCATCGGTCAAGCCGCCAAACCCCTAAAAGATGGCAAAGTACAAACTCATGATGAATCACTCATCATGGAGGGAACATCTTCCAGCGAATTGGAAGCCATTAAAGAAGAATTGGCTAATGCCGAAGAATTCATTTTACCCACTCAACATGATTTGGAAAACAGCAAGCAACAAATCAAAGAAACCGTTGAACACGTCGTGGAAACCACCAAAGAATTGGCACAAGAAGCTGTGGAAAATGTCAAAGAAACCGTGGAAATCACTGTTGAACAACACCAACACGATTTGGAAAACAGCAAGCAACAAATCAAAGAAACCGTTGAACACGTCGTGGAAACCACCAAAGAATTGGCACAAGAAGCTGTGGAAAATGTCAAAGAAACCGTGGAAATCACTGTTGAACAACACCAACACGATTTGGAAAACAGCAAGCAACAAATCAAAGAAACCGTTGAACACGTTGTGGAAACCACCAAAGAATTGGCGCAAGAAACCGTAGAAAACGTCAAAGAAACCGTGGAAATCACTGTTGAACAACACCAACACGATTTGGAAAACAGCAAGCAACAAATCAAAGAAACCGTTGAACACGTTGTGGAAACCACCAAAGAATTGGCGCAAGAAGCCATAGAAAACATCAAAGAAACTGTGGAAATTACCAAAGCAGGAATTGATAATGCCATTGAAAAACAAGATGCTAAAGTGAAATCTGATATTCAGAATTTGAGTACTCCAGAGGCGACCACAACCAAATCAAAAAATACACGTAAAAAGAAATAATCAGTAAAATAAAGGCAGCCTGCAAAAGTGATTTGGCTTTTCAGGCTGCCTTTTTATGTGAATTTTCAAGGAACAATCATGCAACAACGCAATTTAACACAATGGCTCACGCATTTGGAAACTGCACACAGCAACGGCTTAATTGACATGGGTTTAACGCGTGTCGCTCATGTGAAACACGCCATGCAATTACAGCCAACTTGCCCCGTGATTATCGTGGGCGGAACGAATGGCAAAGGTTCAACTTGCGCCTTTTTATCGCAAATTTACGCGCAAGCTGGCTATAAAGTCGGTACCCTTACCAGCCCCCATTTACTCAAATTCAATGAACGCATTACCATCAACACCCACCCCGTTAGCGATGAACAAATTGTGGCGGCATTTGAACGAATTGAATTGGCACGTGATAAAATTTCATTAACTTATTTTGAGTTCAATACGTTGGCAGCGGTTGATATTTTTCAGCGCGAACACGTTGATGTGATGATTTTGGAAGTTGGTTTGGGTGGGCGTTTGGACGCGGTGAATATTTTTGATGCAGATTGCGCCATTGTTACCAGTGTGGATTTGGATCATCAACAGTTTCTAGGCGATACCATTGAACAAGTCGCATATGAAAAAGCAGGTATTTTCCGCTCTGCCAAACCCGCGATTTGCGGACAAAATCCACCGCCACAAAATTTGGTGAATCACGCAAATGAAATTGGTGCAGAATTGATTTTATTCAAAAAAGATTTCTTTTTCAGCAAACTAGAAAATCAACAATGGTCATTTCATTTTTCAGGCAGCCTGAAAACACGTAATCGCAATGCGTTGCCCATTCCTGCGTTACGTGGTGGTTATCAGTTGAACAACGCCAGTTGCGCATTAGCGGCGATTGAATGTTTACACGAGCGTTTGCCTGTGGATTTGGGCGCGATTAAACGTGGTCTGTTAATGGCGGAAAATATTGGGCGTTTTCAAGTTTTGCCTGGTCGTCCCATTTGCGTGTTAGACGTGGGACACAATCCGCACGCGGCACGTGCATTGCGTCAAAGTTTATGCTCACTGCCATTCGCACAACACCGAATTGCGGTGTTCAGTATGTTGGCAGACAAAGACATTGATGGCGTTTTAGCAACAGTCAAAGACCAATTTGATGAATGGTATATTGCGCCTTTACACCTACCACGTGGCATGAATTTAACTGATTTGCAAACAAAATTACAACAACACCAAATTGACCACGTAAAATCTTTCGAGAATATTCAGGCAGCCTGCACGGCAGCCTTATCAGCTGCAACGGAAAATGATAGAATCGTTGTTTTCGGTTCATTCCACACGGTGGCGGAAGCCATGGCGGTGTGCAAATAAATATTTTGGGATACGGCAATGGCTCAACGACATCAACGACAAAAATCATCACGTCAGCATTCTGAATTAAACGCATACATTCAGTCAGACAAGCAGCCTGAAAACACCACTCAGACTGACGAGTCTGACGTGGAAATTTTGGAAGAAGTCCACTATGTCATTGAGGAAGAATACGAACAATTACAACGCCGTAACCGCCGCCGTTTGGTAGGGGCGGGTGCATTGGTGTTGGTGGCGGGCGGTTTATTTGCAGCAGCGACCACCTCCAATATGCCTGCGCCTAAATTGGTAACGACCGACCAAAATCCGTATGTGAAAACAGAAATTTTGCGTCCTGATAACGGTGCGTCTGCTGTTGCTAATTATGACTTATCAGCCAATGCAGAAGAAATGAGCGATGACACGCCCCTTATCCAAACCCAATTACCCAAAAAATCTGCAACCACCGCTGCATTGGATACGAATAAAGATGACAAAGCAGTAACACTAACTGCCAGCGAAAAAGCCGCACAAGACGCTCGCTTGCAACGCGAAAAAGCACAACGCATTGCCTTACGCCGCAAACAAGAAGCCGAACGCCAAGCCCAATTGGCACAAAATAATTCATCTGCCAATAATAACGCCACCGCAACCAAGGCAGCCCCAAAAGCCACCAACCCAACCAATAATAATGTTGCCGTCAGTACAGCCAAATCCACCGCGCCAGCCGCAGCCGACCAAGCCGAAGCTAAACGCAAAGCGCGTGAAGACGAACAACGTCAACGCAAAGCGCAAGCCTTAGCAAGCAAAGCTGAATCCGAACGCGCCGCCAAAGAAATCGCCGCCGCCGAAAAAATTCATCAAGCACAATTGGCTGCCGATAAAGCACGTGTTGCCGAACGCAGCAAAATTTTAGGCAATAACAATACCGCCACCAAGCCCGAAACCAATAACAACACCAGCAGCGATAAAATTCAACAAGAAAAACAACGCGCTCAACGTATTGCCGATGAGCGTACCAAAGCCAATAAACAAATTGCCATTCAAGCTGGTTCATTTGCCGATAAAGCACAAGCCCAAAAAATGCAGCAACAACTCAAAGGCATGAACTATAGCGCAGGCATTGAGGAAGTGAAAACTGAAAAAGGTACAGTCTATCGCGTTAAAACAGGTAAATTCGCCAACAAAGATGAAGCAGACAATGCCTTGAAAAATATGAAAGATAAAGGTGTGAAAGGAATCATTGTTGGACAATAATATAACCATTTCCGCCTTTACCCTTTTTGATGTACTCGCACTGTGTAGCGTCATTGCGTGCATTGCGTCGGCAGCGATGCGTGGCGTAATGGCTGAAGTACTGGCATTTGGTGGCTGGCTGCTGTCGCTGACTGTGGCGCGGTCTTTGTGTAATATAATTGCGGAAAAAGCTTTTTCCAATCTACAACCACATGAAATGGCAGTGGTAATTTCTTTCGTATTGATATTTGTCAGTATGAGGATTTTGCTGCATTTTCTACACTATTGTTTAGATTATTTTATTAAAATTGCCAATTTATCGCGCTTGAATCGGGTTTTTGGTGGTTTGATTGGTTTACTAAAAGGATTGTTGATTGTGAGTTTGACAGTACTGGTTTGCTCGTTTACCACACTGCCTGAAAGCGAAAGCTGGCAAATTGCCAAAACATCAAAATTTTTTGAACGCATGGCAAAATTACTCGCCCCTACCTTGCCTGATTTCTTAAGAGAACAAGTGATTTTCCCACCCAGAATCGGCGATGTAGACGAATCCATTACCAATGAAAATTCTAAAAATGACAACCATTCTGCACCCAATAAGAAAAAAAATAAACGTAATTTGCCAGAACCCACGTCTATTGAACCAACAGAATTGCGTTATTATTAGAATTCATTCATTTTCAGGCAGCCTGAAAAAATATTCCCCCTATCTCATTTACGGAGCTAACCACTTATGTGCGGTGTATTTGGTATGATTGCCCATGAACCTGTTAATCAAATGCTATATGATGGCTTGCAGATGCTGCAACATCGGGGTCAAGATGCAGCTGGTATTGTTACCACGCAAGGAAATCGTTTTCATATGCATAAAGGCAAAGGCATGGTGCGCGAGGTCTTTCGCACACGCAATATGCGTGAGTTGCACGGCAATGCAGGCATTGCTCATGTGCGCTACCCAACGGCTGGCAACGCAGGAAGTTCTGCGGAAGCACAGCCGTTTTATGTGAGTTCGCCTTTTGGTATCGTGTTGGCACATAATGGAAATTTAACCAATACCGCCGAATTGTATCAAGAAGTGTACGCACAATATTTGCGTCATGTGAATACACAATCGGATTCCGAAGTTTTGTTAAACGTATTTGCTCACGAGTTGCGTGTGGCGGTTTCAGGCAGCCCGACACCATTAAATTTATCGGTTGATGATATTTTTCAGGCTGTCTCGCAAGTTCAGGCCAAAGTACGCGGCGCATATGCTATTGTGGCATTGATTGCGGGTTATGGTTTGGTGGCATTTCGCGACCCGAATGGTATTCGCCCATTGGTTTTGGGCAAACGCGTAGAAAATGATGGCAAAACGTCCTACGCCGTGAGTTCTGAAAACATTGCATTTAGCAGTTTGGATTTTAAATTAGAGCGTGATGTTGGTGCAGGTGAAGCCATTTTCATCACATTAGACGGACAATTATTCAGCAAACAATGCACCAAAAAACATCAATTGTCGCCTTGTTTGTTTGAATATGTATATTTTGCGCGACCTGATTCAGTAATTGATGGCGTTTCGGTTTACCAAGCGCGTGCGGACATGGGCATCACGCTGGCTAAAAAAGTAAAACGCGAAATTGATGTCAATGAAATTGATGTGGTGATGCCTATTCCCGATACCAGCCGTCCAAGTGCAATGGAATTGGCACGATATTTGGGTAAACCATATCGCGAGGGCTTGATTAAAAATCGCTATATTGGACGGACCTTTATCATGCCTGGACAAGCCACGCGCAAAAAATCGGTACGTCAAAAATTGAATCCGATTCCAAGCGAATTTGCAGGTAAAAATGTGTTATTGGTCGATGATTCCATTGTGCGTGGCACAACCAGTCGTGAAATTGTGGACATGGTACGCGCATCAGGGGCGAAAAAAGTATTTTTTGCATCGGCTGCACCTGAAGTGCGGTTTCCCAATGTGTACGGCATTGATATGCCTACGCGTGAAGAATTAATCGCGCATCAACGCAGTGCAGTAGAAATTGCCCATGAAATCAATGCTGATGTGTGTGTGTTTCAAGATTTGCACGATTTAGAACAAGCCATTCGCCATTTAAATCCTGAAATTGATGGTTTTGATTCATCGTGTTTTAGTGGTTGCTATGTAACAGGCGATGTGAATGAGGCGTATTTGAACGAATTATCCGCCAGTAAACATTCACCCAAACAAAATCTACCCATGCCTACGCTGATTGATTACAGCGTGAGCGTGGAAGATGATGATAATTAGAAATCGTTGATAATTTATGGGCATTACTTATCCATAAATTGTTATACCCGGTTAAGCTGATTTTCAGACCGAAGCCTTCACAAAAAATTTTCAGCTAAAACCAAAAATTAAAATTTAAATTTATCAATTAGATAAAATTTTCACGCTCAAAGGTAAAAGTTCCAGCCTGAAAATTTAGAACCTGTGTTCGTAAAATTGATAACTTGATTTTATTGACCATTTTTGCGAATACAAGGCGGTTTTTTTAAGCCAACGCATTAGGCGTATAAAGTGGCAATAAAAGCAAGCTATTAAGATTATGAACACAGGTTCTTGCCTTTTCAGGCAGCCTGAAAGTTCTACCGCATCATCACCCACAGCAAACAAATAGAACGTGATTTCATAAATCTTTTGTGAACTTGTTTGCATCAAAAACGCAAGAATAATGCAATCCCCATCATAGTGTTTTTAATCTTGACTAAATCACTAGGTTATTGAATAATTCGCGTCATAATAAAAAACGGAGTCATCAGCCATGCGACTAACAACCAAAGGGCGATTCGCCGTAACCGCCATGATAGATTTGGCAATGAACGCACAAGACCACGCCGTCAAACTCAACGCCATCAGCGAGCGACAACATATTTCACTTTCTTATTTAGAACAATTGTTTAGCAAACTTCGCCGCGCAGGTTTGGTGGAAAGTATTCGCGGGCCAGGTGGTGGCTATATTTTGGGAAAAGCCGCCGACCAAATTAATATCGCGCAAATCATCGCAGCCGCCGAAGACTGTTTGGACGCAACCTTGTGCAGTGGCAAAGCCAATTGCCAAAGCGGTTCGCCGTGTTTAACCCACAATTTATGGGCAAATCTCAATCACACAATTAACAGTTATTTGAGCAGCATCACACTGGCCAGTTTATTGGAACAACCACCACCCGATACGAATTCTCAAGTGGTTAAATTAACTTATATTCATTAAATTTTCAGGCTGCCTGAAACATAACAACACATTTCAAGGACAAAACCATGACCATCAAAACACCCATTTACTTAGATTACGCTGCCACTACACCCGTTGATAAACGTGTTGCTGAAAAAATGATTCCGTATTTAACTGAATTATTTGGCAATCCAGCTTCTAGTAGCCACAGTTTCGGTTGGGTCGCCGAAGAAGCAGTAGAGACCGCTCGTAAAAATATCGCCGACTTAATCAACGCAGACAGCAAAGAAATCGTCTTCACCAGTGGCGCAACCGAATCCAACAACTTGGCAATCAAAGGTGCAGCGCACTTTTATCAATCAAAAGGTAAGCATTTAATCACCGTCAAAACCGAACACAAAGCCGTGTTAGACACCATGCGTGAATTAGAACGTCAAGGTTTTGAAGTAACTTATTTGGGTGTGCAAGAAAATGGTTTGATTGATTTAGAAGAACTCAAAGCCGCTATTCGTCCCGATACCATTTTGATTTCGGTGATGTGGGTGAACAACGAAATCGGTGTGATTCAAAACATTCCCGAAATCGGTAAAATTTGTCGTGAACACAAAATTATTTTTCATGTGGATGCAGCCCAAGCCTGTGGTAAAACACCTATTGATGTAGAAGCTGCCAACGTGGATTTGCTGTCTATGTCGGCGCACAAAATCTACGGTCCGAAAGGCATCGGCGCATTATACGTTCGCCGCAAACCTCGCGTACGCTTGGAAGCGCAAATGCACGGTGGCGGACACGAACGCGGCTTCCGTTCTGGCACATTACCGACACACCAAATCGTAGGCATGGGCGAAGCTTTCCGATTGGCAAAATTGGAATTGGAACAAGACACGGCACACGCTCTAAAATTACGTCAAATTTTCTTGGACGGTATCAAAGACATTGAAGAAGTGTACATCAACGGCGATTTGGAAAACCGCGTGGCAACCAATTTGAACGTGAGCTTTAACTTTGTGGAAGGCGAAAGTTTGATTATGGCGGTGAAAGAATTGGCGGTATCTAGCGGTTCGGCGTGTACTTCAGCCAGCCTAGAACCCAGCTACGTTTTACGCGCACTCGGTCGCAATGACGAATTGGCGCACTCATCGCTACGCATCACTTTTGGTCGCATGACAACCGAAGACGAAGTGAAATTCGCCGCCGAACTCATCAAATCGCAAATCGGCAAATTGCGCGAAATGTCGCCGTTGTGGGAAATGTTTAAAGACGGCGTGGATTTGAGTACGGTTGAGTGGGCAGAACATTGATTTTTTAGGTTTCAGGCTGCCTGAAAAGGATAAAATAGGATTTTAGGTTGCCTGATAAAGTAAAACTTAATTTTATAAATGGAATAATTCAAATGAATAAATTTTTATATAAAAATGAAGGTTCAATTGATGAAATTTTTCTAAATGCTCTAAATTTTGCATATAGTTTTAATCAACCTATTCATCTTGTTTTTCCTAAAAAAGGGCAATTTGAAAGTACTAATATTGGAAAATTATTAGACAATTTAACTCCTAATTTATCAAAAAAATTATCAAAAGGAGGAAAGGTTAATAATTTAGATTTTTTATTACCAAATCAAATTAACGATCAAACATCGCAAGGGATTGTGCTGGCTGTTTATTGCACTCTTCGTGATATGAATAAAATTACTTCAGATAGTCATCCAGACAGTAATATTATCTATATTTCGTGGAATATGGAAGAAGCAAATAACTGGGAAAATATTTGGAAAAATAACGGATTAGAGATTAAACATGGTACTCCGAATAATCAGGAAATTGTATTAAATCCTAAAGTTGAAGAAGTGTTACGCCGTTTGACAAATGTTGTTAATTTAACAACTGGACTAGCTCATCCTTCTGATAAAAAAAGCGCTATCAATGAATTTAAAAAGTTGAAACAACTTGGTATTAAAGAAAATCCTGAATATATTGGAAATTGGGCATTAGCAAATGGCTGGAATGCTAGACATATTGATGATTTAAAAAAATTAGCTACTCAATATTTATTGTAAAGAAAATATTGTTATCCAACCTACTTTCAGGCTGCCCGAAAAAGGAAACGCCATGCCCCCACATTTACTCGAACAGCGTTGCCAAACACTATTAGAAGCCCACGCCAGCAATTTGATTGAACACATGGATATGGGCAATGATTTTTTAAACGAATTGCTTGAATTAGCCAAACAAAACATTAGTAATCAAGAATTTGAACGTTTGGCGATGGCTAAATTATTAAGCCCTTATCAACAAAATGTATAACGCCCGACTCGCCCATGAACAAACCGTTTACGACCGTTTAATTATTGCAGGAACGCCGTATTTCAAAAATAAAATGAACTTACAAGGCGTGGAATTAGAAACATTTGAAGCACGTTTAGTCAGCATTAAAACGATTACGCGCCCGACTTTAACGACTTTCAGGCTGCCTGAAATCCAGTTACTGCATAAACACTTGTTCAGCGAATTATACGAATGGGCAGGCGAATTGCGCCAATACACCACAGGACGCGGCGAAATCCCGTTTTGTCGCCCCGAATTTATCGTATCGTTTTACGGCGATGTGTGGCGCAAATTGCAAAATGAACAATTTTTGCGCGGCTTAAATCGTGAAGATTTTGCTCAACGAAGCGCATATTATTGCAGCGAATTCAATGCGGTACACCCATTTATTGAGGGCAACGGCAGAATCACGCGCCTGCTGTTGCAAGATTTAGCCGCAACCAACGGCTACCGCATTTCCATGACCGCATTGGAAAGCGACAAAGGCGCGTGGTATGCTGCCATGAAAGCCGCTTTTGAAGCCGCAGATACGCGTTTGTTGGCAAAATTGATTTTGTCGGCAATGGAATAATTTCAGGCAGCCTGCGCTCCTTTAAGACGGCATAAAACCATGCAAAATAAATTCACATTAACCCAAGCCCAAAACCGTTTTCTCGCCAAGAAAAACATTGTGGCACTGATACACAGCATTTCGCGCTTGGAAAACGTGAACACCACTTTTCCACAAACGCAAACCATTGTGGGCGGCGCATTGAATAATTTTAGCTTCACAGAAACTAACTACGTTGGTTTTCAGGCAGCCTGAAACCTTTTTATTAACAAAAAACCTTTTTAAACCAAAAACTAAACACAAGGAACATACATCATGGCATACAGCGATAAAGTGATTGACCACTACGAAAATCCCCGCAACGTGGGTTCATTTGACAAAGGCGATGAGTCGGTCGGCACAGGCATGGTGGGCGCACCTGCTTGCGGCGACGTGATGCGCTTGCAAATCAAAGTGAACGAACAAGGCGTGATTGAAGATGCCAAATTTAAAACTTATGGCTGCGGCTCAGCCATTGCATCATCTAGCCTGATTACCGAAATGGTTAAAGGCAAAAGTTTAGATGAAGCATTAGCCATTAAAAACAGTGACATCGCCGAAGAGTTGGAATTGCCCCCCGTGAAAATTCACTGCTCTATTTTGGCAGAAGACGCGGTTAAAGCGGCGGTTGCTGATTATAAGAAAAAGCATAGCGCGTAAATTTCAGGCAGCCTGAAAAATCTATTTTGCTTTCAGGCTGCATTTTTAAAAATAAAATCAAAGGATTATAAAATGATTACCGTAACTGAAAATGCAGCCAGTCACATTCAAAATTTTTTGGTCAAACGCGGAAAAGGCGAAGGCATTCGCATTGGCGTCAAAACCAGCGGTTGTTCTGGAATGGCTTATACTCTTGAATTTGTTGATGAAATTGATTCAGATGACACCGTATTTGAACAATCTGGTGTGAAAATTTTCATTGACCCCAAAAGTTTAGTCTATTTAGATGGCACGCAAGTGGATTACACCAAAGAAGGCTTACAAGAAGGATTCAAATTTGAAAATCCAAATGTGAAAGAAAGCTGTGGTTGTGGCGAAAGCTTCCACGTTTAAGCAATGTATAATCGCTAAGGCAATGAATAAGTTGTTAATTATTATATTTAAAATCAAATAATTATTATAAGTTATTCATTGCCCCATTGCTTTGAATGACACTCAAGTTGACATTTTACTAAAGGTTGCAGCCAAAAAATAACTCAACCCAATTAATCACGCACATACATCACTTCCACATCATAATCATCTTCATTCCAATCGTCTTCATCATCGGCAAATTCATTCGCCCACTCAATTTCTTTGGAAAGCGATGAATCCAAACCACTCTCTAATCTCAACACCGACAACAAATAATACATATCATCTGGTATTGGAGCTTCAAACGATACGGATTGGTCCGATTTTGGGTGAACAAAACTCAACCGATAAGCATGTAAGGCTTGTCGTGCCAATTTTTTCACGGCATCTTTCACAGGCTGCGAGCAAACATGGCGCGGATTACCGTACACCAAATCGCCCGCCAAAGGATGTCGCGCTTCACGCATATGCACGCGAATTTGATGCGTGCGTCCCGTTTCCAGTGAACATTCAATATAACTATGTGATTGATAACGTTCCAAAACTTTAACATGCGTAATGGCTTCTTTGCCACCAAATTTTACCACTGCCATTTTTAAGCGGTTGTGTGGATCGCGCCCAATCAACGTTTCAATTTTGCCATCAAATGGCACAACTCCATCAGCCACTGCCCGATAAATACGCTTCACACTGCGATTTTGCAATTGTTGTACCAAATGATTTTGCACAGGCAAAGTTTTCGCCACCACCATCAAACCACTGGTATCCTTGTCCAAACGATGCACAATCCCAGCGCGTGGTACTTGCGACAATTCCGGGCAATGCGCCAATAAACCATTTAACAGCGTCCCCGTCCAATTGCCAGCCGCAGGGTGTACCACCAAACCAGCAGGTTTATTCAATACAATAACTGCATCGTCTTCAAATACAATATCCAAATCCATCAATTCAGGTTCAAATGCTTGATTTTCATCACTTTGTTGAATTTGAATGTGTAATTCTTCACCACCAATTAATTTATCTTTAGGCGATGCTTCTTGGTTATTGCACAAGACCAAACCATCTTTAATCCAAGTCGTGATGCGGCTGCGTGAATAATCAGGTAACATTTTTGCCAATGCCGCGTCCAGTCGCATACCTGCCAACTCGTTGGGAACATTCAATAATAGGTTTTCCGATGATAAAGCAGCCTGAAAAGGCAAATCTTCGTTATAATGGTCATTTTCAAAAATTTGATTGGGATTTTCCATGAAAAAATTTCTATTTAGTGTTGTGGTTGTGGCTGCACTTTCAGGCTGTGCCGCCAACCAAAGTAAAATCAGTAAAGACGCACAAATCACACAAAATTGGACTGCTGACCAACTCTATAGCGAAGCACGCAATGAATTAAATAGCGGTAATTATACGCGAGCCACCAAATTATATGAACTTTTACGCGCAAGGCAGCCTGAAGGGCGCTACATTGAACAATCTTTGTTAGACACCGCCTACGCCCAATACAAAAATGAAGAACCCGAAAAAGCCTTAATTGCATTGGCGCGTTTTAAACAAAATTATCCTGCCAGCCGCGATATGGACTACGCTTTGTATTTGAAAGGCTTGGTATTATTCGCCGAAGAGCAATCGTTTTTACGCAAATTGGCATCGCAAGATTGGGCAGACCGCGACCCTGCATCCAACCGCAAAGCCTATTACGCATTTGAAGAGCTGGTCAAAAAATACCCTACCAGCAAATACGCAGCAGATGCCACTAAACGCATGGCAAAATTAGTGGATGCGTTGGGTGGGCATGAAATTGCCATCGCTCGCTATTATGCCAAACGCGGTGCATACGTTGCTGCCAATAATCGCGCTCAACGCGTGATTGAGAATTTCCAAAATACGCGTTTTGTAGAAGAATCTTTGGCAATCATGATTTTTACCTACAAAAAAATGGACAAACCTCGATTAGCAGAAGATGTGCGTCAAGTTCTGCAACACAATTTCCCCAATAGCCCATATTTACAAAAGGGTTGGGTAGCTGATGATATGCCATGGTGGCGTTATTGGAAATAAAATCATTGAATTAATGTTATTTTTCAGGCAACCTTGTTCGTGATGTAAACTGAAAAACAAATTTACAAAAATCATTTTCAGATTACTGGGGTAATTAACAATGCATTATTTCTAATTTGAAAATCAAATAAATATAAATAGATTGTTAATTATTCTTGGTTTGTTAATTTTGATTATTCAATTCTAGAATCCATGATGAAAGACGCACCAATCAAAAGGCAACTCGCTCAAACTTCACAAGATATAAATACACCCAAAAATATCATCATCTGGAGAAACCGTGTTTTTGTGCCAACAGAAAAGCGACATAAAGAACATTACCATCATGAAAATCGTGAATTGGATAAGTGTGGTCGTTTAAAATCAAAAATGCTGCTTGTCCGCTTCCTTATGTGCTAGATGTTGTACAAAGTACGTTTCTGTCACATCGCCCGATTTTTATTTTCAGGCTGCCTGAAAATGATTTTTAACCCTTTATTTTATAAATAGAAAGATAAAAAATATGTCTCAATATGTTTACTCAATGTTTCGCGTGAGCAAAATTGTTCCGCCACAAAAAACCATTATTAAAGATATTTCTCTATCCTTTTTACCTGGCGCAAAAATTGGCTTATTGGGTTTGAACGGTGCAGGTAAATCCACCGTTTTGCGCATTATGGCTGGTGTGGACAAAGAGTTTGAAGGTGAAGCCGTGCCGATGAGCGGCTTAAAAATCGGTTATTTGCCGCAAGAACCCGAACTTGACCCCGAAAAAACCGTGCGCGAAGAAGTAGAAAGCGGTTTGGGTGAAGTCGCTGCCGCACAAAAACGTCTAGAAGAAGTGTACGCCGCCTATGCTGAACCCGATGCCGATTTTGACGCATTGGCAGAAGAACAAGGGCGTTTGGAAGCGATTATCGCCGCAGGTTCAAGCACGGGCGGTGGCGCAGAACATGAATTGGAAATCGCCGCAGATGCTTTAAGGCTGCCTGAATGGGACGCGAAAATTGGTAACTTGTCGGGTGGTGAAAAACGCCGTGTGGCTTTGTGCAAATTGTTGTTGAGTAAACCCGATATGTTGCTGTTGGACGAGCCAACTAACCACTTGGACGCAGAATCGGTTGAGTGGTTAGAGCAATTTTTGGTACGCTTCCCCGGTACGGTGGTTGCCGTTACCCACGACCGCTATTTCTTGGATAATGCGGCGGAATGGATTTTGGAATTAGACCGCGGACACGGTATTCCTTGGAAAGGCAATTATTCATCTTGGTTGGAACAAAAAGAACAACGCCTTGAAAACGAAGCCAAATCTGAAGCTGCACGCGTCAAAGCAATGAAACAAGAATTGGAATGGGTGCGCCAAAATGCCAAAGGTCGTCAAGCCAAATCCAAAGCGCGTTTGGCACGTTTTGAAGAAATGTCCAATTATGAGTACCAAAAACGCAATGAAACCCAAGAAATCTTTATTCCTGTAGCAGAACGTTTGGGTAACGAAGTTATTGAATTTGTGAATGTTTCTAAATCATTCGGCGACAAAGTATTGATTGACGATTTGAGTTTTAAAATTCCTGCTGGTGCGATTGTTGGCGTGATTGGTGCGAACGGTGCGGGTAAATCCACGCTATTCAAACTGATTTCTGGCAAAGAACAACCCGATTCAGGCAGCGTGAAAATCGGTCAAACCGTAAAAATGTCCTTAATTGACCAAAGTCGTGAAGGTTTACAAAACGATAAATCGGTGTTTGACAACATCGCTGAAGGACGCGATATTTTGCAAGTCGGACAATTTGAAATTCCTGCACGCGCGTATTTGGGGCGTTTCAATTTCAAAGGCAGTGACCAAGGTAAAATCGCTGGGCAATTATCGGGCGGTGAGCGCGGACGTTTGCATTTGGCAAAAACTTTGTTGGCTGGCGGAAACGTATTGTTGTTGGACGAACCGTCAAACGATTTGGACGTGGAAACTTTGCGTGCATTGGAAGATGCTTTATTGGAATTTGCGGGCAGCGTGATGGTGATTTCGCATGACCGTTGGTTCTTGGATCGCATTGCCACGCATATTTTGGCGTGCGAAGGCGATTCAAAATGGGTGTTCTTTGACGGCAACTACCAAGAATACGAAGCCGACAAAAAACGCCGCTTAGGCGAAGAAGGTGCCAAACCCAAACGCATTAAATACAAACCTGTAACACGTTGATTCAAATATTCAGGCAGCCTGAAAATGATTGGTTGATATTATTTCACTGGACGCGCAGTCCCTGCCTGAAAATAGGAGGAATAAGGAATTTTTATGTTTTTATTTATTTTACGGCGATTGCTGATTTTAATCCCTGTTTATTTGGGGCTGACATTGTCCACATTTGCCATGATTCGCATGGTTCCAGGCGACGCAGTGGAAGTGATGATGGGCGAAAAAGCTGTGGATCCCGCCTTACACGCAGCCGCCATGCAACGTTTAGGTTTAGATAAACCTTTGCCAATACAATATTTTAATTATCTAAAAGATATTTTTACAGGTAATTTTGGCGTTTCTTTTCGCGACCGCACACCTGTACTAGACGATTTTCTCGCACATTTTGTACCAACTTTGGAATTGGCATTGTGTGCCATGGTGATTGCTACGACGTTGGGGATTGCATTGGGGATTGTGGCGGCATTGAAACGTGGCTCATGGTTAGATTACACATTAATGAGTGGTGCATTAACAGGTTATTCCATGCCCATTTATTTATTAGGCCCGATTTTAACGGGTTTATTCGCTCATCATTTGGGCTGGTTGCCTGTATCGGGTGTGATTAGCGTGTTTCAATTTTTGGACGTGAAACCGTTTTACGGTTCGTGGCTACTGGGTTCATTAATGAGTAATCAATCTGGTGCATTTCTTGATGTACTAAAACATTTTGTATTGCCATCTATTGCGCTCTCTACGATTCCGTTGGCGATGATTGCGCGAATGACGCGTTCAGCATTTTTGGAAGTGTTGGGCGAGAATTATGTGCGCACAGCAAAAGCCAAAGGTTTGTCGCCCGCGCGTGTGATTTTGGTTCATGTGATGCGTAACGCATTGATTACAGTGGTTACGGTAGTTGGTTTACAGATGGCGACTTTGTTGGCTGGTGCAATTTTGACGGAAACCATTTTTAGTTGGCCAGGAGTCGGCAATTGGTTATTAGACGGTTTTCATAATCGTGATTATCCGATTGTTCAGAATGGAATTTTGTTGGTGGCAACAAGTTTGATGCTGGTCAGTTTGTTGGTGGATATTTTGTACGGCTTGATTAATCCGCGCATTCGCCATGCTTAATTTTCAGGCAGCCTGAAGAGTTCAGCTATTTTAAAACCAAATAAATATAATTATATCAATTAATTATATTTTAATTGTAAAAGAAACACGATTTTTTTTATACATTATTTTTGATATGATAAAAAAATCTCGTTTTTTTAACATGAGATTCAAATAAATGATTAATAATAATTATTCTGTTTATCAATTTCCGCCTAATATAGATATTGAAACGCTGCCTATATTAAGAAAACTCACTTCTGCTCATCGTGCTTTGGCTGAATTAAAGGGTATTTGTAAAAGCATTCCAAATGAAGGCATTTTGATAAATACACTATCTTTACAAGAAGCGAAAGACAGTTCCGAAATTGAAAATATTATTACCACGCATGATGAATTGTTTCATTCATTGTTACCAAATTATCCAATGAATGCAGCCACTAAAGAAGTTCAAAATTATTCTCAGGCTTTGCATTGTGGATTTTTGTTAGTATCAAAACATAACATGCTGACAAATAACCATATTTTAACCATACAGGCTGAATTGGAAAAAAATCATGCAGGATTTCGTCAGCAAATGGGAACAACACTGAAAAATAACCGCACTGGAGAAGTGGTTTATACACCACCGCAACAGGCTGATGAAATCATTACATTAATGTCTGATTTGGAAAAATTCATTAATCAGGAAAATCCACAATTTGACCCTTTGGTTAATATGGCATTGATTCATCATCAATTTGAAAGTATTCACCCTTTTTATGATGGTAATGGACGAACAGGGCGTATTATTAATGTATTGTATTTGGTTCTAACAGGTTTGCTGGATATCCCTGTTTTGTACTTAAGTCGTTATTTAGTTAGAAATAAAGATGAATATTACCGATTATTACAAGCAGTCAGAAATACTGGCGCATGGGAAGAATGGATTTTATATATTTTAGAAGCAGTAGAACAAACTGCAAAACAAAGTATTGATACTATTCAAAATATTAAATCCGCACTTCTTGAGTATAAACATAAAATTCGGCAACAGTTTGATTTTTACAGTCAAGATTTAATTAATCATTTGTTCAAACACCCCTATACTAAAATTGAATTTATGACTCATGAATTGAATATCTCACGCCCCACGGCAACAAAATATTTAGATGAATTAACCCAAGCAGGGTTTTTACATAAACAGAAAAAAGGTCGTAGTAATTATTATATTAATATTGCATTGTTTGATATTTTGACTCGATAGTTAATGATATTTAATTTTCACGCTGCCTGAAGAACGACACATCCAGCGAATAAATTAACAAAATATTTTTTTAGGCTACCTAAATATTTTATCGCGTGCTGTAAGGCAGCCTGAAAGAGTCAACATAATGAAATACAGGAGTTTCCCATGAACACAACCACTCCCAAACCGCCAACTCAATGGCAATTGTTTTACCGCACGTTTTGTACCAATAAAGGTGCGGTGCTTGGGCTGATTATTTTAGTGGTAATGATTTTATTGGCGATTTTCGCATCGGTGATTTCGCCGCACAGCCCTTACGAATTGTTCACTGGCAAAGAACAATTGCCTCCCATGTTTTTGGAGGGCGGCGATAAAGCTTTCCCACTTGGCACAGACGATGCAGGACGTGACACTTTATCGCGTTTATTGTATGGCGCGCGTTATTCGCTGTTTATTGGTTTGTGTGCTACTTTGTTATCCATGATTGTGGGGATTAGTTTGGGACTATCGGCGGCGTTTTGGTCCAAATTTTGGGGCAAAGGCGTGATGCTGGTTAACGATATTTTGATGTCCTACCCTGGTCTACTGTTGGCGATTATTATCGCGGCAATTTTGGGTCCATCAATGACCAACACCATTATTACCATTGCGTTGGTGTGTTTGCCACCGTTTATCCGTTTGACTCGGGCAACAGCATTGGTGGAATTGCAACGCGATTACGTTACTTCAGCACGTGTAATGGGCGCAGGTACGGCACGATTGTTGTTTATTACTGTGTTACCCAACTGCCTTGCGCCTTTGATTGTTCAAGCAACGATGATGTTTTCAGCTGCGATTTTGGAAGCAGGCGCAATTGGCTTTTTGGGTTTTGGCGTGCAACCACCCGATGCCGAATGGGGCGCAATGTTGGGAACGGCACGCCAATACATTCAAAGTAATGTTTGGTTAGCTATTTTTCCTGGCACGACCATTTTTTTATCTGCATTGGCGGTGAATTTAACTGGCGATGGTTTGCGTGATGCGCTTGACCCCAAATTAAAACAGGTATCTTAAAATAATGAATACTCCCCTACTTCAAATTGATAATTTAGCCGTTACCTTTGGACAAGGCGCACGTGCATTTCGCGCAGTAGACAATGTTTCCCTACAATTGCAACAAGGCGAAGTGTTGGCAGTGGTGGGCGAATCAGGTTCGGGCAAATCGGTTAGCATGATGGCTTTGATGGATTTGCTGCCTGCATCGGCAAAAGTAACCGCAGACACATTGTTATTCAACGGTCAAAATTTGCAAACATTGTCCGCTAAAGCCAAACGCCAAATCATTGGCAAAGATATTGCCATGATTTTCCAAGACGCAATGACCAGCCTAAACCCCAGTTTTACCGTAGAAACGCAAATCAGCGAAGTACTAAAAGCACATCTGGGTTTAAAAGGCGCAGCAGCACGACAACGGGTGTTGGAATTATTGGATTTGGTGGAAATTCCCGATGCGAAAAATCGGCTGAAAGTGTTTCCACATCAACTTTCTGGCGGCATGAGTCAACGCGTGATGATTGCGATGGCAATTGCGTGCGAACCCAAATTGCTGATTGCAGATGAACCCACAACCGCATTAGACGTAACCGTACAAGCACAAATTATGTCGCTGTTAACAAAATTACAGCATGAAAAACAAATGGCAATGATTTTAATTACCCATGATTTGGGCTTGGTGGCGGAAAATGCGCGTGATGTTGCTGTGATGTACGCAGGGCAAGTGGTCGAAACCAATCAAGTACCGCATATTTTCAGGCAGCCTGCACACCCATACACGCAAGCTCTGCTGGCGGCAATTCCTGAATTGTCAGTAGGACAAAAACGCTTGCACAGTTTATCAGGTGTTGTGCCAAGCCAATACGATCGACCTTCAGGCTGCCTGTTGTCGCCGCGTTGTCCGCATGTGCAAGCGCATTGCCACACGCCGCCATCTGTGCAGCAGCACGCGCATGGCATCGTACGCTGCATTCATATTCAAGCCCCACAAAAAGGAGTTCAATCATGACGCGATTGGTTTTAGAAGCGAAAAATTTGGCACGTTATTATCCTGTTTCACAAGGTTTGGGTAAGCCAAAAAAATACGTCAAAGCCTTGAATGGTGTCTCATTTGCGCTGGAAGCAGGAAAAACTTTGGCGGTAGTGGGTGAATCAGGTTGTGGCAAATCCACGTTGGCGCGACAGCTTACGTTGATTGAATCGCCGAACAATGGCGAATTATTGATTAACAATCAGCCCACAGCCAAATTAAGTAAATCACAATTAAAACAATTGCGTACTGAAATTCAAATGGTGTTTCAGAATCCATATGGCAGCCTGAATCCACGTCAAACCATTGAATATCAATTAACCGAACCTTTGACCATTCACACCCGCCTATCGCGCACGGAAAAACACGCCAAAGTAGTGGAAATAATGCAAAAAGTGGGTTTACGTCCCGAACACGCACAGCGTTATCCGCATATGTTTTCAGGTGGACAACGTCAGCGCATTGCTTTGGCGCGTGCGATGATGCTGAACCCAAAAATTGTGGTAGCAGATGAGCCAACGTCCGCATTAGATGTGTCTATTCAAGCGCAAGTATTGAATTTATTTATGGATTTACAAGATGAATTTCAGACGGCGTATGTATTTATTTCGCATAATTTGTCGGTGGTACAACACGTCGCCAATGATGTGATGGTAATGTATTTGGGAAAAGTAGTGGAACACGGCACTCGTGAAGCGATTTTTGCTGCACCACAACACCCCTACACACAAGCCTTACTCGCCGCCGCACCCAGCGTGAACGGACATAAAGCTGATTTGAAATTAGCAGGCGAATTGCCCAGCCCATTGAATCCGCCAACAGGCTGCGCATTACACCAACGCTGCCCCCACGCCACCAGCACGTGTGCCCAAACCGAACCGCCATTACGTGAATGGAAAGGTAGGCAAGTGGCGTGTATTCGTTTGGAAGAGATTGGTTAAATAAATCTTTCAGGCAGCCTGAAAGCTATCGTGCAGGCTGCCGCATCAATAACCCTAAAAATAAAACCGTCCCCAACACCCCAAACACCGTCGCCACAGGAATCTCAAACGGAAACACAATCACGCGCCCAATCACATCACACAGCAACACCAGCGCCGCCCCCAACAATGCCACCGCAGGCAGCCCCGCACGCAGTTTGTCGCCCATGATTCGACTCACAATATTCGGCACAACCAAGCCAATAAACGGAATATTCCCCACCGTAACCACCACCAGTGATGTAATCAGCGCAACAATCACCAAGCCTGCCCACAGAATCACATTGCTGTTAATCCCCAAATTCACGGCAACCGTTTCGCCCAAGCCCACAATCGTTAGCTGGTCGGCAATCAAATACGCACCAATTGCCAACGCACCTGTTATCCACAGCAATTCATATCGCCCAAGCAATACGCCCGAAAAATCACCACTTTGCCACACGCTAATCAGTTGTAACATTTCGGTTTCATACGCGATAAACGTGTAAACCGATTCAATCACGCCCCCAAAAATAATACCAACCAACGGCACCAACAGTTGCGCAGTCGGTGGCAATTTACGGATTAACGCCATAAATAACAACATTCCACATAATGATGCCACCGCCGCCACTGACATTTTTGCCAACAAAGGCGCGGCAGGCAGCAGCAACGTCATCAGCAACAAACCCAAAATCGCGCTTTGGCTTGCGCCGACCATAGACGGCTCTACAAATCTGTTTTTTAACAAAATTTGCATAATCATGCCCGCCACGCCCATAGACGCGCCCGTTAGCACAATCGCAAATGTACGTGGTAAACGGCTGATTAACATAATTTGACTGGAATCGTTCAGGCTGCCTGAAAATAAATTCGCCCAAGAAAAATTCGCTACGCCAACAGATAAACTGCCAATAAATAAGCAAAACGTGAGAATAAGTGAGATAAAGATGAGTTTTTTGCTAGATTTCATGTTTCAAGCTACCTGAAAATAATTAAACTCAATTTAAATGTTTTAAATTGAAAGCACTATTAGAACCTAATTAATAATAGTCGTTTAAAATTAAAAATGCTACTACATTGCCCACTCCCTTATGTACTTGACAGTCGACTTACCTCATTTTTATTTTAAACAACTATAATTATTCTAATAAAAATAATATGTTGAATTTTATTGTTATTTATGGTTGCTGTTGTGTGCAAATAGCCGATTTGGGGACACGCGTCATTTGCCAATTTGCCACCGTCCAATTAAGCAAATCGTGAGGTTGATTGGTGTCGGGCGCGGTGGGTATATTTAAATAACTCATTACTTGGCGCAATTGTGCTGCTGCCTGATTCACATCAATCGCATCGGCGCGTGTTTGCTTAGACCATTTTTGACCTAACTTATTGGTTAGTAAAGGTAAATGTGCATAATGTGGTGTAGGTGCATTCAGGCAGCGTTGCAAATAAATTTGGCGTGGCGTGGACACCAGCAAATCTTGACCGCGTACAATATGCGTGATGCCTTGCGCCGCATCGTCCACCACCACCGCCAATTGGTATGCCCAAAAACCGTCCGCGCGCAACAACACAAAATCGCCAATATCATGCGCCAAATTTTGGGCATAATGCCCAACAATTTCATCATCGAATTCAATGACTTCATCAGGAACGCGCACGCGCCATGCTGGAGATTTTTCAGGCTGCCTGAAAATATTTTTGTTGGCGCAAGCACCGTTGTAGACAAAACCGTCCGCGCCCAAACGAGCTTTCTCGTGCCAATCTTTACGGCTGCAATCGCACGGATACACCAAATTTCGCACTCGTAAATCATCAAGTGCATCGCGATAAAATGCGTGGCGTTGGCTTTGATACGCGACTTCGCCGTCCCACTCAAAACCAAATTTTTCTAGTGTAAACAAAATATTATCAGCTGCACCTTGCATTTCGCGCGGCGGATCGAGATCCTCCATGCGCAGTAGCCATTTACCACTATGAAATCGCGCATCGGCATAACTTGCCACGGCGGTCAGCAGCGAGCCAATGTGTAGTAAACCTGTGGGGCTGGGGGCGAATCGTCCTATGTATTTCATAATGGCTTATTGGGTTAATGTGAATTCAATTTTCAGGCAATCTAAAAAGATTTTTTATCATGCATTTGGAAGGCAAACTGAAAAAAATATGTTAGAATTATTTATTATTAATTTCAGTAGGTTACTATATAACATGACTCATCTGCACACACATTCTAACGCACATCATCACGACAATACACAAATTTTGTTAATGAGTTTTGCAATTATCATGTTGTTTATGTTGGTGGAATATGTGGGGGGGTACCTGACGCACAGTTTGGCATTGATAGCGGACGCTGGGCATATGTTAAATGACAGCTTGGGATTGGCAATTGCGTTACTTGCGCTGACGTGGGTAAAAAAATGGGCACGACATTTAGCGGTAGTTAATGGTTTATCGTTGTTATCTGTAGCGATTTTTGTGTTATTTGAAGCATGGCAACGCTGGCAAAGCCCAAGTGAAATAAATAGTTTACCGATGTTAGCGATTGCATTGTCTGGGTTGGTTGCGAATGGAGTGGTAGCGAAAATTATGCTTGCTGCTAATCACAACAATATCAATATTAGGGCAGCGTATTTACACGTTTTAGTGGATATTGCTGGGTCGGTGGTAGCGATTGTGGCTGGGTTGTGTGCGTATTTTTGGGGCTGGCAATGGGTGGACACGCTGGCAAGTACAGTATTAAGCGTGTTGATTTTAAGAAGTGGCTGGGGCATCACGCGTAACGCTTTGCGTGAGTTGCAAGAGCAGCGCGTTCCACAAACAGATTGACAAAAAAACCTTTCAGATTACCTGAAAAATAATTTTGTCAATCTACTCGGTTGGGTGACATATTTTGTTTAATGAGAAAAAATTATGGCACTCCAATCAAACAATCCACCCGTAAACACCCCATATGCCGCGCCATTACTGGCTTGATGCACCACTGCACAAGCCGATGTTGCCAACACAAAAAACATTACCAATAATTTCATTTTCATGATTTAAAAATGTTTGGTACTTTCCACGCCACCAGTTATTGTGCCGTAAATTTGATTACTGCCTGAACCATTATTGACACAAGCCGACAATGCCACCACCATGCACAGCAAAATCCAAAATTTTTTCATGATTTACTTCCTATTATTTAACCAATTTCAGGACTTTTTTCTTGGCGTTCGGTTCGTTTATCATGGATTCGTTTATCGTGGACTCATTTGGTGTGTAGGGAATCACTTCAAAGCCCATGCCTTCGCCCGTTTCTTTGGCGAAAATGCTCATCACATGATTCACAGGTACCCACACTTCTTGTGCCACGCCACCAAATCGCGCATGAAAGCTAATCCATTCATTATCAATGATTAAATCTTTTGTGGCACTTTGGCTGATGCTCAACACAATTTCATCGTTTTGAACGAATTGTTGTGGTACACGCGTGTATTCATTGACCCAAATCGCCAAATATGGTGTGTAGCCATTGTCCAAACACCACTCATATAAAGCGCGAATTAAATAAGGTTTGGTTGATGTGCTGCTGGATTCACTCATGATTATTATATCCTTATTTACGCATGGCTTTTTCGGCTGGTGTCAGTGCATCAATAAAGGCTTGACGTTGGAAAATGCGTTCGGCGGATTTCAAAATAGGCGTAGCGGCTTTGCTTAATTTAATATCGTAATGATCCAAACGCCACAACAACGGTGCAAGCGCCACATCAATCATAGAAAATTCATCACCCAATACATATTTATTTTTCGTGAATGCTGGTGCAATCATGGTTAAGCCATTGGCGATGGCTTCACGCGCTTTACTGTGTTCTTTGGCAGAAGCTGCTGTGTTTTCCAATGTTTGCACATGAACAAACAATTCTTTTTCCAAACGATGCAACACCAAACGCCCACGTCCGCGCATCACGGGGTCTCCTGGCATCAATTGGGGGTGTGGGAAACGTTCATCAATATATTCATTAATAATATTGGATTCAAATAAAATCAAATCACGTTCCACCAATACAGGCACTTGATTGTATGGATTCATCAACGCCAAATCTTCAGGTTTGTTAAATACGTCAATGTCTTTGATTTCAAAATCCATGCCCTTTTCAAATAATACAAAACGGCAACGGTGGCTAAATGGACAAGTAATGCCAGAGTACAATACCATCATAATTCAGAATCCTTGTAATCATTTAATTAATAAGATAAAGATTTTTCAGGCTGCCTGACGTGTAACTAACATCTAAAGGTAGCCTGAAAATGTGTTTGAAATTAAAAGAGAAATTATAATGTTTTTTGAGTGGATAAGCTAGTTTTTCAATTTAACTTATTGAATTATAATAATTAATATCCTAAACGCTGACAAATCGTAGAAACCAAACCCGCCTGATTCAACGTGTAAAAATGCAAACTTGGCGCACCTTCGCGTAACAAACGTTCACACATTTCCGTAACCACGTCCAATGCTAATGCCTTGATGGACGCAGTGTCATCCGCATACGATTGCAGTTTCAAACGCAACCAACGTGGAATTTCCGCACCACACGCGTCCGAAAATCGCACCAATTTGCTGAAACTGGCAATCGGCATAATCCCTGGAATAATCGGAATTTCCACGCCTCGCCCACGCACATCGTCTACAAAACGGGCGATTGGTGCTTATTTAATTGCCGACCAGCTCACAATTGTGGGTTTGGGCGAAACGGTTGCCGTGAATTTGGGGATTAACAGCAATGTGATTCTGTGGGCAGGCTTGGTGATTGTTGCGCTGATTACATCACTGGTGGTGGTTACGGTGGGGAATATTCCGTTTATTGGCTTGGTTGTGCCGAATATTGTGAGTCGAATCATGGGCGACAAACTGCGTGCGGGGCTGCCTGCGGTGGCATTGTTGGGGGCGGCGCTGGTGTTGCTGTGTGATGTGATTGGGCGCGTGATTGTGTTTCCGTTTGAGATTCCTGTGGCGACGGTGTTTGGGGTGTTGGGGACGGTTTTATTTTTAGGGTTATTGATGCGGCAGCCTGCACGATAGCTTTCAGGCCTAAACCTTTGCAAAACCTCATTTTTTGATAGCCATAAAAAATAAATCCCTAAAATTTCAATTGGTTATTTTTTTAAATTTGTAAATTTAGGGGTTTTGCAAAGGTTTTAGACTACTTTTTTGTACACGATAAAGCGTAGATTGACTCTCCGAGCCAACAAATCTTTTAACGCTTGCTTTTGTCGGCTTGGAAAGCCGACCTACAATTGTTTGGTACAAGATAAAAGGTAGGGCGTGCATTATCTACCAGAAAATATCATTCACTATTCAAGATGTTGGCGAACGGTATCTACCCTACATTTTGCGTCATCAAAAATTATCGTGAACCGAAAGGCTGTCTGAAAACGCTGTTATCTAGATGAAAAATAGGCGCGATTATAATGGATTTTCAGGCTACCTGAAACTTCAAATCTGCTTCTCTCATCAATTCCCGATGCTGTGATAAATATCGCTTACGTTCATCGTTTAACAAAACACTATCTAATTTCACATTTTGCCAATATTGCCACACATCATCAGATAATCTTTGCGATTTCAACATATTGCCAGCATCATCAAACGAAATATATTTCAAATCAAACAAGCTATCCAAAGTACGGCTCAACAATAAACCGTTATTAGGGTCATATGCTTCGGTGTCGTCCGACAAAATAAACGGCTTGATATGGCTTGCTACCAAAACAGGATACGCTAATTTTTCCAGCATACATTTCACGCCACCGTATTGCTCTTCACTTTCTTCTTGCAATTGATTTTTGTACAAACGATGCAGATAAGGGTCGCGTTTGCGTGTACTGCTTGTACTTAAATCGCCAAAAATACGTTGTGCGTCTTCGGCAAAATACAAATCATCGCCCACGCATTGCAAATCATCTAATTTAGCAAGCAAATTCCACAAATAGCTAATTTGATTGTATTTTCTTTCAATAAAACCTGACTGTGAACCTTGTTGCAAATAGTGATTTAATTCAGCTTCCGTCAAATAATCACGTGGAAAATTTACCAAATCCACCAACATCAATGCGGCAATTTCGGCTTTATTCAATTTGCCATTTGGGTGTTCCACCAGTGTTTTAATCAAGAAATTGAGTTGGCGAATATCAGAATGTTTAGTTACTGAACGCGTAAAACCTGAATGTGTGTACACAATTTTTGATAACAATATCCGGCGTTTCTGATTGGTTTTGGCTTGCATATATTCGCGTGATAACGGCGTATAGCCTGACAAAAACGGTTCAATAAATCCCATTTTAATCAATTGGTTAATGGATTTTCGCACAGATGCCAAATTTTTATATTGCCCTGTTTTTGTGGAAATCATGACAGGGTTTTGCTGAATTTTAGTTTGCAATTCATTATATAAATCATTGGTATACGATTGATTTTTATGGTTATCAATAAAATTTAAACAAATTTCCAATACGGTACAAAAACGCACATTATTGTAATCAGTAAACTCATTGGTTAATTCCCAATATTTCTCATAAATTTGCATGATGATTTTCCACTAAAAACAAAATTTCTTTGTGATTTTGCTTATTTTCTTTGCCCGTAACTTTGTAAACGTGCGGTGTTTCCAAAATTTTGACGCTGTGCCCATCTTGTGCCAACATTGCCGCTAATTCTTCACGATTGGGGTGCGACACATTGTTATAACTCAAGAGCCAGTATTTAAACGGTTTCAGGCAGCCTATCAATCGTTCAAACAATTCAACTACCTGCTTTTTATCCATAAAATGATTATTAAACGGTTGCTGAATAGCTGACGAAATATAGCTATCCAATAAACCATAAAAACCAAAATAATTGTTCATCGTACCCGTGTACGGGGGGTCAAGATACACCGCATCGGCTTGAATATGTTTCAATAAATCAAACACATCTTCGTTGAATGCCTGATGCGTTTTACCATTATCAAACACCGCTTGATTGTATGCTGCCAAATTTTGCCGAAAATGGCTTTCAAACGTTTCATTGTGATACGCACGGCGACGACCGTATTTCGCATAACTATATTCTTCATCTCGCAACTGCTTTATCTTTTCCCAAGGAATAGTGAAACGTGAATACGGCATTTTGCGAATCATGGCTCGGCGCATCAAACTAAACGCCAACGCTTTTTTATATGGATTGACTAATTCTGAAATATTTTCATGAATATAATCAAGCTGTTTACATTCATCTTCAAAGAAAAACACATTCGCATAATGTTCAGTCATAAAACCACTTTTCAGGCTGCCTGAAAAAATAGTATTCACATCTTCATCGGTTAAAATGTCATGATTATTCTCAATCAAAGCTAAAGCAAGTTGATGATTTATCAACAAAATATCATTAGCAATCACGCGATAACCACGTTTTTTTGCTTCAAATGAAAACGAACAACCACCGCTAAACACATCAGCTACCGTATTCACATCTTCGGGCAGTTGATCGCAAATCCACGCTGCAATTTTTTCCTTATTACCTATATAATTGATTTTTGGGTATTTTTTATAATTCATCTTAGCTCATTTTTAAAATAGCTTGGGCAATTGCTTCGGCAAGCAATGGCGGAACGGCATTACCAACTTGTTGTTGCTGTGCAATTTTTTGTCCACAAAATACAAAATCATCAGGAAACGACTGCAACGCCGCCAATTCTCGCACTGTCAGTGCACGATTTTGCTCATAATGAAACACCTTTCGCATATCACCCGTAACACACACAGATGGTTTATCACGATGATAACGAATGTATTTGCGGATATCGCCTGTTTTCGGGCGCAAATGTTCGGGAATATCGTTTCGGTTGCCACCATTTTGAATAAATGACATTTTTTCAAGCATTTGTGGCGTGTGTGCCATGGCTTCATGATTCGCAATGTGTTCGTGTGTTTCTCCCGATAGCAAAGGTGGAAAATGTCCAATGGTTTCGCCTACTGTTTTACAGGTAGCCTGAACACTTTTTGGAAACAAAATCTTGCCATTATCTCTTCTGCCAATAAACACAATACGGCTGCGTTGTTGTGGGACACCAAAATCTACAGCATTTAAAATTTGACATTTTACCGTGCATCCAATATCTTGAAAATACTGAATAATTTCTTGCCGCGTTTTGCCTGAATTATGGGTGTACAATCGCGCGACATTTTCCATGACAAAAAAACGTGGCTTTACAACACTTACCACGCGTACAAATTCCTTGAACAAATGATTGCGTGGGTCATCGGTAAACGTCCGTCCAATGTTGCCCGCCATGCTAAACCCTTGACACGGCGGCCCGCCAATGACGACATCAACGGCTTGTCCATTGAGTTCATTCAATATTTTTTCATTAGATAAAGTTGTTAAATCTGTTTGTAAAACATGATGTTTTGGGAAATTGGTACGGTATGTTTCGCAATACGTTTTTTCCAATTCCACTGAAAGCAATTGGCGAAAACCTGCACGGTCAAAGCCTAGCGAGAATCCGCCAGCTCCTGAAAATAAATCTATATAAGTTAAAGACATAGCATTTTGAATGGGGTTGAATAGACAATATTATATTTCAGGCAGCCTGAAAGGGCTACTTTAAGGCTGCCTGAATATCAATTTGCGACAAATTTCAAACGTGTATGGTCGTAAATATTGTATGGATTCATCAACGCCAAATCTTCAGGTTTGTTAAATACGTCAATGTCTTTGATTTCAAAATCCATGCCCTTTTCAAATAATACAAAACGGCAACGGTGGCTAAATGGACAAGTAATGCCAGAGTACAATACCATCATAATTCAGAATCCTTGTAATCATTTAATTAATAAGATAAAGATTTTTCAGGCTGCCTGACGTGTAACTAACATCTAAAGGTAGCCTGAAAATGTGTTTGAAATTAAAAGAGAAATTATAATGTTTTTTGAGTGGATAAGCTAGTTTTTCAATTTAACTTATTGAATTATAATAATTAATATCCTAAACGCTGACAAATCGTAGAAACCAAACCCGCCTGATTTAACGTGTAAAAATGCAAACTTGGCGCACCTTCGCGTAACAAACGTTCACACATTTCCGTAACCACGTCCAATGCTAATGCCTTGATGGACGCAGTGTCATCCGCATACGATTGCAGTTTCAAACGCAACCAACGTGGAATTTCCGCACCACACGCGTCCGAAAATCGCACCAATTTGCTGAAACTGGCAATCGGCATAATCCCTGGAATAATCGGAATTTCCACGCCTCGCCCACGCACATCGTCTACAAAACGGAAGTAACTGTCTGGATTGTAAAAATATTGTGTGATGGCGGAGTCTGCGCCTGCTTTGGCTTTGCGGACGAAATTGTTGATGTCGTCTTCCGCGCTGCGAGCTTGGGGGTGGTATTCGGGATAGGCGGCGACTTCAATGTGAAAATCATCGCCATGATTATTTTTAATTAATTCAACCAATTCATTAGCATAGCGCATTCCGTCCATGCCCAAACCAATACCCGATGGAATATCGCCACGTAATGCAACAATATGACGAACACCCATTTCTTTGTATTTTAATAATAATTCTTCTACTTCGCCGACAGTCATGCCGATACACGGTAAATGAGGGGCGGCCGCGATGCCTTCGCTCAAAATATCGCCGATGGTTTGGAATGTACCATCGCGTGTGCTGCCGCCTGCGCCTGATGTGCAAGAAAAAAATGCTGGATTGAATTGGCTGAGTTGTTTACGCGTAATCACTTGTTTTTCACGACCTTGCGGCGTGCGTGTGGGAAAAAATTCAAAGCTAAGTTGTTTGGGTTGAGTCATGGCAAATACTTTCAAGAGATATTTTCAGGCAGCCTGAAAAAATGATTTGATTCAAACCATGAAATTAGTCTTTTTATGTTCATTTGGCAAATGGATAATTTTTGTATTCTGCGTGAATTATTTTCAAGCCAATGGTAACAATCGTGAATCTATTGTTCCTAAAAATCAAAAATCCGTTTTCAGGCTGCCTTTTTTACGCAAAAAAACGGTAAAATAACCATTTTTCATCATTTAACGGAAAGACCAAAATGACTGTTAAAACTCGTTTTGCGCCCAGTCCCACTGGCTATTTACACATCGGTGGTGTGCGTACTGCCTTGTATTCATGGGCATTTGCCAAACATCATGGCGGCGAATTTTTGCTACGCATTGAAGACACCGACTTGGAACGTTCTACACAAGAGTCAGTAGAAATCATTTTAAAAGGTATGGATTGGGTGGGTTTGCACGCCGACAATGCCGATAATATCGTTTATCAAACAAAAAATTTTCCACGATATAAACAACTTATCCAAAAATTATTGGACGAAGGACACGCCTACAAATGCTATTGCAGCAAAGAAGAACTCGCCCAAATGCGCGAAAAAGCCGAACGTGAAGGCACGGCAACGTATGACCGCCGTTGGCGACCCGAAGTGGGCAAAACGCTGCCTGAAATTCCTGCTGGTGTTGAACCTGTGATTCGTTTTAAAAATCCGTTGGACGGCGTAACCTCTTGGTATGATTTGGTAAAAGGGGAAATCAGCATTCCGAATTCTGCGCTAGATGATTTGATTATCGCGCGTGCCGATGGTACGCCAACCTACAATTTTTGCGTGGTGGTAGATGATTTTGATATGGGGATTACGCATGTGATTCGCGGCGATGACCATGTGAACAATACACCTAAACAAATCAATATTTTCAAAGCATTAGGCGCAAAAATCCCCGAATACGCGCATTTGCCAATGATTTTGAATGAGCAAGGCAAAAAAATCTCTAAACGCAGTGGCGACACGGTTGCGATTACCGAATATGAAGACATGGGGATTTTGCCCGAAGCGATGTTGAATTATTTGGCGCGATTAGGTTGGGCGCATGGCGATGATGAATTTTTCAATATGAATCAATTTGTTGAATGGTTTGATTTGGCACACGTTTCTGCATCACCCAGCCGCATGGATAGCAAAAAATTAGCGTGGATTAACGCCGAACACATCAAAGTAACTGACAACGAAAAATTAGCTGAATTGACCTTGCCACGTTTGCAAAATCAAGGTGTTACGGTTTCAGGCAGCCTGAAACTGGCGGACGTGATTGCGTTTGTCAAAGACCGCGCCCATAATCTGAACGACTTGGCAACCGAATGCGCGTATTTCTACCAAAAAGCCACGCCGTTGGAAAAAGATGTGGCTAAACATTGGGACGAAGATGCGCCTGCGCGTATGGCGCGGTTTGCGGAAAAACTCGCTGCGCTGCCTGAAAGCGATTGGACGGCAGAAAAAATTCACGAATTGTTCGCGCCGTTCTGCGAAGCCGAAGGCATTAAGATGGGCAAACTGGGCATGCCGTTGCGTTTGGCGGTGTGCGGTACAGCCAAAACGCCAAGCGTGGATATGGTGTTGGCGATGTTGGGCAAAGACGAAGTATTGAAACGCATGCGCGGATAATGGTTGCGGTGTGAAACCTTTGCAAACATTGTCAATAAAACCAAGTTATCAATCTGACGAACACAGGTTCTAAGAACCTGTATTCACAGCCAAGCGCGATGTCTTTCTGCCCCATTTGGCACGCCTGCTGCGTTGAATTTCATGCCAATAGGAATGCTATTGACATAAAATTCGCCTTACATTCGCACTAAATGGGACAAAAATCCATTTCACGTTGGCTATGAATACAGGTTCTAAGGTTTCAGGCTGCCTGAATGTTGTCGTGCCGTTCTTTCAGGCAGCTTGAAATAAATTAACGCAATTTTGTTCCCCAGCGTTTTTGTTTACTATTTTGTTTTCCTTGAATTTTTGCCATTTCTTGTTGTGCGGATTGCTTGGTCATTTTGGCACTGAGTTGGCGTTCGGCTTCTTGTACGGAACAATTCATGGCGCGACTGGCGATAAATAATGCGTCTGTTCGCGCTTTACCGCCACTAAAATACATACGGCGCAAATCGGCTGGATTGATTTTGCCATTTTTCAAATCAATATTGAATTTGGCGGCACTTTCCAACAATTTCTTTTGTTTCCAATACATAAAACCTGTTGCACCACCAACAATCGCTGCAACCACCAACACACCAATAATGATTGCCAACCACCACGTTGCGCCAAATAAATACGCCAACATGGTTACAAATGCTGCCATCATCAACCAAATAAAAAATGTTCGTTTTTTGTCCATAATCAAAAAATCCTTATTAAAATTAACTCATTGCAATTAAAAAACATAGCGTATTTTCAGGCTGCCTGAAAAATAAATTGACCCATCACACAGCCAAATTCATGACCAAATGTTTCAAACTTGCCCACGCATCGCCATCGGTTGCACCTTTAATTTGGCGGTCAATTTTGGCGCATTCCTGCAACGCTGCCATCAAACGCGTAACTGAAATCCGCGCCACGGCTTTGGGTGCGAGTGTTTGTTTGTCGCCCCACAAACGCAATTCATTGCGCACCGCCTGCACCGTTTTGCCCTGTTTCAATGCTGCCGCCAACCGAATCAACATCCGCACGTCTTCCGCCACTGCCCATACCAGTAACACAGGTTCATCGCCTTCCGCTTCCAAGCCCCCAAGCAATCGCGCTACCCGTTGCACATCGCCACCCAACCACGCCCCCGAAAGCTGAAACACGTCAAATCGCGCCACATTTGCCACTGTTTGCTCGGTATCTGCCAAGGAAATGGTGTAACCAGACGGATACAATAATGCTAATTTGTCAATTTCTTGCTTAGTTGCTAATAAGTTACCTTCTACCCGTTGCGCAAATAATGCCAATGCGTCCGCATCAATTTTCAAATCATGTTGTTGTAACCGCGCCCGAATCCACGCAGGCAATGCCGCCATTGTTACGGCTTTCATTTCCAAAATCGTGGCGTGTTTTGCCAATGCTGCAAACCATTTGGATTGTAATTGTGTTTTGTCCAATTTAGGCAACACAATGACCACGCTGGTATCGGTTAGAGGGTGTTCGGCGAATTGTTGCATCATTTCGCTGCCTTGTTTACCTAATTTACCGTTTGGAATGTGTATTTCTAACAATTTACAATCGCCAAATAAACCGGCACTGGCAGCTTGCGCCCACAATTCTTGCCAATCAAATTGCGCTTGTTCCACCAAATAAGTTTCTTTCAAATAGCCACGTGATTTGGCAGCTGCCCGAATTTGTTCAAGTGCTTCAATTTTCAATAATTCTTCTTCGCCATGAATCACATAAATAGGGCGCAAACCTGTTTTCAGGCTGCCTGAAAGTTGATTAAAATCCATTGCTGCCATCATTAAGGCTCTGCTGTTGTGCTGGGGTAAGTGGGTAAAAATGCCAAACGGCGGACAATTTGTTCGCTGGCATCGGTTTGCATTTCGTGCCAAATAGTAGATTCTTCTTCAGCTTTACCCAATACTTCGCGGTCGGAATAGGGCAAAGTGCGTTTGATGTCAATTTGCATGGGTTCACCCCACGCTTTGCCATCGCGATAGGCTTGGGCATGGACACGCATGGAAAATAAATATTCGTTGATTCGGGCAGCGCGAGTAATGACGTAAATATCTTTTTTGGTATCTACACTCAATACACGAATTTCGGCTTCAGGGCTGCCTGAAAAGATTAAACGTTTACCTAGAACGTGTCGCATGGCATTTTCCAGCGATTCTTGTAATGCACCACCTGAAATTTGCCAATTTTGTACAGGCAATTGCGTATGAGTCCCCATACCCTTCAGGTGAAAACCACACGCCGACAACATCAACAATGCACATAACGGAGCTAATTTTTTTATCATCAAAATCATCATTTCATTTTTATTGATTTGTTATGGAATCATTATAAATGAGAATGCTGCCTGAAAAAATGAAATTTCAGGCAGTTTTTTGATTTAAAAAATAAAATTATCAATCTGATTCAGATAATAAACGCAAACGTTTCAATTCATCACAGATATCCGTCCGCGCCCAATCATTGCCCGATGCAATCAACAACAATGCGGTAGCGGTTTCCACATTGCATTTACCTGAATTTACTGCCCCTGACGCGCGTAAACGGCTGCCTTGTGCGTAGATGGGTGCGGCTTCGCCTTCAGGCACTTGGCTGATATTCATCACCAAACGATTTTTGCTGGTTAATTGGTGAATTGCGTCCAGTAAATCAATGTCTGCAGGTGCATTGCCATTGCCATAAGTCATGAGAATCGCGGCATTCATCGGAAAAGTCCGTAACATATGCGCCGCCGCTTTTACACCAATTCCAGGCGTGAGAAACAGCGTGCCAACGCGTTGGTCGGGGTCAAAACGGCGTTGCAAATGATTAAATGGAACAGCAGCTTTATCGGGTGTCCATGTGCCAAAATGATGATTGGCAAAACCTGCATCTTGTACGGTGCTGCATTTGGTCGTGCCAACAGCGGGGAACAAATTGCCATTAAATGCTAATAAAACTTCATGAATATCATCACGTTGCAACGCATTAACGGCTGTCTGAATATTTAAATTAGCATCACTATTTGGTGTACCGAATGGTTTTTGTGAGCCTGTCAAAATCACGGGTTTGCCCAGTGTATCCAACGCCAAGGCAAGCAAATTCGCGGTATAAGCCAGTGTATCTGTGCCATGCAACACCAACACACCATCGTATTTGGGTAAATGCTGTTGCAAAATATCCAACCATTCTGCCCAGTGTTGTGGCGATACAGCCGAGCTGTCAATCAATGGTTGGCAAACGTGCCAAGTAAAATTCAGGCTGCCTGAAAACGGTGCAAGTGCGGTATCTACAATGGCGGTATCGGGTTGTAGACCATCGGGACTTTCCACCATGCCAATGGTACCGCCTGTGTAGAGTACGAAAATATTTTTCATGATTTCATATCCTTATTAAGAATTGAGAAAATAATATTTAAATTTTTGTGGGTTATTTTTCAGGCTGCCTGAAAACATCACAACACATCGCGCCAACTTTTGCGCCACCACAAACGTGGTGTATTTTTTTGTGGTGTGAAAAAATCGTCCATGCCTTGATACAGCAATTGAATGATGCTGTGTGCCAGTTTGGGATTATTGAGCGAATCGCTGTTAATGGCGAGGTTGCCATTCACAAATTTAACTTCATCGCCTGCATACATAAACGGCAGCAATCCAAAAATATACAAAGGCTTATTACCCTGATACACACACATTTCCACCGCAATCGCATCAAAACGCCCTTGTGGTAAATTGGCAAAACTTTCATACAAAAAGGCTTGATGAGGCAAACGTTCGGGATTTTTTTTCAGCATATCGTGTCCACTTTGCATGGCTTCGGTAATGCTATTGGTGTTTAATTTCAATAAATTGATACCTGTTCCGTTGGGTTGTACGAGCGTGGGGGTGATGAGTTCTGTTTTTTGGCGTTTTTCCCACAATGCCCAAGCCGCGCCAAATCCAGCAGCTTTCAATGCGAGTTTCCATTCCAGCGGCATCGGTTCCGCCACAAAATTTGTCAATGGTGGCTGTTGCACCAATCCACCCCGATAATCACGTATGATTTCTGTAATCAAGTTGTAACTATTTTGCGGTTCAGGATATTGCCAAATTTGTGCGGTAATTTGTTGCAAAGGGAAAAACAATTTTCCGCCAATTAAAGCCGAATAACGATGAAAAAACTCATTGGGTAAATTGGGTTGTAGTGTTTTGGTTTCCTGGTAATTTAAAAATTTCAATGAATTATTGGACAAGTGGGCGGCAGTTCGTGCCAAATAAAATGCGCATAAATGCAAAAAATTTTGTGTGGGTGCGGCGGCAGCAAAACGGGTAAATTCAGGCTGCGCGGTACGAATAATATGCAATAATTTATCTAATTTTTGAATACTTTCAATATGATAATCTAAACCTATTTCACGTAACTCATTGTCATACGCCACCTGCGGCATGGGGCTACCATCGGGCGATTGTTGGCGGATAAAACCGTCCACGGCACGACGAGCGATTTGATTCATGTCGGTATTATCTGGGGTCTGTTCGGCAGAATGGGTTTCTTCGTGGCGCAAGTAATCCAGCCAACCCATGCTGCTGACATTTGGATTGGTGAACATTTGTTCCACAATATTTAATACAGGCGTAACAATACCATTACCAAAGTCTGCCACAATGCTATCAAAAAAATCAGGCGAAACAGGCTGTTTGGTTACTTCCGCAAGGCGATGGGCATTGTTCCACATAATGGTTTGTCCCAATTGTTGCGCCACCGTTTCGCCAATATAAAACCCAAGTAATAAGAATAAGTTACGATAAGATGGTGATTGAGTCGCCCAAGCGCGTATGGTGTCAGGGTATAAGTGATTATGTTTACTAAGTAACTGAACCAATTTATCGATTTGCTGCAAACTGGTCTCGCTAAAATCAAAAGCGATGCTGGTTAAAGCAGATGAACTGGCTAAACCTTCGGGTAGCGATTGTTTATTTAAAAAGTTACCTAAAATCAAATCGCGTAAAGTATGTTTGTGGGCTTCTATGTTGAAACACAAAATTTGCCACAAGGGTTTATCTAAATTGATGTCGCAATCGGGTCTGTCCATGGCTTGGCAAATGGTTTGCACGATGGGATAAGTGGTTGTGCCAGTGCTGATGCTGCCATCTTCATGCCATTCGGTTGCCACGCCGCTGCGATGGGCGAGATACTGTGCCAAGTAAGCCGCTAATGTATCAATAAAATTTTTACCAGATGGTTTTTGTTTGATGCTGCGGCTGGTGTATTCGGAGTTGGTGCGAATTTGTTTGAGCAGGCGATTGATGCGCTGAATGCTGTCGGGGGTGTAATCTAATTTCAGTGGTTGCCACACGGCTGGGAACGCCAAACCGCCTTCAGGTTGCCTATTTTGGTGTAGACAATCTAAAAGTTTTTGCATTTGGTTGGCGATGGATGTTTGCATGGGAAATCCTTATGGTTCAATTTGCAGCGATTTTAATTGTTCAGGCAGCCTTTTCAGTACATAACATTTTTTTTGAAATGCTGCCTGAAACAGTGGGTGTGCCATCATTTTCGCGTAGGCGGGAATCCAAGTTTAAACAACACAACTATTTTATAAATAGATTCCCGCCTATGCGGGAATGATGATGTTTTTATTTTGTCGTGTACGAAAGGCTGCCTGAAAAACACAGTACACGAATTCTACCGCAAAATGAAAACATTGCGCGTTCTCAACATTCATATTCCACAAAATTTATCCCCCAAAAGGCTGCCTGAAAAATATTTCAAAATATAATCAATAAAATTCAAATAATTATATAATTAAACAAACGATAACTATTCTTAATACTATAGACGTAAAATGTTAATACAAGTAAAATACAAAAAAAGAGATTTATTTTTATTTGTTTTTTTTGGTTATTGTACCTAGAGGATAATTTTATGCGTTCTCCGATTTTCAAATTAACGGCGTTGGCGGCGATATTTCTCACTGGCTTGGCTGGTGCGGAAACCGTTGCTACTCAACATTTACCCACTGTGGAAGTCAAAGCGCGTGCGGTGTCGCCCACTAATCGCATTACACTGAAACAAATGGACGAAACAACAGATACTGAATTAAAAGAAGTATTGAAAAATGAACCATCTATCAGTTTTGGTGGTGGCGCGGGTCAATCTTCGTTTATGTATATTCGCGGCATGGGACAAAATTCCATTGACGTAAAATTGGATAATGCATACAGCGACAGCCAAATTCACTACCACCAAAGTCGTCATATGCTTGACCCTGCTTTGGTGAAAATTGTGGCGGTACAAAAAGGCGCAGGTTCAGCCAGCGCGGGCATCGGGCAAACCAATGGCGCAATCGTCGCAAAAACCATTGACGCTGCCGATTTATTGAAAAACAGCAGTAACCCCAATTTTGGTGCCAAAATCAATTTGGGCTACAACAGCAATGACGGACACAATTACGGTTTGGCGTTATTTGGTCAATCGGGTGCGTTTGACTTTTTGTTAGCTGGCAATCGTGTCAATGACAATGAATACAAAGGCGGTAAAGGTTATTACAATTCATATCGCAAAAACGATAGAGTCAGTTATAGCGAATTGGATAAAATCAGCTATTTAGCAAAAATTGGTGCCAATTTAGGCAATAATCGCATCACATTAAGCCATTTGCACGAACAACAAAAAGGCAGACGTTTGGTACGCGAAGAATTTATGTTTAGTCCCGCTTTAACTGAAGAGCGCCAATTCCCATCCGAACGTAAAATGTACGTTACCAATACGAATTTGGAATGGACTGGCAAAGATTTAGGTTTTGCAAAATCAGGTACAGCAAACGTGTATCGTATGATTTATGGACGCTGGTCAGGTGATGATTCGGGCAACGGTTATGCGGGTGGTAAACTCAACACGGGATCTACCACAACAAAAGTTCAAACCATTGGTGCTAACGTGAATTTTGATTCACAAGTTCATGACAAAGTTTTATTAAAATACGGTGTGAATTATCGTAATCAAGAAATCAAGCCCAATAAATTCTTTAACACAAACTTGATTAACCAAGAAAAACAAGATGCGGGTATTTACGCGGAAGCAATTGCTGATGTTACCGATAAATTGACGTTAACAGGCGGTTTGCGCTACGACTATTTTAATTTCAAAGCAATGGACGGCAAAAAACGCCATGATAGCGCAATCAGCCCAAGCATAAGCGCAATTTTCCAAGCCACACCTGAATTGAGTTTCCGTGCCCAACACAATTATGCTACACGTAGTCCACGCTTACATGATGCTCTTCTATCGCACGGTGCAGGTGGCATCACAACAATTGACAGTAATACAAAAGCAGAACGCGCTCGTAACACCGAAATTGGTTTCAGTTTCCAAAAAAATGGATTTGGTTTAGACGGTACTTATTTCTGGCAAAACATTAAAGATGCATTGGGTACAACCGCTGGTCGTAACGTTCATGACTGCCTGAACACAACAGGTAAGTGCGCCATGATTATCAATGCTGGAAAAATTAAAAATAAAGGTTATGAATTAAATTCTTACTATCGTTGGAATGGTTTGACGGCGCGATTGGGTGTAGCACACGCCAAACCCCGTTTCTATGGCGAAAAATTAAGTACTAAGCCTGAGTATGCCACTGTTATTGGTCGTACTTGGACGGCAGCTTTGTCGTACCAATTTGCCAACCCAAATTTAGAAATCGGTATCCAACATCGCCAAGTAGAAAAAGTGAAAGTAGCGGATAATTATTTCTTGATAAACAGTATCGTTAAACAAGCTCCAAATGGTAAAGCAAGTTATGGCGTAACCGATATTTCTGCCAACTGGAAACCTTTGAATAACGATAAATTAAATGTGAATTTGGCGGTGGATAATGTAACCAATAAATTGTATTATCCGCATTCACAACGTGGACCATTCCCTGGCGAAGGTCGTCAATATCGCGTGGGCGTGAATTACACGTTCTAAGAACCTGTATTCATAGCCAACATGAAATGGATTTTTGTCCCAGTTGGTGCGAATGTAAGGCGAATTTTGTGTCAATAGCGTTCCTATTGACATAAAATTCAACGCAGCAGGCGTGCTAAATGGGGCAAAAAGACATCACGCTTGGCTGTAAATATAGGTTCTAAGTGCTTTTGGTGTTTTCAGGCAGCCTGAAAAGAAAAATATTGTCCTAATACATTGAAAGGATTATATGGTCGGGCAGCCTGAAACCTAATTATTTTTAGATATAAAGGTCATCACATGAAAAAAACACTTGTTGCATTATTTACTTTGGCCGCATTAACCGCTTGCGGACAACAAAACGCGCAAAATGCCGCACCAGCAGCATCGCAAGCGGCATCTGCACCGCAAACCAAAGCAGATGACAAACCCTTAACGCCACACAAAGATATTCAAGGCGAAGTGATTACCGTGAAAACCACTCGTGGTGATTTTCCTGTACCGAAAAATCCTGAACGAGTGGCAGTTTATGATTTGGGGATGTTAGACACGCTGACTGCTTTGGGCGTGAATGTGGGTGCGACAGTGGACAAAGCCACATTGGCGTATCTGCAACCTGCAATAGAAAAAGCACAACACGTTGGCACATTATTTGAACCCAATTATGAAGCCTTGAACGCGTTTAAACCGCAATTGATTGTTACAGGCAGTCGCGCTAATAAAGCGATTCATCAGTTAAACGAAATCGCACCAACGATTGAAATGACCGCAGACACCAAAGATTTAATTGGCAGCGCGAAAGAACGTATCGATGCATTCGCGCAAATTTTTGGCAAACAAACCGAAGCCGATAAATTAAAAGTTGCAATTGATGCCGATTTAGCCGCCGCGCAAGCTGCTGCCAAAGACAAAGGCACAGGTTTGGTGTTAATTGTAAACGCGGGTAAATTATCCGCACAAAGCCCGACATCGCGTTTGGGTGGCTGGATTCATCAAGCAGTTGGCATTGCGCCTGTGGACGCGAATATGAAAGAAGGTTCGCATGGTATGCCCGTATCGTTTGAATACTTGAAAGAGAAAAATCCTGATTGGTTGTTTGTGTTGGATCGAGGGGCAGCGATTGGCGAAGAAGGTCAAGCCGCCAAAGATGTGTTGAATAATCCGCTTGTTGCCGAGACAACTGCATGGAAAAAAGGTCAAGTGGTGTATTTGGATAGTGGCACTTATTTGGCAGCAGGTGGCGCAACGCAATTGCAAACCGCTTTGAAACAAGTTACCCAAGCATTTAAATCAGCCAAATAATTTTAACATCAATTACTTTCAGGCAGCTTGTGTTTATTTTCAGGCTGCCTGAAAGATTATTTTATAAATGAATTGGCTTGAATCCAAACAGCGTTTTCGCTTAAAATACGCTGCTTTCACGGACGTGAATTTTGTCCGTCTATTTTATTTAAACGAGAAAGCACATGACACATTCTGAAGTGGCGTGTGTTTTTTTTGAGTCAAATTTTTTCAGGCTGCCTGAATATTTCATTCCATTCATTTAGGAGTTTTTCCATGTCTATTCCAGCTTTACTGGTGCTTGCCGATGGCAGCGTTTTTCACGGTATCTCTGTCGGTTATCAAGGCAATACGTCTGGCGAAGTGGTGTTCAACACCGCCATGACGGGCTACCAAGAAATCTTAACTGACCCATCATACTGCAAACAAATCGTTACGCTCACTTACCCACACATTGGCAACACAGGCACCAACTCCGAAGACGTGGAAAGCCGTCAAGTATTTGCTGCAGGGTTAATTATTCGTGATTTACCCTTATTACACAGCAACTTCCGTTCCAAAGAAAGTTTGCAAGATTATTTGATTCGCCACAAAACTGTCGCCATCGCCGATATTGACACGCGCCGTTTAACCCGAATTCTGCGCGACAAAGGCGCACAAGCTGGCGCAATTTTAACGGGCGAATACGCCAATTTAGAACACGCCAACCAACTGATTGCCGAATTTGGCAGCATGAATGGCAAAGATTTGGCTAAAGAAGTTACCTGCGCCCAATCCTACGAATGGCACGAAGGCGAATGGGCTTTGGGCGAAGGTTTCAGGCAGCCTGAAACGCCATATCACGTGGCAGTGTACGATTTTGGCGTGAAAACCAATATTTTGCGTATGTTGTCGCAACGCGGTTGTCGTTTGACGGTGTTCCCTGCGCAAACGCCTGCTGCCGAAGTGTTGGCGAGCAATCCTGATGGCGTGTTTTTGTCCAATGGACCGGGTGATCCGCAACCGTGTGATTACGCGATTGCTGCCATTCAAGAAATTTTGGCAACGAAAAAACCTGTATTTGGTATTTGCTTGGGACATCAATTATTGGGTTTGGCAACTGGCGCGAAAACCAGCAAAATGCCATTTGGGCATCACGGTGCAAATCACCCCGTACAAGATTTGAATAATGGCAAAGTGATGATTACCAGCCAAAACCATGGTTTCCAAATTGATGAAAACACATTAGCAGACAATGTACGCGTTACGCATCGTTCGCTATTTGATGGCACAGTACAAGGCATTGAATTAACGAATCAATCCGCATTCAGTTTTCAAGGGCACCCCGAAGCCAGTCCAGGCCCACACGATTTAAGCTATCTATTTGATAAATTTGTTACCAATATTAAAGCAGCAAAAGGATAAGTTAATGTTTTATTTTGATGTTGCGCTCAAATTATTGTTGGGTTTTTTGGCATTAATCTTGGTAATTAATTTAACAGGAAAGGGGAATCTTGCCCCTGCATCTGCAAGCGACCAAGTACAAAATTATGTGTTGGGGGGGATTGTGGGCGGTGTTATTTACAATCCTGATATTACTATTCCTGAATTTATGCTGATTTTAGTCATTTGGTTTATGTTGGTATTATCACTGCGATGGTTGAAAAAGCATAATAATTTAGTCAAACGATGGGTGGATGGTAAGCCAGTTTTACTGGTTTCAAAAGGACAAATTGATGTCAAAGCCATGAAGCAAGTGGACTTATCAGCACATGATTTATCTTTTAAATTACGTATGCAAGGAATTTATACAATCAAAGATGTAAAACAAGCTATCTTAGAACAAGATGGACAAATTATTGTTACATTGCTTGGTGAAAAAAATCCTAAATATCCTTTAATTACCGATGGTGTGATTCAACAAACAACATTGGAAATGATTGATAAAGATGAAAATTGGTTACTTGATGAATTAAAATCACAAGGAATTGAAGATGTTAGCAAAATATTCCTTGCTGAATATAATGATGGTCAAATTATTGTAACCAAATAGTTATATAACATACAGAAAGAAAAGGAGCTGCACAATGGTATAACGATTTTAGAACCTGTATTCATAGCCAACGTGAAATAGATTTTTGTCCCAGTTGGCGTAAATGTAAGACAAATTTTATGCTAATAGCCTTCCTATTGGCGTGAAATTCAACGCAGCAGGCGTACCAAATGGAGCAAAAAGACATCGCGCTTGGCTGTGAATACAGGTTCTTAATTCACTATCTTTTCAAGAAAGACTACAACATAATCAGGAAGTTATAAATATGAAAACTTGGCGACAAGCCCTAGGTGCTGAAAAATCACAACCGTATTTTCAAAACATTTTGGCACGAGTACAAGCCGAACGTGATGCAGGATTGACCATATTTCCCCCCGCCGCCGATGTATTCAACGCGTTTAAATTGACGGAATTTGCGGATGTGCGCGTGGTAATTTTGGGGCAAGACCCATATCACAATGTTGGGCAAGCACATGGATTGGCGTTTTCGGTGCGCGAAGGCGTACAAATTCCCCCATCTTTAGTCAATATTTATAAAGAATTAGCTGATGATATTGCTGGTTTTCATACCCCAAAACACGGCTGCCTCAATCATTGGGCGCAACAAGGCGTATTGTTACTCAACACTGTGCTAACGGTTCGCGCCCATCAGGCGCATTCTCACGCACAATTTGGTTGGGAAACATTTACCGACCGCGTGATTAGCCAAATCAACGCACATCGGCAAAATGTGGTGTTTATGCTGTGGGGCAGCCACGCACAGAAAAAAGGAGCAATGATTGACCGTACCAAACATTTGGTTTTGACTGCACCACACCCATCGCCTTTGTCGGCGTATCGTGGCTTTTTCGGCTGCAAGCATTTTTCACAAGCCAATGATTATTTAAAACAATTTAATTACCAACCGATTGACTGGCAAATTTAAAAATTACGCCCAAATATTTTATCTGACTTTTCAGGCAGCCTGAAAATCGCTACAATTTTATTTTTAAACAATAAAACAATCATCATGACACACTCAATACTCACACGCCGTCAATTACTTTTAACAACAGGTGCAGCACTCGCTTTCCCCAAAATCGCTTTGGCAGGCGCACAACGCGAAGAAACATTAGCAGACGATATCGCCAGCGTGATGCGCAGTTCCATCGCCCATGCAAGCCCACCACAATTGGTGTTCGCGCATTCATCTGACGGACAACGCTGGCTCAATGAGATGTCGGTGCGTTTGTCGCAATTTATCAAAGGCAGCGAATTGGAACGCCGTCGCCTACTCACTTACATTCAATACGAAGCGACTCGCGCCGATTTGGACGTACAATTGATTTTAGGTTTGATTGAAGTAGAAAGTGGTTTTCATCAATACGCGGTCAGTGGCGTGGGCGCGAAAGGCTTGATGCAAGTGATGCCATTTTGGCAAAAATACATTGGCAAACCCGAACACAATTTATTTGATGTGCGAACAAATTTACGCTATGGTTGCACAATCTTACGCCAATATAAAAATTTAGAAAATAGTAATATTCGCAATGCGTTAGCGCGTTACAACGGTAGCTTAGGCAGCGACAAATATCCCAATGCAGTCATTGGCGCATGGAAAAATCACTGGCAATGGGGCGGATAACATTGACAATGAATTTCAAGTTTTTAAAGAAGTTCACGGTATGGGTTTGTTGGGCGCAGTATTCATGGTTAAAGATGAAAACCACGCTGATGAATTGGTCAAATTTGTGCCATCATGATGATTAAAAAACAAAAATTGACACGAAAGCATATCGCGTTTACGCGTTACCACACAAGAACGGATACAACAAAATGATTGATGATAAATTAATTATGAATAATATGGAAATTTGGTTGGATAAAGCCGTCATTGGACTGAATCTCTGCCCTTTTGCTAAAGCACCACGCGTCAAAGATCAAATTCGCATCGCCATCAGCCATGCCAAACATTTAGACGGTTTTTTGGAAGATTTAGACAACGAAATCCAAATGTTATTGCACACACCCGCCAATGAGTTAGAAACCACTTTATTGGTACATGCTGAATTATTTGATGATTTTTTTATCTTTAACGATATGCTGGACATCGCCGAAGCCGCATTAGTGGACAATCAAGCCGAGGGCATCATTCAAATCGCCCCATTTCACCCAAAATTCCAATTTGCCGACACCGAAGCAGACGACATCACCAATTACACCAACCGCTCACCCTACCCTACTTTGCATTTAATCCGTGAAGACAGTATTGCCAAAGCCACCCAAGCCTTTCCCGATGCGGCTGTTATTTTTGAACGCAATATGTCTGTATTGCAAGAAATGGGACAAGACGGTTGGGACAAAATGGCGATTCCAAATGTTTCAGGCTGCCCTTTACACAAGGAAAAACCATGATTTCAGAAAAAATGATTCGTGGCGTGTTGTTTGTGGCAGGTGGATTGTCGTTGCTACTGGGCATTATTGGGGCGTTTTTGCCGCTGCTACCGACCGTACCATTTGTGCTTTTAACGGCGATGTGTTGGGGACGTGCATCACCACGTTTTCATGCGTGGCTATTGAATCATCAGACATTTGGACCAATGGTGCGTGATTGGCGAGAACGTGGTGCGATTCCACGTCGTGCCAAATATTTAGCATGGACAATGATGACTGTTTCCTGCATCGGCGTAACACTGCACATCAACCACAAACACCCCGATTATTTGTGGGTAGCGTTTTTGACAAGTGGTATTTGTTTGATGGTAGCGATTTGGATGTCGCGCCAACCCGATGCGTGAATTCCTTTAACGAAATGAATTCGTAAAATAAATTTTCAGGCTGCCTGAAAAATCAATATTCAATTAAATCAAATAATTATAGTCGTTTAAAATAAAAAGAGAACAAGGCAACCGCTGTGTACTTCCAATACCGCAGATTTTTAAGTTTAAACGACTATAACACACATTATGCAACCGACTGAATAGACCAATTAATTTCTTCGCCAGCACACATTGGCACGACTTCACTCTCACCAAATTGCACGCTTTCGGGAATTTTTTGCGCTTGCTTAATCAACGTCATTTTACGCGTATTTTCAGGCAATCCATAGAAACGCGCTCCATTCTGGCTAGCAAATGCTTCCAATTTATCCAACGCGCCAGCTTGTTCAAAAATTTGCGCATACAATTCAATCGCTGTCATCGCACTGAACATTCCCGCACAACCACAAGCATTTTCTTTGGCGTGTTTAGGATGTGGCGCAGAATCCGTACCTAAGAAAAATTTATGTGATTTTTCACCCATTACCGCACGGATTAAAGCTTGGCGATGCGATTCACGCTTAATAATCGGTAAGCAATAAAAATGCGGACGAACACCTCCAACCAGCAGATGATTGCGGTTATACATTAAATGCTGTGGTGTTACAGTAGCGGCGACATTATCACCCGATTCACATACAAGCTTAGCAGCTTCAGCAGTGGTAATGTGCTCAAAAACCACTTTTAAATTAGGAAGTTGATTTAAAATTGGTTTCATGATTTTGTCAATAAACACTGCTTCACGGTCAAAAATATCCACATCAGCATCGGTTACTTCGCCATGCGTCAAAAATAAAATGCCTTGTTTTGCCATTTCTTCCAATACTGGCAATAAGTTAAATAAATTCGTTACACCACTATCCGAATTGGTTGTCGCACCAGCAGGATACAATTTGAACGCAACAATACCAGCCGCTTTGGCTTCACGTACCATTTCGGGCGTGGTTTTATCAGTTAAATACAAGCACATCAGCGGTTCAAATGCACAACCAGCAGGTATGGCAGCCTGAATTTGTCGTTTATATGCTAATGCTTGCGCCACTGTGGTAATTGGGGGTTTCAAATTGGGCATAATCAATGCTCGCCCCATTTGTTTGGCGGTGTACGGCACAACCGATTGCAGGGCATCTCCATCACGGACATGCAGATGAAAATCATCAGGTTGAATAATGGTTAAAGTTTGCATAATTAAATCCTTAAAAATATTTTCAGGCTGCCTGAAAGAAATGCGCGTCCGGCGAAACAAATTAAAAAATTATTTATGCTTGATTATTAAAGTGAAAATACCATCTTCGGTATTATTTTCCAATAATTCATGTCCTGTGTGTTTGCAAAATGCGGCAAAGTCTTCGGGCGCGCCTGCATCGGTTGCCAATACGGTAATGATGTCGCCACTTGCCATGTTTGCTAATGCTTTTTTGGTGCGCAAAATGGGGAGGGGACATTTTAAACCTTGTAAATCAAGTGTGATTTTATTCATAAATCAGTCCTTTGCATACATATTATTGATGTATATCAATCATTCATTTTGATGAAAATCAAGAATATTTTGACAATACCCTTGCAAATTTGGTTTAATATTGACTACGTGTTTACTGCGATTTTATTTTATCTACAAGCGTTTTTAGAAAGTTTTACAGATTATGAGCAGATTTCCCAAAGCGATAGATATTCTTTCACAAATTCAAGAGTTAGAAGGCGCCATTATTTTCAATTTCTCCACAAAAGAAATTTTAGGTAAAATTACTCGCGAAATCGATTTGACAGCCGTGGTGGACATTTTATCAACGACCGTAAAACACCATCAGAATCTCATCTGTGAATTGGAACTACTTGATATGATTGAACAAACACTAATCACATCAAATAGCTATTATCACATAACTTATATTGTGCCACAATTTGACAATGTGGCAGTTCATGCGGTTGTGTCGCGTTATACGATGTTGCCGTATACCATTAAAATGCTTGAAGATGCGGTATACTCGATGCGTTAATTGCAATGAATTCAAGCAACCCAAAAAGATGTTCATTTTGAAGTGAACATCTTTTTTATTTGTGTAAAAATTGATATTTCAAATACATACCCAACCCATACAATATCACACCGCCTCCACCTGATAACAAGAAAATTTTGCCTTTTTTTCGCGCATTTGGGCAAACCCAATACACCGCCAAACTGAAACTAAAAAATAAAGCCACAGCTACCCACAACATTTTTGAGTGATTGGTGTATTTATCCAGCGAATAGGTTTCGGTAAGCATGATATACATTTGAAAAATAATCGCAAATGTTATCAATACAATACCACTTAATAAGCACAACAACGCCCAATCCAATGAAGTCATCATGAAATCCCTAATAAAACAATATTCAGGCAGCCCGAAATATTATTCGCTGAACGCGTTATTCTTTCAGGCTGCCTGAAAAATTATTGATGATATTGGCGCGATAATTCGTGAACTGTGTCAATTAAAATCTTGGCGTGTTCGGGATTAGCGTGCTGATTGATACCGTGTCCTAAATTAAAAACGTGTCCTGTGCCTGCGCCATAATCTGCCAAAATTTGCGCGGCTTCCGCACGAATGCGCTCAGGTGTGCCGAATAATGCAAACGGATCAAAATTGCCTTGCAATGCCACTTTGTCGCCAACGCGCTGACGAGCTTGCGCAATGCTGGTTGTCCAATCCAAACCCAATGCGTCCGCGCCACATTCTGCCATTTGCTCCAACCATTGACCGCCTCCCTTGGTAAACACAATCACAGGTACACGTCTTCCATCATATTCACGAGTTAACCCATTGATAATTTGTTGAATATAGCGCAAACTAAACTCCTGAAACGCCGCATGACTCAACACGCCACCCCAAGTGTCAAAAATTTGTACTGCTTGTGCACCATGTTGAATTTGTGTGTTTAAATAATCTGTTACGGCTTGCGCATTAATCGACAAAATTTTGTGTAGCAAATCGGGGCGGCTGTACATCATGGTTTTAATCAAACGAAATTCTTTGCTGCCACCGCCTTCCACCATGTAACACGCCAACGTGAAAGGGCTGCCTGAAAAGCCAATTAATGGCACACGACCATTCAACGCTTTACGAATAGAACTAACTGCATCAAATACATAGTGCAATTTTGACATATCGGGTACGCGCAACGCATTTACATCGGCTTCAGTTTGAACAGGGCGAGTAAATTTTGGGCCTTCGCCTGTTTCAAAATACAAACCCAAACCCATTGCATCGGGTACGGTTAAAATATCAGAAAATAAAATTGCCGCATCTAAATCAAAGCGTTCCAGTGGTTGAATGGTTACTTCAGTAGCAAAATCAGTGTTTTTGCACAAATCCATAAAACCGCCAGCTTGAGCGCGAGTAGCACGGTATTCAGGTAAATAGCGACCTGCTTGGCGCATCATCCAAATAGGCGTATATTCAACGGGTTGACGCAATAGAGCGCGGAGAAAAGTATCGTTTTGCAATGGTGTCATGATGATTTACCATAAAAATAAAAAATAAAAACAAGGCAGATTATAAAGGACTACGCGTCCAATGAAACAAATTCATTTAAATTAATCAAATAAAATGGGAATCACTTTGGCATTTAAATTATTTTAATATACAAAATCAATAATTTGACTGGTAATTTTTTCTAATTACACACTTTATCCACTTAATAGAAATTTTTATTTCGCTAATTCACGCGCACAAAACCGCAACGCCGCTTCATAACCATATGTCCCCAGTCCAACAATCACGCCCGCCGCCTTGTCCGACAAATACGAATGATGACGGAATGTTTCGCGTGCATGAACATTGGAAATATGCACCTCCACAAACGGAATCGCCACTCCAGTCAACGCATCTCGAATCGCCACACTGGTGTGGGTAAATGCGCCAGCGTTGATGATAATCCAGTCGGTGTTACCGCGTGCTGCCTGAATGCAATCTACGATTGCACCTTCGTAATTGCTTTGAAAATGCGCAACTTTAATGCCCAATTCTGCGCCAATTTTGTCCAAATGTATGCTCACATCTGCCAACGTTTGTGCGCCGTAAATGTGGGGTTCACGTGTGCCGAGCAGGTTTAAATTTACGCCATTGATGACCAAAATTTGTTTCATGATGGACTTCTCCGTTAAAAAGTGTAAAGTACGCGCATTGTAAACCAAAAAAGCCAACGCAGTAAGCGCATGAATTGAACATAGGTTTTTAGATAAATTGAATCCTATGTCATGATAATTTAAGGTGATATTAAGGGGAGATTACGCCATTCTCAACACCCAATTAACCCAGCAAATTGAGTAATTGGGTGTTGAATTTGTTGATTCAGTAAACAGCAAAAATTATGCGATAAAATTTTCCGAATAAAACGGTTAGATTGGTGAAACAGATTTTTTGTACGAACTATTTCCATGTTAAATCTCTCTGTTAATTGACCAATAACTGTTTCAATCATACGGCGACTATTTTTTAGCCATTTGAGAAATTGAGGACTTCTGTCATCTTTCATATTGCTACGATAAGGTGTTTGTAAATTAATATGGCTTTGTTTCATTTCATCTTTTAATTCAGAACTTAAATACCCTTTGTCCGCACCAACAAACCCTGTTTTGCCTTCTAAAAGTTCAGGTAATACCTGCCGTTCATCAACATTGGCAGCTGTAAAAGTAAAGGCTTTAATCATACCTGAGCGAGTAATCAAAAGATGACCTTTAAAACCATAATAGGTCTCTTTTTTGGAAGCGCAATAACCGAACGTCGCATATGCACGAAAATTTTGATGGCGTTTAGCTCGGGCAAATTTACAGACTGCAATAGGAAAGGCATCTGCATAATACTCTGTTTGCTCACACCAATTTGCAGTGATTTTTTGATGCATTTGTTGTTTAACCCAATACAAATTGGCACATTGTTTGGCAAAATTAGGGTAAGAGCCTAAATTGGGAAACCAATTTTGCCAATGTTGTTTGAAATATTGCCAAATTTTTTTATCGGTATCCATACCGAGAAATTCGCCAACAATTTCCATACAAATCAGTTCACAATCTGAAAGTTTGGGTGCAAAGCCACCTTGTCTTAATGGTTTTTGAACGAGCTGATTGTATAAAGCATCTACCATTAGATACGTTTTAATGATAAATTCGTCTTGGGGCATAACTGTCTCTCTTTCGGATTATCTTGACGGGTATCTTTAAGAGTGGGGTTATGCCCCTTTTTATTCAATTGCCATATCTTAATTTAGATAGAGTTGAGAATGGCGTGGAGATTGGTAATTTTTATATTGAAATAATGAATGACCACTCCCCCCCCCCCTAATACACCATCACATCAATTCAGTGGAGCGTCTTCGCATTTTTCAGGCTGCCTGAAAAGAAATAGTGCTGATTTATGGGTTTGGACGTGCTAAAAATAATTGATATGCAGCATTATCGGTTTGTTCTTCGTAGGTGTAGCCGAGTTCGTCCAGAAATTGATTAAATGAATCAGCATCTTCATTTGGTACATCAATTCCCACCAAAATTCGCCCATAATCCGCCCCATGATTGCGATAATGAAATAACGTGATGTTCCAATCGGTCTGCATAGCGTTCAGAAATTGTGCCAATGCTTTTGGGCGTTCTGGGAATTCAAAACTAATTAAGCGTTCATTTTGGACTTTGTGTGTGCGTCCGCCGACCATATAGCGCAAATGCACTTTTGCCATTTCATCGTTACTCAAATCAATATTCGGTAACAATGCTGCCTGAAAATCAGTGCGAATTTTTTCACGGTCATTTACACCAGCCGTTTGAAGTCCCACAAAAATATGCGCCACGTCATCATCGCCATAACGGTAATTAAATTCGGTGATGCTGCGCGAACCCACCACATTTACAAATTCGCGAAAACTGCCTGCGCGTTCAGGAATGGACACCGCAAAAATGGCTTCATTGCTTTCGCTCAATTCGCTGCGTTCGGACACATGACGCAAGCGGTGGAAATTCATGTTTGCACCAGAATTCACCGCAATCAATGTTTCATCAACGAGGTGATTGCGTGCCACATACGCTTTCAAACCAGCCAATGCCAATGCGCCAGCAGGTTCGCAAATGCTGCGTGTGTCATCAAAAATGTCTTTGAGTGCGCTGCAAATCGCATCTGTGTCTACGGTGATGATTTCGTCCAATAAATCACGACACATACGGAAAGTTTCTTCGCCGACCAATTTCACGGCTGTCCCATCTGAAAATAAACCCACGTCTTTCAAAGCAATGCGCTCATTGGCAGCAATAGAAATTTTCATTGCACAGCTGTCATTGGTTTGCACGCCAATCACCTTAATATCGGGACGAACCTGTTTAATAAATGCCGCCACGCCAGCTGCTAATCCGCCCCCACCAATTGCCACAAACACCGCATGAATTGGCTTAGCGTGTTGGCGCACAATTTCCATGCCAATTGTGCCTTGTCCTGCAATCACATCGGGGTCATCAAATGGAGGAATATAGGTTAATCCACTTTCTGCCACCAATTTCATTGCATAATCATAAGCGTCGTTATACGAAACGCCCGCTAACACCACATTTCCTCCCCGTGCTTTAACGGCATCAATTTTGATTTTGGGTGTGGTTTCGGGCATAACAATGGTGGCTTGACAACCTAATTTTTGTGCAGACAAAGCCACGCCTTGTGCGTGATTGCCTGCGCTGGCAGTAATCACACCTTTTTTCAATAAATCTTCAGGCAGCCTAGCCATTTTGTTGTACGCACCGCGTAATTTAAATGAAAACACAGGTTGCAAATCTTCGCGTTTTAAATAAATTTTGTTTTGCAGACGGCGCGACAAATTGGCAGCAAAATCCAATGGCGTTTCCACCGCGACATCGTAAACCGAAGCAGTCAAAATACGCGTCAAATAATCGTGATATTCAGGGTAGAGATTAATAGACATAATCAAATCAGCATGGTTGTCAAAAACAAACAGTTTAGGCGTAACAGGCGTTTATGGCAAGGGACGGAGTGCTTAGCGAATAAATTGACACCAGCATTTTTCAGGCAGCCTGAAAAATAAAGGACAGAGTACTGAATACGTTATCCTGAAACATTCGCGCAACACATTAGTTGTAAATTTCGCCTTTATGATGGAAGTTCGTTATAATTGCAGCATTTTTCTGTTTTCAGGCTGCCTGAAAATGATTTTTTGAATAAATTGAAATTTTTACATAATGAAAATTCATCTAACCACCATATTGTTGGCAAGCGTGTTAACTGCTCACGCCGCGCCCACCCAATCTATCCCCCAAAATAATCCGCCTAAAGCTGCATCTAGCATATCCGTCGCAGCGAGTATGCCTGTTGCCAGTGCGTCTGCGCCCATTGGTGTGATTGATGCGCCAACCATTGCTGCAACCGCTTATTTGGTTAAAGATTTACAAAGTAATCAAATTCTTGCATCAAAAGATATTGACAAATCCATTGAGCCTGCATCTTTGACTAAGGTAATGACTGCCTACATCGTGTTTAAAAATCTTAACGAGGGCAAGCTCAAACCCGAACAAATGCTAAAAGTGTCCGAAAAAGCGTGGAAAGTAGAAGGTTCGCGTATGTTTTTGGAAATGAAAAAGCCCGTTAGCGTAGCGGATTTAATCAAAGGTTTGATTGTGCATTCGGGCAATGATGCAGCGATTACGTTGGCGGAAGGTTTATCGGGCAGCGAAGCCAAATTTGTGGATTTGATGAATGCGGAAGCCAAACGCTTAGGCATGAACCAAACGCATTTTGAAAATACCACAGGTTTGCCCAGCCCCAAACATTTGACCACTGTACAGGATTTGATGACATTATCTGACGCGATTATTCACGATTTTCCTGATTATTATAAAATTTATTCATTGAAAGAATTTACCTACAACGGCATCAAACAACCCAATCGCAATTTATTGCTCTTCCGTGACCCAAGCGTAGATGGCATGAAAACAGGGCATACCAGCAGTGCAGGTTACAATCTCATCGCCTCCAGTAAACGCAATGGTCGCCGTGTGGTGTCGATTGTCGTAGGCACAGCCAGCCAAGAAGCACGCGCCACCGAAAGCAGTAAATTATTAAATTTCGCATTACAAAATTTTGATACGCCCAAAATGTATCAAGCAGGACAATCAGTTGCGCGAATCAAAGTGTTTAAAGGAGCAAGTCCTGATGTGCCAATTGGTTTCTTGAACGACACATTCATGACATTGCCACATGAACACAACAAAGACATCACGCCACTTTTAGAAACGCGCCAACCTGTTCTTGCGCCGATTAAAAAAGGCACAGAAATGGGGACAATTAAATTCATGTATCAAAATCATGTGTTGGCAGAGAAAAAAGTGTACGCGCTGCAAGAGGTGGCGGAAGCGGGTTTTCTCGGTAAAATGTGGGACGGTGTAACACTTTGGTTTAACCAAATTTTTGCCAGTTAATTCTTTTCAGGCTGCCTAGATTTTTAGGCAGCCTGAAAACTTCACTATTTAACAAATAAGAAGGTTTTTCAATTATGATGATTCACCCAAATTTTGACCCTGTTGCAGTGCATTTGGGACCATTGGCGATTCGTTGGTACGCATTGAGCTATATTGTGGGTTTTGCGTTGTTTATTTGGTTGGGACGCAGACGTATTAAACAAGGTAATACATTGTTTACCAATGAATTATTAGATGATTTGCTGACTTGGGGCGTGGTTGGCGTGATTTTGGGTGGGCGAATAGGTTATGTGCTGTTTTACAAATTCGCCGAATATGCAGCCAACCCATTGTCTGCCTTTAAAATTTGGGAAGGTGGAATGTCGTTTCACGGTGGTTTTTTGGGGGCGGTATTGGCGGCATTTTTATTTAGCAAAAAGCACCGTTTGGGTTTTGTGAAAACGCTGGATTTTATCGCGCCGTTGGTGGCAACGGGTTTGGCATCGGGACGAATTGGCAATTTTATTAATGGCGAATTGTGGGGACGCATCACCGACCCGAGCCATTTTTGGGCAATGGGTTTTCCGCAAGCCTCACATGCTGACCAATACTTGGTGCAAATTAATCCACAATACGCACAATGGTTTACGCAATATGGTATGTTACCAAGACATCCATCTCAATTGTATCAATTTGCGTTGGAAGGTTTGTGTTTATTTGCGATTGTGTGGATTTTTTCCAAGAAACCGCGTCCGACTGGGCAAGTGGCATCGTTATTTTTAGCGGGATATGGGTTGTTCCGTTTTGTGGCAGAATTTGCGCGCCAGCCTGACGAACATTTGGGATTGCTGACATTGGGTATGTCCATGGGGCAATGGTTGAGCCTGCCGATGCTGGTGTTGGGCGTGATGAGTTTTGTGTATTGTGGCAAACGCAATCGCGTCATCTGAAAATAACGAATTTGCCAATAAACGGGCAGCCTGAAAACAAAATAATCGTTTTCAGGCTGAAACCTTTGCAAAACCCCAAAACAATTCATTTGTTTTGAGGTTTTCACTATTTCAACACAAACACAACAAAATCAAGCAAAATAATCACACCAATCTCACTATAACAGCCCATTTTCAGGCTGCCTTATGCCCTTTCAGGCAGCAATCGGCGCAACAAGCCTTAACTTGTTTGCCGCTTTGAGCAAATTCAAACAAATCACTTTCAAACCCATTTGCCCTTTGACCTTTTCTAGCCCAAAATAACTCGCACGCTTACATCTAAATATACGATGCAAAATGGCAAAACTCTGTTCTACACGATAACGGATTTTCGCCAACTCCTTATTGCGCTCAATATCTTCACGCATCAAAGGTTTCTTGCGATGTGCTTTACGCATAATACCGTCTACTAATTGATTTTTCTCCAAAAATTCGCGATTGGATTGACTGTCGTAACCTTTATCCGCGTACACTTTGACACCCTGTTCAACCTTGTCCAACACGGTTTCTAAATTGTTCACATCAGATGCATTCGCTGGCGTAACGTGAATTTGCTCAATAAACCCCTCTTCATCGGTACGTGCATGAAGTTTGTAGCCCAAATACCAATGCTTGCTTTTGATTGTCCATCTTGCGTCTTTGTCTTTACTGGCGGGGGTTTGGATCACTTCTTCGTTCTCATTGATTTCAATGGATTTTTTAAGTTTTCCACCTGCAGTTTGAATAATGGTCGCGTCCACAATCGCCGTTTGCGCTTTTTCTACTTTGAGTTGATTGTGGGCCAGTTGTTGGTTGATTTGTTGATAAAGTTCATCTGCCAAACCTTCTTTAATCAACCAATTACGAAAGCGGTTGAGTGTGCTGTGGTCGGGTAGATTCATTTCATCTGGAAATTGGCAAAAAATGATGAAATCTAAACGCGTAACCAAACTGCGTTCCAATTCTGGGTCGGACAAACTCTATGCCATTGTCCGAGCAAAATGGCGCGGAACATCGGTAGTAACGGATAAGCAGGACGACCGCCGTTGTTGCGTACATAGTGTACTTTATGGTTGGCGAGCGTTTGTTCAATGGCTTGCCAATCCAGAAGTTGGGTGATTTTAAGTAATGGAAAACGGTCTGTGTATTGGTTCAGTAGGGTTTGGGCGGTGTGATAGAAAAAGCTGGACATGGAAAAATCCTCTAAATTCTTAGTAACAGAAATTTAGCGGATTTTTTGGGGTTTTGCAAAGGTTTCAGGCTGCCAATGGGCTGATATACCTAGTTATTTTGGTAAAGCAAACAGCCTTTACCAAAGTTTCAATCGCTGGTCTAAACGCGGTATTTTTACCCGATTATTCAAACATTTCAAACATTTGGTAGATACACCCGATATGGAATGGGTCTTTATGGACGGTAGCCATATCCGCGTTCATCAACACGGTATGGGTAAACAATCCATTACGCATCAAGCTGTTGGTAAGAGTATCGGTGGTCATACGTCTAAAATTCATTTAGCGGTTGATGCTTGTGGTAATCCAATTGAATTTATCATTACAGCTGGTAATGTAAATGATATTGTTGTTGCGCCTGATTTATTGGCACAATTGGATTTAAGTGATAATGAAACCGTGTGTGCTGATAGGGGTTTTGACAGTGATACTTTTCGTCGGTTAATTCAGTCTAAACAAAATAAAGCCAATATTCCATATAAGAAAAATAGAGAACATCTTAATGTGGACACAGATTGGTATTTATATAAAATCAGGCACTTGGTAGAAAACGCTTTTGCACGATTAAAGCATTTTCGTGCGCTGGCAACACGGTACGATAAATTAAAACGTAATTATGAAAGTACCGTGTCATTAGCTTGTGCTTTGATTTGGTTGAAATTATAGCTAAAATGTCATTAGCCCCTTGCACGATTTGAGATGTTTTAAATTTAACTATTTGATTTTTTTTAGGATATTTGGTTATGGTTATAACCCTGCATCGGAGCAAGAACAATATAACTGTTTCTTTTGTTTTTATTTGGTTTTTCTTGTTTTTGCACTTTGTTTTTTTACTTGTATTTATTTAGAATCTGAGACCTTTGCAAAACCCCTAAATTTACAAATTTAAAAAAATAACCAATTGAAACTTTAGGAATTTATTTTTTATAATTATCAAAAAAATGAGGTTTTGCAAAGGTTTCAGGCTGCCTGAATCGTGTACGTCAAAAATAGGATTTACCACATTGTACCAAAACGCAAAGACGCGCGCGGCCATCCATACAATTCTTCGTAAATGCGGCGACGTTGTTGATTAATGCTTTCTTTTTTCTCTTGTTGCGACAATGGGAAACGATCAGCAATCAAAATTTCACGCCCCACATCTTGCAGATTGCGATGCCCCGTAAATGCCATAGACAAATCCATTTCATTGTACAAAATCTCCAGCGCACGACGAACGCCGTCTTCGCCATATGCACCCAAACCGTACAAAAATGCTCGTCCCGTCATCATGCCACGCGCACCCAATGCCCACGCTTTGAGCATATCTTGACCACTGCGAATGCCACTGTCCAGCCATACTTGTACTTTATTTCCCACTGCGCTAACAATATCTGGCAAAGCTTGAATAGACGATAATGCACCATCTAATTGACGACCACCATGATTGGAAACCACAACCGCGTCAACACCATATTGTGCCGCTTTTTGTGCATCTTCGGGGTCTAAAATGCCTTTCAAAATCAGCTTTCCGCCCCATAAATCTTTAATACGCGCCACATCTTCCCAGCTTAAAGTCTGGTCAAATTGCTGCGCCGTCCATTTCATTAACGATGACGCATCGGTAACGTATTTAGCATGCCCCATAATGTTGCCAAAGGTACGGCGGTCGGTGTTAAGCATTTTCATACACCATTCAGGTTTAATTGCCAAATTCAACAAATTGGGTAATGTCGGTTTGATGGGGGCAGTTAAACCGTTTTTAATGTCGCGATGGCGTTGTCCTAAAATTTGCAAATCCGCCGTCAAAACCAACGCTGAACAATTGGCTTTTTTTGCACGTTGAATTAAATCCGCCATAAATTCACGGTCGCGCATCACATACAATTGAAACCAAAATGGTGAACTGGTGTTGTTGGCAACGTCTTCAATAGAAGCAATAGACATAGTGGACAGCGTGTAAGGCACACCGAATTTTTCAGCAGCACGCGCCACCAAAATTTCGCCATCAGCACAAACCATGCCCGTTAAGCCAGTGGGCGCAATCGCAAGCGGCATGGTGTATTCTTCGCCTAATAGTTTGCTTTTCAGGCTGCGGTTTTCCATGTTCACCAAAACCTTTTGGCGCAATTTGATGGGGGTAAAATCGTTTCTGTTATCGCGTAAAGTGGTTTCTGTCCACGAGCCTGATTCCACATAATCAAAAAACATTTTGGGGACTTTGCGTTTGGCTACTTGGCGCAAGTCTTCAATACAGGTCATTTGGTTCAAATCTTGTCTCATGGCAAACTTTCTTGTAGAAATTTGGGAATTAATCAATAACTCGCTATTATCCTATACTTGTTTATTTTATGCCACTTTCAAATCAAAAATGCGTTACAAATCATCAAAAATGATGTTTTTTTGTCGGATTATTTTTTCAAGTAGAAGCCAAACTCAATCAATCAATTAATCGGATTATCTTTCAGGTCGTCTCAAAAATAGGCTTTTATTGAAAAAATCGTTACAATATCACATTCCCTTTTCAGGCAGCCTGAAAATTTTTTTTGTCGTATTATTATCGTATTATTAAAGGCTGCCTGAACAATTCTTCATTCCATTCATTCCAAGGAATCCGACCATGTTTCAATTTGCACACCCCGAACAAAGTGAATTGCGTCAAGCTATTACAATGGCATATCGTTGCGATGAAATTCAAGCCGTTCAAAATTTGCTGCCACAAGCACAGTTAAGCGAATCCGAACAAACCGCCGCCCACGAATTAGCCAAACGACTGGTTACGCAAGTGCGCGAAAATCGCAAAAAAGCCAATGGCGTAGACGCGTTGATGCATGAATTTTCGTTATCCAGCGAAGAAGGCGTGGCGTTGATGTGTTTGGCGGAAGCCTTGTTACGCGTACCCGATGCCGCTACTCGCGACAAATTGATTCAAGATAAATTAGCACAAGGCGATTGGCAAAGCCACTTGGGTAACAGCCCATCTTTATTTGTGAATGCGGCTGCGTGGGGGTTGCTGATTACAGGAAAATTAACCACTACCGATACCGAAAAACTTTCAGGCAGCCTGAGCCGTATTTTGAATCGTGGCGGTGCGCCGTTGATTCGTGCAGGCGTGGACTATGGCATGAAAATGCTGGGTAAACAATTTGTTACAGGTCAAACCATTGACGAAGCGCTGCAAAATGGCAAAGAACGCGAAAAAATGGGTTATCGCTATTCGTTTGATATGTTGGGCGAAGCAGCGATGACCGCAGCCGATGCAGAGCGTTATTATCAAGATTATGTCAATGCGATTCACGCCATTGGCAAAGATGCTGGCAATGCTGGCGTGTACGATGGCAACGGCATTTCAGTTAAATTATCAGCGATTCATCCACGCTACAGCCGCGCTCAACACGAACGCGTAATGACAGAATTATTGCCTAAACTCAAGCAGTTATTTATTTTAGCCAAACAATACAATATCGGTTTAAATATTGATGCAGAAGAAGCCAATCGTTTGGAATTGTCATTGGATTTGATGGAAAAATTGGTGTCCGACCCTGATTTGGCTGGATTTAATGGTATTGGTTTTGTGGTGCAGGCGTATCAAAAACGTTGTCCATATGTCATTGATTATTTAATTCACCTAGCGCGTAAAAATCAACAAAAACTCATGATTCGCTTGGTTAAAGGCGCATATTGGGACAGCGAAATCAAATGGGCGCAAGTTGATGGCATGAGTGGCTATCCCGTTTACACACGCAAAGTTCATACTGATATTTCCTATTTGGCTTGTGCAAGAAAATTATTGGACGCACAAGACGCCATTTTCCCACAATTTGCCACCCACAACGCCTACACGCTCGCCGCCATCTACCAAATGGGCAAAGGCAAAGAATTTGAACACCAATGCTTACACGGCATGGGCGAGACCTTGTATGACCAAGTGGTTGGCGAACAAAATTTAGGCAGACGTGTACGCGTGTATGCACCTGTTGGCACACACGAAACATTATTGGCGTATTTGGTACGCCGTTTGTTGGAAAATGGCGCAAATACTTCATTTGTCAATCAAATTGTAGATGAAAACATCAGCATTGAAGATTTGATTCGCAGTCCATTTGACACCCTTGCCGCCGATGGGATTCATCAACACAGTGCGTTGTCTTTACCTGTGAATTTGTATGGCGACTCGCGTTTGAATTCACGCGGTGTCGATTTATCCAATGAGATAGTATTACAAAATTTACAACACGCCATGAATAACGCAGCTTTATCGAATTCGTTTCAGGCAGCCTCGTTGATTAATGGCAATTCGTGTGAATCCGCCACTTCACATCCTGTATTGAATCCTGCTAATCATGATGATGTGGTTGGTAACGTGTCATTTGCCAGCGTGAATTTGGCGAAAGAAGCCATTGATATTGCTACCAAAGCACAAGAAAAATGGGCAAATACGTCTGCTGCCGAACGTTCAGGCTGCCTGAAAAAATTTGCCAACTTAATGGAACGCGATATGCCTACTTTGATGATGTTGGCGGTACGCGAAGCAGGAAAAACTCTGAATAATGCCATCGCCGAAGTTCGTGAAGCGATTGATTTTGCACGTTATTATGCACACGAATGCGAAACCACGCTGCCTGAAAAAGCCAAAGGTGCAGGCGTGATGGTGGCAATTAGCCCATGGAATTTCCCGTTGGCGATTTTTGTCGGCGAGGTAACAGCGGCGTTGGCGGCTGGTAATGCAGTGGTAGCCAAACCTGCCGAGCAAACCAGTTTGATTGCACACTTCGCAGTAAAATTACTGCATGAAGCAGGTATTCCGACTGATGTATTACAATTGGTTTTGGGTGCTGGTGATGTGGGAGCGGCTTTGACACAAGATGCACGCATTAGTGGTGTGATTTTCACAGGTTCAACCGAAGTGGCGCGACTGATTAACCAGACTCTGGCAAAACGTCAAGATTATCCTGTGCTTATCGCCGAAACTGGCGGACAAAATGCCATGATTGTGGACAGCACCGCGCTGCCTGAACAAGTGGTGGCGGATGTGTTAAATTCGGCGTTTGATAGCGCAGGGCAACGTTGTTCGGCGTTGCGCGTACTGTGCGTGCAAGAAGACATCGCAGACAAATTAATTGACATGATTAAAGGCGCAATGAATGAATTGCGTGTGGGCGATACGTCTGATTTGGCAGTGGATGTGGGGGCGGTTATTGACCAAGAAGCCAAAGATAATTTATTGAATCATATTAATAAAATGAAATCCATTGCATTGTCGCACCATGAAATCAGGCTGCCTGAAAACCAAGGCACGTTTGTTGCGCCAATTATGTTTGAGTTGAATAATTTGTATGATTTAAAACGTGAAGTTTTCGGGCCAGTATTACACGTTATTCGCTATCGCGCCAATGAGTTAGACGATTTGATTGACCGCATCAACGAAAAAGGCTACGCGCTAACACATGGCATTCACAGTCGCATTGACCACACTGTCAAACACATTCGCAGCCGCATTGAAGCGGGCAATGTGTACGTGAATCGTAATATTGTCGGCGCGGTAGTGGGTGTACAACCATTTGGCGGACATGGCTTGTCTGGCACAGGTCCGAAAGCTGGCGGTTCGTTTTATTTGCAGCGTTTGAGTCGTTTGACGCGTTGGGCATTACCCAAATTAACCCAATTAGGCACAGCAGACGAAACCGCATTAAGCAAAATTCAGGCAGCCTTACACGATTTGGACGTGTCGGCAGATGTAAAATTGTCGCTGGCTGGCAAATTGGGGCAAGCGCGTGTTTATACATTGCGAGACGCAGAAATGCTGTTGCCAAGCTGCACAGGCGAGCGCAATACATTGCGTTGGCATGCACCTAAACAAGTGGCGTTATATGGTGGACATGTGGCAAATGCGTTTGCAGCGTTGATTGAATTGGCGGCGGCTGGTGTGCAAGTGGTGGTGGCGGCGGATTCGCCATTGACTGCATACCAAGCGAAATTGGGGCATATTTTGCGTGTTTCCAATCATTTAGTTGGCGAACCTCATATCCAAACGTGGGTGGCTTTGGACATTTTGTCAAGCGAATTGAGTCAACAATTGGCACAACGCGATGGAGCAATTGTCCGTGTGATTGATGCGCGTTGGGGTTTGGACATGGCGCGTGTGTACGAAGAAATTTCATGCAGCATCAACACCACTGCAGCAGGCGGTAACGCCAGCTTGATGGCAATTAGTGATAAATAATTCAATCAGTTAAATATATAACAACCATAAAAAAGCAGCCTGAAACCTTTGCAAAACCCCAAAAAATCCGCTAAATTTCTGTTACCAAAAATTTAGGGGATTTTTCCATGTCCAGCTTTTTCTATCACACCGCCCAAACCCTACTTAACCAATACACAGACCGTTTCCCATTACTTAAAATCACCCAACTTCTGGATTGGCAAGCCATTGAACAAACGCTCGCCAACCATAAAGTAAACTATGTATGCGACAACGGCGGTCGTCCTGCCTATCCGTTACTACCGATGTTCCGCGCCATTTTGCTCGGACAATGGCACAGTTTGTCTGACCCAGAATTGGAATGCAGTTTGGTTACGCGTTATTGGTTAATTAAAGAAGGTTTGGCAGACGAACTTTATCAACAAATCAACCAACAACTGGCCCACAATCAACTCAAAGTAGAAAAAGCGCAAACGGCGATTGTGGACGCGACCATTATTCAAACTGCAGGTGGAAAACTTAAAAAATCCATTGAAATCAATGAGAACGAAGAAGTGATCCAAACCCCCGCCAGTAAAGACAAAGACGCAAGATGGACAATCAAAAGCAAGCATTGGTATTTGGGCTACAAACTTCATGCACGTACCGATGAAGAGGGGTTTCACGTTACGCTAGCGAATGCATCTGATGTGAACAATTTAGAAACCGTGTTGGACAAGGTTGAACAGGGTGTCAAAGTGTACGCGGATAAAGGTTACGACAGTCAATCCAATCGCGAATTTTTGGATAAAAATCAATTAGTAGACGGTATTATGCGTAAAGCACATCGCAAGAAACCTTTGATGCGTGAAGATATTGAGCGCAATAAGGAGTTGGCGAAAATCCGTTATCGTGTAGAACAGAGTTTTGCCATTTTGCATCGCATATTTAGATGTAAGCGTGCGAGTTATTTTGGGCTAGAAAAGGTCAAAGGGCAAATGGGTTTGAAAGTGATTTGTTTGAATTTGCTCAAAGCGGCAAACAAGTTAAGGCTTGTTGCGCCGATTGCTGCCTGAAAGGGCATAAGGCAGCCTTATATATTATTAGTCCTTAAGTTTAAGGGGCTCGTATATTGTTTTAAAATTTCTTTCAAAAGCCCCTTAGTTACCGAACTTAGGGGCTTTTATCATGTCTAGTTATCAAATCATTAAACAAGATGATGGGCGTTTTGCATTATATCAAGACGAAGTTTTGATTAATACATACACGCGCAAAGATTCAGCCGTCCGCCGAATGAAAAAACTTCAATCGGTGGGCGTTGTTGCGTCTGAACAGCAAGATTTACTTGATTTTCGCGTTTATGCTGATGGCACGGTTCAAGATGCTGATGATAAAACATATTCTTTCATGTCGGATGATTTTTCTGTGATTAAAGCTGAATCTGAAAAGTCAGCCTTTGAGATTTGGGTAGCTCGTGAAAAATTTGCTTACAGTAATAAACAGAGCGAAGCGACAGCACACGCGCTGACACAGTGCGCCAGCGCGGGGGGTGGCGCGAAGCCCCCCCTAGGCTAATAGGGGGGGACTTCATAAACCAAAATCCTTAAGTAGGGATTTAAAACCATTTAAAAACAAAGTTGAACTCTTAAAAAGGGGCTTTATGAGTTTAGATTTTCAAATCCAAAAATTTAACTATGTTTTATCAGTTAATGGCAAATTGTTAGAAGTGCCGTTGAGACGTGGTCGGGCTGATTCTGCTTTCATTGATTACCTAACTTTCACGGTTTCAAAAAGTACGTTTAGAGATAGATTGGCTGCATCAAATGTTGTCTTTATGACTGAACCTGATGATGAAGTTTACATTCATTATATTAGTGAAGTTTTACAAGAAATTTTCGGTTTTGGGATTGGCGAAAAGAAGCAAGGTAAAGGTAAATTCTTTTACAACGCCTATTATCAGCTCGGTTCGTCTGAAGTCAATTACGGAACTGTTCATATTGGTGGACAGCGTGGAACAGTTTTAATTGATTTGTCGGGTGTGGGTTGTCAGGCTGCCTTAGATGGTTGGGAGCAACGGCTTTATCAATTTGCCTTGACGGCTGAAAGATTTCAAATTTCGCGTTTAGATGCTGCGATTGATTTTTTTCAAGGCGAATTTAATACGCTGAAAGCATTGAGCTATTATAAAAAAGGTTTATTTGACGTTCGCGGAATGCGCCCAAAATACAAACTTGAAGGTACGGATTGGTTTAACAATGACGGAACAGGCAAAACACTTTACATCGGTCGTCGTGGCTCGTCTAAATTTTGTAGGGTGTACGAAAAAGGCAAACAGCTTGGCGATGTAAATAGCGATTGGGTACGTTTTGAAATAGAGTTTCGCAAGAATGATTGTCAAATTCCAATCGATATGCTGATTAATACAGGTCAATACCTTGCAGGTGCTTACAAGGTAGGCGAAAAATTCATGAATGCAGTTTCAAAACGGATTGAATCGACTAATTTAAAAGCTGAAACCACGTTAAATCAAAAGATTTTTCATGGTAGAAATCAAGTTGGAAAATTAGTTCGCTACTTGTTTGATTTGGGCTGGGATTATGAACGAATTGTTAAATCTTTAATTGCTGAAGCTGGAAAGTATCCGAGCGGTTTAAAACCTTTGGAATATGACTGTACTGCTAAGCAAGTTACTTATCAGCATCATGGATTGATTGAAGAGAAAGCAGGTTGCTCTCAGCAAAGTGAAATGGATTGGTTATGCGAAAAAATTCAACAAACTCGGCTTAGTAGCTCTGCTCTGCAAGAATTTAACGAAGAAGTTGAACAATGGCAATTTCAGTATAACCAGTCTAAATCTGATAACCCAATAATAAGCAGAGTTGCTGAAATAGAAGCTCGGCAGCTCATTGATAAATTATTTTCTAAATATGCGAAATATTTAGCATGAAAGGTAAAAAATGTTGAATTTTAAAGAACAAGCTAACCAATTAAATTATGAAAAAGTAATTGTAATGGGCGTTGTTCCATTTAAAAACGTGATTGATGGAAATCAAATTGATGTCTGCAATGTATTTATTGTTGCGCCGTTTGATGAATCAAAAGGGGCTATTGGTTTTGGTGTTGCCAAAGTTAAATTTGGCGAATCCTTAAATGCTATGCGTTTTAGAGGTATTGATTTTCCTGCCAATATTGAAGTTGCATTTCAGCAAACGACCAATTCGAGCGGCAAAGCGCAGCGCATTATTAAAGATATTCGCATTCCCAAACCTTTAAATTTAAAGGAGTAATGTATGAATTCTAAAGATTTCAAAGAGTGTTTTGTTGTTCAAGACCTTGAGACTTTTGAGTTTTTATGTTCTGACGGTTTAGGTGGTATTGAGCAAATGCCTTATTTGTCGATGGCTGGAAAATATGACAATTATGACTCTGCTTTTGAAGCAGGGGTTGATGAAATTGGTGGTGTTTTTAGTGTTTTTAAATTTTATGAATCCGTAAATAAGGAATAAATGGAATTTGACGCGTTGGGCAGCTTTGTCAAAAAACTAGCGAAGCAGCCTAATTTTAAATTATATTGGATTGATTGAATTATGTATTCTGCATATATATACGATTATTATGATTATCCTATTATAAAAAAATTTGATACTCGTGAAGATTTTGATTCATGGTATCAAGAAAATAAAGATTCTTTAATTTCAAATCCTGTTGTTCATTATGAAAATGAAGATGGTGATTTGATGATAATGGAAAAAGGATATGATAGTGATGATTGGGAATATTTTCATACTATTGATGGTTTAGCTGTTTCTGATGAAGATTATTTTGAATATAAATCATATGATGAATCAGATGAATCAGATGAATTTTTAAACGATACACTCGGATTTAATGAAGATTATGAATTAAATGAATTAGATGATGAAATTCATTTTTAAAATTTATTTTTGGTGCGTTGGGTAGCCGTACCAAATGCCCCTTGTTAGCTGCCCATTTCTTTTTAATTTTTTAAACTTTGGAGAATTAAATCATGAAAATCATGAATTCTGTTAAGAAATACGCTACACGCGTAAATGCTGTAAAAACTGCTGCTGCTACTGGCTTGATGGCTTTAGCTGTTGGTGCAAATGCTGCTGTTCCTGCTGAAGTTACAAGTGCTTTGACGGATGCAAAAGCAGATGCGTTATCTGTTGGCGGTATTGTTTTGGGCATTATTGTTTCAATTTTTGCCTTAATGCTTATTCGCCGTGTTTTAAAATAATCGCGTTTTAAACGGTGGCTGCTATTAATAATTAATTTGTTGATAGTAGCCACTTTTTTTAAAGGTTGAATAAATCATGATTATAGAAATTTTAAAAGAAACATTTACAACTGTTTTATCTGATTTAGGTGTGGTGGGTTGGGGTGTAATTGGTATTTATGTGATTATTTTTGGTTTATCAATCATGAGTTTGGTTATTGATTATAAAGATAAATCTGAACATGCTGATTTACTGGAAAAACGCCAAGAAGTTCGGGCAAGAATTGATGAAATTAATTTAAGGCTGGCTGAAATTCGTTTAGCTCGTAGTGAAGAAGAAGAGAAATTGAGATTAGAAGCTGCTGAAGCTCGTGAAAAACAGAAAGCATTTTATGATGATTTAAATGATATTGCTGATGAATTAGATGATGATGAAGATGAATTTGATTTTGAAGAAAGACAACAAATTATTGCAGAAATGGAAGCTGAAGAAGCAGCAATTCAACAAGAGTTGCAAGAAGCTGAAAATGAAAAACTAGATGATGAAAGTAAAGAATCATGGGTTATCAAGTAGGAAATACTTGTTATGCGAATAGAGCTGAAGCTGAAAATGCTTATTTCTCTCAAGTCGTGCCTGTAATTTTGGCAGATGGTCAATTAAGTCAAATTGGATTTGATGGCAAGAATTGGGTTTATCAAGGTAAAGAAATTCATGCTTATTTGCCTGAATGCAGCATTGAGAAGAATTTTAAAGACGGTGCATTAATTGGCTTTTTTGTCATGTCAATTTTTATAGGTTTATGGGCGGTTAATTTAATTATTAAAATGATTCAAAAGGTTTGGTAATGCAAGATTTTTACTTTTACTTGGGATTTGGATTAGTTGTATTAATTTCATATGTGATGTTTATGAAAGATTAGAGATGAGAAAAATTTTATTCTTGTTATTTACTTTCCTAGCTTTTATTTCAGGCAGCTTGAAAGCTGAAAATTATATCCAGTTTACGGGTGGAAATTATGCTTTTGCTGAGAACGGTAAATTAACTTTTAACCTTGAGCCGAGTTTATTTGAAAATAGAGCGTGGAAATATAATGAAGCATCAAAAAGCCTTAATGCTGAATTTGTAACCAGTAAAATTACATTAAAAACAAGACATGCCAGTAAATTCAATGTGCAAAATACAACTTATATTGCGTTAACAGAAAAACAGAAAAATGAAAAGTATCTTGTTCGCCCAATTTTTCATAATAATGGTCAATTTAATAATCAAAAAACATTTTGGCCCGCTGTTGGTATTTTTGTTAGGGTAGCTGGGTCAATTGCTGTTGATTTAATTCCGCCTGCCGTTACGAGATGTTTGACAAATTCTCTTTGTGCTTCTTCTGTTGCTACTGCATTAATTAATTTTTGTGGATTCAATTATTTTATTTCTTCTGCACCGTCTTATTTTCAATTGCCTTTTGGTGTTTGTTCAAGGCTAGCTGAAGAGGGTTATGAACGAGATGCAAACGGAAATTTTGTTAAACAAGTAAAATATGTTGTTAAGTACCCTAAATCTCCTGGAAGTATTGAATTTACTGATAAGGGTTTTTCAACATTTGAAGCTGCTGCTGAATTTGCTTATCAAATGTCAAAAAAGAAAGAAGAATATGAAAATAGAAATGAACCGTGTGTTAAAGATGTTTTTGTAGTTAATGAAAATTTAGCTTATTCAGGTTGCAAATTTACTAAAATGATGGTCGCTAAATATAGAGATGTTAAGCCTGAAAATTTAACAATGATAGATTTAGAAAATATAGTAATTCAAGATATTAAAGAAAATCCTACGCCTTATGTAAATTCTAAGTCTTCACTGGGTAAAGAGTTGAGAAATGCTATTAAAGCTACAAAAGCTGAAGCTGCCTTAAATGCGGTTAAAGATGATTCTAAACCTGCTGACATTACTTTAAATCCTGATAATGGAAAAGGATTATTTACCGCTATTAGCGATCCGTATCGTGATGAAAATGGAAACACGATGCAAGATACGGTAACTTTATCTACACCTGCAACTAATTCATCTATTGCAACGCCATCTGGTACTTTAGGGCAAGCAAGTTCGGGTGGCTCGGGCGTATCTCAAATTAAAATAATGTATCTGTTATTTCAAAACCACGTCCTGATAAGGCTGCTGAAGCTGGGGCTGGTGAAAATAATAGTAAAGATGGTAAAGGCAGTTCTGCTGCTGGTATTGGTGGTAATGGTACAGGTTCTTCTTCAGGCGAAGGGGATGGCGATAAGGCAGAAGCTGGTAAAAATGTTTGTGAAACAAATCCTGAATCATTAGCTTGTATGAAAGCTGGCGGTGTTGAAGAATCTGCTGGCAATCCTTTTTCAGATGTTCTAAAAAAAGAACAGCAAGACGGTACAAAATTTGAAGTCAAAAATATTCTACCTACTCATGGAACTTGTCCATCTCCAAAACAATTTAATGTAATGGGTCGTACTTATGAAATTTCTTATTACTGGATTTGTGAATTTGCCTTGAGTATTAGGGGACTGATTATTGCATTAGCTGCTGTTGCCGCTGGTTTTATTATTTTTAGTGCTAGAAAGGATTAAAAAATGGGTCGTCTTTTATTACCGCTTCTACAAAAATTATTAGTTTGGGTTGGCTCAAAAATAATGGTCGCGCTTGGCTTAGGTTTCATTACATATAAAGGTTTTGAAACTGCATTTGATATGATAACTAATTATGTAGTATCAAACTTTAATAGTATACCATCCGATGCTTTTAATTTATTAATGATGGCTGGTACAGGGCAAGCTTTAGGTATTGTTTTAGGAGCGTTCATGTTTAATGCAACTATGTCCTCTGTATCCAAATTCACAGTAGGGCTGAAATCTTAAGGCTTTCATCATCAGGACGTGGGAGCTGAAGTGATGGGGTCTTAAAACTATATGGCTCAATGCCATATAGTTTTAATGAATAGCTAATGAAACGATTTGCGCGTTTTTAATCATCAGTCCGTTATCGCATCGTTCAGGGGTATGCGTAGTGCAACAGATTTGCAAAAACGGTCAAGGTCGCGCAGCGTTCATTTTAACCTTGACCGTTTTTGCAAATCTGTTAAACGTCAGCATATAACCTGAATGGTTCGATAACAGACTGATGATAATGCGCAAATTGTGAAATGGGTCATAAAGATTATTTTATTTATAACGGTTTTTTACAAGGGGAAAAAATGATTATTTTACAAACTGGCGTTCCTGGTTCGGGGAAAACATCAAATATTATTTCTATTTTAATGTCAGATCAAAGCTATACACATTTTACCGATAAAGATGGCGTAAAAAAACAACGTCCTTTATTTGTAAATGGTATCAATGATTTAAAAATACAACATCAAGAATTACTGGATGAACAAATTAAAAACCAGCCATTACAAGATTTTTTGCCTTATGGTTCACTCGTTATTATTGATGAAGCGCAAAGATTGATGGGTACCCGTTCTGCTGCTTCAAAAGTGCCTGATTATATTGAAGCATTGGCAACACATCGACATCATGGTTTAGATATTGTGCTGATTACCCAACACCCAAGTTTTTTAGACCCATTTGTCAGAAAATTAGTTCAACGGCACATGCATATATCTATTAAAGCCGTTGGTAGAAAACTCTATGAATGGAATGAGTGTGTAGATCAACCTGATAGCAAAACCAATATTGACCGTGCCATTGAACGACAATTCAGCGTGCCTAAAAAAGCGTTTGATATGTACAAAAGTGCAGAAGTTCATACTAAGGTTAATCGTCGAATTCCAAAAAGCCTGATATTTTTAATTTTGTTTCTGCCTGCTCTGGTTTATTTTAGTTATTCAACCTATTCTAAAATGCATGATAAATATTCTAATGATGAACAGACAGCACAAGAAATGCCTGCGGAGGATACAGTTCCAAATCATCAAATTGATTCTTCTAATGATAATAATCAAGCAGTAAAATCGCTTGAGCCTTATATATTAGAGCCTCTGCTGTGGGGGCTGTAAATCTAACAAGTATCTTTTGCTTTTAAGCAATTATTTGATTTAAGGCTGATTGAAGCCCCTACTTTATTTTTTAAAGTGTGGGGCTTTAATTATGTCTAGTTTACAAAACATGAATTATGAAATTGTGAAAACTGAACAAGGCAAATTTGCATTATATGTTAATGGCGAATTTGTAAAGGATTATACACGCAAATCTAGTGCGATTCGTGGATATGAGCGTTTGATTGCTTCTTTAGGTTTTGTGGAAAGTGGCTGCGCCGATGCGCAGACAGACAGCGCGTGCGCAGCAGGCTGCGGAGCGGTGCAGCCACCCCCCACTAGTAACACGGGGGGACAAAATTTTAAGCCTGTGAAACAAGGGGGGGTAAGTCATATTTCAGAAATACAAAATCATTATGTAATGGTTAATGGCGAAATTAAAGCCGTTCCTTTACGTAAAGGTGTGGGTATGTCTGCACATATAGATACCATCACTATTACTTTTTCAAAATATTCTCTTTTAACTTTAGAACAAAGTGTTCAATGTGAAAGTGAAGATGCTGAAGATGAGCTTGTTTTAGCCAATGCTGAAACCATGCTTTTTGAAATTTTTGGTTTTTATTTTTCAAGTCGTGGAAACGGTCGTAATGGTTACCCTAAAACAGCCAATATGGGTTTGAAGTCTGATGAACGCATTAAATACGGATTTTTTGGTTGGGGTAATGGAGATAAACAAGGTGGGACTGTTTGTATTTATGTTTCGGGTGTTGGTTTAACGGCAGCTTTGGACGGATGGGAAAATCGTCTTTATGACTGGATAAAGGATTATGCGCCATCATGCAAAATAACGCGAATTGATTTAGCACATGATTTTTTAAAAGGCGAATATACGCCATTACAAGCCTATTCTGATTGGGCTGCTGGTAAATTTAAATCAGGAAATACACAGCCTAACGCTGAAATGGCTGGAGTGGGCTGGCTGAATGCGCCTGACGGTGGGCGGACTTTGTATATTGGAAGTCGTAAAAATGGTTCTCGCGTGGTTCGCGTTTATGAAAAGGGCATTGAGCAGGGAGACAGGAGTAGCTCTTGGGTTCGTTTTGAACTGCAAATGCGAAACCGCGATATTGTGCTTGAGCATGACATTTTGTTAAATCCTGGTGAATACTTAACAGGGGCGTACCCAATTTGTGAAGAGTTGTTTAGCCAGTATTCTGAAGATTTAAAAAAGCCTGATCGAATCCAAAAAATGAAAGAAATCAGTGTTGAGCATATGCTTCATCACGCGTCAATTCAAGTTAGCCCAACGATTAAAACATTAAAGTTTATGGGTTTTGAAGAACAAGAGATTGTTCAACTTCTTGAAAACGTAGGGGCAAAAATGAATAAACGATTGCACCCTAACGCATTTGATGCTGGTTATCCATTTGTTGAATTTATAAAAGAAAACAAGAGAAAACCATCCGATATTGATTTAAGAAATTATATTTTTGAAAAAAAGCTAGTTGAATCAGAAATTCAACAAGAACAAAAGCCTAAAGTGAATACCGAAGAATTGAAGCAATTTCGTAACAATTTGAAATCGGATTTATTTTTAAGGGCAGTATTTGGAAAAGGTTTTACAAGAGAGCTACAAGAGTCGATGACTTATGATGAATATTTGCATCTTCGTTACGGACAATATAAGCAACAAAATTTAAACCCTAAACATAAGGAAACATCATGAAAACATTACTTCGTAAAATCAAATGGAACAAAGGAAAAACGGAAAACGGTCAAGAATACGACTATACACGCCTTTATATCGAGGTTCCAGTTTATGAACATCAGGAAAAAGAGTTTGGTGTTGATGTAGTTGAGTTGGAATTTGGCAAATCTGAGCAGCATAGTGAATTAATTAATTTGCGTGGCAAATTGCCTTGTTTAGTTGAAGTTGAATTTTCACCAGTGAAAAAAGGCAATAATACTGTTAACTTAGTAACGAAGCTGCAAGTATTACAGAATGAAAAGCAGAAAACAGCGCAGTCTTAAAGCCTGAAAGATTTTTTATTTTGACGTGTTGGGCTGCCACGTCAAAAACCCCACGAAGCAGCCTATTTTTTAATAATTTTTGGAGATTTAATCATGAAAATGATGAATAAATTAAAAAAATACACCCCACGTATCAACGCCGTAAAAGTTGTTACTGGTACTGGTTTAATGTCTTTGGCGATTTCTGCAAATGCAGCTTTGCCTGATGATGTTAAAAATGCCATTTCTGCTGCGAAAGCTGACGGTTTAGAAGCTGGTTGGTTGGTTGTTAGCGTGATTGCTGCGTTGTTTGTGATGTCTATCGTGAAACGCTTGTTGCGTTAATAGTTAGGTGTTGTGAAATGGGTTACCAAGTTGGAAATACATGTTATGCAACCAAACAAGATGCCGATAATGTGTATTTTAGCTTGGTTGCCCCTGTTATCATTTCTCAAAAAACAAATACTGTTGCAACTTATCCGCCTGTTAAATTTTTGAAAAGGTTGCCGCCAAATCAACCTTTACAAAATGGTGGAGTTGAGTTAATCAGACCCGAATATATTAAAGGGCAATGGTTTTTGCAAGGTAAGGTAATTAATATTAATTACCCTAGCTGTGATGCTAGTAAAAATTTTAAAGATGGTTATGAGTTGGGTTGGGCTATTTTTGGTGTGATGGCGGCGTGTTATTTTGTCATTATTATTAAAAGGTTGTTGAGATGATGGATTTTTGGTTTTATTTGGGATTTGGTTTACCGCTATTAATTGGGTTGATGTTGTTTAAGGATTAATGTAGATTTCAGATTTTTTGGCAGCCTGAAAGGTTTGAAATGTTTATTAATGAAGAAAAATTATTGGAAATTAAATCGCATTTGGATAGCGAAAGCTATTTTTATAATACTCCTTTATCTAAAATTTTCATTAAGGAATTCATTTTATTTAATAATTCTGTAAATGATAAATTAGATATTATGGTTGCAATAAAACCATTTTTTCATGCTTTTAGAGATTCTAAATGTTATGTGAAATTCTCCGATAATTCATTAATTATTATTGAAGAAAATAAAAATGAAAAATGCTACGATGTTTCGCTCCTTGATGGTCTTTATGGTCGTAATTTTTGCGATTTTAAATTCAACATTTGTAATGGCATCTACTACTGATTTTATTGTGCCAGTAAGAGATGGCGAAGTTCTTTTCTCTGGACCAAGAAATAATGGCAATTATACTGTTAGAGATTCTAATGGAAATTTTATTACTCGATACAGTGTTCTCCATGATAAAACTTTAAAAAATGATTATCGTATTAATACTCCGATTAATACTAAAATAGTAGGTTCTGCAGGTGTACCATCGGCTAGTACAGTATCAGCAAATGTAACACAAACGGTTGCTAAAAGAAGTGTAGTCAACGGTGTTATGCAAAATGCTATTAAATATGGCAGATATGCAAAAAATGCAGGTACTTTTATAGCTTCTCGTGCAAATGTTTATTTGTTTGCGGCAACCCTAATTGCAGATGCTTTAAGTAAAGACGATGATTCAAAGCCTTTACCGCCTGATAAAGTGCCTTTTTATTCTCCTAAACGTGATGAATACGTTCAAGCTGGTAAAGGAAATTGGGCTTGTTTGGCTATTGGTGCGCGTGGTGAAGATTGTCTTGAGAGAGGCAAAGTTATGTTAATGCCTGATACATTGACTCTTGAGAATGAGAGATATAATGGCAAAATGCTTTGCTATTCTTCTTCGAAAAGTAATCGTTTTGTAGAAGATTATCAGTTTTCTCATTTTGAGTATGATTTAACTCGTGAGAACTTTCCTTGGGACGGTGGGCGTTGTTATGTTTTTATGAAACATAAAACTCTTGATTTAATTAGTAGATTTGAAAATGGAGATGTTGAATTTGGTTCAGGTTATTATGAGCTGCCTATTGATTTATCTAAATATGAGGAAAAATTGATACGTGAGGCTGATAAAAACCCAACAGCTTGGGTGGGGGCATCGGTTGATGATAATGATAATATTCCTGATATAACGCCTCCAAATGTTGTTGTTTCGGGTGATCAAGTTGCACAAACTCCGCCTTATACTGATGAAACAGGTAAAGCGGTTCAGACACGTTTCAATTTTCAAACTTCAGGAGACGCAAATGGAGGTTTGGGTAAAACGAAAGTAACAGAAACTACAATTCCCCGACCAGATTTAACGCCTAATAGTCCTGAAGCTCCTAAACCAAATAGCCCAACCAATCCAAATAGCCCAACCAATCCAAATAGCCCAACCAATCCAAATAGCCCAGCCAATCCGAATAGCCCAACCAATCCGAATAGCCCAACCAATCCGAATAGCCCAACCAACCCGAATAGCCCAACCAATCCAAATAATTCGGACAATAAAAAACCTCAAGACGAACAGGGCTTGTGTGATAAGTATCCTAATATTTTAGCGTGTGAAAAAATGGGGAAAGTTGAAGAAGGGGTATTTGATGAAATTAAAATTCCATCGATAACAGATGAGACAACTTGGTCAGAAGATAATTTTTTACCTAGTGATGGTGTTTGTCCTGCACCTAAGGTTTTTTATGTTTCAGGAAAACAATTTTCTTTGAGTTATGAGCCATTGTGTAAATTTATGGGTATGGTTAGATTTATCATTTTATTTGCATTTATTTTAGCATCTGCTTATTTAACGTTTGGCAGCTTGCGTAAGGATTGATGATGCCATTAGCTTTGATTCCATTGTTAGCGATTTTATTGAAACTTTTGATAGTTAGGATAATTATTGCTACAGGCATGACATTTGTTTCATATGTTGGCTATGCCATCGCATTAAGCAAATTTAAAAACTATACGAAAGATGCACTTAATTCAATGCCTGCTGATATTTATAATTTATTATTGATTGGTGGTTTTGGTCAAGGTTTGAACTATCTTTTTGGTGCTTTTGCTTTTTGGGTGTCTATGAAATTATTGAATAGATTAACATTTATTTTACCGAGATAATTTATGATTTATTTAATAACTGGAAATATGGGGACTGGTAAAACGTCTAGGGCTGTTAATATGATATTAACAAATGAAGATGGTTTATTTAAAACTTGTGCAGATGACGGTACTGTAATTGATAGACCGCTTTATTTTTCTCATATTGACGGATTGGATTCAGCTAAATTTAATGCGCATGAATTAACAAAAGAACAAATTCAATCCGCTCCACTTGATGAAATTTTACCCACTGGGGCTGTTTTAATTGTTGATGAGGCGCATTGGACATATCCTGTTCGTTCTGCTGCTCAAAAAGTTCCTGAGTATATACAGAAACTTTCTGAGCTTAGGCATGATGGCTTTACGTTAATTTTAATGACGCAGCACCCAAGCCAACTAGATGTATTTGTACGTAATTTAGTTTCAAAACATATTCATCTTGAACGTAAAGCCATTGGTATGAAACAGTATTGGTGGTTTAAGTGCGTTACAAGTTTAGATAATCCTGCCGGCTTAAGCGGTACAGAATCAGCGAATTGGTCGCCCCCAAAAGAAGCATTTAAATATTATAAATCTTCAAGTAAGCATCAAAAATTTAAAAAGCAAATACCGTTAGCATTTTGGGCATTGTTTGTTATATTAGGTTTTGTTATATGGAAAGGTTATAATGTATTTAAGGTTTATGATAAAAATGTAAATAATCAAACTGAACAATCTATCGTTCAGGCTGCTAGTGAGCCTATTTCACAAAATGATAATATTAATCAAATGAATCAACAATCTACTATTAATAGTAATTATGCTAATAATCAGAATATAACGCCTGAAATGTTGATTCCAACGCTTTCGGAAAAGCCCGAAACCAAGCCGTTGTATAACAATGTTAGACAAGTAAAAACATTTGAGCGAGTTGCTGGTTGTGTGAATATGGGTACTAATTGCACTTGTTATTCAGATCAAGCTACTGAATTGGTTGAAATTAGCAATGAATTATGTTTAAAGTATGTGAAAAAAGGTTTGCCTTTTAATCCATATAGGGAGCAGCAATCACAAAATATTAGACAGCCTGAAGAAATTGCCCAAAGAGAAGAAGTTGTAAATTGATAGATTTATTTAGTATTATTTTAAATGTGTGATGCCTGCATATTTGCTACCTTAATTTAAAATTATTATGATAGATTGGCACATACATTTTTTATTTTAATCATAACGGTATCTTGGGATAAAGCCCTTATTTGTAAGGTTTGAAATGGAAATTAAAGCGCATTTAGGTTTAGACATTAGTAAGAATAAAATTGATTGTTGTTTATTGATTAACAATGAAGCAATTAATTTTATTATTGATAACAATTCAAATGGTTTTAATAATTTATTGACACAATTTGCAAAGTATAAAATTGGATTGAATACAATTCATGTTTGCAGTGAAGCAACGAATGTTTATTATTTGCCAGTTTCAAAATTCTTATTTGAAAATGGCGCGTTAGTGAGCGTCGTAAATCCTTCAATTATTAAATCTTACGCGCAATTTAAATTGAAGCGTGTCAAAACAGACAAGCAAGACGCAAAATTAATTGCTGAATTTTGCGTGAAAGAGAATCCTGAAAAATGGCAGCCTGAAAGTGCTGAACAGGTTAAATTGAAAAGTTTGCATAGAAGAATTGAGCAGCTTTTAGAAATGCAGATAATGGAAAAAAATCGTTTAGGTGTTGCCGATTCTGTAGCTTTACACTCAATTAATCAAATGATTGATTTCTTGTCTAAACAAGTTGAGTTGTGTAGGCGTGAAATACAAGATTTAATTAATCAAAGTAAGAATTTGAAAAGACAGCAAGAGATTTTAGAAAGCATTGTTGGTATTGGTAAAACAACAGCGCAAATTCTATTAAGTGTTATGATTGATCTGGACAAATTTCCAACATATCGCCATTTAGTTAGTTGGCTTGGCTTGTCTCCTATTATTCGTGATTCAGGGAATAAGAAAGGTTTATCTACAATTTCTAAGATGGGTAACCGTCCTATTCGTAAAGCTCTTTATATGCCCGCCCGCGCGGCTTGTACTCGAAGTAAGTTGTGGCGTTCTTGGTTTGAAGCGCATTTAGCGCGCGGAAAGCACCCTAAGCAAGTTTATGTATTGATGATGGTTAAATTAGTCAAATATGCTTATACTTGCTTGAAGAACAATACATACTTTGATGTTAAACGTCATCAGGACGTAGGAGCAGAAGAGATGGGGGTTTAAAATAATGTGGCTCGATGCCACATTATTTTAATAAATAGCTAATGTAGCAATGTTTGTTTGTTTAATCATCAGTCCGTTATCGCATCGTTCAGGGGGTATGCGTAGTTGAACGAAATTAAAAAAGCGCGTCAAGGTCGCTTGCGTTCACTTTAACCTTGACGCGCTTTTTTAATTTTGTTTAACGTTTAGCATTCACCCTGAATGATGTGATAACTAAAAGGACTGATGATTAAACAAACAAATGTTGCGAAATGGGTTTTGCCAATAATTTATTTTGATTTTTCACTTGACATTTATTACAGTATCTATTATGTTTAAACCGACTATTCCGGAGAAGCCTGAATCTAAACCCATTTACGATTCAGTACGACAGGTTAAAACATTTGAGAAAGTAGTAGCTTGTGTCCAATCGTCAAAAAAATCTTGTAATTGCTACACTGAACAAGCTACAAAAATTCCTGAAATACCGTTTGATTTGTGCCTAAAGTATGTAAAAGACGGATTGCCTTTTGACCCATATCGCGAACAGACACAGTATCATCAACTTCAAGAAGAATTACCAGATGAGCAAACTGAAGTATTTACAGAAAATAACACCGATGCTGTAGAAGTTGCACAGGTTAAGAAATAGTATTAGTATATTTTCTTTTTAGGGCATTAAAATGGCTAAAGAAATGTTGAATTTTGCTTTCATGTTTACTGTTTGTGAATCTTTTTTATGTATTGGATTAATTATTCTTGCTAATGATTTATATGAAAAATATCCTAAGACTTCTCTTTACTTGAAGCATTTTTCATTGTACAGTTTAATTTTAAATTCTTCTGTAATGCTTTTTATGATTTATAAAAGTATTCCCTGAATTTATAATACCCTAGCGAAAAATCGCTAGGGTATTTTTCATTTGCGCACCCTACAACCTAAAGCTCGTAAGGCAGCCAAATCAAGAAGATTATATTTCAGAATTGAGCGGTTGAACAAAATGCAAAATTGAACACTATCAATAGGCTTTTAGCCTGTATCGTAAGGACAAATTAAAAATGATTGCTGTCGGAAGTGATATTTCACAAAAAACTATAGATGTACAAATACTTGATGAAAATGAAACTTACATCAAAATTCAGAACAATGAGATAGGCTTTAATAAATTATTAAAGAAATTATCTGATAATCCTTGCAATTATCATTTTTGCATGGAAGCAACTGGAAATTATTATGAAAACTTTGCTGATTTTTTGGTGGAAAATGGGTTTCAAGTAACTGTTGCAAATCCTTTAAAAATTAGCAAATTTGCAGAAACAGAATTTCAAAAAACAAAAACGGATAAACAAGACTGTAAGTTAATTGCTCAATATTGCCAAGAGAAGCTTTTGAAGAAGCATGGCACTTATAAAAAGCCAACTGAACAGCAATATCAGGTTAAGCGGTTATTAAGCTATATTAACCAGTTGAAGCAGCAGAAAACTGCTTTGATGAATCGTCAAAAAAACTGTAAAGATGAATTTATTGAAATAGAGCTGAAAAAGCAGCTTGTTGAATTGAAAGCGCATATTAAAACGACTGAATCAAAATTATCAGAACTGACCAAATCAGAAGAAAAAGATCGTCTGAAAACTATTCCTGCTATTTCTGAAACAACTGCAAGGGTATTGGTTCATTTTTTAACCATGTTTGATTTTAAAACTGCCAACAAATTTACTGCTTTTGCTGGTTTGTCTCCACAGCAAAGAAAATCAGGCACGAGCGTAAATAAAAAAGAAAAGTTGTCTAGGTATGGAAACCGAATATTAAAAACTGCTCTATATATGCCTGCTGTAGTTGCTTATAGAATGGGCGTGTTTAAAAAGATGACTGACAGGCTGGAGAAAAAAGGCAAAAGTGGAAAAGTCGTTATTGTGGCAATTATGCGAAAATTAGCAGTTTTGGCATTTAATCTATACACGAAAGGGCAAGTTTACGATATAAGAAAATTTGGTTAAAGGCAGTTAGCGCAAAAACTGTTTGAAAACTAAGGTTTAATTTTGCCTTAGTGCTTTTTTGCATTCTTTTAAAACTGATTAATTTAATGTATAATAAAAACAGTTATTTACAAATTATTCTGTAAATAACTGTTTACAAATAATACACTATCTGAAAATGGGCTGTTATAGTGAGATTGGTGTGATTATTTTGCTTGATTTTGTTGTGTTTGTGTTGAAATAGTGAAAACCTCAAAACAAATGAATTGTTTTGGGGTTTTGCAAAGGTTTCTGCCTGTGAAATGTTTGAGAAATCAATAGATTTATTCATTATTCACCATATATTTAAGAGAAAAAAGGCAAAAAAAGCCCCCCCAATGCAAGGAAAGGGTAGGCGAAAATCTAGCCAAAAGGTCTGGAAGCTAGAACAGGTTGAAATTGTTACTGGTCGTTTTCCACGGTTAGCCAATATTCGCGCCAAGTACGGGTCATGCGATTGATTGCGTGTAGCTGGCTACGCTGTACCACAATTGAGTTAAATTCGCTTTCAATGTGCTTTTCGGCGTGGTCAATTTGTTCAAACAGGGTGCGGGCTTCTGCTAGATTGCGCGGTGGGCGTGGCAATACGGGTTCAGGCTGCCACGGTGCAGGCGGTGGATAATCGGCAATCGGCTGAATTTTGCCTACCGCCAGCATACCGCCACGCGCCACCAAATCAAAAGTACGCAACACAAGCAAGAAAAAGCGTGGTGAAATCCAAGTAGCGTAAGCCAAAACCAATTCACGACAAGCGTAAGTGCCTGCTTGATTACCGCCTTTTACGGTTTTAATAACTTGTTGATTTTGTTCCAAAGTAAGAATTCTTACTTTGTTTAATTCTTCAATAAGTTCAATGAGTTGCTTTGATTTCAACCAGTAAACAGGTTTATCCGTTTCTTTACCGCCACTTGCTTTATGCAAGTCATTCAAGCAATACAAGCCATTCACTTGGCGGATTGGTTTATCCAAAATAATCATTTCATTCATCTTGTTTTTCCTGAATTTGACTGTATTCATTAGGGAACTTTTCTTTTAAAAAATTCATTTGTGCCAAAGGAATGCGGCGTTTTTTCCATTGAGAAACTGCCCCTTTGGTTACACCACAAATTTCCGAAACCTTTTTCACGCCACCCAATCTTTGAATAAAACGCGTATGTATATTGTCCATCATTATTCCTTATTTAGAAAACTTTACAAAGTATAGATTACTAAATAACCAAAAGTCAAGCATTCTAAACTCAAAATAGTTTAGAATTCTAAATTATTTTCACAGGACAACAACATGAACACGCTAAAAAACCGATTAGAAGAAGTCATGAAGGAATACAATTTAAAAACACAACAAGATTTAGCTAACTTTGCAGAAGTCTCAAAAGGATTAGTTAATCAATGGTTTAAGGGCGAAACAGGATTAGGAGCAAAACCATTGATTGCCTTTGAAAAGAAAACCCATTTTTCAACTCAATGGTTAGCAGACGGGAAAGGTAAAAAATATCGTGATACAAATATCAATGCCACAGGGGTAAAATTTGGCGACAGTGCCACAATTGGAGATAGTAATAATTTTAGTATTATCCAAAATTCAGGTAGTCTGAAAAACAAGGAGTCGCATTCACAAATTAGCGACAATGCTTTTTGCCAGCCCTTGCCCCATATTCCAGAAGGAAGCGAAATTTGGATAGATGAAAATCAAACCGATATTGTGGACGGCAAAATTTATTTGGTGGAGTGTGGCGGCAAACGATATTATCGCCGTGTATTCAGTCAGCCTGAAACACAGGAAATTTTATTGAATACCGACAATCCATTATTCCCAAATAAAAAAATGCCTATGGACAAAGTAAAAATTATTGGGCGCGTAACCGCGTGGAAAGTAAACGAGCAATAGGAGAATCATTATGCAATTAACTGCCGAAACGGTGTTCATTAACGGGCAAGCCTTTTTAAAGCTGCCTGAAAATTTCAAAATCAAAGACAAACAACCCATGCTGGCACACCAAAATCCCACAACAGGACAGGTTTCTATTTCCAGCTATTTGCCTGAATGGCAAGAATTTTTAGACGCATGGCAACAATTAGACGGCACAGAATGGGAATTGCCACGTTATGAATACGCAATAGAGCGTCCAGACTTATTTGCCGATTAGGAATAAAACGCATGAAATATTTATTGGACACCAACACCATTAGCCAAATTATGCGCAAAAACATTGCAGCCACATCGCGAGCCGTGGGCATAGGGCATGAAAATTTATGCGTTTCCAGTGTTTCTTTTGCCGAAATTCAATACGGCTTGGCACGCAAACCCGAAGCCACTACCATGCGTCAAGTAGCTGAATTATTTTTAGAAAATATGGAAATTGCGCCATTTGATAAAGCAGCAGCCGATACTTACGCACAATTTCGCGCTAATTTGGAAAAAACAGGCAGAAATCTCGCCCCACTAGATTTGATGATAGCAGCCCACGCCCACCATTTGGGCGCAATTTTGGTAACCAACGACCAAGCCTTTTTCAAAATTGATGGTTTACAAGTGCAAGATTGGACAAAATAGTTTTTCAGGCAGTCTGAAAAAATAAAATCCCCTAACGCAATACGCGCTAGGGGATTTTTTATCTTTTAAAATCAATTTAATACTTAAAAAATGTTTAGTATACTAAATATTTTATTGACATTGTTAGTTTAGTTTTCTATACTTCGCTTCATCAACAGCCCACCTGCTTGCATTCAGGCTGCCCCAATCTGACTAGAGGCGTGGCGGTTGGTATCTTTTCAATTTCATTAATGGAGCAAACCATGAATACCTATGAACACATCACATTATTGGCAGTTTTTGCAGCTATTTCAATTCACTAACCACAAAAGGCAGCCTGAAAGGAAACATCATGGCACTCTCACCCGAATTACTCGCCAAAATTACTCGCGAAATAAACCCAGTCATTGATAAAGTAGACATCATTAAGTTGTTGAAATTTATGTATAACTGTAACGTATGTGAAGCCGTTGCCGACATCTACGCCGACCGCGTGGATAGCCACATGATGGCGTGGCTAACCAATAAAGCACACGACATCGCGGAAAATTATCAGCACAACACCGATGCATGGATTGATTTTCTATTGGCATTGGACAGCCAATATTTGCAAATGGCGACAGAATACATCAACCATTTAAATTTAAGCGATATTTAAAAATTAGGAGAATAATCATGACCGACTTTTTAATCTGGTATTTCAACTTAACCATTTGGCAATCCGTTGAATTTTTTGCAAAAGCATTGCTGTTGATGATTTTGCTGATTATCCCTTTTATCGGCGGCTACCACGTTTACAAATATTTGACTAGCCGCACTCAACGCCGCGTGATTGCACCACAAGTTGATGATACAGAAGAAGAAATGTCGTATCCTAACCACAACCAACAGGAAGCCTGAAAATGCAAGCGACTACTTTAGCTCAAAACCTAATGCGTGCGTTTGCGCCTAAACGTGCGCCACACTCGTTTATGCCGCGCCAACAGATGAAGCAGCAAGCCACCGCCGCATTAAATCAAAAAGCCGTTGAATTTCTGCAGTTTCGCGACAACCGCAAAGCCATCACCACAGGCGAGCCGCTCGCCACCGCCGACCGTAACGATATTTTTCGGCACAACCGCGAAATGTTGACGGATTTGTGGCATGGACGCAATTTAGATGTGGCATTAGCACGAGCGGAAATGCTGGTGCAGTCATTCAAAATTTTGCTGAGCCTGTACGTGGACGAAGACAAATTGCCCACCACATGGCGCATTATTCATGATGCGGTAGATTGTCTTAACCTTTTTAATAATCAGAAAAAAATAGCAGATTACAAAACTAATCACCACACTTTGCGTGATTTAGAATTGCTGATTGATTTGCTGGATAACTGGCTGAAATTCGTCCCCATTGGTGCGGTTGATGAAGTTTCGCGCTATAACATCGGTTTTCAAATTTGCTATTATTTCAACCGCTTAATGTGTTTTCGGGCTGATGATGTAGCAGCGGCGTTTCGCGTGATTCGCGGTGCGAGCATAGAAAGCACCGCCGTCAAACACGGCTTAAAAGCCAGCAAATTACGCGAACAAACGCTGTTTGTCGGACAAGTTTTGTACCGCTTGAGCATGGTTTCCGATGAATACGCGCACATTGAACCAGCACGTAGCATTCCCGAACTCCGAGCCAAAGGTTACACGCAACTAGCTGATTTACCAATATTAAAAAAATTAGCTGACCGCGCCCGTGCGCTGTATTGCGTTCCATTTGAGTCTAAATTTGGCGTATTTTATTTTGATTGGGAAATTTATAATCGTGAAATATCAAATGGTTACGTGCAAATCATGCTGAAATTAAAATAATTTCAGGCAGCCTGAAAAAGGATAACGTCATGAATAAAAAAACATTTCAAACCGAATACGGCTTACTCACTATCCGCGTTGAGCCAATCAAAAAACACCGATACAAAACCGTTTTCAAATTATGTTGGATCGAACCGCCTGAATTTGGGTTATTCACAGAATTAGGCACAGCAACCGTAGCAATTGACTGGGAAGTTTATTTATACACCAAACGCAGGCAACGCCGCACCTTTAATCACCTGATAAAATCAGGTAACGTGCAAAATTTAGCCAAAATGATGAAATTACAAACCAAAGAATTGATGAGTAAAAATGATGAAACAGCCGACTGATTTACCCAGTACCGCGTTTATGCTAGCCATGCGCTATCAATCGCAACATATTCCGCTCGCCGATGTCATCAAACAATATATGCCACACCTAACCTACGACTACGCCCACCGCCGTGCCACCGAACAATCGCTGCCGTTTCCTGTATTCCGCTCCGACCCGAACAGCAAAAAATCTGCTTATCTCGTGCGCGTCAGCGATTTGGCTTTATGGCTAGACAGTGTCGCCGAACAGGCAGCGCGTGATTGGAAAAATGTAAATGAATAAACCAAATCCGCCAAAAACTCAAAAGAATGGGGATTGGTTTTCACTCAAGGGTCCGTCATAACAAAGAAATGAGCCAGACATGAAAAAAGTGTTTAACTTCCCGAATTAAAAATCGCAAGAGCTTTGATTTTCAGGCTGCCTGAATTTATGCTGACTGCTTAGCGATTTGCATTGCTTCAGCAAAATCCAGCCGATTTTCACGCGGTCGCGCCGCTAAATTCACATATCGCTGCAAAACATGCCAATCATCATGCAAGGTAACACGCTGCATTTTTGGCACACTCAAGCCATCTTCCGCTAACCGTGTCGCCCCTTCATGGCGCAAATCGTGAAACCGCAAATCCGTAATCCCCAACACCTTGCACGCATTGCGCCACGCTGCCGAAATGCTGCGAGACGGAAAATTGCCCAGTAAATAATCCAAATCACCGCCGCGCCGCTTGATTTGCGCCACAATTTCAGGCTGTCTGAAAGCCTGAATTACACCTAACAAATGCGGTTTAATGATAAAAATCTTATGGTTACCTTTACTGCCGCGAGGGTGTTTCACATCACGCACCAGCCATTCACCGTATTTCTCGTCAAAATCCGACCACAGTAAACGCGGAATTTCATTCTGACGCCGACACGAATAAATCGCAAACCACATAACCAAATGCATCGGAAATTTATTCACGCCTGAATAATCAATCCATTGTTTATAAAAGAAATTAGTTAATTTCTGCAACTCGTCTGCAGTTGGCAAACGTGTCCGATTATCCGCTTTGGCAATCACACGACTACGGCGTAAACCTTCCATCGCCAAATCCAATTCCGACCACGTTACCTGCCCCATGCTCCACACAAAATGCGCGTGTTTCAGCAGCGAGCGCAAATATTGCAAATCGCCGTTAATCGTGGATGGTCTCACAGGCGCAAGCCCAAATTCAGGAATGCCACGCGCCCGCGCCATCGCATACTCCGCAAAATCCGCCCGTTTCAGCCTGTCTATTCGCTTACTTCCTAACGTCCATGTACCCAACAATTTAATCACTGAAGCCTTTGTTTTACCGTAACTCCCCACCGTTTCCGCCAAATAACGTGCTGACGCGTCTTTGAGCGTTGGGGCGGCGACCGTTTTCGGCTCGCCAAACAACAAATGCGGATTTTCCTCCAATTCCGCTTCACGTCGTTTCAACCATGCCACGGCCAACACGCGCCGCGAAAACGTTTTACTTTCACTAAATTTCGGGTATCCTATTTTATTTATCCGAATTTGGGCACGGTAAACGACTTCGCCTGATGGATTTTTCCGTTTCAAAATGCTACCCAATTTGCACCATGCCTTTCATGTTTAAAAATGGTGTAAATATGGTACAACAAAAACGCAAAAATGAACGTTAAAACGCGCCAAAACGCCCGAAAACGCGTGAAAATTTACAAAATAAGCATATGAAAAACAACACAAATATAGATAACTCGGGGCATAGCAGGTTAATACTTGCACCAATGCAGGGACTATGTGATGACGTGATGCGTCATTTGCTGACACACATTGGGGGATTTGATGAATGTGTGAGCGAATTTGTCCGCATCACGCATACCGTGCATTCACGCCAAACGTGGTTACGCCATATTCCTGAAATAGCAACAAATAATCAAACAGTTGCAGGCACACCTTGCACCGTACAAATCTTAGGCAGCGATGAAAACATGATGGCAATCAATGCATTAGAAGCCATCAAGTTAGGCGCAAATAAAATTGACATCAATTTTGGCTGCCCTGCTCCTACCGTCAATAAACACAAAGGTGGAGCAATTTTATTACAAGAACCTGATTTAATTTACCAAATTGTGAGAACATTGCGTGAAAGGCTGCCTGAAAATATACCGCTGACCGCAAAAATGCGTTTGGGTTATGAAAATAAAGACTTAGCTTTAGAAAATGCACAAGCCATCGCATCGGCAGGTGTATCGGCTTTGACGGTTCATGCGCGTACCAAAGTGGAAGGCTACGAACCGCCTGCACATTGGAATTGGGTCAAGAAAATTCAACAATCCATTGATATTCCAGTAATTGCTAATGGCGATGTATTTTCACTTGATGATTTTATTGCCATCAAAAACGAAACAGGTTGTAACCAAATTATGTTGGGACGCGGTGCGGTGATGCGCCCTGATTTGGCACGACAAATTCGTCAATTTGAACGCAGAGAAATCGTACAACAAGCTGAATTTAATGAAGAAATAATGAATTGGATTCGCCTGTTTTTTGATTTATGTTTAACCAAAGAAGCCAACAACAAATACCCCATAGCACGACTCAAACAATGGCTGAACATGATGAAAAAAACTTATCCAGAAGCACATCAACTATTTGATGCTATTCGAGTTTTAAAAGAAATTGAACAAGTCCATACAGTTTTGCAGGATTTTCAGGCTGCCTGAAAACAGGTTTCACGCTATAATCGCCCTTTTTCAACCCATCTCAAGGAAAATTTCATGAGTACCCAAGATAAAATCAAAGAATTAGTGCATTCAAATCGCGTGTTTTTATTCATGAAAGGCACAAAACAATTCCCACAATGTGGATTTTCAGCACGTGCAGTACAAATTTTGCAGGCAGCTGGTTGTCATGATTTTTCAACATTCAATGTTTTGGAAGATGATGAGATTCGTCAAGGCATTAAAGAATATGCCAATTGGCCAACCATTCCACAATTGTATGTGAATGGCGAATTTGTTGGCGGCGCAGACATCATGATGGAAATGTTAGAAGCGGGCGAATTAACTGAATTATTAAAAGCCTAATTCATTCATTTAAAAAATAAAAAAAACCAGTTTCTTGAAAATGAGAAACTGGTTTTTTTATCCGACAAATTCACTCAACAATGCTAAAATACACCCGTCAAAAATAATACTCAAGGAATACATTTCATGGCACTTTTGCAAATCGCTGAACCAAATATGTCTGCCACTCCTCACCAACACCGCTTGACGGTCGGTATTGATTTAGGTACAACCAACAGCTTGGTTGCTACCGTAAAAAGTGGGACGGCAACGTGTTTGCCCGATGAACTTGGTAACGTTTCGCTGCCATCTGTGGTGCGTTATTTGGGCGATGACAAACTCATCGTAGGAAAAAAAGCATTGGCACAACAAAAACTTGACCCACAAAATACCATTTCTTCCGCCAAGCGTTTAATCGGACGCACGCTGCCTGAAATCGACACCACGCATTTGCCTTATCGTTTTGGCAAATCCGAAAAAATCATTGAATTGCAAACCAAAAATGGCGCAAAAACACCGATTGACGTATCCGCTGACATTTTGCGTACGTTGCGCGAACGTGCCGAACAATCATTAGGCGGCGAACTCGTGGGCGCGGTGATTACCGTCCCAGCCTATTTTGATGACGCGCAACGCCAAGCCACCAAAGATGCAGCACGATTGGCAGGACTAAACGTGTTGCGTTTGCTCAATGAACCAACCGCCGCTGCAATTGCCTACGGCTTGGACAACGGCGCGGAAGGCACGTTTGTCGTGTATGATTTGGGGGGTGGCACGTTTGATGTATCGGTATTGGAATTATCTAAAGGTTTATTTCAAGTCAAAGCAACGGGAGGCAATTCAGCTTTAGGGGGCGATGATTTTGACCACCGTTTATTTTGTCATATCATTGAAAATAATCAACTTTCATTGACTAATGAACACGATATTCAATTATTATTCAGCTTGGTGCGTCAAGCAAAAGAGACATTAAGCAAGCAGCCTGAAACACGTATTCAGGCTACCTTAAATAATGGCACAGAAATCAATACATTGATTACACGAGCAGAATTCCATGCTTTAACGCAGCATTTAATCGCCAAAACCATTGAACCCGTCAAACAAGCCCTAAAAGACGCTGGCGTAAGCAAGTCCGACATCAAAGGCGTGATTATGGTGGGCGGCGCAACACGAATGCTCCACGTCCAACAAGCCGTAGGCGCGTTTTTCGGGCAAACACCACTGAACAATTTAAACCCAGACCAAGTCGTTGCTTTGGGCGCGGCGATGCAAGCGAATGTATTGGCTGGCAACAAAAATGATGACGAATGGTTGCTCTTGGACGTAACGCCTTTGTCTTTGGGATTAGAGACTTATGGTGGTTTGGTGGAAAAAATTATTCCACGTAATTCCACTTTGCCAACCGCCAGAGCGCAAGATTTCACAACGTTCAAAGACGGACAAACCGCAATGACAATTCACGTTGTGCAAGGCGAGCGCGAATTGGTAGCGGATTGTCGCAGTTTGGCGAAATTCACTTTGCGCGGTATTCCGCCAATGGTGGCAGGTGCAGCACGGATTCGAGTTACTTTTCAAGTAGATGCAGATGGTTTATTGTCCGTATCCGCTCGCGAACAAACCACAGGCGTACAAGCGCAAATTGAAGTCAAACCGTCCTACGGTTTGGACGATGAAACCATTACGCAAATGTTACGAGACAGCATGAACAACGCCAAAGACGATGCCGCCGCTCGTGCGCGTGCCGAAGCCAAAGTTGAAGCAGAAAGCTTAATTGGCGCGATTCAGGCAGCCTTAGACTTAGATGCGGATTTATTAAGCGAAGAAGAATTAAATAAAATCAATCAATTAATGACAAAACTGGCAAGCAATTTAGAAACCGAAAGTGCGGAAAATATTCGCACAGCCGTACACGAATTGTCCCACGAAACCGATGATTTCGCCGCGCGTCGCATGGACAGAAATATCCAACGCGTATTGGGTGGCGTGAATGTCGCTGATTTATCGTGAAATGACGCATACACATTTAAATTTAAGTTTTCAGGCTGCCTGTCTATCATTCTGTAATCAACAGGCAGCCTGAAATCAAAATCTGAATTACAAACCAGCTGCCGCTTTCAATGCAGCTGCTTTATCGGTTTTTTCCCAAGTAAATTCAGGTTCTTCACGCCCAAAATGTCCATAAGCAGCTGATTTTGAATAAATTGGTCGCAACAAATCCAGCATCTGAATAATCCCTTTCGGACGCAAATCAAAATGTTCACGTACCAATTTAATTAATTGCGCTTCGTTCAATTTACCCGTACCAAACGTGTCAATAGAAATGGAAGTCGGCTCGGCAATCCCAATCGCATACGAAATTTGAATTTGACATTGTGTCGCTAAACCTGCCGCCACAATATTTTTCGCCACATAACGCCCAGCATACGCCGCCGAACGATCCACTTTACTCGGGTCTTTACCAGAGAACGCGCCACCGCCGTGTGGTGCTGCTCCGCCGTAGGTGTCTACGATGATTTTGCGACCTGTCAAACCACAATCGCCTTGCGGTCCACCAGTGACAAAACTGCCTGTTGGATTAATATGATAATTCGTTTCTGGTGTAATCAATTCTTTGGGCAACACAGGCACAATGATGTGTTCTGTGACGGCAGCAATCAAATCATTACGCGAGATGGATTCATCGTGTTGAGTAGACAACACAACCGTATCAATACGACACACGCGCCCCGTTTCGCTGTCATATGCCACAGTCAATTGCGCTTTCGCATCGGGTCGCAACCACGGCAATAAACCACTTTTACGCACTTCACTTTGGCGTTGCATCAAGCGGTGGCTATAGTAAATGGCAAACGGCATCAACACTGGCGTTTCATCACACGCATAACCAAACATCAAACCTTGGTCGCCCGCACCTTGATTCAAATCTACGCCTTCGCCTTCATTCACGCCTTGTGCGATATCGAGCGATTGTTCGCCGTAATTTAACACTAATTTAAACGTGTCGGCAGAAAAGCCCAATTTTGGGTCGTTATAACCGATTTTACGGACGGTTTCGCGAGCGATTTGTTCATAATCCACTTTTGCTTTGGTGGTGATTTCGCCTGCCAAAACACACAAATCGGTGGCAACTAGCGTTTCAGCTGCCACGCGTGCTTGGGGGTCTTGGGCAAAAATTGCGTCCAAAATGGCATCAGAAATTTGGTCAGCAACTTTGTCCGGGTGTCCTTCGGAAACGGATTCGGAAGTAAATAAATATTCGCTCATAAATTTAATCTCAAAATTAAAGTTAATCATTTTTCAGGCTGCCTGAAAACAACCTATTGGCATTCGCTTCGTAATTAGACAAAAAAAATGCCCGCATCAAGCGGGGTTTGGATTGCTCGGTATCAAGCCGAACCACATCGGTTTTATCAACCGTCCACCTTACTGAATCAGCAGGTTGGCATGGAATTCCCAACTCTTAATGCAGCGCGAATAGTAGCAAAATTTGTGCAACACTGCAACGAATTGGGCTGCCTGAAAAAATTTTGTTATTTTCAGGCAGCCTTTATTTTATTTCTGATGCATCAATATGAATGGCGCACCAAAATAATTCCTATTGAATAATCACATCATTGGGCAATTCATCAACCACATTTTCACCATTTTTACGCGGCAGATTCGCACGCAAAATTTCATCCACCGACTGCAAACCTTGCGTCAATCCATCAATATAATGCCCTTCGCGAAATGCTTGACTCATCTGTTGACAAATACACTGCCACGTCTCGTCCGACACGCACCGACTAATGCCACGGTCTGCAACAATCTCCACCGCCCTATCAGCAAAACAAATATATATCAATACGCCGCTATTGCGTTCCGTGTCCCACACACGCAAATCACCAAACCATCGCCACGCCCGTTCACGTGTCCCCAAACCACGCAACACTTTCGCCGTGCTGTAACGCGATTCCACCACGAACCGAATTTGCCCCAAATGTTGATATTCAGATTGGGCAATGCGTTCGCTTAAGCGTTGCAATGCACTGTTTGGAAAATATTTTGCTACACGAAAATATGGATTGAGCCAATGTTGTATTAATCGTTTGAACGTATTTTGCTTCATGTTTACCAATCTCCCGATGCACCGCCACCACCAAATCCACCGCCACCACCGCTAAATCCGCCGCTATCATTATCACTAAATCTGTCTCCACCATGACCAAGTCCACGACCCAATCCACCATTAAATCCGCCACTGCTGTTATCTCGCCAAACACCACCATCATGATTTCCACCCGACACAAATGCCCCCAACCCCGTCAACCATGCGACCACCATCGCCAGCATACCCAACAGTAAACCAATAAATAATGACCCCGAAATTAACCAAGAAATCAAAAACATCACAAGACCAGTCGCCCATACGCTCCATCTTGCACCAAACGCACCGCGAAACATACCACCCAATAATGTGCTAAATACCAGCCACATCACCGACATTCCCAAAATCTCATCTAAATCAAAATCATCACGATTTGAATTTTGACGTTGAGTATTTTCAGGCAGCCTTTCGCCTGCGATAAGTTTTTCAGTTTGGGCAACGGTTTCGCGTATACCTTCGTCCATTTTGCCTTTCTGCAAATAGGGGCGCAATACATCTTGCAACAAGCGTTTGGCGTACACATCAGGAATCGCGCCTTCTAAACCGCGTCCAACCGCCAAATGCGTTTTTCGTTCATCGCGTACCAGCAGCAATAACACGCCATCGTTGTATTCACTGCGTCCCAATTGCCAGCTTTGCATCACACGAGTGGCGTAATCAAATGGGGTTTCTGGTGCAATACGAGGCACGGTTAAAACCACGATTTGACTGCCTGTTGTCGCACTGTATTGACGCAAATGTTGGTCTAATTCTTGTCGTGCTTGTGGCGACATCATCTGCGCGGTGTCCATCACAGGCGAACGAAGTTCAGGGACAGCCGCCGCCATAATACAAAAACTGGTCAACAACATTGACACCAACACCATGATTTTTTGATAAATTTTTAGCATAATCTCCCCGTAAAATCATTTAGAACCTGTGTTCGTAAAATTGATGACTTGATTTTATTAACAACATTTGCCAATACAAGGTCGCCTTGTTCTCCTGCTTTTTATTTTAAACAGCCGTGTTAGACGCGAGGTTTTGGTTCTTAAAACGAAACTTTAGGTGATGTAGAAATGGCTTTTTCATTTTCTACTGTGAATTGCGGGCGTGGCTGCATACCAAACATTTTGGCGGTTAAATTTTGTGGGAATTGGCGCAAATTGGTGTTATAAATTTGCACGGTTTTGATGTAATGATTACGCGCCAAAGTTACGCGGTTTTCCGTACCTTCCAATTGTGCTTGTAAATCACGGAAACTTTGGTCTGCTTTCAACTGCGGATAATTTTCACTCACCACCAACAACCGCGATAATGCACTAGACAGTTCACCTTGTGCTTGAGCATATTGTTTTAATTTTTCGGGGTTTGTCGCATCAGTGGCGGTCATTTGAATGCTACCAACTTTACTGCGTGCGGCGGTTACTTCGGTCAAAACCTTTTCTTCGTGTTGGGCGTAACCTTTGACGGTGGCGACCAAATTAGGAACTAAATCGGCTCGGCGTTGATATTGGTTGACAACTTCAGCCCAAGCGGCGTTAGCGGCTTCGTCTTGAGTTTGCATGGTGTTGTAACCACAACCGCTCAACGAAAACATCAATACGCTAACGGTAAAAATAGAAAACCATTTTTTTAACATAATTTAATCTCATTGATAAATAATTAAAAATAATATGATATACGATGAATATGTCTAAAAACCTGTATTCACAAAATATTTTCAGCATACGGATTCATTATCCAACCCTTCTTGCACCATCTGTGCGGCACGAATCACGGCACGAGCTTTGTTTTGCGTTTCTTGCCACTCGGCTTCTTCTTGGCTATCAGCAACAATGCCACCACCGCTTTGCACATACAAAATACCATTTTTAATCAATGCAGTGCGAATCGCAATCGCTAAATCCATATCATTATTAAAACCCCACACACCAACCGCACCACCGTAAATATTGCGTTTTTCGGGTTCTAATTCTTCAATAATTTCCAAAGCGCGAACTTTCGGCGCTCCCGAAAGTGTGCCTGCAGGAAAAGTAGCAGCCAAAATGTCCATATTGCTGGTATTCGGTTTCAGGCTGCCTTCTACGTTAGAGACAATATGCATCACGTGTGAATATTTCTCAATAACCATTTTATCTGTTACCGCCACCTTGCCCGTTTGACTGATGCGCCCAACATCGTTGCGCCCTAAATCAATCAACATGGTGTGTTCAGCAATTTCCTTTTCATCAGCAAGCAATTCACGCGCATTGGCTTCGTCTTGCTCTGGCGTGGCACCGCGCAATCGTGTGCCAGCAATCGGACGCACCACCACGGTTTCTCTCTCGCGGCGCACCAAAATCTCTGGCGAAGAACCGACAATATGAAAATCACCAAAATCATAGTAAAACAAATACGGCGACGGATTCAGAGTTCGCAACGCCCGATACAAATGTAACGGATTGTCTTTAAAAGGTAAACTCATGCGCTGGCTTGGCACAACCTGCATACAATCGCCGTCCAAAATATACTCGCGCACTTTTTGCACATAGGATTTATAACGCGCTTCGCCCGTTAAATGTTCAGGCTGCGTGATTTCGCTGCCCAAACTCAACGGAATCACCACACTTTGACGCAATTTCTCTCGTAAGTTTTCTAGTTTTTCTCGTGCTATTTCATAACCTTGTGAATTAGACGGGTCGGCATACACAATCAAATAAATTTTGCCACTTAAATTATCAATCACAGCTAATTCTTGCGACAGCATCAAAAAAATATCGGGCGTACCCAGTGGGTCATTTTTCGGCGTATGTTTCAAGCGATGGGTGATGTGTTCAAAATAATAAATGCTCTCATAACCAAAATAGCCCACCAATCCGCCCGTAAATCGCGGTAACTTGGGGATTTCTGGCGTTTTAAATCGTGCGTGAAATTGTTCAATCACACGCAAAGGGTTTTCGTGATGTGTTTCAGTAAGCTGATGATTTTGATAAATTTCGGTTGTTTTGCCTGAAACTTTAAGATAAGTATCGCACGGCAAACCAATAAATGAATATCGCCCAAATCGCTCACCTCCAACCACCGACTCCAACAAATAACTAAATGGCTGATTCGCCAATTTTAAATACAGCGATAACGGTGTATCCAAATCCGCCAATAATTCTTGCACAAGCGGAATGCGGTTGTAGCCTTGTTGGGCTTTATCTAGGTATTCTTTCTTGGTAATCATAATGTTATCCTTTCAGGCTGCCTGATTTGCTGCGATTCAATTGCCACAATTGGGCGTATTTCAAAAATGTATACACTGCGTTCATGGTGGCAATCATCAATCCCTGTTGCCCATCTAGAAAGCCGCGTTTCAAAAAATAAAAACGCAAAAATGCAAAAACAGCACGAATCGTAGCAGAAAATGGCGTAGCGGATTTTTTGCCTTGACGTTGCGCTGCCCATGCGAAGGCGTATTGTTTCATTTTCTCAAGGTGTTGATTCAAATCTGCATAGGTGTTATGCAAGACATCACCTTTTAATTCAACCACTTTGACACCACTGGGCACCAGCACCGATTCATGCACCAAATCATCGCTATATTGCGTTTGCGCAATTGGATAGCAACGTACAATGCGGTCGGGATACCAACCACTGTGCCGAATTTCCCGTCCGTAAGCAATACTTAATCGATTGATAGAAAATAATACTTTACCATCTGGTATGGTTTGACTAATGCGCTGGATTAAATCTTGGCGCGTGGTTTCGCCAAGCCGCTCATCTGCATCAAGCCACAGCACCCACGGCGTTTGAATAAACGCATGTGCGCGGTTGCGTTGCGTGCCAAAACCTTGCCAATCGGTAAACACATGAAATGCTGCGCTAAATTGTTCAGCAATTTCAGGCGTGGCATCGCTGCTGCCTGAATCAATAATCACAATCGGACAACCTAAATCTTGCACGCTAGCCAGACAATCGGGCAAATGTTTGGCTTCGTTTTTGGTAATCAGGGCAATGGTTAATAGCTTGTCTAAATTCATGTTTTAGCCTTTCAGGCTGCCTGAAATTTACAAAACCGTATTCGCAGGCTCATAGTGAATAATGTTGCGGATACGGTTGTGTTCATCAACCAAAACAACTTTCGGTTCATGGTTGGCGATTTCGGGTTCAGACAGCAAAACATACGACATAATAATCACAATGTCGCCCTTCTGTACTAATCGTGCCGCCGCGCCATTTAAGCACACAACGCCACTACCGCGCTCGCCCGCAATGGTGTAGGTTTCTAAACGTTCACCATTGTTATTATTGACAATTTGGACTTTTTCATTCACGCAAATGCCAGCTGCATCAAGCAAATCCAAATCTACGGTAATGCTGCCAACATAATTTAAATCGGCTTGGGTAACAGTGGCACGATGGATTTTGCCACCTAATAAGGTACGAAACATGGCTTCTCTTTATCATTAAAAACCGCGTATTGTACGATTCAAGCCCGCATTTGTCTAAGCCATCACACAAAAGGCTGCCTGAATCAAACCATTTTGTAAATTCAAAATCAGGTGTTGCTTCAAAAAGTATGATATTTAAAATGTAAGAATCTGTATTCACAGCCAAGCATGATGTCTTTTTACACCATCAATCTGATGCCTTTCCTATTGCAGTCTGTAAATTTGCCCGAGCTAAACGCCATCAAAATTTTCGTGCATATGCGACGTTCGGTTATTGCGCTTCCAAAAAAGAGACCTATTATGGTTTTAAAGGTCATCTTTTGATTACTCGCTCAGGTATGATTAAAGCCTTTACTTTTACAGCTGCCAATGTTGATGAACGGCAGGTATTACCTGAACTTTTAGAAGGCAAAACAGGATTTGTTGGTGCGGACAAAGGGTATTTAAGTTCTGAATTAAAAGATGAAATGAAACAAAGCCATATTAATTTACAAACACCTTATCGTAGCAATATGAAAGATGACAGAAGTCCTCAATTTCTCAAATGGCTAAAAAATAGCCGCCGTATGATTGAAACAGTTATTGGTCAATTAACAGAGAGATTTAACATGGAAATAGTTCGTACAAAAAATCTGTTTCACCAATCTAACCGTTTTATTCGGAAAATTTTATCGCATAATTTTTGCTGTTTACTGAATCAACAAATTCAACACCCAATTACTCAATTTGCTGGGTTAATTGGGTGTTGAGAATGGCGTTAGGGTAAGTTACTTGTAGCCATTTCCTTCAAATTCCCTCAAAAAAACACTGCCATTTTATCCGAAATCATTTCAGGCTGCCTGAAATATGGAAAACCGCATGGGTACAAGCACTTACCCGACGCTTGATTTTTGCAAAAAATCTGTATAGTTGGTTTCTGCAAGATACACATAATCAGCAACAAATTAATTATTCACTTTATTTATGACGGTCTCCTAAAAAATCAAGTCATCAATCTTACGAACACAAGTTCTTACTTTAATACTGTTCAATAGATTGCCAATATTGTTCAATATGATTATTTTGCAAATAATGCTGTTTTTGCATATCCACATTCCAATCAACGTGTTCAGTCGGTTTAAATTTCTCCATGATATTCAATAACCTGTTTACATAACTGGAAAACAAATGATGCCCATCGGTTTGGAAATGTTCAATCGCATTGATGGTAAAGTGAGTTGATTTTGCACTTGTAAAATAATTTTCAATGGTAACAGAACCTCCATTATCTAATACATCAATGTGCAAATTTTTCCCATCACGGCTGAACCACAAACGGTCTAAACTCACATCTTTAAAGCGCAAAGTATCGTTGCCACCACTATCATACAAGCGGTCATGACCATCTCCTGCTTTAAACACATAAGTATCTGCGCCTAAACTACCTTCCAAACGGTCATTACCCAATCCACCATTCAAAATATCCTTACCCAACAAACCTTTAATAACATCATCTCCTGAACCGCCAAACAGTTGATTGGCAAAAACATTACCAGTAATGGTTCGATTTTTATCAATAGGTGCAATATGTTGAGCCATTTCCATCACTTGTTTGGCTGATAAAGTATTGCCAAAATCATCTTGTAGTACAGCAAATGATGAGCCTCCATCAAAAAAGCCCGTTACCGTAACCTGATTTTGTGTACCTTGTTGTTGAATGAGCAAATCATGATTGGCAGCCTGAATAAATTTCAAATTTTTCAATGAAATATCATGAAATACAAAAGTATCCAATTCATCAGAATACACCACATCTTGCCCAAAGTAGCGACTGAATACGAATTTATCTGCACCTTCTCCACCGTCTAACACATCATTGCCCACACCGCCATTTAAAGTATCATTGCCACCGTAACCAAACAATTTATCATTACCAGCGCGACCATTAAGTGTGTTATTGGCTTCATTACCAATTTGAACATCATCGCCAGCCGTACCACTTTGTAATGCGTCATACAAAACATTGGCAATATCACTTGCTCCCTGTGTTTGGTGTACGGTGCCACCTGTTTGCTGGGCAATATGGTTAAAAGCATCAGACAACTGCGTATTATTGCCTTATATATTAGAGCCTCTGCTGTGGGGGCTGTAAATCTAACAAGTATCTTTTGCTTTTAAGCAATTATTTGATTTAAGGCTGATTGAAGCCCCTACTTTATTTTTTAAAGTGTGGGGCTTTAATTATGTCTAGTTTACAAAACATGAATTATGAAATTGTGAAAACTGAACAAGGCAAATTTGCATTATATGTTAATGGCGAATTTGTAAAGGATTATACACGCAAATCTAGTGCGATTCGTGGATATGAGCGTTTGATTGCTTCTTTAGGTTTTGTGGAAAGTGGCTGCGCCGATGCGCAGACAGACAGCGCGTGCGCAGCAGGCTGCGGAGCGGTGCAGCCACCCCCCACTAGTAACACGGGGGGACAAAATTTTAAGCCTGTGAAACAAGGGGGGGTAAGTCATATTTCAGAAATACAAAATCATTATGTAATGGTTAATGGCGAAATTAAAGCCGTTCCTTTACGTAAAGGTGTGGGTATGTCTGCACATATAGATACCATCACTATTACTTTTTCAAAATATTCTCTTTTAACTTTAGAACAAAGTGTTCAATGTGAAAGTGAAGATGCTGAAGATGAGCTTGTTTTAGCCAATGCTGAAACCATGCTTTTTGAAATTTTTGGTTTTTATTTTTCAAGTCGTGGAAACGGTCGTAATGGTTACCCTAAAACAGCCAATATGGGTTTGAAGTCTGATGAACGCATTAAATACGGATTTTTTGGTTGGGGTAATGGAGATAAACAAGGTGGGACTGTTTGTATTTATGTTTCGGGTGTTGGTTTAACGGCAGCTTTGGACGGATGGGAAAATCGTCTTTATGACTGGATAAAGGATTATGCGCCATCATGCAAAATAACGCGAATTGATTTAGCACATGATTTTTTAAAAGGCGAATATACGCCATTACAAGCCTATTCTGATTGGGCTGCTGGTAAATTTAAATCAGGAAATACACAGCCTAACGCTGAAATGGCTGGAGTGGGCTGGCTGAATGCGCCTGACGGTGGGCGGACTTTGTATATTGGAAGTCGTAAAAATGGTTCTCGCGTGGTTCGCGTTTATGAAAAGGGCATTGAGCAGGGAGACAGGAGTAGCTCTTGGGTTCGTTTTGAACTGCAAATGCGAAACCGCGATATTGTGCTTGAGCATGACATTTTGTTAAATCCTGGTGAATACTTAACAGGGGCGTACCCAATTTGTGAAGAGTTGTTTAGCCAGTATTCTGAAGATTTAAAAAAGCCTGATCGAATCCAAAAAATGAAAGAAATCAGTGTTGAGCATATGCTTCATCACGCGTCAATTCAAGTTAGCCCAACGATTAAAACATTAAAGTTTATGGGTTTTGAAGAACAAGAGATTGTTCAACTTCTTGAAAACGTAGGGGCAAAAATGAATAAACGATTGCACCCTAACGCATTTGATGCTGGTTATCCATTTGTTGAATTTATAAAAGAAAACAAGAGAAAACCATCCGATATTGATTTAAGAAATTATATTTTTGAAAAAAAGCTAGTTGAATCAGAAATTCAACAAGAACAAAAGCCTAAAGTGAATACCGAAGAATTGAAGCAATTTCGTAACAATTTGAAATCGGATTTATTTTTAAGGGCAGTATTTGGAAAAGGTTTTACAAGAGAGCTACAAGAGTCGATGACTTATGATGAATATTTGCATCTTCGTTACGGACAATATAAGCAACAAAATTTAAACCCTAAACATAAGGAAACATCATGAAAACATTACTTCGTAAAATCAAATGGAACAAAGGAAAAACGGAAAACGGTCAAGAATACGACTATACACGCCTTTATATCGAGGTTCCAGTTTATGAACATCAGGAAAAAGAGTTTGGTGTTGATGTAGTTGAGTTGGAATTTGGCAAATCTGATCAGCATAGTGAATTAATTAATTTGCGTGGCAAATTGCCTTGTTTAGTTGAAGTTGAATTTTCGCCAGTGAAAAAGGGCAATAATACTGTTAACTTAGTAACGAAGCTGCAAGTATTACAGAATGAAAAGCCGAAAACAGCGCAGTCTTAAAACCTGAAAGATTTTTTATTTTGACGTGTTGGGCTGCCACGTCAAAAACCCCACGAAGCAGCCTATTTTTTAATAATTTTTGGAGATTTAATCATGAAAATGATGAATAAATTAAAAAAATACGCCCCACGTATCAACGCCGTAAAAGTTGCTACTGGTACTGGTTTAATGTCTTTGGCGATTTCTGCAAATGCAGCTTTGCCTGATGATGTTAAAAATGCCATTTCTGCTGCGAAAGCTGACGGTTTAGAAGCTGGTTGGTTGGTTGTTAGCGTGATTGCTGCGTTGTTTGTGATGTCTATCGTGAAACGCTTGTTGCGTTAATAGTTAGGTGTTGTGAAATGGGTTACCAAGTTGGAAATACATGTTATGCAACCAAACAAGATGCCGATAATGTGTATTTTAGCTTGGTTGCCCCTGTTATCATTTCTCAAAAAACAAATACTGTTGCAACTTATCCGCCTGTTAAATTTTTGAAAAGGTTGCCGCCAAAGCAACCTTTACAAAATGGTGGAGTTGAGTTAATCAGACCCGAATATATTAAAGGGCAATGGTTTTTGCAAGGTAAGGTAATTAATATTAATTACCCTAGCTGTGATGCTAGTAAAAATTTTAAAGATGGTTATGAGTTGGGTTGGGCTATTTTTGGTGTGATGGCGGCGTGTTATTTTGTCATTATTATTAAAAGGTTGTTGAGATGATAGATTTTTGGTTTTATTTGGGATTTGGTTTACCGCTATTAATTGGGTTGATGTTGTTTAAGGATTAATGTAGATTTCAGATTTTTTGGCAGCCTGAAAGGTTTGAAATGTTTATTAATGAAGAAAAATTATTTGAATTGAAATATCAATTAGGTGGTAAGTTTTACGGTTTAACTTTGGCAGAAATTTTTTTTAATAAATTTAATGAGTTTAGTAAAAGTGGGGAAGAATTTGAAATTATAAATTCAATTCGCAACTTTTATCATGCCTTTATTGATGAAAATTTATGCAATGTTAAATTTTCTGATAATTCATTTATTTTAATTGAAAAACATAATGGTAAATGGTCGTATGTTAAAATTTTTGGCGGTTCTTATGGTATTCAGCTTGCTGAATATAAGCATCGTTAAAGCAGATACTCAACAATGGATAGAATTAAGTAGATCTTCTAATGGTCATGTGACTTGGTATGATCCAAATGAAAAAAAATATATGCATACTTTTGAGTCTCAAGGTAATGTGTATCGTTCTACCCAAATGGTTAATGCGAAAGTAGTAGGTTCTGCAGGTGTACCATCGGCTAGTACAGTATCAGCAAATGTAACACAAACAGTTGCTAAAAGAAGTGTAGTCAACGGTGTTATGCAAAATGCTATTAAATATGGCAGATATGCAAAAAATGCAGGTACTTTTGTAGCTTCTCGTGCAAATGTTTATTTGTTTGCGGCAACCCTAATTGCAGATGCTTTAAGTAAAGACGATGATTCAAAGCCTTTACCGCCTGATAAAGTGCCTTTTTATTCCCCTAAACGTGATGAATACGTTCAAGCTGGTAAAGGAAATTGGGCTTGTTTGGCTATTGGTGCGCGTGGTGAAGATTGTCTTGAGAGAGGCAAAGTTATGTTAATGCCTGATACATTGACTCTTGAGAATGAGAGATATAATGGCAAAATGCTTTGCTATTCTTCTTCGAAAAGTAATCGTTTTGTAGAAGATTATCAGTTTTCTCATTTTGAGTATGATTTAACTCGTGAGAACTTTCCTTGGGACGGTGGGCGTTGTTATGTTTTTATGAAACATAAAACTCTTGATTTAATTAGTAGATTTGAAAATGGAGATGTTGAATTTGGTTCAGGTTATTATGAGCTGCCTATTGATTTATCTAAATATGAGGAAAAATTGATACGTGAGGCTGATAAAAACCCAACAGCTTGGGTGGGGGCATCGGTTGATGATAATGATAATATTCCTGATATAACGCCTCCAAATGTTGTTGTTTCGGGTGATCAAGTTGCACAAACTCCGCCTTATACTGATGAAACAGGTAAAGCGGTTCAGACACGTTTCAATTTTCAAACTTCAGGAGACGCAAATGGAGGTTTGGGTAAAACGAAAGTAACAGAAACTACAATTCCCCGACCAGATTTAACGCCTAATAGTCCTGAAGCTCCTAAACCAAATAGCCCAACCAATCCAAATAGCCCAACCAATCCAAATAGCCCAACCAATCCAAATAGCCCAACCAATCCAAATAGCCCAGCCAATCCGAATAGCCCAACCAATCCGAATAGCCCAACCAATCCGAATAGCCCAACCAACCCGAATAGCCCAACCAATCCAAATAATTCGGACAATAAAAAACCTCAAGACGAACAGGGCTTGTGTGATAAGTATCCTAATATTTTAGCGTGTGAAAAAATGGGGAAAGTTGAAGAAGGGGTATTTGATGAAATTAAAATTCCATCGATAACAGATGAGACAACTTGGTCAGAAGATAATTTTTTACCTAGTGATGGTGTTTGTCCTGCACCTAAGGTTTTTTATGTTTCAGGAAAACAATTTTCTTTGAGTTATGAGCCATTGTGTAAATTTATGGGTATGGTTAGATTTATCATTTTATTTGCATTTATTTTAGCATCTGCTTATTTAACGTTTGGCAGCTTGCGTAAGGATTGATGATGCCATTAGCTTTGATTCCATTGTTAGCGATTTTATTGAAACTTTTGATAGTTAGGATAATTATTGCTACAGGCATGACATTTGTTTCATATGTTGGCTATGCCATCGCATTAAGCAAATTTAAAAACTATACGAAAGATGCACTTAATTCAATGCCTGCTGATATTTATAATTTATTATTGATTGGTGGTTTTGGTCAAGGTTTGAACTATCTTTTTGGTGCTTTTGCTTTTTGGGTGTCTATGAAATTATTGAATAGATTAACATTTATTTTACCGAGATAATTTATGATTTATTTAATAACTGGAAATATGGGGACTGGTAAAACGTCTAGGGCTGTTAATATGATATTAACAAATGAAGATGGTTTATTTAAAACTTGTGCAGATGACGGTACTGTAATTGATAGACCGCTTTATTTTTCTCATATTGACGGATTGGATTCAGCTAAATTTAATGCGCATGAATTAACAAAAGAACAAATTCAATCCGCTCCACTTGATGAAATTTTACCCACTGGGGCTGTTTTAATTGTTGATGAGGCGCATTGGACATATCCTGTTCGTTCTGCTGCTCAAAAAGTTCCTGAGTATATACAGAAACTTTCTGAGCTTAGGCATGATGGCTTTACGTTAATTTTAATGACGCAGCACCCAAGCCAACTAGATGTATTTGTACGTAATTTAGTTTCAAAACATATTCATCTTGAACGTAAAGCCATTGGTATGAAACAATATTGGTGGTTTAAGTGCGTTACAAGTTTAGATAATCCTGCCGGCTTAAGCGGTACAGAATCAGCGAATTGGTCGCCCCCAAAAGAAGCATTTAAATATTATAAATCTTCAAGTAAGCATCAAAAATTTAAAAAGCAAATACCGTTAGCATTTTGGGCATTGTTTGTTATATTAGGTTTTGTTATATGGAAAGGTTATAATGTATTTAAGGTTTATGATAAAAATGTAAATAATCAAACTGAACAATCTATCGTTCAGGCTGCTAGTGAGCCTATTTCACAAAATGATAATATTAATCAAATGAATCAACAATCTACTATTAATAGTAATTATGCTAATAATCAGAATATAACGCCTGAAATGTTGATTCCAACGCTTTCGGAAAAGCCCGAAACCAAGCCGTTGTATAACAATGTTAGACAAGTAAAAACATTTGAGCGAGTTGCTGGTTGTGTGAATATGGGTACTAATTGCACTTGTTATTCAGATCAAGCTACTGAATTGGTTGAAATTAGCAATGAATTATGTTTAAAGTATGTGAAAAAAGGTTTGCCTTTTAATCCATATAGGGAGCAGCAATCACAAAATATTAGACAGCCTGAAGAAATTGCCCAAAGAGAAGAAGTTGTAAATTGATAGATTTATTTAGTATTATTTTAAATGTGTGATGCCTGCATATTTGCTACCTTAATTTAAAATTATTATGATAGATTGGCACATACATTTTTTATTTTAATCATAACGGTATCTTGGGATAAAGCCCTTATTTGTAAGGTTTGAAATGGAAATTAAAGCGCATTTAGGTTTAGACATTAGTAAGAATAAAATTGATTGTTGTTTATTGATTAACAATGAAGCAATTAATTTTATTATTGATAACAATTCAAATGGTTTTAATAATTTATTGACACAATTTGCAAAGTATAAAATTGGATTGAATACAATTCATGTTTGCAGTGAAGCAACGAATGTTTATTATTTGCCAGTTTCAAAATTCTTATTTGAAAATGGCGCGTTAGTGAGCGTCGTAAATCCTTCAATTATTAAATCTTACGCGCAATTTAAATTGAAGCGTGTCAAAACAGACAAGCAAGACGCAAAATTAATTGCTGAATTTTGCGTGAAAGAGAATCCTGAAAAATGGCAGCCTGAAAGTGCTGAACAGGTTAAATTGAAAAGTTTGCATAGAAGAATTGAGCAGCTTTTAGAAATGCAGATAATGGAAAAAAATCGTTTAGGTGTTGCCGATTCTGTAGCTTTACACTCAATTAATCAAATGATTGATTTCTTGTCTAAACAAGTTGAGTTGTGTAGGCGTGAAATACAAGATTTAATTAATCAAAGTAAGAATTTGAAAAGACAGCAAGAGATTTTAGAAAGCATTGTTGGTATTGGTAAAACAACAGCGCAAATTCTATTAAGTGTTATGATTGATCTGGACAAATTTCCAACATATCGCCATTTAGTTAGTTGGCTTGGCTTGTCTCCTATTATTCGTGATTCAGGGAATAAGAAAGGTTTATCTACAATTTCTAAGATGGGTAACCGTCCTATTCGTAAAGCTCTTTATATGCCCGCCCGCGCGGCTTGTACTCGAAGTAAGTTGTGGCGTTCTTGGTTTGAAGCGCATTTAGCGCGCGGAAAGCACCCTAAGCAAGTTTATGTATTGATGATGGTTAAATTAGTCAAATATGCTTATACTTGCTTGAAGAACAATACATACTTTGATGTTAAACGTCATCAGGACGTAGGAGCAGAAGAGATGGGGGTTTAAAATAATGTGGCTCGATGCCACATTATTTTAATAAATAGCTAATGTAGCAATGTTTGTTTGTTTAATCATCAGTCCGTTATCGCATCGTTCAGGGGGTATGCGTAGTTGAACGAAATTAAAAAAGCGCGTCAAGGTCGCTTGCGTTCACTTTAACCTTGACGCGCTTTTTTAATTTTGTTTAACGTTTAGCATTCACCCTGAATGATGTGATAACTAAAAGGACTGATGATTAAACAAACAAATGTTGCGAAATGGGTTTTGCCAATAATTTATTTTGATTTTTCACTTGACATTTATTACAGTATCTTAAATAAAGTACCTGAAAAACTGCTTTCATTATTTAAAACCATCCATGAGCGGTCTTTGTAGTGGGCGACGACTTCGTAATTGTTGGTTACGAGTTTAGCGAAAGATTCTGGTTGTTCGCCATTATTTTCATCTTTAAGATTTTCATAAGCATCGCTAGGTTGGGAAAAATCAGTATAGCTGGCTTCAGCTAAATAAACATAATCCGCTAAAAATTGATTTTTGGGACTCATAATTTAAACTCCTAAAATATTAAAATATTAAAAAGTATTTGAATAAAATTTAATTTGATTACTAAATTGCTGATAGATTTTATTTTTGCAACTCTGTATATTATTTAACCAAAATTTGGGACTACCTCCTGTAATCCAATGTCCTGCTCCTGCTGAAAAATAGGTGTAATGTAAAATTGCTTTTTTATCTTTTCTATCAATAACTACCGCCTCCATTCTGCCAATAAATTCAGATATATTTTGATGATGATTGTATTTTATTAATCTATCATTAAATGAAGCAGTTGGGACATATTTTTTTTGTTCATAAATAATGTCTCTGCTAGGGGCTATTGACAATTCAAAAAAAGAGGCAAAGGATTTAAGATATTGTTTCCACGCAACCATCCCAAACCTTTGCCATGTCCCGAAACACGCTTACAAATGAAACATGGTCAAGACTGTTGCCTATTTTGAAACAGCTTGGCATTTATCGCAAGAAAAATTTACGCAAAACAGTAGAAGGTATCCTATTTCGCTTACGTACAGGCTGCCAATGGGCTGATATACCTAGTTATTTTGGTAAAGCAAACAGCCTTTACCAAAGTTTCAATCGCTGGTCTAAACGCGGTATTTTTACCCGATTATTCAAACATTTGGTAGATACACCCGATATGGAATGGGTCTTTATGGACGGTAGCCATATCCGCGTTCATCAACACGGTATGGGTAAACAATCCATTACGCATCAAGCTGTTGGTAAGAGTATCGGTGGTCATACGTCTAAAATTCATTTAGCGGTTGATGCTTGTGGTAATCCAATTGAATTTATCATTACAGCTGGTAATGTAAATGATATTGTTGTTGCGCCTGATTTATTGGCACAATTGGATTTAAGTGATAATGAAACCGTGTGTGCTGATAGGGGTTTTGACAGTGATACTTTTCGTCGGTTAATTCAGTCTAAACAAAGTAAAGCCAATATTCCATATAAGAAAAATAGAGAACATCTTAATGTGGGCACAGATTGGTATTTATATAAAATCAGGCACTTGGTAGAAAACGCTTTTGCACGATTAAAGCATTTTCGTGCGCTGGCAACACGGTACGATAAATTAAAACGTAATTATGAAAGTACTGTATCATTAGCTTGTGCTTTGATTTGGTTGAAATTATAGCTAAAATGTCATTAGCCCCTAGGGTAAGATTGTTTTTTAATATAATCAAATTCAAAAAGATGTGCCCACTCTTCTTCCCCAATCTGCTTACGCCATTGTTCAGGCGTTACATACACTGTAATCCCAGCTTCTTTATCGCACAAATAGCTTACTTTTGCTTGAATATAGGCAAATTCAATTATCCAATACACAATCCAACCACCCATTATCAGCATAAAACCTGTGAGTGCGCCCATTTTGGGATAATGGGCTTTTTTGCCAATTTTGTAGCCAATCATTGTCAACATCAATGTTATAACTATCCAAACAAATAATCCGAAAAGTATCGCTAAACCTAACATGATTTTATCGCTTTCGTTTTTTGAAATAATCCCATTTTTCAATCAGCTAGAAAATTCAGGCTGCCTGAAAAATGGGATTTTGGGGCAATTCGGTGCGTGGGACGCACCCTACGCTTACTAAATCGCGCAATATAGTTTCATTTACCTGCTTTTGTTCAGTCAACGCTTTTAATATTTGTGTAGCCTGCTCTGAACTTAAATTAGTTTCTGGCAAATTCAAATTTTTGATTACATCAGAAACAGTCATAATATATCCTTTAATTTAAAATAGAATCAAAATTAATAAAAACAGTATACTTCCAGCCATGGTTATTATACAATTTATAATAACGAACATATAATGCCTGTTCAAACAAATGAAGAAATTGCTCATCCATACTAATTGTCGATAACGAATTCACTTGAATAACTTTACATTCTACTGTATTGGTTTTATTAATTAAATCTTTTTTACCATAAACAAAATCCATAACCAAGTAAATTCTTTGTCCCTTATAATAAAAAAACATATAATCATGTGGAAATATTCCAAATATGACACTGGCACAACTACCATAACGCAGATAACAATCTTGTTGTCCATCAATCACAATTGAATCCACTGTATCCAAATATTCTAATCGTCGATACGCCATTGCACTTTTGCCAAACGGCTCTTCTTGACCATAAGTCAAAAAATCTTGTCGTTTATGATTGGCAATTTCCAAATAATCTTGTGCCATATCATATTTTTCTATCATCTCTGGAGTAATCAGCGTTTTAATAAAAGCCATTAATATACCTTTCTTTCTATTTCATCAATTGCGTAGGGTGGAGTTTACACCAATCATTGACTAAATTAAAAAATTTGTGCAGTAAGTACAAACACCCACTCTTGTATCTATAATTAACTCCTGATTTACAGGCTGCCTGAAATTTATCTCAACTCAAATATCAATTCTGCTCCAAATCAATATCCAAGCCCAGCGAACGGATTTCTTTACCAAAAAAACGAGCCACATTCATACCATCAGGGTTTTTGGTATGAAATTCTTTCATCACATTAGCCATATCATTATTATTAAAAAGATTGATACGATTACTGTAATCATTAGCATTAATGGGTGATTGAATACCAGCATCTTTAAAATTTTTCTTTAAATCCTTCATCATCGCTTCTGGAAAAATGTGATGAACTTGAAAGCCTAACATAATAAAATCCTAATAAAATTAAAAGAAATATGAAAATTTTTATTTAACAAGGCAACGAACTAAACCCAACTGTTTTTGACTAAATCCAGCTCGAAATAATACTTGAACCAGTCTATCAGAAAAAAATAAAGAATCATTCAAATTCTTATCATGCCATAAATCAGTATCTGTATTTTTAAATTGGTTCAATAAGATAATATCATCATCTTCAGCACCCCATATATATCTTAATGGTTCTTCAGGACTATAGCGACTTGCTTTGATTCCTTTACTATGATTAGAATCTAAAAATTCATAACTCTCCGCAATATTAATAAAGTAATAAGGTACTTCAGAAAGTTGCTTTTTGGTCTCAATATCATAAATATATACTTGGCTAAAATGCGTTCTTCCTAAATTAAATTGAGAAATAACATGATACAATTCTTTACTCATAACCAAATAAGCATTTGTTATACAAAAAAATATTTCATTGAGTTCGGGTAAATTACTATAGTTAATATCAGGCTTTTTAAATAATTTAATTGGCATTTCTTGCTGCGGAATAAATTCATAATTTTTCCAAGCTCTCCAAAATTTTGTTTCTGATGCATCAAGAGCTTCTAAAATTTTCATCTCATCACTTGTTATGGCATTGCATTTTTTTTTCTGCTCAAGAAAAAAAAGCTCAACCCCATCAAATTCAGGTGTTTGAACAACAATACCATAAGTATTTGCTACCGCATGACTACCATAATCACACAACCACGCATAATTTGACATAACTGATTCTCTCCTAAAATTAAAAATTTATTCATTTTATTCAAACAACCTGAAAGGCCATTCTAACCTTTCAGGCTGCCTGAAAAACTGGGATACAACTTTCATCTCACCGCCAGCCTACGCAGTTTTAATTCTGCTCCAAATCAATATCCAAGCCCCGCGAACGGATTTCTTGACAATCACATTAAACGACTCGGGCATACTCGCGCCCTTTTCGTACATTTTGGTACGACCTGTTACGTCATCGGATTTCACCGTCAACATTTCTTGCAAGATATCCGCCGCGCCGTATGCTTAAATTGTGCTTTAGTGCAATTTCAAATAATGCATCACACTCACCGTTATGTTAAAACCTAATTTTTGGACTTCAGGGACATCACTTGGATACGTACCTGATATTTAAGAACCTGTATTCACAGTCAAGCGCGATGTCTTTTCACACCATCAATCTTACGAACACAAATTCTAAGCACAATTACTCTGCTAGATTTTATGGAGAAATGAGGATTTTTCTACTATCATACTTTTTGGAATACTACCCAAAAAAAGCTCTAATTCCACCACTAGGAGCTTCTTTTTTTCAGTACCTAAATAATAGACTTCCTGCGAAACCACAATTTTTCTAGGTTTTAGAATTTTGCTAAATCCTGTAATTAAGCGCGTTTTTAAAAATTGGGATTATTGTTTTGCAGAAAGTCTATTAATTTAACATATTGATTTTATTTGAAATAATATACTTGTTTTTTAAAAAAAAATCTTAGAATTAAGCAAAAGTTAAGAAAAGTTATTTTTCCAACCATACTTCTTTACAGGAGAAAATCATGAGAGAATTGCATATTTCTGAATTAGTTGAAGTATCAGGCGGTAAATTTCACATCTCTGCAAAGGGCGGTGGCAATCCAGGTAAAAAAGATATGCATGCTTTTGGGGAAGTTGGTGTCTCATATTCCCCTAATACTAATAATAGTGGAGTAGAATTTTCTATCAGTAGGAAATTCGGATATCAGCAAGGTTTTGGTGTAAATTTTTCAAAACCCACTTTTGGCATTGGTTTCAATAAAAAAATGGTAAGACTTTTTATTTTATCCTTTATGGCATTACTGAATCTATGCTCGTTGAGTGCATGTAATAGCTACTTTACGGAAAATATCAATCCATATCCATTGGGTACTCCTGGTAAAGTTGCTAACCCTAATTGTGCGAACAGCCATATCAGGGAACCCAATAGTAAAAACTATGATTCAGCTGAATATCGCGCTTGGTTAGAGCATATGCGCGACTGCAAATAAAGTAAATAGACTTCCTGCGAAACAATAATCCCAATTTTTTAAAACACACTTAACTACAGGATTTAGCCAAATTCTAAAACCTAGAAAAATTGCGGTTTCGCAGGAAGTCTAATAAATGTCCCACTTATTCCGAAAAGAAGTCTTTATAGCGCAACAAAACAAATGGACAGGTCAGGTTATCTTGACTCGTCCATTCTCTTTTTTATTTCTGACTTTTTGCGCTTTTCTCATTGCCTTACTGCATTTGAATGGTAACATTTAAATTTTGTTGAATGGATTGCTCGCCTGCATTTTCAGCCGACATATCCATCATAGATGCAGATACTGCCATATTGCGTTTGGCAGACATCATCATAGGTGCAGCATAAGCTTCACGCGCACTTTCAAAGCGATTATTCAAATCCACTTTAACCAATTTGTAGCCCGAGAATCCCAAACTACGGCTCATAAATTCTGCGCGTTTTTGGAAAGCTTTCAAGGCTTGTTCACTGGCTTGTTCTACGGCTTTGGCGCGTTTATCGGGCGACACGCTGAATGAAATGCCATCTAACATTGCAAGTGATTGAGTTTCCGCAACTAATTGGCTCAATGCGTTAAAATCGGTACTTTTAATGTGCATTTCCACGCGGTCTTGCCAACCTGTGATTTGTTGTTTATCGTTGTATTGTGGGTAAACACTGCGGTTACCCAATTCAGCAACAAACTGTTTGTTTCCACGAATTTTGGTTTGCAACACATTTAATTTACGCGTAACGGTGTTGCTGATGGTTTCACGGATTTTGCCATTTTCTTGAATGACAAGCGTGATGTGCATGGTGTCGTTTGGCACAGTAACGGTTGCGCTTTCATTGAATTCTACCAGATTGTAATTTAATGTATTTTCTGCAAAAGCTGGTTGAATCAACGCCATCGCTAAAATTAAAATTGTTTTTAGATTCATGATAATATCCTTATTTACATTGAAAAAATAGATTATAAAATGTTCAGGCAGCCTGAAAAATGGAATTTACTTGATTTTTCAGGCTGCCTTTTTATTGAATCCATGAAAATAAGGCTGCCTGAAACCTGAAATTCTCGTTTAATCGCGTTATAATTTGGTTTTCTCCCCGATTGTTTATGGAAAGCAAAATCATGTTTTTTGACAAAATTCAAGCCGCACCCGCCGACCCCATTTTGGGCTTAGGCGAAGCATTCAAAGCAGAAAATCGTCCTGAAAAAGTCAATTTAGGCATTGGCATCTACAAAAACGCACAAGGCGCAACCCCCATTCCACGCGCAGTAAAAGTCGCTGAAACTCGCCTGCTCGCCGAAGAAAACAGCAAAAATTACCTGTCAATTGACGGTGTCGCTGCCTACAATGCTGCCACGCAAATTTTGTTGTTTGGCAATAACCATGAAATCATCGCCAACAAACGCGCCAAAACCGCCCAAAGTTTGGGTGGCACTGGCGCATTACGCATTGCCGCCGAATTCATCAAACGCCAAACCAACGCACAAACCGTGTGGATTTCCAACCCCACTTGGCCCAATCACAACGCCATTTTCAAAGCCGTAGGCATGGAAATTCGCGATTATCGTTATTATGATAAAAATACGCACGATTTGGATTGGGACGGCTTAATCGCTGATTTATCTCAAGCAAAACAAGGTGATGTGGTTTTATTGCACGGCTGTTGCCACAACCCAACTGGCATTGACCCAACTCCAGAACAATGGGATACTTTGGCAAAAATGTCAGCAGAAAAAGGTTGGTTGCCCCTATTTGATTTTGCGTATCAAGGATTTGCTAATGGTTTGGAAGAAGATGCGTATGGTTTACGGGCATTTTTGAAATCCAATCCAGAATTGTTGATTTCCAGCTCATATTCAAAAAATTTTGGTTTGTATAATGAACGCGTAGGCGCATTCACACTGGTCGCACAAAACGAAGAAATCGCCAATCGCGCATTTAGCCAAGTTAAAACCATTATTCGCACTTTGTATTCCAATCCTGCATCACACGGCGCGGCAACCGTTGCCATGATTTTACAAGATAATGATTTAAAAGAAGATTGGACTAAAGAATTAGCAGAAATGCGAGGTCGCATCAAAGAAATGCGCCAAAAATTTGTAGAAACACTCAAAGCCTGTGGTGCAACACAAGATTTTGATTTTATTGTAAAACAAAATGGTATGTTTTCATTTAGCGGTTTGTCGCCCGAGCAAGTGGACAAGTTACGCGATGAATTTGCCATTTACGCGGTGCGTTCTGGACGCATCAATGTAGCAGGCATTACCGAAGACAATATTCAATATTTGTGCGAAAGTATTGTGAAAGTATTGTGAAAGTATTGTGAAAGTATTGTGATTTATTTAAATTAAATCAATTAATTATATTTCAGGCTGCCTTTTTTACCGACCATGAAAAGGCAGCCTGAAAAATAGGAAAACACATCATGAAAAAATATTTATGGTTAGCCGCGTTAGGTATATTGTCCGCGTGCGCCAGCTCCGCCGACAACAACACGCATTATCATCAATTACCAGACAGCGCGTTTCATGCTCCCACTCAACGCAACAATGAAGTCGCCATACAAATTGTATTAGCCGAACCACTAAAAAATGAAAATTTACTTTATCAAACAGATGATTACCATTTAAATTTTGCACAAAAAAATTTGTGGGCTGCGCCATTATCAGACGCACTGGCCGCCAATTTAGCGAATAAACTCAACGCGTTTTCAGGCAGCCATACCTACGTACCTCAACCTTTAGCAGACAGCAACGCCTCTATTTTGAAAGTTTATTTTGACCGATTTCAAGGAACGTATCGCGGTGAAACACAAATCAGCGGCTACGCACAATCCGCCAATGGCGCACGCCGACCATTCGTCATCGCCACGCCACAACGCGGAGACGGTTACACCGCCATGTTAGACAGCTTGAATGCAGGACTAAGCGAAGTTGCGCAAATTATTGCACGATAAGAATATTCAGGCTGCCTGAAAACGCAAATGAGACATTCGCGCCACAATCGCATCAGCCACGCGGTCTTTATCCATTTCAGGCAGCGTGGTCTCTGCAAAATCATCTAATAAAATCACTTGGTTAGTGGATTTTCCCATTGACAGAGAAACATCATTTGCGACCAAGAGCGGGACACCTTTTTTGGCACGTTTGGCGCGAGCATAATTCAATACATTTTCGCTTTCTGCCGCAAAACCCACGCAAAACGGTGCGTTTGGTAATTGTGCAACCGATTGTAAAATATCGGGGTTTTCAGTTAATTCAATGATAGGTGGTTTGCCCGAACCATCTTTTTTTAATTTGTGCGCGGCTGAATTCGCCACACGATAATCCGCTACTGCTGCCACACTAATAAACGCATCTACCTGATTAATCAGACGAAATACTGCCTCATACATTGCCAATGCACTAACCGCTTCTTCGGTATGCGTCATACCCAAAGGCAGTGGTGTTTGTAATTTTCCATAAATTAGAAAGACTTGCGCTCCTGCACGCCGACAAGCACGCGCTAACGCCACGCCCATTTGTCCGCTAGAAATATTGGTAATGCCACGCACAGGGTCGATGGCTTCGTAAGTTGCACCGACAGTAATCAAAATTTTTTTATTTAACAATAACTTGGTAGACAAAATATCGGGTAATAATTCCACTATTTGTGTGGCTTCCATTATTCTGCCTACGCCTATTTCGCCGCAGGCTTGTTCTCCATGTGCTGGGTACAAAATATGGACACCATCTAATTGTAATTGTTCAATATTTCTTTGGTTAGCAGGATTGTGCCACATTTCCACATTCATGGCTGGCGCAACAACAAGCGGAATGTTTCGCGCGGCTGCCATTTCGGTAATGATGTTGTCTGCAATGCCATGCGCAATTTTGGCAAGCGTGTTGGCGGTAGCAGGTGCGATGAGCATGATGTCCGCAGAACGCGTGGCGTTGATGTGTGCCATACCATTGCCATTGCCACCTTGCGCAGTAAGTACGGGATTGCCACTTAGAGCTTGAAAAGTTTGTGGCGCGATGAATTCAGTTGCCGATTGAGACATGGCAACGGTTACATCATGCCCCTGTTTTTTCAGCAAGCGAACCAATTCGCAAGATTTGTACGCCGCGATGCCACCTGTGATGGCGAGTAAAATTTTTTGAGACATAATCATTTTCAGGCTAACACCTTAATAAAAATCATTTCTAATGCCTGCGCGTTTGATAAGAAATACCCATTAACAACGCCAAAATCATCATAATAGACAAAGTCGCCGTACCACCATAACTCACCAATGGCAACGGCACACCCACCACAGGTAAAATACCACTCACCATGCCCATATTTACAAAAACATAACAAAAAAATGTCATTGTTAACGCACCTGCCAAAGTACGGCTGTACATGGTTTGTGCGTTAGATGCAATGAATAAGCCGCGTACCAAAATCAGCAAATACAAAATAACCAATAAAATATTACCAATCAAACCAAACTCTTCACCATACACCGCAAAAATAAAATCGGTTGTGGATTCAGGGATATAGTCCAAATGCGTTTGCGTGCCATTCAGCCAGCCTTTACCCCAAAAGCCGCCCGAGCCAATCGCAATTTGTGATTGAATAATATGGTAACCTGCTCCCAAACGGTCTTTGGTTGGATCAAACAGCATGAGTACACGGGTTTTTTGATAATCGTGCATACCAAATTGCCACAATAAAGGCAGCGAAATCAAAAAACCAATCGCCGATATCAGCAACGCTTTCCAAGGCAAACCCGCAAAAAATACCACAAATAAACCCGATGCCATAATCAAAGTTGCCGTACCCAAATCAGGTTGCTTCAAAATCAACGCCACAGGCACCATCGTAATGCCAATTGCCCCCAAATAATGATACCAACGCAACCGCGTTTCATAGCGTTGGAAATACCACGCCACCATCATTGGCAAGGCGATTTTCATGATTTCCGAAGGCTGCAAACGCACAAACCCCAAATTCAACCAGCGTGTTGAACCTTTTACCGTTATCCCGAAAAACTCCACGCCCAACAACAATAATACGCCCAATAAATAAGCAGGTGGTGCAAAATTACTCAGCGTTTGCGGACGAATTCGCGCCACCGCCAACAGCAAAATAAACCCAAAAATGGTGTGGATGGTTTTGCTTTCCAATCTACCAATATCGCCCCCATCAGCGGAATACAGCAGAAACATACTCATCACATACACCGCCATCAAGGCAACAAATAGCCAACCATCCATTGGCTCCCACATCAATTGGCGACAACGCGCCCATAAGCTATCATTGTTATTTTTCATAATCTTTTTTGTCTTGATTATTTTCAGGCTGCCTATTTTGTTTGGCTAATTTGGTATAAGGTGATTCAATGGTGTACGCTTTATCGGATTGCGCGCCTGCCAATAAAGGATTAGCGGTTAAACGTGCGCCTTTTACTTCATCGTCCAAGCGATTTGGCACAACACGTAACAGATAAAAATCACTCAATGCGCGTGCCAATGGTGCGGCTTTTGCGCCCCAACCTGCGTTTTCCAAAATCACAGCAATGGCAATTTGTGGTTTTTCCACAGGCGCAAACGCAATAAACCACGCATGGTCTCGATGTTGTTCACGCAATGCGGCAGCATTATAGGTTTTACCTTGAGCGATTTGCACCACTTGCGCTGTACCTGTTTTACCTGCCATGCTGTAGCGTAAACCACCTGAAATTCTGTGTGCTGTACCACCTGTAACCACACGCCACATGGCTTTTTTCAAATAATCAAAATTGGTTTGTTTGAATGGTAATTCGCGTTCTGGTTTGGGGTCAATAACGGTAATGGTTTGTTTTTCATGGTCAAGTAATTCTTTAACCAAATGCGGACGATACACCGTGCCATTATTTGCCAGCATTGCTGTGGCATTTGCCATTTGCAAAGGTGTGTAGGTGTTATAACCTTGCCCAATGCTGATGGGTACCATTTCAGCAGGATTCCATTGGCGATATTTTTCTTTCATTTTGGAAAAACGTTTTTCTTTCCACTCAGGGCTAGGCAATACGCCACGGTATTCATTAGGTAAATCCACACCTGTTTTTTGTCCCAAACCAAATTGTTTCAAAGACGGATAGGCTTTTTCAATGCCCAAATCGTAGCCTAATTTATAGAAAAACGTATCTGACGAAACTTGAATGGCTTTCATCAAATTAACTGCGCCATGCCCTCTTCTTACCGAATCACGGAACAAATGCGAAGTACCTGGAATACTCCAAGCACCAGGAGCAGACACCACCGAATTTTGCGTGATTCTGCCACTTTCCAGCAATGCCATGCCCATAAATGGCTTAAATGTAGAACCTGGGGGATACAAACCTTGCGTAACGCGGTTAATTAATGGACGTTGCCAGTCATTATTTAATTTATTCCACGTTTCGCCATCAATCCCGTCAATAAATAAATTCGGGTCAAAATTCGGTTTGGAAACAAACGCCAAAATACCCCCCGTTTGTGGATTAATCGCCACCATCGCACCACGTTTACCCGCCATCAAACGGTCTGCTTCTTGTTGCAAACGAATGTCCATTGCCAAACGCAAAGTTTGCCCTGTTTGTGGAGCTTCTGACTGAATCACTCGAATAATATTACCAGCCGCATCTTTTTCTACTTCTTGATAACCTGGTGAACCATGCAATTGTTCTTCATAAAAAGCTTCTAATCCTGTCTTACCAATATGGGTTGTACCACGATATTCATTGGCACGATTGGTTTCATTTAATTTTTCTTCATCATGGTCACTGATTCGCCCAATGTAACCCAAAAAATGCGAAGTCAATGCACCGTATGGATATTCACGAAATGTTCTTGCATTGATTTCCACACCTTGAAAACGATACAGTTGTGCAGCCAAACGCGATGCTTCATCAGGTGCAAGTCGCAATTTGAGTGGGATTTTTTCATATGAACGGTATTCGGCACGAAATTTATTGAACCGATTCAAGTCGGTTTCGCTGATGTCCACATATTGACGCAATGCAGCAATCGTATCGCTTAGTTTGCCTTCAATTTTGCTCGGAATCAGTTCCAATGAATAAGCTGGATAATTATGCGCCAACACAACACCGTTAATATCCACAATTTCGCCACGGATGGGCGGAGTTGGAATCAATGTAATGCGGTTGGTGGTGGCTTTCAGAACATATTCATCACGTTTAATCACTTGTAAATAAGTAAACCGCGCAATCAATAAACAAAATAGCAACACAATAAAGACAAACGCCGCCAATAATCGGCGGTTAAAATCAAGTTGCAATAGGCGAACAGTACGATAACTGTCCACCATCTCGCGAGGAGCTTTCCAAATTTCTTTCATCAGTGAAACCGTTGTGAATGCAATAAACTGTTCATTAATTTACTCAAAGGCAACCACAAAATTGCCCCAACCAAAGGCGCAATAAAAGTTGCCCAGCCCACAAAGCGATGACTATCAATAAATTGAATTATCATTAAAACCAATTCGCTTAATAACAACGAAATCAACACCAAGACAGCCTGAAAACCATAATTTTGTACACCAAATTGACGATGATTAATGATGATGATGTATGCCGCCAATACATAAGCCAACGCGTGCCCACCAAGCGAAAAAGTTGTCCCAATATCAATGAGTAAGCCAACAATAAAAGACATACCCAAATTAATATAATGTGGACAGTTCGCCAACCAAAAAATCAACACCAATAAAGTGGCATCAGGCAGCCATGCCAATGTGGTTGGCACAGGTATAAAATCCAAGATAAGCGCAATTAGAAAGCTGATAAATATCAACTTTTTCGGAATGCGTATGTAAAAATCTTTTAATTGACTCATGAATTAATTAGGAGAAGAAGCGGTTAAAGGAGCTGCATCAGATGCTGCCATGTTTTCAGGCTGCATCGGTGCTTTTTGTGGTAAAACCAACACATATTTACTGCTGCGTAAAGCGGCACTCGGTTGCAAAATCACTTTGTAATACGGCGTACCTGCGTTGCGGCTGGTTTGTACAACACGCGCCACAGGAATCCCAACAGGATACACACTATCCAATCCTGAAGTCAGCAGCACATCATCAGGCTGCAAATCGGCATCGGTCGGGAAATAACGCAAAGACAACATACCACCGCCACCATACACCAACGTCCGCACCCCTGTACGTTCTACCATCACAGGAATAACAATATTATTGTCGGTAATCAGGCTCACTTTCGCATTTAGATGCTGTGCTTCCGTGATTTGCCCAATCAAACCGCTTTCATCAACCACCGCATCGCCCAACACCACATTATCTTGCGTTCCTTTATTGATGACCACATGGTCAGACATTGGGTCATCACCAGCAGAAACCACTTCAGCAGTGGTATTGCTTTTCAAACCAAGCTGTTGCAATTGTGCTAAATTTTTTAATTCAGCCAATTCACGCGTTTGCAAAATCACTTGTCGCTCTTGCATTTTTAAACGCGCGTTGTCGGCAGTTAAACGTTGATTTTCTTTCAGCAAATAATCCTGCGATTGAAATAAATTATTTACATAATCATATAGTTGAACTGGTTTATTAGAAATCCATTGCATTGGATACAATAAAATTGCGGCATATTTTTTGCCTTTGCCCACACCCGAATAATGGTGGTCTAGCATCAATAAAAGCACAGAACAGCTAACCAGTATGATTAATTTATTCGCTGGCGACAGCACATTACGGCGTGAAAATGAAAATTGATTGAACATAATAGAATCAAAATCAAACCGTTTCAGGCTGCCTGAAACGGTTATGTTTACAATAATAAAGATTATGGATTATTGATAAAAATTGAGTTGAGTTTGCCAATCAAATCCAACGCCATACCCGAACCACGCGCCACACACGTTAATGGGTCATCTGCGATGGTTACAGGCAAACCTGTTTCCTCTGCCAACAAACGGTCAAACCCTTTGAGCAACGCACCACCACCCGTCAATACCAAACCACGTTCCGCAATATCTGCACCCAACTCTGGGGGAGTTTGTTCCAACGTATTGCGAACCGATTGCACAATTTGAGAAATAGGGTCGGCCAAAGCTTCCAATACTTCGTTTGATGTGATGGTAAACGAACGCGGCACACCTTCCGCCAAATTACGCCCTTTTACTTCCATTTCAGTTACTTCCATTCCAGGGAAAGCTGAACCAATTTGTTTTTTAATTTCTTCTGCGGTGGACTCCCCCACCAACATACCATAATTACGGCGTACATAATTGACAATGGCTTCGTCAAACGCATCGCCACCCACTCGCACAGATTGCGAATAAACCACGCCAGAAAGTGAAATAATCCCGACTTCAGTCGTACCACCACCAATATCTACTACCATAGAACCAGTCGGCTCATCAATCGGTAAACCTGCACCAATTGCAGCAGCCATCGGCTCTTGAATCAAACGCACGTCCGATGCACCTGCTGCCAATGCAGAATCACGAATCGCTTTACGCTCCACCTGCGTAGAACCACATGGTACACAAATAACAATACGTGGTGCAGCTGCCCAACGCTTACGATTCACTTTGCGAATAAATTCTTTAAGCATACGCTCAGTAACGTTGAAATCGGCAATCACGCCATCTTTCATCGGACGAATCGCTTGAATTGTACCCGGTGTGCGTCCAAGCATTTTTTTTGCATCTTTACCAACCGCTAGCGTGATGTGTTTACCACTACCTGTGGGGTCTAATTGCATGGCAACAACAGAAGGCTCGTTCAGTACAATACCTTTATTTTTAACATAAATCAGTGTGTTGGCAGTACCTAAGTCAATCGCCAAATCATTAGAAAAAGGACGGGTAAAAAAGTTGAGAAAGTCCAGCATTACGGTATCCTAAATAAATATTTAGTCTAATCAATCATTCAAATCAATGCAACGGTTTTTCAGGCTGCCTGAAAATTCGCGATGCCTAAAGGATATAATTTCAGTTATAATTTTGCGCCTAAACATAAATAACGCAAATTAGCGTGTAATGATACCCTATTTGCAGATTTTACTAAACTAAATTTTTAAGGAATCATCATGTCTCTTACCATCAATGACGTAGAAAAAATCGCCAAACTCTCGCGTTTAAGCCTGAATAACACAGAAAAAAACGCCACATTAGAAAAATTAAATGCTGTCTTTGCGCTCGTAGAAAAAATGCAAACCGTGAACACCGATGGCATTGAACCCATGTCTCATCCACATGAAGTCGCATTGCGTTTGCGCGATGATGCCGTAACCGAATCCGACCACGCCGCCCAATACCAAGCCGTTGCCCCCGAAGTCCGTAACCGCTTATACATTGTGCCACAAGTTATTGAAGATTGATTTCACCTATTTTTTCAGGCAGCCTGAAAGGATTTTATGATGCAAAAATGGTATTACTTAGCTGGATTTGCTGTTATGCTCGCCGCATGTTCTCAAGAAAAAGACCGTTTTATTCAACCCACTGCCGCGTCTAAACCTGCCACAGCCAGTGACATCACATTGGCTTCAGACGTAGCTCGCGCTGCCAGTGTACCTGTGATTGGCGCAAGTGCCGCATCAGCAATCGGCGCATCATCGGTTGCCGCCAGTGCTGCATCTGCGGTAGCTGCCAGCACACCTAGTACGCCCGATGCGGTTAGCAAAAGCAAAAAAATCCCCATTGGTGGCAGCACGGAATTTGGTAACACGGTTTATTATTTCCCTGCCAGTATCAAAAAAGAAGGCAAATTGCTCCACGTTTTAACGGAAAATCGTTTTGACAAAACGCAAACATTGCCCGATTCAGGCAAATCTTTCCAATACAGCTTAATTACCGAAGCGGTAGATTGTGAACGCCGTTTAACCGACCCTATTGCGGTTACACACTATTCGTCCAAAAATGAAAAAGTAGAATCCCACACTTTTCCCTACCCCGATTACAACACATGGACAGAATTGGAATTGCAAGCATTAGCCGACGAACACCCAGACAGTGCTTTTATTGCGGCGGTTTGCCAGAAAAAATAAGAATAAGACAGCCTGAAAGCCAGTTGATTGAAATTTGCAGAACATGGCGTATCGCCGCCATACCCACTCTTAATCGCCCCACATTGGTTGGCAAAATATCTATATTTGTGGAACGCACCGTTTGTCAGGCAGCCTGAAAATTATTTTGTTAATTTATTTATCAACGTGTCGTCCCTAACAATTTTGAAAGAATCGTATGAAAATTCGTTTATGTTTGATTATGGCTTGTTTGCTGCTGGTGGGTTGCCAAGCGCAACGTGCGAAAATTGCATCGTTGTGGTCCTCTGAAGAAGTAGTGGAAGATGTCGCCGATGCACCCTACTCTGATGTATCTTATGGCGATGATGCCAATATGAATAATGCCACTTACACCACAAGTACAAGCACAAACACGCCCAATTTCAGCGTTATTTTGAATGACACAAATAAATTACTCACGCTCACAGACGTGTCAGGTAATCGCGAGTATTTGGTTTTGGACAGCATTGCGCAAGAACGTGGCGTGGTTACGGCATTAATTGAATTTCGTTATGTCAAACCGCAAACCCTGCCAGCCAATGGCATGATTTATCATTACAATCAATGGCGTGAACAAATTGATTGTAAAAACAAAGTCCGCATTCTCCGCACCACTACACATTACAATGCGGTCGGTGAAGTCGTGGATACGCGTGATTATCCATTACCAAAATACAAACCTGCAGAATTGGCAGCGTTGTCGCAACCCGATGATAAAGTCATCCAGCAAGTGTGTGAACGCGTAGGCGAAAAAGGTTTGGCAGTGGGTGATGCCACACTGGTTACCGACACCAACAAACCAGTCAAAGAAAAACCAGTTAAAGAAAAAGCCACTAAAGCCGAAGAAAACCGCATAAAAGTGGACGAAAAAATTGACTTCATCAATAAAGGTAAAACCGAAACCGCCCCCATTCAAGCAGCAAGTGACGTGGTTAAGCCTGCGGAAAAAGCAACCGAATCTACAGAAAAATCAAATAAAAAAGATAAAAAAGCAGATAAAAAATCCAGCAAAAAATCAGAAAAATCCAATGACAAACCAGCAGAACAATCCACACCAGCCGAATCGCCAGCATTGGAAGAAGGAGAAATTCCATTGACACCGATTTGATGCGATAATTGGATTAAATATGTTCAGGCAGCCTGAAGCTTACTTTCAGGCTGCCTGAAACCATTTTTATATCACAATAATCAATTAGTGGCGGAAATGACGAATCCCCGTTACCACCATCGCAATCCCATGCTCATCAGCCGCCGCAAATACTTCTTCATCACGCATAGAACCTGCGGGGTGAATAATCGCTTTAATGCCTTGTTCTGCAATCACATCAACGCCATCGCGGAATGGAAAAAATGCGTCCGAAGCCGCGCACGCGCCATTCAAATCCAAACCCGCATCTTGGGCTTTACGCGCGGCAATTCGGGTGCTGTCCACACGGCTCATTTGACCCGCTCCGATACCGTAAGTTTGACCGTCTTTACCAAACACAATCGCATTGGATTTCACAAATTTTGCCACATTCCAAACAAACATCAAATCATGCCATTCTTGTTCGGTTGGTTGGCGTTTGGAAACCACTTTCAAATCCGTACGATTTAATTGATGAATATCAGGTGTTTGTACCAATAAACCACCACCCACACGCTTCAATTCAAAGCGATTCGCGCCTACTGTCAACGGAATTTCCAATACACGAACATTTTTCTTACTAGCCAAAATTTCTAACGCTTCGGCAGTAAATTTCGGTGCAATAACCACTTCCATAAATTGATTGTCGGTCATTTGTTTGGCGGTTGCGCCGTCCACTTCGCGGTTAAACGCAATAATGCCCCCAAACGCACTGGTGGTGTCGGTTGCGTAAGCCAATTGATATGCGTTTAAAGTATTGTCTGCCACTGCTACACCGCAAGGATTGGCGTGTTTCACAATCACGCAAGCGGTTTGTTCAAATGATTTCACCGTTTCCCAAGCTGCATCAGAATCCGCGATGTTGTTGTAAGATAATTCCTTACCTTGTAATTGTTTATATGCAGACAAGCTGCCTGCAGCTGGGTAAATATCACGGTAAAAAGCGGCTTGTTGATGTGGATTTTCACCATAACGCATTTCTTGAACTTTAACCCAACTTTGGTTCACTTGTTCTGGGAACGTACCAATAACAGGCTCGCCCTCTAATTTTTCATCTGACACGCTGGTTAAATAATTGGAAATCATGCCGTCATATTGTGCAGTATGGCTGAATGCTTTGCGCGACAAATTGAAACGTGTTTTGTCATTCAGGCTGCCTGAATTTTGTTTTAATTCCGCAATAATCGCATCAAAATCCGCATTATCGGTAACAATCGCAACGTGTTTCCAGTTTTTCGCCGCAGAACGCACCATAGTTGGCCCACCAATATCAATATTTTCAATGGCATCTTCCAAAGTGCAACTGGGTTTAGCGATGGTTGCTGCGAATGGATACAAATTAACGCACACTAAATCAATGTTGCCGATGTTGTGTTCTTGCATTTTCGCAACGTGTTCGTCCAAATCGCGGCGACCTAAAATACCGCCATGAATTTTGGGGTGCAAGGTTTTCACACGCCCATCTAACATTTCAGGAAATCCTGTATAATCAGCGACTTCAATCACAGGAATGTCAGCATCTGCCAATAATTTGGCCGTTCCCCCCGTGGACAAAATTTCCACGCCCAATTCGTGCAAAGCACGAGCAAACGCCACCGCGCCCGATTTGTCAGACAAACTGATTAAAGCTCGTTTAATTTGAGTCATTTTGATTCCTTAAAAACAACAGGTCAGGTAAAAATAAAAGTTTTCAGGCAGCCTGAAAAAGTTTACGCCAATTTCGCTTTAACCAAATCCTGTACGGCAGTTGGATTGGCTTTGCCTTTGGACGCTTTCATCACTTGACCGACAATCGCATTCAAGGCTTTTTCGTTACCCGATTTATATTGCTCAACGGCTTTGGCATTGTTGGCGAGTACTTCGTCCACCATCGCTTCAATCGCGCCTGTGTCGGTAATTTGCACCAAACCATGTTTCTCAATAATTTGTTCAATTGTGCTATTGGGTTCTGCCCACATCGCTTCAAAAGCTTTTTTCGCCAATTTGCTGCTCAACGTGCCGTCCGCAATTTTGTCAACTAACGCCGCTAATCTTGGTGCAGTAATTGGGCTTTGCGCCAATTCCAAGCCGTCTTTGTTTAAGGTTGCTGCCAATTCGCCATTCATCCAGTTGGCAACTAATTTGCCTTGATTGCTGGATTTTGCGGCTTCTTCAAAAAAGGCAGCCTGAAAACGCGAACCCGTCAGCAAACGCGCATCGTATTCACTCACACCAAATTCATTGACAAAACGTGCCGCCATTTCTTTTGGTAATTCAGGCATTTGCGAACGTGCTTTATTTAATTGCTCGTCAGAAATGATGACAGGCAACAAATCAGGGTCAGGGAAATAGCGGTAATCGTGCGCATCTTCTTTCAAACGCATCACACGCGTTTCGCCTTTTTCAGGGTCAAACAACATGGTCGCTTGTTGGACTTTGCCACCATCTTCCAAAATTTCAATCTGCGCGTCTACTTCATAATTAATGGCTTGTTCCAAGAAACGGAAAGAATTTAAGTTTTTGATTTCGCGGCGCGTACCAAATTCTGCTTGACCTTTCGGACGAACAGAAACATTCGCGTCCACGCGGAACGAACCCTCCGCCATATTGCCATCGCAAATATCCAGCCAAGTGACCAAGCCGTGCAAAGCTTTCGCATACGCCACCGCTTCTGCTGCCGAACGCATTTCAGGTTCGGACACCACTTCCAGCAATGGTGTGCCAGCGCGGTTTAAATCAATGCCTGTTGCGCCGTTCAAGCCCTCGTGTACTGATTTGCCTGCGTCTTCTTCCATGTGAGCGCGGGTTACGTTGATGGTTTTGACTTCATCGCCCACAACAATATCTAATTTTCCGTGTTCCACAATAGGCAAATCTAACTGACTGATTTGATAACCTTTGGGCAAATCTGGATAAAAATAGTTTTTTCGGTCAAACACATTTTTTTGATTGATTTTCGCATTCAGTGCTAAACCCAATTTAATCGCTTTTTCCACCACTTCACGATTCATCACAGGCAACACACCCGGCAAAGCGCATTCCACCACGCTGGCGTGTGCGTTTGGTTCTGCACCAAACGCCGTTGATGCACCGCTAAAAATTTTGGATTTGGTATTGAGTTGGACGTGAATTTCTAGTCCGATTACGGTTTCCCAAGTCATGATTTAATCTTTCTAACAGTTTAAATTTTTTAAAATAATTTTAGTTGAATGTAATACAAAAATTACAGCTTCTACAGTAGTGAATAATCTAGCAATATCACTATCTCATTCAAGCAAAAATATTATTTCCTAATCTTAGCAATACTTTCTATATGCGCATCTATTTGCCATACAAATACATCAGTATTTTTGGGACGAATCAATAATTCAAATTCACGAAATTTTTGCATATCCAATTCATCCGAATATCGCCCCAATAGTTGCCATAACAACACACCTATCCAAAAACCATGCCCATATACTACATATACTCCATCAGTTTTTTCTAGAAAATATTCACGAATATGATTGATTCTATTGAAAAATGAAGCAAAACTATCACAATCTTCACCATCTCTAAAATTTGTATCATTAGTTGCCCAATAACATTGAGCTTGATTTCTTAATTCCTGAAATGTTTTACCCTTAATCTTGGAAAAAGATAAATAATTAAACTCATGCAAATCATCTAAAACTGTGGGCAATAACTGCATCTTTTGCACATAAGGCGCAGCAGTTTGCTGTGTCCGCAAATAGGGTGAAACAAAAATTTCTTTTACATTTTCAACATGTTCCATTAACCAAATTGCCAATTGTTCTGCCTGTTGTTGCCCCAATTCAGTAATCGGAATATCGGCATTGGCATAAGTTACGACCTCGGTATCATCCCCTGCATTAACCACACTTTGGGCGTGTCGAATAAGATAGATTGTCTTCATGTTTTACAAATTTCAGGCAGCCTGAACAGCTTTCCACGCATTAAAACTATTTTGTATGTGTTCCACAACTGCATTATTACCAGATAGCGTCATAATCAAATGCGATTGAGCACGCGTCATCGCTACATAAATCAACCGCGTTGGGTCATCATGATGAGCAATCAAAGTTTCCGTTCCCATCAACAATACACGCGAAAACTCCAACCCCTTGCTACTGGGAATTGCAAGCACTGCAATTTTATCATGACGAGGATTATACTGCTTACGAACACTGGATTCCTGCAACGCCCAATGCGCTAAACCCAAACGATTCAAAATATTACATACATCTTTACACTGATATTTATTGGCACAAATAATCGCAATTTCGTTAAGTGAAATATTTTCTTGCTGCCATTTTTTCAGGCAGCGTTCCAAATAAGCCAATTCATCTTGCCAGTTTTGGCACATTTTAATAAACGGTGAATAGCCATCTGCCCCTACTGCACAGGGTTCAACCGTTGGTATATTGTCTTCATCACTTTCGCGCTCTGCCAGATTTTGCTGTGCAAAAATATGCGCAAAACCAATGATTTGTTTTGTATTACGATAATTATTGGCTAATTTTACTGTCCGTCCCCGCGCTTCAATTCCTACACTAGACAAACTAAATTTGATCCCTTTTTGCCCAGCTTGATGCGGATAAATAGACTGCGCATCATCATAAAGCAACAACAAATGATTTTCTGATTTATCCAGCATTTGAACGATTAAACGCAGCCAATCTGCTTCAAAATCATGACCTTCATCAATCAAAATTGCGCCATATTGTTCTTTAGGAATACTGCCATTTGCCACCGCGCGTAACACAGCATAAACAGGCTTTTCAAAGCCTTCCAATTGCTGTTCTTCAGCATTGTATTGAATACCAAATTGTTTAACCAAATGCCCACACCAGCCATGAAAATGATGAACCTTTACACATTCAGATAAACCTCGTTCTTGCATCAGTACACGCAATTTAGCTGCCAGTGTAATGTTGTAACACAAAATCAAAATAGGCTTATTGGTCCGTTCTGCCAAAATCTGTGCCCGCAAACCTAAAATTAACGTCTTGCCAGAGCCTGCCACACCATGAATCACACGATGCCCGTCGCCCATCATGCGCGCAATTAATTCCTGCTGCATATCCATTACTTTAACAATCTCTGGAATTTGAGTAATGGGTTTGACACTAGGAATATCGGTTGTTTTATCATTTTGATGATTTTCAGGCTGCTCATTTTTCTCGGCAAACAAATCTTGTTGTACAGGCGTACTAATCCGAATTTCAGGGAACAAATGCCAACGAATGCGGTCAATTTGCTCACGATTTAAATGACAAGGAAATGAATTAATAAACATTCTCGCTAAGCGATTTTTCACTTCCTGTGAAGGCATACCATAAGCTAAATCATCTTGATACATCACCAATTCATACGGGAAAATATTATCCCAATCGCTTATTTCTGCGTTTTCTTGCTGCAATTTTTGTCGCAATTGTCCACGCGAAAAATGCGTGAAAATCGTACCATAAGCATAAGGCACAACAAGATTACCAGCGTATTCCCCTTCTTTTTGCTGCAAGACAGCGTCTTTTTCCAATTCACGAACCACATTATTAATATATGTTCGCGCCTGAATCAGAGGCGACACTTTTTGGATAATCTGCTCATCAACATTAAGTGTGCATTTATTTTTATTTAATGCCCCAATGGTTTTTAAATGCCAGTCTTTCACTTCTAAACACAATAAACCCATTTGAGGTATCAAAACCAAAAAATCAGCATAACGATGTTTTTTATTCATCGGGATATTGCACCAAACGATACATTCATCTCCCAAATGTTTATCTAAAAACTTCGCAACACGGCGTTCAGCAGCATTATCTAAATAACTTTCTAGCTGATTAATACTGGGAATACACGTTGCCATAATGATTTCCTTTCATTCAGGCTGCCTGAAAAATTACACAGGTGTTTTGGTATGCCAATCGCTGTTCAGCTGCATTTGGTGCGCCGCGCCTAAAATTTTCGCTTCACTGAAATAATTACCAATCAGTTGCACGCCAATCGGCAAACCGTCCGCGCCCAAACCCGCAGGTAAACTCAACGCCGGCAAACCCGCCAAATTCACGGCAATCGTGTAAATATCTGACAAATAAGCTTGTACAGGGTCTTGATTTAGGCTGTTTAATTCTGGAGCAGAAGTTGGCGCATTGGGTGCTAAAATGATGTCGCATTGTTTAAAGGCTGCCTGAAAATCGTTTGCCACGAGTCGGCGCAATTTTTGTGCTTTTAAATAATACGCATCGTAGTAACCGTGCGACAACACATAAGTACCAATCATAATACGGCGTTTGACTTCGCTACCAAAACCTTCGGCGCGGGTGTTGCTGTACATTTCGTCTAGATTGGCGAATTCTTTGGCGCGGTGTCCGTAGCGGACGCCATCGTAACGCGATAAGTTGGTACTGGCTTCGGCTGACGCTAAAACATAATACGCTGGAATGGATAATTCAGTTTGCGGCAGAGAAACTTCTACCAATTGTGCGCCTTGTTGTTTTAGTAAATCCATTGCGTTTTGCAAGGCTGCCTGAACGTCTGCGCTGTTGTTTGGCGTAAAATATTCTTTGGGCAAGCCAATTTTTAAGCCTTTGAGTGGCTGATTTAAATCGCGCGTAAAATCTTCTCGTTCGCGCTCCAAACTGGTGGAATCACGTTCATCAAAACTCGCCATTGTGTTGAGCAAAATCGCGCAATCTTCGGCTGTTTGTGCCATTGGTCCGGCTTGGTCAAAGCTGGAGGCGTAAGCAATCATGCCAAAGCGCGACACTACGCCGTAAGTCGGTTTCAAGCCTGTGATGCCACAATGTGATGCAGGTTGGCGAATTGAGCCGCCTGTATCCGACCCCAATGCCACAGGTGCAAGGCGTGCAGCCACAACTACTGCCGACCCACCCGAAGAGCCGCCTGTTACATGATGATGATTAAATGGATTTTTTGCTGCGCCATAATATGAATTTTCGTTGGTTGAACCCATTGCGAATTCGTCCATATTGGTACGACCAAGCGTTACCATGCCTGCGTCTAACAAATTTTGCACAACGGTTGCGGTGTAGGGCGCAACAAAATTATCCAACATTTTTGATGCGCAAGCGGTGCGCCAACCTGTGTGGCAAAAAATATCTTTGAACGCAATCGGTACACCTGTTAATGCGGTGGCGTTGCCTGCTGCAATTTGCGCATCGGCTTGAGCTGCTGCTGCTAGGGTTTTATCGGTATCCAGCGTAATGTAGCCATTGATGGCTGGATTTTGCGCGTTGATGGCGGTTAGGTACTCGTTGGCAAGTTCAACGGCAGAGATTTGTTTAGATTGCAGCAAGTTGCTGGCTTGTTTGAGGGTATAATTTGGCATGAGTTGCTTTCTGTTTTTAAAGTAAAAATAGATGAGTTTAATTTCTTTCGCTGGGTACGTGTTTTTTTCAGGCTACCTGAAAATTATAGCATTTTGATTTTTGCGTGAACCGCCACTTGATTACTCATATCATCAAAAAATTGTTTAGAAGACGAATTTTACTCATGTTTCAGGCTGCCTTACAATACACAAAACTTTCAGGCAGCCTGAAACCTTTACAAAACCTTAGATGATGAGCGCAATTTAAAGCAATAACATCAAATAATGTTCAGATAATTAAAATATTTTTAAATACTAGAGAAGCGAATCGCGAAGAAATACACCGAAGATTGGGTGTTACAAAGGTTTTTGTTTACGAAAAAAAGCAACCTAAAAAGGCTGCTTTTTCTGAATTTGGTGCCCAGAAGAAGACTCGAACTTCCACATCCTTACGGATACTAGTACCTGAAACTAGCGCGTCTACCAATTCCGCCATCTGGGCTTTGCTTTTATGCGATATTTGCGTTAAAGTATTGCATACAGATAAGGAATAGCATTATATAAATACTACAAAAGGATTGTCAAGAATGGCTAAAAATAAAAACACCAACACACTGAATTTACGTGAAAAAGACCCTTATTTAACACGCGAACAACAAAAATATGACCACCCATTGCCTAGCCGTGAATGGATAATTGAATTGCTGGAACAAGCTGGCGTACCACAAAAAATCCCCACGCTTGCCGAAAAATTATCCATTACCGATGAGGAGTTTGAATTTTTTGAACGCCGTCTCAAAGCAATGGCGCGTGATGGGCAAATTTTGATTAATCGCAAAAACTTGGTCTGTGTGGCGGAAAAATTAGATATTGTCAAATGTCGCGTGGAAATGCATAAAGACGGTTTCGCGTTTGCCGTTCCACTCAAAACCACAGGCGACAAGGATTTTGTGCTGTATGAACGCCAATTGCGTGGCGTGATGAATGGCGATATCGTTACCGTTCGTCCTGCTGGTTTGGATAAACGCGGTCGCCGCGAAGCTCAAGTATTGGATATCGTGGAACGCGGACAAAAATCCATTGTCGGACGATTTTATTTGGAACGCGGCGTGGCGGTGCTTGAACCCGAAGACAAACGCTTGCATCAAAACGTTATTTTAGAACCCGATAGCGTCGCACAACTTCAGCCCAAATCAGGACAAGTGATTGTGGCAGAAATTGAAAGTTATCCCGAAAATCATCGCCCTGCTGTCGCAAAAATTACTGAAATTTTAGGTGATTATGCCGATAGTGGCATGGAAATTGAAATCGCTGTACGCAAACACAAATTGCCCCACGAATTCAGTACAGGCTGCCTGAAAGCAGCGGACAAAATTCCCGACAAAGTCCGCGCAACCGACCGCAAAAACCGCGTGGATTTGCGTGATTTGCCGCTTGTTACGATTGACGGCGAGACTTCGCGTGATTTTGATGACGCGGTTTACGCCGAAAAAATTGGGCGCAATTATCGTTTGGTGGTGGCGATTGCAGACGTGAGTCATTATGTTCAACCACATGATTTAATTGATATTGATTCACGAGAACGCGCCACCAGCGTGTATTTTCCGCGCCGTGTCATTCCCATGCTGCCTGAAAAATTGTCCAATGGTATTTGTTCGCTAAACCCTGATGTGGAGCGGCTTTGCATGGTCTGCGACATGACAATTACGTACGCGGGCAACGTGAAATCGTATGAGTTTTATCCTGCAGTCATGAAATCGCATGGACGTTTGACGTACAATCAAGTTTGGCAATGGATTGAAAATAAAACAGAAAATCAGTTTTCAGGCTGCCTGAACGTGTTGTACAAATTATTTCAAATTTTGCAGCAAAAACGTTTCAAACGCGGCGCAATGGAATTTGAAACCATTGAAACACAAATGATTTTTGATGACAATGGCAAAATTGAACGCATTGAAGAAGTGCATCGCAATGATGCGCATAAATTAATTGAAGAATGTATGTTGGCAGCAAATGTGTGTGCAGCAGATTTCTTGTTAAAACATCAACATAACGCGTTATATCGCAATCACTCTGGTCCAACACCCGAAAAATTGGCAACTTTGCGCGAACAATTGGCATTGTTGGGTCTGCGTTTGGGTGGTGGCGATGACCCTCAACCGAAACATTATGGCGAACTCGCCGCACAAATTACCGACCGTCCCGACCGTGAAATCATTCAATCTATGTTGTTGCGCTCCATGCAGCAAGCGGTTTATGAACCTGAAAATGAAGGACATTTTGGCTTGGCGTACGAGCATTATACGCATTTCACTTCACCGATTCGTCGTTATCCTGATTTGTTGGTGCATCGTGCAATTAAAGCCATTTTGGCGAAAAAGACGTATGATGAAAGCAGTTGGCAGGAGTTAGGCGCACATTGTTCATTTTGCGAACGCCGTGCTGATGAAGCCAGTCGTGATGTGGAAAATTGGCTAAAAACCTATTTTATGCGCGACAAAGTCGGCGATGTTTTTGGTGGCAAAATTTCGCGTATTACCAATTTTGGGGTATTCGTTACGTTGGACGATGTGCATATTGATGGCATGATTCACGTATCAGAGTTGGGCGAAGATTATTTCCAATACCGTGAAGATTTAATGGCGATGATAGGCGAACGCAGTGGCGTGCGATTTGATGTAGGCGACCGTGTACAAGTCAAAGTGGCACGAGCTGACTTAGAAACTTCACGTATTGATTTACTCTTGATTTCAGAGGTAAAAAAATCAAAGAAATCACGCAAATCTACCCAATTTGACGACAGGCTGCCTGAAGGAAAATTGACTAAAAAATCGTCAAAAAAAATCCAAATTGCCACATCGGTTTTGGACGAAGCAGCGCGTTTATTGGCAGAATCTGATGCTAAATCCATGCGCAAAGCCAAACGCAAAAAAGCCGACAAAACCAGCGAAACCACGCCAAAAGCTCGCAAAAAAACCGAAAAACCCAAAAAATCAGTTAAAATTAAACCAAAATCAGAATCAAGGCAGCCTGCAAAATCCAACCAAAGCGATAGCCCACGCAAACGCGCTCGCGCTGCCAAACAACGCAGCAAAAATTAATCCGTAGCTTAGGGCAAGATGAATTGTTATTTGCCCCTGCAATCTAATGATATAATCCGATGCGTTTAGGATTTCAGGCTGCCTGAAATAATTATTTTTAACTTTTTTATTTGAAAATCAAAATGTTTGCATCTATTGAAAAACACCGCACCACCGCCCAAGTTTTATTGGCATTAATTGGTATTTCATTTATTGGATTTGGCGCGAGTCAATTCAGTTTTGGCTCTAATAATCAATATATTGTCAAAATTGGCGACCAAATCATCACGCGTTATCAATTAGATAATGCCGTCCGTGCCAATCAAGGCGCAACTCGTGAAGCGGTGTTTCGTCAATTAATGAATCGTGCTTATTTGACTGAAGGCGCGAAACAATTGGGTTTAAGTATTTCAGAAACCGAATTAAAACAAAGCATTGTGAATAATAAAAATTTCCATGATGCCAATGGCAAATTTAGCACCGAATTATTCAAACAAATTTTGGCAAGTAATGGCTTGAGTGAACAGCAATTTTTGGAAAGCGAACGCGAAACTTTATTATTAGAATCAATTGGCAAAATTTTGGGCAGCAACGTGGTTGCTGATAGCCAAGTAGCGCAATTTTTAAACAGCACAATGGCAATGCGCAAAATTCGCAATGTAGGTGTTAATCCACAAGCATTTGAAAGTAAAGTGAAAATAGATGATGCGTCATTGAAAAAATTCTACGATGCTAACCAAAAATCCTACACGCTACCACAAGCAGTACAATTTGAATTTGTGCGTTTTTCGCCACAAACGCTGGCTGAAAAAGAAACCGTTAGCGATGAAGAAGTGAAACAAGCACAACAAGATGTCCAAAATTCATCAACCAATAAGCGTGAAATTGCACATATTCTGATTCCTTTTGGCAGCAATAAAGATAAAGCCAAAGAAGAAGCGCAAAAAATTGCCAAAGAAGCACAAGCCAATCCTGATAAATTTGCCGAATTAGCCAAAAAATATTCTCAAGACTCTGATAGTAAAGATAAATCTGGCATAATCGGTGAGTTTTCCGCACAAGGCAATTTGGTCAATGACGCATTCAAAAAAGCGGCGTTTGGCGTAGAGTCTGGCGGCGTGAGCGACGTTGTGGAAAGCAATTTCGGTTATCACATCATTCGTGCCAAAAACTTAGGTAACGCAACCGCCAGCGATGACACCGCAGCGCGTGATGCCGCCAAATTGAAAAAAGCACAACAAACTTATACCAAGTTACGCGAAGAATTGAGCGCAGCTGCTTTTGATGATTCAGGCAGCCTGAAAAAAGCCGCCGAAAAATTAGGACTGACGGTTCAAACACATAGCGAATGGCTAACACGTGATAATGCGCCCGCTGCAAAAATTCCCAATGCCGTTGTAGATGCATTATTTAGTGATGATGTCTTTGATAAAAAACACAATTCCGAAGCCATTACCGTTGATGGAACAACATGGTTTGTTCGCGCCACACAAACACGTCAACAAACAGTTCAAGCATTTGATGCCGTAAAAGAACGCGTAAAAGGCGATTTCGTGCGTTCGGAGAGTGCGCGTTTGGCGACTGATGAAGCCAAGAAAATTTTGGCAGAATTGCAAGCAGGCAAAATGCTTGCTCTGAATTGGTCGCCTGTCCAAGAAGTTTCGCCTGAACAAGCGCAAGGTAATTTCAGCCCCGAAGCATATGCTAACTTCATGAAAACCATACCAAAAAATGGAAAACCTGCTTACGTTTTGATTGATAATTTGGGCGCACCACAATTGATTGAAGTGCAAACTGTGAAACAAGCGGCGGCAGCTGATGTGGAAACCTTGTCCACCGTGAAACAAATTATGCTGCCTGTAACCGAGCGCAATGCGATGGCAGAAGCATTTATGGATAACTTGAGCAAAATCGTAAAAACGGAACAAGGTTCAGAAAAAGTAACCGATGCAACTGAATAATTTTTCAGGCAGCCTTTTAATAAAAGCCAAATAAAATAAAACGTATTGATATTAAATTGTTTTATTTTTATTTGGCTGTTTATTTTATTTAGTAAATGATTCTTTGGGCTGCCTGAATTCGCATTTTGCGTTAAAATTCGCCCTGTTAAAAATATTTCAAAATGTGAAAGAATCCCATCATGCCTTGTGAACACTTGCAAATGCAATACAGTACGTTCAGCAAAAATCCAAATAATCCCTTAGTTGAACCCATGTTTTTTGGGCAGCCTGTGAACGTGGCGCGTTACGACCAACAAAAATATGAAGTGTTTGAAAAATTAATTGAAAAGCAAATTTCATTCTTTTGGCGACCTGAGGAAGTGGATTTATCACGCGACCGCATGGATTACGCCAAATTACCAGAACACGAAAAACACATATTTATCAGTAACTTAAAGTATCAAACTCTGTTGGATAGCATTCAAGGACGCAGCCCAAATGTGGCGTTGTTGCCATTGGTGTCTATTCCTGAATTGGAAACGTGGATTGAAACGTGGGCGTTTTTTGAAACCATTCATTCACGCAGCTATACGCACATTATCCGCAATATTGTCAATGACCCATCGGTGGTCTTTGATGACATTGTGCAAAATGAATACATCATTGCACGTGCCGAAGACATCGCGTGTTATTACAATGATTTAATTGAATATACCCAATATTTCAATCTGTTAGGTGAAGGAAAACACCTCATCAATAATAAAGAAATAACCATTTCACTGCGCGAGTTAAAAAAGAAACTGTATCTGTGTTTGATGTGCGTGAATGTGCTGGAGGCCATTCGGTTTTATGTTTCGTTTGCGTGCAGTTTTGCGTTTGCCGAACGCGAATTGATGGAGGGCAATGCCAAAATCATCAAACTGATTGCGCGTGATGAAGCACTGCATTTGACCAGCACACAACACATGCTGAATCTGATGCGAAATGGTACAGATGACCCCGAAATGGCCGAAATTGCCGCTGAATTGCACGATGAATGCGTGGCATTATTCAAAAAAGCTGCCGCGCAAGAAAAAGAATGGGCTGCATATTTGTTCAAAGACGGTTCTATGATTGGTCTCAATAAAGATATTTTGGGTCAATATGTTGAATATATTACAAATTTACGAATGTCCGCTGTTGGGTTGCCACAAGCTTTTCCCAAAGCATTACAAAATCCGATTCCATGGATTAACGCGTGGTTGTCATCTGATAATGTGCAGGTTGCACCGCAAGAAGTGGAAATTTCATCATATTTGATTGGACAAATTGATGCGGAAGTACGTGCCGCCGATTTGGAAGATTTTGAATTATAAAACTTTTCCCCCTACTCTAATTAGGCAGCCTGAAAATGACCACCATTACCACCGATGAAGGTAAATTTAATTTGCCCGAACACTCTAATTTATTGGAAACACTAGAAAAATTAGGATATGCTGTAGAATATCAATGTCGCAATGGTTATTGTGGGTCGTGTCGCATCAAATTGCTTTCAGGCTGCGTATCTTATGCACAATTGCCGATGGCATTTTTGCAACCTGATGAAATTTTGCCATGTTGTTGTCAAGCACAAACGGACTTACACATCAAATGTCGCTTCAGGCAGCCTGAAAATTAGCAGTGCCTAAATTTCCGTCTCGGGCAGTTCGCCCAGCGTGGCACAAACCACAATTCCCCCTAAACCCACTTGTGGCGATAAATAGAAAATCTGCCAATCTTCGCCACTGTGCAAATAATACGACAAAACGGGAAACTCTGCTGCCAATCGCGCAGGCAGCGTGGCAAGCGAATATTCATATAAATCAAATAAAATATTGTGCGGAAAAAATCCAGACAACGAAAAATCCACCACACTATTCATTTCATAATCTGGCAAATTCGCAAAACTTAAAATCAGTTTATTTTCTGATTCAATGTGGCGTATAGCGGTCAAACGGGCATTTTGAAAACGAGACATTAATCACTCCAATGGTCATATTGATTTTTCAGGCAGCCTGAATAAATCATTCAACAAAATAAAATCGTAACGAAAAAATAAAATTGGCACAATAATCAATCTGCTAATTTTATCAACAAATTCCACACACCATTTAGCCACCAACCCACCATGCCCAACCAAAAAATAAATTGAACCAATACAGTCAATAAAAACTTAATAGGTTGTTGATGATAAACATATTTTTTAATAGAATTCGAGGCAATACCTGTTTTGATGGCTTGTGCCAGTGCCATAGTCAGCGAGTATACTACCCAAAACCAAATCACAGAACCCAATACAAACCCTAAAATTCTCATGTTTTTTCTCCAAAAAAGGCAGCCTGAAAACAAATCAACTGATTTTCAGGCTGCCTATGCTTATATTATTCAAAAAAACCATTATTAACTTGGCATTAACTTCGTATTGATTTTGGTTTTAGAAGTTGTTGGTTTACGTGTATTTTTTTGATTACGTGAATCAAATGGCACGCTAGAAACCGTTACCTCACGACTCAAACCCATCACAGCAGATGTTCTGCCAGACACTTTGGTCATCGGGTTACGCGGTGGATTGACGGATTTAGAACCCGTTACTTTCAATACCTGTCCAACACGAATGCTGTTGCCACGCAAATTATTGGCATTAACCAAATCCACCACATTTAAATTGTAACGCTGGGCGATATTGAATAAGGTATCGCCCTCTTTCACACGATGCGTGGTTGCAGCTGCTGCGACCTGTTGCTCACGAATAGCAGTGGTAATCGGCTCACCTGCTTCGCGCGCACGACGTA